>NZ_JAHDAP010000006.1 GCF_018499575.1 Streptococcus infantis
ACAGGAACAGGAACAGGCGTGACTGTTAAACGTGTAGATAAGAACGGTACCCCAGTAACAGCTAAGTACACACCAACAGTAACTCCAGTAACACCAACAGCTGAAGATGTTACTTCAACTGATAAACAAGGTCAAACACAATCAGGTAAACCAACATTCACACCAGGTAACTCAAACGTACCAATGGATGATGATGTTCCAGCAACATTCGAAGATGGTTCAACAACTAAGACTATCCCAGGTGAAGGAACATACACAGTAGCACCAGACGGAACAGTTACATTCGTACCAGAAAAATCATTCACAGGAACAGGAACAGGCGTGACTGTTAAACGTGTAGATAAGAACGGTACCCCAGTAAC
>NZ_JAHDAP010000007.1 GCF_018499575.1 Streptococcus infantis
TGGGCGCGTAGCTCAGGTGGTTAGAGCGCACGCCTGATAAGCGTGAGGTCGGTGGTTCGAGTCCACTCGTGCCCATTTTTAATAAATATGGTCCGTTGGTCAAGGGGTTAAGACACCGCCTTTTCACGGCGGTAACACGGGTTCGAATCCCGTACGGACTATTTATCGGAGGATTACCCAAGTCCGGCTGAAGGGAACGGTCTTGAAAACCGTCAGGCGTGTAAAAGCGTGCGTGGGTTCGAAT
>NZ_JAHDAP010000001.1 GCF_018499575.1 Streptococcus infantis
CGAACACAGAAGTTAAGCCCTAGAACGCCGGAAGTAGTTGGGGGTTGCCCCCTGTGAGATATGGAAGTCGCTTAGCTCTAGGGAGTTTAGCTCAGCTGGGAGAGCATCTGCCTTACAAGCAGAGGGTCAGCGGTTCGATCCCGTTAACTCCCATAGGTCCCGTAGTGTAGCGGTTATCACGTCGCCCTGTCACGGCGAAGATCGCGGGTTCGATTCCCGTCGGGACCGTAATAACGAAAGTTATTTGACTCGTTAGCTCAGTTGGTAGAGCAATTGACTTTTAATCAATGGGTCACTGGTTCGAGCCCAGTACGGGTCATATTTGCGGGTTTGGCGGAATTGGCAGACGCACCAGATTTAGGATCTGGCGCTTAACGGCGTGGGGGTTCAAGTCCCTTAACCCGCATAATAGAAATCAGCCGGCTTAGCTCAGTTGGTAGAGCATCTGATTTGTAATCAGAGGGTCGCGTGTTCAAGTCATGTAGCCGGCATTTTTTTTAATATAAACCAGAGTCGATGCGAACGTAGTTCAGTGGTAGAACACCACCTTGCCAAGGTGGGGGTCGCGGGTTCGAATCCCGTCGTTCGCTTATAGAGGCCGGGGTGGCGGAACTGGCAGACGCACAGGACTTAAAATCCTGCGATTGGTAACGATCGTACCGGTTCGATTCCGGTCCTCGGCATATATTGAAGAGCACCCTTAGCTCAACTGGATAGAGTACCTGACTACGAATCAGGCGGTTAGAGGTTCGACTCCTCTAGGGTGCATTAACAATTTAATTCGGGAAGTAGCTCAGCTTGGTAGAGTACTTGGTTTGGGACCAAGGTGTCGCAGGTTCGAATCCTGTCTTCCCGATTGATGGCGGTGTAGCTCAGCTGGCTAGAGCGTCCGGTTCATACCCGGGAGGTCGGGGGTTCGATCCCCTTCGCCGCTATAATGATCTTGTTGGACCTTTAGCTCAGCTGGTTAGAGCTCTCGGCTCATAACCGAGTGGTCGTAGGTTCAAGTCCTACAAGGTCCATTGGAATGATGGAGGATTACCCAAGTCCGGCTGAAGGGAACGGTCTTGAAAACCGTCAGGCGTGTAAAAGCGTGCGTGGGTTCGAATCCCACATCCTCCTTTATTTATTATTAACGCGGGATGGAGCAGCTCGGTAGCTCGTCGGGCTCATAACCCGAAGGTCGTAGGTTCAAATCCTGCTCCCGCAATATTGGCTCGGTAGCTCAGTTGGTAGAGCAATGGATTGAAGCTCCATGTGTCGGCGGTTCGATTCCGTCTCGCGCCATATTTTTATATATTTATGCGGGTGTAGTTTAGTGGTAAAACTACAGCCTTCCAAGCTGTTGTCGCGAGTTCGATTCTCGTCACCCGCTTTGAACTTTGTTCATTACCAAGTTTTTAACTTGGGCGCGTAGCTCAGGTGGTTAGAGCGCACGCCTGATAAGCGTGAGGTCGGTGGTTCGAGTCCACTCGTGCCCATTAATAGGAGAATTACTCAAGAGGCTGAAGAGGACGGTTTGCTAAATCGTTAGGTCGGGTAACCGGCGCAAGGGTTCGAATCCCTTATTCTCCGTAATGAAAGAGCTTTTTAGCTCTTTTTTTATTTTCCCATTTTTCATATTTTAAATTAGTTATTGTTTTTTAAGTTTTATTCTTTTATGTTAAAGTTTTTTATATTTGGTATAATGTAAGAGAGATTTAAGCATTATTTTTCTGTAACTATTAAGGAGAATGCTATGGAGAATAAAAAAGTATTAGGATCTTTCTTTGTTCTTGTTCTAAGTTTATTTACATTTGGTTGTAGGAGTCAAAATGTTGAAATTTCTAGTAAGGATAGCAGCTTATCGTCTTCTACTAGTCAGTCTACAACGAATGAATCATCTAAGAAAGATTATAAAGAATTATACAAGCCGATTTTTGATGATTACCAAAAAATTCTTTCTACACCTAAGGATACAGCTAAAATTCTAGATCTTTATAAAAATCTGAATACAACTGATCGGCCTATTGATAGTTGGGCACTTGAAAATGCAGTTTATCAAGCGGATAAGATGCGCTATGTCTATACAGATCTTAATCAAGATGGTGTAAAGGAATTACTAATCGGTGTTGAGCAATCTAGTGGTGGTTATTTTATTTCGGGGCTTTATTATTTAGTAAATGAGAAACCGGTACTTCTAGCAGAAGGTTTTGTAGCAGGTCACGGTGGTGCTAGAAATGCTATGAATATCTATCAGAGCGGTGATGTCTTAGAATTAAGTTGGTCCTCTGGAACAGGTGAAGGTAGAGGAGTGCTGTATCATCTAAATGTAAATGAGCAAGCTGCAAGTAAATTACAAGAACAGGATATCCGAGTTCCTGGGAATAAGAGTTTACATGCAGATTTTGGAAAAACAGAGGCTGAAATGCTAGATCTCAATCAACTTGATTGGCAGAAATTTGAAACTTCTACTAGCAGCAAGACTATTTCAGGTGAAGAGCAAAAAGCTCCTTGGAACGCTAACAAATCTGCCAAACTTGAAGCTTTTATAAAGGACTGGGGCGAAAGACTAGGACAACCCAATTACCAAAAGGGGATCGCAGGAGGGGATGTTGGGGCTGACCATCTCTATACCCTTAGGGATGATGGACCAAGTGAGAAAATGAATGCCGAGTATACGGATACAGGTCTAGGAAATGCCCAGTATCGAATTGTAGAGCGTTATAGTAATTGGGATAAATATCCGGATGTTCATAGTTACTTCTTTGCGATAAGCAATACAGGAGAAGCAATTGTCTTTCATTCACCGACTACTAATGGTGGGGTCATGTACTTAAAACCGACAGAAAATGCAGAAATCCAAGCGGAGTTTAAACGCTTGGTTGAAGAAGAATAAAAGAAAAAGAGTTTAGTTTTTAGCTAGGCTCTATTTTTAATATCTCTTTCTATCATTTTTATATTCTTTGAGTATTTAATGGTATACTATTGTTAGATAAAATTATATAGTATTATTTGACGATGATTGTATAATTTAGGAGAACATAATTTATGACAAAAGGTGTTAAGTTTCGTAGTATTTTTTATAGATTTGTTTTATTTATCATTGTTTTGTTTTTTCTAGGTTTTAATCAAATTGTTGGCCGAGGATTTCAATCGATTCCCCTTTTTGATTACACTTTTAGTTTTGATCAAATACAGTTAGTGTATTGCCTTCTTTTATTAATTTTAGTTGGCATTGGCATAAATTTTCTTTTTCCTTGGAAATTTTATATTTCACAGGATGGGATTTACCTTAGAAGATTAGATTTATTTGTTCCTTGGAGTGATATTAGTGGAGTCTCCCATGTTTGGATTAACAAAGCAAGTAATTTTAGCAGAGGACTTATTTTTTATAATCATAAATGTTTAGTTTTCTATCGTCATGACTACAAGCCGATTTGTATCTATAATACTTCCTTATTAGCTTTATTTCTTATCAAACTCTTTAATCCTCAGATTAAAACGAATACCATGTCAGCTAGTTTTGCTACGGGTTTAAATATTCTATTAAATGCTACAATTTTCTTTTTTCTTTATTTTCTTGAGTTGAAGGATCTTAGTTTCAGTTCTTTTTTACTTTTTTTCTTCCTCTACTTTATAAAAATTTTTATCATTCCTTTATGGTTGGTTTATAGTCAAAATCGTAAGTACGGTCCTTATCTAGCTCATAGTACTTTCTTTAAGAGGAATGCTTCTGATGTGATTCCTGTTTAATTTTATAAAAATGATGGCTTTCTACTTTTTAGTAGGAAGTTTTTGTTATTTCTATATGAAAATAGTTTACAGATGAATGTTTTCTTTGACAATGTAATTCAAATAGCTGCGAGGGTTTAGCTTCGTTTAGCCGATTTTGTGCTCATGCAGGAGCACAAGACAGGTCAGTACAAAGGCCTTTAACCTATATTTCCTCACAGGAGAATTTGGCTTTTCAAATGAAGAGGTAGCCAAGAGATGGTTATATAGTTTCAGAACTAACTCCCTGATATGACAGTTGTACTCAATATTCTTATGGATTTTAATTATGAGATTTATTTAGACTTATTAAAAAAATAACACTTCTATATCGAAATAATTGACAGTTGAAAGGGAAAGAGGTAGAATATAGAAAGTTCGATATAGAACAAAAAGGAGACAAAATGGACAAGATGTTAGGTGGCTACCAAGCTCTACAGATTCGTTTGTTGAATGGGCGAATCTTTCAAAAACTCTTGAGCAAGGAACCAAATGCTCAATACAGAAGTGAACAGGGAAAAATTTTAACGATTTTGTGGAAGCAAGAGTTGGGGTGCGCTACTGCGACCGATATCGCTCTTGCGACGGGTCTAGCCAATAATACATTGACCAGTATGGTCAAGAAATTGGAAGAACAAGGTTTGGTCACGATTCAACCTTGCACGCAGGATAAAAGGAAAAAATATATCTCTTTGACAGACCTCGGTTGGGCACAAAAAGAAATTGGAGACCGTGTCAGTAAAGAATTGGGGGAGATTTTCTACCAAGGATTTTCAGATCAAGAAATCCGAGAATTTGAGGCCTATCAAGAGAGAATTATCTCAAATCTAAAAGCTAAAGAGAATGACATCTAGGGAAAGGAAGTAACAGTTATGATCGGAATTACAGGTGTAACAGGGAACTTAGGCTCCTATGTGGCTGATCTTATCGAAAAAAAAAGGAATCGCTTCCGTCCATCTAGCACGAAGCCCAGAGCGTGCAAAAGTTTACGCGTCTGCGGAAATTCGTCAGATGGTGTATGCCAAAACTCCAGAGGTGGTTGAGGCCTTAAAGGGGATCGATATCTTGTTGATGGTTTCTGCTCGGGAAAATCCTGAGCGTGTCAAGGAGCACAAGGAGTTTTTAGATGCTGCAAAGCTAGCAGGAGTAGAGCATATCGTTTATACCTCCTTTTATGGGGCAGATGAGAAGGCGACTTTCACCTTGTCTCGAGATCATGCCCAGACAGAAGCCTATATCAAGGAATTAGGGTTCACCTACACTTTTTTGAGAGATAATTTTTACTTGGACTTCCTGATTGATATGGCGCTTGAAAATGGAGAGATTCGTGGTCCGGCCGGCAGTGGTCTTGTGTCAGCTGTTGCCCGTAAGGACACATCTAGGGTTGCAGCAGAGATTCTTTTAAATCCTAAGGAGTGGGAAAATCAAACCTTGAACTTGACTGGGCCAGAGGATCTTTCCATGGAAGAAATCGTAGCGCTTCTCTCAAAGGAGACGGGTGACGCCATCACGTATGTGGATGAATCAGTAGAAGAAGCTTATGAGTCACGGAAAAAATGGCCAGCACAAACTTGGGAGTACGATGCCTGGGTCAGTACTTATACAGCTATTAAAGTTGGGGAACAGGCTGGGGTTTCAACAGATATCGAAAAAGTCCTAGGGCATCCAGCAAGTAGCCTATTGGATACTCTTAGAGATAGAAAACTTATTGAGGAAAAAAATGATTGAATATAAACATGTAGCCTTGCGCTACACGGATAAGGACATTTTAAAAGATGTCAATCTCCGCATTGAAAATGGAGAGTTCATGGTGCTAGTGGGTCCTTCAGGATCTGGAAAGACCACCATGATCAAGATGATTAACCGTCTTTTGGAACCGACAGATGGCAATATCTACATGGATGGAAAACGCATCAAGGACTATGATGAACGGGAATTACGTCTCAGTACCGGCTATGTCCTTCAAGCTATTGCCCTATTTCCTAATTTGACAGTTGCGGAAAATATAGCATTGATTCCTGAGATGAAGGGCTGGAGCAAGGAGAAAATTGCCTCTAAAACCGAAGAACTCTTGGACAAGGTTGGCCTACCTGCTGCAGATTATGCCCATCGTTTACCAAGCGAGTTATCTGGTGGCGAGCAACAGCGGATTGGTATTGTGCGGGCCATCATTGGGGAACCAAAAATCTTGCTGATGGATGAGCCCTTTTCAGCCTTGGATGCTATCTCTCGCAAGCAGTTGCAAGCTCTCACCAAGGATTTGCACAAGGAGTTCGGTATGACTACCATCTTCGTTACTCATGATACGGATGAGGCTTTGAAATTAGGGGATCGAATTGCAGTTTTGCAGGATGGAGAAATTCGCCAGGTGGCAGACCCTGAAACAATTTTACAAGCGCCTGCGACAGACTTTGTAGCAAACTTGTTTGGAGGTAGCCTTCATGTCTAATTTGATTTCAACATTTCAAGAACGTTTTGGAGAATGGTTAACCGCTCTTGGGCAACACTTACAATTATCTCTTTTGACCTTATTGGTTGCTATTTTTCTGACCATCCCACTTGCGGTTTATCTAAATAGCCACAAAAAAGTAGCGAACTGGGTGCTACAAGTTGCGGGTATCTTCCAGACCATTCCCTCAATGGCTTTGTTGGGGCTCTTTATTCCTTTCATGGGAATTGGAACCTTACCGGCCCTTACAGCTCTAGTCATTTATGCTATTTTCCCGATTTTGGAAAATACAATCACAGCCTTGAACGGCATTGATCCTAGTCTTGAGGAGGCAGGGGTTGCTTTTGGAATGACTAAGTGGGAGCGACTCAAGAAGTTTGAAATTCCACTGGCCATGCCTGTCATTGTATCGGGGGTTCGTACAGCAACCGTTATGATCATTGGGACAGCAACTCTAGCTGCTCTTGTGGGAGCTGGAGGACTAGGCTCCTTTATCCTTTTGGGAATTGATCGTCGGAATGCTAGTCTCATTTTAATCGGCGCAATCTCATCAGCCATCTTGGCCATTCTCTTTAATGTTATTCTCAAATGGTTGGAAAAGGCAAAGTTGCGTACAATTGTTGCAGCCTTTGCTGTTATGGTGCTTGGTTTGGGAGTAAGTTATGCTCCAAGCATGATTCCAAATAAAGAGAAAGAAAATCTGGTTATAGCTGGGAAGTTGGGACCTGAACCTGAGATTCTCATGAATATGTACAAGCTTCTCATTGAGGAAAATACGGATATGACGGTGACGGTCAAACCTAACTTTGGGAAGACAGACTTTCTTTATCAAGCGCTGAAAAAAGGGGACATTGATATCTATCCAGAATTTTCTGGAACAGTGACAGAGAGTCTCCTCCAACCATCTCCACAAATTGGGCATGACCCAGAAAAGGTTTACGAGGTGGCTCGTGACGGCATTGCCAAACAGGATCATCTAGCCTTGCTCAAACCCATGGCTTATCAAAATACTTATGCTATAGCAGTTCCCAAAAAAATTGCGCAAGAATATGGACTTAAGACGATTTCAGACTTGAAAAAAGTAGAAGGACAGCTCAAGGCGGGATTCACTCTGGAGTTTAATGACCGTGAGGATGGAAACAAGGGCTTACAGAAGGTCTATGGCCTCAATCTACAAGTCTCCACCATGGAGCCAGCCCTTCGCTATCAGGCTGTTCAGTCAGGGGATATTCAAATCACGGACGCCTACTCGACTGATGCGGAGTTGGCGCGTTATGATTTACAGGTTTTGGAAGATGACAAGCAACTCTTCCCACCTTATCAAGGGGCTCCACTCATGAAAGCTGAATTACTGAAAAAACATCCAGAGTTGGAAGCGGTTCTTAATAAACTGGCTGGCAAGATTACAGAAAGCCAGATGAGCCAGCTTAACTATCAAGTCGGAGTTGAAGGTAAGTCAGCGGAAACAGTAGCGCGTGAATTTTTGATTCGAGAAGCTCTTCTAAAGTAGAAGCAGATTTCCTTATGAATTCTTAAAAATCTTCGATTTGTATTCGAAGATTTTTTGTTATGAAAATTTTACTTTTTATTTGACAAGTGAGTGAGTACTCACTATAATAGTCTCATATTCAAAAGTGAGTGAATACTCACCTAGGAGGATACAAATGAAAACATTGCTACATATGCAAGATTTAGAAAAATCTTTTGGTCGTCAAATGGTCTTAGATCAGGTTGGTTTTGATTTAAAACCTGGAGAAATTATTGGTCTAATCGGTCCATCAGGTGCTGGTAAATCAACTATGATTAAAACCATGTTAGGAATGGAAAAGGCGGATAGCGGTATGGCTTTAGTCTTAGACCACACCATGCCAAATCGTCACATTCTGGGAGATATTGGCTATATGGCGCAGTCAGATGCTCTTTATGAGGCCTTGTCAGGAAAAGAAAATTTAGAATTTTTCGGTCAGCTAAAAGGCCTATCAAAAAAAGTCTTAAAGGATGAAATTGCCCATGTAGCTCAAGTAGTGGATTTGACAGAGCATTTAAGCAAGGCAGTATCTGGTTATTCCGGAGGAATGAAACGACGCTTGTCGCTAGCCATTGCACTTTTAGGAAATCCGCAACTCTTGATTTTGGACGAACCAACTGTTGGTATCGACCCTTCGCTTCGAAAGAAAATCTGGCAAGAGTTGATGACGCTCAGAGACAAGGGGGGAGGAATCTTAGTCACCACTCATGTTATGGATGAAGCAGAGCTTACGGATAAGGTTGGGCTCTTGTTAGGTGGAAAAATCATTGCCTTTGATACACCAAAAAATCTCAAAGAAGGTTATGGTGTTTCAAGTATTGAAGAAGTCTTTTTGAAGGCGGAAGGAGAGTAAGATGAGAACCTTAGCTATTGCGAAAAAAGTGATAAAAGAATTGCTTCGTGACAAACGAACTCTTGCCATGATGTTTGTTGCGCCAGTATTTATTATGTGGTTGATGAATCTCATGTTTTCAGCTAGTACAGCCGTGAATATTAAACTAGCAACACAAGATCTTCCAACTAGTTTGGTGACGAAAATGGATGATGTAGACCATGTTAGTGTACAGACTTACAAGGACCTCGATCAAGCGAAGAAAGACTTAGCTGATGAAAAAGTAGATGCGGTGATTTCTTATAAAAATGGTGAATATCAAGTAGATTATGCTAATACCGATGCCTCTAAAACATCTATGACTCGACAAGTATTGCGGACGAGTATCGCCAGTGAAGGAAGTAATCAACTAATGACTCGTGTCAAACAAGCTCTTCCACAATTGAATTTGGAGGCAAAAGCACCAGAAATTAAGGAATCCTACCAGTATGGTGATGAAAATACAAGCTTTTTTACAAGTATGATTCCAGTTTTGATAGGCTTTGTAGTTTTCTTTTTTGTTTTTTTGATTTCAGGTATGGCACTTTTGAAAGAACGTACCAGTGGAACACTAGAGCGTTTATTAGCAACTCCAGTCAAACGTTCTGAAATCGTATATGGTTACATGTTGTCTTATGGTCTCATTGCGATTCTTCAAACAGCAGTCGTAGTCCTAGCGGCTATTTGGTTGTTAGATGTAGAAGTTGTTGGAAATCTATTTCATGTTATAATAGTTAATGTAGTACTGGCACTTGTGGCATTGGCCTTCGGAATTCTCTTGTCTACCTTGGCTAAATCAGAATTCCAAATGATGCAATTTATTCCTCTTGTGATTATGCCACAGCTCTTTTTATCAGGAATTATTCCATTGTCATCGATGGGAGACTGGGCTCAAACGGTAGGAAAGTTTTTGCCTTTAACCTACTCAGGTGATGCAATGAGTCAGATTATTCTTTACGGACGTGGCATTGGAGATATTTTGCCAAATATCGGCGTTCTACTGATTTTCCTTGTCATCTTGACAATCCTTAATATTGTAGGCTTGCGCCGTTACCGTAAGGTTTAAAGAGAAATAAAAAACTAAAAGGGATGAATGTTGAATGGATAAGACTATTTTTGAATCATTTGAAGATTTCTTAGAGGAAGCAGATTATCCTCAAGGGAAGAAAAAAATCATGCGGTCGGCAGTGGACCTTATTTCGACCAAGGGTTATAATGGAACCTCTACCCTTCACATAGCCGAGCATGCTGGACTCAGTCAGGCCACCTTATTTAAGTATTTTAAAACGAAAGTCGATTTGTTAACGGCTATTTTACACCCTGTCGTTCCAGGGCTTTTCGGAAGTTTTTTTGAGGAACTGTTAACTTTTGAAACGACCGAAGAAAGGGTTCATTATCTTGTCCACAATCGCATGACCTATCTCAAAAAGAATCGTGCTCTGATGAAAATTATTTTGCATGAAATGTTTTCTAATAATAAGCTGAGATATGAACAGATTTTTATCTGGAATACTATTCAGGATAAACTTCTGACGCTCCACAAGGAATTGTTGGCAGATCCACGTGTTAATCCTGAATTAACGATTCCTCAAATGGTTCGCATCTGTGTAGGTCCTTTGTTAGCTTACTTCTCTCAACTATATATCGTCGGTGACAATGGCGAAGTGAGAAAAGAGGACTTAGACTTGTTAGAAAAACAAATCTTAGGTGGTTTGTGGAAGTAGAAGTTTTCTAAATATTAAATAAAAAAACAACTTTTAAAAGTTGTTTTTTTGTTTAATTGGATTTTTGTTCTTTATTTAGAACTTGCTTTTAGGATTTCTAGATAAAAATCAACCACTTCTCGCTCAGAATAAATTTTTCCTTCTCTGAGCCACCAAGTTAACGTCTCGATAAAGTTTGTTACAACAAAGTGCTTGAGGTAGGAGTCAGGAATATTAGGATAGGCAACTTGTAAGTCCTCTACAACCATGGGGTAGACGTGGTGTTCCAATTCTTTCTGTAATTGACGGAGGAAGTAGTCATTTTTTGAAAAAAGGAGGCTGGTGATATGGTCTTGATTTTTCTTAAAATGCAAAAAGATATGAGCCAAATAAGCTTCTTTAGATATATTTTTCTCACATTCAAAAAGATGATGGAAGAGATAACGGCAGAGCTCGTCTAGGAGTAATTCTTTACTTTCATAATGGCTATAAAAGGTGGAACGACCGACATCTGCTAGGTCTATTATCTCCTGAACAGTGATGGTTTCAAAGTTTTTTTGATTTAGTAATTGTAAGAAAGCAGCATAGATAGCTTTTCGAGTCTTGGTAATGCGACGATCTTGAGTACTCATATGAACAATTTGAACAAACTGTTCAGTAACTTACAAACTGAACAGAATGCTTCTATCCTTTCTGTTGATAGTATTGGATAATAGATAATGAACAAGATGTTCATGAATCTATTATATCAGAGGATTAAGGATTATGAAGACAAAACATGCTGTTTGGTTAGCATTTTTCTTGAATTTGAGTTATGCCATTGTCGAGTTTATCGCTGGAGGAGTATTTGGATCGAGTGCAGTTCTTGCTGATTCCGTTCACGACATGGGAGATGCAATCGCAATTGGGGTATCAGCCGTTCTAGAAACGATCTCCAATCGTGAAGAGGATAGCCGTTACACCTTGGGTTACAAACGATTTAGCCTTCTAGGAGCTTTGATAACGGCTGTGATTCTGATGACAGGATCAGTTTTTGTCATTTTGGAAAATATAACGAAAATCTTTCATCCCCAACCTGTCAATGATGAGGGCATTCTCTGGCTAGGGATCATCGCGGTTACGATCAATGTGCTAGCGAGTTTAGTGGTTCGTAATGGGAAAACAAAGAACGAGTCGATTCTTAGCCTGCATTTTCTGGAAGACACACTTGGTTGGGTCGCCGTCATCCTGATGGCTATTATTCTACGATTTACGGATTGGTATATCTTAGATCCTCTCTTGTCGCTTGTCATTTCCTTCTTTATCTTGTCAAAAGCCATTCCACGTTTTTGGTCTACGCTAAAGATTTTCTTGGATGCTGTACCAGAAGGAGTGGATATCGAGCAAGTAACGAGTGATTTGGAGCAATTGGAGTATGTGGCCAGTGTGAATCAGCTCAATCTCTGGACCATGGATGGTTTGGAGAAAAATGCCATTATTCACGTTTGTCTGGAGCATGTCAAGCATATGGAGGTCTGTAAAGAATCTATCCGAGACTTGCTCAAAGAGAGTGGCTTTCAAAATGTCACCATTGAGGTGGATGAAGACTTAGCAACCCACCGAGCTCATAAGCGTAATGTCGAAGAGCTGGAATCTAGTCAAAGTCATGATTACGATCATCGTCATTGATGAAGCGTAGTATAAGTGAGCGAAAGCTTCATAAAAAGTGTATACTTGAAGTAAGTTAGATACAGAGAGGTAAATGTTTATGAAATCAGTAGTTTACACAAAGGCAGGTCAGGTCGGCATTGAGGAAATTAAACGTCCAAGTATTCAAGAAGCAGATGATGTGATTATCCGTGTGGTTCGTGCTTGCGTTTGTGGTTCGGACCTTTGGAGTTATCGCAATCCAGATATTAAAGAGGGCCACAAAAATAGTGGACACGAAGCGATTGGAATCGTTGAAGAAATTGGAGAAGCCATTACAACGGTCAAGCCCGGTGATTTTGTCATTGCCCCTTTCACACATGGTTGTGGCCAGTGTGATGCCTGTCGTTCGGGCTTTGATGGTTCTTGTGACCGACACATTGGTAACAACTTTTCTGGTGGTGTACAAGCTGAGTATATCCGTTTCCACTTTGCCAATTGGGCACTCGTCAAAATACCTAGACAACCGTCTGACTACACAGAAGGGATGCTTAAGTCTCTCTTGACTCTGGCTGATGTCATGCCGACTGGCTATCATGCAGCGCGTGTGGCTCATGTGAAACCAGGAGATAAAGTTGTCGTTATTGGCGATGGAGCTGTTGGCCAATGTGCCGTGATTGCGGCTAAGATGCGTGGGGCTTCACAAATTGTCCTTATGAGTCGTCACGAAGATCGTCAAAAGATGGCCTTGGAGTCAGGTGCGACAGCCGTTGTAGCTGAGCGAGGAGCAGAAGGGATTGCCAAGGTGCGTGAAATTCTCGGCGGTGGAGCAGATGCAGCTCTTGAATGTGTTGGTACCGAGGCGGCTGTTGAGCAAGCCCTTGGGGTCCTTCATAATGGGGGACGCTTAGGTTTTGTCGGTGTGCCTCACTACAATAATCGTGTCCTTGGATCCACATTTGCCCAAAACCTTTCCGTGGCAGGAGGAGCAGCTTCTGCAACAACATACGATAAGCAATTCTTGCTCAAAGCTGTTCTTGATGGTGATATCAATCCAGGTCGTGTCTTTACTTCAAGCTATAAACTGAAAGATATCGACCAAGCTTATAAGGATATGGATGAACGTAAGACTATTAAATCTATGATTGTGATGGATTAATACTCTTCAAAAATCTCTTCAAACCACGTCAGCTTCGTCTTGGATTATATATGTGACTGACTTCGTCAGTCTTATCTACAACCTCAAAGCAGTGCTTTGAGCAGCTTGCGGCTCGCTTCCTAGTTTGCTCTTTGAGTATAAAAAAGAAAATCCTAATAGAGAACTGAGAAGCTCTTATTAGGATTTTTTGTATTCAACTCTTGTACTTAATGCAAGGTGCTTTCTCTTAAAGTCAGTTTGGTTCCGAGCATAGTGAGGCTTGGAATTTTTCGTCCATGAAGGACGTCCCTATTCAGAATATCCATTCCTGTGCGTCCCATTTCTTCGGTGTAGACTGTGATACTGGAAAGTGGTGGGAAAACTTGCTTGGTTAGAATGGTATCATTAAAGGAAATAATGCTCACGCGCTCTGGTATGCTGATGCTGGCTTCTTGAAGAGCGCGAAGGGCTCCGATTGCCAAACTATCACTAGCTGCAAAAAAGGCTTGTGGAAGTTTATCTCCTAATTTTTCGATAGCCTTTTTCATCAAGTCGTATCCAGATTGGGCAGTAAATAGACCTTGGAAAATGAATTTTTCGTTATAAATCTCTTTTTCTTGTGTATAGGATTTAAAGTACTCTAAGCGTTTATCTGCGATGACTTCTTCTTGGTCAGTAGTCGTTTCAAGGCCGGATAAGATACCAATCTTCTTAATCCCGTGGTCGGTAAAGTAATCAACCACCAGTCTAACAGCATTATTAAAATCTGTAATGACACAGGTGTGTCCCAAGGCTATGGTGTCACTATCTAGAAAAACTAGAGGTTTTTGATATTCTTCAAATGATGCAATCTGTGCTTGGCTAAATTTTCCAATACAAAGAATTCCAATGACTTCTTCGCTAAGCGTAAAAGGTTGATCATTGAAATAGCGTAAGATTTCGTAATCTAATTCTTGTGCCCTATTTTCGATTCCTAGTCGAATCTGGTAGTAGTAGAGGTCTTCCAATTCACCTTGTTCGCTGACCCACTGGATAATGGCAATCTTTTGTTTCAGTTTGTGACCTTCGCCTGTTTTGAGATGCTTGGTATAACCAAGTTCTTCAGCGACAGTTAAAATACGATGTCGGGTTTCTTCTGTGACAGATAGACTCTGATCGCGATTGAGGACACGGGATACAGTTGCGATTGAGACAGAGGCTAACTGAGCAATATCTTTGAGTGTAGCCATAATTCCCCTCCTTTTTAGGTTATTATAGCATATTTTTCTATCTTTTTACTCATAGTTTAGTAAAATATCGGTAAAAATGTTGACCAAAGCAAAACCCTTGGGTACAATAGAAGAAAACGATTACAAGGTAAACTTTTTTACCTGACAAATTGTCAAAGGAGAATTCATATGACACAACATCTTACTGCTGATGCACTTCGCAAGGATTTTCTTGCTGTTTTTGGTCAAGAAGCAGATCAAACCTTCTTCTCACCAGGCCGTATCAACCTGATTGGGGAGCATACTGACTACAACGGTGGCCATGTTTTCCCGGCAGCTATTTCACTCGGAACTTATGGGGCTGCTCGTAAACGTGATGACCAAGTCTTGCGTTTCTACTCAGCAAACTTTGAGGACAAAGGAATTATCGAAGTTCCTCTAGCTGACCTTAAGTTTGAGAAAGAGCACAACTGGACCAACTATTCAAAAGGTGTCCTTCATTTCTTGCAAGAAGCTGGGCATGTGATTGACAAAGGTTTTGATTTCTATGTCTTTGGGAATATCCCAAATGGTGCGGGCTTGTCTTCTTCAGCTTCTTTGGAGCTTTTGACTGGTGTCGTAGCAGAATATCTCTTTGACCTAAAATTGGATCGTCTAGACTTAGTTAAAATCGGAAAACTAACAGAAAATAACTTTATCGGTGTTAACTCTGGTATCATGGACCAATTTGCTATCGGTATGGGAGCAGATCAACGAGCTATTTACCTAGATACAAATACTCTAGAATACGACTTGGTTCCACTTGATTTGAAGGAAAATGTTGTTGTGATCATGAATACCAACAAACGCCGTGAGCTAGCAGATTCTAAGTACAATGAACGTCGTGCTGAATGTGAAAAAGCGGTAGAAGAACTCCAAGTGGCCTTGGATATCCAGACTTTAGGCGAATTGGATGAATGGGCTTTTGATGAATACAGCTACCTAATCAAAGACGCAAATCGTTTGAAACGTGCTCGCCACGCCGTTCTTGAAAACCAACGTACCCTTAAAGCGCAAGCAGCACTTCAAGCAGGAGATTTGGACAAGTTTGGTCGTTTGATGAATGCATCTCACGTTTCTCTTGAGCATGATTATGAAGTGACTGGATTGGAATTAGATACCCTTGTTCATACGGCTTGGGCTCAAGAAGGTGTTCTCGGTGCTCGTATGACAGGAGCAGGTTTCGGTGGCTGTGCGATCGCCTTGGTTCAAAAAGATGCGGTTGAGGCCTTTAAAGAAGCTGTTGGCAAGCACTATGAAGAAATCGTTGGCTATGCACCAAGCTTCTATATCGCTGAAGTGGCAGGTGGAACTCGCGTTCTTGAATAGTCAGAAGGAGGTTTTCTAGTGACCTTAGTAGAAAATTTTGTGACTAAAGTCATTGCAGAAAGTAGCTTTGAAGAGTTGGATCGGATTTATTTGACCAATCGTGTTTTAGCACTAGTTGGAGATGGTGCTCTGGAAGTTAAGACTGACCAGGATAACTTGATTGATCTCAAAGATCAGCTTGTCGAGGAAGCCGTTCGCTTGGAAACGATTGAAGATAGTCTGGCTGCGCGTGAAATTCTCGGTGCAGACCTCATGGACTTGGTAACCCCTTGTCCAAGTCAGGTCAATCGTGACTTTTGGGCTACCTATGCCCAGTCACCAGAGCAGGCGATTGCGGACTTCTACCAACTCAGTCAGAAGAATGACTACATCAAACTAAAGGCTATCGCAAAGAATATTGCTTATCGTGTACCGTCTGACTACGGTGAACTGGAGATTACCATCAATCTGTCTAAGCCTGAAAAGGATCCAAAGGAGATTGCGGCAGCTAAGTTGGTTAAATCCAGTAACTATCCTCAATGTCAGCTCTGTATGGAAAATGAAGGCTATCATGGTCGTGTCAATCATCCTGCTAGAAGCAATCATCGTATTATACGTTTTGATATTTCTGGGCAGGAGTGGGGCTTCCAGTATTCGCCTTACGCTTACTTTAATGAGCACTGTATTTTCCTAGACAGCCAACATCGTCCCATGGCTATTAGTCGCCAAAGTTTTAAACGTTTGTTAGCGATTGTGGAGCAGTTCCCAGGCTACTTTGCTGGTTCAAATGCTGACCTACCAATTGTTGGTGGTTCAATCTTGACCCATGATCATTACCAAGGTGGGCGCCATGTATTCCCAATGGAAGTGGCTCCTATTCAGAAAAGCTTTACCTTTGAAGGTTTTGAATCAGTCAAAGCAGGAATTGTTCAGTGGCCTATGTCTGTGATTCGATTGACGTCGGATTCAAAAGACGAGCTGACCAACCTTGCTGAGAAAATCTTACTTTCTTGGCGTCAGTATTCAGATCCAAGTGTGAAGGTCTTGGCAGAAAGTAATGGAACACCGCATCACACTATCACACCGATAGCCCGTAAGCGAGATGGGCAGTTTGAGTTGGATTTGGTCTTGAGAGACAATCAAACATCTCCAGAGCATCCAGATGGTATCTATCATCCCCACAAGGATGTCCAACATATCAAGAAGGAAAATATCGGCTTGATAGAGGTTATGGGATTGGCTATCTTGCCACCACGCTTGAAGGAAGAAGTGGAGCAGGTTGCAGCTTACCTGGTTGGAGAGGATGTTTCAGTAGCAGATTATCACCAAGAATGGGCGGATGAGTTGAAGGAATCCCATCCTGGATTGACTGACAAAGACCAAGCTCTTAATATCGTTCAAGAATCTGTTGGAAAAATCTTTGCTCGAGTTTTGGAAGATGCAGGAGTTTACAAGCAAACAGAAGAAGGACAAGTTGCCTTTATGCGCTTTGTGGAGCAGGTTGGAGTTTTACCTGAATAAGTGCTTCTCTCTTGCGTAGAGTCTTGAAAAGTAGTATCATAGTGTCGTTTGAAATATCAGGAGGAACGTATGAAAGATTTTCACTTTGACGCTATATCTGCCTTTGAAAATTACGAAATCGAAAAAATGAGAGATGGTCACGTTGTGGTAACAACAAAAGTAGTGGACTCTTCACTCAACTATTATGGAAATGCCCATGGAGGCTATCTATTTACCCTATGTGACCAAATCAGTGGTCTTGTGGTGATTTCGCTTGGTTTAGACGGAGTGACACTCCAGTCATCCATCAACTATCTGAAAGCAGGAAATCTAGGGGATGTTCTCACTATCAAAGGAGAATGTGTCCATCATGGACGTACCACTTGTGTCGTCGATGTTGATATCACCAACCAAGATGGCCGAAATGTCTGCAAGGCAACCTTCACCATGTTTGTCACAGGCCAACGGTCTGAAGATAGACAGGTGAGGATATAAATTAAAATGAGTAGATAGTTACGCCCTAAAAACCCAGAGTGTGTTCACTATCCACAACTCTATAAATTTTAATACATTTAAAAAGCGAGGTCTGATGACTTCGCTTTTATTTGATAGTGAAGAAAGTATGTAAGAGCCAATAAAATAGCAGAGCAAAAGCGCCAATTCCAAGGCCAAATAGAATGGGAAGGATGATTCTTTGGTAGGGAGCCTTACCCCTTTCTTCAGCTTCTTCAATCTCGCTAAGGTTACGTCCTTGAACATAGGCGACAATCTGTCGATAGGTGCGAAGATTATGCTGTTTCTTGAATTTTTCAATGCGTAGAGCGTAGAACATAGCGATAGCAAAAATCAAGCAACTAATAGCGATACCATACCAATCCAAATAAAGAATTAAGGGTATGCTGATGATAGGAAAACCAAATAGCAGTATGCTAAAGATTATTCCATCTTTTTGATAACGTATAAATTCTTGGTCGTGAATAATTTGTTTCATAGTTTCCAAATCTCCTTTTACTAGTTTGTCTAATGACACTTCAAAGACCTTGCTCAGCAAGAGTAGGTTTTGAATATCAGGGTAGGTCGCGCCACGCTCCCAGTTGGAAATGGATTGGCGACTGACAAAAATTATTTCAGCTAAATCATATTGAGATAAGTTTTTCTTTTTACGATAGTGCTGGATTTGTTTTCCGACTTGCATAAAATTTCCTCGCTTTCTGATTTCATTCTACTCAATTATACAAAAAACGGCTATCAAAGTTCTTTGACATGTTGATTTCATAGGCTTTAGCAAAGGTTTTGGTCACTGGATTTACAGGTCTGTCAATTCATGTTTACCTACTGAAAAAGAGGCTATCAGCCTCCTTTTTCTTATTCACTAAATCTTAAAAAATAGCCATCTGGATCCAAAACTGCAAATTCATGGGGATAAATAAAGCTATCTCCCACTCGAAATTTTCTTTTTGTCAGCGGACGATGGATAGGATATTCAGCTTCCAGCAGTTTTTGGTGGAGCTGAGGGACATCCTTGATGCCAAAGGAAATATTGACACCGCGTCCGAAAGGATAAGTCAGTTGGGATAATTCTTCTGCGTTGCCTTCTTCTAGCATTAGCTGGCAGTCTTCAAGCGAAAGGAAGAGAAACTTTTCCTCAGGACGCTCGTATTCGACAGAGAATCCCAATAAGTCGCAGTAGAAGTGACACGATTTCTCGATATCCGATACGACAAATTCAGGGATGACAGCTTGATAGTCCATTCGTTTTCTCCTTAGAAATCAATCTCCATCACAATCGGTGTGTGGTCTTGGCGTGCTCCTGAGTCAATCATATCTGACTTGGTAACCTTGTCTGCTACACGGTTACTTGTGAGCCAGTAGTCGATTCTCCAGCCTGTATTGTTGATTTTTGAAGTCTTGCTGCGTTGCGCCCACCAAGTATAGCGTTCTGGAACGTCTCCATGGATATGACGGAAAGTGTCTGTAAATCCTTTGGCTAAAAGATTTGTAAATCCTTCACGTTCTTCGTCTGTGAAACCTGGTGAACGGCGGTTGCTGGCTGGGTTGGCAAGGTCAATTTCCTTGTGGGCAACATTGTAGTCCCCAGTTGCTAGGACAGGTTTTTGCTGGTCTAGTTCAGCCAAGTACTCAGCATATTTGACATCCCAAACTTGACGTTCTTCCAAGCGTTTAAGACCATCTCCAGCATTAGGAGTATATACTTGAGTCACGAAAAATGTATCAAATTCTAGAGTGATGATACGACCTTCAGAGTCCATGGTAGAAGGTGCACCGATTTCTGGGAAGCTGATGCTTGGAGTCAGTTCTTTCTTGTAGAGGAACATGGTTCCAGCATAGCCTTTACGGGCAGGCTCTTGAGAGGAACGCCAAGTATTTTCATATCCGGGGAAGAGTTCTTCCAGTATCTCAAGGTGTTTTTTAGTAGGTCCTGTAGCTGAGAGCTTGGTTTCTTGGATAGCGATGATATCAGAGTCTTCGGCTACCAAGGTTTGGAGGACGTCTTGTGATAATTTCGCACGCGCAGAGTCGCTCGTGAGTGCAGCGTTGAGGGAATCAATATTCCATGAGATCAGTTTCATAATGTTTACCTTTTCATTCAGATTATAGACAATATTATACCAGAAAAAGCAGTAATTCCCCAGCGTATAGTTTGAAAAATCAAGGTCATTCCTTTATAATAAAGAATGATTTATGTAAAGGATTGAAAATAAATGAAATGTTACTCCTATGAATATCTTTATCGATGAGTATGACAAGGTTCAAGTAAGTGTCGTCACCTATGAATAAGAAAAACCTGAGGCAGTCGCCTCAGGTTTCCATTTGTCATTAGAAAGGAATTTTATGTCCATCATCCAAAAACTTTGGTGGTTTTTTAAATTAGAAAAACGCCGTTACCTAGTTGGAATTGTAGCTCTGATTTTGGTTTCTGTGCTCAACCTCATCCCACCTATGGTTATGGGGAGAGTAATTGATGCCATCACTTCGGGACGATTAACACAGGATGAGCTCTTGCTTCATCTCTTTTATCTCCTGCTAGCAGCTTTTGGGATGTACTATCTGCGTTACGTTTGGCGCATGTATATTCTAGGGACTTCCTACCGACTGGGACAAATCATGCGTTCAAGACTATTTGAGCACTTTACAAAAATGTCGCCTGCATTTTATCAGAATTATCGAACAGGGGATTTGATGGCACACGCAACCAATGATATCAATGCCCTGACTCGTCTAGCCGGTGGGGGAGTTATGTCGGCAGTAGATGCCTCTATCACAGCCTTAGTAACTTTGTTGACCATGCTCTTTAGCATTTCTTGGCAGATGACCTTGGTTTCCATTCTTCCCTTGCCATTTATGGCCTATGCGACTAGTCGCCTGGGGAGAAAGACCCATAAGGCTTTTGGGGAATCGCAAGCAGCCTTTTCTGAACTCAACAATAAGGTTCAGGAATCTGTGTCAGGAATTAAGGTAACCAAATCCTTTGGCTATCAGTCTGATGAATTGGCATCTTTCCAGGAAGTCAATGATTTGACCTTCCAAAAGAATCTGCAAACCATGAAATATGATAGTCTCTTTGACCCGATGGTTCTGCTTTTTGTTGGTTCTTCCTATGCTTTAACTCTCTTGGTCGGTGCCTTTATGGTACAAGCAGGACAGGTAACTGTTGGGAATCTGGTCACTTTTATCTCTTACTTGGATATGCTGGTCTGGCCCTTGATGGCAATTGGTTTTCTCTTTAATATTACTCAGAGAGGGAAAGTCTCTTATCAACGGATTGAGAGCCTCTTGTCCCAAGAGTCACCTGTCAAAGATCCAGAATCTCCACTTGACGGGATTGAAAATGGGCGTTTGGACTATGCTATTGATAGTTTTGCCTTTGAAGACGAGGAGACGCTGCAAGATATTTACTTTAGTCTCGAAAAAGGCCAAACACTGGGTTTGGTTGGGCAAACTGGTTCAGGAAAAACAGCTCTGATTAAGTTGCTCCTACGTGAGTATGATGTTGACCAAGGAGCTATTTATCTAAATGGTCATGACATTCGGGACTATCGACTAGCTGACTTACGTAGTTTGATGGGTTACGTCCCACAGGATCAATTTCTCTTTGCCAGCTCTATCCTAGATAATATCCGCTTTGGAAATCCTGACCTGCCTTTCTCAGAAGTAGAAGAAGCAACTAAGCTGGCTCAAGTCTATCAAGATATTCAAGCCATGCCCCAGGGATTTGATACAGTTATCGGCGAGAAAGGAGTCAGTCTATCTGGTGGACAAAAGCAACGTCTGGCTATGAGTCGGGCTATGATTTTAAATCCTGATATCTTGATTTTAGATGATTCCTTGTCAGCTGTGGATGCTAAGACAGAGTTCGCGATTATCGATAATCTCAAGGAAACTCGTAAAGATAAAACAACCATCATCACTGCCCATCGTCTCAGTGCAGTTGTTCATGCGGATTTGATTTTGGTCATGCAGGATGGTCGTATCATTGAGCGAGGGACACACGAAGACTTACTCGCCTTGGATGGTTGGTATGCACAAACCTACCAGTCTCAACAGTTAGAAATGAAAGGAGAAGAAGATGCGCAATAAACAAGAACAATGGGCTGTATTGAAACGCTTGTTGTCCTATCTCATGCCTTACGGTCTCCTCACCTTTTTAGCACTCGCTTTTCTCCTTACGACGACTGTTATCAAGAGTATCATCCCCTTGGTAGCTTCGCACTTTATCGACCAGTATCTACATAACCTCAACCAGCTTGCTGTTACAGTTTTGCTGGCCTACTATGGACTCTACATTCTTCAAACTATTGTCCAATATGTGGGAAACCTTCTCTTTGCGCGTGTGTCCTATAGCATTGTTAGAGATATTCGACGTGATGCCTTTGCCAATATGGAAAAGCTAGGTATGTCTTATTTTGATAAAACACCTGCAGGTTCTATCGTCTCGCGATTGACCAATGATACTGAGACTATTAGTGATATGTTTTCGGGAATCTTATCCAGCTTTATCTCAGCAGTCTTTATCTTTGTGACGACTCTTTATACCATGCTTGTTCTGGACTATCGTCTGACAGCTTTGGTTCTACTCTTTTTACCCTTGATTTTCCTTTTGGTCAATCTCTACCGTAAAAAATCGGTCAAGGTTATCGAAAAAACCAGAAGTCTCTTGTCAGATATTAACAGTAAGCTGGCAGAAAATATCGAAGGGATTCGCATCATTCAAGCCTTTAACCAAGAAAAGCGCCTGCAAGAAGAGTTTGATGAGATAAATCAGGAACATCTAGTTTACGCTAACCGTTCAGTAGCCTTGGACTCCCTCTTTTTACGTCCGGCCATGAGCTTACTGAAGCTATTGGGGTATGCAGTTTTGATGGCTTATTTTGGCTATCGTGGTCTTTATCTAGGAATAACGGCAGGAACTATGTATGCCTTTATCCAGTACATCAACCGTCTCTTTGATCCGCTCATCGAGGTGACACAGAACTTTTCTACTCTTCAGACATCCATGGTGTCAGCAGGTCGTGTCTTTGCACTTATCGATGAGACCAACTATGAACCGGTCCAAGAAAATGGACAAGCGGAGATTCAAGAAGGAAATATCCGTTTTGAACATGTGTCCTTCTCTTATGACGGAAAACACCAGATTCTTGATGATATCTCCTTTACAGTCAATAAAGGTGAAACCATTGCCTTTGTCGGGCATACTGGCTCTGGGAAATCTTCTATCATTAATGTTCTCATGCGCTTTTATGAATTTCAGTCTGGTCGAGTTCTCCTAGATGGTGTGGATATTCGAGAGTTTCGTCAAGAGGAGCTGAGAAAAAACATCGGGCTGGTCCTACAGGAACCCTTCCTCTATCATGGGACCATTAAGTCCAATATCGCCATGTACCAAGATATCAGCGATGACCAGGTCAAGGCTGCCGCAGAATTTGTCGATGCAGATTCCTTCATTCAGGACCTTCCTTTAGGTTATGATGCCCCTGTATCTGAGCGTGGTTCGAGTTTTTCAACGGGTCAACGTCAACTGCTTGCCTTTGCCAGAACTGTTGCTAGTCAACCTAAAATTCTGATTTTGGATGAAGCGACAGCCAATATCGATTCTGAAACAGAAGCTCTGGTTCAAAATTCCCTAGCTAAGATGAGACAAGGTCGGACAACCATTGCCATCGCCCATCGCCTTTCTACCATTCAAGATGCTAATTGTATCTATGTTCTTGATAAGGGACGCATCATCGAAAGTGGAACCCACGAGGAACTCCTAGCAATGGGTGGAACCTATCACAAGATGTATAGCTTGCAGGCAGGAGCTCTTTCCTAAGAATGAATTCCTTTAAAACACAGATTTCTTGCACTGCCTCTTTCATTTTGTGGTATAATGTAGAATGTTAATAAAGATTATATATAAAAAACAGAGGAGAATGTGCATGCTGAAATGGGATGAACTACCTCAAGAAATGCAATTGAGTGAGGTAAAACCATACTACCAGCTTGTATCTAGAAGAAAAGGCTCACTGATTCTCAAGCGTTGTCTAGATTTGTTTCTAGCCTTAGTCTTGTTAATCTTGACCTCACCCTTATTTCTGATTCTAAGCATTTGGATCAAGCTAGATAGCAAGGGCCCAGTTATTTACAAGCAAGTGCGGGTAACCCAGTACAACCGACATTTCAAGATTTGGAAATTCCGGACTATGGTAACGGATGCGGACAAGAAAGGAAGTCTGGTAACTTCTGCCAATGACAGCCGTATCACAAAAGTTGGAAATTTCATTCGACGTGTCCGTTTGGATGAATTGCCGCAATTGGTTAATGTCCTCAAAGGAGAGATGTCCTTTGTGGGAACTCGTCCAGAAGTACCACGCTACACAGAGCAGTATAGCCCTGAAATGATGGCGACTTTGCTCTTACCTGCAGGGATTACTTCTCTTGCAAGCATTAACTATAAAGATGAGGATGCCATCATCAGTCAAATGACTGCAAAAGGTATGACTGTTGACCAGGCTTATGTGGAAAGAGTCCTTCCAGAAAAAATGCACTTTAACCTAGCCTACCTACGTGATTTCAATTTCTTCGGGGATATTAAAATCATGTTCCAGACTGTATTTGAAGTTTTAAAATAAGTAGTCGCAAGATTGAAACCGATCAAAGGAGTAAAACAATGACAAAGTATAATATTCCATTTTCACCACCTGATATTACCGAAGCTGAAATTGCTGAAGTAGCAGATACCCTCCGTTCTGGTTGGATCACAACAGGTCCAAAGACAAAAGAATTGGAGCGTCGTCTATCTGCCTATACTCAGACACCTAAGACAGTCTGCCTCAACTCTGCAACAGCAGCTCTTGAATTGATCTTGCGCGTGCTTGAAGTGGGTCCTGGCGATGAAGTTATCGTTCCGGCTATGACTTATACAGCATCATGTAGCGTTATCACTCACGTAGGTGCTACACCAGTTATGGTTGACATCCAAGGTGATACCTTTGAAATGGACTATGACAAGCTTGAGCAAGCGATTACTGAGAAGACTAAGGTTATCATCCCAGTTGAGCTAGCAGGTATTATCTGTGACTATGACCGTTTGTTCCAAGTAGTTGAGAAAAAACGTGACCTCTTTACAGCTACTAGCAAGTGGCAAAAAGTCTTTAACCGTATCGTTGTGGTCTCAGATAGCGCCCATGCTTTGGGTTCAACATACAAAGGGCAACCAGCTGGTTCTATTGCAGACTTCACATCATTCTCCTTCCACGCAGTCAAGAATTTTACAACTGCAGAAGGGGGAAGTGCAACTTGGAAAGCTAATCCAGCTATTGATGATGAAGAAATGTACAAGGAATTCCAAATCCTATCTCTTCATGGTCAAACGAAGGATGCGCTAGCTAAGATGCAACTAGGTTCATGGGAATACGATATCGTAACTCCTGCCTACAAGTGCAACATGACGGATATCATGGCTTCAATTGGTTTGGTACAATTGGATCGTTATCCTGGCTTGCTTCAACGTCGTAAAGAAATCGTAACTCGCTATGACCGTGGATTTACAGGAACTCGTATTCACCCATTGGCTCATGAGACAGATACTGTTGAATCTTGTCGTCACCTTTACGTTACCCATGTAGAAGGTGCTAGTCTCGAACAACGCAATCAAATTATCCAAGAATTGGCCAAAGCTGGAATCGCAAGTAACGTTCACTACAAACCGCTTCCACTTTTGACAGCTTATAAGAATCTTGGCTTTGATATGGCAAACTATCCTAAGGCTTATGCCTACTTTGTAAATGAGATTACACTACCACTTCACACGAAATTAACGGATGAAGAAGTAGATTATATCATTGAGACTTTTGTTAGAGTTTCTGAACAAATTCTTGCTTCTTCAAAAAACTAATAAAAAAATTAGTAAAAAATGAACGAAAACGGTTGACAAAGGAAAAACAATAACATATAATTAACTCAACAAATCAGAAAAGTAGTTATTTTTGATCTTCAGGGAGCCTGTGGTTACTGCGAACAGGTGGTTGGAACTAGTGAAATTGGGCTGATTTTAAAAATGAATTTGAAACAATGAAAATTCGGTAGGCACACCTTACAGTGCAACTTGTTGTTAGACAAGGCAGAGATGTAAAGGGGATAATCTCTTTACAATTGAGGTGGTACCGCGTTACAGACGCCCTCACATGGAAGTAGATTCCGTGTGTGGGCTTTTTCATATTTTAGAATAATAGAAAAGAGGAAAAATTTATGACAACAAAAGGATATTTTGGACAATTTGGTGGTAGTTTTGTACCAGAACCAATTCAGGCTTTGCTAGATGAATTGGAAGTGACATTTGAAAAATACAAGGATGATCCAGAATTTTTAGCTGAATATCGCCATTACTTGCAGGACTATTCGGGTCGTGAAACACCACTATACTATGCAGAGAGCTTGACAGAGCACCTAGGTGGAGCTAAGATTTACCTTAAGCGTGAAGACCTGAACCACTTGGGTTCACATAAACTCAATAACGTTTTGGGACAGATTCTTCTTGCCAAACGCATGGGTAAAAAACGTGTCATTGCCGAGACAGGAGCTGGACAGCACGGTGTTGCGACGGCTGCAGCTGCAGCTAAGTTTGGCATGTCCTGCGATGTCTATATGGGGGCAGAAGATGTGGAACGCCAACGTCTTAACGTCTTCCGTATGGAGATGATGGGAGCAACTGTTCACGCAGTTGAAACAGGAACACGTACTCTGAAGGATGCGGTTGATGCAGCCTTTGGAGCCTGGATGAATGACCTTGAAGCTTTCTATGTTCTAGGTTCAGCTGTAGGTCCTCACCCTTATCCAACCATTGTCCATGAGTTTCAAAAAGTCATCAGTGAAGAATCACGTCGTCAAATCTTGGAAAAAGAAGGACGTCTGCCAGATTACGTTATTGCCTGTGTAGGTGGTGGTTCCAATGCTATCGGTGCCTTTTCACAGTATGTAGCTGATGAAGAAGTAAAATTGGTTGGGGTAGAAGCTGCTGGTCACGGTTTAGATACCGACAAACACGCGGCAACAATGACCAAGGGTAGTGTAGGAATTGTCGATGGAATGAAAACCTATGCAGTCTTTGGCGAAGACGGAAATGTTGCACCTGTTTACTCTATCTCTGCTGGTTTAGACTATCCAGGGGTTGGACCAGAACACGCCTTCTTTAAAGACTCTGGTCGTGTAGAATATGTTGCAGCGACTGATGAAGAAGCTGTCCAAGCCTTGCTTTTACTTAGCAAGACTGAAGGAATTATCCCAGCTATTGAAAGCTCCCATGCTATTGCAGAAGCAGTCAAACGAGCACCAAAACTAAGTAAAGATGAGATTATCGTCATCAATGTCTCTGGTCGTGGAGACAAGGACGTAGCTGCTATTGCAGACTACCTTGAAGCTAAAAAATAAAAGATGGAAAAGATACAGAGATTTCTCTCACAGAGAGCTTGTGGTTGCTGAAAACAAGCAGAGAAAGCTGTAAGATTGGGTCCATCTGAAAATGAGAGAAGAAAACATGATTCTCAAGGGAGTGCCCTTTATCGCACAGCCTGTTACAAGAAGGTTCTGAGACAGGATTGAGAGATAGGAGAAATCCTATAATTGAGGTGGCACCGCGAATTTCGTCCTCACGCAAGTTATTTTGCGTGGGGATTTTTTGTAGATTCAACACGGGATTTAAAAAGAACTGAAAGGGAAAATACAATGGAACGAATCATTCATGGAGATGTTTTATCACCAATCTTGGCGTATATGCGCTTGAACGGACAACACAAGGTCATACTTGAAAGTATCCCAAGAGAAAAGGAAAATGCTCGATTTTCTATCTTGGCCTATAATCCAGTTTTTGAGATTAAGTTTGAGAATGGAGTCCTATATCAAAATGGCCAAGTCATTGATCGTGACCCCTTGGATTTTCTCTATGAGGTGACTCATAAGAGCCAGCACCATTCAGACCTACCTTTTGGTGGTGGAGCGATTGGCTTTGTTGGTTACGACATGATTTCTCTTTACGAAGAGATTGGCCAGCTTCCTGAGGATACGATTGGGACACCAGATATGCATTTCTTTGTTTACGAGAGTTATATGGTATTTGACCACAAGAAAGAAAAAATTCATATCATCGAGGATACTCTTTACAGTGATCGAAGCAAAGAAGAACTAGAAGCGGCTTTGGATCAAGTTTTAGAGGAGTTGAAAATCCCTGCTCCAAATGAATTTGAAGACTTGGACGTTTCTCCACTTCAGTTTAGACCACATATTGCACCTCAGAAATTTGAAGAAATAGTAGAAACAGCTCGTGACTTGATTCGCAATGGAGACATGTTCCAATGTGTGCTCAGCCAGCGCTTCTCAGCAGAAGTAACTGGAAATCCTTTTGACTTCTACAGAAATCTCCGAGTAACCAATCCATCAAATTACCTCTACTTTTTTGATTTTGGAGATTATCAAATCATCGGTGCCAGTCCAGAGAGCTTGGTGTCCGTCAAGAATGGCCTTGTGACAACCAATCCAATTGCAGGTACGCGACCTAGAGGTGCCAATGACGAGGAAGATGCAGCACTTGCAACTGATCTACTTTCTGATGAAAAGGAAACGGCAGAACACCGAATGTTGGTGGACTTGGGACGAAATGATATCGGTAGAATTGCTGAAATAGCCAGTGTTCAAGTAACCAAGTATATGGAAGTCGAATTTTTCCGCTATGTCATGCATTTGACTAGCGTCGTTAAAGGGCGTTTGCTTCCTGAACTGACTGCCATGGATGCCTTGAAAGCGACTCTTCCGGCAGGAACAGTATCGGGAGCACCAAAGATTCGGGCCATGAAACGCATCTATGAACTAGAAACAGAGAAGCGAGGCATATATGCAGGAGCTATCGGTTACCTATCAGCAACTGGAGATATGGATTTTGCCATTGCTATCCGAACCATGATTCTTAAAAATAAAACAGCTTACGTACAGGCTGGTGCAGGAATTGTCTATGATTCCATCGCTCAGAACGAATACCAAGAAACGATTAACAAAGCTAAATCTATGACGAGAATGGGAGAACTTAGACCATGATTTTATTGATTGATAATTATGATTCATTTACCTATAACCTAGCCCAATACATCGGGAATTTTGCAGAAGTTCAGGTTTTGAGAAATGATGATCCGCATCTTTATGAACGTGCTGAAAAGGCAGATGGATTAGTCTTTTCTCCTGGTCCAGGCTGGCCAGCTGATGCTGGGAAGATGGAAGAAATGATTCGTGATTTTGCAGGTAAGAAACCGATTCTAGGAATTTGTCTGGGACACCAAGCTATCGCAGAAGTCTTTGGTGGCAAGTTGGGCTTGGCACCAAAAGTCATGCATGGGAAACAAAGTCAGATTCGATTTGAGGCTCCGTCAGTTCTCTATCAAGGGATTGAGGACAATCGTCCAGTCATGCGTTACCACAGTATTTTAATTGAAGAGATGCCAGAAGACTTTGAAGTGACAGCTCGTTCGATAGATGATCAAGCTATCATGGGGATTCAACACAAAACCTTGCCGATTTATGGCTTGCAGTATCATCCAGAAAGTATTGGGACGCCGGATGGCTTATCTTCTATTCAGAATTTTATCGAGAAGGTTGTAAAGTGAGGAAAACAAGATGAAAGAAATTATTGAAAAATTAGCAAACTTTGAAGATCTATCAAGTGTTGAAATGACAGATGTGATTGAACGCATCGTGACAGGGCGAGTGACAGAAGCACAAATCGCTTCACTGCTTTTAGCCCTTAAAATGAAGGGAGAAACACCTGAAGAAAGAACAGCCCTCGCTCAAGTTATGAGAGGACATGCTCAACATATTCCAACAAACATTCAAGATGCCATGGATAATTGTGGTACCGGTGGAGATAAGTCATTTAGCTTTAACATTTCAACAACTGCAGCTTTTGTCTTGGCAGGTGGGGGAATCCACATGGCCAAACATGGTAATCGCTCTATTTCTTCTAAATCTGGTTCGGCAGATGTCTTGCAAGCTTTGGGAATTAATATTGACCTTAAACCATCACAACTGGGTAAGGTATTTGACCAAACAGGAATCGTCTTTCTCTTTGCCAAAAACATGCACCCAGCCATGAAATACATTATGCCAGCTCGTTTGGAGTTGGGAATTCCAACTATCATGAATTTGACAGGACCTCTCATCCATCCAATGGTTTTGGAAACACAGCTTCTAGGAATCAGTCGTCCTGAACTTTTGGAAAGTACTGCTCAGGTTTTGAAAAATATGGGTCGCAAACGTGCCATCGTAGTTGCTGGTCCAGAAGGATTGGATGAGGCTGGTTTGAATGGAACTACTAGCATCGCCCTCCTTGAAGATGGAGAAATCACTTTATCAACCTTTACTCCAGAAGATTTGGGTATGGAGCGCATCGCTATTGAGGACATTCGTGGGGGAAATGCTCATGAGAATGCAGCCATTCTTGTTAGCGTTCTTAATAACGAACCAAGTCCATTCTTGGAAACAACAGTCTTAAATGCAGGTCTCGGATTCTACGCCAATGGGAAAGCAAACAGTATCAAGGACGGAGTTGAATTGGCACGTCAAGTGATTGCCAGTGGTAAGGCTCTTGAAAAACTAAGACTATTACAGGAGTACCAAAGATGAGTCAGGAATTTTTGAAACGTATCTTGGAGCAGAAGGCGCGTGAAGTTGAAAAGATGGAGCGAGAGGAGCTTCAGCCCTTGCGTGCTACTTATCGCTTGGCTGAATATTTAAAAAACCACCAAGACCGTTTGCAAATCGTTGCTGAGGTCAAAAAGGCAAGCCCAAGTCTGGGTGATATCAACCTTGATGTGGATATCGTACAACAGGCCCAGACTTACGAGGATAACGGAGCAGTTATGATTTCTGTTCTGACAGATGAGGTTTTCTTTAAAGGTCATTTGGATTATCTGCGAGAGATTTCTAGTCAGGTAGAGATTCCGACGCTGAACAAGGATTTTATCATCGATGAAAAGCAAATTATCCGTGCTCGAAATGCTGGTGCAACAGTCATCTTGCTCATCGTAGCGGCATTATCCGAGAAACGATTGAAGGAACTTTACGACTACGCGACAGAGCTTGGCTTAGAAGTTTTGGTAGAAACTCACAATCTATCGGAACTAGAAGTAGCTCATCGCCTTGGAGCTCAAATTATCGGTGTCAACAATCGCAATTTAACCACTTTTGAAGTCGACTTGCAGACCAGCGTAGACTTAGCCAAATACTTCAAGGATGATTGCTTCTACATTTCCGAATCTGCCATTTTTACAGGACAGGATGCGAAACGTGTTGCACCATACTTTAACGGAATTTTGGTGGGAACGGCTCTTATGCAGGCAGAAGATGTAGCCCAGAGAATCAAGGAGTTGCAGATTGACAAAGGTTAAGATTTGCGGATTATCGACAAAAGGAGCAGTAGAAACAGCTGTGTCGGTAGGAGTCGACTACATCGGTTTTGTCTTTGCTCCTAGCAAAAGACAGGTGACCTTGGATCAGGCTGCTGAGTTGGCTGAGATCATTCCTGCAGATGTAAAAAAGGTTGGGGTATTTGTTTCACCAAGTCGGGCCCAACTGCTAGAAGCGATCAACAAAGTTGGCTTGGACTTGGTTCAAATTCATGGTCAAGTGCCGGATGATTTATTTGAGAATTTGCCTTGTGCCAGTATTCAAGCTGTTCAGGTCGATGGAGAGGGTCATGTACCCAATTCTCAGGCAGATTATCTACTCTTTGATGCCCCTGTGGCGGGGAGTGGCCAGACCTTTGATTGGGGGCAACTGGATACGACAGAACTAGCCCAGCCTTTCTTCATCGCGGGCGGACTAAATGAGGACAATGTAGCAAGAGCGATTCAGCATTTCTCTCCCTATGCAGTAGATGTATCAAGCGGAGTGGAAACAGACGGACAAAAAGATCATGAAAAGATTAGAAGATTTATAGAGAGGGTAAAGCATGGCATATCAAGAACCAAATAAAGACGGATTTTACGGGAAATTCGGTGGACGTTTTGTCCCAGAAACATTGATGACAGCAGTATTGGAGTTGGAAGAGGCTTATCGTGAAAGTCAGGCAGATCCAAGTTTCCAAGAGGAATTAAACCAACTCTTGCGCCAGTATGTGGGACGTGAAACGCCTCTTTACTACGCAAAAAACTTGACCCAGCATATCGGCGGAGCCAAGATTTATCTCAAACGTGAAGACCTCAACCATACAGGCGCCCACAAGATTAACAATGCCTTAGGACAAGTTTTACTGGCTAAACGTATGGGCAAAAAGAAAATTATTGCTGAAACAGGTGCTGGTCAGCATGGTGTAGCAACTGCGACTGCGGCAGCCCTCTTTAACATGGAATGTACAATCTACATGGGTGAGGAAGATGTCAAACGCCAAGCCCTCAATGTCTTCCGTATGGAACTTTTGGGAGCCAAGGTGGAAGCTGTAACAGATGGTTCGCGCGTGCTCAAGGATGCAGTCAATGCAGCCCTTCGTTCTTGGGTAGCCAACATCGATGATACCCACTATATCCTTGGTTCTGCCTTGGGGCCTCATCCTTTTCCAGAAATTGTGCGTGATTTTCAAAGTGTTATCGGTCTAGAAGCTAAACAACAGTACCGTGACTTGACAGGGCAAGATTTGCCAGATGCCCTAGTAGCCTGTGTTGGTGGTGGTTCTAATGCTATCGGTCTCTTCCATCCATTTGTGGAAGATGAATCTGTAGCTATGTATGGAGCTGAAGCGGCAGGACTTGGTGTGGATACAGAGCATCACGCAGCTACCTTGACCAAGGGTCGCCCAGGAGTTCTTCACGGTTCTCTCATGGATGTTCTCCAAGATGCCCATGGACAAATCTTAGAAGCCTTCTCTATCTCAGCAGGTTTGGACTACCCAGGTATCGGTCCAGAACATTCTCATTACCACGATATCAAGCGTGCGACCTATGTTCCTGTGACAGATGAGGAAGCCTTGGAAGGCTTCCAACTCTTGTCTCGTGTGGAAGGGATTATCCCAGCCTTAGAGTCTAGTCACGCTATCGCCTTTGCGGTGAAATTAGCCAAAGAACTTGGCCCAGACAAGTCTATGATTGTCTGTCTATCAGGTCGCGGGGACAAAGATGTAGTTCAAGTTAAAGACCGCTTGGAAGCAGACGCAGCAAAGAAGGGAGAAGCTCATGCCTAAGACACTAACAGAAAAACTGAACGCTATCAAAGCAACTGGAAAGGGAATTTTTGTCCCCTATATTATGGCTGGAGATCACGAAAAAGGATTAGATGGTCTCGGTGAAACAATTCACTTTTTAGAAAATTTAGGTGTGTCTGCCATTGAGGTAGGAGTTCCTTTCTCGGATCCGGTTGCAGATGGTCCTGTTATCGAAGAAGCAGGCTTGCGCAGTCTAGCTCGCGGGACCTCTACCCAGGCTTTGGTTGAAACTTTGAAAACCATTGAAACAGAAATTCCGCTTGTCATCATGACCTACTTTAACCCCCTCTTTCAGTACGATGTGGAGAAATTGGTTAAAGATCTTGCTGATACAGCAGTCAAGGGCTTGATTATACCAGACCTCCCTCATGAGCACGCTAACTTTGTAGAGCCCTTTTTGGCAGGTACAGACATTGCCTTGATTCCACTTGTCAGCTTGACGACAGGAATTGACCGTCAAAAGGAACTCATTGAGGGAGCTGAAGGTTTTGTCTATGCAGTTGCTATCAATGGGGTGACAGGGAAGTCAGGCAATTACCGAGATGACTTGGACAAGCACTTGGCTCAACTTCATCAAGTGGCTGACATTCCAGTTTTAACAGGATTTGGTGTATCCACTCAGACTGATGTAGAACGCTTCAATGCTGTATCAGACGGTGTTATCGTCGGTTCCAAGATTGTTAAGGCTCTGCATGAAGGACAAATAGCAGAAATCGCTGACTTTATCCGAGAAGCAGTAGCTTACCAAAAATAATCATACAAGCAGCAAGCAAGAGGAAAGGCACAAAAGGAAGTCTTTCCTTTTTCTTTAGTAGGAGAAAGACTAGAATGCCGGTTTTGGAGGCAAATGAAGTAATCTGATTAAATGATAGCCATCAGATAATTTGATGCATATAAAAAATAAAAAGCCCTCTTTGAGGGCAGAAATTTATGTTAATTTTATTCGATAAGTATGAAGATAATAAAAGAATATAAGACTTTTTTATTGTATTTCATCCATATCAATAATTAAGTCATCTCCAAGATTAATTCCATTAGAAGTGAAGACACTTAGTGCATGATTTGCAATAACTTGTGTAGAAATAGTATCAACTCCTGCTCCAATAAGTGCACCTGCTACAGGAATCATTTTCCCTAAGTTGACTACTCCTTTTTGTCCGAATTTCGTAACCAATCGAAATCCAACTGCTTGATTGATTTTCTTTAGCACCTCTCCAGGAATTTTTTTAATCATTCCTTGGGCTAATTTCTCAGCCACTACAATCCCAGCTTTCTTTGCAATATCAGCTACAGTAGTTCCTGTAAGTGCTGCATATACAAAAGTCTGGACCTGATCACTTTTTAAGTCGTATCCACGCATATAAGCAATGGTAGCAATCATTCTCATTTGAACTAAAATTACGGATGTCACATTTGCAGGGATAGTTACTGGTAAAGTTAAAATTCCTCCGAATCCAGTGACAAAGCCAGATAGAGCGGCTTTACTAGTTTGAAAAGCAATCATTTTTGAAATAGCAGTATCAACATTGTCGTTCTTTAGGTAATCATCCGCTAATTCTTGAATTGTTTTTTGTCCAGGAATTCCATTAATAGTTGTATCGTAAGCCCAATCAAGAACTTGCATCATTGAATTTTCATCAATTTTTGGAACTTCTAGTTTTGGGAGTTCAAAGTTTATATTTGGCAACTCAAATTTCATAATAATTCTCCTATTTTTGCTATATTTAGTATACAATATTACAAATATATTTACAATAATAATTTGTAGAAAATAATCAAACAAGCAGCCAGCAAGAGGAAAGGTACAAAAGGTAGTCTTTCCTTTTTCTTTAGTAGGAGAAAGGCTAGAATGCCAGTTGTGGAAGAAAATTGAATTAAAAACAGCATTTCAGTTAGGCTAAAAATAAGTGCACAAGAAGCCAGAAAGAGAAAATCCCCTGCACCTATGCGGATATCGATAAAGTGAGCCAAAATTCCCAAGATAAGAAAGAAAATCATAACTAGATTCCAACCACAGCAAACCATGAGGATTAGGTGGAAAGTCAGCCAGACTAGTAAGGGATATTCCTGATGGCGAAAGTCATAGATGCCCAAAGTCAAGCCGGCAGTTATCAAGATAACTTGCCCCAAAGTTAAAAATCCTACAGACTCAGCTAGAAAGAGCAGTCCCAAGGACAACTCAAAGAAAGCATACCAGACAGGATAGCTTGACTTGCAATAGCGACAGCGAAAGCGATTGAATACCTGTGAGAGAAATGGAATCAAATCCAGTGGTCTCAAGCGAGTCTGACAAGAATCACAGTGACTAGCAGGGAAAACAATGGATTGCTCAGGGAAACGATCAATAACCAATCCAAGAAAGGAAGCAAAAATAGCTCCAACAAGAAAAAAGTAAAGGTGAATCATACTTATTAATTCGGAAAAAATAAGAGAAAGAGTATAATAGTTGGATAAAGGAGAAATTTTAGGAGCAAATATGAAAATTAACTTTGAAAAAGGACTTCAGATAGAAAATGCCCAACTCATTTGTCGCTGGTCTAATGCTTTGGGAGAAAGTTTTCAGAAGCAATGGATGGGACCAATGATTCCTTTTCCCTTGACAATTCAAGTCTTGCAAGATTTTGAAGGAATTTTTTCAATATTTGATGGACAAGAGTTTGTGGGGCTTATCCAGAAAATCAGGCTAGAAGACAGGAATCTTCATATCGGGAGATTTTTTATCAACCCCCAGAAACAGGGGCAGGGCTTAGGTAGCCAGGCTTTAAGGAAATTTGTCAGTTTAGCCTTTGAAAATGAAGACATAGATACTATTTCTCTAAATGTCTATGAGGCAAATCAAAGAGCTCAGAATCTTTACCAAAAAGAAGGATTTGAAATTGTTCAAACCATTGAAGTTCCAGAACGTAAATACATAATGAGAAAATCTAGGTAAGGACTAGATGATATCGAGGACTGTACCCGTACATTTTTTAGTTTTCAAACTTGTTGCAGAGAAATTTTCTTGATAAAATAGATATATGACTAGATATAAAGCAATCATTTCCTATGATGGCTACGCTTTTGCTGGTTTTCAGCGGCAACCACACGCGCGTAGTGTCCAAGAGGAAATTGAAAAAACTTTAACCAAACTAAATAAAGGACAGGCCGTTACCATTCATGGCGCTGGGCGAACGGACAGTGGGGTCCATGCACTAGGGCAGGTCATCCACTTTGACCTCCCCTATCAGATGGATGAGGAAAAGCTTCGTTTCGCTCTCGATACCCAAAGTCCTGAAGACATCGACGTGATTTCGATTGAGATAGTGGCGGATGATTTTCATTGTCGTTATGCTAGGCACAGCAAGACCTATGAGTTTATCGTGGATAGAGGGCGTCCTAAAAATCCCATGCGTCGCCATTATGCGACCCATTATCCTTATCCGCTAGATGTGGAACGCATTCAAAAGGCTGTAAAGAAATTAGAAGGAACCCATGATTTTACCGGTTTTACTGCTGCCGGAACAAGTGTGGAGGACAAGGTAAGAACAATCACGGAAGCCAGTCTCAGGGTTGATGAAACAGGGCAGTTTTTGACCTTTACTTTCTCTGGAAATGGTTTCCTCTATAAGCAGATTCGAAATATGGTCGGAACCCTGCTTAAAATTGGTAATAACCGTATGCCCATTGAACAGATTGACCTCATCTTGGAGAAAAAAGACAGACAGTTGGCAGGTCCAACTGCAGCACCTAATGGATTGTATTTAAAGGAGATTCGTTATGAAGAATAATCGTATTTTAGCACTTTCAGGAAATGATATTTTTAGTGGTGGTGGATTGGCAGCTGACCTTGCGACCTATACTTTAAATGGTCTGCATGGTTTTGTGGCCATGACCTGCTTGACTGCCTTGACTGAAAATGGTTTTGAAGTCTTTCCGACAGATGAGACTATTTTCCAACAACAGCTGGATAGCCTTAAGAGCGTAGACTTTGGAGGGATTAAGATAGGTCTATTACCAACGGTCGGTGTTGCTGAGAAAGCTCTCAACTTTATCAAGGAGCGTGCAGGAGTGCCTGTCGTATTAGATCCTGTTCTCGTTTGTAAGGAAACGCATGATGTTGCAGTCAGCGAGCTCTGTCAAGAGTTGATTCGCTTTTTCCCTTATGTATCTGTCATTACTCCTAACCTTCCTGAGGCAGAATTGCTTGCAGATCAAAAGATTGAAAGTCTGGATGATATGAAAGCTGTAGCTCAGAAATTACATGACTTAGGAGCGCCAGCAGTCATTATCAAGGGAGGGAATCGCCTCAGTCAGGATAAGGCTGTGGATGTCTTTTATGATGGAGAGAATTTCACTATTCTTGAAAATCCAGTCATCCAAGGACAAAATGCAGGTGCAGGATGTACCTTTGCATCCAGCATTGCTAGCCAGCTAGTCAAGGGAGAAGAACTCTTGCCAGCAATAGAAAGTTCTAAAGCCTTTGTTTACCGTGCCATTGCACAAGCAGATCAGTATGGAGTGAGACAGTATGAAGCAAACCAAAACAACTAAAATCGCCCTATTATCTATACTAACTGCTCTATCAGTAGTTTTAGGTTATATTGTAAAAATCCCAACTCAAACAGGAATCTTAACTCTTTTAGATGCTGGTATCTTCTTCACCGCTTTTTATTATGGTCGCCGGGAAGGAGCCGTTGTCGGAGGGCTAGGAGGTTTCATTATTGACCTGATCTCAGGCTATCCTCATTGGATGTTCTTCAGCTTGCTTTTCCATGGTTTGCAGGGTTATTTTGCAGGTTTTAAAGGGAAATGGCAATGGCTTGGATTAGTTTTGGCAACTTTTATCATGGTAGCCGGTTATGCATGTGCAACTTCTTGGATGAAAGGTTGGGGTGTAGCTCTGACGGATATTCCTCACAATTTGTTGCAGAATTTTGTTGGAATGATTGTTGGCTATCTTCTCTATCAGAGTATTAAGAAAATTAGTAAGCAGTAAAAAGGAAGTCTTCCCTGGGAACTATTGAAAAAAATCTGATTTTTTGCTAAAATGAAAGCTATGAAAACACTCTACGATGTGCAACAATTTCTCAAACAGTTCGGCATTCTTGTCTATATGGGCAAACGTCTTTATGACATTGAATTAATGAAGATTGAACTATCTCGAATCTATGATGCTGGCTTGATGGATAAGCTAGATTATTTAGAAGCGGAAGCTGTTCTGCGCAGAGAGCACAAACTAGAATTAGACTATTTAGAGAAAAATGGAGATTAAGTATTATGGTAACTTGGGTTTTGTGGGGACTTGTCGTAGCAATGTTAGCATGGATGGGATACAACTATCTTCGCATTCGTCGTGCAGCGAAGATTGTTGACAATGCAGAGTTTGAGTCTTTGATTCGTACCGGTCAGTTGATTGACTTGCGTGATCCGTCAGACTTCCACAGAAAACATATCCTCGGAGCTCGTAATATTCCTTCAAACCAATTGAAGACAAGTTTGGCAGCTCTTCGCAAGGATAAACCTGTCCTTCTCTATGAAAACCAACGTGCACAACGTGTTACAAATGCAGCACTTTTCTTAAAAAAACAAGGTTTCTCAGAAATTTATATCCTCTCTTACGGGTTGGATTCTTGGACAGGCAAGGTTAAGACTAGCTAATAATGTGAAATAAAGTTGTCACATATGTTTAATATACAGTTCTAGCTTTTTATGATATAATTAATTTGTATTAAATTTAAGGAGTTTTTTATTATGCAAGAAAAGAAAAAAGCCTCACTTGTTTTAGGTATTCTATCTATCGTCCTTGGTTTGCTATCTCCAATCATAGGACTTATTTTGGGGATTATTGGCCTTGTCTTGGCTAATTCACATCAAAATCAATCTGGACTAGTGTATAAAACAGAAAAAATTCTCAATATCGTAGGGATTGTCATTTCTGTACTTAACTGGATTGCAGGACTTATCTTAATGATGCATTAATCAGGGTTCTAACAAAAAAAGCTTTAGTTTTAAAGCTTTTTTTGTTTGATCCAATCTTCTCGAAATAGGTATGAATCATTCTAATGCTTCTTGACTCAGGGGCAAGTTTACATATAGCAAAATTGATTACACCGTAGATAAAATCTCTTTATATGGTATAATGAATCTGTGATAAATTTAAGGAGTTTTTATAATATGGATACACAAGAAAAGAAAAAAACTTCATTTGTTTTAGGTATCATATCTATCATAGCTGCCTTTGGATTTCCAGTGTTAAGTATTATTTTTGGTATTTTTGGTTTGGTCTTGGCACATTCGCATCAAAAAGAGTCTGGACTAGACTATAAGACAGAAAAAATTCTCTCTATTTTAGGGCTTGTGTTAGGGCTTGTAATTTCTGCACTTTTTTGTATCGTATTAATCTCACAACTTTCGAGAATTAATTAAAGAGTTTGGGACAAAAATTCTAGCCTCTCAATTGTTTATGGATTGTCGAGCAAGACGCAGTGGTTGAGTGGGCTCTACTACGCTGATTTCATCAGCTTTTACAGCCCTACTCAACTGTGCGGAGGTGGGACGACGAAATCGAATTCTAACGAATTACCGATTTCTGTCCCACTCTCTTTTTTGTTTTATCCACTTTTCGTTAAGTAGTTTTTAATGATTTTCAATTCCTCTTGGTTCAAGGGACGGTATTGCCCCTCTGCTAGCTCTGAATCTAATGTGAAATCCCCAAACTGAACTCGTTTTAGAGCAGTGACCTTGACACCGACTGAGAGGAACATTTTTTTAACCTGATGAAATTTTCCTTCAGAGATGGTGATAGTGGCTCTGCTGAGACTAGGACTTGAAGATAGAATCTCAAGTTGAGCAGGTTTACAGCTAGTTCCATCTAAAAAGATAATCCCATCTTTGAATTGTTGGATGTGATCGGATAAGAGCGGTCCATTGACTTCAACTTGATAAGTTTTATCTACATGATATTGAGGATGGAGAAGTTGAAAACCAAGAGGGCCATTATCAGTCAAGAGAAGAAGTCCTGTTGTGTCTCGATCTAGTCGACCGATTGCATAGAGCTGATCCGACTGGAGGTGTTGAGGGAGTAAATCCATAACTGTTGGCAGTTTCTTGTCCTTACTTGCTGTCACGACACCACTTGGTTTGTGGAGCATGAGATAGGTGTGCTCATATCCTTGGATTTTTCTATCCTGAAAAATCACCTCTTGCAATCCTGTATCGATATTCTGTGAAAGGGAAGTAGCAGGAAATCTATCTACCATGATTTCCTTTTTCAGGAGAGCCTGTTTCATGGTTTTTCGACTGATTTTTTCCTGGGCCAATAAATTATCTAAACGCATACCAGCTTATCTTATCACAAGTCGGGATTTTTGAAAAGAAAAGATAAGCCATGAATTTTCTTTTGAAAACATTTACACTTACTTGAGTTAAGTCATTTGCTTAAAATTGTGGTATAATTGCTCAGTTAGAAAATAAATTTTTGAATATAACAGAGGAAATCATGACAAAATTAAGAGAAGATATCCGTAATATCGCGATTATCGCCCACGTCGACCACGGTAAAACAACCCTCGTTGACGAATTATTAAAACAATCTGAAACACTTGACGCGCGTACAGAATTAGCTGAGCGTGCTATGGACTCAAACGATATTGAAAAAGAGCGTGGAATCACTATCCTTGCGAAAAATACAGCAGTTGCCTACAACGGAACTCGTATTAATATCATGGACACGCCAGGACACGCGGACTTCGGTGGAGAAGTTGAGCGGATCATGAAAATGGTTGACGGTGTTGTTTTGGTCGTAGATGCTTACGAAGGAACAATGCCTCAGACCCGTTTTGTTTTGAAAAAAGCCTTGGAGCAAGATCTTGTTCCGATCGTTGTAGTTAACAAAATCGACAAACCATCAGCTCGTCCAGCAGAAGTAGTAGATGAAGTTTTGGAACTTTTCATCGAACTTGGTGCAGATGATGATCAGCTTGACTTCCCAGTAGTCTATGCTTCAGCAATCAACGGAACATCTTCATTGTCAGATGATCCAGCCGACCAAGAAAAGACTATGGCGCCAATCTTTGATACCATTATTGATCACATTCCAGCTCCAATTGATAACTCAGATGAGCCACTTCAATTCCAAGTGTCACTCTTGGACTACAATGATTTCGTTGGTCGTATCGGTATCGGACGTGTTTTCCGTGGTACTGTTAAGGTCGGAGACCAAGTTACTCTTTCTAAACTTGATGGTACAACCAAGAACTTCCGTGTTACAAAACTCTTTGGTTTCTTTGGTTTGGAACGTCGTGAAATCCAAGAAGCTAAGGCTGGTGACTTGATTGCCGTATCAGGTATGGAAGACATCTTCGTTGGGGAAACAATCACTCCAACAGATGCAGTTGAAGCTCTTCCAGTTCTTCATATCGACGAACCTACTCTTCAAATGACCTTCTTGGTTAACAACTCACCATTTGCTGGTCGTGAAGGTAAATGGGTTACTTCTCGTAAGGTTGAAGAACGTTTGCAAGCTGAGCTGCAAACAGACGTATCTCTTCGTGTAGATCCAACAGACTCACCAGATAAATGGACAGTTTCAGGACGTGGGGAATTGCACTTGTCAATCCTCATCGAGACTATGCGTCGTGAAGGTTATGAGCTTCAAGTATCTCGTCCAGAAGTTATCGTCAAAGAAATCGATGGTGTGAAGTGTGAGCCATTTGAGCGCGTGCAAATCGATACACCAGAAGAATACCAAGGTTCTGTTATCCAAAGCCTTTCTGAGCGTAAGGGTGAAATGTTGGACATGATTGCAACTGGAAACGGGCAAACTCGCTTGGTCTTCCTTGTTCCTGCGCGTGGTTTGATTGGATACTCAACTGAGTTCTTGTCAATGACTCGTGGTTACGGAATCATGAACCACACTTTCGATCAATACTTGCCATTGATTCCAGGTGAAATCGGTGGACGTCACCGTGGTGCTCTCGTTTCTATCGATGCTGGTAAGGCTACAACTTACTCTATCATGTCTATCGAAGAACGTGGTACTATCTTTGTCAACCCAGGTACCGAGGTTTACGAAGGAATGATCATCGGTGAAAACTCTCGTGAAAATGACTTGACTGTTAATATCACGAAAGCAAAACAAATGACCAACGTTCGTTCCGCTACTAAGGACCAAACAGCGGTTATTAAAACTCCTCGTATCTTGACACTTGAAGAATCACTTGAGTTCTTGAATGACGATGAGTACATGGAAGTAACGCCTGAATCGATTCGTTTGCGTAAACAAATCCTTAACAAGGCAGAGCGTGAGAAAGCAAACAAAAAGAAAAAATCAGCTGAATAAGAGCTAGAAAGAGATAAAGATGGTCTATTTAATCATAGGGATACTCTTATTACTACTCTATGTATTTGCGACACCTCAAAGTATCAAGGGGACGGTCAATGTTGTAATATTAGTCTTTGGATTTGTTGCCCTCGTAATCTTGTTGCTCTTGTCTGCCCTGCAGATTTTCCAACTTCCAGCAGAAATCTTTATTACATTGGGAATGCTGGCTCTTACTTACTTTAGTTTGAGAGACATCAGTCTCATGTCGATTCGAAAGAAGCGCGAAAATTAAATCTATTCATAACAAAAAACTTCTATCAGCAACTAGTTTGCCGATAGAAGTTTTTATTTGTCACTGTTATTGTCAGAATAACGGTTGTAGAAATCTACTTTTATCTGGATAAAATGCTCTAATTCACGAAAGAGTTGCAATAGAATAGCCCGTGTCTCAAACTCTTCTCTTGTTTTAGGGAGAGAACGATTGCGAAATACCTGCAAGTAGTTCTCGATATCTTCCAACAAGTTATAGGCTGGACTGGTTTGACTCAGTTGGCTAGCTGTTTTTGAAAAGAGCTGAGCGACGATCAGGCTTTCACTTGCGGCTAGTTGACAGGTATTAATCTGTTGAGCCATGTTTCTCAAGATACGAGTTTGTCTTTGGCGCATCTCAAAGTAGTGGATATGATAATCTGTCTGGTGAAAGAGATGGTCAGAGTGGTCCAGATAGACTAGTTTGAGGGCTTCCTCCAATAGTTGGTCAAGTTCGTTGACTAGTTGAGCTTGATTTCGACCATCCCCTCTTTTTAAATAGTAAGCTAAGCGTAGAAGGACATCTCTGAGTTTTTCTTCAACAAGCGTATGATAATGCTGAATTTCTTTTTCTCGTGAAGGCATATAGAGATTGATTAGAAGTGCAAAGCCAGTACCTATCAGGAATAATAGTAGTTCATTCACTAAAAGATAGGGAGAAGTTGATTGTTGGATTAATAGATGGCTAACCAAGACGCTACTTGGAGTAATCCCAATTTCCCAACCGAGTTTATAGGCTAGAGGAACGTAGATTGCTAAGTAAAGCCCAAAGCTCCAGATATGATAACCAGTTAGTTGAAAGGCGATAACACCGATTGTCAGAGCTAGCAAGGTTGAAAAAAGTCTATTACGAGCTAGTTTGATAGTGCTTCTTCGCGTATCAGATAGACTTAAGATAGCAATGATACCAGCTGATACAGCTGATGACAAATCAAAAAAGTAGGCTAGTAAACAAGCAAAACAAGTTGCTAGGACTAGTTTTAAAGTACGTTGTGTGATAGACATAGAATACTTTCCAAATGAAAAATAGTTATACTACTAATTATAAAAGGAATTTGAAATAGGTCAAGCCTTCCGACTTGCATATTCTGCAACGGCAGTAAAGAGAACATCTGTCGAAGAGTTGAGGGCTGTTTCACAAGAGTCTTGGACAACCCCAATGACAAATCCGACTGCAACAACTTGCATGGCAATATCGTTGCTAATACCAAAGAGACTGCAGGCAACAGGAATGAGTAGAAGGGAACCGCCGGCAATTCCAAAGGCTCCACAGGCAGAGATAGCTGCGACAATACTGAGTACAAAAGCAGTTGCAAAATCAACTGAAATACCCAGGGTGTTAACAGCAGCCAAGGTTAAAATGTTAATGGTAATTGCTGCTCCAGCCATATTAATGGTTGAGCCCAATGGGATAGAGACTGTATAGGTATTTGGATTAAGACCGAGATCTTCACAGAGTTTCATATTAACAGGGATATTTGCAGCAGAGCTACGAGTAAAAAATGCTGTTACACCGCTGATACGAAGACATTTTAAAACAAGTGGATAGGGATTTCTTTTCATGAATAAAAAGGCAATCAATGGATTGATGACTAGGGCCACAAAAAGCATAGTGGCAATTAAAAGTCCCAGTAAAACACCATAGTTGGTCAAGCTGGCAATCCCCTGGTCTGAAATGGCTTGAAAGACTAATCCGAGGATACCAAAAGGGGCTAAATTAATAATCCAACCAACAATCTTGGAAACAACATCCGACATGGTTTTCAAAAGATCTTTACTGTGCTTACTAGCTTCTCTCATAGCAATTCCAAAGACAATAGCCCAAGATAAAATTCCGATGTAATTAGCTTGGATGATTGCATTTAGAGGATTATCAACTAATTTTAATAGAAGATTACTGAGAACCTGTCCGATTCCATCTGGTGAAGTTGCTTCCGTTGTTATGGCTGTTGCTAAGTTAATCTGAATAGGAAAGAGAAAGCTCATGAAAACTGCCACAAGAGCAGCTGCAAAAGTTCCAAGTAAATACAAAAGTATAACGGTTTTTATATTTGTAGTTTTTCCTTTTCGATGTTGAGAAATGGCATTGGCAACAAGGAAAAATACTAAAATAGGGGCGATTGCTTTGAGTCCACCGACAAAAAGATCACCTAGGAGTCCAATCCCTGGCATATTGGGGAAAAGTAATCCAAGTAAAGTTCCAAGAAGCATTCCAATTAGGATTCGTTTGATAAGACTTGACTTGTTCCAGGCATTAATGATTCTTGTCATACACATCTCCTTTTTTGAGTAATAGTAACGATTATAGTATAAATATACTTGAAAATCAAGCAAAATGTAAATTTACATAACGAAATCGCATATTTATAAATATCTTGCATCTATCGTTTTATGGTATAATGGATAAAAGGAGTTTTACATGCAAGAATTTTTTAAAAGTTATTTTAATAAGTTAGATTTAACAACGGTATTTGAGAATCTCTTAACGAAAGTGATTTCTCTTTTGATTTTATTTGTGCTATTTTACATAGCTAAAAAGCTTCTCCATGCGGCTGTCAAGAAAATTGTGAAGCCTTCATTGAAGTATTCAAATCGTGATGCAGGAAGACAAAAGACAATCTCGCGTTTATTAGAAAATGTTTTTAATTACACTCTTTATTTCTTTTTAGTCTACTGCATTTTGTCGATCCTAGGACTACCTGTATCTAGTTTACTAGCTGGGGCTGGGATTGCCGGAGTTGCAATTGGTATGGGGGCCCAAGGATTTTTATCAGATGTTATTAATGGTTTCTTTATTCTCTTTGAACGCCAGTTGGATGTAGGGGATGAGGTTGTTTTGACAAATGGTCCCATTACTGTATCGGGAAAAGTAGTTAGCGTCGGAATTCGAACAACTCAACTAAGAGGTGAAGACCAGGCTCTCCACTTTGTTCCCAACCGTAATATTACTGTGGTTAGCAATTTTTCAAGAGAAGAGCAGAACTGAAATTTCCCTTGATTTATGGTATAATGGAGGGAGTTTGACAGAGGAGAAATGATGGTTTTAGATAAACAATTAGGAAATGGTTGTACCTGGATAAATCTTGATATCGAAAAAATTAAAAATCTTGAAGATTTATCAGAAATCTATGGATTGGATAAGGAAACTATCGAATATGCTCTGGATAGAAATGAACGAGCCCACATGGACTATAACCGTGAAAATGGGACTGTGACCTTTATCTATAATGTTCTTGACTTAGAAAAGGACAAGGAATACTATGAAGCCATTCCCATGACCTTTATCGTTGAACAACAACGAATGATTACGATCAGTAACCATAAGAATGCTTATGTCATTGATCAAATGTTATCTTATCTGAATAGCCATGAGTCCCTTTCTATTTACAAATTTCTCTTTGCCGGTTTAGAGATTATTAGTAACGCTTATTATCCTGTCATTGAAGAAATGGATAAAAGTAAGGACGAAATTAGTGCCTTGCTACGTCAAACCACGACAAAAAAAATCTCTTTGCTCTCTCTGACTTGGAGACTGGTATGGTTTACTTGACAGCAGCGGCAAAACAAAATCGACTTCTATTGGAACATATCCAAGGTCATGCTCTGTATCGGAGATTTAACGAAGTTGAACGAGAGCAGTTTGACGATGCGATGATCGAAGCCCATCAGTTGGTGTCTATGACAGATTTGATTTCTCAAGTTTTACAACAACTCTCAGCTTCTTACAACAACATCCTTAACAATAACCTGAATGACAGTTTGACAATTTTGACCATTATCTCAGTATTGCTAGCAGTTCTTGCGGTTATTACAGGTTTTTTCGGAATGAATGTTCCTCTACCATTTACAGAAGAGCCCAATGCTTGGATTTATATCTTAATAGCTAGCTTGATTTTATGGGCAGCCTTATCTCAATGGCTGAAGAAAATTACTAGAAAATAAAAGAGAAGGAGCCAGAATGGCGATTGAACATTACATGCCAGATTTTGCTGTGGAAGCAGTATATGATTTGACAGTAGAAAGCCTGCAAAAACAGGGAATAAAAGCTGTTTTGGTGGATTTAGATAATACTCTCATTGCTTGGAATAACCCTGACGGGACTCCAGAGATGAAACGATGGTTGCATGACCTTCGTGATGCAGGAATTCGCATTATCGTAGTCTCAAACAATTCTAAGAAACGTGTTAAACGAGCAGTTGAAAAATTTGGAATTGATTATGTTTACTGGGCTTTGAAGCCTTTTACTTTCGGGATTGATCGAGCGATGAAAGAATTCCACTATGAGAAAAACGAAGTGGTCATGGTTGGGGATCAGCTCATGACAGATATTCGTGCAGCTCACCGTGCAGGAATTCGCTCGATTTTGGTTAAACCTTTGGTGCAGCACGATTCCATCAAAACGCAAATCAACCGAGCTCGTGAACGTCGTGTTATGAAGCAAATAACTGAAAAGTACGGACCTATTACTTATAAAAAAGGAATTTAACTATGGAAGAAATTCTCTGTATTGGTTGTGGAGCAACCATTCAGACGGAAGATAAGACTGGTTTGGGTTTTACACCTCAGTCAGCATTGGAAAAAGGTTTGGAAACTGGAGAAGTATATTGCCAACGTTGTTTCCGTCTTCGTCATTATAATGAAATTACAGATGTGCAGTTGACGGATGATGATTTCCTCAAACTCTTGCACGAGGTAGGAGACAGTGATGCCTTGGTGGTCAATGTCATTGATATTTTTGACTTCAATGGCTCTGTTATCCCAGGTTTGCCACGCTTTGTGTCAGGTAATGATGTGCTTTTGGTTGGAAATAAAAAAGACATCTTGCCTAAGTCTGTTAAGGACAGCAAGGTAACACACTGGCTGATGGAACGCGCTCACGAAGAAGGTCTTCGTCCTGTGGATGTTGTCCTGACTTCAGCACAAAACAAGCATGCTATTAGAGAAGTAATCGACAAGATTGAGCAATACCGTAAGGGACGTGACGTCTATGTGGTCGGCGTGACCAATGTTGGGAAATCAACCCTTATCAATGCCATCATCCAGGAAATCACTGGTGACCAGAATGTCATCACGACGTCTCGATTCCCGGGTACAACCTTGGACAAGATTGAGATTCCGCTTGATGACGGATCTTATATCTATGATACACCGGGGATTATTCACCGTCATCAGATGGCTCACTACTTGACGGCTAAAAACCTCAAGTATGTCAGTCCTAAAAAGGAAATCAAACCAAAAACCTATCAGCTAAACCCTGAACAAACTCTGTTTTTAGGTGGATTGGGACGCTTTGACTTTATTGCAGGAGAAAAGCAAGGTTTCACAGCCTTCTTTGACAATGAACTCAAACTTCATCGTACTAAACTGGAGGGAGCCAGTGCTTTTTACGACAAGCACCTGGGAACCCTTCTCACACCGCCAAATAGCAAGGAAAAAGAAGATTTTCCAAAACTGGTCCAACATGTCTTTACTATCAAAGACAAGACAGATCTAGTTATTTCAGGACTAGGCTGGATTCGTGTAACAGGAACTGCTAAAGTCGCCGTCTGGGCACCAGAAGGCGTCGCAGTCGTCACACGAAAAGCAATTATTTAAACACAGAAAGGAAAGAGTTATATATAAAGGCGAGCATTGCGAGCCCATAACGAATACTTTTCGCTGTGGTGGCAGTTGGTACAAGCGATTGTACCAACTGCGGAAAATTTGAGACCTTAGGCTCAAATTTTAGTCATGAAAGTCCGAAGGACTTTGCTGATGTCCGTCACCACTTCAGAAAAGTATAAAAAACTCTTTTAAAGAAAATATGTCATTAACATCAAAACAACGTGCCTTCCTCAACAGCCAGGCACATACCCTCAAGCCCATCATCCAAATCGGGAAAAATGGTCTCAATGACCAAATCAAAACAAGTGTTCGTCAGGCACTCGATGCCCGTGAATTGATCAAGGTTACTCTCTTGCAAAACACAGATGAGAATATCCACGAAGTAGCTGAAATCTTGGAAGAAGAAATCGGTGTGGACACAGTTCAAAAAATCGGACGCATCTTGATTTTGTATAAACAATCAAGCAAGAAAGAAAATCGCAAGATTTCTAAAAAAGTTAAAGAAATCTAAGCACGATACTCCCAAGACTGTTTTTACAGAAGAGTAAAGGAGATTAACCTATGGCAATCGAATTATTAACTCCCTTTACAAAAGTGGAGTTAGAGCCAGAAATCAAGGATAAAAAACGTAAACAAGTCGGTATTTTGGGTGGAAATTTTAATCCCGTTCATAATGCCCATCTGATTGTTGCAGATCAAGTGCGCCAACAGTTGGGATTGGATCAGGTTCTGCTCATGCCTGAATACCAACCCCCTCACGTAGACAAAAAGGAAACCATCCCTGAGCACCATCGCCTCGAGATGCTTGAATTGGCTATCGAAGGAATCGAAGGTTTAGCTATTGAGACAATCGAACTGGAGCGAAAGGGTATTTCTTACACCTACGACACCATGAAGCTTCTGACAGAGAAGAATCCAGACACAGATTACTATTTCATTATCGGTGCCGATATGGTAGACTATTTACCTAAGTGGTACCGAATTGATGAGTTAGTGGAACTAGTTCAGTTTGTAGGGGTTCAACGTCCGCGTTACAAGGCAGGGACTTCTTATCCAGTTATCTGGGTGGATGTACCTCTCATGGATATTTCATCTAGCATGGTGCGTGATTTCATTGCCCAAGGACGCACACCCAACTTTCTCCTACCTAAGCCAGTGCTAGACTATATCGAGAAAGAAGGACTTTACTGATGGCATACCAAGACTATATCAACTGTTCCCGTGAAGAATTGTTAGAAAAAATGGCGGAGCTTCTACCTGAAAAACGTTTAACCCATTGTCTGGGTGTGGAGCGTGCAGCTATTGAGCTTGCAGAACGATTTGGAATTGATGTTGAGAAAGCTGGTCTAGCAGGCCTTCTTCATGACTATGCTAAAAAGCTATCAGATCAAGAGTTTCTAGACTTGATTGATCGATATCAACTAGATCCAAACCTCAAAAACTGGGGTAATAATGTTTGGCATGGTATGGTCGGTATCTACAAAATTCAGGAAGATTTGAACTTGCAAGACTCTAAAATCCTACGAGCCATTGAAATTCATACAGTCGGAGCTGGTCAGATGACCGACCTAGACAAAGTCATCTACGTCGCAGACTACATCGAGCATAATCGTGCCTTTCCAGGGGTGGACCAGGCGCGTGAGATTGCAAGTTTGTCGCTTAATAAGGCAGTAGCTTATGAAACAGCTCGCACTGTGGAACATTTGGCTCGCCAGGGATTGCCTATCTATCCCCAAACCCTTGAAACCTATAACGCCTATGTGCACTATTTGAAAGAGGACTAAATGAACGAAAAAGAATTACTAGAACTAGTCGTGAAAGCGGCTGATGAGAAACGTGCCGAGGACATTCTTGCACTTGATGTACAAGAATTGACCAGTGTGACAGACTACTTTGTCATCACGAGTTCAATGAATAGCCGTCAGTTGGATGCTATCGCTGAAAATATCCGTGAAAAAGTAGCCCAAGCGGGCTTTAAAGGTAGTCACGTTGAAGGCGACGCAGCTGGAGGCTGGGTCTTGCTAGACCTTGGTGGTGTCGTAGTGCATATCTTCTCAGAAGAAATGCGTGCCCACTATAATCTTGAAAAATTATGGCATGAAGCGAATTCTGTAGATATTTCAGAAGCCTTGGCATAAGAGATGAACTCAGTTGCAGTCAACTGGGTTTTCTTTGCTTATTTTAGAAGAAAATGGATAGAAAGGTGAGGGCGAGTGGTATTTCCAGAGATGCTCTTGGTATCATGATTATGGCAACATACGAAACCTTTGCGGCTGTTTACGATGCTGTGATGGATGATAGTTTATACGATAAATGGACGGATTTTTCGCTGCGTCATTTGCCAAAGACTAAGGAGAGAAAGAAACTCTTGGAATTGGCTTGTGGAACAGGCATCCAGTCAGTGCGCTTTTCTCAGGCTGGTTTTGAAGTGACTGGACTGGACTTGAGCGCGGACATGTTGAAGATTGCTGAGAAGAGAGCGGCTTCAGCCAAGCAAAAGATTGATTTTATTGAAGGCAATATGCTGGATTTATCCAAGGCTGGTAAATACGACTTTGTGACCTGCTATTCTGATTCTATCTGCTACATGCAGGATGAGGTGGAAGTAGGGGATGTCTTTAAAGAAGTCTATAATGCTCTCAATGAGGACGGGCTCTTCATCTTTGATGTGCATTCGACCTACCAGACAGATGAGGTCTTTCCTGGCTATTCCCATCATGAAAATGCAGAAGACTTTGCCATGCTTTGGGATACCTACGAGGATGCAGCGCCACATTCTATCGTGCATGAGTTGACCTTTTTTATCAAGGAAACGGATGGTTCCTTTAGTCGTCACGACGAAGTGCATGAGGAGCGAACCTATGAAGTCTTGACCTATGATATTTTGCTAGAACAAGCTGGTTTTAAGTCCTTCAAGCTTTATGCTGACTTTGAGGATAAGGAGCCTACAGAGACCAGTACTCGTTGGTTTTTTGTCGCGCAGAAGTAGGAGATTACCATGACCATTACAGGTATTATAGCGGAGTTCAATCCTTTTCATAATGGCCATAAATACCTGCTAAAACAGGCAGATGGGTTGAAAATTGTGGCCATGTCTGGGAATTTCATGCAGAGAGGCGAGCCTGCTATTGTAGATAAGTGGACTCGGGCTCAAATGGCACTGGAGAATGGGGCAGACTTGGTAGTAGAATTGCCCTTTTTAGTCAGTGTACAAGCAGCGGATTTCTTTGGACAAGGAGCAGTAGATATCTTGGCACGGTTGGGGGTTGATATCCTAGCTTTTGGGACAGAGGAAGTTCTAGATTACCAGAAAATTGCTAACTTATATGCAGAACGTGGTCAAGAGATGGAGAATTTTGTGGACAATCTACCTGATTCACTCTCCTACCCTCAGAAAACCCAAGCTATGTGGAAGGAATTTACAGGTCTTGAATTTTCGGGTGATACGCCCAATCATGTCTTAGCTCTTGCCTACGCCAAGGCAGTTGCTGGAAGAGATATCAAACTTCATCCAATCAAGCGTCAGGGGGCAGGATATCATTCTGTGGACAAGGATGTGGACTTTGCTTCGGCGACAGCCATCCGTCAGCATCAATCAGATCAAGATTTCTTAGAACGCTTTATGCCTTCTGTTAATCTCTTTGAAAATGCTAGTAAGGTGAGCTGGGAAGATTATTTTTCACTTTTACGCTATCAAATTTTGTCAAATCCTGACCTAACTACTATTTATCAGCTCAATCAGGAAATGGCCGTGCGCATCACGGAAGCGATCAAAATAGCAAAATCTATTGAGGAATTGGTTGAGTTAGTGGCTACCAAACGATACACAAAAGCGCGTGTACGACGCCTCTTGACCTATATCTTGGTGCAGGCTAGAGAAAGTGACCTGCCAGAACCCATTCACGTCCTTGGTTTTACCGAAAAAGGCAGACAACACCTTAAAGTTCTCAAGGAGCAGGTCAATCTCGTCAGCCGAATTGGGAAAGAGCCCTGGGATGCTATAACTCAAAAGGCAGACCGGATTTACCAACTAGGACACCCAAGTATAGCAGAGCAAAATTTTGGCCGAGTGCCGATTAAAATCGAATCAAATTAAGTCTACTGAGAGGTAGGCTTTTTTCTTATATTTTTTAAAAAATCTTTTAAAAAATAGCTGGATTACAGAAGCCTATTTTACTAGGGAAAATGAAGATATTGACTCAAAAAAAGACCAAAATATCTTCCATTTAAGGTTTGTTAAAAATGTTTTTTTGTGGTAAAATGTATAAGAATGCATGTCATTCAGATAAACAAATAAATTGAGGTAAAAACATGGAAATTATGACAATTGTTATAGTTGTTTTTGCCGTCATCATTGGTTTAGTCATTGGATATGTCAGCATCTCAGTCAAGATGAAATCATCACAAGAGGCTGCAGAGTTGATGCTTTTAAATGCTGAACAAGAAGCAACTAATTTACGAGGACAAGCTGAGCGCGAAGCGGATTTATTACTAAATGAAGCCAAGAGCGAAAGCAAATCCCTTAAAAAAGAAGCACTATTGGAGGCTAAAGAAGAAGCCAGAAAATACCGCGAAGAAGTGGACGCCGAATTTAAATCTGAGCGTCAAGAACTCAAGCAAATCGAAAGTCGTTTGACGGAGAGAGCTACGAGCCTTGACCGTAAAGACGATAATTTGACGAACAAAGAAAAAACACTTGAACAAAAAGAACAAAGTATTTCTGATAGAGCAAAAAACCTTGATGCACGTGAAGAGCAACTAGAGGAAATTGAAAAGCAAAAGCAAGCTGAACTTGAGCGTGTCGGAAGTCTGACACAGTCAGAAGCAAAAGATATTATCTTAGCTCAAACAGAGGAAGACTTGACCAAGGAAATTGCTAGCCGCATTCGTGAGGCGGAGCAAGAAGTCAAGGAACGTTCAGATAAGCTTGCTAAGGATATCCTGTCCCAAGCGATGCAGAGAATTGCTGGTGAGTATGTAGCTGAGTCTACCAACTCGACAGTTCATCTGCCTGATGATACCATGAAAGGTCGCATCATTGGTCGTGAAGGTCGCAATATCCGTACCTTTGAAAGTTTGACAGGGGTTGATGTCATCATTGATGATACGCCAGAAGTGGTAACCTTGTCAGGTTTTGATCCTATCCGCCGTGAGATTGCCCGTATGACGATGGAAACCTTGCTTAAGGATGGACGTATTCACCCAGCTCGTATCGAAGAGTTGGTTGAGAAAAACCGTCAAGAAATTGATAACAGAATTCGTGAATATGGTGAAGCTGCAGCCTATGAAATTGGAGCACCAAACCTTCACCCTGACTTGATGAAAATCATGGGTCGCTTGCAGTTCCGTACTTCATATGGACAAAATGTCTTGCGTCACTCCATTGAAGTAGCTAAGTTGGCTGGTATCATGGCTAGTGAACTTGGTGAAAATGCGGCTCTCGCTCGTCGTGCAGGATTCCTCCACGATATCGGTAAAGCCATTGACCGTGAGGTAGAAGGCAGCCACGTTGAGATTGGTACTGAATTGGCTCGCAAGTACAAAGAGCATCCAGTTGTGATTAACACGATTGCTAGTCACCACGGAGATGTAGAGCCTGAAAGTGTGATTGCAGTTCTCGTTGCTGCAGCGGACGCCTTAAGCGCAGCCCGTCCAGGAGCTCGTAGCGAATCACTTGAAAGCTACATCAAACGTCTCCATGACCTAGAGGAAATTGCTAATAGCTTTGAAGGTGTTCAAAATAGCTTTGCCCTTCAAGCTGGTCGCGAAATCCGTATCATGGTAAACCCTGGTCAAATCAAGGACGACAAGGTCACAATCTTGGCTCACAAAGTTCGTGAGAAAATCGAAAACACACTTGATTACCCAGGAAATATCAAGGTAACCGTCATTCGTGAACTTCGTGCAGTTGATTATGCAAAATAAATAAGAAAGAGCAGTTGAAAAATTACTGCTTTTTTGTTACACTAGATAGAAAGATTGTAGTAAGCAGAAATGGCTTTACACTGTGAATTCTGATGAATTTTTGAGTCATTTCACAAACTATCCAAAGGAGACATAATGGCAGACCGTGGCTTACTAATCGTTTTTTCAGGTCCTTCTGGAGTTGGAAAAGGAACGGTTAGACGAGAAATTTTTGAGAGTTCTGAAAATCAATTCCAATATTCTGTATCGATGACAACACGGGCTCAACGTCCAGGTGAAGTAGACGGAGTTGACTATTTCTTCCGTACGCGTGAAGAATTTGAAGAATTGATCCGTCAAGGACAAATGTTAGAGTATGCAGAGTATGTAGGAAACTACTATGGAACTCCTCTGACTTATGTTAATGAAACCCTTGATAAGGGTATTGACGTCTTCCTTGAAATTGAAGTGCAGGGAGCTCTTCAGGTCAAGAAAAAGGTTCCGGATGCGGTCTTTATCTTTTTGACACCGCCAGATTTGGAAGAATTGCAAGACCGTCTCGTTGGCCGTGGTACGGATAGCGCAGAAGTGATTGCCCAACGTATCGAAAAAGCCAAAGAAGAAATTGCTTTGATGCGTGAGTACGACTACGCCATTGTCAATGATCATGTTCCTCTTGCTGCAGAACGTGTTAAACGTGTGATTGAAGCTGAACATTTCCGTGTGGATCGTGTCATCGGTCACTATCAGGATATGCTACCAAAGTCTCCGACTATTCGATAAACTATAGAAAACAGGTACAAACAAATGATGCTTAAACCCTCTATTGATACCTTGCTTGATAAGGTACCATCAAAATATTCACTCGTAATTTTGGAAGCAAAACGTGCTCATGAATTAGAAGCAGGAGCACCTCCAACACAAGAATTCAAATCTGAAAAATCAACTCTTCGAGCTTTGGAAGAAATTGAATCTGGGAATGTAACCATTCATCCAGATCCAGAAGGAAAACGCGAAGCTGTTCGTCGTCGAATCGAAGAAGAAAGACGATTGAGAGAAGAAGAAGAAAAGAAAATCAAAGAGCAAATCGCGAAAGAAAAAGAAGAAGGTGAAAAAATTTAAGGTTGGGGGGACTCAATCTTATTTTTTCTATTGCAAGAATACTCAATCAATTGAAACGATTTAAGTAGAGAAGGAGGTGAGGACATGGTTATTGCAAAAATCATTGTGGATGTTCCCTTGATGCAGACGGACCAACCATATAGTTACAAGGTCCCTGAAGAATTTGTAGATATGCTGGAAGTTGGCATGCGGGTTCATGTACCTTTTGGGAAGGCCAATCGCTTGATTCAGGGGATTGTTCTAGGATTTGAACAAGAATCCGATGCGGAAGTGGCAAACGAGGAATTGAAAGAGATTGTCGAAGTACTAGATTTTTCTCCAGTCCTAACGGAGGAACAACTCTGGTTGGCCGAAGAACTACGTAAGTCAGTATTCTCTTATAAAATTTCCATTCTTAAAGCTATGCTTCCTGGGTTTTTGAACTCTAGTTATGATAAAATCCTCTATCCTCTGGAAGGCTTGAGTCAAGAAGACAGACATCGTTTGTTTGGTTCGCAGGAGTCTCTAGCATTTTCATCTCTAGACTTAGAAAAGCAGGCTGAGATGATGCGGTTGACTCGAAAAGGTCTTTTAAAACTAGAGTACCAGGCTGTGGATCAGAAGAAAGTTAAGACGCAGTCTTGGGTTGAAGTGAATCGTGACAAATTAGAAAAACTAGAAATCTCAAACCGTGCCAAGAAGAAATTGGAACTGCGAGATTATTTATTAGCACATCCTGAAACAGTTCCTCTGGCTGATTTGTTAGAACATTACTCACGCGAACAAGTTAACTTCTTTGTGGAACATGGTGCTGTTACCATCGTTCAAAAGGAAGTCCAACGCTCAGCTGCCTACTTTGAAGGAATTGAGTCGAATCAAGCCCTAGAGTTAAACCCAGAGCAAAAACAAGCCTGTGAGGCAGTTGTTGGAGCGATTGGTAAGCAGCAACCTCCCTTTCTACTTCAAGGAATTACAGGAAGTGGGAAAACCGAGGTTTACTTGCAGATTATCCAAGGTGCTTTGGATATGGGAAAAACAGCAATTGTTCTAGTTCCGGAAATCTCTCTGACACCTCAAATGACGGAGCGCTTTATTGCACGGTTTGGCGATAAAGTAGCCATTCTCCACTCTGGCTTGTCAAATGGTGAAAAGTATGATGAATGGCGCAAGGTGGAGCGTGGAGAAGCTCGGGTAGTCGTTGGGGCTCGCTCGGCTATTTTTGCACCTTTAAAAAATCTAGGGGTCATCATTATTGATGAAGAGCATGAGGCAAGTTACAAGCAAGACAGCAATCCTCGATACCATGCTAGAGATGTGGCTCTTTTACGAGCACAGTACAATCAAGCAGCATTAGTCCTTGGTTCTGCAACGCCAAGTTTAGAAAGTCGTGCGCGTGCTGGCAAGGGTGTTTATCAACATCTACGTCTGACTCAACGGGCCAATCCTTTAGCAAGTATTCCTGAAGTTCAACTCATTGACTTCCGTGATTACATCGGGCAGAATGAAACATCAAACTTTACACCACCACTGATTGAGGCAATTCAAGATCGTCTGGACAAAAAAGAGCAGGTTGTACTCATGCTCAATCGTCGTGGTTATTCAAGTTTTGTCATGTGCCGGGAATGTGGGACTGTTGATACCTGTCCTAACTGCGATATTTCTTTGACGCTGCATATGGATACCAAGACTATGAACTGCCACTATTGTGGTTTTACCAAGGAAATTCCTCATGTCTGTCCCAACTGTCAGAGCCGCAGTATTCGTTACTATGGAACGGGGACTCAGAAGGCTTACGATGAGCTAGTGGAGCTCTTTCCTCAAGCACGAATTCTGCGCATGGATGTGGATACAACTCGTAAGAAGGGCAGTCACCAAGCTTTACTTGAAAAATTTGGCAACGGTGAAGCGGACATATTGCTAGGAACTCAGATGATTGCCAAGGGATTGGATTTTCCAAATGTGACCTTGGTTGGTGTTCTCAATGCGGATACAGCCTTGAACCTGCCTGATTTTCGTTCTTCTGAGAGAACCTTCCAACTCTTGACCCAGGTAGCAGGCCGTGCCGGTCGAGCTGAAAAGGCAGGTCAGGTCTTGATTCAGTCCTATAATCCTCAGCATTATGCCATTCGGTTCGCCAAGGATCAGGACTACGAAGGTTTTTATGCCTATGAAATGGGTATCAGACGTCAGCTAGGTTATCCACCTTATTATTTTACAATTGGAATTACCCTCTCTCACAAGAAGGAAGAAGAGGTCGTCAAACGTGCTTATGAAGTCATGGAGATTTTGCGGTCAGGTTTATCGGATACTTGTATCATCCTTGGACCAACGCCAAAACCTATCGCTCGTACTCATAACCTCTATCATTATCAGATTTTAATCAAATATCGTTTAGAAGATGAGTTAGCTTCAACCCTGAATCAGGTCTTGGCTCTAACTCAAGAACGGGAAAATAGCGAGCTTCGTCTCAGTATTGACCACGAACCGCAGCAATTTTTATAAAAGGAGAAAAGATGACAAAACTAATCTTTATGGGAACTCCCGAGTTTTCAGCGACCGTTTTAAAGGGTCTTTTGACAGATGATCGCTATGAGATTGTAGCGGTTGTAACTCAGCCAGATCGAGCTGTCGGCCGTAAGAAAGTTATCCAAGAAACCCCAGTCAAACAAGCTGCCAAAGAAGCAGGACTTCCTATCTACCAACCAGAAAAATTATCGTGTAGTCCAGAGATGGAAGCTATCATGAATTTGGGTGCTGATGGGATTGTGACTGCAGCTTTTGGACAATTTCTCCCAAGTAAGCTCCTTGATAGCATGGACTTTGCAGTCAACGTTCATGCTTCGCTTCTTCCAAAGCACCGTGGTGGAGCTCCTATCCATTATGCTTTGATTCAAGGTGATGAGGAAGCAGGAGTGACCATTATGGAAATGGTTAAGGAAATGGATGCAGGAGATATGATTTCCCGTCGGAGCATCCCTATTACAGATGAGGATAATGTCGGTACCTTGTTTGAAAAATTGGCGATAGTGGGGCGTGATTTGCTTTTGGAGACTCTTCCTGCTTATATAGCTGGTGAAATTCAGCCAGAACCGCAAGATCCAAGCCAGGTAACTTTCTCACCAAATATCAAACCTGAGGAAGAAAAATTGGACTGGAACAAGACTAACCGCCAACTCTTTAACCAAATTCGTGGGATGAATCCATGGCCAGTTGCCCATACCTTCCTCAAGGGAGAACGCTTCAAAATCTATGAAGCACTGCCTGTAGAAGGTCAGGGAAATCCGGGTGAGATACTCTCCATCGGTAAGAAAGAATTGATTGTCGCAACAGCAGAAGGAGCCCTGTCTCTTAAACAGGTTCAACCAGCAGGAAAACCTAAGATGGACATTGCTTCCTTCCTTAACGGTGTGGGACGGACTTTGGCAGTGGGAGAACGATTTGGTGACTAAAGTAGAAACGGCTAGAAGTTTAGCCTTGGAGGTGCTAGAGGACGTCCTTGTCAATCAGGCATACTCAAATATCGCCTTAAATAAACACCTCAAGGGAAGTCAACTGTCAGCGGCTGACAAAGGTTTGGTGACAGAGATTGTCTACGGTACGGTAGCCCGAAAACTGACTCTGGAATGGTACCTGTCTCATTTTATCCAAGATAGAGATAAGCTAGATAGTTGGCTCTACGTTCTGCTTCTTATGAGCGTTTATCAACTCCAGTACTTGGATAAGCTTCCTGACCATGCAGTAGTCAATGAAGCAGTAGAAATTGCAAAAGCTCGTAAGAAAGGTAGTGAAAAATTGGTCAATGCAGTTTTGCGCCGTATCTTGCGTGAGGGATTGCCAGATATCACCACTATCAAACGAAAAAATAAGCGTGATTCCATTGCTTACTCTCTTCCAGTTTGGTTGGTTTCTAAGCTCAAGGAAGAGTATGGAGAAGAGCGAGCTCAAGCGATTTTTGAAAGTCTACTCAAGCGTAATAAAGCCAGTATTCGCGTAACCGACTTGAGTCGAAAAGAGGAAATAAAAGCTCTGCTTGGTGCAAGTGATTCGCTCTTGGCACCCACTGGTCTAGTCAAGGAGCAGGGGCATTTTGCTAGCCATGACTTATTTGCTGAAGGTGCTATTACCATCCAGGATGAGTCTAGTCAGTTGGTTGCACCGACACTAGAGTTACAAGGAGATGAGCAGGTTTTAGATGCTTGTGCGGCTCCAGGTGGCAAGACAGCCCATATGGCGTCTTATCTAACGACAGGTCAGGTAACAGCTCTGGATCTCTACGATCATAAACTCACTTTGATTCAAGAAAATGCGGAGCGTTTAGGTGTAGCGGACCGTGTTCAAACGCAAAAATTGGATGCACGAAAAGTGCATGAGTTTTTTGGCAAGGATCAATTTGACAAGATTTTGGTTGATGCTCCTTGTTCAGGGATTGGTCTATTACGTCGAAAACCAGATATCAAATACAATAAAGACACTGCTGATTTCGCGTCATTACAGAAAATTCAGTTGGAAATATTAGGTAGTGTTTGTCAAACACTACGTAAAGGTGGTATAATAACTTATAGTACCTGCACTATTGTCTCTGAGGAGAACTTTCAAGTTGTTCAAGCATTTTTAGAAAGTCATCCAGAGTTCGAGCAGGTTAAACTAGAACACGAATGCAAGGATATTCTGAAAGATGGTTGTATCCTCATTACTCCTGAATTGTATGGAAGTGATGGATTCTTTATCAGCCAATTTCGCAAGATATCCAATTAGGAAGGAACTGACACAATGGAGATTTCATTATTAACAGATGTGGGTCAGAAACGTACAAATAATCAAGACTATGTCAATCTTTTTGTCAACCGTGCCGGTCGCACGATGATCATCTTGGCTGACGGGATGGGAGGACACCGAGCGGGTAATATTGCCAGTGAGATGGCGGTAACGGATTTAGGTGCTGCCTGGGTAGATACTCAGATTGACACTGTGAATGAAGTTCGAGAATGGTTTGCAGAACACCTAGAAATTGAAAATCAAAAGATTTATCAATTGGGGCGTGATGAAGCATATAAAGGAATGGGGACAACTCTAGAAGCCCTTGCAATCATTGATAATCAAGCTATCTATGCTCACATTGGTGATTCTCGTATTGGCTTGATTCGTGGTGAAGAGTACCACCAATTAACGAATGATCATTCATTAGTTAATGAGTTGCTCAAGGCAGGTCAATTAACACCTGAAGAAGCTGAAGCGCATCCACAAAAAAATATCATTACTCAGTCTATTGGACAAAAGGATGAGATTCAACCTGATTTAGGGATCATGAGCTTGGAACCGGGTGACTATATCGTTATAAATAGTGATGGTCTAACCAACATGATTTCTGGTAGCGAAATCTATGATATCGTGACAAGTGATATTTCGCTTGATGACAAGGCGGCAACCTTAGTACGTTTTGCAAACAATGCTGGAGGGCTTGACAACATCACGGTTGCCTTGATTGCGATTGAGGAGGAATCAAAATGATCCAGATCGGCAAGATATTTGCCGGACGATATCGGATTATCAAACAAATTGGCCGGGGAGGAATGGCAGATGTCTACCTGGCCAAAGATTTGATTCTTGATGGGGAAGAGGTTGCTGTGAAGGTCCTAAGGACCAACTATCAGACGGACCCTATCGCTGTTGCACGTTTTCAGCGTGAAGCGCGTGCGATGGCAGACCTAGATCATCCTCATATCGTTCGAATTACGGATATCGGTGAAGAAGACGGTCAACAGTACCTAGCTATGGAATATGTAGCTGGGCTTGACCTCAAACGCTATATCAAAGAACACTACCCTCTATCAAACGAGGAAGCTGTTCGTATCATGGGTCAAATTCTCTTGGCGATGCGTTTAGCGCATGCAAAGGGGATTATTCACCGAGATTTAAAACCTCAAAATATACTCTTGACTCCTGATGGAACTGCAAAAGTGACTGACTTTGGGATTGCAGTGGCCTTTGCGGAAACCAGTTTGACACAGACCAATTCCATGTTGGGTTCTGTTCATTATCTATCACCTGAGCAGGCGCGTGGGTCTAAGGCAACCGTACAGAGTGATATTTATGCAATGGGAATTATCTTTTTCGAAATGTTGACAGGTCATATTCCTTATGATGGTGATAGTGCTGTGACCATTGCACTTCAACATTTCCAAAAACCACTTCCTTCTGTCATTGCTGAAAATCCATCAGTACCACAATCCTTGGAAAACGTAGTTATAAAAGCGACAGCTAAAAAGTTAATAGACCGTTATCAAACTGTTTCAGAAATGTATGTTGACTTATTGAGCAGCCTTTCTTATAACCGTCGAAATGAACCAAAGTTAGTATTTGAAGATACGAGTAAAGTTGATACAAAAACTTTACCGAAAATGTCACAGTCTACCTTAACAGCGATTCCTAAAGTGCAACCGAAGGAAGAAGCTCCACAGAGCCAAAATCCGGCTAAAAAGGCACCGGGTAAAGAAGCTGTTGCAAAACCAGTCAAGAAGCGTCGTTTTAAAGCGAGATATTTGGTGCTTTTAGCCAGCTTTATACTTGTTTTAGCTTCTCTCTTTTGGATTGTATCGAAAACACCAGCAACTGTTGAAATTCCAAATGTTGCAGGACAAACTGTAGCTGAAGCTAAGGAAAAACTTAAAAAAGCTAATTTTGAAATTGGTGAAGAGAAGTCTGAAGCTAGTGATACAGTAGAAGAAGGCCGAGTTATTCGAACAGATCCAAATGCTGGTTCAGCTCGCAAGGAAGGGACTAAAGTCAATCTTATTATTTCTTCAGGTCAGCAATCGTTTAAGATTGGAAACTATGTTGGACGCAAATCTACGGACGTCATAGCAGAACTGAAAGGGAAAAAAGTCCCTGAAAATCTCATTAAAGTTGTAGAAGAAGAATCAAGTGAAACAGAGGCAGGCCTTGTTATGAAACAGAGTTTGTCAGAAGGAACCACTTATGATCTCAGTAAGGCGACAGAGATTACTTTGACAGTAGCCAAGAAGGTAACAACTGTTCCTATGCCAAGTTATATTGGATCAAGCCTTGAATTTACCAAGAATAACTTGATTCAGATTGTAGGTGTAAAAGAGGCTAATATTGAAGTGGTAGAGGTCTCAACAGCTCCTGAAGGAACTGCTGAAGAGACTGTAGTTAGTCAAAGTCCAAAACCAGGTGAAGGTGTAGATTTGAATAAAACTCGGATTAAGATTTCTATCTATAAGCCGAAAACAACTACGACAACAACAAATCCTTCACAAGTAAATCCAAATCGTGGAGAGACTTCGCCACAGATTAGAGAACCTCAAACTACTACAGCTCCATCATCTAATGTTCCGTCTGAGAATCATAATGGTGATCACTAATCAATCTTTGTCACAGTTTTTGTGGCAAAGATTTTTTTTCCTTAAAATTTATGATAAAATAAAAGAAGTTTAAAAAGGAGGGGAACATGGACGAATCAAGAAAACTGAACGCAGTTATTGATCTCATTATGCTAGCAGGAACGATTCTGCTTCGCAATGGCTCTGAAATTTATCGTGTCGAAGATACTATGATTCGGATTGCGCATTCACAAGGCATTATGGATTGTAATGTTTTGGCCATGCCTGCAGCCATTTTTTTCTCCATTGAGAACACAAATATCTCTCGAATGAAACGAGTGACTTCCTCTTCCTATAATATCGAGAAGGTTTGCGATGTCAATCAGATTTCACGGCAGCTTGTATCAGGGCAGCTTGATTTGGAGACAGCCTTTATCAAACTCAAGCAATTAAATGCTAAGGCATCTCCCTACACCAATGTTCAGCTAACTGCTGCAGCGACCCTTAGTGCTCCCTTCTTCTCGATCATGTTCGGGGGGAATGCCTACGATGCCATTGGTGCAGGAGTAGCAACCTTATTTGCCTTTACCTTCTCCCTCTATGTAGAAAAATTTATCCGTATTCCCTTTATGACAGCTTTTGCAGGTGCTCTTGTCTTCGGTTTGATTGCACAATTTTGGGCACGCTATTCTGGTTTGCCATCGACAGCTGATTTGGTCATTGCAGGTGCGGTAATGCCATTTGTTCCCGGAATTGCCCTGACCAATGCTGTTCGAGATATTATGACCAATCACATTAACTCTGGTATGAGCAAGATGTTTGAATCCTTGCTGATTACCCTTGCCTTGGGGGCTGGAACATCAGTCGCCCTCGTACTCATGAACTAATATGACAGTAACAACATTTTTATTGCAAGCTCTGGCAAGTTTGCTTGCCATTATCACCTTTTTAATCGTTTTAAATGTCCAACGTTCCATGCTCATTCCTGGTGGAGTTTTGGGTATGTCAATCTGGCTGCTCTATCTAATACTCAAGGAGCCAACTAATGTTATTTTGGCGACCTTTATTGCCGCTGTAATTGGTTCGTGTATTAGTCAGATTATGAGTATCCTCTACAAAACGCCAGCAGTAGTTTTTGCACTAGCTATTCTGGCACCACTAGTTCCAGGTTACCTATCCTATAGAACAACTTCCTTCTTCGTTACAGGTGACTACGGACATGCCATTTCTAGTGCCATGTTAGTCATGATGTTGGCTCTCGTAATTTCCATTGGAATGGCCAGTGGAACAGTTTTGTTGAAATTGTATCATTATCTCAAAAAGAATCGAGCGAGCTAAGACTCGATTTTTTCGTTGGTAGAGTGGCTGAAAGAACATGGATAGGAAGATGGAGATGAACTTGATTTGGGGAATCAAGTCTTTTTTCGCTCATTTGACCTCAATTATGATAAAATAGAGGTGAACGAATTTTTATAATGAATGATAAAAATAGAGGTAAATATGAAAATCGGTATTGATAAGATTGGTTTTGCGACCAGTCAATACGTTTTGAAATTACAAGATTTAGCAGAAGCTCGAGGAACTGATCCTGAAAAATTGAGTAAAGGACTCCTTTTAAAAGAATTGAGTATTGCTCCTTTAACAGAGGATGTTGTTACCTTGGCTGCTAGTGCAGGAAATTCTATCCTGACTGAAGAAGATAAGCAAGAGATTGATATGGTTATCGTAGCGACAGAATCAGGAGTCGATCAAAGTAAGGCGGCTGCGGTTTTTGTACACGGTTTGCTTGGAATTCAACCTTTTGCTCGTAGTTTTGAAATCAAGGAAGCTTGCTATGGTGCAACTGCGGCTCTTCACTATGCTAAGTTACACGTAGAAAATTCTCCAAAATCAAAAGTGTTGGTACTAGCTAGTGATATTGCAAAATATGGTGTCGAAACTCCTGGGGAACCAACCCAAGGAGCAGGCTGTGTTGCCATGTTGATTAGTCAAAATCCACGTGTTATGGTCTTCAACAACGATAACGTTGCGCAGACTCGTGATATCATGGACTTTTGGCGTCCAAATTATTCAACGACACCGTTTGTTAATGGAGTATATTCAACACAGCAGTATTTGGACAGCTTAAAAACGACTTGGGAAGAGTACCAAAAGCGTTATGATTGCGACTTGAATGATTTTGAAGCTATTTGTTTCCATTTGCCATATCCAAAGCTTGCTCTCAAGGGATTGAAAAAAATTCTTGATAAATCTCTACCTCAAGAGAAAAAGGATTTACTTCAAAAACACTTTGATGAATCCATTATTTATAGCCAAAAGGTGGGGAATATTTATACAGGTTCACTCTTTTTAGGGCTCTTGTCTCTTCTTGAAAATTCTGATAGTCTCAAAGCAGGGGACAAGCTAGCTCTCTATAGCTATGGTAGTGGTGCTGTATCTGAGTTCTTCAGTGTAGAATTGGTTGAAGGCTATGAACAGCAATTGCAGAAAAATCGCTTAGAATTGCTAGACCAGCGCCAAGCATTGAGCGTAGCTGATTATGAACGAATCTTCTTTGAGGAAGCAAACTTGGATGAGTCTGGTTCAGCAACCATGTCAGGCTATGAGGGACAGGACTATGCTCTGGTTGAGATTGTAGAACACCAACGTCGCTACAGCAAGGTTGAAAAATAATGAAAAAAAATTGGAATGGATTTGCTAAAAAATCAATTCAAGAGCGCCTAGAGCTTGTTAAGTCTCAGGCGCTTACTTCTATGGAAGCCCAAGAAAGTCTCGAGCAAAATGAAAATCTTAGTATAGCAGTTGCGGACCAACTGAGTGAAAATGTAGTGGGGACCTTCTCACTTCCATACTCAGTGGTGCCAGAAGTACTGGTAAACGGTCAAGAGTACACCGTTCCTTATGTGACCGAAGAGCCATCTGTTGTTGCTGCAGCTAGTTTTGCAAGCAAGATTATCAAACGTGCGGGTGGTTTTACTGCTCAGGTTCATCAACGACAAATGATTGGTCAGGTTGCCCTCTATCAGGTTCCGGATAGAGAGCGAGCTTGTCAGGCTATTCTGAGTCAGAAGGCGGAATTGCTGGAACTAGCAAACCAAGCCTATCCCTCTATTGTCAAACGGGGTGGCGGTGCTCGTGATTTAAAGGTTGAGAAAATTTCTGGTGAGACAGACTTTTTAGTGATTTATCTCCATGTAGATACTCAGGAAGCCATGGGCGCCAATATGCTCAATACCATGCTTGAGGCTTTAAAACCTAGTCTAGAAACTCTCAGTCAAGGGCAAAGTTTAATGGGCATTTTATCCAACTACGCAACAGACTCTCTAGTAACTGCAACTTGTCGGATTGCCTTTCGTTATTTGAGTCGCCAGAAGGATGAAGCGCGTGAACTGGCAGAAAAAATGGTTTTAGCCAGCCAGTTTGCTCAAGCAGATCCTTATCGAGCAGCTACTCACAACAAGGGAATTTTTAATGGGATTGATGCCCTCTTGATTGCGACTGGAAATGACTGGCGTGCCATTGAAGCAGGAGCTCATGCCTATGCAAGTCATGATGGTAGCTATAAAGGTCTCAGTCGTTGGACTATGGATTTGGAAACAGAAGAACTCATTGGTGATCTGACTATGCCCATGCCTGTTGCTACCAAAGGTGGTTCGATTGGTCTCAATCCTCGAGTCGTCATCAGTCATGAGTTGTTAGGCCATCCATCCGCCAAAGAATTGGCTCAAATTATCGTTTCAATTGGTCTCGCCCAAAACTTTGCAGCTCTTAAAGCTCTGGTCAGTACAGGGATTCAGCATGGACACATGAAACTTCAAGCGAAGTCTCTAGCCCTCCTTGCAGGAGCTACAGAGGTAGAAGTGCCTAAGTTGGTAGAAAGCTTGATTGCTGAAAAAACCTTTAATTTAGAAAAAGCCCAAACACTTTTGAAACATTTAAGATCATAAAAAACTCAGACTAAAACAGTCTGAGTTTTCTTGTGCTTAAATACTTTTACCTGGTAAGAGACTAACGGGTAAGAAATAACCTGTTGTGGCAACCTCTTTGCCTTCAATTTTTTGCAGTAGTAAATCAACTGTCAGGCGAGCAATTTCTTCCATAGGTTGTTTAATGGTAGTGAGATGAGGGTAGTAATTCTCGATAAAGTAAGTTCCGTCATAGCCAATCACCTTAAGCTGGTCAGGAACAGAGATACCAAGTTCCTGAGCGATTTTGATAATGAGGATAGCTGTTAAATCATCCGATGCAAAGATGGCGTCGGGTTTTTGTTTGGTTAGGATGTTTTTGATTTCCATTTCCTTACGAAGAGGAGAAAAATCACTGGAAACATTGATAATAGGAGCCTTTGGTAAGATCGAAGCGAAACCTGCATGACGAAGACCAGTTGGAGAGTTGGAATTGTCATTTCCTGTAATCATGATGATCGATTTGGCTCCGGTTTTAGCCAAGGTCTGAGCGGCTAGGACTCCGCCAGCGTAGTTGTCAGAAGAAACGACAGGAATATCTGGAGATAGGTTACGGTCAAAGGAGATGATAGGAGCAGTCACGCGATTGTAATCTTCGATACCTAAGTTATGACTTCCTGAAATGATACCGTCCACCTGGTTGGCTTCTAACATTTCGATGTATTCGCGTTCTTTTTCCGAATCGTGTTCACTATTACAGATGATAGTCTTGTATCCTTTTTTAAAAAGTTCATGTTCCAATTTGTCAATCAATTCAGCATAGAAGACATGGCTAATTTTAGGAAAAATCAAACCGATTAATTTGGCAGACTTTCCTTGAAGACTGCGAGCTAAGTTATTGGGTTTATAGCCTAGCTCACGCATAGCATCCTTAACTTTTTGTATCGTTTTTTCTGATAGGTATCCTTTTTTGTTGATAACGCGTGAGACGGTTGTTGGACTAACACCGGCTAGCTCAGCGACATCAGTTAGTTTTGCGACCATATTCTAATTCATAGTAAGTTCCAGTTGGGTTTCCAGATTTGATAAGGATTCCATTTTGATCCTTATCTGGGAAGACACGACCAGAAAATACTTTTTCTCCTTTATTGATGAAAATTTCAAAGACTGAATTGTCAATGAAGATATTGACAGTTGTAGCTTGATTGTCAATTGGACATGAGCGAGTGGTTCCAAATTCTTGTGCGTATTGTTCACCTGCTTGACTACGATCAACGGTTACTTGGCCATTGACAAGGTCAAAATTGATAGATAGCCCCTTGCCGTCTTTATCAGCAAGAAGGACGATTTCACTTTGACTATCAGCTTCTAAGTTCAGTTCAAGTTCGTAGGTGTTTTTAGTTTCAGAACGATTTGAAAATTCCTCTTCTGAAGCACGGAGTTCATTGATAGCAGCTACAGGATACTGATAGAGTTTGCCATCTTTAATGGTAAGTTCTTTGACTAATGAAAAAGTTCCTTGGTGGTCAAAACGGTCAGATGGGTAAGAAACGTCTGGGAGACCAAGCCAGCTGACTGCCAGGGCGCGACCATCAGGAGCGTTGAAGGCTTGAGTGGCATAGGCTTCAAATCCACAATCAAGATTGTGAAGTTCTGAGACATCGACCATACGAGCATTTTCTGGATCAAAGGAAGCGCCAATTTTATACATATTTGGGTAAATGTTGTCATAGTCAAGGACCTTTTTGTCCAAACCTTGAGGGCAGTAGAGAAGAACTGGCTGTTCCTTGATAAAGACTAGATTTGGGCACTCCATCATATAAGCAGTGTGGTCATTGTTGAAATCAAGGTCTCCGACTTCTTGCCAGTTTGTATAATCGTTATCGATAGCCTTATAGAGACGGACAAATCCTTTTTTGTCCAAATCCTGACCACCAACGATAGCGTAGTATTGTCCTTTAAAGTTGAAAATCTGTGGATCGCGGAAGTGGTCAGTAGCATCAGCAGGTTGATCAATTAAGATTTTGTCAATCTTTTCAATCTTTCCATCCTTGTCCACTAAGGCACCAATCTGATAAGGGTGGCGAATCCAATTCTCATCACGTACATTTCCTGTATAAAATAAGAACAATTGATCCCCAAACTGCATTGCAGATCCTGAGTAAGCACCGTGGCTATCCAGAGGAGTATCAGGTAATATTTTTACACCTGTTTCAGTAAAGTGAACCAAGTCGTCGCTTTCAAGCTGAACCCAAGATTTCAAACCATGAGCTGCTCCGAAGGGGAAATTTTGGTAAAAAACAACCCATTTGCCATCGAAATATGAAAAACCATTTGGATCGTTTAAAAGACCTTGCTTTGGTTCGATGTGATAGCTTGTATGCCATGGAGACTGAGCCATATTTTCTTGAATTTGTTTGATTTCTTCTTGAGTCCAATCTTCATAGCGTCTGTAGCGACGTTCCGTTGTCCATTCCATTTATATTCCCTCCATAAATTCTACTATCTTTATAGTAAACGTTTCCTTTTAAAAAAGCAAGTCTTTTATATCGGATTTAAGAAAAAAATGTCAAACGATTGACAGAAAATAAAGGTGATGTTTTATGAAAATGAATGAAAATATGAAAGTTTTTGAAAATTACCTAGCAAAAACCTTTTAATAATAGGCAATTAACAAGAATATTCTATTCAAAAACATCAAAAACAATCAAAAAATTCAAAATGCTAATTTTTTTTCTGCAAAACGCTTGACATATTTTAAAAACATGATAGAATTATATGCGTAGGGCGGATAAAATCGCTTTCAAACATTTTACAAATTTTTTATAAGGAGATTTTTGCAAATGACGAATACAGAAATTGCAAAAAAAGTCATCGAAGCCTTAGGTGGACGTGAGAACGTTAATAGTGTAGCTCACTGTGCGACTCGTCTTCGCGTTATGGTTAAAGATGAAGCGAAAATTAACAAAGATGCTATCGAGAGCTTGGAAAAAGTTCAAGGTGCTTTCTTTAACTCAGGTCAATACCAAATCATCTTTGGTACTGGTACAGTAAACAAGATGTACGATGAAGTCGTAGCTCTTGGTTTGCCAACTTCAACAAAAGCTGAAATGAAAGCAGAAGCTGCTAAACAAGGAAATTGGTTCCAACGTGCCATCCGTACTTTCGGTGACGTCTTCGTTCCAATCATTCCAGTTATCGTAGCAACTGGTCTCTTCATGGGTGTTCGTGGTCTCTTGACTGCTCTTGGAATGACACTTCCAGAAGATGTGACAACTTATACTCAGATCTTGACTGACACTGCCTTTATTATCTTGCCAGGTTTGGTTGTTTGGTCAACTTTCCGTGTATTCGGTGGTAACCCAGCCGTTGGTATCGTTCTTGGTATGATGCTCGTTTCTGGTTCGCTTCCAAATGCCTGGGCTGTTGCGTCTGGTGGTGAAGTAACTGCAATGCAGTTCTTCGGATTTATCCCAGTTGTAGGTTTGCAAGGTTCAGTTCTTCCAGCCTTCATTATCGGGGTTGTCGGAGCTAAGTTTGAAAAAGCAGTTCGCAAGGTTGTTCCAGATGTACTTGACCTCTTGGTAACACCGTTCGTAACACTCCTTGTAATGTCAATTCTTGGATTGTTTGTTATCGGACCAGTCTTCCACGTTGTTGAAAACTACATCCTCATTGGAACTAAAGCAATTCTTAACTTGCCATTCGGACTTGGTGGTTTCTTGATTGGTGGAGTTCACCAATTAATCGTCGTATCAGGTGTTCACCACATCTTCAACTTGCTTGAAGTTCAATTGCTTGCTGCTGACCATGCTAACCCATTCAACGCTATCATCACAGCTGCCATGACTGCTCAAGGTGCTGCGACAGTAGCCGTTGGTGTGAAAACTAAAAATCCTAAACTTAAAACACTTGCTTTCCCAGCTGCTCTTTCTGCCTTCCTAGGTATTACTGAGCCTGCTATCTTCGGGGTTAACTTGCGTTTCCGTAAACCATTTTTCCTTTCATTGATTGCTGGTGCAATCGGTGGTGGATTGGCATCTATCCTTGGACTTGCTGGTACTGGTAATGGTATCACAATCATCCCTGGTACAATGCTTTACATTGGTAACGGACAACTTCTACAATACCTTCTTATGGTAGCTGTATCATTTGTACTTGGTTTTGCTCTTACTTACATGTTTGGTTATGAAGATGAAGTAGAAGAAGCTGCAGGTGCTATTACTGAAGCTGAAACAGATCGTTTGACTGAAGAAGCAGTTACTGGTGCTGTTGTTGCACCGAGCGAAGGTGTTATTCAAACACCAATCGTTGGTGATGTCGTTGCTCTTTCAAATGTGAATGATCCAGTCTTCTCAAGTGGAGCTATGGGACAAGGTATCGCTGTAAAACCTAGTGAAGATGTCGTTTACGCACCAGCTGATGCTGAAGTGACAATTGTCTTCCCAACAGGACATGCTTATGGCCTAAGAACAGCTAACGGAGCTGAAATTTTGATCCACGTTGGTATCGACACTGTTTCAATGAACGGTGAAGGATTCAACCATAAAGTTGCTCAAGGTGACAAGGTTAAAGCTGGAGATGTTCTTGGAACATTTGACTCAGCTAAGATTGCTGCTGCAGGTCTTGATAACACAACAATGGTTATCGTGACAAACACTGCGGACTTTGCTTCAGTAAATCCAGTTGCTTCTGGATCAGTTGCTAAGGGTGATGCAATCATCGAAGTTAAAGCTTAATAGATTCATAAAAACGAACAAATGTCATGTTTGTTCGTTTTTGCTTGAATGGTAAAATTTACAGAGGAAAATCTAAAATATTGAGCAATTTTCAGTCTGGAAATATGCTATAATAGAGAAAATAAAAACTAGAGGTTTATCATGACAAAATTATATGGAAGCTTGGAAGCGGGCGGTACAAAATTTGTCTGTGCTGTCGGTGATGAAAACTTTAACGTTGTAGAAAAAGTACAATTTCCAACAACGACTCCTATTGAAACAATCGATAAAACGATCGAATTCTTTTCAAAATTTGATAATCTTGCAGGCCTTGCCATTGGTTCATTTGGTCCTATTGATATCGATAAAAACTCAAAAACTTACGGATTTATCACAACAACTCCAAAACCTAACTGGGCAAATGTAGACTTGCTTGGTGCTCTACGTCGCGCTTTGAACGTACCAATGTACTTCACAACAGACGTTAACAGTTCTGCCTACGGTGAAGTGGTGGCCCGTAATAATGCTGGCGGACGTATCGAAAACTTAGTTTATTACACAATCGGTACAGGTATCGGAGCAGGTGTTATCCAACGTGGGGAGTTTATCGGTGGTGTTGGTCACCCTGAAATGGGTCACTATTATGTGGCTAGACACCCAATGGATATTGAAAAAGAATTCAACGGTGTTTGTCCTTTCCATAATGGATGTTTGGAAGGCTATGCAGCTGGTCCAAGTTTGGAAGCTCGTACAGGTGTTCGTGGGGAAAACATTGAACTGAACAACCCTGTATGGGATGTTCAAGCCTACTATATCGCTCAAGCTGCAGTAAATGCTACTGTAACTTTCCGACCAGATGTGATTGTATTTGGTGGTGGAGTTATGGCTCAACAACACATGCTTGACCGTGTGCGTGAGAAATTCACAGCCTTACTCAATGGTTACCTACCAGTACCAGATGTACGTGACTATATCGTAACTCCAGCAGTTGCGGGTAATGGTTCAGCTACACTAGGGAACTTCGTTCTTGCTAAGAGCGTTGCAAAATAAGAATAAAAAATTAGAGGCTGGGACAAAAGTCCTAGCCTCTTTTTGATGTTGGATTGTCGAGCAAGACGCAGTGGTTGAGTGGGCTCTACTACGCTGATTTCATCAGCTTTTACAGCCCTACTCAACTGTGCGGAGGTGGGACGACGAAATCGAATTCTAACGAATTATCGATTTCTGTCCCACTCTCTTTTTCTATTTTCGTTTCCTGATGGAAAATATTTTGCCAAGTTTCGTGACGGCGCCAGATACTGGTATGAATGGTATCACCGACTTGGTAGCGGATGAGTTTTGTTTTCTGACTGATAGAGGTTAGATGAAGCTCTTTAATGGCAGATGTCAGTTCTTTTTCAGCCTTATAGGCATCCTTGTCCAGTTCTTGTCCGTCCTGGCGGATATAAATGAAGTCTTCTGCAAGTAACTCTTCCAGTTGATTTCCTTGGTCAATCAGTTGCTCTCTCATGAGCAATTTTTTATAGACATTATCTAAGATTTCATCTTCAGGGATTGGTGCTGGTTCGATATGAATGTCTGTATCAAAGATACCAAAGCGTTCTGATAACATGGATTCAACTTGGTCCGCAACTTCATGACTTTCAAAAACAGACAGATCTGGGTTCATCTCAAGTGTGATATCCAGATAGATATTGCTTCCGTAAGTACGACCGCGTTGTGATTTGACCTTGCTAATCTTAGGAATTTCCATGATAGCCTTTTGATAATCTTCGAGCAAGTGTTCGTCAAAACCGTCAGAAAGACTGAAAGATGATTCGATAAAGATATCATAGGCAGTCTTGAGGATAAAGAAGGTAATGATAATGGCGACCAGCTTATCCACGATTGGATAATTGAAGCTGCTGGCTAGAATAGCAATAGATGTTCCAATAGATGTTACGGCATCTGACAAATTATCCTTGGCTGCTGCCTTAAGGGCTTTGGACTTAGCTTGCTTGCTCAGATGAGTATTGTAGAGATAAACTGCAAACATGATGATAGCAGAGATGACTCCCAGAGTCGCCCCAAGAGGATCAATGACTGTTTGCTCTCGGCTGAGTATCTTTTGAATGGTATCTCGTAGAACATCAAAACCGACGTAAAACATGATGATGGAAGTGATGAGACTTGCCAAGTCTTCTATTTTCCAGTGGCCGAAGCGATGATCTCTATCTGCCGGTTGGCGAGCCAAACGAATCCCGATGAGAAGGGCCACGTTTCCAACAATATCTGAAACGTTGTTAAAACCATCAGCTACCAAACTGGATGAATGGAGGAGGTGTCCGGTCGCTAGCTTAGCTGCAGACAAGAATAGATAGGTCAAGATGCTGATAATGGCACCACGCTCAGCTAATTTTAAGTTTGAAACCGATTGATTCATCTAACTCCCTTTCTAGGATTTTGTATTTTTTCATTATACTAGTTTTCCATGGAAAATTCAAATGGCCATTAGGATATTTATTCAGAAATCAACAGATTTTTATTTTGAAATATGATAGAATGATAAGGTAATATTTATTTTGGAAAGAGTTTTTTGATGAACCATAAACAAATCATAGATAGAGTGATTCGAATTGGTTTGCTGTTGCTACCATTTCTTATTTTTTATGGATATAGATTGATGAAGGGATTTGATTATCCAGTGGTTGATGATATCATGGTCAATCAAACCATATTGTCTGGAGATAATATGTTGCTTCCCTATATTGGGATTTTGTTATCATCTGCTTTAGTATTCCTTCAGCAATTATTTACAAATTGGAATATTTATTTTATTTTCTTAGCTCTTAGTTTTTGCTTGAGTTTTAGCATCTATTTGGACTTCTTTTTTAGAAAGAAATATTATTTCTTACTTCCCTTAGTAATGTTACTTCAAATGGTTTTAATGAAGTATTTTTCGTTCTCAGTAATTGCTTACTTGTTATCGACAGCAGCTATACTATTATTATTTGATCGAAAATACGTAACAGGAATGCTCTTGTCTTTAATAGGGTTGTCGATTAGACCACAAATTATTGCCAGTTTATTATTACTTTTACTCCCCTTCCTAGTTTTTGAAGTAATCAAAGAAAACAAGAAAAAAGAATTATTCTTGTTATCTGCTGTTATTTTGCTTATCTTTGCTTCCAATAAAGTTTATACCTTAACGAGACCAGATGTTCAAGAATACCTAACTTGGAATACTCTGAGTACCAATTTACGAGATTTTCCTGCGATTGATTATGAGAAACATGCAAAGGAATTTCAGGAACTGGGAGTCAGTGAAAATGATTTATCTGCTTCAACTTATTGGCTGTTTGCTGAAAAAGATGCTTTGAACAATGAGCTATTAACAAAAATTCAATCCGTACGTTCTTTCTCTGAAAAGTACTCGTTTAATGTGCTTCAGATGGTGTCAGATTATTTCCAAAATATCATTTTGACAAGCTTTCTTTTTGTTATGATTGGCTGGTTTGTGTTTTTGAAGCCCAAGAAATTCTATGGATGGCTACTCCCTCTTGTCCCGTTTGCGCTGATTGGTGCTCTATTTGTTAGGCAAAGAGTAGTAGAGCGTGTCTATATTCCAATTATCATTAGCTTTTTAATCTTTTTTGTCTACTATGCTCCTTTATTTTACTCAAAGCGTAAACTGTTGAAAAAAAGAGGAATTTTTTATAGCTGTCAACTAGTAGGAATGGTGGCGTGTCTGGTTTGGGTTAATAGTGTAGGAGAAGGACTTTATTGGTTTCCAAACATTCAATCATCAATGGTATCAGAGTATCATGATGTAGTGGAAAAACATTCTGATAAATTGCTTGTTTTTGGTGGCTATGGAACACTTGTCAATTCTCAACCGAGCTTGGCTACGATTAGAACGAAGCCCGATCAATTGATTGAAAATACAACCACCTTAGGTAACTGGCAAACTTTTTCGCCACATTATTATCAATTAATGAAAAAGTATAATGTTGAGGAGCCCAGCAATCTTCTTTCTTCAGCTATTGATAAGGAGAATATCCTATTCTTCTGGTCACCTTCCTCAGGAAATATGGATAGAGTAAAAAAAATTATGAAAGAACATTACCAGAAAGATGTTTATTTTGAAGAAGTTGAGGAAGTCACTTCTGATATGAATCTTTATCGACTAAGAACAGGAGAAGATAGATAGGATGAAAAAGCGAATAGGCTACCTAGATATGGCTAAGGGTCTAGCAATCATACTTGTTATTATAGGACACAGTAGTTTTGTACCTCTTCGTGCCAAAATACTTCTCTATGTTTTTCATATCCCCTTATTTTTCTTCTTGTCAGGTTTTACTTTAAATGTGACTAAATACAAAACATTTAAGGAGTATTTTCTTAGCAAGGTGAAAAGTTTGGTTGTTCCCTTTTTTTGCCTGAATATTTTTGTTTTTCTCTTTCAACTTTTTGTCATGTACCCTGAACAAGTGTTTAGTTTTAATCTTATTCATTTTGCTAAACAGTTATTGTTGTCAGACCGCTTGCATGTTTATTTTCAGTTATGGTTTCTGAATGTCATGTTTTTAGCACATGTTTTTAGTTACTTTATTCTCAGAAAAAAATGGACCATCATCCAATGGTTTTTGATTAGTGTATCACTCTTATTTTTAGTTATTTTGGGACAAAAAATCTATGCCTGGAATTTTTATCTTATCTGGAATATTGACTTAGTCCCTGTAGCCACTATCTTTACACTCTTAGGTGTAGGATTGAGAAAATATATAGCGCAACTAGAAAAGTTTTTTGCAATTTATTATCTGCCACTTGCCTTATTGCTAACTATATTTGTTGGTAGATTGAACTATCATTTGAGTGAAAAACAGATTGTTGATCTCTACTATCAGCGGATAGGGAACCATCTCTTATTTTACATTGCTGCAATTTCAGGTATATGGTCCACCCTCATATTTTTTAAATCAATCCCTGAACTGACTCTCTTGAAATCAATTGGTCAAAGAACCTTAATATACTATGGTGTACATGCTCCGATTGTTTTAGTACTGGTTGAAAAATTAGTTTTACAATTATCTACAAGATACACCGGTATTTTTGTGAATGGTTATATTACAACAAGTGTTGTGGTAATATTGACTTTAATAGGTTGTGAATTGATTGTAAGGGTATTTAGAGGGACAAACTTTCCCTTTGGGATTAAAAGGTTAGGAGTCAAAAATGAGTAGAAATAATCCGATTTTATATATCGTGATTCCATGTTATAACGAAGAGCAAGTATTACCTCATACTAACCCAATGTTTGTTGGAAAAATTGAGGAGCTTGTGAAAAACCAAGAAGTCCATCCATTAAGTAAGGTCATGTATGTCAACGATGGAAGTAAGGATCAAACTTGGGAGCTTATCCAAGAATATGCTACATCAAATCCATATGTAGTAGGTATTTCACAGAGCCGAAATCGAGGCCATCAAAGTAGTGTCCTTGCTGGAATGTATGAAGCTGCAGAATTTGCGGATATCGTGATTACCATTGATGCAGACGGACAGGATGATATTCATTGTATGAATCAGATGATTGCTGAATATAAGACAGGTTCAGAGATAGTCTACGGCGTTCGCGATAATCGTGATACAGATTCAGCATTCAAGAGGATTACTGCAGAAGGTTTTTACAAAGTGATGCAACTATTTGGAGCGGATGTCGTTTTTAACCATGCGGACTATCGTTTAGTCTCCAAACGATTTATTCATGAACTTGCTAAGTTTAAAGAAGTAAACTTGTTCCTTCGTGGAATTATGCCACTTGTAGGATTTAAGTATTCATATGTAACTTATAAACGCCATGAGCGGATTGCTGGTGAGAGCCACTATCCACTTTCTAAAATGCTCGGCCTAGCAATGGATGGAATTACGAGTTTGTCTATTAAACCCATACGCTTGATTACCAGCTTGGGTGTTATGACTTCCCTCTTTAGTTTTTTGTTGATAATCTGGGTTTTGTGGAGTAAATTTTCAGGAACGGTTGTAGCTGGTTGGGCTAGTACCTACGCCATTGTAAGCTTGCTTGGCGGGGTTCAACTGATTAGTCTTGGTGTAATTGGGGAATATATTGGAAAAATCTATCTAGAAACCAAGCGCCGTCCAAGATATATTATTAGCGAACGTACATATCAGAGTACAGAGGTAGAGGGAGAATAGAAAGATTGATACAATGAAACTATATAACAAATTTAATAAAATAGCATCATTACTTTATAAAATTATCTTTTATTTAACATCCGCTATTCTTTCATGGCTAATTTTATCTTCGTTAGTATTTACGGTTTATATGCCTTTATCTGCAAAAGAAAGAATTGAATTTTCATATTCAACTTGGTATTTTCCAATACTAATTATGCTATTTATACTGTTATTCTTTAAAAGTAAACAGTTAATCGAAAAAATCTCATCCGAAAAATTATTCTTAATCCTGTCCATTGTCTATTTTGTTTTAGGACTCTTTCTTATTATTCGTATAGTTGGTGGATTAAGAGCCGATGCTTCCATTGTTTTTAATACTGCAGTAGATTTTAATAACGGTAATTTTAGTAGTTTAACTAAAGAGGGTGCTTATTTGTATGTATATCCACATCAATTAGGATTAACCACATTTGACAGGATATACGCTTTTTTCTTTCAGTATTTTAAGAATGAAAGAATTATATATTTTTTTAACCTCCTCTTTATTTTAGGAACAAATTTCTTTATTTATAGAATTAGTTTGAAGCTTTTTAAAAATAAGTTAGTAACGAATTACACCATTATATTGTCGTTCTTATTTTTCCCACATTTTTTCTTCCAGCTATTTGCTTATGGAACTATACCAGGGTTATTTTTTGTTTTATTGGGATACTATCACCTTTTAAAATACAATGAAACTTCTCACTATTCTAATGCGATGATTAGTATACTAAGTTTCGCTATAGCATGTCTGATTAGAAATAATTATTTTATTTTCGTCATCGCGATTACATTGATACAAGTTTTCAATTTTTTAGAAAATGTTAATTGGCGGAAATTAATTGTAACATTCCTAATAGTAATAAGTATTCCTGCATCTTCATTCCTTTTGAAGAGTTATTATCAAAGTGTTACTCATGTTCCCATTTCTCAAGGGTTACCTATGCTTGCTTATGTTACTATGGGGACACAAGATAGTCCTGTCGCACCTAGTATCGGAGGTTGGTGGGATGGTTACAATACATGGCTACTAAAAAATAATGATTTTGATAGACCTAAAGCTGTTGAACAAGCAAAAAATGATCTTAAAAAAAATATGCTAACTTTTTATAATCAACCATGTTGATAGAATTTTTTTATAAAAAAATTCTATCAACATGGTTGGAACCAACTTTCCAATCAATATGGACTGGTCCACTTCCTGACTTAGGAAATGTCCAGAATTCTAGAATTTTGAAGAGTATTTATGAAGAAAAAAATGGATACCATTTTTTGAATTCTTTTGGTAAAGTTCTTACGGTTTCAATCTATTTACTAACTTTGATTTCTGTAGTCTATAATATTAGAAGTAAAAAGTTTTCTGCTTTTGAACTGTTTACAATTATTTTCTTTCTCGGAGGATTCTTTTTCCATATCTTCTGGGAAACAAAGAGTCAATATGTCTACATTTATGTCCTACTCTTGATTCCTTCTGCTGCAAAAGGATTAGAGAAACTGGAATCAATACCTATTTTGAAAAGGATAGCAGATAAGAGCCACAATCAAATCTCTAAAGTGCATGGTCTGATAATAGATGTAATTACTAGCCAGTCTACTAAACTGATTCGCTTGATTATTAGCTTGGGAATCATAACTTCACTGTTTAGTTTTTTAATGATAATTTGGATTTTTTGGAGTAATCTTGTTGGCACAGATGTTGCTGGATGGGTAAGCACTTATGCAATAGTAAGTTTATTTGGGGGTGTTCAACTCATTAGTCTTGGAGTTATTGGTGACTATATCGGAAGAATCTATCTAGAAAATAAGTGTGGTTCAAGAAATATTACTAGTGATCGCATCTATGATGAGAGTGATGAGTGATTCCACCTCAACCCTTGAAAACTTTTGAAATTCTGATATAATAGAACTACTCAAGGGAGTAGCTGGCGGGAAACCGCGATAGTGTCGTCATTACGAAATCATTTCCGGTACTATATTAAACAGCGAGACTTGTTTTTTTAAAAAACAGGTCTCTTTTTTTGTAAAAAGAGGCCAAAAAGGAGGAGACTGTTTTGTCAAAAGAACAAAATAAAGACTTGTTTTACACCCAGACCGCAGAAGAAGTCCTAAAGAACTTGGACTCATCTGTCGAAGGTTTGTCAACTGCTCAAGCTCAAGAACGCTTAGCGACTTATGGTCGTAATGAGTTGGAAGAGGGAGAGAAACGTAGCCTACTAGCTAAATTCCTTGATCAATTTAAGGATTTGATGATTATCATCTTGCTTGCGGCAGCGGCACTTTCGGTCATTACAGAAGGGATGGATGGTTTAACAGATGCCATCATCATCTTGGCCGTTGTTGTTTTGAATGCTGCCTTCGGGGTCTACCAAGAAGGTCAAGCAGAAGCAGCCATTGAAGCGTTGAAAAATATGTCTAGTCCCATGGCCCGTGTTCGTCGTGATGGTCATGTTATTGAGATTGACTCAAAAGAATTGGTACCTGGGGACATTGTCTTACTAGAAGCGGGAGATGTCGTTCCTGCGGATATGCGCTTGTTTGAAGCAGCTTCGCTTAAAATCGAAGAAGCTGCTCTTACAGGGGAGTCTGTCCCAGTTGAAAAAGATGTGACAGGACTTGTTGAGGTAGATGCTGGTATCGGTGATCGTGTCAATATGGGTTACCAAAACTCAAACGTAACTTACGGTCGTGGTATTGGTGTCGTAACCAATACTGGTATGTATACAGAAGTTGGTAAGATTGCAGATATGTTGGCTAATGCCGACGAGACAGAGACACCGTTGAAGCAAAGCTTGGAACAATTATCTAAGGCCTTAACTTACTTGATTGTTGTGATTGCCGTTATTACTTTCTTGGTTGGTGTATTCGTTCGTGGTGAACATCCGTTGGAAGGCTTGATGGTTGCGGTTGCTCTTGCGGTTGCTGCGATTCCAGAAGGTCTTCCTGCCATTGTTACCATCGTTCTATCTTTGGGAACAACAACCCTTGCCAAACGTAATTCGATTGTTCGTAAATTACCAGCAGTTGAAACACTTGGTTCAACAGAAATCATCGCATCTGATAAAACAGGTACTTTGACCATGAACCAAATGACGGTTGAAAAGGTTTATACCAACGGTCAATTGCAAAGCTCGGCATCTGAAATTGCTGCTAGCAACAATACCCTTCGTATCATGAACTTTGCCAATGATACCAAGGTGGATCCATCTGGCAAATTGATTGGTGATCCAACGGAGACAGCTCTTGTACAGTTTGGTTTGGACCACAACTTTGACGTTCGTGAAGTCTTGAAGGATGAGCCACGTGTGGCTGAATTGCCATTTGACTCAGACCGTAAGCTCATGTCTACCATTCATAAGGAAACAGACGGTTCTTACTTCATCGCTGTGAAGGGTGCGCCTGACCAATTGCTCAAGCTCGTGACTCGTATCGAAGTCAATGGGGAAGTTCGTCCAATCACAGAAGAAGATAAGAAAGCCATCCTTGCTACCAACAAAGATTTGGCCAAACAAGCCCTTCGTGTCTTGATGATGGCTTACAAGACAAGTAACGAAATTCCAACCTTGGAATCTGAAATCGTTGAGTCTGACCTCATCTTCTCTGGTTTGGTCGGAATGATTGACCCTGAACGTCCTGAAGCAGCAGAAGCTGTTCGTGTCGCTAAGGAAGCGGGTATCCGTCCGATTATGATCACTGGTGACCACCAAGATACAGCGGAAGCTATCGCTAAACGTCTCGGTATCATCGATCCAAATGATACGGAAGATCATGTCTTTACTGGTGCTGAGTTGAATGAACTCTCTGATGAAGAGTTCCAAAAAGTCTTCAAGCAATACTCTGTTTATGCACGTGTATCACCTGAGCACAAGGTTCGTATCGTGAAAGCATGGCAAAAAGAAGGTAAGGTTGTTGCCATGACAGGTGATGGAGTTAACGATGCGCCATCACTTAAGACAGCTGACATCGGTATCGGTATGGGGATTACTGGTACAGAGGTTTCTAAGGGAGCTTCTGATATGGTCCTTGCTGATGATAACTTCGCAACTATTATCGTAGCGGTAGAAGAAGGACGTAAGGTCTTCTCTAATATCCAAAAATCCATCCAATACCTCTTGTCTGCCAATATGGCTGAGGTCTTCACCATTTTCTTTGCAACCCTCTTTGGTTGGGATGTGTTGCAACCAGTGCATCTACTCTGGATTAACTTGGTAACAGATACGCTACCAGCTATCGCTCTTGGTGTTGAACCAGCTGAACCAGGAGTCATGACTCACAAGCCTCGTGGACGTAAATCCAACTTCTTTGACGGTGGTGTCTTCGGTGCCATCATGTATCAAGGTGTATTCCAAACCATCTTAGTGCTTGGTGTTTATGGTTGGGCTCTTCTCTTCCCAGAGCATCAAGTTCAAAGTGAAATCCACGCAGATGCCCTTACCATGGCTTTTGCAACTCTCGGTTTGATCCAATTGCTCCATGCCTTTAACGTCAAGTCTGTTTACCAATCAATCTTTACGGTTGGACTCTTCAAGAACAAAACCTTTAACTGGTCAATCCCAGTTGCATTTGTCCTCTTGATGGCTACGATTGTAGTTCCAGGATTTAACAGTCTCTTCCACGTTTCTCATTTGAGTTTGACTCAGTGGATGGCGGTCGCTGTAGGAGCACTCATGATTGTGGTTCTTGTTGAGATTGTCAAAGCAGTTCAACGAGCGCTTGGAAAAGATAAAAACGCTATTTAAGCACTATGAAAAGTCATCTTCGGATGGCTTTTTGTTTTTATGTAAATATAAACTGCCAAAGATTTTATGCTATAATCAAGTAGAATGATACAGATGGAGGAAGAATTTTGGAAAAGAAAGTTGTAACAGATATCTTGTTTTTGTCGCAGAAATCTCAGCCAGCTAGTCAGGAAGATTTACCCCTAGCAACGGATTTGCAGGATACCCTACAGGCCAACCGAGAAACTTGTGTTGGACTAGCCGCCAATATGATTGGGGTACAAAAACGCGCCATTATTTTCAATATCGGAATGATTCCCATGGTCATGTTTAATCCTATTCTCCAATCCTTTGAAGGTCCTTATAAGACGGAGGAAGGATGTTTATCTTTGACAGGAGTCAGACCGACAACTCGTTACGAAAAAATTACCGTGGCTTATCGGGATATCCATTGGCAAGAGCAGACCATTACCCTGACGGGTTTTCCAGCGCAGATTTGTCAGCATGAACTCGATCATTTGGAAGGGATTATCATATAGGCCTTGTATCCTAGATCAGGGTCCATCCTTCAAGCTTAAGGAAACAACATCGTTTTTCTTGCACTCTTGTTTGAAATTTGTGATAATAAATGAAAGAATAATAAATGGAGGACAGTCAAATGGGATTTTATCTGATGATTGGTTCGATGTTGCTTGGTCTTTTTGCTTTGAAGATAGGATTTTCTCACCTAAAGGAGAAAAAGTTTACTCTTTCATCTATCTTGACGAGCTGCCTTGGAACAGCACTAGTTCTCTTTGCAATCTGGTTAGGATTGCCAAAATAAGGAAAGAAGCCTCGGTAGTAACCGAGGTTTTTAAGTGCAAATCCTTGGTAGTCCTAAAAAAATATGCTACACTAACACTATGAAAATTCTAATCCCAACTGCAAAAGAAATGAATACCCAAATCCCTAGTTTAGAGGCGCAACCTTTGCGTCCTGAAAGTCAGGCAGTGCTGGATGCATTGGCGACATACTCTGCCCAAGAACTGGAGAGCTTTTACAAGATATCTGCCGAAAAAGCACAAGAGGAGTATGACCATATCCAGGCCTTGAAAAATGAAACTGCGACAAACTATCCAGCCTTGCACCTCTTTGATGGACTCATGTATCGCAATATCAAACGGGATAATCTAACCAAAGCGGAGCAAGCCTATCTCGAAAAACACCTCATGATAACGTCAGCTCTCTATGGTGTGATTCCAGCCTTTGCGCCGATTGCACCTCACAGACTGGACTTTTTGATGAAACTTAAAGTCGCTGGAAAAACCCTGAAAAGTCACTGGCAAGGAGCCTATGAGGAGTCAATGAAAGACCAGGATTTAATCTTTTCTCTCTTGTCTTCGGAATTTGAAAATGTCTTTCCTAAAGAAATCCGTAAGAAAATGGTGACCTTCAAGTTTATGGAAGATAGAGATGGAAAACTAAAAATCCACTCAACCATTTCTAAAAAAGCTAGAGGGGATTTCTTAACAGCCTTGATGGAAGGTCAGGTAACTTCGGTTGAAGAGATTAAAAAGCTCAGCTTTGCGGGTTTCAATTATCGAGAAGACTTGTCTAGTGACAAGGAATTGGCTTTTGTGAAATAGATTGAAAATAGAGAGAGTGGGACAGAAATCGGTCATTCGTTAGAATTCGATTTTCGTCGTCCCACCTCCGCACAGTTGAGTAGGGCTGTAAAAGCTGATGAAATCAGCCTAGTAGAGCCCACTCAACCACTGCATCTTGCTCGACAATCCAAAGACAATAAAGAGGCTAGGACTTTTGTCCCAGCCTCTTTTTGTGATTTGGTAGTCCTATTTTTAGTTTAGAATGGTAGGAATTTTCACACAATTTTGGTATAATAGGACTGTTAGAAAATTTCGAGGAGACAAATATGTCAGTTAAGATTGCTTTACTTGGATTTGGTACAGTAGCCAGTGGTGTGCCATTCTTGCTAAAGGAAAATAAAGAAAAAATCGTTCAAGCAGCCCAGTCAGAAATCGAAGTCGCTAAAGTTTTGGTCAAAGACGATCAAGAGAAAGCACGCTTGCTTGAAGCAGGAAATGATTTTAATTTTGTAACAAATATCGATGAAATCTTGTCAGATAAAGACATCACAATTGTTGTTGAGTTGATGGGGCGTATCGAACCTGCTAAAACATTTATCACTCGTGCTTTAGAAGCAGGCAAACACGTCGTAACAGCCAACAAGGATCTTTTGGCAGTCCATGGTGCAGAATTGCTTGAGGTAGCCAAAGAGCACAATGTTGCCCTATACTACGAAGCAGCTGTTGCAGGAGGGATTCCAATCCTTCGTACCTTGGTTAACTCACTAGCATCAGATAAAATCACACGTGTTCTTGGTGTTGTCAATGGGACATCTAACTTCATGATGACCAAAATGGTAACAGAAGGTTGGTCTTATGAAGATGCTTTGGCAGAAGCCCAACGACTTGGCTTTGCTGAAAGCGATCCTACCAATGACGTTGACGGGATTGATGCAGCCTACAAAATGGTCATCCTCAGCCAATTCGCCTTTGGGATGAACGTCAAGTTTGAAGATGTCGATCACCAAGGAATTCGCAACATCACTCCAGAAGATGTAGCAGTAGCTCAAGAACTTGGTTATGTTGTGAAATTAGTTGGTTCTATCGAAGAAACAGCTTCTGGTATTGCTGCTGAGGTTACGCCAACCTTCCTTCCTAAAGCTCACCCACTTGCAAGTGTTAATGGTGTTATGAATGCTGTCTTTGTGGAATCTATTGGTATCGGTGAGTCTATGTACTATGGACCAGGTGCAGGTCAAAAACCAACTGCAACAAGTGTTGTGGCTGATATTGCACGTATCGTTCGTCGTATAAATGATGGCACAATTGGGAAAGCCTTCAATGAGTATAGCCGCCCAGTAATCTTAGCTAAGCCAGAAGATGTCAAAGCAAACTACTATTTCTCAATCTTGGCTCCAGATTCAAAAGGTCAAATCTTGAAATTGGCTGAGCTCTTTAATGCAGAAGATATTTCCTTCAAGCAAATCCTTCAAGATGGTAAGCAAGAAGGCAAGGCTCGCATTGTCATCATTACCCATAAGATTAACAAGGCACAGCTTGAAAATATTACAGCAGCCTTGAAGGGTGTAGCTGAATTTGAACTTCTCAACACCTTCAAGGTTTTAGGAGAATAAGATGAAGATTATTGTACCTGCTACAAGTGCCAATGTGGGTCCTGGTTTTGACTCGGTTGGTGTAGCTGTAACTAAGTATCTAGAAATTCAGGTTTGTGAGGAACGTGAAGAATGGATGATTGAGCATCAATTAGGCAAATGGATTCCACGTGACGAGCGTAATCTTTTGCTCAAGATTGCTCTACAAATTGCTCCAGACCTACAACCAAGACGTTTGAAGATGGTCAGTGATATTCCTCTTGCGCGTGGACTCGGTTCTTCTAGTTCAGTCATTGTTGCTGGGATTGAACTGGCAAATCAATTAGGAAATCTTAAATTAACGGATCACGAGAAGTTGCAATTGGCAACTAAGATTGAAGGACATCCTGATAATGTTGCACCTGCTATCTATGGAAATCTGGTCATTGCGAGCTCGGTAGAAGGTCAGGTTTCAGCTGTTGTGGTGCCTTTCCCAGAGTGTGCTTTCCTAGCTTATATTCCAAACTATGAATTGCGAACTCGCGATAGTCGTGGTGTCTTGCCTAAGAAACTCTCATACAAGGAAGCTGTTGCAGCAAGTTCTATCGCCAATGTGGCAATTGCAGCCCTACTGACTGGAGATATGGTCAAAGCAGGCCAGGCTATTGAGAGTGACCTTTTCCATGAGCGTTACCGTCAAGAACTGGTGAGAGAATTTGCGACTATCAAGAAAATTGCCAAGAGAAATGGTGCTTATGCGACCTACCTCTCTGGTGCTGGTCCGACCGTCATGGTCTTGGCTGATCCTGACAAGATGCCTAAGATTAAGGCAGAGCTTGAAAAGCAACCTTTCAAAGGCAAGCTTCATGATTTGCAAGTAGATACACAAGGCGTTCGCGTCGAAGCAAAATAAACAGAGCAATAGGATGGGGAAACTCTCTATTAGAGGGCTTCCTGTCCTTTTTTTGAAAATGGAAACATGGGAACTGAACTATTTCCCGTGTTTAGTGACCGACAGACGGTCAAGGAGGATTTGAAATGGCAGAAATATATTTAGCAGGCGGTTGTTTTTGGGGCTTAGAGGAATACTTTTCCCGTATTTCTGGAGTATTGCAAACAAGTGTTGGTTATGCCAATGGTCAGGTAGAAACCACCAATTATCAACTGATCAAAGAAACAGATCACGCAGAGACTGTGCAAGTCATTTATGATGAAAAGGCAGTCTCGCTCCGTGAGATTTTACTCTATTATTTCCGAGTTATTGATCCATTATCTGTCAATCAACAAGGAAATGATCGTGGTCGTCAATACCGCACAGGGATTTATTACCTAGAAGAAGCTGATCTACCAACGATCAATACAGTAGTTCGCGAACAAGAACTCCTCATCGGTCGTAAAATAGCAGTGGAAGTGGAGAAACTACGTCACTACATCTTGGCTGAAGACTATCACCAAGACTATCTCAAGAAAAATCCTGGTGGTTATTGCCACATTGATGTGAGAGATGCAGAGAAACCCTTGATTGATGCGGCCAACTATGAAAAACCGAGTCAAGCAGTGCTAAAAGAAAAACTATCTGAGGAATCCTACCGAGTTACCCAAGAGGCTGCAACGGAAGCTCCTTTTAGCAATGCCTATGACCAAACTTTTGAGGAAGGGATTTATGTCGATATCACGACTGGGGAGCCCCTCTTCTTTGCCAAGGATAAGTTTGCCTCTGGCTGTGGTTGGCCAAGTTTTAGCCGACCAATTTCTAAAGAGCTTATCCATTATTATCAAGACTTGAGTCACGGGATGGAGCGTATCGAAGTTCGTTCACGTTCGGGGAATGCTCACTTGGGTCATGTCTTCACAGATGGCCCTCAGGAACTAGGTGGTCTTCGTTACTGTATCAATTCTGCCTCCTTACGTTTTGTCGTTAAGGATGAAATGGAAGCAGCTGGCTATGGCTACCTACTTCCATATTTGAATAAGTAAAAAGACGGTGGTTTTTCCACCTTCTTCATTTTGGAAATAGAAGGGACACATGAAACAATTACTTTCTTACTTTAAACCCTACCTCAAGGAGTCGTTTCTAGCGCCCTTGTTTAAGCTGCTAGAAGCCGTTTTTGAACTCTTGGTTCCCATGGTGATAGCTGGGATTGTCGACCAATCTATCCCCCAAAAAGATCAGGGTCACCTCTGGATGCAAATGGGGCTCCTCTTTGTTTTCGCAGTTATTGGTGTTTTGGTAGCTTTAGTCGCCCAGTTTTACTCAGCCAAGGCAGCAGTAGGCTTTACCAAGGAGTTGACCAATGACCTCTATCGCCACATTCTCTCCTTGCCCAAGGACACTAGAGACCGCTTGACCACTTCGAGTTTGGTGACGCGTTTGACTTCAGATACTTATCAGATTCAAACGGGCATCAATCAATTTTTACGTCTATTTTTACGAGCGCCTATTATCGTCTTTGGGGCTATCTTTATGGCCTATCGCCTATCGCCTGCATTGACCTTCTGGTTTTTGGTCATGGTGGTCATTCTAACCATTATCATTGTAGGTCTATCACGTTTGGTCAATCCTCTATATAGTAGCTTGAGAAAGAAGACAGACCAGCTGGTTCAGGAAACGCGCCAACAGATACAAGGGATGCGCGTGATTCGTGCCTTTGGTCAAGAAAAAAGAGAAATTGAACATTTTCAAGGACTCAATCAAGTCTATACTGCTATCCAAATGAAAACAGGATACTGGTCTAGTCTTTTGACGCCCTTGACCTATTTGATCGTCAACGGAACCTTGTTAGTGATTATCTGGAATGGCTATATCTCTATCCAAGGAGGTTGGCTCAGTCAAGGTGCCTTGATTGCCCTGATTAATTATCTCCTGCAAATCTTGGTAGAGTTAATCAAACTGGCCATGCTCATCAATTCACTCAACCAGTCTTATATTTCTGCCAAGCGGGTTGAGGAAGTTTTTGCTGAAGAACCTGAAGATATTCATTCTGAGATTCAGGCAGGAAGAGTGTCTGTTGCCCAAGTTTTACAAGCCAGTCACTTGACCTTTACCTATCCAGATGCAGCTCAACCTTCTCTAAGAGATATTTCTTTTGGAATGAAAGAAGGGCAAATTCTTGGGATCATCGGTGGGACGGGTTCTGGTAAGTCAACCTTGGTTCAGGTCCTACTTGGCCTTTATCCGGCAGATAAGGGAAGCATTTCCCTTTATCGAGATGGACGTAGTCCTCGCAATCTTTCTGAATGGCGGTCCTGGATGGCCTATGTCCCTCAAAAAGTTGAACTCTTTAAGGGAACCATTCGTTCTAACTTGACTTTGGGGATGGAAGAAACAGTCTCTGACCAAGAACTCTGGCAGGCTTTGGAAATTGCCCAGGCCAAGGACTTTGTCAGTGAAAAAGAAGGGCTCTTGGACGCAGAGGTCCAAGCAGGAGGTCGTAATTTCTCAGGTGGACAAAAACAACGCTTGTCCATTGCCCGAGCAGTTTTACGCCAAGCACCTTTTCTTATCCTGGATGATGCGACTTCTGCCCTTGATACCATTACCGAGTCTAATCTTCTAACGGCCATTCAGGAAAACTTGCCAAATACTAGTTTGATCCTGATTTCCCAACGAACTTCGACCTTGAAGATTGCAGACCAGATTCTTCTTTTAGAGAAGGGTCAACAATTAGCACTTGGAAATCATGAAGAATTGATGAAGACGAGTCAAGTCTATCGTGAGATCAATGCTTCCCAACATGGAAAGGAGGACTAGAATGAAAGGCAAACATGCAAGTCAAACCCTTAAACGCTTAGCGAAAGATTTAGCAAACCATCCCGTCCTTCTTTTCCTGGCTTTCTTGGGAACCATTGCCCAGGTGGCCCTATCCATCTATCTACCAATCTTGATTGGACAGGTGATTGATCAAGTCTTGGTGACAGGCTCATCTCAGGTATTCTGGCAGATTTTTCTCCAGATGATTTTGGTGGTTATTGGAAATACGCTGGTACAATGGATCAACCCGCTCCTTTATAATCGTCTCATCTTTTCATACACCAGAGATTTGCGGGAGAAAATCATTGAAAAACTCCATCGTTTGCCGATTGCCCTTGTAGATAGACAAGGTAGTGGGGAAATGGTCAGCCGTGTGACGACAGATATTGAACAGTTGGCAGCGGGTCTGAATATGATTTTCAACCAATTTTTCATCGGAGTTTTGATGATTTTGGTCAGCATTCTTGCCATGCTCCAAATTCATCTCTTGATGACGCTCTTAGTTCTGCTCTTAACACCTCTGTCTATGATCATTTCACGCTTTATCGCTAAGAGGTCCTACCATCTCTTTCAGAAGCAGACGGAGACTAGGGGGATTCAAACCCAGCTGATTGAAGAGTCACTTAGTCAGCAAAACATTATCCAGTCTTTTAATGCTCAGGAAGAATTTATCGATAGACTTCATGAAGCTAATGACAACTACTCAGGTTATTCTCAATCGGCTATCTTTTATTCGTCAACAGTCAATCCTTCAACGCGATTTGTCAATTCTCTCATTTATGCCCTTCTTGCTGGGGTAGGAGCCTTACGCATCATGGCGGGTTCCACTTTGACCATTGGTCGTTTGGTAACTTTTTTAAACTTTGTACAGCAGTATACCAAACCCTTCAACGATATTTCATCAGTCTTAGCAGAGTTGCAAAGCGCCTTAGCTTGCGCAGAACGTGTTTATGAAGTTCTAGAAAGTCCTGAAGTTACAGAAACTGGTCTGGAAGAATTGACTAGTGACCAAGTCAAGGGTGCCATTTCCTTTAAACATGTTTCTTTTGGCTACAATCCTGAAAAGATCTTGATTAAGGACTTGTCTATTGATATCTCAGCTGGTAGTAAGGTCGCCATCGTTGGTCCAACGGGTGCTGGTAAGTCTACACTCATCAATCTTCTCATGCGATTTTATCCTATTAACTCAGGAGATATATTACTAGACGGTCGCTCGATTTATGACTATACCCGAGCCTCATTGAGACAGCAGTTTGGGATGGTGCTTCAAGAAACCTGGCTCAAGCAAGGAACCATTCATGACAATATTGCCTTTGGAAATCCTGATGCTAGTCGAGAGCAAGTCATTGCAGCAGCCAAGGCAGCCAACGCAGATTTCTTTATCCAACAATTACCTCAGGGTTATGATACCAAGTTTGAAAATGCGGGTGAATCACTGTCAGTCGGTCAGGCTCAGCTCTTGACCATCGCACGTGTCTTTCTAGCCATCCCTAAGATTCTTATCTTAGATGAAGCGACTTCCTCCATCGATACTCGGACAGAGGTGCTGGTTCAGGACGCCTTTGCTAAACTCATGAAGGGGCGGACAAGTTTTATCATTGCCCATCGTTTGTCGACCATTCAGGATGCTGATTTGATTCTTGTCTTGGTCGATGGAGATATTGTCGAATATGGCAATCATAAGGAACTGATGACGAGAAAAGGCAAATACTATCAAATGCAGCAAGCAGCAGCATTTAGTCCAGAGTAAATGGTAAAAGGTTTTTAGAGACAATAAACAAACAAGAAAAGTTGCCTTCGGGTGACTTTTTTGTTACAATAGCTAGAAAAATTATCCAGTATGAATACTTATATAGAAAAGGAGCCTAGGGATGAAAGTCTATCAGAATGTAAATATCGTGACTTGTGACCAAGATTTCCATGTCTATCTAGATGGGATTTTAGCGGTCAAAGGATCTCAAATCGTCTATGTCGGCCAAGAGAAACAAGAAATCTTAGATCAAGCTGAACAGCTGATAGACTATCAGGGAGCCTGGATCATGCCGGGCTTGGTCAACTGCCATACCCATTCTGCCATGACAGGCTTGAGAGGGATTCGTGATGATAGCAATCTCCACGAATGGTTGGAGGAATATATCTGGCCAGCAGAAGCTCAGTTTACACCAGAGATGACCACAAAGGCTGTCAAAGAAGCTCTGACAGAGATGCTCCAATCAGGGACAACGACCTTCAATGACATGTATAATCCCAATGGTGTGGAGATAGAGAAGATATATGAGGCTGTCAAGACATCCAAGATGCGTTGCTATTTTTCTCCAACTCTCTTTTCTTCAGAAAACGAGACGACGGCTGAGACCATAGCTAGAACTCGAGCTGTCATCGAGACAATCAAAGGTTATCAGGATCCAAATTTCAAGGCCATGGTAGCCCCTCATTCGCCCTACAGTTGTAGTCGAGAGTTGCTTGAAGCAAGTCTTGACCTAGCGAATGAAGAAAATATTCCCCTTCATATCCACGTGGCAGAAACTCAGGAAGAGTCAGGAATTATCCTGAAACGCTATGGCAAACGCCCATTAGCTTTTCTAGATGAGCTCGGATATTTAGACCATCAAGCTGTCTTTGCCCATGGTGTGGAGTTAAATGAAAAAGAGATTGAGCGCTTGGCAGATTCGCAAGTTGCTATTGCCCACAATCCTATCAGCAACCTCAAGCTAGCCTCAGGCATTGCACCAGTCGTCCAACTTCAAAAAGCAGGAGTGCCAGTCGGTATTGCGACAGATTCCGTTGCGTCTAACAACAACCTCGATATGTTTGAGGAAGGACGCACAGCAGCTCTTTTACAGAAAATGAAGAGTGGCGATGCCAGCCAATTTCCAATCGAAACTGCCCTCAAGGCCCTGACGATCGAGGGAGCTAAGGTATTAGGAATGGCAGATGAGATCGGTAGTCTGGAAGTTGGCAAGCAGGCTGATTTCCTCGTCATCCAGCCTCAAGGCAAAATCCATCTCCAACCTCAAGAAAACATGCTGTCTCACCTAGTTTACGCTGTCAAATCCAGTGATGTTGATCATGTCTATATTGCTGGTGAACAAGTCGTAAAAGACGGTCAAGTGCTGACTGTTAACTTGTAAAAATAAGCATAAAATTACTAAATCTCATAGGAAATTTCTTGTGAGATTTTTAAAGTTTTGCTAGAAATAAGCCTGTTTGACTTCTTACAGAAATATATTGATACTAAATTTTAAAAAACACCGATTAGATAAATAAGAAAAATTGTGGTATAATAAAACGATACAATTAAAGGAGTATGTATGGACATTTCAGAAATTCGTCAAAAAATTGACGCAAATCGTGAAAAATTAGCTTCTTTCAGGGGGTCTCTTTGACCTCGAAGGTTTAGAGGAAGAAATTGCCATTTTGGAAAACAAAATGACAGAACCTGATTTTTGGAACGATAATATTGCGGCCCAAAAAACGTCGCAAGAATTAAACGAACTCAAAAATACCTATAATACCTTCCACAAGATGGATGAGCTACAGGATGAAGTTGAGATTTTACTGGACTTTTTAGCAGAGGATGAATCCGTTAAGGATGAGCTGGTTGAAAAACTATCTGAGTTAAATCAGATGATGACCAGCTACGAAATGACCCTTCTCTTGTCAGAACCCTATGATCACAACAATGCCATCCTTGAAATCCATCCTGGTTCTGGGGGGACAGAGGCTCAAGACTGGGGCGATATGCTCCTTCGTATGTATACTCGCTATGGAAATGCCAAAGGTTTCAAAGTTGAGGTCTTAGACTACCAAGCAGGCGATGAGGCAGGAATCAAGTCAGTAACCTTGTCTTTTGAAGGACCAAATGCTTATGGTCTTCTCAAGTCAGAGATGGGAGTTCACCGTTTGGTCCGTATCTCACCATTTGACTCTGCTAAACGTCGCCACACCTCATTTACTTCTGTAGAAGTGATGCCAGAGTTGGATGATACCATCGAAGTTGAAATCCGTGAGGATGATATCAAGATGGATACCTTCCGTTCAGGTGGAGCAGGTGGACAAAACGTCAACAAGGTTTCAACAGGTGTCCGCTTGACTCACATTCCGACAGGGATCGTCGTAGCATCAACCGTCGACCGTACTCAGTACGGAAACCGTGACCGTGCTATGAAGATGCTTCAGGCAAAACTCTACCAGATGGAGCAGGAAAAGAAAGCTGCTGAGGTAGACTCGCTCAAGGGTGAGAAAAAGGAAATTACATGGGGAAGCCAAATCCGCTCCTATGTATTTACGCCTTATACAATGGTAAAAGACCATCGTACCAACTTTGAAGTAGCGCAAGTAGATAAGGTAATGGATGGAGACCTAGATGGTTTCATCGATGCTTATCTGAAATGGCGTATCAGTTAAAAGAAAGGAAGTCACATGTCAATCATTGAAATGAGAGATGTTGTCAAAAAATACGACAACGGGACAACAGCCCTACGTGGCATCACTGTAAATATCGATGCAGGAGAATTTGCCTACATCGTAGGACCTTCAGGTGCTGGGAAATCAACTTTTATCCGTGCCTTGTATCGTGAGGTCAAAATCGACAAAGGAAGCTTGCAAGTTGCAGGTTATAACCTGGTTAAGATTAAAAAGAAAGATATTCCGTACTTGCGTAGAAATGTCGGAGTAGTCTTTCAGGATTACAAACTTTTGCCAAAGAAAACCGTTTATGAGAACATTGCTTACGCCATGGAGGTTGTTGGTGAAAGTCGTCGTAACATCAAAAAACGTGTTATGGAAGTCTTGGACCTTGTCGGTTTGAAGCACAAGGTTCGTTCATTCCCAAATGAGCTTTCAGGTGGTGAGCAACAACGTATCGCCATTGCGCGTGCTATTGTAAACAATCCTAAAGTATTGATTGCTGACGAACCAACAGGTAACTTGGACCCAGATAACTCATGGGAAATCATGAACCTCTTGGAACGTATCAATCTTCAAGGGACAACTGTTTTGATGGCGACCCACAACAGCCAAATCGTAAATACCTTACGCCACCGCGTTATTGCCATCGAAAATGGTCGCGTGGTACGTGATGAAGCGAAAGGAGAGTACGGATACGATGATTAGTAGATTTTTCCGCCATCTGTTTGAAGCTTTAAAGAGTTTAAAGCGTAATGGATGGATGACCATTGCTGCCATCAGTTCAGTAATGATTACCTTGACCTTGGTTGCTATCTTTGCTTCAGTTATTTTTAACACTGCGAAATTAGCAACTGATATCGAAAACAACGTCCGCGTCATGGTTTATGTTCGTAAAGACGTTGAGGACAACAGTGAAACCATTGTAAAAGAAGGCCAAACAGTCACGAACAATGACTACCACAAGGTCTACGATGCCCTCAAAGCTTTGCCAGCTGTTAAAAATGTAACCTTCTCAAGTAAAGAAGAACAGTACCAAAAGCTGACTGAAACTATGGGTGATGAGTGGAAGGTATTTGAAGGAGATGCAAACCCTCTCCATGATGCCTACATCGTAGATACCAATTCACCAAGTGATGTAAAACCAGTAGCTGAAGCAGCTAAGAAGATCGAAGGTGTCTCTGAAGTTCAAGACGGTGGTGCCAATACCGAACGTCTCTTCAAGTTGGCTTCCTTTATCCGTGTATGGGGATTGGTAATCGCAGGACTCTTGATTTTCATCGCAGTCTTCTTGATTTCAAATACCATCCGTATTACCATCATTTCACGTAGTCGTGAAATCCAAATCATGCGTTTGGTTGGTGCCAAGAACGGTTACATCCGTGGCCCATTCTTGCTAGAAGGTGCCTTTATCGGATTGTTGGGAGCAGCCCTCCCATCGGCTTTGGTTTACTTGATCTATAACCGAGTGTTCCAATCTGTCAACCCATCCTTGGTTGGTCAAAACCTATCTTTGATTACACCGAATACCTTTATTCCATTGATGATCGGACTCTTGTTCCTCATCGGAATCTGTATCGGTTCACTTGGTTCAGGAATCTCAATGCGTCGATTCTTGAAAATCTAAGTCACATAACTGGATAAAACACATAAAAAAGTGGGATGTCATCAAGACTTCACAGCTCTTGATGCCCCGCTTTTTCTTTTGGTCTTGGTGCTCAGTCGCTTGCCAATTTTGGCTAAAGAGTGTATGATAGGAAAGGACCTTTTTACTAATATGAAAAATGAACAATGAATGAGGAAAAGATGAAACAATTTTTGGAAAAAGTGAGCATACTCTCCCTATCGTTAGTATTGATCACATCGTTTTCTATTTCTAGTGCCCTACCTGCCATGTTTGACTATTATCAGGGCTATTCGACCGGTCAGGTCGAACTCTTGGTCAGTCTCCCATCCTTTGGGATTATGGCCATGCTTCTACTAAACGGAGTTTTAGAGCGTATATTTCCTGAACGACTCCAGTTGACCTTGGGACTTTTGATCTTGTCAATCAGTGGAATAGCACCTTTCTGGTATCAGGGTTATTACTTTGTCTTTGCGACCCGCTTGCTATTTGGAATCGGAGTTGGAATGCTCAATGCCAAGGCTATCTCCATTATCAGTGAACGTTACCATGGCAAAACCCGTATCCAGATGCTTGGTTTTCGTGGGTCAGCTGAAGTAGTAGGAGCCTCTATCTTGACTTTGGCAGTCGGTCAGCTCTTGGCCTTTGGCTGGACCGCAACCTTCTTAGCTTATGCAGCTGGTCTAGTGGTTCTGGTACTCTTCCTTCTCTTTGTCCCTTATGGCAAAACAGAAGTTCATGAGTCCAATCATCAGACAGAAGAAGCAGTGAGATTGACTCGCTCTATGAAACAGCTCATTTTCTTTCTCGCTACTGTAGCTGCAGTGATTGTTTGTACCAATACTGCCATTACCTTCCGTATCCCTAGTCTCATGATTGAGGCAGGTTTTGGAGATGCTCAGTTGTCGAGTTTGGTACTCAGTGCCATGCAGTTGATTGGGATTCTAGCTGGAATCAGCTTTTCTTTCCTGATTTCGACCTTCAAGGAAAGACTTCTATTGGTCGCTGGTGTTACTTTTGGTATCGGACAAATCATCATTGCTCTTTCCCCTTCACTCTGGGTGGTGGTTGCAGGTTCTATCCTGGGAGGATTTGCCTACAGTATCGCTCTGACGACAGTCTTTCAGTTGATATCTGAGCGAATTCCTGCAAAACTCCTCAACAAAGCAACTTCCTATGCTGTTTTGGGATGTTCTTCTGGAGCATCATTAACCCCCTTCGTTCTTTCAGGGATTGGCTTGGTGACTACAGATGGTCGAATGACCTTTATCATTCTAGGAGCATGGATGATTGCTACATCAGTGCTTGTTTCCCTTTTATTAAAAAAAGAAGCCTAACAAAGAAAAACTCAAGGATTCATCCTTGAGTTTTTTGTCTATTAGCCAAACATCTGCCAAAAGTAATCGATAATGTAGGTCAAGCCATAAGTGTAAACAACCAGTGTAAAGGGCTTGGTCAGGATGATAATGGTCATATAACGCTTGAAGCTCATCTTGGTCAGAGCAGCCAACATACAGAGAAAATCAGCTGGACTAACTGGCCAAATCATCATAAAGATAAAGAAACGATCAAAGCGATTGCCCTCATCCAGCCAACCGATATACTTGTCATAGGTGCGCTTGCTGACCATGGACTGGACAAAGGGTGCTCCGTAGAGACGTACTAGGTAAAAGATAATGGCACAACCAATGACAATGCCAATATAGTTATAAATCGTTCCAATGATGTGACCGTAGATAAAGACACCTGCAACGGATGTCAGAGCACCTGGGATGATGGGAACAACCGTCTGCAAAATCTGTAAAAAAATAAAGAGTGGTGGTCCCCAGATACCCGCCTGTTGGATAAAGGCAGATAGGGTTTCCTTGGAGTGCAAAATTCCAGCCTGATAGGCCCAGATACAGAATATTAAGGTACCAACTCCACCGACGATGGAGGAAATATGAATGGCTTGCTGTAGAAGGGGAGAAACAGCTTTCATTTCTTTATCGTGTGACATGTAAACTCCTCTTGTGTAGTATGATTCTACTATATCATATTTTAGGGAGAAAGACTACATGAGATACTTCGTGTGACTTTGCCTCAAGTATGGTAAAATGGGAATAAGAAAATGACCGCTTAGAATGAGGAAAATCATGTTAGGATTGAAGTTTAACGGCACTTGGCGCAACTATCAAAAACAAGTCTTGGATAACTTTCAGGAACACCAAGCAGATGGCCATATCCACTTGGTGGCAGCACCAGGTTCAGGAAAAACAACCATTGGGATTGAGTTGATTGCCCGCTTTGATAAACCAGCTCTGGTTTTGGTGCCGACGGTTACCATTCGGGAACAATGGGTGGATAGGATTCGCCAGGCTTTTTTAGAGAATGAGGACCAGGTTACCAGTCTCGTGTCTCAGAATCTCAAGGACATGAAGCAGATCACCATCGCTACCTATCAAGCCTTTCACAGCGCCATGCAACAGGTGCAATCTCAAGAAGATAATGGCGAGGTTGAGGACTTTGTCGGCTTTGACCTGCTTGCCAAACTCAAGGAAAGGGGTGTCGAAACCCTCTGCCTGGACGAATGCCATCACTTGAGAAATGAATGGTGGAAAAGCCTAGAAGACTTCCGTAAAAACTACCAACAACTGCAAGTCATCTCTCTAACGGCAACACCGCCTTATGACAGTGAGCCAGAACTCTGGGATCGCTATCTCCAGATGTGTGGCGAGATCGACCAAGAAATCACAGTGCCAGAACTGGTCAAGGAAGACACCCTCTGCCCTCATCAGGACTTTGTCTATATCTGTTTTCCGACCAAGGAAGAAGACAAGCGCCTGGAAGAATTTGAGGACACCAAGTGGCAATATGTCAGCCAACTAGTGGTTGATCCTGATTTTCAAGAGTTGATTAAGAGTTCCAAGGTTCTAAAAGGGGAAATCGCTGCGGATATGCTTCTCGAAGATCCCAAGTATCTCTCAGCCCTCCTCATTTATCTACAGGCTCAAAAACTGGAAATTCCTAAGTATTTACGAGATTTACTGGGGGCGAAAGGCTTGCCTGCTCTTAATTACTACTGGCTCGAAGTCCTCTTGCAAGGTCTTCTCTATCAGACACCCGACTGGTATGAGGATCCACAGGAGACAAAGAAAAAGATAGAGGCCGAGTTGAAATCAAGAGGATTGATTGAAAAACGTCAGGTCTTCTTGGTCAAGTCCAAGGCCAATGACCAAATCCTCAATCAATCTCTAGGAAAACTGACTGGCATCGCATCTATCTTTGAAACCGAGTATGCCAGTCTAGGTCAGGACTTGAGACAGTTAGTCTTAGCGGACTATATCCGTAAGGATTTTGCCAGTTATCTGGGAGATGACCAAGCACCAATCACGCAATTAGGTGTCCTCCCTTACTTTGAAACCATTCGTAGAAGTGCGCAAAAGCAAGGTCTTTCTGTCCCTATAGCAGTCCTTTCAGGTAGTGTCGTTATCATACCAGCCAGTGTCAAGGAAGAACTGGAAGCTCTCATCCCAAATACCAACTTGACCTTCTCAGCCATCGGAAAACTCGACCAAGATGCCTATCTCCAAGTAGGATTTCCATCTAGCTTTAAGGGGATGGTCGCAGCAGTGACCGAGCTCTTCCAACGTGGTTCTATCCAGGTCTTGGTCGGAACTAAGTCTCTCTTGGGAGAAGGATGGGATGCGCCTTGTGTCAACTCTCTCATCCTAGGAAGTTTTGTCGGAAGCTTTATGCTGAGTAATCAGATGCGAGGCCGTGCTATCCGTATCTGGCCAGGACATCCAGATAAGACCAGCAATATTTGGCACCTAGTAGCCATCAAACCTTACAAAAATCCAGCCTTTTCAAATGAAAATCAAGAAGAACAAGACCTCAATCCATATCAGGACCTGCAAACCCTTGCCCGTCGGATGGACCATTTTCTTGGCTTGTCCTATAAGGAAGATACCATTGAAACAGGTCTGGATCGCTTGAACTTTCCTGAGTTCCCATTTAAGAAAAAGAAACTCGAAGACTATAACGAGAAGATCAAGGAACTATCCAAGGATCGCGCCTCCCTTCGTAAAAAATGGCAGGAATCTCTCATCGTTGCTGATAAGATCGAGATTGTCAATGAAGTGGCGACCGACAGTAAACGAATCCCTCTGCTTGCCCTAGCGGATGCTGAAAAGTGGCTTCGCTATGTTCTGATGGTATCTGCCATTAGCTTCCTAGCCTATGTCTTTAGACTAACCTTCTTTGCCTTGCCATGGTTGACAGCTCTTTGTGTTATCGTCCTAGCTATCACAGCCTTTCGCTATTACAGTTACAAGAGTCCCTATAAACGCTTGCGCCAGATTGGAGAAGCTATTCGTAAGGTCATGGTGACTGCAGGGCATTTGTCTGATGACCAGTCGCGCGTGCAAGTCGATGAGGACAAGGAAAGCTTTAATGTCTTTGCCTATCTAAAAGGTGGCAGTATGCGAGACAAGGAGCTCTTTTCAAAGGTTTTAGGAGAATTCTTTGCGCCAGTGGACAATCAACGATACCTCTTAGTAGCTCAAAAAGCACCGGCCGGCCAGTCCAAGTATTTCGTAGTCCCTAGTCTCTTTGAAAAACGCAAGGAAGATGCCCAGCTCTTCCAAAATGCCGTCGCACCGCATATAGGCAACTACCAACTCGTCTACACCCGCAACGAAACAGGTAGAAAAATCCTGCTCGAAGCCAGACTTAAATCCCTAGCCAACAAAAACGACCGAATCATCACCAAGAAAAAGGTCAAAAGTGCTTTGAAGTAGGGAGAATACGACGAATATTCATATAAAAATGGTATAATGAAATAAGGAATATTTATAAATTTGAGGATATCGATGGAAGAGAATATAATAAAATCTAAAGATAGAGTACAGAAACATGGGGAAGTTTTTACACCATCGTGGATGGTACAAAAGATGTTAGATACTCCTGGAATAAGGGAAAAAACAGAAGATATTTATGCGACTTTTCTGGAACCTTCAGCAGGAGATGGGAATTTTTTAGAAGCAATACTTGAAAGAAAACTCTCTGCTGTTACTAGGAATTACGACAAGAAAAATTGGAAAACAAAATCTCTGTTTGCTTTATCATCAATTTATGGAATTGAATATCTTGAAGATAATCTTGAAGTTGCTAGAGCAAGGATGTTTTTGTGTTATTTGGATTGGTATGAAGACTCTTTTGGTGAGAGATTGAGTAGCAATACTGATATCTATAAATCTGCTCATTACTTAATCAAAAAGAATATTGTTAGAGGGAACACTCTGACAAAGCGTCATCCTGATTCAAATGAACTTATTATGTTTAGTGAGTGGAAGCGAGTAAAGGGATACCCTAGTCTTGTTGAAGAAAAACGATTTGCTTTTGCTGAACTTTTTGGTGAAAATATTGATGGAGAGGATAAGGTTGTTGAAGGACAACTAAGCCTCTTTGAAGAGTTAGATGAAAATTTGAGCGTTGGCAAAATGGAACAAGTAGTTATTCAAAAGGTTTATACATTGGGAGAATAAAGAATTATGGCTTCGAATTTTGATTTTTTAAGAGTGAACATAGAAACAGCAGAACTTTTTTCAACTATAAATATGGCTGAGAACAACTATACTCAACAAGATTACGAGGGTGTGTTGACTAAAGTTCGTAAAGTTGCTGAGAATACAGCAATCCTATTTGCCGATCGTCTATTCATTGAATTACCGTCTCGTTCTAGTTTTCATGATAAATTACAAATCATCAAATATCATATTAATAACAAGGCTATTGTAGATGCATTTTTTGAAATTAAAGGGCATGGAAATAATTCAGCTCATGAACTAAATCCTAAAGATGCAACACAAGAGAATGCACTAAAGTCATTAAAGTTAGTTTATATGATTTTAGTTTGGTTCATGACTGAGTATGTTGATAAGAAAATTAAAGTTTCTTTGTATGAGAATTTCTTAGAACCCAAAGCGCAAGAGCGTTATACAACTGCCGAACGCAAGTTTATCTATGTTCAGACTGTGAATAATGAAAGTGGGGAATTTGCTGCTTATGAAGGGGCTCAAAAAATTGGAGAAGGATCTGTAGCTTCTGACGATATTGAAGCAGACTGGACCCCTAATAGTGATTTTTTACGTAGTGTAGCACCTAGACGTATTAAACAATATATGAGAACTTCTGGTCTTCCATTTAAGCTTGGATGGGTTGAACTAGCATATAAAAAATCAACAAAATCATGGTTTCATGATCACGAGGTTCATGAAGTGTTGAAACGTTCAGGTATTGGTCATCCAAAGCACTTAGAGGGTAATGAATGGTTTAAGACTGATTTAGAGACAGCTAAGGAAGCTATTAAGGCTGTCAAAGATGGACGGTCATTTATTAGTGATTTACCGGCTGAATATATAGCAGATAAGTCGGATATTATTCTTAGACCAGAACAAAATGCTGCCGTTAAGCAAACACAGGAAACATATAAGAAAAAAAATCGAATGCTTTGGAATGCCAAGATGCGTTTTGGTAAAACCTTAACCTCTTTGGAGCTTATTAAACAAGAAGGTTTTCAACGTGTTCTAATTATGACGCATAGACCAGTAGTTCGTGATTCATGGTTTGAAGACTACAAAAAAATGGATATGGCAAACGCTGGGTATTTATATGGTTCAGTTGATGAGGGGGAAAAACTTTCAACACTGAAAAAGGGAGACAAACCCTTTATCTATTTCGCTTCTATTCAGCTCCTCCGGTATAAAGGTGCTCAAACTAATCTTCCTGAATTTACTGATATAGACTGGGATTTAATCATTATTGATGAAGCACATGAAGGAACTCAAACTGAACTAAGTGATACAGTCATGAAAGCTTTAGTTAAAGAAGGTCACACCAAGATTCTAGAATTATCTGGTACACCATTTAACCTTCTTGATCAGTTTGCACCTGAACAAGTCTACACTTGGGACTATGTTATGGAACAACAAGCCAAACTGAAATGGGACTTGGAAAATCCTGATAAACCTAACCCTTATGAACAACTTCCAGAAGTGCTTATGTATACTTTTGAGATGAAACATAAGGAAAAATTTACTGATGAAAATAAAGCTTTTAATTTTCGAGAATTTTTTAGAGTTGATGATAAGGGAGAATTAGTCTATAAAGCAGATGTTCGACGTTTTTTGGATAATATTACTAACCCAAATAGTGACACTAAGTATCCTTTTTCAACAAGAGAATATCGTGATGAACTCCGTCATACTCTATGGCTTATGCCAGGAGTTAAAGAAGCTAACGCTTTTGAAAGGCTTTTAACAGAACATCCAGTGTTTGGGATGGATTATAAGATTGTTAATGTTGTACGAAATGATAAGAGTGATAATATCTTAGATACTTCAGAGGATGATCTTTCGAAGGTACGTCAAGCGATTACGGATGATCCTTCGCAAACAAAAACAATCACTTTGACCGTTCGCAGGTTAACAACAGGCGTCAATATTCCAGAGTGGACAGCCGTCATGTTTCTTTCAAATACAAGTAGCTCTATGAACTATTTGCAAGCTGCTTTTCGCGCGCAGACACCATTCTCTCATGAAAAATTAGGGATGAAGAAGCGTTGCTACATCTTTGATTTTGCTCCAGACCGTGCTTTGACAGTAATGGCTGAAAGTGCTCAAATTAACTCAGGTGTTGGTAAGAAAAATACCCAGCAACAGAAACAAGCAATGTCAAATCTGCTTAACTTTTTACCAATTTTGGGCAAAGGTGATAATGGCATGCAACCTTTTGATGTTGATCGCATGCTAACACAAATTAAGAAAGTATACGCTGAAAAAGCGGTACGTTCAGGTTTTGAAGATGATAGTCTTTATAATGATAGACTTTTGACACTTACTTCTGATGATGCTGAACGTCTTAATAAACTAAATGCTATTGTTGGTAAAACTCAAAAACAAAAAACACCGACCAAGGTGACAATAAATGATAATGGTTTGACTGATGAAGAGTATGATAAGGCTGAACGTGCAAAGAAAAAGCGTCCTCGTGAGCGTAGTCAAGAGGAAAAAGACGCAATGGAAAAACTCAAAGAGGCTCGTAAACAACAGAAAACGATGATTTCTATCTTACGAGGAGTTTCTATTCGTATTCCAATGATGATCTACGGAATGGATGTCGATTTAAGTAAAGATATCACAATCGAAGATTTTATCAAAGAAGTCGATGACGAATCTTGGAAAGAATTTATGCCTGCTGGATTCACAAAAGGCATGTTCAAAGATATAACCAAGTACTATGACGCAGAGGTCTTTATTGAAGCAGGTCGAATCATTCGTCAACGAGCTAAATCTTTTGATAGTCTTGATTTTATTGAACGTGCCGAAGAAGTTGCAACCTTATTTGGTAGCTTCAAGAATCCCGATAAGGAAACTGTTTTGACACCATGGCGCGTGGTTAATATGCAAATTGCAAAAGGTATTGGTGGCCTTAATTTCTATGATGATAACTTTGAGTCAATGACAGATGGCGCTAAGCCAAATCTCCATTGGGTTGAAACAGATGTTACTAATAATGTTTACCATCCAGAGACTAAAATTATTGATATTAATGCTAAGACAGGTCTCTATCCTTTGCATGCTGCTATGAGTCTCTATTATCAATATGTACAAAATAATGATGATAATAGATTTGATGCTGACAGTGTCTATCGTGGAATCTTAGAAAACAACATTTATGCCATTGCAAAAACACCAATGGCTAAGACTATTACAGAAAGAACTTTAACAGGCTATAAGAAATATAAGACCAATGTAGCCTATATCGAAAACTTCTCAGATACATTAAAATCAAGTATAGAAGAAGGTAAAAAACAAGTAGAGGAGGCCTTTGATAAAGTGAAATTTGATGTTGTGATTGGGAATCCACCGTATCAGGAGGAGGCATTAGGAAAGAGACCTGAACCAATTTATCATAAATTTTTAGATTTATCGTCAACTCTTTCGTCGAAGGCAATCATGATTCACCCAGCAAGGTTTTTATTTAATGCTGGTCAGACACCGAAATCCTGGAATAGGAAAATGCTTAAAGATGAACATTTGAAAGTAGTATATTTTACACAAAACAGTTCAGAAGTTTTTCCGAATACCGATATTAAAGGTGGGGTTGCTGTTACATATAGGGATAATGAAAAAAAATTTAATGCTATAAAAACTTTTACCCCTTATCCTATACTTAATTCAATTGTAGAAAAAGTGGTTTGTTCAAGACATAAATCGTTGAATGAGATTTTATATGGCTTTAATAGTTATAAGTTAACTGAATTAATATATGATGAGTATCCAGAATTTGAAAACAGGGTTGTTAGTCCACAAACTAGAACCTATATGTTAACAAATATATTTTCAAGATTACCTGAAGTTTTTTATGACAAACGCCAATCAAATAGTGATATACAGATTTATGGTCGTTTGTTAAATGAACGAGTTTATAGGTTTATTAATCGCAAATTTGTTCAAAGTCATCCTAATTTAGATAAATATAAGGTGTTCGTAGCGGGTTCTAACGGTAGCGGTACTCTCGGAGAGCCACTATCAAGTCCTATCATTGGTGACCAAGGTGTTGGGCATACTCAAACCTTTATCTCATTTGGTGCATTTGAAAAAATAAATGAAGCAGAGAATTGTTTAAAATATGTAAAAACTAAATTTTTAAGAGTTATGTTGGGAACATTGAAAATTACCCAGCATAATGAGACTGCATCCACGTGGGAAAATGTCCCTCTACAGAATTTTACAATTGGTTCAGATATAGATTGGTCAAAATCTATATCTGAGATAGATCAGCAATTGTATAAAAAGTATGGGTTGAGTGATGAAGAAATTACTTTTATTGAAGATAAAGTTAAAGATATGGAGTGAGACAATGATCATGAGACTTGATCTGTAGTGCTTTATTAATAAACACCTATAGAATGTAATATATTAGGAGTAATGATGGAACTTATTTTAAGTGATATTCGAGTGATTGATCGTGATAAAAAGACTACACAATCAAAAGAAATTCCAGCTGAGTTTGCGCTCTATTTACAGCAAATTTTCGATACAATAACTAATAATAAAGTCGTAAAGGAATATGAACCACGGGATGAAAATACGTTTGTTTTAGAAAAGATAAAACAGATTCTTTTTAATGAATCTGTTGAGAAAAAAACAAAAGAGTATTTTAAAGATATTGCTCAAAGACTACTGGAAAAAGAGTTAGATGCACAAGAAAGAGTAAATCAATTAAATATTGAGCTACAAATTGGTTCACTAATTCAGGCTGTTTTTTATAATGATGATTCAGAAGAATATTTATATTTACTAGCAAAGGTTGAGCATACCAGTTTTGTTAATGATGAGGACTATTCATTTCAAACTGGATTTCAAAAAGAATTAAAGAAGGTTTTTAAATCTTGTATCTTTCTAATTGACGGAGAAACATATAGTGTTAAGGGGGTGAAAATTTATCTTGATAATGTTGCGAAATATTGGTTTGATGATTTTTTAGAACTTCAAGAAAAGACATCGGATGAAATTAATACGGATCGGGCTTTTAAATCAATTAACTCTTATTTGAATAGGACAATGAAGAAAAAATACCCTGAAGATAGAACAGTCATTCGAAATACATTTATAAATTATTTTAGAACTCATGAATTAATAGATTTTGAAAAAATGATTTCTGATATTTTTGATAATTATCAATCGGTATCAATTGAAAAAACTGAGCAAGAGAGTATTCGAGAACATCTTTTATCCTTACCTTCAAAAAAAGGGTTTGACAGTTTATTTACTGTATCGTTGACTGCTTTAAAAGCTAGAATTAGAACAACGTACGACCTTTATCCTGGAATTAAATTAAGAGTTGAAGATAATTTAGAAAAGATTCAGTCGTTTGAAAGCGAAGACGGAGTACATTATATCATCGTAGAGACTATAAATAACGATGCATTTAGCACTTTTGGTACATATAAGAGGATAGATGAATGAACCCTGAATTATTTAAAATATTCGAGTGTAGGGATCATAGAAGGCGATTTGAGGCCAACGTATGCTTATTTGATAGAAATGAATTTAAAAATTTTAGTTTTTTTACTCAGATTTTAGATAGTATATCTTCACGAGATAATGGTAAATTTACTTTTCAAAATGAAAATGACGATATCTTTATTTTCGAAAGGGGAACTCAGGAATACGATTTCAAAGAATATATAAGTTCATCTGAAACTATGAAAATCTCTCTGATAATTGATAAACAAATAATTGATGGTAAGCAATCTATTTATTTTTTGGACTCATTCATAAAACATTTAATAGAAAAAAATATTTCAGAAACGTTATCATATTTTCATTGTTTGTTTTCTAATGATAATCAAAAAATTGAATTTGAAATCTTGGATCCTAATGTATCAGAGTTTAGATTGCATACGAAATCCATTTATTTTGATGTTATTCAGGATGAATCACAAATTGTCTTTAACAGATCCTCTAGGCTGTTTAAAGTAAAAAATACATGTTCATTTTATAATCAAGATAAGTATGAATTATTACCAGATGATTTTCATGTTACAGAAACGTTGTCAGATAATGAAAATTCAAGTCGTCTTAAAAAATATTTTAGTAGGATAGAGATGATTTTAGGAGCAATTTATATTGCGACTTCATCAGAAATAAAAGAAGATATCCTATTTTACCAATTAAATGATATTGGTAAAACACTAAAAGTGAATTTAAATGATAAGCTAGAATACAACCCTACAATTTTCGAGATTTATAATTGGATTTACAATACTGATAACTATATTGATAAATCATCTATTGCTCGTTCTGTTTTTGAATATTTATGTATGGATATTTTTGATTCTAATTCTAATAATAATGTGATTCTAGATCTTCAAAAATCTTATAATATCTATATTAAAGAAAAAGTGAATATTTATTTGGATGCTAAGAAAGACTTATCAGAGTATATTATTGAATCTATTTCTAAATTAAAAAATTATACAAATACCATATTGGAAACTTTTCTTAAAAATCTGTATGCAATAATAGGTTTCTTTTTTTCAGTTATTTTGGCAAATGCAATATCAGATAGAGAATTAGATAAAATTTTTACAAAAGATATCCTAATAATAATTGTTATTGCTTTGATTGGTTCAATCATTTTTTGGCTTATATCAAATTTGAAATTTAGAAACGATTTGAAAAATTTTAAAGAACTATTTGATGTTTTGAAAAAAAATTATGAGGATGTCTTGCTTGAGAGAGAAATAGAAAATATCTTTAATAGTATTCAACTTGATTATGAAATTGAGAAAGTTAAAAATTTTAAAAGAATAATAAATTGGATATGGGGAGTTCTGTTGGGAGTTTCTCTACTAATTACTATTATTATACTATTAAATAGTTTTGTTTCTAATATCAAATTTATAGACTTTTATCAGGTTGCTAAACAACAATTCTGGAAAATTCTTATTCATTCATTTACGTTTTTATATAGACCATAGAAAGGAAAATAAATGTTACTTTTTTCTACAATTTTAAAGATTGATAAGTCATTGACTAAAGAAGCTTTTTTAAATTTAGTGATTGAATGGAATCAAGGAAGCCCACACGAAAATAATGTTATACCCAATTTGAATTGGGATGGATCCTACAATCAAAAATTCGGTGATGATACAATCTCACTTGAATTTAAAGAATACAGAAATGAAGAAATCGTAGCTGTAAGATATGTAAAAAAACTGGATGATGGTATTATTTGGAAAACAGATTACATCATGAATTTTAAGGACTATAAAATGTCAATCATGTTAGATCGTAGTTTTACTGAAGATGCTATTGGTGTTGATCCTTCATTCACAACTCCATTATTTATTAGATTATTGATTGAAAAAGGATACGTTGTAGATGACAATGATCTTCCTATATTGATGAATCCCCATCTGATTGGCTGTGAGAATCTCAGTGTTTTGACTGCTGTGATAAATGGTACAAAATTCTATGATTTACCGGTAGTTTATGTATCAAAAACATTCTCAAACAATATCCCCATTGACGTCGATAAATTAGCATATGCTCTTAAAGGGGTAGCACATATTTTTGTTCAAGAAGATCTTGAAACCAATACTTTTATTCGAGAGCAATGTAATAGTACTAACGAGTATAATGGAGCAATTGGAATCTATTATCAATCAGATGTAGTGAAACATAAGAGGTTTCTAAATTATGAATATTTTGATCCAACTATAACTAGACAAAACATTGTAAAAGAGATTATAAATTTTACAAATCAGCAAAGCATTGATCCTTTGTACACTTGGGATGGCGTACTAACTTCTTTACTTCGAGATCGTTTTGAAAGTCAAAAATCTAAACGTACGAAAGCTGAGAGAACCAAAGAGGAGACAGAAGAACTCCTAGATAGTTTTAGTAATGATTTTGATGAGTTAACGGAAGAAAATGGTCGTTTACGTAGTAGTATTTCTGATCTGGAAAGTGAGTTAGCTTTCTATAGAGATGCTTTCAACAATAAAACTGTTTATGATAGTGGTTTCTTATCTAGTGGAAGTGAAAAAGAATTTTTCCAAGATGAGAAGAAAGAATTTATTCTATCTGTATTATCTGATAGCTTAGCAAGTATTAAAGATAACACACGCAAAAAACATATCGTTCAGGATATTATTCAGCAAAATAATAGTGAAGATGTTCTTAGTAAGAAGAGGGAAGAAGTTAAACGTCTTCTAACTGACTATAGTGGTTTAACAGGAAAGTTGAAGCAAGATTTGAAACAATTGGGATTCACTATTTCTGATGAAGGTAAACATTATAAACTAACTTATTTTGATGATAACCGTTATACTATTACCATGGCAAAAACACCAAGTGATGGCCGAGCTGGGAAAAACAATGTTTCGGAAATAAATAACAAAGTGTTTTAGAAAAAAGTCATTTTGTATATGTTTAAGAATTGCCCCACACCAGAAGCCGATGCTGAACTCAAAGAGTTTTTGAAAAACTTTAAAGGGTGATGGGGCTAGTTGATTCACTTATAATTCGCTCATTTTATAGATACAACTTTGTTTCCATATTTCCTGGGAACTAGTAGAAGTTAAGGAGAAATATGGAAACTAACAACCAACGTGCCCTTTGTCAGCAACTCTGGGCGGAAAATAAATACCTTGTTTTAAGCCATTCTAGCAATATTTACAAGGACATTCGCCAGTATCTCAAGCAAGAAGTAGTGGAGCTGAGTCAGGTTCAAGAGATGATTGACCGCGCCTGCCAGATTCCAGAACACAGGGGTCAAGTTTGCAACGCTTTTCAGCATATTTGGGGCTATTTTAAAAAGCAAGCCAGCCTTGATGAGCGCAAAGACTACATGCTCCTGCTGGATCGCTATCGCTTTGGTCAAGCTTCCAAGGAAGATTTGATTGCTAGCACTCGAGACTTGCTTGAGCGTTACCCAAATGTTTATCTGCAAGATTCGACCTTGTTGAAAGGAGACTCCCATGAGACTTTGGCATGAGGCTTTGATTCCACAACTTCCACGTCCGCAGCTCTTGGGGCAACATCGAGAGTGCTGCGCTCTGCGTGGCAATGGCTGGGGCAGAAAGCATGCGACGGTTGACTATGTCTTTACCCACTCGCCTTATCGTCTCTATGCCTATCATCGCTTGATCATGGAGGAGATGGCTGGCCGTGGCTACAATGTCAGTCCAGAGTGGCTGGACAAGAACTATCGCGGCAAGACCTGCCCTCCGTATCAAGACTTAGCAGAGGAAAAGCTGAACAGTCCTATCTATAGCGAGCATGACCATGCCTACTATGAGGAGTGTCTGGCTAATCTCCGTGACAAGGGGATAGAGCTGGAGTAAGAGTCAGGATTAACTCTAATTTAGAACTCTTTTCGTAATTTTTTCGAATAATAAAAATGAGACCTTTAGAATGATTCTAAGGTCTTCTTTTTATAAATATTTAGATTTACTTTTAATAACTTTTGAGTTATAATTAAATTGAAAAGAGGTTGCTTGGTGCACACGATTTACTTCTATAAGGACAAAAATGGAAATGAGCCAGTCTTGGATTATATGAGAGAATTGGCCTGTCGTAAAAGTAAGGATAGTCGCATAAAACTCAATAAACTAAACGACTATATCGAGCTACTTAGTCAGCATGGTACTAGAGCTGGTGAACCCTATATTAAACATTTAGAAGATGAGATATGGGAACTAAGACCTCTTAGGGATAGGATTTTATTTGTCGCTTGGCTTGATGGGAGTTTTGTTCTTTTACATCATTATGCCAAAAAGACTCAAAAGACTCCTAGAAGAGAAATTGAAAAAGCCAAGCGTGAACTGAAGGACTTAAAAGAAAGAGGAGTAAGTGATGAAAAATAGTGCCATTGGGAGTAATTGGAAGGATGTCCGGTCAGAACTTTTTACCAAGGAGGAAATCCTTGAAAGTGATATGCGAGTGGCTATCATGAGTGAGTTAATTGAAGCTAGACATGAGCAAGGAATTAGTCAGAAAAAATTAGAAGAACTTAGTGGAGTGAGCCAGCCTGTCATAGCCAGGATGGAAACTGGCAAGACCAGTCCTCAGTTAGATACCGTCTTAAAAGTTTTAGCCAGTTTAGGAAAGACACTAGCAGTTGTACCGCTTGAACAGGAAAAAGGTTGATAGGGATGAAATTACTTGGTTTGCTAAAATCATCCACCGGATAATTTTACCTCCCGTCCGCACTTTTTCAGGGAAATATCAGAATTACAAAAGAAAAATCAACCTATAGTCTTTTCTAATACCAAGCCATAGTCAACTCTCAGTTTACTCAAGTTTGACTATGAACAGGACTATCTTGAAAATCTGTTAATCATTGTCTATCAAAGGATTTAGGGAATTTTCTCCAAATCCTTTTTTGTGCTTCAAAAAGCGATATAGTTTCAAACTATATCAAAGCCTAATTTTTTACAATTATACAGATGATTTCTTTTCTGTTAAGATAGTTTCAACAACAATTTTTGGAGGACAAAACATGTCAACTACAATTATCGGTTTCCCTCGTTTGGGTGAATTCCGCGAATTAAAATTTACAACTGAAAAATACTTTAGAAAAGAAATCTCAGAAGAAGAACTCTTGGCTGCTGCGAAAGAATTGCGTGCAAAACACTGGAACATCGTCAAAGAAAAAGGCATCACTGAAATCCCATCAAATGACTTTTCTCACTACGACAATTTCCTTGATGCTGCCTTCCTTTTCAACGTAGTTCCTGCATCTGTTCAAAACTTGGAATTGTCAGATCTTGAACGTTACTTTGCTTTGGGACGTGGTTACCAAGGAGAAAAAGGGGATGTTCGTGCCCTTCCAATGAAGAAATGGTTCAACACAAACTACCACTACATCGTTCCAAAATTTGAAAAAGACACTCAAGTAAAATTGGCTGGTCACAAGATCTTTGATGAGTTCCAAGAAGCAAAAGAGCTTGGACTTAACACTCGTCCTGTCCTTGTAGGCCCATTCACTTTCCTTCAATTGTCAGACTTTGAAGAAGGTGTGAAAGCAGAAGATTTCGTGGATAGCTTAGTAGCTGCTTACCAAGATGTTTTTGCAAAATTGGCTGAACTTGGTGCAACTCGTATCCAATTGGACGAAGCTGCTCTTGTCAAAGATTTGACAGAAGAAGAAAAAGCCCTATTCTTGAACATCTACAACAAACTCTTGGCTGATAAAAAAGGTCTTGAAGTCTTGCTTCAAACTTACTTCGGTGACGTTCGTGACGTTTACGCTGACCTTGTGAAATTGCCAGTAGATGCCATCGGTCTTGACTTCGTTGAAGGTAAGAAAACTCTTGAACTCGTTAAAGGTGGCTTCCCAGCTGACAAGACTCTCTATGCAGGTATTGTCAATGGTAAGAACATCTGGCGCAACAACTATGAAAAGAGCTTGGCTGTTCTTGAGCAAATCCCTGCTGAAAACATTGTTTTGACAAGCTCATGTTCACTTCTTCATGTGCCATTTACAACTGCTAACGAAGAATTTGAACCAGCTATCTTGAACCACTTTGCATTTGCAGTAGAAAAATTGGATGAAATCCGTGACTTGGATGCTATCCGCAACGGTCAAGGTGCAGAAGCTCTTGCAGCGAACAAAGAACTCTTTGCGACTGAACGTGTTGGTGAAAATGCGGAACTTCGTGCGCGTATCGCTGGATTGACAGACGCAGACTACACTCGTTTGCCAGCCTTCGCAGAACGTGAAGCTATCCAAGAAGATGCATTCAAACTTCCAGCCCTTCCAACAACAACAATCGGTTCATTCCCTCAAACTAAGGAAGTTCGTGCCAAACGTTTGGCCTTCCGTAAGGGTGAATTGTCACAAGAAGAATACGATGCCTTCCTTGCTGAAACCATCGACGAATGGATCAAATGGCAAGAAGAAGTTGGATTTGACGTGCTTGTACACGGTGAATTCGAGCGTAACGACATGGTTGAGTACTTCGGTCAAAACTTGTCAGGTTACCTCTTCTCTAAGAATGGTTGGGTACAATCATACGGTATGCGTGGGGTTAAACCACCAATCATCTGGGGCGATGTGACTCGTCTCAACCCAATCACTGTGAAATGGTCTAGCTACGCACAAAGCCGTACGGACAAACCTGTTAAAGGTATGTTGACTGGACCTGTTACAATCCTTAACTGGTCATTCCCACGTGAAGACATCTCTATCAAGGATTCTACTCTTCAAATCGCTCTTGCAATCAAGGATGAAGTTCTTGACCTTGAAGCTGCAGGTGTGAAAATCATCCAAATCGACGAGGCTGCTCTTCGTGAGAAATTGCCACTTCGTCGTAGCGACTGGTACGAAGATTACCTTGACTGGGCTATTCCAGCCTTCCGTTTGGTACACTCAACAGTAGCACCAGACACACAAATCCACACTCATATGTGTTACTCAGAATTTACAGATATCATCCCAGCTATCGACAACTTGGATGCTGACGTTATCTCATTTGAAGCTAGCCGTTCAAATCTTGAAATCTTGGACGAACTCAAAGCGAAAAACTTCCAAACAGAAGTTGGACCTGGGGTTTACGATATCCACTCACCTCGTGTGCCTAACGAAGGCGAAATCGACCACACAATCGAAGCAATCCTTGCTAAAGTGCCAAGCAGAAAAGTTTGGATCAACCCTGACTGTGGTTTGAAAACACGTGGTATTCCAGAAACGAAAGAAAGCTTGATCCGCCTTGTAGAAGCTGCCAAAGCTGCGCGTGAGAAATTGTAAGAAAAGACAGTTCTCCCTACACGGTTGATCAGTAAAAAAATCAACTAGAAAAGGTTCATAAATATGTCACGTCAAACACCGTCCCTCTCATTTGAAGTTTTCCCTCCAAACCCAGCAGTAGGCAATGACAAAATTATTGCAGCCCTGAAAGATATGCAGGACTTGGCCCCACACTTCATCAGTGTGACTGCCAGCAATAATAAATTTAATATCAAAGAGACGACGGTTCGTTTGGCAGACTATATCCAAAATGACTTGGAGATTCCGACTATTGCTCACTTGCCAGCTATCTATCTAACTAAGGATAAGGTGGCTGAGACTATTGCAGATTTGGATAAGGTTGGGGTTCAGAAAATCTTGGCTCTTCGTGGAGACATCATTCCGGATGTGGAGCCACAAAAAGATTTTCGTTATGCCACTGATTTGATTGAGTTCATTAAGGAACAGGCGCCACACTTTGAAATTATTGGAGCTTGTTATCCAGAAGGACATCCTGATTCGCCAAACCAAATCTCAGATATTCAAAATCTCAAGAAAAAAGTAGATGCAGGCTGTTCAAGTCTTGTCACTCAGCTTTTCTTTGACAATGAGCGTTTCTATGATTTCCAAGACAAATGCACCTTGGCAGGGATTGATGTTCCCATCCATGCAGGAATCATGCCAATCCTGAATCGTAACCAAGCGCTTCGTCTCTTGAAGACTTGTGAGAATATCCATCTCCCACGTAAGTTTAAGGCTATCTTGGACAAGTATGAGAATGACCCTGAGTCACTCAGAGCAGCAGGACTTGCCTATGCCGTAGACCAAATCGTAGACTTGGTAACGCAAGACGTAGCAGGGGTACATCTCTACACTATGAACAATGCAGACACTGCTCAGTACATCCACCAAGCAACCCATGCCTTGTTCAATCACCAATCTTAAAATATTAAAAAACAAACCATTCTTCTTTTCATAGAGGAATGGTTCCTTTTTGATAGAAAAGACCGTACTTTTTAAGAAAAATATGATAAAATAGACTCTGTACGTACTTGATACAAAGATGAGGGTATTTAGGTTGTAAAGGTTGTGAAAACGAAACTCAAAAAGTCCAAAATATCTTGAGTAATTGAACCCGCCTACAACTCTGTGGAAAAAGATAAATCTACCTAGGAGCAGTCGCTCCGTCGTTTGATTTCCTATTTTCCTTTGAGTTGCTTAACGGCTTAGTATCTTGAGTAATTGAATTTTGGTCTCATTTCTTATGAAAAAAGATAAGCTTCCTAGCACTCATCGAGTGCGACGTCACCTTCCTATTTTTCTACAGAAATGTTCGGCAAGCCGAACCGTCCAAAATATCTTGATCTTTGTAGGCAAGGCGTATAATTTTATCAATCCAAAGGGGATTACAATGACAAAACAAGTGTTTCAAACGACTTTTGCGGGTCGTGAGTTGATCGTAGAGACTGGTCAGGTTGCTAAGCAAGCAAATGGCTCTGTAGTCGTGCGTTACGGTGAGTCAACTGTCTTGACTGCTGCCGTTATGTCTAAGAAGATGGCAACTGGGGATTTCTTCCCACTTCAAGTCAACTACGAAGAAAAAATGTATGCGGCTGGGAAGTTTCCTGGTGGCTTTATGAAACGTGAAGGACGTCCTTCAACAGATGCGACCTTGACAGCGCGTTTGATTGACCGTCCAATCCGTCCCATGTTTGCGGAAGGTTTCCGTAATGAAGTGCAAGTCATCAACACTGTGCTTTCTTACGACGAAAATGCATCTGCACCAATGGCAGCTATGTTTGGTTCATCATTGGCACTTTCTATCTCAGATATTCCATTTGATGGACCAATCGCTGGGGTACAAGTAGGCTATGTTGATGGAGAAATCGTCATCAACCCAACTCAAGAACAAGCAGAGCAATCGCTTCTTGAATTGACAGTAGCTGGTACTAAGCACGCTATCAACATGGTAGAGTCTGGTGCTAAAGAATTGTCAGAAGAAATCATGTTGGAAGCTCTTCTTAAAGGACATGAAGCTGTTAAAGAATTGATTGCCTTCCAAGAAGAAATCGTTGCAGCAGTTGGTAAAGAAAAAGCAGAAGTAGAATTGCTTCATGTGGATGCTGACTTGCAAGCTGAAATCATCGCAGCCTACAACAGCGATCTTCAAAAAGCTGTTCAAGTTGAAGAAAAATTGGCGCGTGAAGCTGCAACTCAAGCAGTGAAAGACCAAGTCACAGCAGTTTACGAAGAAAAATATGCAGACCACGAAGAATTTGACCGTATCATGCGTGATGTGGCTGAAATCTTGGAACAAATGGAACACGCAGAAGTGCGCCGTTTGATCACAGAAGACAAGGTTCGTCCTGACGGCCGTAAGGTCGATGAAATCCGTCCTTTGGATGCGGTTGTTGACTTCCTTCCTCGCGTACACGGTTCAGGTCTCTTTACTCGTGGACAAACGCAAGCTCTTTCTATCTTGACCTTGGCACCAATGGGTGAAACGCAAATCATCGATGGCTTGGATCCAGAGTACAAGAAACGCTTTATGCATCACTATAACTTCCCACAATACTCTGTAGGGGAAACGGGTCGTTACGGTGCACCAGGTCGTCGTGAAATTGGTCACGGTGCTCTCGGTGAGCGTGCTCTTGCTCAAGTATTGCCAAGCTTGGAAGAATTCCCATACGCCATCCGTTTGGTAGCAGAAGTATTGGAATCAAACGGTTCTTCATCTCAAGCATCTATCTGTGCGGGAACACTTGCCCTTATGGCTGGTGGTGTTCCAATCAAGGCTCCAGTAGCAGGTATTGCCATGGGTCTCATCTCAGATGGAAACAACTACACCGTATTGACAGATATCCAAGGTCTGGAAGACCACTTTGGAGATATGGACTTTAAGGTTGCGGGTACGCGTGACGGGATTACAGCCCTTCAAATGGATATCAAGATCCAAGGGATCACTGCAGAAATCTTGACTGAAGCTCTTGCCCAAGCCAAGAAAGCTCGTTTTGAAATCCTTGACGTGATTGAAGCAACGATTCCAGAAGTTCGTCCAGAATTGGCTCCAACTGCTCCGAAAATTGATACTATCAAGATTGATGTGGACAAGATCAAGATTGTTATCGGTAAGGGTGGAGAAACAATCGATAAGATCATTGCTGAAACAGGCGTTAAGATTGATATCGACGAAGAAGGTAACGTATCTATCTACTCTAGCGACCAAGATGCCATCAACCGTGCTAAAGAAATCATTGCTGGTTTGGTTCGTGAAGCAAAAGTGGACGAAGTTTACCATGCCAAAGTTGTGCGTATCGAGAAATTCGGTGCCTTTGTCAACCTCTTTGACAAGACGGATGCCCTCGTTCACATCTCTGAAATGGCTTGGACTCGTACTAATAATGTAGAAGATTTAGTTCAAATTGGTGATTTTGTAGATGTGAAGGTTATTAAGATCGATGAAAAAGGTCGTGTAGATGCTTCTATGAAGGCACTCTTGCCACGTCCGCCAAAACCTGAACGTTCAGAAGAAAAAGGAGATAAAGGTCATCGTCATGGCGATCGTCCTCGTCACCACCACAAGGACCACAAACCTAAGAAAGAAACTACTGAAACACCAAAAGACTCAGAATAAGAAAGGAGAAATGTATGGGATGGTGGCGTGAAACCATTGATATCGTAAAAGAAAATGATCCAGCGGCTCGCACCACTTTGGAGGTTCTTTTGACCTATCCGGGTGTGAAAGCCTTGGCTGCCCACCGTCTCTCTCATTTTCTCTGGAAGAATGGCTTTAAGCTTTTAGCTCGTATGCATAGCCAGTTTTGGCGCTTTTGGACTCAGATTGAGATCCACCCAGGAGCTCAGATTGACTCTGGTGTCTTTATCGACCACGGGGCGGGTCTGGTTATTGGGGAGACGGCCATTGTTGAGAAGGGTGTCCTTCTCTACCACGGTGTCACTCTCGGTGGTACAGGTAAGGATGTTGGCAAACGACATCCGACCGTGCGTAAGGGAGCTCTTATATCAGCCCATGCCCAGGTTATCGGTCCTGTAGAAATCGGTGAAAACGCTAAAGTCGGTGCTGCAGCAGTTGTCGTGGCAGACGTACCAAGTGACGTGACGGTTGTCGGAATTCCAGCCAAGATTGTCCGAGTGCATGGGCAAAAGGATGAACCAACCATTCACGAAGTCGAAGAAAAACGTGAATACTACGTCAATAAACTTGAGCATGCTAGAGAAGCCAGTCACAGGTCGTCTGGTTTGTAATGAGAAGTGACTCTTTAATTAGGAGGTTAGGTCGATGATATTAGAAGAATTTGAAAATGTACCTGCTGTTATCGAGCCAACTGATCGAAGCCTCGTTAGTGGTGGAGAAGTTTGTGATACCATTATCTTGTCTTTTAATGGAGAAATCCTTGAACGAGTAAAGCAGATAGATGGTGTCTACGAAGGTGGCTATCTTACCAATCTAAATGGCAAACTGCCATGGTATATCTATGAAAAAGATGGGAGTAAGGTAGCAGTTGCTATGGCTACTATTGGAGCTCCAATGGTTGTTGGACTCTTAGAAGAACTAAAAGCAAGAGGATTTAAGAACTTTATTGTTTTGGGATCTTGCGGAGTTCTAGACCAGTCTATTCAAGCAGATAAGATTATCTTACCAAGCTCGGCTTTACGTGATGAAGGTACTAGTTATCACTATGCTCCAGCAAGTGATGAAATAGCTTATGATCGATCTCTACTCTTAACTATGGAAAACGCCTTGGATAAAGCTGGTGTTGAGCATATTCGAACAAAGTCTTGGACCACAGATGCCTTCTATCGTGAGACAGCTGCTAAGGTCAAACGAAGACTTGAAGCAGGAGCTAGAGTTGTAGATATGGAAGCTTCGGCTATCATGGCCTGGGCCCAATATCGACAAGCCCAGGTCTATCAATTTTTCTATACAGCTGACTATGTCGACCATCACAATCACGAATGGGATGCTAGACGCGAGGATAGAAAAGCTGATGCTATGACTTTCTTTGAGATAGCCTTAGTAATTGCCAGAGAGCTGGATTGAAACTACTCTTTACGATAAACAAGAAAGAGAAAGGAGTCAGTGAGTGATTAAAATCTATGACACCATGTCTCGTGATTTGCGAGAATTTGTCCCAATCGAGGACGGCAAGGTCAAGATGTATGTCTGTGGGCCAACTGTATACAATTATATCCACGTGGGGAATGCCCGTTCGACAGTAGCCTTCGATACCATTCGTCGCTACTTTGAGTACCGTGGCTATGAGGTTGCCTATATTTCTAACTTTACGGATGTGGATGATAAGATTATCAACCGTGCCAAGGAAGAAGGCATTACACCTCAAGAAGTAGCGGATAAGTATATCTCTGCCTTTCGTGAGGATGTTACGGCCTTGGGCGTCAAGCCTGCTACCCGTCATCCACGAGTAGTCGAGTTTATGGCTGACATTATCCGTTTTGTGGAAGACCTGATTGAAAAAGGCTATGCCTATGAGAGTCAGGGCGATGTCTATTTCCGTGTGGAAAAATCCCACAACTATGCTAAGTTAGCCAATAAAACCCTAGAAGACTTGGAGTTAGGTGCTTCAGGTCGGACAGACGAAGAAACAGCTCGTAAGGAAAATCCTGTAGACTTTGCTCTTTGGAAAGCAGCCAAACCAGGTGAGATTTCTTGGGACAGTCCATGGGGGCCTGGTCGTCCAGGCTGGCATATCGAATGTTCGGTTATGTCAACGGAGATTTTAGGCGATACCATCGATATTCACGGTGGTGGAGCTGACCTTGAGTTTCCTCACCATACCAACGAAATTGCCCAATCTGAAGCTAAAACAGGCAAGACTTTTGCCAACTACTGGATGCACAATGGCTTTGTCAACATCTACAATGTCAAGATGTCCAAGTCTTTGGGGAACTTCATTACGGTACACGATGCCCTCAAAACTATCGACGGTCAAGTGCTTCGTTTCTTCTTTGCGACTCAGCATTACCGCAAACCTATCAACTTTACGGAAAAGGCTGTGCGCGATGCCGAGACTAATCTCAAGTATTTGAAGAACACTTACGAGCAACCATTTACTGGAGATGTAGATGCTCAAGAATTGCAAGCTTTTAAAGATAAGTTTGTAGCAGCTATGGATGAGGATTTCAATACAGCTAATGGAATCACTGTTGTCTTTGAAATGGCCAAATGGATCAACTCAGGTAACTATGATGCAAGTGTTAAGGAAACTCTTGCAGCCATGTTGGAAGTCTTTGGAGTTGTCTTTGTTGAGGAAGTTTTGGATGAAGAGATTGAAGCCTTGATTCAAAAACGCCAAGAAGCGCGTGCCAATCGTGACTTTGCGACAGCTGACCAAATCCGTGACCAACTAGCTGCTCAAGGGATTAAACTACTTGATACCAAGGATGGAGTGAGGTGGACACGTGATTGATGTCAATCTCATTAACGGGATTGCGCTAGCCTTTGAAGGAGATGCGGTTTATTCTATGTATATTCGCCGTCATCTCATTCTTAAAGGCATGACCAAGCCCAATAAACTCCATCAAGAGGCCACTAAGTATGTATCAGCCAAGGCTCAGGCACGCTTGATTTCCCTCATGTTGGAGGAGCAAGTCCTAACGGAAAAAGAAGAAGAAATCTATAAACGTGGTCGCAATACCAATAGTCACACCAAGGCAAAGAATGCAGATGTAGTGACCTACCGTATGTCTACGGGTTTTGAAGCGGTCATGGGTTATCTTCATATGACTGAAAATATGGAACGTCTAGAAACCTTGATTTCTTGGTGTATCCAAAAAGTGGAGGGCTAGGAAATGATTGCAAAAGAATTACTAGATTGGTTTCCACAAGCTCAAATCGTAGATCAGCCAGTCGATAAGGAAGGCTATCTGACGCTTCCAGTATCCTCAAATCAGTGGGTTTTACTGGAAGAAGCTGGACTAAGTGAACGTGAGAAGCAGTTGGTAGCTCTCTTAACCCAGCAGGAACAAACTATCTCTCTCAATCCCTGGTATAGCTATTTGATAGAGGGCAAGGGGCAAGCACCGCAAAGATTTAAAAAGCTACAAGTTGTCTATTGTCACCTTTCCTATTACCAACAGGAAAACCTGACTTTTTGGTTGGATATGATGAAAACCCTCTTTCCTAATTGCGAGACAGTTCTTCAGGTTGGCGCTCAGGATTACCTTTTTGTTCTCCAACAGGACAAATACACTTCTGTTCGCTCAATCTTGATGGATACCTTGGAAGCTGTAGAATACGACTTTGGAGTTCGTCTCTCTATTATGCTTGGTCAGGTCTGGTCGCAAGCAGGAAATCAGAGTTTGACAGATATCATCAAGGCAGAACGTGACTTGTTTAAAAACTGGTGGCGTCAAGGTCATCAAGGATTCCATACCTTTTCTCAGCTCTACCTTTGGAGTATGGGTGAAAAAATGGTAGATCTTGGTTTGATCAAAGATTATCTACACCAGATGATTTTGGATCAGGATCAGATTCAGGAAATCATTCTCTCCTTATGGGAAAATAGTGCAGTCCTTACGAAGACAGCTCAACAGCTCTATCTACACCGTAATTCCCTCCAATACAAGATTGATAAATGGGAAGAATTAACAGGGCTTCAGTTGAAAGAATTGACGGACTTGACCTTGTGCTATCAGTTGATTTTACCAGATATAATCTAAAGTTTTGTGCAAGTTGCACAGAACTTTTTTATTTTTTTGGTCACCTTGCCATAGAAATGTAAAGCGTTTTCATCTATAATAAAACTATCAAAAATAAAAGGAGTTCACCAAAATGGTAGAATTAAATCTTAAAAATATTTACAAAAAATATCCAAACAGCGAACACTACTCAGTTGAAGACTTCAACTTGGACATCAAAGACAAAGAATTTATCGTTTTCGTAGGTCCTTCAGGATGTGGTAAATCAACTACTCTTCGTATGATTGCAGGTCTTGAAGATATCACAGAAGGTACTGCATCTATCGATGGCGTGGTTGTCAACGACGTAGCTCCAAAAGACCGTGACATTGCCATGGTATTCCAAAACTACGCTCTTTACCCACACATGACTGTATACGATAACATGGCTTTCGGTTTGAAATTGCGTAAATACAGTAAAGAAGATATCGACAAACGTGTACAAGAAGCAGCAGAAATTCTTGGTTTGAAAGAATTCTTGGATCGTAAACCAGCTGACCTTTCAGGTGGTCAACGTCAACGTGTTGCCATGGGTCGTGCGATCGTCCGTGATGCAAAAGTGTTCTTGATGGACGAGCCTTTGTCAAACTTGGATGCAAAACTTCGTGTATCAATGCGTGCTGAAATCGCTAAAATTCACCGTCGTATCGGAGCTACAACTATCTACGTAACTCACGACCAAACTGAAGCGATGACACTTGCAGACCGTATCGTTATCATGTCAGCTACTAAAAACCCTGCTGGTACTGGTACTATCGGACGTGTTGAACAAATCGGTACTCCTCAAGAAGTTTACAAAAACCCAGTTAACAAATTCGTAGCAGGATTTATCGGAAGCCCAGCTATGAACTTCATCAATGTTAAATTGAACGGTGATCACATCGTTGGTGACGGCTTCAACTTGAAAGTTCCAGAAGGTGCTTTGAAAGTTCTTCGTGAAAAAGGTTACGAAGGTAAAGAATTGATCTTCGGTATCCGTCCGGAAGACGTGAATGCAGAACCTGCTTTCCTTGAAACATTCCCAGAATCAGTTGTGAAAGCAACTATCTCTGTATCAGAATTGCTTGGTTCAGAATCTCACCTATACTGCCAAGTTGGTAAAGATGAATTCGTTGCTAAAGTTGATGCACGTGACTACTTGCAAGCTGGTGCAACAGTTGAACTTGGATTTGACTTGAACAAAGCTCACTTCTTTGACGTAGAAACTGAAAAGACAGTTTACTAAGATAGATTTGAATAAATCAACACTACTAGAGTTTTTCTAGTAGTGTTTTTTATTAAGTTTAGAAACTCGGATAGAAGGAGACTCTACTAGTTTTCATATTGACTAAAAAGTGTTAAAATGGTAGGAAGAACTGGAGAGTATGCATGCCAAAAGAAGTAATTTATTCTGGCGATGAAGTCGTCGCTTTAACGCAAAAATATTTATCGAAAGAAGATGTGGCTTTTGTCCATAAGGCCTTGGTTTATGCTGTAGAGTGCCATAGTGGCCAATATCGTAAATCAGGCGAGCCGTACATTATCCACCCTATTCAGGTAGCAGGTATCTTGGCTAAGCTCAAGCTGGACGCTGTCACTGTTGCCTGTGGTTTTTTGCATGACGTTGTTGAAGACACAGATGCTACTTTGGATGACTTAGAGCGCGAATTTGGTCATGATGTTCGAGTGATTGTAGACGGTGTTACCAAGCTTGGTAAGGTCGAATACAAGTCTATAGAAGAGCAGTTGGCTGAGAATCACCGCAAGATGCTCATGGCTATGTCAGAGGATATCCGCGTTATCTTGGTAAAACTCTCTGATCGCCTGCACAATATGCGCACCCTTACGCATCTTCGTAAGGACAAGCAAGAACGTATTTCCCGAGAAACCATGGAAATCTACGCACCACTGGCTCACCGTCTGGGGATTTCAAGTGTTAAATGGGAACTAGAAGACCTTTCCTTCCGTTATCTAAATCCGACAGAGTTTTACAAGATAAGTCATATGATGAAGGAGAAACGTCAAGAACGTGAAGCCTTGGTCGATGAAGTTGTGACAAAACTTGAGGAGTATTCATCTAAGCGCAACCTGACAGGAAAAATCTATGGTCGTCCAAAGCATATCTACTCTATTTACCGTAAGATGCAGGACAAGAAAAAACGCTTTGAGGAAATCTATGACTTGATTGCTATTCGCTGTATCTTGGATACTCAGAGTGATGTCTATGCTATGTTGGGCTATGTCCATGAGCTATGGAAACCAATGCCAGGTCGTTTCAAGGACTACATTGCCAATCGTAAGGCCAATGGTTATCAGTCCATTCATACGACTGTTTATGGACCAAAAGGACCGATTGAATTCCAGATTCGTACCAAAGAGATGCACGAGGTTGCTGAGTATGGGGTTGCGGCTCACTGGGCCTACAAAAAAGGAATGAAAGGCCAAGTTAATAGTAAAGAATCTGCTATTGGGATGAACTGGATCAAGGAGATGATGGAACTCCAAGACCAGGCAGATGATGCTAAGGAATTTGTAGATACTGTCAAAGAAAACTATCTGGCAGAAGAGATTTATGTCTTCACTCCAGATGGAGCGGTTCGTTCGCTTCCAAAGGATTCTGGACCGATTGACTTTGCCTATGAGATTCATACCAAGATTGGAGAAAAAGCAACTGGAGCCAAGGTAAATGGTCGTATGGTTCCCTTGACGACCAAACTTAAAACGGGTGACCAGGTTGAAATCATCACCAATCCAAACTCATTTGGACCAAGCCGTGACTGGCTCAACATGGTTAAAACCAGCAAGGCTCGTAACAAAATTCGTCAGTTCTTTAAAAATCAAGATAAAGAATTGTCCATCAATAAAGGCCGTGAAATGCTGATTAATCAGCTCCAAGAAAACGGCTATGTAGCCAATAAATTTATGGATAAGCGCCACATGGATGAAGTCCTTCAAAAAACCAGCTACAAGACAGAAGAAGCTCTCTTTGCAGCCATTGGTTTTGGAGAGATCGGAGCCATTACCGTCTTTAATCGTTTGACGGAAAAAGAACGCCGGGAAGAAGAGCGCGCCAAGGCTAAGGCAGAAGCAGAAGAACTGGTCAAGGGTGGCGAAGTCAAGGTTGAGAACAAGGACACGCTCAAGGTCAAGCATGAGGGTGGAGTTGTCATCCAAGGTGCTTCTGGACTCTTGGTACGGATTGCCAAATGTTGTAATCCTGTTCCAGGTGATGATATCGTTGGTTATATCACCAAAGGTCGCGGAGTTGCCATCCACCGTGTGGACTGTATGAACCTTCGTTCACAGGAAAATTACGAGCAACGTTTGCTAGATGTCGAATGGGAAGACCAATTCTCAACCAAGGAATATATGGCTCATATCGATATCTATGGACTCAACCGTTCTGGTCTTTTGAATGATATCTTGCAAGTCCTATCAAACACAACTAAGAATATCTCTTCGGTTAATGCCCAACCGACCAAGGATATGAAATTTGCAAATATTCACGTTTCCTTTGGGATTTCAAACCTTTCAACTCTGACAACGGTAGTTGATAAGATTAAGAGCGTACCAGAAGTCTACTCAGTCAAACGGACCAATGGTTAAGTATGCTCGATACAGTCAGAAAGGATTTCTATGAAAATCATCGTTCAGCGAGTCAAGCAAGCTCAGGTTTCTATTGAGGGGCAGATTCATGGTCAAATCAAACAAGGGCTCTTGCTCTTAGTGGGGGTTGGACCTGAGGATCAGCAGGAAGATTTGGATTATGCAGTCAGAAAGCTTGTCAATATGCGGATTTTCTCAGATGCTGAAGGCAAGATGAATCTGTCTGTTAAGGATATCCAAGGAGAAATTCTCTCCATCTCCCAGTTTACTCTGTTTGCCGATACCAAAAAAGGCAATCGTCCAGCCTTTACAGGCGCCGCTAAACCAGATATGGCTGAGGCCTTCTATCAAGATTTTAACCAGGAACTAGCCAAGGAAGTTCCTGTTGAGACAGGAATCTTTGGAGCAGATATGCAGGTGGGATTAGTCAATGATGGCCCAGTAACCATTATCCTAGATACTAAAAATAGATAAGAAAAAACCAAGCTTGTATGCTTGGTTTTTTTGTGACGTATTTAGTTCAGTTTTTCAACATAGAGCTGTTTGGCGATTTCTAGACTTAGCAAGAGTTCTTCGTTCTTATGAATCAAAGTAAAGGTGTTAGAAAAGTCATCAAACTGTTGAACTTGGAGTTTATCTCCGATATTGATGGCATGTTTTTCAAGATATTTGAGGAGGTCAAAGCTATCGTGAACGCGAGTCAGGAGATAGGTTCCAGCTTCTTTGGTTTCTGCTAGTGGCAAGTTATTGATTTCAACCAAAAGTTCTCCCTTAGCAGGAATGGTACCACCATGAGGGCAGGTCTTTGGAAAGCCGAGCATACTTTCTAATCTTTCCACAAAAAAGTCTGAAACGGTATGTTCTAACACTTCAGCTTCCTCATCAATTTGGTCACTGGTATAGTCTAGATGGTGGACCAGGAAAACCTCAATCAGACGATGTTTACGATAAAGCTCTGATACAAGTGTTAAGCCAATATCGGTGAGCAAGTATCCTTTTTTCTTGTCTTTTAAGATAAGATTTTCAGACTGCATGCGCTTGATCATTTCGGTTACAGCTGGAGGAGATACCTGCATTCGAGCAGCAATTTCCTTATTTGTAATCTTAGGAACATCCATGCCAATCTCATAAATACATTTTAAGTAGTCTTCTTTATTTGGTGTCATTCGCATTTCCTTGTTTATTATCTCTATCTAGTATACCAAAAAAAGCTAGATTTCTCTAGCTTCTTGCTACAAGAGCTGGACTTAGTTGAGTTCTTTTGCAGCTGCAATAGCGGCTTCAAAGTCTGGCTCGCTGTTGATATTGTCTACGTATTCGACATAGCGGATGATATTATCAGTATCGAGAACAAAAACTGCGCGTGCAAGCAGATGCCATTCATTGATTAAGAGGGCATAATCGCGTCCAAAGGAGTGGTCGAAGTAGTCTGATAGCATGATGGCATTCTCAATTCCTTCAGCACCACACCAGCGTTTTTGTGCAAATGGAAGGTCCATAGATACCGTTAGGACTACAGTGTTGTCCAAGCTAGCCAGTTCTTCATTAAAGCGACGAGTCTGCAGTGAGCAGATACCTGTATCGATAGAAGGGATAACACTCAAGATTTTTTTCTTGCCTTCAAAGTCAGCCAGTGTTTTTTTAGAAAGGTCCGTTGTTGTTAGAGAAAAGTCAAGGGCCTTGTCACCTACTTGTAGTTGTTTTCCTGTAAAAGTTACAGGATTTCCAAGGAATGTAGTCATGAGCTACTCCAATCTTTTTTCTTTCATTCTACATTAAATGTTCAGACCTTTCCAACAATTTGACCGGAATTTGAATAGATAAAAAACGCCAATTCATGGTGACTGACGTTTTTAAAATAATTATTTAGACAAACCTTCAGCAATCTTGTCAAGGTTATATTTCATCATGTTGTAGTAGCTATCGCCTTCTTTACCTTCTTCAGCGATTGAGTCCGTAAAGATTTGAGCATAGATTGGGATATTTGTGTCTTTAGAAACAGTCTTCATTGGACGATCATCGACACTGGATTCAACAAATAGTGATGGAACCTTCATTTGGCGAAGTTTTTCAACCAAAGTCTTGATTTGGTCAGGTGTTCCTTCTTCTTCAGTATTGATTTCCCAGATGTAAGCACTTGGGACACCGTAAGCTTTAGAGAAGTATTTAAAACATCCTTCGCTGGTTACGATGAGTTTCTTGTCCGCATCAATAGCGTTAAATTTCTCTTTGGCTTCCTTGTCAAGCTTGTCTAGTTTTTCAGTGTATTCTTTGAGATTCTTTTCGTAGAATTCCTTGTTGTTAGGGTCTTTAGCGATGAGTTGCTTAGCAATGTTTTGAGCATAAATAATCCCGTTTTCTAAGTTGAGCCAAGCATGTGGGTCTTCTTTCCCTTTTTCATTTTGGCCTTCTAGGTAGATGATATCAACGCCTTCACTGACAGCAAAGTAGTCCTTGTTTTCAGTCTTCTTAGCATTCTCAACTAATTTTGTAAACCAGGCATTTCCACCTGTTTCAAGGTTGATGCCGTTGTAGAAGATTAAGTCGGCTTGAGACGTTTTCTTGACGTCTTCAGGAAGAGGTTCGTACTCGTGTGGATCTTGTCCAACAGGCACGATACTATGAAGATCAATCTTATCTCCAGCGATATTTTTAGTGATATCAGCGATAATTGAGTTTGTAGCAACGACTTTTAATTTTTGGTCACTTGTGGCCGTGTCTTTTTTTCCAGTAGAGCATGCTACAAGAGCAATTACGGAAAGAAAGAGAACCAGCAATGCACCTAATTTTTTCATTAGATTCCTCCAGAGGGGCTTCCCTCGTTATTGTTTGATTTTTTTATTTTTCAGCTTCAGATAACGTTGTTTTGGTGCGATAAAGAAACTGATGAGAAAGAAACTGGCAGATGTCAGCACGATACTTGAACCTGCAGCTAGGTTAAAGCTATAACCGATAAAAAGTCCCAGGACAGAAGCTAGAGCTCCCAAGCCTGATGAAAGAAAAATCATGCTCTTAAGACTATTAGCGTAGAGATAAGCTGTCGAAGCTGGGGTAATCAGCATGGCTACGATAAGGATGGTTCCGACACTTTGCATAGCAGTCACTGACACCAGAGTCAAGAGTACCATGAGTAGATAGTGGTAGAAATTAACTGGCATGCCCATAGCCTTGGCTAGGAGTTCATCAAAGGATGTAATCAAGAGTTGTTTGAAGAAAATCCCGATAACCAAGAGAATGAGTGCTCCCACACCGATGGTAATATACATGTCTAAGTCTTGCACAGCCAAAATATTCCCAAAGAGGATATGGAAGAGGTCAGTCGAGCTTTTAGCCACACTAATCAGGATGATACCCAGAGCCAAGAAAGATGAAAATGTAATCCCTATGGCAGTGTCACTCTTGATGATAGAGTTCCCCTTGATGTAGGTGATGATGACAGAGGCAAGTAGTCCAAAGATAATAGCCCCGATAAAGAAGTCAATCCCTAAAATAAAGGAAAGGGCTACACCAGGTAAAACAGCGTGCGAGATGGCATCGCCCATGAGAGACATCCCACGTAGAATGATAAAGCAGCCAACAGCTCCGGCTACAACACCGATGACAACTGCTGTAATCAAGGCATTTTGTAGAAAGTGGAAATTCTGCAATCCATCTATAAATTCTCCAATCATAGGTCACCTCCATTGAAAAAGAGTCGGTCACCATAAGCTTGTTTGAGATTGGCTTTGGTGAAGGTCTCCTTTGTTGGACCAAAGGCAATTAGCTCCTTGTTGAGAAGGAGTACCTGGTCAAAATAATGGGGAACCTTACCGAGATCGTGGTGGACGATAAGGACCGTCTTGCCAGCCTTTTTAAGATCTCTCAGCGTGTTCATGATAATTTCTTCACTGACTGAGTCAATCCCAACAAAGGGCTCGTCTAAGAGAATATAGTCAGCCTCTTGAACTAGACAGCGGGCAATCAAGACACGCTGGAATTGGCCACCAGAGAGTTGACTGATCTGGCGTTCAGCATAGTCTGAGAGTCCAACGATTTCAAGTGCATCTGCCACTTTTTTCCAGTGACTTGCCTTTAAAGTGTGAAAGAGTGGAATGGACGGATAGAGTCCTAGAGAAACACACTCTTTTACCTTGATAGGAAAGTTGTAGTCGATATGAATTTTCTGCTCGACATAGGCAACTTTCTTAAGAGATTTATTCATTTCTTTATCATCGATAAAAGCATGTCCTTCATGTGGGATAATGCCCAGCATACTTTTTAATAAGGTTGATTTTCCAGCGCCGTTTGGACCAATAATCCCGGTAATCGTTGGTCCTTGGAGCACTAGTGAAATATCCTTTAGTGCCAACGTTTCTTTGTAGGAGACACTGAGGTTTTCGATACGTATCATACAGTTGTATTCCTCCTAATTTTTAATATACCTTAATTTTATTTTTAAGTCAAGTTAATTTTGGTAAAAATTTAAAATATGAACATCTAAAGAATCAGGAAGACACGGCATTTTTAATTGCATTCCCCAGGGATTTTTGCTAAGCTAAGAATAAGTGAAATTAGGAAAGCGAGAACAAGATGACACGTTATCAAGATGATTTTTATGATGCCATAAATGGTGAGTGGGAAAAGACTGCTGTTATTCCAGCTGATAAATCGAGAACAGGTGGTTTTATCGACCTTGACGAAGAAATCGAAGAGTTGATGCTAACGACGACTGACAAGTGGTTGGCTGGAGAAGATCTTCCAGAAGATCCGATCCTAGCAAACTTTGTCAAATACCACGCTATGGTCAGAGATTTCGTTAAGCGAGAAGCAGATGGAATTGAACCAGTCCTTCCGATGCTTAAGGAATACCAGGATTTGGAAAGTTTTGCGGATTTCGCAAGTAAACTAGCAGTATATGAATTAGCTGGCAAACCAAACTTCCTTCCATTTGGAGTATCACCAGACTTTATGGATGCTAGAACCAATGTTCTCTGGGCTAGTGCTCCAGGAACTATCTTGCCTGATACAACCTACTATGCGGAAGACCATCCTCAGCGTGAGGAATTATTGAACCTTTGGAAAGAAAGTACTTCTAATCTCCTCAAAGCCTATAACTTCTCAGATGAAGAAATCGAAGACTTGCTAGAGAAACGATTGGAATTGGACCGCCGCATCGCAGCTGTCGTACTTTCAAACGAAGAGAGTTCAGAGTATGCCAAACTTTACCATCCGTATTCTTATGAAGATTTCAAAAAGTTTGCGCCTGCCCTTCCATTGGATGACTTTTTCCAAGCAGTGATTGGGCAAACTCCAGACAAGGTTATCGTAGATGAAGAACGTTTCTGGCAAGCAGCAGAGCAATTTTATAGTGAGGAAGCTTGGCCTTTACTCAAGGCAAGCTTGATCTTGAGTGTAGTTAATCTTTCAACTAGTTATCTGACAGATGAGATTCGTATCTTGTCAGGTGCCTACGGACGAGCTCTTTCAGGAGTTCCAGAGGCTCAAGACAAACGCAAGGCAGCTTACCATTTAGCTCAAGGACCTTTTAAACAAGCCCTCGGTCTTTGGTATGCCCACGAAAAATTCTCTCCAGAAGCTAAGGCAGACGTAGAGAAAAAAGTAGCAACTATGATTGACGTTTATAAGGAACGTTTGGCTAAAAATGACTGGCTGACTCCTGAAACTCGAGAAAAAGCCATCGTCAAACTTAATGTCATCAAGCCTTATATTGGTTATCCAGAAGAACTGCCAGCTCGCTATAAGGACAAGATAGTAGATGAATCTGCTAGTCTCTTTGAGAATGCCCTAGCATTTGCGCGTGTGGAAATTAAGCACAGTTGGAGCAAGTGGAATCAGCCGGTTGACTACAAGGAGTGGGGAATGCCTGCTCATATGGTGAATGCCTACTACAATCCACAAAAGAACTTGATTGTCTTCCCAGCTGCTATTTTACAAGCACCATTCTATGACTTGCATCAGTCATCTTCTGCCAACTATGGTGGTATCGGAGCGGTTATCGCCCATGAAATTTCTCATGCCTTTGATACAAATGGAGCTTCCTTTGATGAAAATGGTAGTCTCAAGGATTGGTGGACAGAGAGCGACTATGCTGCTTTTAAAGAAAAAACGCAGAAGGTTATCGACCAGTTTGATGGCCAAGAATCTTATGGTGCAAAAATCAATGGGAAATTAACTGTATCCGAAAACGTTGCTGACCTTGGAGGAATCGCTGCAGCGCTAGAAGCTGCTAAGAGAGAGCCAGACTTCTCAGCTGAAGAGTTCTTCCATAACTTTGCTCGTATTTGGCGTATGAAAGGCCGCCCAGAGTTGATGAAACTCATGGCCAGCGTTGATGTGCACGCCCCAGCTAAACTCCGTGTCAACGTCCAAGTACCAAACTTTGATGACTTCTTTACAACCTATGATGTCAAAGAAGGCGACGGAATGTGGCGCTCACCAGAAGATCGTGTGATTATTTGGTAATACAAAAACCAAGGATGATTGTCCTTGGTTTTTATGTTCTAGAAAAATGGATTGAAAGTTTTTTCGTGGGCGATAGTCGTAGCCGGACCATGTCCTGGATAGACATCGTAGTTTGGAAGGGTGAAGAGCTGGGTTTGGACACTATGAAGGAGTTGTTCCATACTACCAGTTGGCAAATCTGTCCGACCAATGGTTTCCCGGAAAAGGGCATCTCCCGTTAAGACCAAGTGTCCATCTGGGAAAACCAATGAAACTCCACCGATGGAGTGGCCTGGCGTTGGTAGAACTGTAAAGCGGAATTCTTCAATCTGGTATTCTTCATGAAAGACATAAGTGTGTTCAGCTGGTTTGCAGATGACATCCGCCATATCATCGTGTCGAGGGAGTCCTGAAAGGTTGTCAACAGGAGTATAGAGCCAAGAAGCTTCACTTTCTGCCACATAGACTGGAGGATTTCCATAAGTATCTCTGACCAAGTCAAGACTCATAATATGGTCGTAGTGAGTGTGGGTCAGAAGAATGGCACAGACCGGTTTGTTGATGGTTTCGATAGTCTTGCGAATGGCCTCCCAATGGCTACCAGGATCGACTACAATCAGGTGTTGCTCCCCTTCAAGATAATAAGTATTTTCATAGGCGACAGGATTCACAGTTTTATGGATTTTCATAGGATTTCCTCTTTCAAAGATTTACAGTTTCTAGTATAACACAGAAGCACAAAATAAGGAATCAACAAGAAAGTCCCTCCATAAAAGAAGGGACTTTTAACTTTTTAAAAATGATTTTTCCAGGCTTGGAAGCGTGCATCCAGTAGGAGTTGTGTCAGGTTTTTTAAGATTTCGACTTGCTCGGGCTCTAGTGTCTGGGCTTGAGAAACAAGTTGTCGAACATGTTCAATAGCATTTCTAGAAGATAAATCATTGATGGAAGTGATTCCAGATTCTAGGATGGTTCCAAAGAAGAGATCAAAATAGAGTTCGAGTTCTTCATCGGGAACACTGTCCACCCATTCTTTAAGAGCGTCTTTGATTTGCAGACTTTCGCTACTAATTTCCTCTAGTTGGACAAAGTGCTGTCCTTCAGTTAGCCAGCTAAAAGTATTGTGTTGAGCGATTCCACCGAGAGCCGTAGATTTGACAACGGTAGGAGTATCAGGAACTTCTAGCATCATGCCGATGACAGAACCTTGTGGGACATAACGGTGAAATTTAGGGATAACATCTTGATAACCAGTCGTTTCTGTCAGATGAGCCTGCAAACCAGGAGCATCGTAGGTATAAACTGCTGATATCTTTTCCTGTAATTCAGGCTGGATTTGACTAGCAGCAAAGACGGCTAGATTCCCACCTTTAGAATGCCCAGCAAGAAGAATTTTTTGTTTTGGATGTTGTTTAAAGAAATCTTCCAAGTATTCAAGAGCATGCTTTTGGGCGGGGATTTCCTTCATATAGGTCATGTGGAAATCTTCCTTCCAGCCAATAATACTGTCGTCTGTACCTCGAAAGACAATCAGATAAGTATCCAGGTTCAGACGATAGGTCATAGCAGCGAACTGTTTCTGTTGCTCAGTATCAATCTCGTTAATAAAGTTTGATAGCTTGCAATTTCTAAAACGTTTGTGTTGGGCAAGCTGGTCTAAAAGTTGCAGACGTTCTTTATTGGTCAACATGGTGCTTTCTCGCGGAACACGTGTTGCGACATCGCTTAAACGATTGACGGATTGGTCCAACAGGTTATCAAAAGGAAGATAAGTCAGCTCTGTCAAAGCAAGTACATCCAGTTCATTTAAGGGAAGATCATAAAAAGAATCGTATTGAACATCAGTTAGATAGTCAAAAATATTGGCCATGAGAATTCCTTTCTTAACTTTTATCATATCAGATTTGCATCAATTTCGCTAGTAGTCAGAAGAATTTTGCTATAATATAAAAAAAGGAGGAGCAGATGCATAAGATTTTACTAGTAGAAGATGATCCAGTAATCCGTCAGCAAGTTGGGAAAATGCTCTCCGAATGGGGTTTTGAAGTAGTCATGGTAGAAGACTTTATGGAAGTTCTGACGCTATTTGTTCAGTCTGAGCCTCATCTGGTCCTGATGGATATTGGATTGCCTCTCTTTAATGGTTATCATTGGTGTCAGGAAATTCGCAAGATTTCCAAAGTTCCTATTATGTTTCTGTCTTCAAGAGACCAGGCAATGGACATCGTGATGGCTATTAATATGGGAGCAGATGATTTTGTGACTAAGCCATTTGACCAGCAGGTCCTTTTAGCCAAGGTACAAGGGTTATTGCGTCGTTCCTATGAATTTGGAAGGGATGAGAGTCTTTTAGAATATGCAGGAGTTATCCTCAATACCAAGTCTATGGATGTGCATGTCAATGGCAAAGCTATCAGCCTAACCAAGAATGAATTTCAGATTTTACGGGTTTTATTTGAGCATGCTGGAAATATCGTAGCGCGTGATGATTTGATGCGAGAACTCTGGAACAGTGACTTTTTTATTGACGACAATACCTTATCCGTTAATGTCGCTCGTTTGCGCAAAAAACTGGAGGAAGAAGGTTTGATTGGTTTTATCGAAACGAAGAAAGGGATAGGGTATGGATTGAAACATGCTTGATATTAAAAGTTTTTTTCTAGCTTATATCCGTTCACGTAGCCGTTTTTTTGCTTTTATTCTATCGCTTACAGGTTTGCTTTTTCTCTTTGAAATCTTGTTTGATAACCAAGTGCCATACTTTAACTATTTCTTCTTTCTATCTACATTTTTGACATTTTTGTTTTTGGTATTTGATTTCTTGATAGAATTGCAACGTTATCGTAAGGAATTGCTCTATGGCGAAAGAAAAGCTAAGTCACCAATGGAAGTCCTTCTAACTGAAAAATTAGAGAAAAGCGAATCTGAACTCTATCAAAAGAAGTCAGATGCTGAAAACCGCTATAATGATTTGGTGGACTACTATACACTCTGGGTTCATCAGATAAAAACACCAATTGCAGCCAGTAAACTCCTTGTAAGTGAGGTGGCAGATCGCCAACTGAAGCAACAGTTGGAGCAGGAAATTTTTAAGATTGATTCCTATACCAACCTCGTACTCCAATATCTACGCTTAGAAAGCTTCCATGATGATTTGGTTTTGAAGAAAGAAAATATAGAAGATCTGGTCAAGGAAGTCATTCGCAAATATGCCATTTTCTTTATCCAGAAAGGTCTTAGTATCAATCTGCATGACTTGGATAGAAGCATTGTTACAGACAAGAAATGGCTGTTGGTAGTCATTGAACAAATCCTGTCAAATAGCCTCAAGTACACAAATGAAGGTGGGGTTGAAATCTACATGGATGGTTCAGACCTTTGCATCAAAGATACTGGGATTGGTATCAAAAACAGTGATCGGTTGCGAGTCTTTGAACGTGGATTTTCAGGATATAATGGTCGAATGACCCAGCAGTCATCTGGACTCGGACTCTATCTAACCCAGAAAATCAGCCAAGAATTAGGACATCAGATTCAAATAGAATCCGAACTTGGGCAAGGAACAACTGTGAGGATTCAGTTCTCTGAAGTGAATTTACTGATTGAATGAAAAGAATTGTGAAGAGCTTGGAAGAAACCTTTCAAGCTCTTCTTTAGACCTTGATATGGTGAGAAAAAAGGCTCCAATCAGATAATACTCTTCGAAAATCAAATTCAAACCACGTCAGCTTCGTCTTGCCGTACTCAAGTACAGCCTGCGGCTAGCTTCCTAGTTTGCTCTTTGATTTTCATTGAGTATAAAATAGTTTAATCTTACAAAAATGTAAGATTAAAGGCCTCTTTTGTAAGGTTATGTTATGGCAAGCCATCTTTTTTTGGAGTAAACTTAGAGCATAAAGAAAAAGGAGAGAAATCATGAAAACAATTTTACAAAAGAAACAAACAAGTAAGCCGAGTCCAAAGGATATCGAGCGAGTTGAGCTCGGCATTCAAATGATGCAAGCTCAGTTTCAATTAATGGGATATTAAAAAGGAGAAGTTAAAATGACACTATTAGATGTAAAACACGTTCAAAAGATTTATAAAACTCGCTTTCAAGGCAACCAAGTAGAAGCCCTGAAGGATATTCACTTTACCGTTGAAAAAGGCGACTACGTCGCTATCATGGGTGAGTCTGGATCTGGTAAATCAACTCTACTCAATATTCTTGCCATGCTTGACAAGCCAACGCGTGGGCAGGTCTTCCTAAACGGAACTGACACAGCTACCATTAAAAATTCTGAAGCATCAAGCTTCCGTCGTGAAAAGTTAGGCTTTGTCTTCCAAGACTTCAATTTGTTAGATACGCTTTCCGTTAAAGACAATATCTTACTCCCTTTGGTATTGTCTAGAAAGCCTATTACAGAAATGATGAAAAAATTGGTGGTGACTGCTGAAAATCTTGGCATCAATCAATTGCAGGAGAAGTACCCTTATGAAATCTCTGGTGGACAAAAGCAACGTGTAGCAGTTGCACGCGCCATCATCACAGAACCAGAAATTCTCCTTGCTGACGAGCCAACAGGAGCTCTAGACTCTAAATCATCTGCAGCCCTCCTTGATATCTTTGATCAGATCAACGAGCAAGGGCAAACCATTCTCATGGTAACCCACTCAACAGCTGCAGCCAGCCGTGCGAAACGTGTCCTTTTCATCAAGGACGGCATTCTCTATAATCAAATCTACCGTGGTGAAAAGACTGATCGTCAGATGTTCCAAGAAATCTCTGACACATTAACTGTTATGGCAAGTGAGGTGAACTAGCATGTTTCGATTAACCAATAAGTTGGCTATCTCCAACTTAATCAAAAACCGCAAACTCTATTATCCTTTTGCTCTGTCTGTCATTTTGGCAGTCACTATTAGCTATCTCTTTTACTCCCTAGCCTTTAATCCTAAAATTGTGGATTTACGTGGTGCATCTGCTATACAATTTACCCTACAACTAGGGCTTGTCGTTGTGACACTTGCATCTGCCATTATCGTGCTTTATGCCAACAGCTTTGTCATGAAAAACCGTTCCAAAGAACTGGGTGTATATGGTATGTTGGGACTAGAAAAGCGCCATTTAATTGGTATGACCTTTAAGGAACTCTTGATATTTGGGCTAGTAACAGTCACTGCTGGTATTGGAATTGGTGCCCTCTTTGATAATCTGATTTTCGCTTTACTGCTCAAACTTGCAAAGATGAAGGTAGAGTTAGTTGCAACTTTCCAATGGTCCGTAGTGCTTTCAATACTTCTGGTATTCGGTTTTATCTTTTTAGTCATCGTTTTCCTGAACGCTGTACGCATTATTCGTATGGATGCTCTCCAGCTTTCTAGAGAAAAAGCGAAGGGTGAGAAGAAGGGGCGTTTCCTAGTTCTTCAGACACTTGTAGGGCTAATTACTCTAGGTGGTGGCTACTACCTAGCACAAAGCGTAAAAGATCCAGTTTCAGCGGTCTTAACTTTCTTCATAGCAGTTATGTTGGTCATTTTTGCAACCTACCTCCTATTCAATGCAGGTATTACAGTTTTCTTACAGTTGCTCAAGAAAAACAAGAGATATTACTACCAACCAAATAACCTCATCTCTGTTTCTAACCTTATCTTCCGTATGAAGAAAAATGCTGTCGGTTTAGCGACCATTGCCATCCTTTCAACCATGGTTTTGGTTACTATGTCTGCAGCTACTAGTATCTACAACGGATCTGAGAATATGAAAAAACTTATGTATCCTCACGATTTTGATGTTAAGGGACAAAATGTAGAAGTTGAGGATTTAGACAAGCTTTTGACGCAATATGCCAGTGAAAAGAACCTAACCATCAGCAATAAGGACGTCCTCGGTTATGCAAGTTTCGGTCTTTCGAGTCAAGACGGGACTAAATTAACCATCTTTGAAAAAGGGCAAAACAATGTCATGCCTAAGACAGTCTTCCTGGTTTTTGATCAAAAAGATTATGAAAACATGACTGGACAAAAGCTAAACCTTACTGGTAATGAAGTAGGACTTTGGGCTCGAAATGATCAACTTAAAGGTCAAAAAGCATTCAGTCTGAACAATCAGGACTATACGATCAAGCAAGAAATCCAGCAAGATTTTATCATCAATCATGTTTCAAACCAGTATGTTCTCTTACTTTCGGATTATAACTACCTTGTTGTACCAAATCTTCAAAACTTTTTGGAACAGTACCAAGATTCCGCTGTCTACACTCAGTTCTACGGTGGTATGGATGTAACTGCTAGTCAAGAGGAACAGTTAAAGCTAACTGATGATTTTGATGAGTATGTGAATAATTTTAGTCATAATCTCCAGAGTGAAGACGGTATGGTTTATAATGGAACTACTAGAAGTGATGCAATTGCCCAAATGAATGCTCTCTTTGGTGGAATTCTCTTTATCGGTATTTTCCTCTCTATCATCTTTATGGTAGGTACAGTACTCGTTATCTACTACAAGCAAATCTCAGAAGGTTATGAAGACCGTGAACGCTTTGTCATTCTGCAAAAGGTTGGTTTGGATCAAAAACAAATCAAGCAAACCATTAACAAGCAAGTCTTGACTGTCTTCTTCCTCCCTGTAATCTTCGCCTTTCTTCATCTTGCCTTTGCTTATCATATGTTGAGCCTGATTCTCAAGGTTATCGGCGTTGTCGATACAGCAATGATGTTATGTGTAACACTTTCTATCTGTGGAATCTTTGCCCTGATCTATGTTTTAATCTTTATGATTACTTCAAGAAGTTATCGTAGAATTGTTCAAATCTAGAGACAAATGCATCAAAAAAGCAACAACTATTTCAGTTGTTGCTTTTTCTCACTGAAAAATGTTTCTAAGACAGTGATCGTTTTTCTTCTTCGGATAAGGATACAAAAATTTCTTCCTTTCTCTATCTTTTAAATGAATTGATTTCTTCAGAGAAAGACTGTAAAATTTTTGATATAATATGTAGGATGGACTGATGGATATTTAAAAGATCATTTTCAAAAGAATTACAGATGAGAATTAAACATATGTAAGATTGGACAGAAGTCTCTCTACCATCATCCATGTAGAAACAAGATTATATGAAATAAAAGGAGTAACCAATGACTGGAAACTATTCAACACGGGAATACCGTGAGAAATTATATGATGACCTTCATGTTCGATTAAGTAATATATTGATTTTAATGTGTTCGATTTTTATTGCCTCTATAGGCCTAAATATGAATTCAACAGCTGTCGTTATTGGAGCTATGCTGATTTCCCCTCTTATGACACCGATTGCTGGACTGGGGTTTGGTTTAGCTATTTTTGATACGCGTTTAATTGAGCAATCTCTAAAGGTTTTATTTACTCAAGTATTGGTCAGTTTGCTTGTATCGGCTCTGTATTTCTGGATTTCTCCCTTATCTTATGCAAGTAGCCAGTTGATTGCACGAACCTCTCCAACCATTTGGGATGTTCTCATTGCTATTGCGGGTGGGATAGCAGGTGTCATTGGTTCAAGGAAAAAAGAAGCAAACAATATCGTACCAGGAGTAGCCATCGCAACAGCTCTGATGCCACCTATCTGCACTGCAGGATATGGTTTAGCTAATGGAAATGTTCGATTTTTATTTGGGGCCCTTTATCTTTTCTTGATCAACTGTGGCTTTATCATGCTAATCAACATTGTTGGAACAAGAATTATGATGAAAAAATCTGCCTTAAGTTCATTTAATGAGCTAAACATTAAAATTAGAATTGGGTTGATATCCTTGATTGTATTATTGGTCCTTCCAGCCAGCTATTCAGCAGTCACTCTGACGATGAATGAAAAACGAAAACAAGAGATCAAACAGTTCGTAGGAAAAGAGTTCGCCAATTATACGGTCATTAATCAAGTTTACGAGTCAAGTAATAATGAATTGGTCTTGACGGTTGTTGGAGATCCGATTTCAGAAGAAGAATTAGAAACCATTCGCCAAAAACAAGCCTCTTACGGTATTGAATCTGTTCAATTGAAAGTCAAGCAATTCCATAATTCGGCAAAATTAGATAGCGAGACGATTAAGGAATTTTATGAAACCATTGACAAGTATATCGACCAAAAACTCTCTGAAAAAGATTTACAAAACGATCGCACAAAAGAAAATGAAGCAGACAAGGACTGAGGATAGTCAACTTATCTAACTCATGGAAGCAAATCTTGGGAGGCTATCCTATATCCAAAAGTTAATGGATAGAAAGGGATGTTGATGAAGATTCCATTTGTGGTGGTTTGACCAATCACTACTAGCTCAGGTTAAATAAAGAAGCAACAACTGAAAACGTTGTTGCTTCTTTATTTAGCTGGAATTTTATCCCAGGTTTTATCGTTTATTTTTCAACTCGTGATTTGTTAGCGATGTCTGTAAGGATCAATTCTACAAATGCATCTACCGGCATAGTTTCAGTTTCTTTTTGACCATAACGGCGAACGTTTACAGCCTTCTCTTCCATTTCCTTGTCTCCAACGATCAATTGGTAAGGAATCTTGCTAGTTTGTGAAGCACGGATCTTGAACTGCATTTTTTCATTGCGTTCATCCACGTCGGCACGGACACCACGGTCACGAAGTTTCTTAGCCACTTCCCAAGCGTAGTCCACATGTTTCTCGTTAGAAACTGGGATGAGAGTTACTTGGTGTGGTGCAAGCCATGTTGGGAAGGCACCCTTGTAGTTTTCAATCAAGATAGCTGTAAAGCGTTCCATAGTTGAGATGACTCCACGGTGGATCATGACTGGACGGTGTTCTTCCCCGTCTGCTCCGATGTAGTGAAGGTCAAAACGTTCTGGAAGCAAGAAATCCAATTGGATAGTTGAAAGAGTTTCTTCTTTACCAAGAGCTGTTTTCACTTGGATATCCAATTTTGGTCCGTAGAAGGCAGCTTCACCTTCAGCTTCAAAGTAGTCAAGTCCCATGTCATCCATAGCTGATTTCAACATACGTTGAGCATTTTCCCACATTTCATCATTATCAAAATATTTGTGAGTATCTTGAGGGTCGCGGTATGACAAACGGAAACGATAGTCGGTCAAGTTGAAATCTTCGTAAACATCGATAATCAATTGAAGCGTACGTTGGAACTCATCTTTGATTTGTTCAGGTGTTACGAAAGTATGACCATCATTAAGTGACATTTCACGTACACGTTGAAGCCCTGTGAGAGCACCAGATTTTTCATAGCGGTGCATCATACCGATTTCAGCAATACGGATTGGCAATTCACGGTAAGAGTGAACGTGGTGTTTAAAGACTTCGATATGGTGAGGACAGTTCATTGGACGAAGAACGAATTCTTCCCCATCACCCATATCCATGGTTGGGAACATATCTTCACGGTAGTGATCCCAGTGACCAGAAGTCTTGTAAAGTTCTACTGAGGCAATTGGTGGAGTGTAGACGTGTTGGTAACCAGCAGCGATTTCCTTGTCGACGATGTAGCGTTCCAATTCACGACGGATAGTGGCCCCATTTGGCAACCAGAATGGAAGACCTTGCCCAACCTCTTGAGAGATCATGAAGAGGTCAAGCTCTTTCCCAAGTTTACGGTGGTCACGTTCTTTGGCTTCTTCACGCATTTGAAGGTAGTTCTTCAAGTCTTTCTTGTCAAACCAAGCAGTACCATAGATCCGTTGCATCATGGCATTGTCGCTATTACCACGCCAGTAAGCACCTGCCACATTAAGAAGGTGGAAGATTTGGATACGACCAGTTGATGGGACGTGTGGCCCACGGCAAAGGTCAACGTATTCACCTTGACGGTAGATGGTCAAACCACCTTCGTCTTCTGAGTGCTCTTCGATTAATTCCAATTTGTATGGATCGTTTTTGAAGATTTCACGCGCTTCATCTTTAGTCACTTCTTCACGAATAGATGGGAAGTTTTCTTTAACAATCTTCTTCATTTCTTCTTCAATACGAGGAAGGTCTTCGTTAGAGATTTGACCTGCTTGGTTATCTGTATCGTAGTAGAAACCATCTTCGATGGCTGGACCGACACCCAAGTGGATATCTGGGAAGAGACGACGCGCTGCTTGAGCAAACAAGTGAGCTGCTGAGTGACGCAAGATATCAAGAGCATCTTCGTGATCAGGTGTCACGATTTCGATGCTTCCGTCTTCAGTGATCGCACGGGTTGTGTCGATGAGTTTACCATTGAATTTACCAGCAAGAGCTTTTTTAGCTAGGGAATTGCTGATTGATTGGGCAATTTCAAAAGTTGTAACGCCAGATTCGAATTCACGAACAGCGCCATCTGGGAAAGTAATTTGAATCATGATTTTCTCCTTATATTAGTTATCCATTATTTATAAAGTAGAAGTGTTACCCTATTTTGCAGTCTTAAATCAAGAAAAACAAAAAGCGACATCCTAAAAAGGACGTCGCAACGTGGTTCCACCTTCATTTATGTTCCTCAAAAAAGAGGGACACCTCTGATTGGCTCTAACGTGGCCACCGTTTTATGTTTGCATAAAAGTCAGTAGAGTAGTATCAATATAGTCTTCCTATGCGTTCTCAGCAACCACGCACTCTCTGGTAGAAAGGGGCTAAGTGACTTGTCTCTATGCATTATTATAGCATGATTGTGAGATTTTTCAAGGATTTTGTGAAAGTTTTTTGTTTTTCAGTTTTTGCATTAGATACCTGATAGCGGCACCAATAACTGTACCTAGTAGAATAAGAATTTCATAGGCTAGGAAATAAACAATGATAAATTCTCTGAAAGGAATGATAGTAAAGCCATAGAGTAAGCAACTACCTAAAAGCCAATGCAGTGAAAAACCAAAACGGTAGCTATAAAGAAGAGAGACTATAAAAACTACAACAGGCGAAATGATGAATATATTTAGAAGATAGAGGCCTGTTAAATCAGGATTCGATGATAGTAGTATAAATAATCCATAAAGTGGACAATAAAAGAAAAATACGACCAGATAGTAGGGGAGATATTTGAAGAATTTACGCATAATCAATCACCTCGTTATAAAACTATCAACTTAGATGTCCTTCCTATAACTATTATAGCATATTTAAGACCTGGATAGTAAATCAGTTGACAAAGATGATTGTTCTTGATAGAATAGGAAATGTCGTAAAGACAAATAACTTCTTCTTGGTTACAGGCATGCCAACCTGTCACTCGGATGAAGCCAAATAAAAAGGAGAAACATCATGGCAATCTCAAAAGAGAAAAAAAATGAAATCATTGCACAATATGCACGTCACGAAGGTGATACAGGTTCAGTAGAGGTTCAAGTTGCTGTCCTTACTTGGGAAATCAACCACCTTAACGAACACATCAAACAACATAAAAAAGACCACGCTACTTACCGTGGATTGATGAAGAAAATCGGTCGCCGTCGTAACTTGCTTGCATACTTGCGTAAAAACGACGTTAACCGTTACCGTGAGTTGATCAACTCTCTAGGACTTCGTCGTTAATCTGCTTTATTTTTCTCTTACATTGCGTTGTCACCTTACCTCGATATACTCAAGTATAATCTTCGGTTACGGTTCCTAGCACTGTAAGGTAAAATAAACCAGAATGATCTCCCTTCGGGGAGATTTTTTGTTTCACTAACATTTTTGTACAATCTTCGGCTTGGCGCCTAGTCTATAAACGTTTTATCCAGCAAGAATAAAGCTCTCTGACTTCAGAGGGCTTTTTGTTTTTGCCAAGTGCTTAGGCCGTGTTCAATTGAGCATATCTTGAGAATTAGGCTACTCTAGTTGAGTAGCTTTTTTGTTTTTGTCACCTTACCTGGGTATACGCAAGTACAATCTTCGACTTCGGTTCCTAGCATCGTAAGGTAAAATAAAGCAGAAAGCTCTCCCTTCGGGGAGATTTTTTTGTTCACTAGGATTTTAGCCCGAGCTCAAATTGGCTCTCTGACTTCAGAGGGCTTTTTTTGTGTGCATTTTTCTAGTCTTGTTCCTGATTTAGAAATGTGGTATACTAATTATGAAAATTGTCTAAATTTTTAATTTTTATTAAGGGAGGGTTTCATGCTTTCCAAATTTTCTGGAAGCCATCAAAACCTGCGATATGTTTTTCTCCTAGCTATGTTGCTCGGAGCTTTGGGTATTTCTTTGTTTCTGGCAGTTTCTATGGGTTCTGTTCAAATCAGCTTGAGTGATACCTATCGAATCATTTTGAGCAAGTTAGGTGCTCCTTTTGATATAGGAGAAATCTCAAAGTCTACGCTTGCTATTGTTTGGAATATGAGATTGCCACGGGTTTTTCTTGGATTGATTGTGGGTGCAGGCCTTTCCATGTGTGGCAGTGTCATGCAGTCAACCGTCAATAATCCAATCGCAGAGCCCTATGTGTTAGGAATTTCCGCAGGGGCAACCTTTGGAGCAACTTTGAGTATTATTCTTGGATTTAAAGTTATGATTGGTCTCGGGTCTTTCCTTGGAGCGATTTTGGCAACAGTTGCAGTTCTTCTCATTGCATCTATGCAGGGCAGGATGACAACTTCCAGCTTAATTTTATCGGGGACAGTTGTGAATGCACTTTTTTTGGCTTTTTCCAACTTTATTATCTCTATCGGGGCCAATGCTGATAGCGTTATGACTATCAAGTTTTGGACCATGGGTTCTTTAGCGGGAACCTCTTGGGGACACTTAACCTTGCCAACTATCATCGTGGGAATCGCTTTTTTATTTTTCTCTACACAATATCGTGTTTTCAATGCCATGATGATGGGAGATGAGGCGGCTTTGACTTTGGGAATTCCCTTGCGTTTTTACTGGTATCTCTATGTGACGATTGTAGCTGTGATGACGGCAGTCCTAGTTTCGACTTGTGGGATCATCGGTTTTGTCGGTTTGATTACACCACATTTGGCCCGAAGTTTGGTAGGAACAAACTACAGAAGGCTTTTTCCAATTGCTACCTTACTCGGTGCCCTTTTCGTTGTTTGGGCAGATGTCTTTGCTCGAGTTTTGATTCAAAATGCTGAACTACCGATTGGAATTTTCACAGCCCTAATAGGTGCCCCCTTCTTTATCTACATGGTTGCAAGTAGACGAAGGGAGGTGAAGGTCTGATATGGACTTAATGTGTCAGGATATTCACTTTGGAATCGGAGAAAAAAAGATTCTAAAAGGAGTCTCACTTAAACTTGAGGGAAACCAATTTCATACTATTTTGGGACCAAATGGAAGTGGAAAGACCAGCTTGCTGAAACTCTTCTATCGACAGGAAAAGCCGAATCAGGGCTTGATTTCTTTAGATGGGAAGCCTCTAGACCAAATGAGCGTCAAGGAAACAGCAAAGCAGATGGCGGTCATCACGCAGTTTAATCAACTCCAGTTTGATTGTACGGTTGAGGAAATCGTCATGCTGGGTAGAACGCCCCATCTCTCTTTCTTACAAAAGGAAAAAGACAGAGACTTTGCTTTGGTTGACGATGCTTTGGTCAAGGTAGATTTGCTTGAAAAGAGAAATCGACTCTACTCTTCTTTGTCAGGAGGAGAGAAGCAACGGGTTCTGTTAGCACGCGCCTTGGCCCAAGAGCCGACCCTCTTGCTCTTAGATGAACCGACCAACCATTTGGATATCAAGTATCAGCTAGACTTATTGACCATTGTCAAAAATCTTCAGATCAATGTGCTAGCTGTCTTGCATGATATTCAACTAGCTTGTCGCTATTCAGACTATCTCTACCTGATGAAAGAAGGGGAGATTGTTTACCAAGGAACTCCGAAAGAAACCATCACACCCGAGTCATTGCAGGCTGTCTATGGCGTTCAAAGTAAGATTACTTGGACAGAAGATCAGCAAGCCATGATTCACTATTTATAAAAATTAAAAAGGAAAATAAAAACATGAAAAAAACACTTAGTATTTTACTTGTAACAGTAGCTACCTTATCTTTGGCAGCTTGTGGTAACGCATCTAAAGAAACAGCAACGGCACCGGCTACAACAGAAGCTAGTCAAAAAGCTACTACAGAAACCAGCTATCCTGTAACTATCAAAACTTATGATGCTAAAGGAAACGAAGTCGATCAAGTCTTTGAAAAGGCACCTGAAAAGGTCATCACAAACAACCTCTCAACAACTGAAATCCTACTTGAACTCGGTTTGCAAGATAAAATTGCTGGCATGCTCAATCCTGATAATGCTGTAACTGGTAAATACAAGGATGCTATTGAAGCCATCCCTCACATTGGTGATAAAAAATCTGTCTCACAAGAAACAGTTCTTTCTTATGAACCAGATGCCTTGATGGGACGCAACATGATGTTTTCTGAAAAGTCAATGGGAACCATTAGTGCTTGGAATGAAAACAAAATCCCTGTTTATACGCAAAAAGCCTCACTATCAAATATCCAACAAGATTTAGGAAATATCGTAGAAGATGTGAAGAATCTTGGTACTATTTTCAATGTCCAAGACAAGGCTAATCAATACGCAGAACAATTGCAAGCTAAAATCGATGCGGTTAAAAAAGCCAACCCAGAAACACAAGGTGAAAAGAAAAAGGCTTTGATCATGGTAGCCTACAATGACGAAACCTTTGGTGCCTACAAGTCAGCCTTACAAGAAAGCTTGCTCAACCAACTTGGTTATACCAATGTTGCAACAGGAACATCTGGTTTGACCTTGGAAAATCTAGTCTCTATGGATCCAGAGTTGATTATCTATGTAACTAGTGACCGCAATCAAAAGTTAGATGAAAAAGCAGTGGATTTGATGAAGGCAAATGCTGTTTTGGAAAATGTACCAGCAATCAAGAATCAAAAAATCATGACTATCTCTTACGATGAGTTGATGGATTACGGTCCTGCAGTGATTGATTCCCTTGAGAAGATCAATGACTTTATCAAGAAATAAGGAGTTTAACTGGGAAGGGATTCAAGTTAGGATCAGTCTTCCTTCAAACTATGATCCTCAACAAGCCTACCCAATGATTCTTTTAAATGATGGGCAATTGGACTATTTGTCAGACCTATCCCAATCTGTGATTTTGGTGGGTTTGATGCCAGAAAACCGTCTCGATGACTTTACACCTTGGAAGGCTAGTGCTTTGAAAGAAGGAGCTCCAGATTTTGGTGGGAAGGTAGATGAATATCATCAGAAGCTCTTTCAGGGTATTCTAACAACTCTAAAAAAAGACTATTTGCTTGATGAAAGTAGAATTGCTTATGGTGGCTATTCACTGGGAGGCCTTGCTGCTGTCTATAGTCTCTATAGTAGCTATCTTCCTGTGACCTGTATCTTCTCTATCTGTGGTTCCTTCTGGTATCCAGATTTTACAGACTTTTGTAGGGAACATGATTTGATACAGAGCCAGAGCTATATTTATCTGCAAAATGGGCAGGCAGAAGGTGCCAATCATTCCAATCGTCTGTCTAAGGCTCCTATTTATGCCAGAGATCTACATGACCTGATTTCAGAGAAAGTTCCCTCAACATATTCTACATTTGATGCTTATGGGCATCATGAAGCTCTTGACCAACGCTATCATCATTTCTGTGATTGGCTGAGAAAAGAGTGGGAGCTCAAGTAACCTCCTATAACACTCCTTGTTCATGGTAACTAGGAGTGTTTGTCTTGTATGCTTAGCTATTCGAATTTTCAAGCGATTCCCCTTGATGGAAATCCAGCCCCTGTAATAAACGAAATTATGGTATAATGAGTAGATAGATAGAATCGAGGAAATTATGTCATTTACACAATTTAAATTTAAGAAGTATATAGAAAAAGCTTTGGAAGAGTTGAAGTTTACGACGCCTACCGAAGTGCAAGAAAAGTTGATTCCTATTGTTTTGGCAGGTCGTGACTTGGTCGGTGAATCAAAAACAGGTTCAGGAAAGACCCATACCTTCTTGTTACCAATTTTCCAACAGCTAGATGAAGAGAGTGATAGTGTACAAGCCGTTATCACAGCTCCAAGTCGTGAGTTGGCGACCCAGATTTACCAGGCGGCTCGCCAGATTGCGGAACATTCTGAAGTAGAAATTCGTGTTGCCAACTATGTTGGTGGAACAGACAAGGCGCGTCAGATTGAAAAACTTGCCAGCAATCAGCCCCATATTGTTATCGGAACTCCAGGTCGTATCTATGATTTGGTAAAATCTGGTGATCTAGCTATTCACAAGGCTAAGATTTTTGTTGTCGATGAAGCTGACATGACTTTGGATATGGGATTCTTGGAGACAGTTGATAAGATTGCAGGAAGCCTTCCAAAAGACTTGCAGTTTATGGTCTTTTCAGCGACAATTCCGCAAAAATTGCAACCATTCTTGAAAAAATACTTATCTAATCCAGTTATGGAGAAAATCAAAACCAAAACAGTTATCTCAGACACTATTGATAACTGGTTGATTTCTACTAAGGGTCGTGACAAGAATGCTCAGATTTATGAGTTGACTCAAGTTATGCAACCTTATCTAGCCATGATTTTTGTCAATACCAAGACTCGTGCGGATGAATTGCATGCTTACCTAACAGCTCAAGGCTTGAAGGTAGCGAAGATTCATGGAGATATTGCTCCTCGTGAACGCAAGCGTATCATGAATCAGGTCAAGAACCTTGATTTTGAGTACATCGTTGCGACTGACTTAGCTGCGCGTGGGATTGATATTGAAGGTGTCAGCCACGTTATCAATGATGCTATTCCACAGGACTTGTCCTTCTTTGTTCACCGTGTCGGACGTACTGGACGTAATGGTCTGCCAGGTACAGCTATTACCCTTTACCAGCCTAGTGATGACTCTGATATTCGTGAGTTAGAGAAATTAGGAATTAAGTTTGTACCTAAGGTGGTTAAAGACGGAGAATTCCAAGATACCTATGACCGCGATCGTCGTGCCATTCGTGAGAAGAAACAAGAAAAACTGGACATTGAAATGATTGGGCTGGTTAAAAAGAAAAAGAAAAAAGTCAAACCAGGCTATAAGAAGAAAATCCAATGGGCTGTCGATGAAAAACGTCGCAAAGCTAAGCGAGCAGAAAGTCGTGCCCGTGGACGTGCAGAACGTAAAGCTAAACGCCAAACATTTTAAAAATGAAACAGTAAGACCAAGTGGTTTTGCTGTTTTTTTAAATTTCAATAAGATAAGAATTATAGGAAATGATGATTTGAGACTTGAAACAAAAATTATCTTTAAATGTTGATACTATCGTTTTTTTTTAGTTACAAAGTCTCTCCAGTAAACGCTTGTAAATTGTAGTGATTTATGTTATTCTTAAAAAAAAAAAAAACAGATTTTAAAAAATATTAAATCTGTTAAAGAAAAGAGGTCATTATGGCAAAAGGAATGTTTAAGCAAGAACGTTTTTCGTTTCGTAAAATGAAAGTTGGATTGGCATCTGTGGCTATCCTCTTTGCTTTTGCACAACTTGGACAAGTTTCTGCTGATGAAACTAGTAAAGTTTCGTCAAGTGAAATTACTAAGGTAACTGAGGCATCAAAAGTAGTTGAAGAGGTCAAATCGCCTATTGAGGAGGCTAAAGCAGAAATTGCAACTGAAAAATCAAGACCTATTGTCAAAGAAACTGAAGCAAAAGCTGGGGATTTGATTGATGTCTCAAAGAAAGAATCTGCTGTCGAAGTAAAAGAAAGTCAAGAAGGCAATCAGAAAGTCCATATTGAAACCTCTGTAGCTGAGGTAACCAAAACTGAAATTGCTCCAGAAAAAGTGGAAAAACTTCCAGATCCTGTAACTACGACAAAAGAGAATACTGTAGCAGCTAAGGATAAAGATGGAAATTCTTATACTCAGTATGAACGAGTAGACAAGACAACAACTGTGGAAATAACTAAAACACCACCAACTGTTAAAAAAGCAGGAGAAGCAGATATTGTTTTTGTTGTTGACCGTTCAGGATCTATGTCTTCAACGATTAATACTGTTCGTAAAAATGTCAATGAGTTTGCAAGAAATCTCGCCAAAGATGGAGTGGCGGCACGTTTTGGATTAGCTACCTTTAGTGATGAAGTTTTTGGACGTAATAGAGGAAAAACAGATGAAGGTACAATTTTAACAAAATTTAACGAATCTTATTTTACATCTGACCCAGCTGAACTTGAAAAAGCTTTAGCAGGCATTAAGATTGCAGATGGTGGAGATTACGCTGAAACATCTTCGCCTGCTCTAACACAAATTGTTTCAAGCTATGACTGGTCTAAGTCACCAAAAAATAAAAAGTTTGTCGTATTGTTGACAGATGCTCCAATGAAGCAAGATGCCTCAGTCCCAACTATTGCCGAGACACTTGCGTCTTTAAAAGCAGCAAATATTGAAAGAATTGTTGCAACTTCGACATCTTTTGGGACCGATATTAGCTATAAAGATTTTGTATCTGAAGGTCGATTAATGAAAATTGATAGTAACTTGGCTGACTCTTTAACTAAGGATGCAGCTTCATGGATTGTGGAAACAGTCAGTGAGGGACGTCAGTACAAGGTAACAAAAGACAGCTACCAATTCTACCTAGAACGTCGTACAACTGTGCCAGTTTTGGAGCAGAAAGTAACTCCTAAACCAGAACCTACTGCTTACAAACCAGCACCAGCTAAACTTCCTGAAACAGGAAGCAATGATTCTAGTAACCAAACTCTTTTAGGTCTAGGTATTATGCTCGCAGGTGTTGGATTGGCTACAAGCGCTAGAAAATCAAAAGAACAATAAAATACTTTAATACACACAAAACACCTGAAGTAGAGCTATATTGGCTTTTATCAGGTGTTTTTTGATGAAGTTATCCTAAAATGAATACACTGGGACCAGTATCTCAGTGTGTTTTTGTGCTAATTTTGTCTTTAAAATAGTTAAGTAGATTATTTGATAAAGGCATTTTTTTAGATGATTGGTTTGCCATCAATGTAACAGATGGAATATTTCATTCAGCTAGAACGAAAGAACAAACGCACCATTTTTGGTGCGTTTTTATTTTTTGTGCTATAATAGAAATAAATAAAAGGAGGAGTTACATGATTGGAGAAAATATAAAAACGTTACGTAAAACACATAAATTAACCCAGCCTGAGTTTGCAAAGATTGTTGGTATCTCTAGAAATAGTCTGAGTCGTTATGAAAATGGGACAAGTCGAGTTTCGACAGAATTAATAGATTGTATCTGCAAAAAATTTAATGTTTCCTATATCGATATTGTAGGAGAGGAAAAAATGCTCACACCAGTAGAAGATTATCAGTTAACTCTGAAAATTGAAGTGATTAAAGAACGAGGGGCGAATATCTTAGCGCAACTTTATCGTTTACAAGATAAATTAGAAATTGCATTTGATGATGCTAATAATCCTTGGGTTCTAATGAGTGATGATTTGTCTGATTTGATTAACACGAAAATTTATCTTGTTGCAACTTTTGAGGATGTGGAGCGATATAATGGCTATTTGGATGGCATTGAACGTATGCTAGAACAAGCTCGTCATCTGGTGGTGGCTTAATGAAACTAGAAGAATTTAGTCAAGATGATTTTGAACGAGCATCCAAACGACTCCTTCGTTCTTTAACTCGTGGTAAAACAACTTCGTCTCAGCCCAAGGCTATCTTGCTCGGGGGACAGAGTGGTGCTGGTAAGACAACGATTCATCGTGTGAAACAAAGGGAATTTCAAGGCAATATCATTATCATTGATGGAGATAGTTATCGCTCTTTTCATCCGAACTACCTTGGCCTACAGGAAAAGTATGGCAAAGATAGTGTGGATTATACCAAAGTATTTGCGGGCCAAATGGTTGAATATCTCGTAGATGAATTGAGTAAACAAGGTTATCATTTGTTAATCGAGGGCACCTTGAGAACAACACAAGTTCCTAGAAAAACGGCACAATTATTGATAACCAGAGGATATCAAGTCTCACTTGCACTGATTGCGACCAAGCCAGAATTGTCCTATCTCAGTACTTTGATACGTTATGAGGAGCTCTACGCCATAGATCCTAGTCAAGCTAGAACGACTCCCAAAGCACACCATGATGGAATTGTAGAACATTTAGTTGATAACTTACGAGAGTTAGAAAATGACAATATTTTTAATCAAATTCAAATTTATCAAAGAGATCAATCGTGTGTTTATGATTCGGAAGTAGATCAAACCTCAGCAGCAGAAGTTCTACAAGAATGCCTCTTCGGAAAATGGAGTAAGGTGGAGGAAGAGATGTTGAAGTTTGGACAGGAACGGTTGAGAGAGTTGGGGAAAATTGATAAGTGACGAATTAAAAGATATATAAAAGCAGGCCTAAGTCTGCTCTGTTTTTTGCCCTGTTTTCTACCAAAGTTCATTTTATAAAAAAGTAGAGAAAACACAAAGGATAACTAAAAGGTTAATTAAATTGATGAGTTCAGTAAGCAAGTAAATTGCACCTGTTATAGGTGCTTTTTATTTTAATAATACTGCACTTCAATTCTATCCATAATATTTATTAAAGAATTATCGCCAATTTTTAAAGAAATCAGTTCATTTAATGATGATACCTGGTATTCTTTATCTCCAATAACCACTACAATATCATGAACAGAATTAGGAAAAATCCCACAAGTTTGACCATTATAATCAAAAGAGGCGTCCCAACCATTGTCATATAACACTTGTAATTCATCTAATATTGCCATATAAATCTAAATCCTTTTCCGTAGTGTTTTCTTTCAAGCAAGGCAAGCAAAAGCGCCTAGTTCAAACTAAGCACTGATAATTTTGATTTCCTTGATAATGTTCTCAGGGTATGAGTGGTCACCTATAACGATTTCGTCAGCACCATCTAAATCATAGCCGTCATACCAATCTATAACCTTGCCAGTGATGGAGGTACCATCTTCTAAAACAAGGCGCACTTTTTTGTCTACATATTCCCATAGTCTCAATGTGTTCCTCCTTTTCAATGTTTAGATTGTATAAACGCCTAGAAGGCACTAAGCGCTAAGCTACTGAAATACTAAGGATCTCATCCTCAAAATACTCACAAAGAGTACCGTCGACATCTACAAGCAAGGAGTCCATCTCCTCTGCATTATCAGAGGCGTCACAATAATCCTCTACAAAGCCTCTAACTATCACTCCATTTTTTAGATTAATGACTACATCTGTACGGTTAAATTCCCAGAGTTTCATCGCATTCCTCCTGCCCTTGGTTCAAGCTCTTTGCTATACAGTCAGTGTTCTCCTTAATTATACCATAACTGCCTCTTACTTTACTTTCACAATATTCTTGTACTTAAATATTTTTTAGGTTATAATTAATTTAATAAATAGAGGTTTTCCATCTCCCCTTGAAACAGATTATTCTGCGGTAGGAGGTGGGACGCCTCTATTTGTTTTTTATGTCAAAATGAGTTATAATTGAATTAATAAAGGAACTGGTTTGGCACCCAATGACCTATTTTAGGTCGGCGCCTAAGTCAGTTCCTTTTACTGTTTCGATTACCCAAAAGGGTATACCCTTAATTCTTGCATCGATTAATTATTTAGACTATAATTAAGTTAAGGTAAAGGTGGTCTAACGCCCATGAAGCAGCTTGCTGTGGAGGCGGTGGGTCACCTTTATTTGATTTTAAAATCAAGAAGATGTATAATTAAGTCACGAAAGAAGTGTGGTTTTCCCGCCCAAAAAGCTTTATAGCTGTGGGAGAGTCATGCTTCTTTTTTGCCTCACAAAAGCCCCTAGATTTGTTTCTAAGGGCTTTTAGTTTTTCCATTGCCTTTGTAGAACTTTAGTATTTTTAAATACAAAACCTTATACTAATCGTATACTTTTTACATAACTATAAACCAATCTGCATTTACATCTGCTAAGTGTTCTATAGCCTTTTGCCTAATTAGGTATACAATTGTTCTTGACTTTCCTATATCATCTACAATTTCATCAACTACAAGATATTAGATTTAAACTTATTACAGAAAAATGGCTCACTGAGAAGAAAGCAATAGAATGAAATAAACACACTGGGATGAGTATTTCAGTGTGTTTTTGTGGTAAAATATAATAGATTAATAAATGAAAAGTAGACGTTTTGTAGAAATTCCAATAAATAACAGGAAAGGTTGCTTTATGGCAATAGATATTAGTGAAGAACAGTTGGCTCTGGAGTCGGCTGATTTATTAAAAATTCTTTTAAAAGATCGAACGACCAAGAAAAATATTGTTTGGGCGACTCATTCTTATGAATTGTTGGGAAAGGGATTTGCTCCGAGTGATCGCATCACTCCAAGTAAGGTTACGGGAGCCTATGCAAACTTGATTCAACCCCGATCAGAAAAATCCAAGTATGAACAAAAAGACCGAACTAAGATTAGAGCTGAAGTTTTTACGCCAACTTGGTTAGTTGAAAAGCAAAATGGCTACGTGGAAGCTGAACTTGAAGCTCTAGATCTTACAGATTATATCCAAGTGCGCTGGCTAGAAATAACCTGTGGTGAAGCACCTTATATGGTTACTCGCTATGATACAGTAACTGGCGAGGAAATTCCATTATCTGAGCGAGTTGGTTTTGTTGATAGAAAATTACAGCGCATTAGTCGTGAGGTTTCAGATGAAGCCAACTTCTATGAACTTGTAAAAGAGGCCTATCGTGCTTCTTATGGCTATGAGTATCAAGGGGATTCTCTCCTTTTAGCGCGTGAAAATCTTTTAGCGACCTTCGAGGATTACTATCTTGCAAAGACTGGAAATCAACCGACCTTAGAGCAAAAGAAAGAAATTGCGACTATTATATCCTACAATGTCTTTCAGATGGATGGATTGAAAAAAATCAGTCCTTACTCAGCTAGACAAGAACCATCTCAACAACTAAGCTTGTTTTCAGATGAGCTAGAAGTCCAAGAAGTAGAAGAATCTAAAACCCAAATCAAAGACTGGAAAAAGAATAAAATGATAGGTTTTGAGAGCCTATCTAGCGAGGAAAGTGAAATGAAATTTGATGTCGTGATAGGAAATCCGCCTTACCAAGAAGAAGCACAGGGAACAAGTACGAGTGATGACCCGGTATACCATCTATTTATCGATGAAGCGAGTAAAATTTCAGATAAATCAATCTTAATTACACCAGCAAGATTTTTATTCAATGCTGGAAAGACACCCAAATCATGGAATAAAAAAATTCTTAGTAGCAAACATTATAAGGTGTGTTATTATAAACAAAATAGTTCAGAAGTTTTCGTTGGAACTGACATAAAGGGTGGTGTAGCAATTACCTATTATGATGCTCAAAAGATGCAAGGCCCTATAGGTACATTTACTCATTTTAAAGAACTTAATAGTATATTAAAAAAAGTTGAGAATCATTTTGACTTTAGATCAATAATGGAAATCATTTATACACAGTCAAAATTTGATTTAGATAAACTCTACGAAGATTATCCTAATTATAAAAATTTAATTGGCAGTAATGGTAAAGATAAGCGACTAAGAAAACCAATTCTAGGAAGACTTGATATTTTTTCTGAAGAAGAAACAGAGGATTGTTTTAAAATTTTAGGCAGATTAAACAATGAAAGAGTTTATCGATATATTCCAAAAAAATATATAGCTCCACATGAAAATCTTTTGAAATATAAAGTTCTAGTACCTGCTGCTAACGGCAGTGGGGCGATTGGAGAAGTCCTATCGACCCCACTCGTGGGTACCCCACTCGTGGGTTTCACAGATACTTTTATCTCTTTTGGTGCATTTGATACTGAAAGTGAAGCTAAAGCTATGTTGAAATACATAAAGTCTAAATTTGCTCGAGCAATGCTTGGGATTTTAAAAATTACCCAAGATAATACCAAAGATAAATGGCAGTACGTTCCTCTCCAAGACTTTACGGTCAATTCGGACATTGATTGGACACAATCAGTGGCTGATATTGACCGTCAGCTCTATCAAAAATACGACCTTTCTCCAGAGGAAATTGCTTTTATTGAGACGCATGTTAGGGAGATGGATTGATGGTAGAAATTAAAACTTCTAAAGAGATTCATCCTAAAATTTATGCCTACACTACACCGACTGTAACCAGCAATGAGGGCTGGATTAAGATTGGTTATACGGAGCGTGATGTCACGCAACGGATTAAAGAACAAACGCATACTGCTCATATAGATACAGATGTCTTATGGACTGGGGATGCCGCCTATACGGAAGAACCTGATAAGGGAAAGACTTTTAAGGACCATGATTTCCACTATTTCCTTTCTTTCCATGATGTGGAACGTCGTCCCAAGACAGAATGGTTCTACTTTAATGGGACACCTGAGAAATCTAAAAATCTTTTTGATAAATTTGTTCAGCATGATTTATCTGGTTATCAGCCTGGTCAAGGACAGGACTATACTCTGCGACAAGAGCAAGAAGAAGCAGTTTCTAAGACCTTAGATTATTTCAAGAATCATCCAGGAGGCAAGTTCCTCTGGAATGCCAAGCCACGTTTTGGCAAAACCTTATCTACCTATGACCTAGCTCGTCGAATGGATGCTGTCAATGTCCTGATTGTAACAAACAGACCTGCCATTGCCAACTCATGGTATGATGATTTTGAAAAATTCATAGCAGGTCAAACGACTTACAAGTTTGTTTCAGAGTCAGACAGCCTTAAAAATCGACCAACCTTGTCACGTAAAGAATTTGTTAGTATTTTAGATGACGATGTAAGACAACTTGCTTTTATCAGTCTCCAAGACTTGAAAGGCTCTGCTTATCTAGGTGGAGAGCACGATAAACTCAAATGGGTGACAGACCTGTATTGGGATTTATTGGTCATCGATGAGGCACATGAAGGAGTTGACACTTTTAAGACTGACCAAGCCTTTAATAAGATCCGCCGAAACTTTACCTTGCATCTTTCTGGAACTCCATTTAAGGCATTGGCCAAGGGAGAGTTTACAGAGGAGCAGATCTACAACTGGTCTTATGCGGATGAACAGTCTGCCAAATCTACTTGGTCTCCTGAACAAGAAGAGGAAAATCCTTATGAAATCTTGCCTCAGTTAAATCTCTTTACTTATCAAATGTCTCAGATGATTGGTGAAGAGCTAGAAAAAGGTGCTCAACTCGATGGTGAAAATATCGACTATGCTTTTGACTTGAGTGAATTTTTCGCTACAGATGATAAAGGGAAATTTATCCATGAGCAAGATGTCAGAAATTGGTTAGATACTCTATCAAGTAATGAAAAATATCCATTTTCAACCAAAGAACTTCGAAATGAACTAAAACATACTTTTTGGTTGTTAGAGCGTGTAGCCTCAGCTAAAGCCTTAAAAGCACTACTAGAAGAGCATCCCATTTATGAAAACTATGAGATTGTTCTAGCTGCTGGTGACGGGCGTATGTCCGAGGAAGATGATAAGGTCACACTGAAATCCTTAGACTTGGTTCGAAAAGCGATAGCAGAGAATGACAAAACCATTACCCTATCCGTCGGTCAATTGACGACAGGTGTGACGATTCCTGAGTGGACAGGTGTATTGATGTTATCTAACATGAAATCACCTGCACTATATATGCAGGCCGCCTTCCGCGCTCAAAATCCATACTCATGGAGCGATAGCAAAGGAAATCATTTCCGCAAAGAAAGAGCCTATGTATTTGACTTTGCGCCAGAAAGAACCCTGATTCTCTTTGATGAGTTTGCAAATAACTTATCACTTGCAACTGCAGGAGGTGGTGGAACTTCTGCAACTCGCGAAGAAAACATTAGAGAATTACTAAATTTCTTCCCTGTCATAGCTGAGGATCGTGCTGGTAAGATGGTTGAGATTGATGCTAAGGCAGTTCTGACTATACCGCGTCAGATAAAAGCTAGAGAAGTCCTCAAACGAGGATTTATGTCCAATCTCCTTTTTGATAATATCAGTGGCATTTTCCAAGCTAGTCAAACCGTTTTAGACATTTTAAATGAACTACCAGTAGAAAAGGAAGGCAAGTTACAAACATCTTCTGATTTACTAGATTTTTCCGATGTTACAGTGGATGATGAGAGTAATGCAGTTGTTGACCATGAAATCGTGATCAATCAACAAACGCGACTTTTTGGTGAAAAAGTTTATGGACTTGGACAGTCTGTTGTTGAATTAGTCACAAAAGACGAGGACAAAACTCAAAAACAACTAATTAATGACTTGAGCGAGACAGTATCTACGGTAATTGTAGAAGAATTGAAAACTGGATACGATCTAAAAACTCGGGAAACAGACCACATCAAGAAACAAATTGCAGTAACATTTGAGAATGAAGTTCGAAAAAATGAGATAGAACGTAAAATTACTGAAGCTCATATCAAGGAAGAGGTGCAGCAACAGCTCAAGGAAGCAAATGATAAGGAGCAGAAAGATAAGATTCAAGAAGATCTTGAAAAACGAATAGAAGAAAATAATCTCATTCATAAAGAAAAACTAGAACAAACACTCAAAAATGAAGTGGAAAAAATGCCTGAGAAGTTTATCGAACAGGTTGAGATCAAACGTGTGGAACAGTTGAAACAATCAGCTCAGGATGAGATTCGTGATCACCTTCGAGGATTTGCACGAACAATCCCTAGTTTTATCATGGCCTATGGCAATCAATCTCTAACTCTTGATAATTTTGACACCTTTGTTCCTGAGCATGTCTTCTTTGAAGTGACTGGTATTACGATTGACCAATTTCGTTATTTGAGAGATGGTGGGCAAGATTTTGCAGGGCATCTCTTTGATCGAGCAACATTCGATGAGGCCATTCAAGAATTTCTTCGCAAGAAAGAGGAGTTGGCGGATTATTTTCAAGATCAAAAAGAAGATATCTTTGACTATATTCCACCACAAAAAACCAACCAAATTTTCACTCCTAAACGTGTGGTGAAGAGAATGGTGGATGATCTTGAAAAAGAAAACCCAGGAATCTTTGATGACCCCTCTAAGACATTTATTGATTTGTACATGAAGTCTGCTCTCTATATTGCTGAACTTGTTAAGCGACTATACAATAGTAATGGCTTAAAAGATGTATTTCCAAATCCTGAAGAACGCTTAAAACATATCCTAGAAAATCAAGTTTATGGATTTGCGCCTTCAGAAATTATCTATAACATTTCCACTAATTTTATCTTTGGAAATCTCTCTCAAGATATCAGTAGAAAGAACTTTGTTTTGGAAGATACCATCCCTGCTGCCAAAGAAGGTAGAATTCAGGAATTGGTGGATAAATATTTTGGGTAGTATAGTGGGACATTTTATTTATAAAGATGGGATATATTAGCTCTCTTTTTGTTGTATGACTTTAAAATTAGATAGAATACTTAGGGTAATATTATTGAAATTATAAGTCAAGATACATTAGGGCTGAGGAGATGGCTGTTGAGTCAAGTGGCAACTCTAACGGCATTGTCTCCTCAATCGTTAATTGATGATGTAAAAAATCTTATTAAAAAAATGCATGAAATTATATTGACTAAAATTGAATAATATCTTTAATTTGATATTTTGTTAACTTTTTATTTTATAATAAGGTTTTTTAGTATTTAAAAGCGAAAACAAATGGAATAGGTGATTAAAATGGGTATTTCAGAGAAGAAAATTGAAGATTTAAGAGGTCTTAAGTTCAACGTTCCATCATATCAAAGAGGCTATAGGTGGACTGAGCATGAGATTACAACTTTATTAGATGATTTTTATAATCATAATACTGAGTATAAATATTGTCTACAACCATTAATCGTAAAAAAAGTTGCTGATGGCACTTACGATGTTGTTGATGGACAGCAAAGACTAACTAGTATTTATATATTTCTTAAATTTATGTCTGCAGAATTTAATAATGGCCGTAGAAGAACTAATCAATATGATTTTTTTGATTTAGAGTATGAAACCCGAAAACAGAGTGGAAACTACTTAAAGAATTTAAATTTTGATACTTATAAAGAAATTGAAAATATTGACATTGATGCTAGTCACATCAGTAAAGCCTTTGAAGCAATAGATAAATGGCTTGATCGTGAAGAAATAAACTCAAATAATGCTTTGAATGATATCTACAAGGTTCTTACAGAAAATGTGTTTTTTATTTGGTATGAGATTGATGAAACTGAAGACCCTATAAAGATTTTTACCAAAGTTAATATAGGGAAAATACCGTTAACAAATGCTGAACTTATTAAAGCTTTGATACTCGACAAAAATAATTATAAAAATGGAGAAGAGAGCGATAAAATACATCGATCTATTGCATGGAATCATATAGAACATAAACTTCAACAGAACTCTTTTTGGCAGTTTTTGACTAATAATGAAGTTTATGATACAAAAATAGATTTTCTTTTCAATTTACTTATACATGGGAATTCTGAAGAGTACAAAGTTGACAAATACTCCACCTTTTATTCATTATATGAAGAATATAAGGGGACCGAAAATAAATCAGAGTTTATATCAGACTTTTGGTCAAAAGTCCAAATACTATTTGAAGAACTAAATAATTGGTACTTAGATTTAGATAAATATCATTTAATTGGTTATCTGCTTTCTTTAGATAGTAAAAATCTAGATAAAGTATTTAAGGCGACAAGAGACAAGAAAAAATCAGAAGCTTTCGATGAGTTGAAAAAATTAGCATTTGATACTATTCCTGACCTTGATTCGCTAGTCGAATTAGTATACGGAGATAAGAGAGTTAAGAATGTATTACTATTATTTAACTTAGTTACTTTGATTAATAAAAGCGAGAAACAGTACCGTTTTCCGTTTGATATTTATAAAACTCAAAAGTGGGATATTGAGCATATTCATGCTACTGCTGATGAATCTGCAGAACCTGATGATGGGTTAGGGAACCTCACTTTACTTGACTCTAAAACAAATCGTTCATATCAAGATAGTCCGTTCGCACAAAAAAGGAAAATTATTATTGATGTAGACGCTAAAGGTCGTTTTGTTCCGGTTTGTACTAGAAATATATTTTTAAAAGTGTATAGTGAAGAAATTGAAAACTTTGAGGTTTGGTCAGACAATGATAAAACTGACTATATTAAAGCAATGAAGCTTGAATTTAATAAATTCTTTGGTACTGAAGGAGAGGAAATATGAGTATAATGGATGATAAATATGACTTAAAGACTCTTTTAGAAAGTTATCGCATTGTAATTCCACTAATTCAACGCGATTATGCGCAAGGAAGGAAAGATTTAAGAACTACCGAGGTAAGAAAACAATTATTAATTGATATAAATTCTGCTTTAATTAACAGGGAAGAGCCGACTTTAGACCTTAATTTTATTTATGGAAAATCTCATAATGGGAATTTTATACCACTAGATGGTCAGCAGCGACTTACAACTTTGTTTTTAGTATACCTTTTCGCTTTTAGAGACAGTGATGCTTGTGATTTTCTTAGAAATTTTTCCTATGAAACAAGAGATTCGTCCAAACAATTTTTCGCTAGTTTATTTGAACACAGAAAATCAATTTTTCAACTCGAAGAGAAACCGTCTGAAATAATAAAAGATGCTGCTTGGTTCGCAGATTCATGGACATTAGATCCTACTATTCAAGGAGCACTTGTAACCTTAGACGGAATAACTGAATTTTTTGATTTTCAATACAACTATTCAAATGCATTAACATCGGAAACAAATTATAGAGTTGCGTTCAACTTCCTTGATATCGAAGATTTAGGTTCAGAGGATGAGCTATACATTAAATTGAACTCTAGAGGACGTCCTCTAACTGATTTTGAGAATTTTAAAGCAAGATTTATTTCAAGAGTACATGAGGTAGACACTAAGTTAGCAAATGATATAGCACTTAAGCTTGATACAAAATGGACTGATACTATTTGGAGATTTGATAAAAATAGATTTGATATAAATTTTTTAAATTTATTTGAAATTGCACTGATTAATAACTTAGAATCACTAGATTATTCTCAACGTGAAAATTGGACAACTAATATTTTATTTGAAGATATTAAGTTAGAGCACATAGAATTGATTGCAAGTGTACTTGATTTTTTAACGGAAAATGAGAAATCAAAGGTTTCACAAGTATTGGAAAAAGCTATCATAAATAAGAGTTTAAAAGATAGAGTCTATTTTCACTTCATTTCTTTGTATTTACTTCATTCTGGGAAAATATTAGATGATAATTTTAAAAGTTGGTACCGCATTTTTAGAAACTTAACAGATAACTCTGAAATAGATTATCAACAACCTTATGAAAGAGCAATTCGAGGTATAAATGAGCAAATTAACCATCTTTCAGACCTTATCTATTATTTGTCTCAAAATAATAAAATTACAGGTTTTAGTATAGAACAGGTTAACGAAGAGATAGAAAAGGCGAAATTAATTTTAGAAGATCCATCTCAATCAGAAGTGATATTTAATGCGGAAAATCATGATTATTTTGGTGGACAAATTAGAAGCAGCTTTTATTTTGAAGATACTAATTCTACAGCCGATAAATACTCGAAAATAAGTTCTTATTGGGATAAGATAAGTGCTATGTTTGAAGATACGAAACCTAAAGAAGGGCTTTTGTTAAGAGCGGCATTGCTTTCTTTTGGAGATTATACATTATATGTAGATAGCTATAAAACACTTTGCCAAGATGATCCTAATGAAAGTTCAAGTACACCAAGTTTAAAACGCTTATTTTCTTCTAAAAATCAATATGTAAAAAAACTACTAGATTCGATTGATATAAATAAACCATTAGAGCTAGAGTATAAGAGGATAATAGAAGAAAATATAAATAGTATAGATGAGCAAAATTGGCGATATATTTTTATCTCGTACTACAAGGTGATGTTCAGTAGAATGAACCGTTCACAGTATAGATTAAAAGCCCCTGACTGGTCAGGTAGACCAGCTGAAATGCTTCTAATTCCTAATAAAAACTCTAGAGCAAAAAACGTTGATATTCATTTATTAGCATTGCAAGAGAAACTCAAAGAATTTAACATTAAGTCATATTATGAAAGTGAGCCTGGTTTAAATACTTTAGACAGGGTTCTTCATGTTGAAAAAATTTATGAAGTTAGATTCTATAAGGATTGCTATAAGTTTAAAAAGTATGAAGATGAAAAATATTCAAGGTTAAACAACTCTCCAGCATCTTTTATAAAATTAGCTGAATACTTGAGAAATGAATTGAACAATACATCATTGTGATATATTTTGGTAAAAAATATTCAAAATTTACTATCTATCTAATGGGCAGTTACGATTATATCTTTTTGTTATATGAGATAAGTATGATTGTACTACCTATTTACTCTGAAAAGATCTAAGATTCACTAAATTGTTTCTCTCTATTTCAGGTATATATACTATCGTCACTCCTAAATGATTGTTTCTTATACAAATTGGTAAACTAAACAATAAGTCTTACATTGGTTATTTGCTTTTAGCTGGCAGTTAACAAGGATTTTATTAGTAATTTTTTAAACAAATAATGAGATTTCTCTTAAAAAAAATTTTTTCTAGCAACAATTGAGTGGACATAATTTGTCCACTCTTTTTTGTAAACTTAAATTATCAATAAAAAGAGGTGAAATTAAATGAATTATTATCAAGTTGAGTTTAAGAATCATGATGATTTCTTAAAAACTCAAACAGAAGATTTTATTAAGACTAATCGTTTATTGCTATTTAAAGAGGATGACGCTTATTACCTTATTTCTCAAGAAAATTACAATGCTCAAGAAATCATGGGGAAAATAAAGGATTTTTTTGACCATGAGTTTACATTAAAAAAAGTTAAAACTCTAACAGAAAGTGATTTTATAAAGAAACTTGAAACAAGTGATAGAAGAGAGCTAGTAAAATTCTTATTAGGTGCAAATAAAGAGACAATGTCTTATCATCTAAAGCCTAATTTTGAAAAACTGGATGAATTGAAAAACATTTGTGGTCTCACTGATTTTAAGAAGGCTGTTCAGGAACTAATTACATATCTTTCATTTCAAGAAAAAATAAATAATAATGAACAACAGCATCACTTTTATATTTTTAATGGTGAGAAGGGATCTGGCCGTAAGTTTGCTATCAAATTTCTGATGTCTCTTTTTGGAATGAATGCAATATTTGTAAATTGTAATAATTTTTTTATTCCTAAGATAGGCGAAAAAGATGTCCCAGTACTAGTTGATTATCTTTCAGCAAGACCAAGAACAAAATCAGATGTTTTTGATGTTTTTAGGCAAAAAAAGGGACATTCATTTAATGTCATTATCGCAAGAACTAGCCAGGAGGCAGAATCTATTAGAAAGGAATTGCTTGAAAATTTTAGTAAAGTATCAATTGTGAATTTTCCGCGGTATGATAAAGCAGAGCTTAAAACAATCGGGCTTCAAATGCTAAACCAAAAAGGTATTCAATTGTGTAATGAAGATTATGAGCAATTAATAGCTGAAAATAAAGTACTAAAGGATGCTAAAGAAGTTCGTCTTTTTGTTCAAGAGCTTGTTGAATTTGCAGTACAAAATGATTATGATCCTTCAGATAAAAACGAATTAAGTCTGGATGGATTTATTCCCCAAAATGAATCTTCAGTTGAAGACGAAGAAAATGCGGAGAAAAAGTTGAGTGAATTAATCGGTTTAGAAGAAGTGAAAATAGTTCTAAACCAGCAGTTAGCTTATAATCGAGTTTCTGCGTTGCGTCAGGCTCATGGATATAGTAATGAAATATTAAATCGTCATCTTGTTTTTTCTGGAAACCCAGGGACTGGTAAAACAGTAGTTGCTAGGCTTTTTTCAGAAATTTTATACAACAATAAGATAATTCAAGAGAATAAGTTAGTAGAAGTAGGTCGAACGGATCTTGTTGGTGAATATGTTGGCCAAACTGCTCCAAAAGTAAGAAAAGCTTTTGATGATGCAAGGGGAGGGGTGCTCTTTATAGATGAGGCTTATAGTCTTATCCCTAGTAGTGAGAGAGATTTTGGACATGAAGCTATTTCAGCGCTTATACAAGAAATGGAAAATCGTCGGGATGAGGTGTTGGTTATTTTTGCTGGGTATGAAGAATTGATGGCCCAATTCATTGAAACTAACCCGGGACTTTCCTCTAGAATTTCTAGAGAAATAAAATTTTTGGATTATACAATTGAACAACTAATTGCTATTTTGGAATTGATGGTAAATAAGAGATATTATCAATTAACCGATGATTGTAAGATGGTACTACGTCAGCATTTTTCAGAAGTTGTAAATTGTAGAAATTTTGGAAACGCTAGATACGTCCGTAAATTAGTAGATGAAATTGTTTTCAGTCAAGCACAACGAGTGATTGAAGGTGATAAGCTTCAGTTAGAAAATGATACTTTTTTAAATCAAATTACATTGATAGATATCAATAAGGCTATCGTAGCCATTGAAGCAAAATCATCAAAATCAATGTCGTTGATAGGATTTGGAAGATAGAAGAAATCGGTACTTGTCAAATGGTAGTATTGGTAGAAGAATTGAACTAGGAAATTGATTGTATCTAAAGCAATGGAAATGTTATAATATTGTTAAAGGATTTAGAATGCTATGAACGACCAAGAACGCTTATTAACTATATTTTTACGATTACAGTCTGGTGCGCATTTATCTAAAGCTCAGCTTGCAGATGAATTTGGTGTTAGTGAAAAGACTATACAACGAGATTTTTCTCTCCTGTCTGGTTTCTTAGATACACAACCGATGGTTGCAGCAGAACTTGCTTACGATACGAGGCATCATACTAGGTATTTAAAAGGGAAATCTTTATTTAATAAAAAGGATATTCTTGTAATTTCAAAGATTTTACTAGAAAATCGTTCTTTGAATAAGGAAGAAAACAAGTCATTACTTGATAGTTTATTGGCACTTATTTCAAAAGATGAGCAAAAAGAAGTTTCTAGTATTATTGCAAGTGAGTTGCTAAATTATGCACCATTATCAGACACACAAAATCGTATTGATAAGGTTTGGGAATGGTCTGAATTAATTCGTAAGGAGTTGGTCTTAGACATTGATTATCAATCTCCTTATAATACTAAAAAGAGACATACAATTTTTCCGGTTTCTCTTTACTATGATACTCATTATTTTTACATAGTAGCCTATAATTTACTATTTGATTCTTATATGACTTTAAAATTAGACAGAATACTTAGTTGGGTAGAATCTAAAAAAGAAAAACCTTCTCTCTCATATGGAAGAAAATTTCGCGATGGAGAAATTCGTAATAAACGAGTAGATTCATTCATAGGAAAAGAGTTAAATATCAGAGTTCTATTCGTCAATGATCCAGCGATTGTTGTTGATCAATTTCCATTAGCAAAAATTATTGAAAAAACATCAACTGGCAATATTATTGAATTTGTGAGTCAAGATACACCAGGGCTGAAGAGGTGGTTGTTGAGTCAAGCGGAATCTCTAACGGTATTGTCTCCTCAATCGTTAATTGATGATGTAAAAACTCTTATTAAGAGAATGCAAGAAAATTATATTAACTAGATGTTTGAGAGCGAATAAGAGAAATTGATAACTCGAGAAAAGCAGTAGTTCAAGTGAAATGCAAGAAGGCAAAGGAACTTGACGCTTTAGAATTTAAACAATATGTAGATGAAGGTTATCTAGTATATTTATATGCTCCGAGAGTGATAAATTTAGATAAGATTGAAAATGTAGTTAGCATAGGGAACAACGATTTGTTAGATTTCTATAAGTAGTATAAGTTAATTCTTACAGACCTAAACTATTCATATGTTTAAAAGATACTGATTAAATTTTATGAAATTAATAAGTAAAATTAGTTCTAAGAAAACGTGGTTTTACTCTATCTTTAAAACAACTGTGAACTGTTTTTTCAAAACCAGGCATTAAGAAAGTTAGTAAAGCATCAAATAATAGAAGAATAAAATTTAATATAAAAAACCTCACCAGAAAAATTCTGGTGGGGTTTTTGGTGGGGAACCAATCAATTTTGACTGATTTTTAACCTTTTATAATAACTGAAAATGCTGTTAAATCAACCATTTCACTTCAAATCATGTTTATAAATCATTCCCACTCTACAGTTGCAGGTGGTTTACTTGTGATATCATAGACGATGCGGTTGACGTGATCAACTTCATTTACGATACGAACTGAGATTTTTTGGAGTACTTCCCATGGAATCTTCGCAAAATCAGCTGTCATTCCATCGATAGAAGTGATAGCGCGGATAGCGATAGTGTAGTCATAAGTACGACCATCTCCCATAACACCTACTGAACGAACGCCAGTGTTAACAGTGAAGTATTGCCAGATGTCGCGGTCAAGACCTGCTTTAGCGATTTCTTCACGAAGGATAGCATCTGATTCACGAACTGTTTCAAGTTTTTCTTCAGTGATTTCACCCATGACACGGATGGCAAGACCTGGACCTGGGAATGGTTGGCGCCATACGATATTATCTGGCATACCAAGCTCAGTACCGAGGGCACGAACTTCATCTTTGTAAAGAGTGTTAAGTGGCTCGATGAGTTCAAACTGCATGTCTTCTGGAAGTCCACCAACGTTGTGGTGAGACTTGATTGTTTGAGCGGTATCTGTACCTGACTCTATAACGTCTGTATAAAGAGTACCTTGAGCAAGGAATTTCACATCTTTTAGTTTACTTGCTTCGTCATCAAAGACATAAACAAACTCGTTACCGATAATCTTACGTTTTTGTTCTGGATCAGACACACCAGCCAATTTATCAAGGAAACGTTTGGCAGCGTCTGCTTTGACAATGTTCAAACCAAACTTACCACCAAGCATATCCATAACTTGGTCAGCTTCACCTTTACGGAGAAGACCGTGGTCTACAAAGATACAGATTAATTGATCACCGATAGCTTTTTGGAGCAGAACCCCGACAACAGAAGAGTCAACACCACCAGAGAGACCAAGGAGGACACGTTTGTCTCCAACTTTCTCACGGATTTGTTTGATTTGCATCTCGATAAAGTTATCCATAGTCCAGTCACCTTTGGCACCACAGATATTCAAGGCAAAGTTACGAAGGATATCATAGCCGTGAACTGAATGACGAACCTCTGGGTGGAATTGGATACCATAGATTTTCTTGTCTGGATTTTCGATTGATGCATAAGGACAGTCAGCTGATGTACCAGTACGAATGAAATCAGCAGGGATTTCTGTAACAGCATCTCCGTGGCTCATCAAGACAAGTTGTTCTTCTGGAGTTCCAGCAAAAAGAGCAGATTCTGTGTGAGTCAATGTTGATTGACCGTATTCACGGTTACCAGCATCGCCTGCAGGAACAACCTTACCACCAAGCTTGTGAGTCAATAGCTGCATACCATAGCAGATCCCCAAAATCGGAATTCCAAGTTCAAAAATCTCTGGATCAATATCAAATGATCCTTCTTCGTAAACAGAGTTTGGACCACCTGAAAGTACAATCCCGATAGGATTGATAGCACGGACTTCGTCAGCCGAAATCTTGTGACTTTTTAGTTCTGAAAAGACACCAATCTCACGGATACGGCGTGAGATAAGTTGGTTATACTGGCTACCATAGTCCAGTACGATGATCTTTTCGACATCTTGCAAATCAGTTGAAATGTTGCTCATCTTTTCCCTTTCTTCAAAGAAATATCTTCTTGAATATTCTATCATAAAAGGGTTAGAATTACCAACCAAACAAGTGCGGTTTGACTTTTCCCTATGAGTTACGGTACAATGGAAAAAATAAAGAAAAGAAGTGATCAAGCATGTTACCAGCTTATATGAAAATCCACGACCAAATCAAGAAAGACATTGATGAGGGAAGTTGGAAAATTGGGGAAAGACTTCCAAGTGAGCGAGATTTAGCAGAAGAATTTGCCGTTAGCCGCATGACCTTACGTCAAGCAATCTCTCTTTTGGTTGAAGAAGGGGTTTTGGAACGACGTGTAGGTAGTGGGACCTTTGTTTCAAGTACACGTGTTCAGGAAAGAATGCGTGGAACAACTAGTTTTACGGAGATTGTTAAAGCTCAAGGGAGAACTCCGTCTAGTCACTTGATTTCTTATCGCCGAACCATTCCAAATGAGCAAGAAGTGGCTAAACTAGGTTTACTGCCAACTGACAATATCATTCGTATGGAGCGTGTTCGCTATGCCGATAAAGTTCCTGTTGTCTATGAAGTGGCGTCGATTCCTGAGAAATTTATCAAAAATTTCAAAAAAGAAGAAGTAACCAAGCACTTCTTTCAAACCTTGCAAGAGCATGGTTATCGAATTGGTAAATCTCACCAGACCATATATGCGCGTTTAGCAAAAGAAAAGATAGCTCATTACTTAGAAGTTGAAAAAGGGCATGCTATTTTAGGTTTGACTCAGGTTTCTTACTTTGATGACGGAACGGCTTTTGAGTATGTAAAGAGCCAATACGTCGGAGAACGGTTTGAATTTTATCTAGAAAATAATTAGTTTATAACATCACTCTTAGAGTAGAAACTCATCTATTTTAAGAGTTTTTATTTGCTTCAGATTAGAAAACATTTTCCTAGTAAGAAAAATAGCAATCGTACGAGTATTTTTCAAAGATTCGTGTTATAATAGTTAGGTTATATGGTCCCGATAAGGTGGTGGGATTGGTTGTAAATACTCTTCCTACCAGTTCTTTGTAACTCTATAACGAATATTTTTTAAGGGGGGACATTTTTATGTCAGAACGTAAATTATTCACGTCTGAATCTGTATCTGAGGGGCATCCAGATAAGATTGCAGACCAAATTTCAGATGCTATCTTGGATGCTATTTTAGAGCAAGATCCAGAGGCACACGTTGCGGCTGAAACAGCTGTTTATACTGGTTCCGTACATGTTTTCGGTGAAATTTCAACAAATGCTTATGTGGATATTAACCGTGTTGTTCGCGATACGATTGCAGAAATTGGCTATACCAATACAGAATATGGTTTCTCTGCTGAGACGGTAGGGGTACATCCATCTTTGGTGGAACAATCTCCTGACATTGCCCAAGGGGTTAATGAAGCCCTAGAAGTTCGTGGGAATGCAGACCAAGATCCACTTGACTTGATTGGAGCTGGAGACCAAGGTCTCATGTTTGGTTTTGCAGTGGATGAAACAGAAGAACTCATGCCATTACCGATTTCACTTAGTCACAAGTTGGTTCGTCGTTTGGCAGAGCTCCGCAAATCTGGTGAAATCAGCTATCTTCGTCCAGATGCCAAATCACAGGTCACTGTTGAGTATGATGGAAATGACCGTCCAGTGCGCGTGGATACAGTTGTTATTTCAACTCAACACGATCCAGAAGTGAGTAATGACCAAATCCACGAAGATGTGATTAATAAGGTCATCAAGGAAGTGATTCCAGCTTCTTATCTTGACGACGAAACTAAATTCTTCATCAATCCAACAGGTCGTTTCGTTATCGGAGGACCTCAAGGAGATTCAGGTTTGACTGGTCGTAAAATCATCGTGGATACCTATGGTGGTTATTCACGTCACGGTGGTGGTGCCTTCTCTGGTAAGGATGCGACTAAGGTGGACCGTTCAGCTTCTTATGCAGCTCGCTACATTGCTAAAAACATTGTTGCTGCAGGTCTTGCTAAGAAAGCAGAAGTGCAATTGGCTTACGCGATTGGGGTGGCTCACCCTGTATCTGTTCGTATCGATACCTTCGGTACAGGAACAGTTGCTGAAAGCAAATTAGAAGCAGCAGCGCGTCAAATCTTTGACCTTCGCCCAGCAGGAATCATCCAAATGCTGGACCTCAAACGTCCAATCTACCGTCAAACAGCGGCTTATGGACATATGGGGCGTACAGATATTGATCTTCCATGGGAACGCTTGGATAAGGTTGATGCCTTGAAAGAAGCAGTGAAATAAAAAAGAAAAAGATTGGTCTAAGGGCCAATCTTTTTTTAGTTTATAATTACTTATCTAGTATTTTTACAAAAGCCCAGTTTCCAATTGACTTTGTTCCGTAGTCTAATACCATGGAATCCAGTAATTCATACTTGTTTTTTTCATAGAAACACACATTTTTCTCAGTGCTGGTGATTAAGCCTAGACGTTTGCAACCTTTGGCTTTAAGATAGGGTTCAACACCTTCTTGTAGGAATGCACTCCCGATTCCTTGGTTTTGGATTGAAGCGTTGACTCCTAACATCATCAAATACCAGTCAAAATTTCCTGATCTTTTCAAATGCTGTTCGGAACGTTCCACCAAATCAAGATATTTCAAGAGATTGCGAGGAGTAATAAAACGGAAAAGCTTGACCATACCATTCAACAAATAAGAAAGAATAGAAAAATCCTTTTGTTGCAGGAGGGCAACGGCCATGATTTCCCCGTCTTGTTCAGCTATCAGACAGGTCTCTCCTTTGATATAGAGTTTGGTCAGAAGGCTATCCAATAATTCTAAAAATGCTGGGTAATATTCTGGTTTCTTTAAATCATCTTTGATAAGAGTCATGAAAGGGTAGTCCATAAAGGCACCAGCCAATACTTTTCCAATTTTTTGATATTCATCTAGCCTGGCTTCTCTGTATACTATTTCTTTCATATCAAACTCCTTCATTAAAATCTCTCTATCTATTATAACGAAATTTCTCATATTTTTCGATTAAAGTGTGAATTTTTCACAAAAAGTTTAGACATGGTGGTTATTTTAGAAATGTACAGAAAAAAAGCATTAAAATACCCCGCAGTTTTAACTGTAGGGTAGATTAATTCTATTTTGTAGGGATTGAAATCTCAATCAATTTATCAGAATAGAGGGTTTTAATATTTGCTTCATCAATAACTTGTTTATCAATTTTACGATTTAAGAAGAATTCTTGGATTTTCTCAATTTCTTTTTCACGGATTGCACGATGTTTATTGGAAATGAGGATTTCGTAATGAAGCGGTGCCTGAGTAAAAATAACATCTGTGTTACCTGCAGAATAGACTTCTACAAGAGTTGCGTCAGTGCTTTCTAACTGACTTTTAACAAGAAGCGAGTGTGAATTTGTAGTATTGATGAGCTTCATAAGGTTTCCTCCTATATTTCTATGTCTATTATAGCACTTTTTGAGAAATTTGGTAAAGATAGTTTAAATTTGATGTTGTTTTTTCCAAGCTTCAATCGCCCATTTGTGACTTCCACGTTTTAAGTTAGTAATAGCTTCATCGATTGGGAACCAAGCTAGATGATTGAAGTCTTCGAGAGGTTTTTGAATTTCTTGGTAAGAAGTGGTTTCGTAGAGATAGGCTGGATTGTAGTAGTAGGTATCACGATGGCTGGAATAGAAATATTCATCAGCTTGCCCGTAGTAGGTGCCGATTTCAGCTGTAAATCCTAATTCTTCAATCAATTCTCGTTTGAGAGCTTCAAGGTGATTTTCACCTTCTTCAATTTCGCCCCCTGGTAAGAACCATGCACCATTTGGAGCTTGTACGAGGATAATCTTTTCATGGTTTTGGTCTGGAATGACTGCATAAACCCCATATCGATTTTTGTAGGTTACTCCCTCTTTTTTTTCTCCAAATGTTGGAATTGTCATAAGATTCTCCTTCGTGAGTGCGCTTTCTTTCTATAATAGTAAAGAATGTTCTCACTGTCAAGCAAGAACATTCTTTTGTATGTGAGGAACTAGTCGTTTGACTCGACTGTTTCAGTTTTATTTTTGGACTTAATCACGATTTTACCTTTACTTGTCATGACTGCCTTGAGGTCTTTTTCACTTGGATTTTCAAGGTAGTAGTCTGTAATGGCATCTTCGATATAGTCTTGGATGGTACGACGGAGTGGACGAGCTCCCATTTTTGGATCGTAACCAAGGTCTACAAGTTTTTCTTTAACCTTATCTGTTACATCTAAGTGGATGTTATTGCTTGAGAGACGTTTATTCACATCATCCAGCATGAGGTCAACGATTTGTAGGAGATTTTCCTTGCTGAGAGCCTTAAATTCAATAATACCATCAAAGCGGTTCATGAATTCTGGACTAAAGAAGTTGCCTAATTCTCCAAGGACAGAGTTTGTACGACCTTCTCTAGCTGCACCAAATCCAACACTAGCTTCAGCTTTTCCAGTACCTGCATTTGAGGTCATGATAATGATGGCATCCTTAAAGCTAACAGTTCGCCCTTGACCGTCCGTTAAACGGCCATCATCCAATACTTGAAGGAACATATGCATGACATCTGGATGGGCCTTTTCAACTTCATCCAATAGGATCAGTGAGTAGGGGTTACGACGGACTTTTTCGGTCAATTGTCCAGCCTCATCATAACCGACGTATCCTGGAGGGGCACCGACGAGTTTGGCAACACTATGTTTTTCCATGTATTCGCTCATATCAAAGCGAATCATGCTGTCAGCAGAACCAAAGAGTTCGATGGCTAGTTGTTTAGAAAGTTCTGTCTTACCGACACCAGTAGGACCAACAAAGAGGAAGCTACCAATTGGACGGTTTGGAGTACCTAAACCAACACGGTTACGACGGATAGCCTTGGCAATCTTATCAACAGCATCATCTTGACCGATAACATGAGCCTTGAGGTCATCTGCTAGGTTGATCAGTTGAGACTGTTCTTTTTCTTTCAAATCACCAACCGGAATATTGGTCTTTTGTTCAATAATGTGTTCAATCGTCTTTTCGCTGATGATTGGGGTATCTTGATCCGTTACCTTAGTCTTTTGCATTTCCTTATATTTGGCAATCTGGTCACGGAAGTAGGCTGCTTTTTCAAAGTCTTCGTCTCGAGTTGCTTGAGCCTTGAGATTTTCTGCTTCGATTAAGCGTTGGTCGATGACCTTAGGATCCACAAAATTCAAGGTTAAGTTCATTTTTGAACCAGCTTCATCTAGAAGGTCAATAGCCTTATCTGGCAAGAAACGATCTTGGATGTAGCGGTTAGAAAGAGTAGCAGCCGCTTCGATAGCTCCGTCAGTATAATGAACGTGGTGGTAATCTTCGTATTTCTTTTGAATACCTTTAAGGATAATAATAGTCTCTTCCACAGTTGGTTCATCAACTTTGACAGGTTGCATACGGCGCTCAAGGGCTGCATCCTTTTCGATGATGCGGTATTCATTGAGGGTAGTAGCACCCACTAACTGAAGTTCGCCACGAGATAGGGCTGGTTTGAGGATATTGCCTGCATCCATATTCCCGTCTCCAGCAGAACCAGCACCGACAATTTCGTGAATTTCGTCGATAAAGAGGATGACATCTTTGCGCTCACGGATTTCTTCCATGAGTTTTTGCATGCGCTCTTCGAACTGGCCACGAATTCCTGTGCCTTGAACAAGACTCACGACATCTAGGCGGATGACTTCTTTCCCTTGAAGTTTGTGGGGAACATCACCGTCTACAATTTTCTGTGCTAAGCCTTCGACAACTGCTGTCTTACCAACACCAGGCTCCCCAATCAGTACTGGGTTGTTTTTAGTTCTACGGTTGAGGATTTCAATGACACGGATGATTTCTTCGTCACGGCCGATAACTGGGTCGACATTTCCACGACGGGCAATCTCAGTTATATTGATACCATACTCATCCAAGAGGCCCTTTTCTTGGCTAGGAGGAGGTGTTTGAGCTGGTCCACGATTTTGAGAACCATAACCCCCATTACCACCGTATCCACCACCTGACTGGGTTGGAGGAACATTATTATTAGAAGAAGGTTTAAAGTTGTTCAAATCATTGAAGAAGTCTCCAAATGGATCAAAATCACGATTGTTTAAATCTGTAATGCCTTTGAATAAGCTATTGTTAGGATCTGTTTTGATAATTTTGTAGCAATTTTGGCAAAGATCGATTTGTTTTTGTTGCCCATTAAGATTTGTGTATAGATGGATTGTTGAGTCATTGATTTTACAATTTTGACAGAGCATACCTCTACCTCGTTTCTTTCTTGGATTTGACTAAAATAGAAAGGTCAAAAATAGTCAAAGTTCTTTAGTCTCATTATATCATGATTAAAGGGGAAAGCAAGCAAAAAGATTGCTTGTTAAAATTCAACATACTAGGCAATTCTTACTAGACTTTAGTGATAAAAAGAAAAATCCAATTTGTCATGCAAAAAGGATTTTCATTGGTCAAAGCAGGAGTATCCTCCAGCCCATATTCAACTATTAGTATAAAAGTTCGTAGATTTCCATCGCAATCAAGTCAATGCTATCAAATGTATACGTTTCACGAGCTTCAACGTCACGAAGTGTGAAAAGTGGTCCGTTTTCTTCGTCGTGGTTAAAAGCAACCTCTGCGACAACAACTCCTTCGCGTTCAAAGTTACGTTTTAAGTTACCACCATCTTTAGTCATTGCTTCTAAGCGATTGATGATTCTAACCAAATGTGATTCCATTTTGATTCTCCTCCATTTCTTATCTTTACTATTTTACCATAAACAGACTCTACTTGACTAGAAAAAAACTAAGATTTCTCGCTATTTCTATCGTCTTTGAAAATTTATTGAAAATATCAGGAGAAAATGTTGAATTTTTATGCAAAATATGTTATCCTTATACAAGTTTTAAGTTTAAATATTAAAAACAGAAAGTAGAGTATCCATGAATTTTTCTTTTTTACCGAAATATCTACCATATTTTAACTATGGTGCCGTTGTAACAATTATCATATCTATCTTGGTGGTCTTCTTGGGGACTATTCTAGGAGTGCTATTGGCCTTTGCACAACGTTCAAAGATTAAACCACTTGCCTGGTTTGCCAATCTATATATCTGGGTCTTCCGTGGGACTCCGATGATGGTGCAGATTATGATTGCTTTTGCCTTGATGCATATTAGTGCTCCGACTATTCAAATCGGGATTTTAGATGTTGATCTTACTCGTTTGATCCCAGGGATTATCATTATCTCTATGAATAGTGGTGCCTATGTATCAGAAACTGTTCGTGCTGGGATTAATGCAGTGCCAAAAGGACAATTAGAAGCAGCGTATTCACTAGGTATTCGCCCTAAGAATGCCATGCGCTATGTTATTTTGCCACAGGCTATCAAAAATATCTTGCCTTCTTTAGGAAATGAGTTTATCACTATTATCAAAGATAGCTCGCTCTTGTCAGCTATCGGAGTTATGGAATTGTGGAACGGTGCAACTACAGTGTCTACAACCACCTACTTACCTTTAACTCCACTTCTATTCGCAGCCTTTTACTACTTGATTATGACATCTATCTTGACACTAGCCTTGAAAGCTTTTGAAAATCGTATGGGACAAGGAGATAAGAAATAATGACTGAAACGCTAATTAAAATTGAAAACCTTCATAAAAGCTTTGGAAAGAATGAAGTTTTAAAAGGGATTGATCTTGAAATCAAAAAAGGGGAAGTAGTGGTCATTATTGGACCATCTGGTAGCGGTAAGTCAACCCTCCTTCGCTCCATGAATCTCCTCGAAGAAGCTACAAAAGGAAAGGTTATCTTTGAAGGTGTAGACATTACGGATAAGAAAAATGACCTTTTTGCCATGCGCGAAAAGATGGGAATGGTTTTCCAACAGTTCAATCTCTTCCCGAATATGACAGTCATGGAAAACATTACACTTTCTCCGATTAAGACTAAGGGAGAAAGTAAGGAAGTGGCTGAGAAGAGAGCGCATAAGCTCTTGGAAAAGGTTGGTTTGCCAGATAAGGCAAATGCCTATCCACAAAGTTTGTCGGGAGGGCAACAACAGCGTATCGCTATCGCGCGTGGTCTAGCCATGGAACCAGATGTCCTACTCTTTGATGAACCAACTTCTGCCCTAGACCCTGAGATGGTAGGGGAAGTACTTGCGGTTATGCAAGAACTTGCTAAGTCAGGAATGACTATGGTTATCGTAACGCATGAAATGGGCTTTGCTCGTGAAGTGGCAGATCGTGTCATCTTTATGGCTGATGGTGTTGTTGTCGAAGATGGAACGCCAGAGCAAGTCTTTGAACAAACCCAAGAACAAAGAACCAAAGATTTCTTGAGTAAGGTTTTGTAAAATATCATGAAAAGCTCTAAGTGGGCTTTTTCTTATAGTTTCAGACTATAGGGAATCTTAGGTAAGAAGTGTTAGAAGGTCGAGCGATTTTTTGTTATAATAGAGAATATTTGTTAGAAAAGAGAAAATACATGACACAGATTATTGATGGGAAGGCTTTAGCAACCAAGCTACAAGGACAACTGGCTGAAAAAACTGCGAAATTGAAGGACGAGACAGGTTTGGTTCCTGGATTAGTCGTTATTTTAGTAGGAGAAAATCCTGCTAGCCAGGTTTACGTTCGTAACAAGGAACGTTCAGCTATTGCAGCGGGCTTCCAAAGTGAAGTTGTACGTGTTCCGGAAACCATTACTCAAGAAGAATTGTTGGAGTTGATTGCCAAATACAACCAAGATCCAGCATGGCATGGAATCTTAGTCCAGTTGCCATTGCCAAAACACATCGATGAAGAGGCAGTTTTATTGGCTATTGACCCTGAAAAGGATGTAGATGGTTTTCATCCGCTCAACATGGGGCGTCTTTGGTCTGGTCACCCAGTGATGATTCCTTCAACTCCAGCAGGGATTATGGAGATGTTTCATGAGTATGGGATTGAGCTGGAAGGAAAAAATGCGGTCGTCATTGGTCGTTCAAATATTGTTGGGAAACCCATGGCTCAGTTGCTGTTAGCTAAAAATGCAACTGTAACCTTGACCCACTCACGCACTCACAATCTAGCCCAAGTAGCTTCTAAAGCCGACATTCTTGTAGTAGCAATCGGTCGTGCTAAGTTCGTGACTACTGATTTTGTCAAACCTGGGGCAGTTGTCATTGATGTGGGGATGAACAGAGATGAAAATGGCAAACTCTGTGGAGATGTTGACTACGATGCTGTAGCCCCAGTCGCTAGCCATATTACACCTGTACCTGGTGGAGTAGGACCTATGACCATTACCATGCTGATGGAGCAGACTTATCAGGCTGCATTGCGTAGTTTGGGTAAAGATTGATCATTTCTGTAATTATTGATAGATATTTCAAGACAAGTTCTAAAAAGAACTTGTTTTTTTGCTCGATTTCTACTAAAATTCCAGTAAAACTTCTACAAATTATTGAAAAAGTTCTACTATTTTGATATATTAAAAACATCAATATGTATATGCAAAAATAAGTAAGCGTCTAGAGGGAGGTTTATTTTTTGAAGAAAAATGTAATCGCTTACTACAATATAGAAAGGAACCATAATGGATAAGAGATTTTTTGAAAAACGGTGTCATTTTAGTATTCGTAAGTTTGCTATTGGTGCGGCTTCAGTTATGATTGGAGCTAGTATTTTTGGTCTTCAGGTAGCGCAAGCAGCTGAAGCAGAAACAGCTAGTCCTAGCGAAGAAACAATTCATCAAGTTCAACCTTTAGATAAACTTCCAGATGATCTAGCTGCAGCCATTGCAAAAGCTGAGCAAAATGGCCCACAAGATAAGGCTACTGAAAAAGAAGAAAATGATGCGGTTGAACCCGCAAAACCAGCAACGGAAGAAAAAGAGCCTGAGGTAACAAGTCCTAAGGAAGAAAAGAAAGCGGAAGTAGTCAGTCCTAAGGAAGATAAAGCTGAAAAACCAGCAACTGCAGTGGATGAAAAAGCGCCTACAGTTTCAGAAGCTAGTTCTGAAAAGCCAGCAGTTTTGGAAGAACATGCTACTGAAGCTAATCAGAATAAACCAGTAACTAGTGATAAAGTTAAGGAAGAAAATACTTCTGCAACAGCATTACCTCAAGTCACTAAGGAGAAAGAAAAAGAAGACCAACTTTTACAGGAAAGAAAACAAAATTTCAACAAAGACTGGTACTTTAAATTAAATGCTCAGGGTGATTTTTCTAAGAAAGATGTAGATGTTCATGATTGGTCTAAGTTGAACCTTCCTCATGACTGGAGTATTTATTTTGATTTTGATCATAAGTCTCCTGCCCGAAATGAAGGTGGCCAATTAAACGGTGGTACTGCTTGGTATCGCAAGACTTTCACTGTAGATGAAGCTGCAAAGGACAAAGATGTTCGTATCAATTTTGATGGAGTTTACATGGACTCTAAGGTCTATGTAAATGGTAAATTTGTTGGCCATTATCCTAGTGGTTACAATCATTTTTCATACGATATCACTGAATTTTTAACTAAAGATGGCAGTGAAAATACCATTGCTGTCCAAGTTACCAATAAACAGCCAAGTAGTCGTTGGTACTCAGGAAGTGGTATCTATCGTGATGTGACGCTGAGCTATCGTGACAAGGTACAAGTGGCTGAAAATGGAAATCATATTACAACTCCAAAATTAGCTGAACAAAAAGATGGCAATGTTGAAACACAAATCCAAAGCAAGATTAAAAACACTGCCAAAACTCTAGCCAAGGTATTTGTAGAGCAACAGATTTTCACCAAGGAAGGTAAGGCTGTTTCAGATTTAGTTCGTTCTGTAACCAAGAATTTGTCAGGAAATGAGACAGCAGACTTTAAGCAAACGATTTTGGTTAACAAGCCAACCCTCTGGACAACAAAAAGTTACCATCCTCAGCTCTATGTTCTAAAAACAAAGGTTTACAATGAAGGTCAGCTAGTTGATGTAACAGAAGATACTTTTGGTTATCGTTATTTCAACTGGACAGCCAAGGATGGCTTCTCTCTTAACGGTGAGAGAATGAAATTCCATGGGGTTAGTATTCACCATGACAATGGAGCCTTGGGAGCAGAAGAAAACTACAAGGCAACCTATCGTAAATTAAAACTCTTGAAGGATATGGGAGTTAACTCTATCCGTACAACCCACAATCCAGCAAGTCCACAATTGCTCGATGCTGCAGCAAATCTAGGACTTTTGGTGCAAGAAGAAGCCTTTGATACTTGGTATCGTGGTAAGAAAACGTATGACTATGGACGTTTCTTTGACCAAGACGCAACTCACCCAGAAGCTAAGAAGGGTGAAAAGTGGTCTGATTTTGACCTCAGAACCATGGTCGAACGAGATAAAAATAATCCATCCATCATCATGTGGTCGCTCGGTAATGAAGTGGATGAAGCAGATGGTGGAGAACGTTCACTAGAAACAGCCAAGCGCTTGAAAGCTGTCATCAAAGCTATCGATACAGAGCGCTATGTGACCATGGGTGAGAACAAATTTAGTAATAGGTCTACAGGAGAGTTCTTGAAATTGGCAGCAATCATGGATGCTGTCGGGATGAACTATGGTGAACGGAACTATGACGCTGTTCGTAGGGCTCATCCAGATTGGTTAATTTACGGTTCAGAAACTTCTTCAGCAACTCGAACTCGTGATTCCTACTTTGATCCTGCTCATTTACTCAGCCATGACAACCGTCGTAATCGTCATTATGAACAATCCGACTACGGAAATGACCGTGTTGGATGGGGGAGAACAGCTACTGAATCTTGGACTTTCGACCGTGATCGTGCCGGATATGCAGGTCAGTTCATCTGGACTGGTTTTGACTATATCGGTGAACCAACACCTTGGCATAACCAGGACAATACACCAGTGAAAAGCTCATTCTTCGGTATTATCGATACGGCTGGTTTGCCTAAGAATGATTTCTATCTCTACCGTAGTGAATGGTATAGTGCAAAAGAAAAACCAACAGTTCGTATCATGCCTCACTGGAATTGGACTGATGAGACACTTAGAGAACGCAATATGCTAGTCAATGGCAAGGTTCCTGTACGGACCTTCTCAAACGCTGCTAGTGTAGAATTATTGTTGAACAACAAGACTCTCGGCAAGAAAGAATTCACCAAGAAAACCACTGCGGATGGTCGACCTTATCATGAAGGTGCTAACCCTGGTGAATTGTATCTTGAGTGGTTGGTGGAATATAAACCAGGCACCTTGACTGCTATTGCTCGTGATGAAAATGGTAAAGAGATTGCGCGTGATAGTGTAACAACAGCAGGAGAACCTGCTAGAGTTCGTCTCACTAAGGAAGAACATGTTATCACTGCAGACGGTATAGATTTGTCTTATATCCATTATGAAATCGTTGATGAAGACGGCAATGTTGTGCCAACTGCAAATAATCTTGTTCATTTCAATCTTCATGGGCAAGGGCAAATCGTTGGTGTGGACAATGGAGAACAAGCTAGCCGTGAACGTTATAAAGCTCAGAAAGATGGTACATGGCAAAGAAAAGCCTTCAATGGTAAAGGTGTTGTCATTGTAAAATCTACTGAAAAAGAAGGGAAATTCACTCTTTATGCGGATTCTGCAGGCTTGGCTTCTGATCAAGCAACAGTCACAACCGTTTCAGGCAAGAAAGAAAATCGCCACTTTGTCGCTTTTGCCCCTGTTAAGGCAACTACTGATGTCAGCGAAAATCCTAAATTGCCAGAAACTGTGACAGCTATTTATAGCGATGGTAGTGTCGAAGAAAAAACAGTAACTTGGGATATTCCGGACAATCTCCGTGCAAGTGCTGGCGCGAAAAAAGTCCTAGGTAGTGTGGAAGGTATCGAATCCAAGGCTGAGGCCCTTGTCAAGGTCATTGCCCTTGATAAGTGGTTACCTAAAGTTGCAACTGTTCCTGTTGGTACAAGCGTAGAAGATTTGGATAAGACTGTTACAGCTGTTTTGTCAGATGGGAATTTGGTTGATGCGGATGTCGTTTCTTGGACCTTGAAAGATCCATCTGCCTTGACCAAAGAAGGTGGACGTACTGAAGCAATTGGTAAATTAGTAGGTAATGACTATGAGGTGAAAGCGACCTTTATCGCAAGTAATCAGGAAACCGAAAGCACTGTTACAGGTCTCACTGTTGGTGACAAGGCTCTTGCTGACTTTGAATCTGGAAAGACCTATTACCGAGTAACCCTTCCTTACAGTGCTGAGATTCCAAGTGTGGGTGCACAAACTACTGGCTACCAAGTAACAGTTCAACAGGCTTCGGCTGCTAATGATTATCAGGCTTCTGTGTTCTTGAGTAACCAAAAGGGTGATTTGGTTCAAACTTATTTGATTCAATTCGTGAAGGAAGCCCCTGCCTTGACACGCTTGGAAGTAAGTGTAGAAGGTAAAGAAAATGCAACAGAAGATCAAGTCCTCCCTTATCATGTCATTGGACATTACGAAGATGGTTCGCAGAGTGAATTTTCAGCATCAGATATTCACTTGGATGCTAGCTCTAGTGATGGTGGACATCTTGAAGTAAACGGACAGAACTTGCTACTTTACACTAAAGGAAGTGTAACCCTCACTCCTCGTATTGACAATCAATCTGATAAGACTCAATCTGTAGCCACTGTAGTGGCCATCAAAGAAAACAAAGTAGCCAAAAGAATTGTTAAGCTTCATCCTGTTTCAGTCTCTACAGATATCAATCAGCAACCGAATTTGCCTGATCAAATCGGAGCAGAATTTGACCAAGGTTTGCCTCGTAAGGTAGCTGTAACTTGGGACAAGGTAGATGCAAAAGAACTCGCTAGCTATCATAGCTTTACCCTTAAAGGTCATGTAGAAGGTACAGACATTGAAGCTGTAGCTAATGTGACTGTTGAAGGATTGCAGGTCGCAGAAGAAATCAGCCTTACTCTTCCTAAGGGTGAAACTGTTCAATTGCCAGCTAATGTACGCGCCTACCATTCTAATGGAACAACTGTTTATAAAGATGTCGTTTGGGACAAGGTTCCAGCCAACTTTAGCCAAACTGAAGGAATCTTTGAAATCAAAGGTCAATTGGTTGGAAGTCATTTGACTACCAAGGCTCATGTGCGTGTTTCCAGTCAGGTTGTTGCAGGAAATAATATCTCTAAACAATGGACTGGTTCACAATTGCCAGCAGCCATCGTATCCAATACTGGTGGGGATGATTCGGCAAATACCTTGAACGACTTGACAGTTTCAAGAGCCAATACAGATGTCAAGAATCGATGGACTACATGGCAAACTGGTACAGATAATGATTGGGCATCTATCTTATTTGGTAATTCAGGAGATTTGACCAAACGCTTTGTTGATAATCTTGCAGTTGATTTCTACACAGATGGTGCAATCGGACTTCCAAAAGAATATGTCATCGAATACTATGTTGGTCAAGAAATTCCAGATCTGCCAACTGATGTCAATCATGCTCAAGGAGATGCCAAGCATCCATTTAACAATGCCGCCAACTGGAAAGAAGTTGAACATCTCAAAGCACCAGGACAATTATCCTCAAGCCAAACTAACCACTTTACGTTTGACAAGGTTGAGACCTATGCAGTTCGTATTCGCATGAAGAAAGCAAATGGAACTGCCGGTGTCGGTTTGACTGAAATTACAATCCTAGGAAATAAGGTTCCAAGTGCTACAAGTTCAGACATTACGATCAAAGTAGATGGTCAAAAGCTTGAGCATTTCAATCCGTCTAAGACAGACTACCATATTGCTCAAACTAGTAAAGAAATCACTGCAACAGCTAGCAACAATGGTGTAGTAACGATTGTCCCTGCCACAAGTTCAACAGGAGCAACTCGTCTCATTTTGAAGGCAGAAGACGGAACCATCTTGAAAGAATACCGTATCTTCCGCGATGGTCAAAAAGAATCTACACAACCAGCAGCTGCAGAAAATGGTGCTGTGACATTAAATGTTGGTGATAAGCTTCAACTACCTACAGAAGTGACAGTCTATTATCCATCACAAACAGATTGGACGACAGATAAACTAGCCGTAGAATGGGATGGAGTCCCTGAACATGCGACAGACCAAGAAGGTACCTTTGAAGTGCTTGGTCATATCCTAGGAACAGACCTGACAACTAAGATGCAAGTAACCGTTCTTGCCAGAGGAAATCAAGTTATCTCTGAGAATGCAAGCAATAATGCGACTGATTCTAAAGCTTTTGCGTCTACCACAAACGATACCCAGGCTGCTTCTAATGATAGAATCTTCTATATCAACGATGGTCGATTTAATGAAGATGGACGTTGGACCAACTGGTCTCGTACTCCAAAAGACCAAGAGGTATCTGTAGGAGTACTCTTTAAGAAGAATGGTCAGATTACACCTAAATCGGTTGGAAAAGTAGCCATTCAGTTCTTCAAAGACAGTGGTACAGATGCACCAGCGACAATGGTACTCGAAAGATATGTTGGACCAGCTTATTCTGAACCAAGCACTATTTCACGTTATGAGGAAAATGCGGATCATCCGTTTAACAAGGCAGAGAATTGGCAAGAAATTCCTTATAAGGCATCTAGCGCAATCGAGGCTGGTAAACCAATCGAATTTACCTTTGATCCAATACAGACAACCGCTATTCGCGCACGTATGACTCGCAAATCAACCACTAATGGCCTCGCAATGGTTGAGTTTAGTGCTTTTTCTCCAGCTAAAGCAAGTGATTCAGAAACACCTGCAGTTACTATTTCAGTTGCTGGAAAAGCATTGGAAAACTTTGATTCTACTGTTTCAGAATATCGATTGACTTCAAATGGAGCGAAACCAAAAGTGACTGTCCAAACAAGTGGTCATGCTGTAGCGACTGTCGTTGAGTCAAGCCAAGACAATCTTCCAACACTTGTTCGACTTCTTGCTAAAGATGGTAGTCTCGTTAAAGAATATCGTCTTCACTTTGAGGCGGGTTCAGAAGCTAGTCATGCAGTGGATGATCAAGCTCTTGTCCTAGACCGTCCAAGTCTCGAAGTTGAGAAAGCTGTTATTCCATTTAAGGAAATTATTCGTGAGAATAGTGAACTAGCCAAAGATGAACGTCGTATCGTCTCAGAAGGTAAAAATGGAGAAAAAGTAGACTATGTCGAAATATTAGGAACAAGTCGTAAAATTGTTCACACTGAAACAATAGATGCAAAAGATCAAATTGTTGAAGTAGGAGTGAAAGCACTTGTTACAAGTAGCAAGGGTGACGAGCCAGCTCCTGTTCTTGAAATTCCAGAATACACAGCCCCTATTGGAACTGTAGGTGAGGAGCCAGCCCCAGTTGTCGAAGTCCCAGAATATAGCGACTTTATCGGTACTGCAGGTGACCAAGCAGCCCCAATCGTTGAAGTTCCAGAGTTCAAGGGCGGAGTTAATTGGGTCGAAGCCGCTAAAAATGAAGTTCCAGAGTTCAAGGGCGGAGCTAATTGGGTTGAAGCTGCTAAAAATGAAGTGCCTGAATTCAAGGGCGGAGTTAATTGGGTTGAAGCTGCTAAAAATGAAGTGCCTGAATTCAAGGGTGGAGTCAATGCTGTGCAAGCAGATAAGAACGAGCTCCCAGAATACACAGGTCCTTTAGGTACCTCAGGGAATCAAGCAGCTCCAACAATCGACAAACCTGTTGCCGATATTCGAGGTTTATCTGATAAACCTTCAGAAACTCAGGCTTCTGCTAAACAGACCCAGGGTTCACAAGTCCTTGAAAATACTTTAGGGAAAGCAGACTCAGCAAGACTTCCAGAAACTGGTGAAAGTCAATCTGATACAGCAATTTTCCTAGCAGGTCTCAGTCTAGCCTTATCAGCAGCATTCCTAAATGGCAAACGCAAGGAAGAATAATGACTCATAACTCATTATTCTTAAAAGGCTAATCATTATGAAAAAAGGAGAAGACTATATAGTCTTCTCCTTTATTAATTGGGTAGTGAGGTGTATAATGAAAGTAGGAACAAGCATGAAGGAGTAGTGTATGAAAGTCATTGATCAAGCTCTACTGAAAAAAGTTATTATCGAGCGTCCTCGTTCTAGTCATAAGGGAGACTACGGTCGTCTTCTCTTGATTGGAGGAACGTATCCTTATGGGGGAGCCATTATTATGGCTGCCTTAGGGGCTGTAAAGAGCGGAGCAGGCTTAGTGACAGTAGCAACGGATAAAGAGAATATTCCAGCGCTACATAGCCATCTGCCTGAGGCTATGGCCTTTGCCCTTGACGATAAGCAATTACTTGAGCAACAGTTACAGAAAGCGAATGTTGTCTTGGTCGGACCTGGACTAGTGGATGATGATCGTGGAGAAGAGCTTCTCCAAACAGTCTTTAATCATTCAAATCAAGATCGGACCCTCATACTGGATGGTGGCGCCCTATCTATTTTAGCGAAGTATGAAATGAAATTTCCTAAAGCTCATCTTGTTTTAACGCCTCACCAAAGGGAATGGCAAGTCTTGTCAGGCTTAGATTTGACTTCCCAAGGAGCTGAGGAAACAGGAGAGGCTTTGAAGAGTTTTCCTTCAGGAACGATTTTGGTTCAAAAAGGTCCTGCGACTCGAATCTGGCAAGCCGGGCCTGCAGATTTTTATCAGCTAAGTGTTGGTGGTCCCTATCAGGCGACTGGAGGCATGGGAGATACCCTAGCTGGGATGATTGCTGGTTTCGCAGGTCAATTTCCTCAAGTTAGCCTCTATGAAAGGGTGACGGTAGCAACATATCTGCACTCAGCAATTGCTCAAGAATTAGCTGAGGACAACTTTGTCGTTCTACCAACCACGATTAGTCAACATATTCCTGCATTCATGAAAAAAATACAAAAAGACACCTGAGTTTTTCAGGTGTCTTTTGACTATTAGAAGAGGCATTTGACCTTATCTACAAGACCGTCAAGTCCTTCTGAACCTGAAACCAAAGCTTGAGCTTGGCTAAGGTAGTCACCGAGTTGGTCCTTGTTTTCTTCGACAAATGTTTTTGCTACAGAAAAATCTTTGTTCTCAACGAGTTCCTTTACTTGGTTAAAGAAATCTAATGGGTTCATGAGTTCCCTCCTTTTCTAAAATTCTATTCAATTATTTTTTTCAAATCTTGCAAGAAACTTGACTCTTCAAATAAAGTTCAGGGGTGTCAAATGGTGCAAATTTTGATATAATTTTTAGTGATGAATTTTAGAAATGATCGGTACGTGGTTGTAGATTTAGAAGCTACAAGTACCGGAAGTAAGGCAAAAATCATCCAAGTGGGAATTGTAGTCATTGAAGATGGTGAGATTGTTGAGCAATATGCTACTGATGTCAATCCTCATGAACACTTGGATTCTCATATCAAAGAATTAACGGGTTTGACAGACAAGCGTTTAGCAAAGGCTCCAGAGTTTTCTCAGGTGGCTAGAAAGATTTTTGAACTGGTCAAAGACGGTGTTTTTGTTGCGCACAATGTTCAGTTTGATGCCAATTTATTGGCAGAATTTCTCTTCTTTGAAGGATATGAATTGCGCACGCCTCGTATCGATACAGTGGAGTTGGCTCAAGTTTTTTATCCTCAGCTTGAGAAGTATAATCTTGGAATCCTCTGCCAAGAGTTGGGAATTCCACTTGAGCAAGCTCATACAGCCCTTTCTGACGCCCAAGCAACTGCAGAACTCTTTCTTTGTATGAGACAAAAGATGTTTCAACTTCCAAAAGGTTTGTTGGAACGCTTATTGAGTTTGTCAGATAGCCTATTGTACGAATCTTATATGGTCATCGAGGAAGTTTATCAGAAACAGTCTCTCTTAGTTGAACATGACTTGGTCGAGGTGCAAGGTCTATTTTTGAGAAAAGAAAAATCAGCCCTTTCTCCACGAAAACTATCTAAAGATTTCCAAACCAATATTGCCTTGTTGGGGTTGGAGGAGAGAAACTTGCAGGAGCGCTTCGCCCAAAAAGTTCAAGAGTGCTTGCAAGGGGAAACAATTTCTTTTATTCAGGCTCAAACGGGAATCGGAAAAACCTACGGCTATCTCCTGCCAGCCTTGTCACTTGAACATGAAGAGGGCATCCTTCTCAGCGTTCCGACTAAAATCCTTCAAAATCAGGTAATGCAAGAAGATGCTAAAAGACTAGAAGAGATTTTCCACATTTCTACTCATAGTCTCAAAGGTCCTCAGAATTACCTGAAGTTGGATGCTTTTCATGCAACACTAGAGGAAGAAGAGTCCAATCGTCTGTATACGCGTTTCAAGATGCAACTCCTAGTTTGGCTGACTGAGACTGATACTGGAGACTTAGACGAAATTGGTCAGCTTTATCGCTACCAGCAATTCTTACCTAACTTGGTACATGATGGAAATCTTCATAAAGACTCTCTCTTTTGGTTAGAGGATTTTTGGAGACGTGGTCAGGATAAGGCTCGTTCTTGCAAGTTGCTTGTGACCAATCATGCTTACCTCGTTACTAGACTTGAAGATGATCCTAGTCTCTTAGAAGGTCGTCTCTTGATTTTAGATGAAGCTCAGAAAATCTTGTTGACATTGGAAAATCTTTCTCGAAAATCTTATTTGCTAACGGATTTGCTAGACCAACTTGACCAGGTTCTATCAAGAGAAGAAGGCATGCTTGAAAGACGCTTGCTAGAGAGTATTTGTTTTGAGCTTTCGTATCTGCTGGAACAGTTTCTATCTGGCAAACGTAAGATGTGCCCAGCTAGTAGCATTGACAAGCTCCGACAGGATTTTTCAGAGTTGAATCTTCCAGAATTTAAAGACTATCAGAGATTTTTCTCGTCTGAAGGAGAATTTTGGTTATCAGTTTCAGAACTCTCTAGTAAAAAAATCGAGATTACTTCTAGTCGCAATCAGCGTTTGCTATTTTCTCAGATATTTCCAGAATCCTGCCAGCTTCTCGGAATTTCTGCAACCTTAGAAATTAGTAGCAGAGTTTCTTTGCCAGAATTGTTAGGATTCCCGCAAGCAAACATTTATTACCTAGATGAACAGTTTCAGGAAAATCAGGAAATTTTGTTGGTGAATGATTTTCCATTGGTGACTGAAGTTTCGCTTGAGGAGTATGCACAAGCAGTTGTGGAAGTTCTAGAAGATTTGTCCTACCTTGAAGAACCGATTTTAGTCTTATTTACTGCAAAAGATTTATTGTTGCAGGTATCTGATGCTTTAAGAATTCCCCATTTAGCCCAATATAAGCATGGGGAACCAGCTCAATTGAAAAAACGCTTTGAAAAAGGAGAGCGTGAGCTCTTACTTGGCGCCGGAAGTTTCTGGGAAGGTGTTGATTTTTCAAGACATCCTCAAGTGATAGAAGTGGTGACACGTTTGCCTTTCCAAAATCCAGAGGATCCCTTTACTAAAAAGATGAATCAAGAACTCCGTCTTGAAGGGAAGAATCCTTTTTATGATTACCAACTTCCTATGGCCATTATTCGTCTCAAGCAAGCGATAGGTAGGACCATGCGCCGAGTTGGTCAACGCTCCGCAGTTTTGATTTTAGATAGCCGTATGTCAAGTAAACGATATGGCAAACAAATCAGCAAGGCTCTGTCTCGCACTAATCGAGTAAGGAACATTAGCCGAGAGCAAGTATTTGTCAACGTTCAAGATTTTTTACATAAACAACGAAATGAATACCAGAAAGAATGAAGGAGGCCTTTTATGAAACGTTCTCTCGACTCTAGGGTCGATTATAGTTTAATATTACCAGTATTTTGTTTGTTAGTGATTGGAGTCGTAGCTATTTATATAGCAGTTAGTCATGACTACCCAAACAATGTTTGGCCCATACTTGGACAACAACTGGCTTGGATATCGCTAGGGATTGTTTTTAGTTTCATAGTCATGTTTTTTAACACAAAGTTTCTCTGGCAGTCCACACCTTATTTATATGGACTCGGTCTAGTCTTGATGGTCTTACCCTTGGTCTTCTATAATCCAAGTTTAGTAGCTGCAACAGGTGCGAAAAACTGGGTGTCAATCGGTGGTTATACACTCTTTCAACCCTCCGAATTCATGAAGATATCCTATATTTTGATGCTGGCATACGTTATCGTAACCTTTACCAAGAAACATAAAGACAAAGAACGAACTATTGGCTTAGATTTTCTATTGATTTTGTGGATGATCGTTTTCACGATGCCAGTTATGGTTTTACTAGCCTTGCAAAGTGACCTTGGGACAGCTATGGTTTTTGTTGCAATCTTTGCAGGACTTGTCTTATTGTCTGGTGTTTCTTGGAAGATTATTATTCCAATTTTTGTAGCAGTTGTATCGGCGATTACAGGCTTCCTAGCAATCTTTATCACAAAAGACGGGCGTGCCTTTCTGCATCAAATTGGGATGCCGACATATCAGATTAACCGTATCCTTGCTTGGCTCAATCCCTTTGATTATGCCCAAACGACTACCTATCAACAGGCGCAGGGTCAAATTGCGATTGGTAGCGGTGGAATTTTTGGTCAAGGCTTTAATGTGTCTAATCTCCTTATTCCAGTCCGCGAGAGTGATATGATTTTCACAGTAATTGCGGAAGATTTTGGATTTATTGGTTCAGTTGTTGTGGTTGCACTCTATCTACTGCTCATCTATCGCATGTTAAAGATTACCCTAAAATCCAATAATCAATTTTATACCTACATCTCAACTGGATTTATCATGATGCTCTTGTTCCATATCTTTGAAAATATTGGTGCCGTCACAGGACTCCTTCCTCTTACGGGGATTCCTTTGCCCTTTATTTCCCAAGGGGGATCAGCCATTATCAGTAATCTCATTGGTGTTGGACTGCTTTTGTCTATGAGTTATCAAACACACCTAGCTGATGAAAAGAGTGGTCGAACAAGATTTAAACGTAAAAAGGTTGTACTGAAAAAAGTTAAATAAGGAGGTCACTATGCCTAAAGTTGCAGTTATTCTAGCAAACGGTTTTGAAGAAATCGAAGCCCTGACAGTCGTAGACGTCTTGCGTCGTGCAAATATTACCTGTCATATGGTCGGATTTGATGAAAAAGTGACAGGTTCACATGCTATTCAAGTTCAAGCTGATCAGGTATTTAACGGTGATTTATCTGATTATGACATGATTGTCCTTCCAGGAGGTATGCCTGGTTCTGCCCACTTGAGGGACAATGAGTTGCTAATCTCAGAACTCCAAAAATGTAATCAAGGTGGGAAAAAGCTAGCAGCCATTTGTGCAGCACCAATTGCTTTAAATCGGGCAGGTCTACTTGAAGGAAAAAACTTCACTTGCTACGATGGTGTTCAAGAACAAATTGCTAACGGTCACTACCATAAAGAAACAGTCGTTGTAGATGGCAATATCATTACGAGCCGTGGTCCAGCAACAGCTTTGGCTTTTGCCTATCACTTAGTTGATACGCTTGGCGGAGATGCGGAATCTCTGAGAAATGGGATGCTCTATACAGACGTATTTGAAAAATAATAAAGAAACTGAGAAGGATCTTTCTTACTTGAGAAGATTCTTCTCTTTTTTAAGGTCAAAATCAAGCTAAACATCGCTTTTTTCATAAAAAAATGCTATAATGAAGGGTATGAAATATCACGATTACATCTGGGATGTAGGTGGTACTCTGCTTGATAATTATGAGACTTCTACAGCAGCTTTTGTAGAAACCTTAGCAGAGTTTGGAATTGAGCAGGAGCACGACAGTGTCTACGAAGCTTTAAAGGTTTCGACTGCCTTTGCCATCGAAAAGTATGCTCCAGGTATTGAAAACTTTCTTGAGAAATATAAGGAAAATGAAGCCCGTGAGCTTGAACACCCAGTATTGTTTGATGGGATTCCTACTCTTTTAGAGAATATTTCGGACCAAGGTGGCCGTAACTTCTTGGTTTCTCATCGAAACGATCAGGTATTGGAGATTCTAGCGAAAACTGAGATAGCTCCCTACTTTACAGAAGTAGTGACGGCTAGTTCAGGTTTTAAACGCAAGCCTGATCCTGAATCGATGATTTATTTACGTGATAAGTATCATATAACGTCAGGTCTAGTCATTGGTGACCGTGCCATTGATGTAGAAGCAGGCCATGCTGCAGGCTTAGATGCCTATCTCTTTGAGAACGTTGTAGCGTTAAAACAAGCAATAGACATGTAAGAAAAAGGGGAAACATGACAGAAGATATTAAAAACCAACAGGCACAAGATTATGATGCTAGTCAAATTCAAGTTTTGGAAGGTCTGGAAGCTGTTCGTATGCGTCCAGGTATGTACATCGGTTCAACTTCGAAAGAGGGTCTTCACCACCTAGTCTGGGAAATCGTAGATAACTCTATCGACGAAGCCTTGGCTGGATTCGCTAGTCATATAGAGGTGTTTATTGAGCCAGATGATTCGATTACAGTTATTGATGATGGTCGTGGGATTCCTGTTGATATCCAAGAAAAAACAGGACGACCTGCCGTTGAAACAGTCTTTACTGTTCTTCACGCCGGAGGGAAATTCGGAGGTGGCGGCTACAAGGTGTCAGGTGGATTGCACGGTGTGGGCTCATCCGTTGTAAATGCTCTTTCAACACAGTTGGATGTTCGTGTTCATAAAAATGGAAAGATTCACTACCAAGAGTACCGTCGTGGACATGTTGTTGCAGACCTTGAGGTGATCGGGGATACAGATAAAACAGGAACAATTGTTCACTTTACTCCAGACCCAGAAATTTTTACTGAGACAACGACATTTGATTTTGACAAATTAAATAAACGGATTCAAGAGTTAGCTTTCTTGAATCGAGGTCTTCAAATCTCTATCACTGACAAACGTGAAGGACTTGAGCAGACCAAGCATTATCACTACGAAGGTGGGATTGCGAGCTACGTTGAGTACCTCAACGAAAATAAGGATGTTATCTTTGATACACCAATCTACACAGATGGTGAAATGGATGATATTACAGTGGAAGTCGCCATGCAGTACACAACGGGTTACCACGAGAATGTCATGAGTTTCGCCAACAATATTCATACCCATGAAGGTGGAACACATGAACAAGGTTTCCGTACAGCCTTAACTCGTGTTATCAATGACTATGCTCGTAAAAACAAACTTCTAAAAGATAACGAAGATAACCTAACAGGTGAGGATGTCCGTGAAGGATTGACAGCCGTTATCTCTGTGAAGCATCCAAACCCTCAGTTTGAAGGGCAAACGAAAACTAAACTTGGGAATAGTGAAGTTGTCAAGATTACCAACCGCTTGTTCAGTGATGCATTTTCTGACTTCCTTTTGGAAAATCCACAGATTGCTAAGCGAATCGTAGAAAAAGGTATCCTAGCAGCTAAGGCTCGTGTGGCAGCAAAACGTGCACGAGAAGTGACTCGTAAGAAATCAGGTTTAGAAATTTCAAATCTACCAGGGAAACTAGCTGACTGTTCATCAAACAATCCAGCTGAAACTGAACTTTTCATCGTCGAAGGAGACTCTGCAGGAGGTTCTGCAAAATCAGGACGTAATCGTGAGTTCCAAGCCATCTTACCAATTCGTGGTAAAATCCTTAATGTTGAAAAAGCGAGCATGGATAAGATTTTAGCTAATGAGGAGATTCGCAGTCTCTTCACAGCTATGGGAACAGGATTTGGCGCTGAGTTTGATGTCAGCAAAGCTCGCTATCAAAAACTTGTTATCATGACAGATGCCGATGTCGATGGAGCCCATATTCGTACTCTTTTGTTAACTCTGATTTATCGTTATATGAAACCCGTTCTAGAGGCAGGTTATGTTTATATCGCTCAGCCACCAATTTACGGTGTTAAAGTCGGTAGTGAGATTAAAGAATATATTCAACCTGGCGCAGACCAAGAAACTCGCCTACAAGAAGCTTTGGCTCGCTACAGCGAAGGTCGTTCAAAACCAACCATTCAACGTTATAAAGGTCTTGGAGAAATGGATGACCACCAACTTTGGGAAACTACTATGAATCCTGAACATCGCCTTATGGCCCGTGTATCAGTAGATGACGCTGCAGAAGCAGATAAGATTTTTGATATGCTCATGGGTGATCGAGTAGAACCACGTCGAGAATTTATCGAAGAAAACGCTGTTTACAGTACTCTTGACGTATAAAAAAATTGGGAAATAGTTCCCAAGGTTTGAAAAATATGATATAATCATTACAATTGTGTCATGTATAAAAGGAGTTTGATATGTCAAATAATCAGTTGATTATTACTTTGATTGGAATTGCAGTCCTGCTTCTTATTGCTTTTGCAGTAGCAATTTTGCTACGTAAACGAAATGAGAGTAGACTTGCAGCTTTAGAAGAAAAAAAAGAAGAACTATATAACCTTCCTGTTAATGATGAGGTAGAGGTTGTTAAAAATATGCATCTGATTGGTCAAAGTCAGGTTGCTTTTAGAGAATGGAACCAAAAATGGGTAGATTTGTCTCTTAACTCTTTTGCAGATATCGAGAATAACCTCTTTGAAGCTGAAGGATACAATAGCTCATTCCGTTTCTTGAAAGCTAAACACCAGATTGATCAAATTGAAAGTCAAATCCAACTTGTTGAAGAGGATATTGCAGCAATTCGTAATGCCTTGTCTGAGTTGGAAAAACAAGAATCAAAAAATAGTGGACGCGTTCTGCATGCCCTAGATTTATTTGAGAAACTACAAAATACTGTAGCTGAAGATTCTGAAAAATATGGTCAAGCTCTTCCAGAAATTGAAAAACAATTGGAGAACATTCAATCTGAGTTTTCTCAGTTTGTAACCTTGAATTCATCAGGGGATCCGGTTGAAGCAGCAGGCATTTTAGATAACGCTGAAAATCATATTTTAGCGTTGACACATATTGTTGAAAGAATCCCAGCAATTGTTGCCAAGCTTACTACTGAATTGCCAGAACAACTTGAAGATTTAGAAGCAGGTTACCGTAAGCTTTTGGATGAAAACTACCATTTTGTAGAAACAGATATCGAATCTCGTCTTCAACTTCTCTATGAAGCCTTGAAGAATAATCATGAAAATATCCGCACATTAGAGTTGGATAATGCAGAGTATGAAAACACTCAAATCCAAGAAGAAATCAATGCACTTTATGATATTTTCACTCGTGAAATTGCAGCACATAAAGCTTTTGAAAAATTGGTAACTACCCTTCCTACTTATCTCAAACACTTGAAAGAAAACAATCAGGTATTAGTTAAAGATATCGAACGTCTTGGGAAAACCTATTTGATTTCAGAAAGTGATGTGAATCGCGTTCGTCGTCTTCAATCTGATATCTCAGCCTTGAATGCTACTATTGAAGAAATGACTAATGCAGAGTCAGAAGTTTCAGAAGCATATTCTGTCTTACAAGAACGTCTGGAAAATCTTCAATCTACCTTAAAAGATATTGAAGATGATCAAATCGGTGTTAGCGAACGTCTCGTTCAAATTGAAAAAGATGACATCAATGCTCGACAAAAAGCAAATGTATATGTCAACCGTCTTCATACGATTAAACGTTACATGGAGAAGAGAAACCTTCCAGGAATTCCACAAAAATTCTTGAAGCTCTTCTTTGATGCGAGTCACAGTACAGAAGACTTGATGGCTGAGTTGGAACAAGCGCAAGTGAATATCGAATCTGTCAATCGTATCCTTGAGATTGCGACAAATGATATGAATATGTTAGAAGAAGAAACATACAGTATCGTTCAAAATGCAACATTGACAGAACAATTGCTTCAATATTCAAACCGTTACAGATCATTTGATGATCGTATTCAACAAGCTTTCCAAGAAGCTTTGAATATCTTTGAAACAACATTCGATTACCAAGCATCTTTCGAAAAAATCTCTCAAGCATTAGAAGTTGCTGAGCCTGGTGTTACCAATCGCTTCGTTACTTCATATGAAAAAACAAGAGAAAGTATTCGTTTCTAATTGATAAAAGAATCCTAGATTTTTCCTAGGGTTCTTTTACTTTTATTTGCTTGTCTTAAATATTTTTATTCCATGTTTTCATTGAAATTATAGTTCATATTTGATATGATAAGACTATGACAAAAAAGAGATTACCCCAGAATAAAGTAAAGAAGAAAAATAACAAAAAGCTTGGCACTCTTGTCTTGCTTTTATTTCTAACAATGTTAGCACTCGGTAGTGTGATTACCTATAAAGTGTTGAACAAACAAGCCTTTGAACAGAAAATTGAAAGTCTCAAGAAGGAAAAAGATGACGCCTACTCACAGGGAAGTCAAAAAGAGCATTTCCGCAAAGAGAAATCAGAAATTATCACCTATTATCCACTAGTCGGGGACAGCCCAATCTCCTCTGTCAAGGATGTTATCGTTAAAGATGTCACTGACAAAGTAGAAGGTAAAGACCAGTTGGTTTTTTATTACTCAGAAAAAGGGGAATCCTCTTTAACTGGGATTGAAAATCGTTTGATAAAAAAACAAGCTTACGACTTGGCCAATTCTAATGTTGTTGAATTAGAAAATACTACTTTAGATCAGCTGTATCTTAAAGAAGATGGTTCTGTCTTTACCCTGGATCAACTTTTTACAGACTCATCCACGGCAAAAGAAAAATTGCTTGAGGGAGTTAAGTCAACTCTTCAAGCTAAAAAAGTAGAGCAATCTGTTGTTGATCAAGTTTCAGCTGATTTCTCTGCTGCAGAATTGTCAAGCTGGAAGTTTGCCTATAAAGATAGTCAATTGGTTCTTTATCCTGTCAAAGCAACGACTAATGTTGAAGAAATAGCGATGCCTATTTCAGATTTCTTTGATTTTATTCAGACATCCTATCTAACAGAAAAAGATGCTGAACTTTATAAAAAAGTTCAAGCAGAGAAACATAAAAAAGTTGTAGCCTTAACCTTTGATGACGGTCCCGATGGCAATACAACACCACAGGCCTTGGATATTTTAGCTAAGTACAAAATCAAAGCGACTTTCTTTGTACAAGGAAAAAACATTGCAGGTAATGAAGCTATCCTCAAACGTATGCAGGCTGAGGGGCATGAAGTTGGAAACCATAGTTGGAACCATCCCGTTTTAACACAACTTTCATTAGAAGATGCAAAAAAACAAATTACGGATACAGAATCAGCAATCACGAGTGTTCTAGGAAAGAGTTCAAAATTGATGCGTCCACCATATGGTGCGATCTCAGATGATATCCGTAATAGTCTCGATTTGAGCTTTATTATGTGGGATGTAGATAGTTTAGACTGGAAGAGTAAAAATGAAGCAGCGATTTTGACAGAAATTCAACGTCAAACAACTGATGGTTCTATCATCCTCATGCATGATATTCATCAGACGTCAGTAAATTCACTACCAAAGGTTATTGAGTATTTGCAGGGTCAAGGATATAGTTTTGTGACAGTTTCAGAACTACTCAATACAGGTTTAAAACCACATGGTATTTACTATTCTCGTAACCAATAGTTGGGATTAAAATCAAATATTAGAAAAAAACAAAAAAAGATTATTTTTATCTTGACAAGTAGGGAAAAACTTGATATCATATACAAGATGAGAAAAGCAGAAGTGAGAACTTCTCGCCTTGCGACTAACGTTGTCTGGCCCCTACAGATCAAGTTTCAGAAATGAAATATAATCATGTAGTGCGGACTTGCGTTAGCAAGTCCGCTCTTGTTTTTCTCTAAACTAAAAAAAGAGGTGAAAACCATAGCAAAGCAAGACTTATTCATCAATGATGAAATTCGTGTACGCGAAGTTCGCTTAATCGGTCTTGAAGGTGAGCAATTGGGTATCAAACCACTAAGCGAAGCGCAAGCACTTGCGGATGAAGCTAATGTGGACTTGGTTCTCATTCAACCTCAAGCTAAGCCTCCTGTTGCGAAAATTATGGACTACGGTAAGTTCAAGTTTGAGTATCAGAAGAAGCAAAAAGAACAACGCAAAAAACAAAGTGTTGTAACCGTGAAAGAAGTTCGTTTGAGCCCAGTTATCGACAAGGGTGACTTCGAAACGAAACTTCGCAATGCTCGCAAGTTCCTTGAAAAAGGAAACAAAGTAAAAGTATCTATTCGCTTTAAGGGTCGTATGATTACCCATAAAGAGATTGGTGCAAAAGTTTTAGCCGATTTCGCTGAAGCAACTCAAGATATTGCTATCATCGAACAACGTGCTAAAATGGATGGACGTCAAATGTTTATGCAATTGGCCCCAGCAACTGACAAGAAATAATCTGTCAGAAAGTTAAAAAAAGGAGAAAATATCATGCCAAAACAAAAAACACACCGCGCATCAGCTAAACGTTTCAAACGTACAGGTTCTGGTGGACTTAAACGTTTCCGTGCTTACACTTCTCACCGTTTCCACGGAAAAACTAAGAAACAACGTCGTCATCTTCGTAAAGCATCTATGGTGCATGCAGGAGATTTCAAACGTATCAAAGCAATGCTTACTCGCTTGAAATAATCGCGTATTTGTAAGTTAAGAATTCTAGGAAATATTGGAGGAAATATAAATGGCACGTGTTAAAGGTGGCGTTGTATCACGCAAACGTCGTAAACGTATTTTAAAATTAGCAAAAGGTTACTATGGAGCTAAACACATCTTGTTCCGTACTGCAAAAGAACAAGTAATGAACTCTTACTACTATGCATACCGTGACCGTCGTCAAAAGAAACGTGACTTCCGCAAATTGTGGATTACACGTATCAATGCGGCAGCTCGTTTGAACGGACTTTCATACTCACAATTGATGCATGGTTTGAAATTGGCTGAGATCGAAGTAAACCGTAAAATGCTTGCTGACTTGGCTGTTAACGATGCAGCAGCTTTCACAGCTCTTGCTGATGCAGCCAAAGCAAAACTTGGTAAATAATTATTCATAAGACTGGTGCAAGTTTGTCCCAGTCTTTTTTAAAACAAAGGAGAAAAAAATGGCTTCAAAAATGTTACATACCTGCTTGCGAGTCGAAAATCTTGAAAAATCAATCGCTTTTTATCAGGATGCTTTTGGTTTTAAGGAATTGCGTCGTATGGACTTTCCAGAACATGCTTTTACCATTGTTTATCTAGGTCTTGATGGTGATGATTATGAATTGGAGTTGACATACAACTATGATCACGGACCTTATGTTGTTGGTGACGGTTTTGCTCACATCGCCCTAAGTACACCTGACCTTGAGGCTCTTCACAAAGAACATAGCTACAAAGGCTACGAAGTAACAGCGCCTAATGGGCTTCCAGGGACTCAACCAAACTATTACTTTGTTAAAGATCCAGATGGCTACAAGGTAGAAGTGATTCGCGAAAAATAATAAAAACTCCTCATCTATCAATTAAGTTAGGCAATCTCACCTGACTCAGAAAAACTTGATAGGTAGGAGTGTAGGTCATTTATGTTAGTTTCTTTCAGACAAATGTGAGCGTTTATCTGAGACTAACATAGGTGGCTTTTTCAGTCTAGCTTAATTTTATAAATTGGGATATAATAAAAATAACTTAACGAATTAGTGGGAGAACAAAATGTCAGACCAAAATCCAAATGTAGAGCTAAACAAAGAAGAAGATAAACTAATTGTAGAGAATAATTCAGTTGAAGATATGATGAATGGTCCAAAAGCAGTCAAGAAACCTTCGGCTCTTCTATCTTTCTCATTCTATTTGGCACTTATCTATATTCTTCTATTTATAATTCTTGCTTTATTTACTGCTCCATGGGGAATTGTATTCTTGATTTTTCTAGGTCCTAATTTAATTGCTTACGCTATAGCAACTTTTTTAACTAGGATAGGAATCAAGAAAGTAAATAGAAATTTCTTGTATGCGAGTGCTGGATTTTATTTGCTTTCCGGACTTTTAGCATTCGACCCGGATTGGCAGATGTTTAGGGTTTTTCCTTATCTCTCACTAGTCCTAGTTCTAATCGGAATATTTTTAACAAAAGATAGAGATAAATAAGTTGAGGAAGCTTAAGACGAGCATCTGTTTTAGACTTGTTTAGAAGAACTTTTAAAACCACAGCTTTTCACTGGCTGTGGTTTTTATCTTGGTCCTTATAAAGAAACTGTGTTTCTAATTTTTAAAATGGTATAATAGAAAAAGAAAAAGGGAGGTGAGAAAGAATGATTGCCCAACTGGATACGAAAACTGTCTATAGTTTCATGGAGAGTATGGTTTCAATCAAGAGATATGTCAGCCTAGGGAAAGAATATGGCTATTCATCACTTGGAATCATGGATGAAGACAATCTCTATGGAGCCTATTATTTCATCAAAGAATGCCAAAAACAGGGGGTTCAACCTTTATTAGGTCTTGAGATGATAGTTTATCATAAAGAAGAAGTGCTCAATCTACGTTTTCTAGCCCTCTCAAACCATGGTTATCGAAACCTGATGAAGCTGTCGTCTTTAAAGATGACAGGTAAAAAAGAATGGGCTGATTTCTCTTCCTACCTTGAAGATATTTGTGTCATTGTTCCTTACTATCCTGAAGTTGATTCCTTGGACTTAGGGCATGACTACTATATCGGAGTGTATCCAGATACACCTCAATTGAATGTTTTTCACCCTATTCTCCCTCTTTATCGTGTTAACTCTTTCGAGTCTGAGGATTTAGAAGCTCTACAGATGCTTAAAGCGATTAAAGAGAACGTGACCTTGAGAGAGGTTGATGTTCAATCTCAACAGGGCTTGTTTTTGCCTGCTGAACGTCTTGAACAGATTTTACTAGAGAAGTTCCCAATCGCACTGGATAATCTTGCAAGATTGATTAAGGATACCTCCTACGAGATTGATAGTAGTCTCAAGCTTCCACGTTTCAATCCAGAGAGACCTGCTGTTGAAGAGCTTCGGGAAAGAGCTATCAAGGGATTGGAACAGAAAGGATTATGGAATCAGGTTTATCAGGTTCGTTTAGAAGAAGAACTGTCTGTGATTCATGATATGGGATTCGATGACTATTTCTTGGTTGTTTGGGATCTCTTACGTTTTGGCCGTTCTCAAGGTTATTATATGGGGATGGGACGCGGATCCGCAGTTGGAAGTTTAGTAGCCTACGCCCTAGATATCACTGGAATTGATCCTGTAGCTAAGAATCTTATCTTTGAACGCTTCTTGAATCGTGAACGCTACACCATGCCAGATATCGATATTGATATTCCAGATATCTATCGTCCAGAGTTTATTCGCTATGTTCGTGATCGTTATGGTAGTATCCATGCTGCGCAGATTGTCACTTACTCGACCTTTGGAGCCAAGCAAGCCATCCGAGATGTCTTCAAACGTTATGGCGTGCCTGAGTATGAGTTGACAGCTATTACAAAAAAAATAGGTTCTAAAGATACTCTAACGACAGCCTATGAAGGGAATCTAGGTTTTAGACAACTCATTCAAAGTAAGATTGAGTACCAAAAGGCCTTCTCTATTGCTAAAAAGATAGAAGGCTATCCACGACAAACTTCTATCCATGCTGCTGGAGTCGTTATTAGTGACAAAAATCTAACAGATTACATTCCTCTCAAGTATGGGGAAGATATGCTCATTACCCAGTATGATGCTCATGGCGTTGAAGGAAATGGCCTGCTCAAGATGGATTTCTTGGGTCTACGCAACTTAACCTTTGCTCAAAAAATGCAAGAGCTCTTATTTGAAACTCAAGGGATTTCACTAAAAATTGAGGATATTGATCTTGAGGATAAGGCAACCTTAGCCCTCTTCGCAGCTGGTAAGACCAAGGGGATCTTTCAGTTTGAGCAGCCTGGAGCTATACGCTTATTGAAACGAGTGAAGCCACAAAATTTTGAAGAAGTAGTGGCGACGACCTCCCTCAACAGACCGGGAGCAAGTGACTATATCGATAACTTTGTAGCCAGAAAACACGGCAAAGAAAAAGTGACAGTTCTTGACCCAGTCTTAGAAGATATCTTAGCCCCAACTTATGGTATCATGCTTTATCAAGAACAGGTGATGCAGGTAGCTCAGCGTTATGCTGGCTTTAGCCTTGGAAAAGCCGATATTTTGCGTCGTGCCATGGGGAAAAAGAATGCTGCAGAGATGCATCGGATGGAGGAGAGTTTTATCCAAGGTGCACTCGAAAAAGGGTATGGAAAAGAACAGGCTCAAGAAGTCTTTGCTGTCATGGAGAAATTTGCTGGTTATGGTTTTAACCGTTCGCATGCTTATGCTTATGCAGCTTTAGCTTTTCAGCTTGCTTATTTCAAAACACATTACCCATCAATTTTCTACCAAGTGATGTTGAACTATGCGAGTGGAGATTATATTTTCGATGCGCTTGAAATGGGCTTTGAATTAGCCCCGCTTTCTATCAATACGATTCCATTTCAAGATAAGTTAGCAGATAAGACAATTCATTTAGGTCTTAAGAGCATTAAGGGAATGCCTCGTGATTTTGCCTATTGGATTATAGAGAATCGTCCATTTTCTAGTGTTGAAGATTTTATCACCCGATTGCCCAAAAATTATCAAAAGGAGAGTTTATTAAATCCTCTGGTAGAAGTTGGTTTGTTTGATAACTTTGAGAAAAATCGTCAAAAAATCTTAACCAACCTACCAACTCTATTTATCTTTGTAGAAGAGTTAGGTAGCCTCTTTGCAGATTCTAGCTATAGTTGGACAGATACAGAGGATTTTTCAAATATTGAGAAATTTCAAAAAGAGCAGGAATGGTTAGGAGTTGGAATCAGCCAACACCCATTGATATCCCTAGCAAAGAATCCTTTGTACCCAATTGTGAGTTTGTCTGAACTATCTGAAGGACAGACAGCTACAGTACTCGTTGAAATTCAGTCTATCCGAGTAATCAGAACTAAAAAAGGTGAAAACATGGCTTTTCTGAAAGTTAGTGATAGTAAAACGAAGCTTGAAGTCACAGTTTTTTCTGACCAGTATCGCCAATTTAAAAATCTCTTACATGAAGGAAGATTCTACTACCTTAATGGAAAAGTACAGGCAAGAGATGGTCGGCTTCAATTAGTGTTAAATAATCTAAAAGAAGCAGTGAGTGAACGATTTTGGATACAGGCTGCTGATCATGAACATGATACTGAAATTTATCATATTTTAGAGCAATATAAGGGAGAAATTCCAGTCATCATTCGCTACGAAAATGAACAAAAAAATGTCCTTTTACCGAGTTATTTTGTTGCAAAAGATGTTAGTTTACAGGAATCTTTAAGTCAGATAGTTATGAAAACGATTTATCGTTAAAAATCAATAAAAATAAAAGAATTTTAACTTTAATTATGGTATAATCAGTTAGAATGTTAAAAGAAAAAGGAGCAAAACCAAATGAAACGTATTGCTGTTTTGACTAGTGGTGGAGACGCCCCTGGTATGAATGCTGCTATCCGTGCAGTAGTTCGTCAAGCAATTTCAGAAGGAATGGAAGTTTTTGGTATCTATGATGGATACGCTGGTATGGTTGCTGGTGAAATTTATCCACTTGATGCTGCTTCAGTAGGAGACATCATTTCACGTGGTGGTACTTTCCTTCACTCAGCCCGTTACCCTGAGTTTGCAAAACTCGAAGGTCAACTTAAAGGGATTGAGCAATTGAAAAAACACGGTATCGAAGGTGTCGTGGTTATCGGTGGTGACGGTTCTTATCATGGAGCTATGCGCCTGACTGAACATGGATTCCCTGCTATTGGACTTCCTGGAACAATCGATAACGATATCGTAGGTACTGACTTTACAATCGGATTTGACACTGCAGTAACAACTGCAATGGATGCAATCGATAAGATTCGTGATACATCATCAAGTCACCGTCGTACTTTCGTTGTTGAAGTAATGGGACGTAACGCTGGTGATATCGCTCTTTGGGCAGGTATTGCAACAGGTGCTGACGAAATTATCATCCCTGAAGAAGGATTCAAGATGGAAGATATCGTAGCAAGTATCAAAGCTGGATATGAACACGGTAAAAAGCACAACATTATCGTTTTGGCAGAAGGTGTGATGTCAGCGGCTGAATTTGGTCAAAAACTAAAAGAAGCTGGAGATACAAGCGACCTTCGTGTAACTGAACTTGGTCATATCCAACGTGGTGGCTCACCAACTGCTCGTGACCGTGTATTGGCCTCACGTATGGGTGCACACGCTGTTAAACTCCTTAAACAAGGAATCGGTGGTGTTGCTGTTGGTATCCGAAACGAAAAAATGGTTGAAAATCCAATTCTTGGTACAGCAGAAGAGGGAGCTTTGTTTAGCCTAACAGCTGATGGTAAGATTGTTGTTAACAACCCTCATAAAGCTGATCTTGAACTTTCTGCTTTGAACAAGAGCTTGTCTTAATCAACTTTAACTTATTTGGTAAAATGACCATAAAAGGTCGAATTATATAAAGGAGTCACAAAAATCATGAACAAACGTGTAAAAATCGTTGCAACTTTAGGTCCTGCGGTTGAAATCCGTGGTGGTAAAAAATTCGGTGATGACGGATACTGGGGTGAAAAACTTGACGTTGAAGCTTCAGCTAAAAACATTGCTCAATTGATTGAAGCAGGAGCTAACACTTTCCGTTTCAACTTCTCACACGGTGACCACCAAGAACAAGGTGACCGTATGGCAACTGTTAAACTTGCAGAAAAACTTGCAGGTAAAAAAGTTGGTTTCCTTCTTGACACTAAAGGTCCAGAAATCCGTACTGAATTGTTCGAAGGTGAAGCTAAAGAGTACTCATACAAAACTGGTGAAAAAATCCGTGTTGCAACTAAACAAGGAATCAAATCAACTCGTGAAGTGATTGCATTGAACGTTGCTGGTGCTCTTGATATCTATGATGACGTTGAAGTTGGTCGTCAAGTATTGGTTGACGATGGTAAACTTGGTCTTCGCGTTGTAGAAAAAGACGACGCAAGTCGTGAATTCATCGTTGAAGTTGAAAATGACGGTGTTATTGCTAAACAAAAAGGTGTAAACATCCCTAACACTAAAATTCCTTTCCCAGCTCTTGCTGAACGTGATAACGCTGATATCCGCTTCGGTCTTGAACAAGGTATCAACTTCATCGCAATCTCATTCGTTCGTACTGCAAAAGACGTTAACGAAGTTCGTGCAATCTGTGAAGAAACTGGTAACGGTCACGTTCAATTGTTCGCTAAGATCGAAAACCAACAAGGTATCGATAACTTGGACGAAATCATTGAAGCTGCTGACGGTATCATGATCGCTCGTGGTGACATGGGTATCGAAGTACCATTCGAAATGGTTCCAGTTTACCAAAAAATGATCATCACTAAAGTGAATGCTGCTGGTAAAGTTGTTATCACTGCAACAAACATGCTTGAAACAATGACTGAAAAACCACGTGCAACTCGTTCAGAAGTATCAGACGTATTTAACGCTGTTATCGACGGAACTGACGCGACTATGCTTTCAGGTGAGTCAGCAAACGGTAAATACCCACTTGAGTCTGTCCGTACAATGGCAACAATCGACAAGAACGCTCAAACTCTTCTTAATGAATACGGACGTTTGAACTCAGATTCATTTGAACGTAACTCTAAGACAGAAGTTATGGCTTCAGCAGTTAAAGACGCTACAAACTCAATGGATATTAAATTGGTTGTAACGTTGACTAAGACTGGTCATACAGCACGTTTGATCTCTAAATACCGTCCAAATGCTGACATCTTGGCATTGACATTTGACGAATTGACAGAACGTGGTTTGATGTTGAACTGGGGTGTTATCCCAATGTTGACAGAAGCTCCATCATCAACTGATGACATGTTTGAAATTGCTGAACGTAAAGCAGTTGAAGCAGGTCTTGTACAATCTGGTGACGACATCGTTATCGTTGCAGGTGTGCCACTTGGAGAAGCTGTTCGTACAAATACAATGCGTATTCGTACAGTACGTTAATCTAACATTAAAAACCTATCATATCAAGCTTTCCAGCTTGTGTGATAGGTCTTTTTTTGTTTCATAAGGTCCAGAACCCCATTCGTTTAGGACAAGAAAAAAACTCTCTGGAAAACCAGAGAGTGTGAGAGGCATCTCCATGTGAGAAACTGGTTCACACAATTTCTCAAGGTCCGCTCCTGCGTTATGACCTCCTTTGCGCAATTGTAGCTTTCGCTACATATCGACTCATCGCAGCCTTTATTTTACTATAGAGCCAATACTTTGTCAAGAAAAAACAGCTCCTTAAATAGGAACTGATGAATGATGCTAATTGCCGGGATCGAACCGGCGACCTCATCCTTACCATGGATGCGCTCTGCCTACTGAGCTAAATCAGCTTACTTTGAAAGTATACTATAGATTGAAGCTTTTGTCAATATGCTAATTAGTAGCTTAACTCATTGGAAAAGCCCAAGTAAGAAACTTGGGCTTGTGGAGATTTGATTATTGTAATTGTTCTCTCTTTTTATCTGGGTTCCAAACAAAACTTGCAACAAAGGTAAAGAGGATTGTCAGAATTCCGATAAAAATTGCGAGGACTAAGGCAGGTATACGGATGAGCCACCAGAGTGGGTTTGGTTTTTTATTGTTGTGCCACTCTTTTGTTTCCTCATCCAGGCGTTGAAACTCAGATTGGATGCGGTCTGCAACCATCTCAATTCCCTCATCATTCATCTTTTTGATGTCTGAGATATCAATAGGATTTCCGAAATTCATATCAATTCGCTCGCGGCTGATGAGTCCTTTTAGAGTCATAGGGCCAGTATAAGTAACTGGCACAATACGAACCTTAGCCATTTTCGCAATCAGAGCAACACCACCCTTAACATCGTTGGAATGGCGACTACCACTTGGGAACATAATCAGTGAGCGATTGCTCTTTTTAAGGACATTGATTGGATATTTGATGGCAGAGGAACTTGGATTTTCACGATCGATAGGGAAGGCACCGCACATACGAATCCACCATCCAAAGATACGATTTGAAAAGAGTTCTTTTTTTGCCATAAAAACAAATTGTTTTGGTTTGGTTGCAAAAGCCATGTAGACGGGGTCCCACCAAGTACGATGAGGGGCAACAAGGATATAATTCTCATCCATACTTGGAATTTTGTCAGTATTGTGAAAGTGAGCATTTCCATTGATTGACCATAGAATCAACATAACCAACCCACGTAGATAAGTATAAAACATGGTGTCTCCTTCAGTTTTCTTTCTTTTATTATACCTTATCATACTAGGACAGGCAAATGTTTTTTTGTATAGTCTGAAAAGCTCTTTATATGAAATTAGAATTATTCAAAAAAAAATGATATGATAGAATTTATGGATAAAAATAAAATTATGGGCTTAAGCCAATCAGAAGTTAAAGATCGTCAGAAACAGGGACTAGTCAATGATTTTAAGGCTTCCGCTAGTACGAGTACTTGGCAGATAGTGAAGAGAAATGTCTTTACTTTATTTAATGCTTTAAATTTTGCCATTGCCCTAGCTCTCGCCTTTGTTCAAGCATGGAGTAATTTGGTCTTCTTTGCGGTTATCTGTTTTAATGCTTTTTCAGGAATTGTAACTGAATTACGTGCCAAGCATATGGTTGATAAACTCAATCTCTTGAATAAAGAAAAGATTACGACTATTCGTGATGGACAAGAGATTGCTTTGGACCCTGAAGAGCTTGTTTTGGATGATGTGATTCGCTTGTCTGCAGGGGATCAGATTCCAAGTGATGCCATTGTATTAGAAGGTTTTGCAGAAGTCAATGAAGCTATGTTAACGGGTGAGAGCGACTTGGTTCAAAAAGAAGTAGAAGACTTAATGTTGTCGGGTAGCTTTCTTGCAAGTGGTTCTGTCCTCGCTCAGGTACATCATGTTGGGGCGGATAACTATGCTGCTAAACTCATGCTTGAAGCCAAGACAGTGAAGCCAATTAACTCTCGTATCATGAAATCGCTAGACCAGTTAGCCGGCTTTACTGGGAAAATTATCATTCCTTTTGGTATTGCTCTCTTGCTTGAAGCCTTGATCTTAAAAGGTCTGCCACTGAAGTCTTCTGTAGTCAATTCTTCTACAGCTCTTTTAGGAATGTTACCTAAGGGAATCGCCCTTTTAACCATCACCTCTCTCTTAACTGCTGTTATCAAGCTTGGTTTGAAAAAGGTTTTGGTGCAGGAGATGTACTCTGTTGAGACCTTGGCACGTGTGGATATGCTCTGTTTGGATAAGACAGGGACCATTACTCAAGGAAAAATGCAGGTTGAAACAGTTCTTCCTCTGACCCAGGATTATGATAAAGATGCCATTGCCAAAATATTAACTAGCTATATAGCACACAGTGAGGATAAAAATCCAACTGCCCAAGCTATTCGAAAGAGTTTTGCGGGAGAGGTAGTTTATCCGATGATTTCTAGTCTTCCATTTTCTAGTGATCGAAAATGGGGAGCCATGGAATTGGAAGGTCTCGGAACTGTTTTCCTAGGCGCACCAGAGATGTTGTTGGATGCTGAAGTTCCTGAGGCTAGAGAAGCTCTTGAACGAGGATCTCGTGTCTTGGTATTAGCGCTCAGTCAAGAAAAACTTGACCATCACAAGCCACAAAAGCCATCTGATATTCAGGCTTTGGCTTTGCTTGAGATTCTAGATCCGATTCGAGAAGGGGCTGCTGAGACTTTAGACTATCTTCGTTCTCAGGAAGTGGGGCTGAAAATTATCTCTGGTGATAATCCGGTTACTGTTTCAAGTATTGCCCAAAAAGCAGGTTTTGCAGACTACCATAGCTATGTAGATTGTTCAAAGATTAACGATGAAGAGTTAGTTGCCATGGCTGAGGAGACAGCGATTTTCGGACGTGTCTCGCCTCATCAAAAGAAACTGATTATCCAAACTCTGAAAAAAGCAGGACATACTACAGCAATGACAGGAGATGGTGTCAATGATATCCTTGCTCTCCGCGAGGCAGACTGTTCCATCGTTATGGCTGAAGGAGATCCAGCGACTCGTCAGATTGCAAATCTGGTTCTCTTGAACTCAGACTTTAATGATGTTCCTGAGATTCTCTTTGAAGGTCGTCGTGTGGTCAATAACATTGCCCACATCGCTCCGATTTTCTTGATTAAGACCATCTATTCCTTTTTGCTAGCAGTCATCTGTATTGCAAGTGCTTTGTTGGGACGTACTGAATGGATTCTGATTTTCCCATTCATTCCGATTCAGATTACCATGATTGACCAGTTTGTCGAAGGATTCCCACCGTTTGTTTTGACTTTTGAGAGAAATATCAAACCTGTCGAACATAACTTCCTCAGAAAATCCATGCTTCGTGCTTTACCAAGTGCCTTGATGGTCGTCTTTAGCGTTTTGTTTATTAAAATTTTTGGAACAAGTCAAGGCTGGTCGGCCATTGAAATTTCGACCATTCTGTATTATCTATTGGCATCAATTGGTTTCATGTCTGTAGTGAGAGCTTGCTTGCCATTTACCCTTTGGCGAGTTCTCTTGATTGTCTGGTCAGTTGTAGGATTCCTTGGAACAGCTCTATTTCCAAGAATTCAAAAACTACTGGAAATTTCAACACTTACAGCACAAACATTACCTGTCTATAGCCTTATGATGTTTATCTTTATTGTGATTTTCATCCTGACAAGTCGTTATCAAATGAGAAAATAAAGAAAGACTGCAATCGATGGTTGCAGTCTTTTTTAGGTGCGGGATTGCTAGATAAAATATGGTATAATAAAGGGAAATAGAGTTTTTGAAAGTGAGAGAAGATGATTTCAAAGAGATTAGAAACGGTAGCTTCCTTTGTACCACAAGGAGCCGTTTTACTTGATGTGGGGAGTGACCATGCTTATCTACCGATTGAATTAGTTGAAAAAGGTCACATAGAGCGTGCCATTGCAGGTGAAGTTGTAGTAGGTCCCTACCAATCTGCGGTAAAAAACGTTGAAGCTCACGGTTTGTCTGAGAAAATCCAGGTTCGCTTAGCTAATGGTTTGGCAGCTTTCGAAGAAAGTGATCAGGTCTCTGTTATCACTATTGCAGGAATGGGGGGGCGTTTAATTGCTACGATTTTAGAAGAGGGATTGGATAAACTAGCCAACGTTGAGCGTTTGATTCTCCAACCCAATAATCGTGAGGACGATTTGCGTAGTTGGCTACAAGACCACGGTTTTCAAATTATCGCTGAAAGTATCCTAGAAGAAGCTGGCAAATTTTATGAGATTCTAGTCGTGGAAGCTGGAGAAATGAAATTGTCAGAAAGAGATACCCGTTTTGGGCCTTTCTTAGCAAGAGAAAACAGTCCAGTATTTGTTCAGAAATGGCAAAAAGAAGCCAGCAAGCTTGAGTTTGCCCTAGGCCAAATCCCAGAAAAAAATCAGAAGGAACGTCAAGTTCTAGTAGATAAAATTCAAGCTATCAAGGAGGTGCTCCATGCAAGCAAGTGAAGTGATTAAACGTTATGAAATCTTTTGTCCCCAAGAATTTTCTATGGAGGGTGATAGTCGTGGTCTGCAGATTGGAACTTTGGACAAGGACATCCAAAAAGTTATGGTTGCCCTTGATATTCGTGAAGAGACTGTAGCTGAGGCTATTGAAAATGATGTTGATTTGATTATCGTCAAGCACGCGCCAATTTTCCGTCCCATCAAGGACTTGGTAGCCGATCGACCTCAAAATCAGATTTATATTGATTTGATTAAGCATGATATTGCAGTTTACGTCAGCCATACCAATATTGATATCGTTGAAAACGGCCTTAATGACTGGTTCTGCCAGATGCTAGGCATTGAGAATACAACTTATTTGCAGGAAACAGGTCCTGAACGAGGGATTGGACGTATTGGTAATATCCAATCTCAAACCTTTGAAGAATTTGCTAAGGTTGTCAAAGAAGTCTTTGCTCTCGATAGTTTACGAATGGTCTATTATCAAGATAGCGATTTAAGAAAGCAAATTTCAAGGGTTGCTATTTGTGGTGGTAGTGGGCAATCTTTCTATCCTGATGCCTTAGCTAAAGGTGCTGATGTCTATATTACTGGTGATATCTACTACCACACAGCTCAGGACATGCTATCAGACGGCTTGTTGGCTCTGGATCCTGGGCATTATATTGAGGTGCTCTTTATTGAAAAAATTGCAACGCTTCTGAACGAATGGAAGAAAGAGAATGCTTGGTCGCTAGAGGTTATCGCAAGTCAAGCATCCACAAATCCATTTCATCATATCTAGATAGAAGGTAAAGAAAATGAAAAAGGTTGCCATTGTAGGGGCAGGAATTGTAGGGGCGACAGCTGCCTACTATCTCTCCAAAGAATCTGATATGGAAGTAACTGTCTTTGACCATGGACATGGCCAGGCGACCAAGGCAGCAGCAGGAATTATCAGTCCCTGGTTTTCTAAACGTCGTAATAAAGCCTGGTACAAGATGGCGCGCTTGGGAGCAGATTTCTATGTGGATTTATTAGCTGACTTAGAGAGAATCGGTCAAAAAGTTGATTTTTATCAGCAATCCGGGGTCTTTCTCCTTAAAAAAGACGACTCCAAACTAGAGGAACTCTATCAACTGGCTCTGCAACGTAGAGATGAATCTCCCTTAATTGGAGAATTAGCCATCTTAGACCAAGCGACTGCAAGTAACTTATTTCCAGGTATAGAGGGATTTGAGAGATTGCTCTATGCTTCTGGAGGAGCCCGAGTGGATGGGCAACTGTTAGTCAGTCGCTTACTTGAAGCCAGTCAGGTTAAGGTTATAAAGAAAAAGGTTAGTTTAAGACCTCTAGTATCGGGTTATCAGATAGACAATCAAATTTTTGACAAAGTTATCTTGTCAACTGGTGCTTGGCTCGGTCATTTATTAGAGCCCTTAGGTTATGAAGTTGATGTTCGCCCACAAAAAGGACAACTCCGGGATTATCAGGTTGATTTAGACATGGCATCTTATCCCGTCGTTATGCCTGAGGGAGAATGGGATTTGATTCCTTTTGCTGGTGGGAAATTGTCCTTAGGTGCTACACATGAAAATGACATGGGATTTGACCTAGAAGTTGATGAAAGGTTGCTCCATCAAATGGCTGAAGAAGCAAGTCCATTTTATCCAAGTTTAAAAGATGCAATGATTAGTGGTGAACGCGTGGGAATTCGTGCCTACACTAGTGACTTCTCTCCATTTTTTGGACAGGTACCAGGATTGGCAGGTGTTTATGCAGCCAGTGGTCTAGGTTCATCAGGACTCACAACTGGTCCTATTATCGGTTATCATCTGGCCCAAATGCTTCAAGGGAAAAGTGGAGTCTTGGATCCAGCGGATTATCCGACTAAAAGATATATTAAACAAAAGCAAAGGTAAATCTTTTACTTAGTTTTTACGATAGGGTTAGGATAGCAAATGACTTTCCCTATCAAAAATGGTAAAATGAAAAAAATAATTCAAGAATAGAGGAAATAAGATGCAAGAAAAGATTTTGGTAACAGGTGGAGCAGGTTTTATCGGAACTCACACTGTCATTGAACTGGTCCAAGCTGGACATCAGGTTGTTGTGGTAGATAATTTGGTTAACAGTAGCCGTAAAAGCCTAGAAGTAGTGGAAAGAATCACAGGAGTAGAAATTCCTTTCTACGAAGCTGATATCCGAGATACGGATACACTTCGCGATATTTTCAAACATGAAGAACCAACAGGTGTGATCCATTTTGCTGGTTTGAAGGCAGTTGGTGAGTCCACTCGTATCCCTCTTGCCTACTATGATAACAATATTGCCGGTACAGTTAGCCTTTTAAAAGCAATGGAAGAAAATAACTGCAAAAATATTATTTTCAGTTCATCAGCAACAGTTTATGGAGATCCACATACTGTTCCAATCCTAGAAGATTTCCCACTTTCAGCTACCAACCCTTATGGCCGTACCAAGCTTATGCTGGAAGAAATCTTGACAGATATCTATAAAGCAGATTCAGAGTGGAACGTTGTTTTGCTTCGTTACTTCAACCCAATTGGAGCGCATGAGAGTGGAGACCTAGGAGAAAATCCAAACGGCATTCCAAACAACCTTCTACCGTATGTAACACAAGTCGCAGTTGGTAAGTTAGAACAAGTCCAAGTTTTCGGTGATGACTACGATACAGAAGATGGAACAGGTGTTCGTGACTATATCCACGTTGTTGACTTAGCCAAAGGACACGTTGCAGCCCTTAAGAAGCTTCAAAAAGGCTCAGGGCTAAATGTTTATAACCTTGGTACCGGAAAAGGCTACTCTGTTCTTGAAATTATCCAAAATATGGAGAAAGCTGTTGGACGCCCAATTCCTTACCGTATCGTTGAACGTCGCCCAGGTGATATTGCAGCCTGCTACTCAGACCCAGCAAAAGCTAAGGAAGAACTAGGTTGGGAAGCTGGACTTGGTATTACAGAAATGTGTGAAGATGCATGGCGTTGGCAAAGCAAGCATCCAAATGGATTTGAAGACTAATCGTTTGATTAAACAAAAAAAGAGGAAGTAATTCCTCTTTTTTTATAACTTTATATGTGGTTGAAATAAAAAAATTGATTAGTGCTTAAGTGATAGAAAAATGTCTTAAAAGAACGGTTTATTTATTATTGAAATGCTGGAACAAATAAAAGTGAAATTGTATAAAAATAGCTAGCAAAAGACTATAATTTTCTAGAAAAATATGCTAAACTAGAGAGAGTAGAAAATAGAAATCTATGTTCCACTAAATGTTAAGATTCATCTATAATCAGAGCACGAGTAGGGCAATTTTTAACGGCTTCTAAAATGTCGTCCTTGCAAGTAATTTCTCGCTCTAATTGCTCTGATTCATCGTAAAAACGGACAATACCATTATCATGGTAATCAAATAATTCTGAATAAGTTTGGCAGAGCCCACAAGCGATGCAGCGTTCAGGTATAAGTCTAATCTTCATATTTATATTGTAATAAGAAACAAAAAAAAACTCAAGGAGTAAGGTATGGAAAAGGAACCGTGGCAAGAAGATATTTATGAAAACCAAGAAGAGGAATCAAGATCAGAGCGTCGTCAACGAAACAAAAAAGGATCAGGTGTCGTTGCGAATCGTATTTTAACTGTTTTAGCTATTCTTTTCTTTGTCATTGTTGTTGGTATGGTAGTTGTCTTAGTCTACTTATCATCAGGTGGAAGCGACCGCACTTCAGCTCTGAAAGATTTTTATGATTCTTCAGCTCCAAAAGTAGAAGAAGTTACAACAGTGGCTACTACTACTCAGTCAACAGAGACAACTGAAGCAGAAACAAACCAACAAGAGCATACAGAGGCACATACTGACTCTGAAGGAACAATCACAGTTTTACCAGGAGAGGGTGAAGCAGCGATTGCAGCTCGTGCTGGAATCTCTATTGCTCAACTGGAAGCCTTGAATCCTGGTCATATGTCTTCAGGAACTTGGTTTGCAAATCCTGGTGATGTCCTTAAGACAAGATAGGAGTGACAATGAAAACAATTCAGATTGCTATTGATGGACCAGCTTCAAGTGGTAAAAGTACAGTAGCGAAGATCATTGCTAAGGACTTTGGCTATACTTATCTGGATACGGGCGCTATGTATCGCGCTGCGACTTATATGGCCTTGAAAAACCAAATAAGTCCAGAAGAACCTTCTCAACTCCTTGAATTATTGGAGCAATATCCAATTAGCTTTGGACGTGCTGAAAATGGAGAGCAGCTTGTTTTCGTTGGAGATGTTGAGGTGACAAATCCAATCCGAGAAAATGAAGTAACAAACGCTGTTTCTGCCTTTGCCGCTATTCCAGCTGTTCGAGAGAAACTGGTTGCCCTCCAGCAAGAGATTGCTAAACAAGGTGGTATTGTTATGGATGGGCGCGATATTGGTACTGTGGTCTTGCCTCAGGCTGAATTGAAGATTTTTCTAGTAGCATCTGTAGATGAGCGTGCAGAGCGTCGTTACAAGGAAAATCTTTCAAAGGGAATTGAAACCGATTTGGAAACTTTGAAAGAAGAGATTGCTGCGCGTGATTATAAAGATAGTCATCGTGAAACTTCGCCCCTTAAACAAGCTGAAGATGCAATCTATTTGGATACAACAGGTCTTTCTATTCTAGAAGTTGTTGAAAAAATCAAATCAGAAGCTCAAAAACGTTTATAAGAAACTTTAAAACGATTAACCAATTTTTGGTTAATCGTTTTTTATCATGATTTGTCAAATAGTCTGTTTTAAGGTATAATAGTTGCTGTTAAAGAAAATTTGACATTCAAATAATTATAAATGTTTAAGGAGATAAAATGAGTCAACTACCAAATTGCCCAAAATGTAATTCAGAATATGTATATGAAGATGGCACACTTCTCGTTTGTCCAGAATGTGCTTATGAGTGGAATCCTGCTGAACAAGTTGAAGCAGAAGAAGGTATTGTTGCTATCGATGCAAATGGAAACAAACTAGCCGATGGAGATACAGTTACCTTGATTAAGGACCTTAAGGTCAAAGGGGCTCCTAAAGACCTCAAACAAGGAACTCGTGTGAAAAATATCCGTATTGTTGAAGGTGACCATAACATCGATTGTAAAATTGATGGTTTTGGTGCTATGAAGCTAAAATCAGAATTTGTGAAGAAGATTTAATGATGTTAAAAAATAAAAAAATTATATTTTATAGCCGTGTTCTTCTATTTATAGCTGCCTTTCTTGGTGTTTATTTGGAGATTACCAAGCATGGCGGTTTTGGGATGTTGCTCTACTATACAGTCCTTTCTAACCTTTTGGTGACACTTTTTACAGGCTATCTGTTGTTAAAGATGCGTAGTGACGATGATAGTTGGCAAAGTCCAGTTATTTTGAGACTCAAAGGTGGTGTCACCATGAGTATCATGATTACCTGTGTTATTTACCATTTTATGTTGGCACCAATCGCGACAGATTTTTACCGTCTGGAAAATTTCCTTTGTCATTATATCGTGCCCCTCTGGTTTCTAGCTGATACACTTTTCTTTGACAAAAGTCGTCAATATAAGTGGTTTGATCCTATTGTATGGACAGTCTTACCTCTGCTATATATGGGATTTGCTATCTTGAACGGTTTAGTTCTCAAAATGAATATCCCAAATTCTAAGGATAATCCTTTCCCTTATTTCTTTTTAAATGCCAATAAACATGGTTGGGGCTTTGTCTTTAGATGGGCAGCTATCATTTTTGTTGCCTACATGGTTTCAGGATATCTGTTTTATCTTGTGAAAAGCATTAAAAAATCAAAGAAATAAAATAGTACCCTATAGGGGTACTATTTTTGTTTGTGACAATTGTACCCGGACAAATGAACTTTTTTTATCTTGTTATGCAGTCATTTCTATCTTACAATAAAACTGTAGCTACCAATAAAATTATTGAGGAAGAAGAAATGACTGAAAATCGTTATGAATTAAATAAGAATTTGGCACAGATGCTCAAGGGCGGCGTTATCATGGATGTTCAAAACCCTGAGCAAGCAAGAATTGCAGAGGCCGCAGGTGCAGCAGCGGTAATGGCTTTGGAGCGAATCCCGGCTGATATTCGTGTAGCGGGTGGTGTATCTCGCATGAGTGATCCAAAGATGATTAAGGAAATCCAAGAAGCTGTTAGCATTCCGGTTATGGCGAAGGTTCGAATTGGTCATTTTGTTGAAGCTCAAATTTTAGAAGCAATCGAGATTGACTATATCGATGAAAGTGAAGTGTTGTCACCAGCTGACGACCGTTTCCATGTAGACAAGAAAGAATTTCAAGTTCCTTTTGTTTGTGGCGCTAAAGACCTAGGAGAAGCCTTGCGTCGTATCGCTGAAGGAGCTTCTATGATTCGTACAAAAGGGGAACCAGGAACAGGAGACATCGTTCAGGCTGTTCGTCATATGCGCATGATGAATCAAGAGATTCGCCGCATTCAAAATCTCCGTGAGGACGAGTTATATGTTGCTGCAAAAGAACTCCAAGTTCCGGTAGAATTAGTTCAATACGTTCACGAACATGGGAAATTGCCAGTTGTTAACTTTGCAGCTGGAGGTGTTGCAACACCAGCGGATGCTGCTCTTATGATGCAGCTTGGTGCACAAGGCGTCTTTGTTGGCTCAGGGATTTTCAAATCAGGTGATCCTGTTAAACGTGCCGCAGCAATTGTTAAGGCAGTTACAAACTATCAGAATCCTCAAATTCTGGCTCAAATCTCGGAAGACTTGGGAGAGGCTATGGTTGGTATCAATGAGAATGAAATCCAAATTCTCATGGCTGAGCGAGGAAAATAGATGAAAATTGGAATATTGGCCTTGCAAGGTGCCTTTGTAGAACACGAGAAAATGCTTGCTCAACTAGGAGTTGAAAGTATTGAACTGCGAAATCTAGAAGATTTTCGGAAATATCAGAGCTCCTTATCCGGTTTGATTTTACCTGGAGGCGAGTCAACAACCATGGGAAAACTCTTGCGAGATCAGCAAATGTTGATTCCTATAAGAGAGGCTGTTCTCAATGGTTTACCAGTTTTTGGAACCTGTGCAGGCTTGATTTTGCTAGCAAAACAAATCACTTCTCAAGAGGAAAGCCATCTAGCGACCATGGACATAGTAGTAGAGCGCAATGCCTATGGACGTCAGCTAGGAAGCTTTTATACAGAAGCTGACTGCAAGGGCGTTGGTAAAATACCCATGACATTTATCCGTGGCCCAATTATCAGTAGTGTTGGTGAGGATGTTGATGTTTTAGCAATTGTGAACGATCAAATCGTTGCGGCACAAGAAAAAAATATGCTGGTAACCTCCTTTCATCCTGAATTGACAAATGATCTTCGCCTACATCAGTACTTTATGAATATGTGTAAATAAAAAAAAGAGGTTGGGATTTCTCCCAACTTCTTTTCTTACATATAATAAACAATTGCAATGTATTGTAGAGCTGAAGCTGCTAAAATGAACAGATGCCAAATCATGTGGAAGTATGGTTTTTTCTTGGCATAAAAACCAGCTCCAACAGTGTAACAGAGTCCACCAGACACCATGAGGCTCCAGAAGATAGGAGTTGTCTGACTGATGATTGCTGGTAAGATAGCCAAGACTAGCCATCCCATGATGAGATAGAGAATGAGACTAAATTTTTCATTGACTTTCTTGGCAAAAATTTTATAGAGGATGCCAAAGATGGTTGTTCCCCACTGAATGGCGATAATGAGATATCCAAACCAGTTATTCATCAGAGTCAAAACGACAGGAGTGTAAGAACCCGCAATCGCAACATAAATCATGGAATGGTCTATGATTCGCAAAACATACTTATGAGTCGAACCATAAGCCATCGAATGATAAATAGTTGATGATAAGAACATGAGAAAGAGGCTAATAACGAAAATCGAAACACCAATGGATGATAAGAATCCGTGAGCTTCATAACTGTAAGTTGATGAAATGGGAAGTAAGATGAGCATGATCAATGCACCGACAGCATGGGTGACACTGTTGGCAATTTCTTCTCCAAAACTAAGGCGTTTACTAAGTTTGAGACTAGTATTCATTTGGTTCCTCCTCTTCGTTTTCTGTATAGACAAGTGCTAGTGTTTGATGATAGAGTTTGACGGTTTGACAACTTGCTTGGATAATAGGATTGGCTGGGTCAATGTCTTCGTTCATATAATCCACAAAAGCATTGTAGAGTTCTTCTGAATTAGCATCTGTGTGTAGGGTATTTAGGGTTTGAGCAATTTCTTGGATCGAAAAAACGGACTTAAGAGTCGTAATAGCAATCAAACGGGCAATTTGTTTCCGTTGGTATTTTTTCTTCTCAGGTTTTGTCAGATAGCCATGTTTGACATAGTTATTGACCATAGAAGCTGTTAAACCTTTCTCCTTATCGGGAGAAGCTGGAGGACAGATTTGATTGACATAGAGCAGAACCTGGTCCAGATAGAGATTGATACTTGGAATTTCTTCCCATTTTGGATAGGAAAAAGTAGTATTCATTTCCAACTCCTTTTTATCTAGTTTTCATAACTAGATTATAAAATAATAGAAATTATAAGTCAAGTTTCAAGTGCTTGTAGAAAGAAATAAATTATGCTATGATGAGAGAAAATAGTATGAAACGAGGATAGATGATGGAGATTCGCTTAGCCTTTCCAAACGAAGTTGATGCCATTATGCAAGTGATTGAGGATGCCAAGAAGTGCTTGGCAGATGCTGGGAGCACCCAGTGGCAAAATGGCTATCCAAATACGGACACGATTATTGAAGATATTATCTCTGGTCAAGCCTATGTCTCTTTGGAAGAAGGAGAGCTCTTAGCTTATGCAGCAGTAACCAAGAGCCCAGAAAAAGCTTATGAAGCCATTTATGATGGCAACTGGCAAGGAAAAGAAACAGAATACTTAGTATTTCACCGTATTGCAGTTGCCAGTGATGTGCAAGGACAAGGAGTTGCTCAGACCTTCTTGGAAGGCTTGATTGAAGGCTTTGATTACCTAGATTTTCGTTCTGATACACACGCTCAAAACAAGGCTATGCAACATATTTTTGATAAACTTGGGTTTAAACAAGTTGGGAAAGTTCCAGTAGACGGGGAACGCTTGGCCTATCAGAAAATAAAATCGAATGTCTAAAAAGTATGTCAAGATGCTATACAGTTCTCCGATTGGCACCTTATCTCTAGTAGCAGATGATCACTATCTGTTTGGGATATGGGTCGAAGAAGAGAGCGATTTTGAGAGAGAATTATCTGAAAAAGCTATAAGAGTCGTTGAAAGTCATCCCGTTTTAAATCAAATCATTTCCCATCTAGATACCTATTTTAAGGGGCAAGAACAGGATTTATCTGAATTACCCTTAGCTCCTATCGGAAGTGACTTTGAAAAAAGAGTTTGGAACTATTTGTGTGGAATTCCTTTTGGTAAGACTGTTACTTATGGACAAATAGCAAAGGATCTGCAGGTAGCTTCTGCTCAAGCAGTCGGAGGAGCAGTAGGTCGCAATCCCTGGTCTATCCTTGTACCATGCCATCGTGTACTTGGTGTTGGGAATCGTCTAACAGGATATGCTTGGGGACTCGAAAAGAAGGCTTGGCTCTTGAGGCATGAAGGTGCAGCATTTAAAAAGGAGAAAGAATAGAAGGAGAAGAAAATGTTAGAATTTATCGAATATCCAAAATGTACAACTTGTAAAAAAGCAAAGAAGGAGTTGGATCAACTCGGACTAGAATATAAGGATGTTCATATCGTAGAAGAGACTCCGAGTGAAAAGGTCATTTTAAACTGGCTCGAAACTTCGGGATTTGAATTGAAACAATTTTTCAATACGAGTGGAATCAAATACCGTGAACTCGGATTGAAAGATAAGGTTGGAACTTTATCCAATAAAGAAGCAGCCAAACTCTTGGCTAGTGATGGTATGCTGTTGAAACGTCCGATACTAGTTGAAAATGGTGCTGTAAAACAAATTGGCTATCGTAAGACATACAAGGACTTGGATTTGAATTAGTTTTTTTCTATCTTCTTGATAGATAAAATATATAACCTCCCACTTTTAAAGTATGATAAACTAGAAGGTAGATGAAGTCTGATATGCTCGTAGCAAATATTTTTAATTAGAGCATAAGTATGATAGAATGAATCATTATCTTGAGAGGATGTTTCTATGAATGTTACAACAATTTTAGCATCTGATTGGTATCAAAATTTGATGCAATATATCCCGGATGGCAAACTGTTTAGTTGGCGTTCGGTTTTTGATGGGATTCCAAGAATTCTACAGCAATTACCTACAACATTGATGTTAACAGTATTTGGTGCCTTTTTTGGTATCATGCTAGCCCTGGTCTTTGCTATTGTGAAAATCAACCGAGTTCGATTTATATACCCAGTACAAGCCTTTTTTGTTAGTTTCCTAAAAGGAACCCCAATTTTAGTTCAACTGATGTTGACCTATTACGGGATTCCATTGGCTTTGAAAGCATTGAATCAACAATGGGGAACTTCTCTAAACATTAATGCTATTCCAGCAGCAACATTTGCGATTGTGGCTTTTGCTTTTAATGAAGCAGCCTATGCCAGCGAAACTCTCCGTGCGGCAATTCTTTCTGTAAATCCAGGTGAGATTGAAGCCGCTCGTAGTCTTGGTATGACACGTGCACAAGTTTATCGTCGAGTCATTATTCCAAATGCAGCGGTAGTAGCGACTCCAACCTTGATTAACTCCTTGATTGGTTTGACCAAGGGAACTTCCCTAGCCTTTAGTGCAGGTGTTGTAGAAATCTTTGCCCAAGCTCAGATTTTGGGTGGTGCAGACTATCGTTACTTTGAACGTTTTATCTCAGTTGCCCTTGTATACTGGGTGGTAAATATCGCTATTGAAAATATTGGTCGCCTTATTGAAAGAAAAATGGCAATTTCTGCGCCAGATACTATCGAATCAGATGTGAAAGGAGAGCTTCGCTAATGATTAAGATTTCAAATTTAAGCAAGTCCTTTTCAGGTCAAACCGTTTTGGATCATCTGAATTTAGATATTCAAAAAGGAGAGGTTGTTGCCTTGATTGGTTCTTCAGGTGCTGGGAAATCAACCTTTCTCCGTAGCCTCAATTATCTAGAAACTCCCGATAGCGGTAGTATTCAGATTGATGACTTTAAAGTCGATTTTTCTCAAATTACTCAAGAGGAAATCCTGACTCTTCGTCGTAAACTATCGATGGTTTTCCAACAATTCAATTTGTTTGAACGCAGAACAGCTCTCGATAATGTTAAGGAAGGCTTGGTTGTCGTTAAAAAATTATCGGACGAAGAAGCGACTAAGATTGCTAAAGAAGAATTGGCTAAGGTTGGGCTTTCAGATCGTGAGCAACATTATCCGCGTCACTTGTCAGGGGGACAAAAACAACGAGTCGCAATAGCGCGTGCTCTAGCTATGAAACCAGATGTGTTACTCTTGGATGAACCGACTTCAGCACTTGATCCAGAATTGGTTGGTGAGGTAGAAAGATCGATTGCCAATGCTGCAAAGTCAGGTCAAACCATGATTTTAGTTAGTCATGATATGTCTTTTGTTGCTCAAGTTGCTGATAAGGTGTTATTCTTGGATAAAGGAAAGATTATTGAATCTGGAACACCGGATGAGATTATCAACCATCCTAAAGAAGAACGAACAAAAGAATTCTTTGCTAGTTACAAACGGACCTATATTTGATATAATAGAAGATAAGAAAAACTCAGTTGGCTAAGCTAACTGGGTTTGCTCTTTAAAAATAATAGAAATGAGAGAGAGCATGCTAGTTCAGCTATTTGCTTTGTATTTAGAGAGTTTAGTTTTGACCATTTTATTAGTCTTGCTTGTCTTAGGGATTTGGATTGGTTTTAGAGCCCTGTCAGGTGTCGATAAAACTGCCAAGGAGCGTCAGGCCCACCTCTATGATATGATTATGATTGGAGTTTTAACAATTCCAGTATTGTCTTTTGCAACCATGAGCATCTTACTGGTTCTCAAGGCCTAATAGTTGTCAAATAGAGTTTTATCCGTTAGAATAAAAATAGTTACAACAAGAAAGAAGGAAATAGAATGTACGATACGATTATTATCGGGGCAGGTCCTGCTGGGATGACTGCAGCCTTGTATGCGGCTCGCAGCAATCTCAAAGTTGCTTTGATTGAAGGTGGCCTTCCTGGCGGTCAGATGAACAATACTTCTGACATTGAAAACTATCCAGGTTATGCTAACATTAGTGGACCTGAGTTAGCAGAAAAGATGTTTGAACCTCTTGAAAATCTAGGTGTTGAACATCTCTATGGCTTTGTAAAAAATATTGAGAACCATGGTGATGTTAAGAAAGTAATCACAGACGATGAAGAATTTGAAACTCGCACAGTTATCGTAGCGACTGGTTCAAAACATCGCCTCTTAGGAGTTTCAGGAGAAGAAGAACTCAATAGTCGAGGTGTTTCTTACTGTGCGGTTTGTGATGGAGCCTTTTTCCGTGACCAAGATTTGTTGGTTGTAGGTGGAGGAGATTCGGCTGTTGAAGAAGCAATCTTCTTAACACAGTTCGCCAAATCTGTAACCATCGTTCACCGTCGTGATGAACTTCGTGCCCAAAAAGTCTTGCAAGACCGCGCCTTTGCCAATGAAAAAATCAACTTCATTTGGGATTCTGTTGTCAAAGAAATCAAGGGTGAAAACCGTGTGGAGTCAGTTGTCATTGAAAATGTTAAAACAAATCAAGTGACTGAACATGCCTTTGGAGGTGTCTTCATCTATGTTGGTTTAGATCCAGTTAGCGATTTTACAAAAGATTTACAAATCCAAGATGAGTCAGGTTGGATTGTGACAGATGACCACATGAAGACAAGTGTTGCAGGTGTCTTTGCAGTTGGAGATGTTCGTCAGAAAGACCTTCGCCAAGTTACAACAGCAGTTGGAGATGGTGCGATTGCAGGTCAAGAAGCCTATAAATATATTACTGAACACAGTTAAAAAAAGTTTCCAATCATTTGATTGGAAACTTTTTTATAATCGATTGCGGAAGACCTCGTACATAAGAATAGCAGCAGCAACGCTTGCATTGAGACTCTGTACATGTCCATTCATTGGAATAGTGATCATCTCGTCCACTTGCTTTTTGATGTTACTTGAGATACCTTTTCCTTCATTTCCGATAATGAGGGCGACCTTTCCACTGGTGTTCCATTTATGGCAAGGAGTTCCATTCATATCAGTTCCAAAGGTCCAAAAGCCTTCTTCTTTTAGTTTGTCCAAGGTTTGGCTGAGATTGGTAACGCGAGCGATAGGCACATGCTCGATGGCACCCGTTGCTGTTTTTGCAACTACGGGTGTCACACCAACAGCTCGATGTTTTGGAATGATGACACCTGAAACATTGGTTGCATCTGCCGTTCTTAGGATAGAGCCTAAGTTGTGAGGGTCTGTTAGTCCATCTAGAATCAATAGTAGTGGATTTTCTTCTTGACGAGTCTTAGCAAGAATCTGCTCAAGTTCAGTATAGGCAAATTCAGAAACACGTAAGACGAATCCCTGGTGGACAGCTCCTTCAGTCATCTCGGAAAGTGATTTTTTTGAAGTCCAAGAGATGGAGACTTTCTTTTCAGTAGCCAGTTCCTTGACCTTTTCTACATTCTTACCCCGTAAATCATCCTGGAGATAGAGTTTGTTTCCAGTATTTGCTAACAGTGCTTCGGTAACGGCGTGAACGCCATAGACAATATCATTTATTTTCATGGCTCTATTATAACATAAAACCCCGTTGTCGAACGGGATTTTCTTTATTCCAAAATGAGTAAACCTTCTTTGACTGCGAAAGGGTCTTTTTCATTGATACGATCGTAAAACATGATACCATTTAAGTGGTCGATTTCATGTTGAACAACGATGGAGTTATAACCTTTTAGTTTGATGCGGTGCTTTTCGCCATCCTTATCAAAGTAGTCTACAGTTACTCGAGCGTGGCGAATAACATAACCTGGGACAGCACGGTCAACAGACAAGCAACCCTCTCCCTCTCCAAGAGCAGCATCTTGTACTGAGTGTGATACGATTTTAGGATTGTACATAATAGCCTGTAAGTCATAGGCTTCTTGAGGTGTTTCACCTTCCTCAGTGATATTTGGTACCAGCACGGCGATGATGCGTTTTGAGATATCTAGTTGTGGTGCTGCAAGACCAACTCCACCACGTAGCCCTAACTTTTCAGCCATAACTGGGTCTTGTGAGTGTTTTAAAAATTGCATCATTTTCTCACCAAGGATGATATCTTGATCGCTCAATGGGAAAGTTACTTCCTCAGCGACAGCTCGTAGGGTTGGATTGCCCTCGCGGATAATATCTTTCATGTCGATTAAATGTGAAGCTTTTGTAATACGTTCTATAGCAGACATTTTCTCTCCTTCCTTCCATTACAATTACATGATAACACAAAACAGTTGAGAAAGAAAGTCACAGAAGTTGCTAATAAAGGGAAATACCTATTTGTCTGTGGTATAATAAGGTAAGGAGACTTGCATCAAAAAGCAAGGAGAAAAGATATGGAAAAACGTAGCAGAAGAAAACAAAATGGTCCTGTCTTTCGGATTGTCAGAAAATTTATTCAATTTTTTAGAAACTATCGCCAATGGAGTAATAAAACCTTTATTGTAGTTTTGTTGATTATTGTTGGAATTTCAATGGCATTGACCTTATTAGCTCAAGGGATAAAGGGAGTTCCATTGTGGAATAGTAATGCAACTACAGTGAGTCAAAATTCGAACTCTAAAGAGAAGAATTCTGTAACGGAACAGGAAACAAGTGCTCGAATTATGGCAAACGGTGATTTGCTCTACCATGACATTATTTATATTTCAGCAAAAAAGGCAGATGGGACCTACGATTTTCATGAAAATTTTGAATACGTAAAACCTTGGCTTAAGCAAGCGGACTTAGTTCTTGGTGATTTCGAAGGAACTGTAAATAAAGACCACTATCTTGCTGGATACCCCTTGTTTAATGCCCCAGGTGAAGTTATGGATGCTATCAAAGATGCAGGCTATCAAGTACTAGACTTGGCTCACAATCATATCTTGGATTCTCAGATTGAGGGAGTAGTTTCAACTGCAGGTGCTATTGAAAAAGCAGGAATGACACCAGTCGGAGTCTATACTCATGAATCCCGGGATAAGGCGCCTTTAGTTATCAAGGAAGTCAATGGTATTAAAGTTGCTATTTTGGCTTATTCCTATGGTTTTAACGGCATTGAACAAAGCATTTCTCAAGAGGATTATAATCGTTATCTTTCAGATTTAGATGAAGATAAGATGAAGGCTGAAATCGAGAGGGCTGAAAAAGAAGCAGATATCACGGTTATCATGCCTCAGATGGGAGTTGAGTATCAAATTGAGCCGACTGAGGAGCAAAAGAAACTTTACCATAAAATGATTGATTGGGGAGCTGATATTATCTTCGGTGGACATCCTCACGTTGTTGAACCTGCTGAAACGGTTGAAAAAGACGGTGATAAAAAGCTCATCATCTACTCTATGGGAAATTTTATCTCAAATCAACGGATTGAAACCATGCAGGATGTTGAAAACGCTAAATGGACGGAACGTGGAGTCCTCATGGATGTGACTATTAAGAAAAAATCAGGTAAGACGACCATAGAAACTGCCAAAGCCCATCCAAGCTGGGTTAGTCGTACTCCAAAGGGAGGCTATTCTCCAGAAGGGTATCCACTCTATCTTTACCAAACCTATATCTTGGAAGATTTTATAGAGGGAGGAAAATACCGCAGTCAGTTAGATGAGGCTACAAAGGAACGGGTAGACATAGCTTACAAAGAAATGAATGAGCATGTAGGTTTGAAGTGGTAGTTATTTGAACTACAAGGAGACATGATGGAAATTAAGATTATTGCGACAGACATGGATGGAACCTTGTTAGACCCGAGAGGTCAGCTGGATCTTCCTCGTCTAGAGAAAATTATAGATCAGTTAGACCGACGTGGAGTTCGTTTTGTCATTGCAACAGGAAATGAAATTCATCGTATGCGTCAATTACTGGGACATCTGGCAGAGAGAGTAGTTCTCGTTGTTGCTAACGGTGCTCGGATATTCGAAAACAATGAATTACTTCAAGCACAAACTTGGGATGAGGATATGGTTGATAAAGCTTTAGCTCATTTCAAAGGCAGAGAATGCCAAGATCAGTTTGTTGTAACTGCTATGAATGGTGGTTTTGTCAAGGAAGGTACAGTTTTTACAGAACTTGATAAATTTATGACACCAGAGATGATTAAAAAGCTCTATCAACGAATGAACTTTGTTGATGAATTTGACTCCAGTCTCTTCGGTGGTGTTCTCAAGATGAGCATGGTAGTCGGTGAAGAGCGATCGGATTCGGTTTTACAGGAAATCAATGACTTGTTTGATGGTCGTGTTCGAGCTGTTTCTAGTGGATATGGCTGTATTGATATCTTACAGGATGGCATACATAAGGCCTGGGGCTTAGAGGAATTGCTCAAACGTTGGGACTTAAAATCTGAACAAATCATGGCCTTTGGAGATAGTGAAAATGACATTGAAATGTTAGAAATGGCGGGAATTTCTTATGCCATGGAAAATGCAGAGGAGAAGGTCAAGGAGATTGCGACAGAAGTAGCACCAGCTAATAGTCAGGCAGGTGTTTACCAAGTTTTAGAAAACTGGCTAGAAAAAGGAGAATAACTTGGCAGTACAGCTATTAGAAAACTGGCTCTTAAAAGAGCAGGAAAAAATTCAAACCAAGTATCGTGAACTCAATCAGATTTCTGTAATTGAACCAGATATCATCTTTATCGGAGATTCTATTGTTGAGTATTATCCCTTGCAAGAATTACTAGGGATAACAAAGACCATTGTGAATAGAGGTATTAGAGGCTATCAGACCGGACTTTTACTAGATAGCCTTGATGCCCACCTCTATGGTGATGCAGTGGATCAAATTGTACTTTTGATTGGGACAAATGACATTGGGAAAGAAGTTCCAATGAGTCGAGCACTAACCAATCTCGAGAGTGTGATTCAAAGTATTTCCCGTGACTATCCGCTGTCACAGATTAAGCTAGTTTCTATTCTGCCCGTTCATCAAGGGGAAGAGTATAAACAGACAGTTTATATTCGTACCAATGAGAAAATCAAGGCGTGGAACCAAGCCTATCAAGAGCTTGCCTCTGCCTATATGCAGGTTGAATTTGTGCCTGTTTTTGAGAACTTACTAGATCAGAAAGGACAACTCAAATCAGACTATACAACGGATGGCCTTCATCTCAGCGTTTCTGGCTATCAGGCCCTATCAGAAAGCTTGAAAACTAGCCTTTTCTAGGCATTTACTTGCTTTTTGCTTTTTTAACCTAGATAAGGTATAATATCTTTATAGTCTTTTGGGGTCGTTACGGATTCGACAGGCATTATGAGGCATATTTTGCAACTCGTGTGGCGACGTAAACGCTCAGTTAAATATAACTGCAAAAAATAACACTTCTTACGCTCTAGCTGCCTAAAAACCAGCAGGCGTGACCTGATTCGGATTGCTCGTGTCTGATGACAGGTCTTATTATTAGCGAGATACGATCAAACTTTGTCTAGCAGTTTGGTAAGAGATTGATAGACTCGCAGTTCCTAGGCTTGAGTTATGTGTCGAGATGCTGTTAAATCAATACATAACCTATGGTTGTAGACAAATATGTTGGCAGGTGTTTGGACGTGGGTTCGACTCCCACCGGCTCCATTATTCTTTTGCATTCCTTTCTAAAACGTTGTTTTTACAACGTTTTTCATTTTATTCTTTTGCAATAAAAGGATAAAAAAAGGATACAGCACTCCGTTGTATCCTAAACCTCTAATCAAGTCTTGAAATTTCTTAAGTTTTTATCATATTTTGTGTTATAATTAAGGTGCGTTAAGAAAATTGATGAAAAAAATAAAATGTTTTTCATGTGGTTTTCATTGTCTTAAGAGTTTAAAGTTTATCTTATCTTATTTTTCTGTAATAAAAAACATTGAAAAAGTCGGTTTAGAAAAAGAGGTAGTGAGAAATGTCGTCTCATAAAAAAGTTTCACTTTCTGAAATCAATCAATCTATCGATACTCCTAATAACAATCATTTCTGGCAAAATTTAAAGGCCTTCTTGGGTCCTGGTGCCCTTGTGGCTGTAGGGTATATGGATCCAGGGAACTGGATAACCAGCGTAGTTGGTGGTGCATCCTATAAGTACAGTCTCTTGTTTGTTATCTTGATTTCGTCACTCATTGCTATGCAACTTCAGCAGATGGCAGGAAAACTGGGGATTGTTACCCAGATGGACCTAGCACAAGCAACGGCTCATCATTCACCCAAATGGCTTCGTTATAGCCTATGGGTGATTTTGGAATTGGCCTTGATGGCAACAGACTTAGCAGAAGTACTGGGATCTGCAATTGCCCTTAATCTTCTCTTTAAGATTCCGATTATGATAGCCATTCTATTGACGGTTTTGGATGTCTTTCTTTTATTGCTCTTAATGAAATTTGGCTTTAAGAAGATAGAATCTATCGTGACAACGCTGATTTTAACGATTTTGCTTATCTTTACTTATCTAGTAGCTTTATCACATCCAAGTCTCCAAGGAATCGCCGAAGGTTATTTACCAAATGCAACCTTATTTGAGAGTCCTTTAGCAGGACATGAAAGTCAATTAACCTTGGCTCTTGGGATTGTAGGTGCGACAGTGATGCCCCATAACTTGTATTTACATTCTTCCTTGTCTCAGACTCGGAAAATCAATCACAAGGACAAGAATGATGTTCGTAAAGCAGTTCGTTTTATGACTTGGGACTCGAATCTTCAACTGTCTTTGGCCTTCATCGTTAACTCCCTTCTTTTAATCTTAGGGGCGGCCCTCTTTTTCGGACATGCATCCGAGATTTCTGCCTTTTCTCAAATGTATAACGCCCTGCAGGATTCTACCATTGCAGGAGCTATAGCTAGCTCGACCTTATCAACCTTGTTTGCCTTAGCTTTATTAGCCAGTGGTCAAAATTCGACCATTACAGGTACCTTGACGGGACAAATCGTCATGGAAGGCTTCTTACATATGAGATTGCCTCAGTGGTTTATTCGTTTAGCAACTCGCCTCTTTGCCTTGTTACCAGTCATAATCGTTGCTGTTTTATTCGGCCATCAGGAAAAAACCTTGGATCAGTTATTGGTTTATTCACAAGTCTTTCTTTCGATTGCTCTTCCATTTTCAATCTTCCCACTGATTTATCTAACTTCTAAGAAATCACTGATGGGAGAATTTACCAATGCCAAATGGAATACCATTCTTGGTTATATTATCTCCATTATCTTAACAATTCTCAATGTGAAATTGTTATTTGATATTTTCTAAGAAATTCACCCGATTTATAAAACAAACATATAAGAAAAAAATACCCAAAAATACTTGGGTATCTTTTTTTATATAGACGGAAGACATGGGATTCGAACCCACGCACGCTTTAACACGCCTACCGCGTTTCCAACACGGCCTCTTAAGCCTCTTGAGTAATCTTCCAATACTTACTAACCTAGTCTACCATAAAGCCTTATTGCTTGCAAATTTATTTGAAGGAAAAAGAAGAGTGATAGAAAATGAAAGAAAATGATAAAAAATGCTTGACTTTGATTTTTTTTATGATAGAATAAATCATGTAATCGTTCACAGGAGGTGAAATAATGCTAAAAAGTGAAAGAAAAAAGTTCATTTTAGAAGAATTGAAACAGCATAAAATCGTCTCGCTTGAGAAATTAGTAGGATTGCTAGATACTTCGGAATCAACGGTTAGACGTGATTTAGATGAATTGGAATCTGAAAATAAACTTCGTCGAGTTCATGGAGGAGCAGAGTTGCCTCATTACTTGCAAGAAGAAGAAACCATTCAAGAAAAATCTGTCAAAAACCTTCAAGAGAAAAAGTTAATTGCGCAAAAAGCAGCTTCTCTCATCAAAGAAAAAGATGTTATCTTTGTGGATGCAGGAAGTACGACAGCCTTTCTCATTATGGAATTGGAGCGAAAAGACATTACTGTAGTAACCAACTCCATTCACCATGCGGTACAATTAGTGGATAAGCAAATCCCAACAGTCATTATTGGTGGTGGCGTAAAGATGACAACGGATGCCAGTATCGGAGGGGTGGCTCTTAACCAAATTAACCAATTACACTTTGATCGTGCCTTTATCGGAATGAACGGTGTAGACGAAGGTTATTATACAACTCCAGACATGGAGGAAGGAGCGGTTAAGCGTGCTATCTTAGAAAATGCCAAACAAACCTATGTCTTGGCGGATTCATCTAAGATTGGCCAGTCTAGTTTTGCTAAGGTTGCCCCTCTAAAACGAGCTATCGTCATTACTAGCAAGGGTCATGAGCTCTTGCCAGCTATCAAAGAAAAAACGGAGGTAATAGAAGTATGATTTATACAGTCACACTCAATCCATCTATTGACTACATTGTCCGTTTGGATAAAGTAGAAGTTGGTAGTGTTAATCGTATGGATAGTGATGATAAGTTTGCTGGTGGTAAGGGAATCAATGTCAGTCGCGTCTTGAAACGTCTAGATATTCCAAATACAGCGACTGGATTTATCGGAGGCTTTACAGGTAAATTTATCACAGATACTTTAGCTGAGGAGCAAATTGAAACGCGATTTGTGCAAGTTGCAGAAGATACGCGTATCAACGTTAAAATCAAAGCAGACCAAGAAACCGAAATCAATGGGACTGGTCCTACTGTTGAAGCAGATCAACTGGAGGAGTTGAAAGCTATCCTTTCAAGTCTAACAGCAGAGGATACAGTTGTATTTGCGGGATCGAGTGCTAAAAACTTAGGCAATGTTATTTATAAGGATTTGATTGCCTTGACCCGTCGGACAGGCGCACAAGTTGTGTGTGATTTTGAAGGTCAGACCTTGATTGATAGTTTGGATTATCAACCACTTTTGGTCAAACCAAATAATCATGAACTGGGAGCTATCTTTGGAGTCAAGCTTGAAAGCCTTGATGAAATAGAGAAATACGCTCGAGAACTGCTGGCTAAAGGTGCTCAAAATGTTATCATCTCCATGGCTGGTGATGGTGCCCTTCTGGTAACATCAGAGGGAGCCTACTTTGCTAAACCAATCAAGGGAACAGTGAAAAACTCAGTGGGAGCTGGTGACTCAATGGTTGCTGGATTTACTGGTGAGTTTGTAAAATCAAAAGACGCAGTAGAAGCCTTCAAATGGGGTGTGGCTTGTGGAACAGCAACTACCTTCTCTGATGACTTGGCGACTGCAGCATTTATTAAAGAAACTTATGAAAAAGTTGAGGTAGAAAAAAGATGAAAATTCAAGATTTATTGAGAAAAGATGTCATGTTGCTCGATTTACAAGCAACTGAAAAAACAGCAGCTATCGAAGAAATGATTCAAAGCCTAGTAGAGCATGGCTATGTGACAGATTTTGAAACCTTTAAAGAAGGAATCTTAGCGCGTGAAGCTTTGACTTCTACAGGTTTGGGTGACGGTATCGCAATGCCTCACAGCAAAAATGCTGCTGTAAAAGAAGCAACTGTTCTCTTTGCTAAGTCAAACAAGGGTGTTGACTACGAAAGTTTAGACGGGCAACCAACAGACCTCTTCTTTATGATTGCTGCTCCAGAAGGTGCTAATGACACTCACTTAGCAGCCTTGGCAGAATTGTCTCAATACTTGATGAAAGACGGCTTTGCTGATAAACTTCGTCAAGTAACATCTGCTGACCAAGTTATTGAACTCTTTGACCAAGCTTCAGAAAAAGCTGAGGAAGCCACTCAAGCTCCTGCAAATGACTCTGATGACTTCATCGTAGCAGTTACAGCTTGTACAACAGGAATTGCCCACACATACATGGCCCAAGAAGCTCTTCAAAAAGTGGCTGCAGAAATGGGTGTTGGTATCAAGGTTGAAACCAATGGTGCTAGCGGTGTTGGTAACAAATTAACAGCAGAAGATATTCGTAAAGCTAAAGCTGTTATCATCGCTGCAGATAAAGCGGTTGAAATGGATCGTTTTGATGGCAAACCATTGGTGAATCGTCCAGTAGCAGACGGTATCCGTAAGACAGAAGAGTTGATCAACTTGGCTCTTTCTGGTAATGCTGAAGTCTACCGTGCTGCTAACGGAGCGCAAGCTTCAACAGCATCTAATGAAAAACAAAGTCTCGGTGGTGCCTTCTACAAACACTTGATGAGTGGTGTATCACAAATGTTGCCATTCGTTATCGGTGGAGGTATCATGATTGCCCTCGCCTTCTTGATTGATGGGGCTTTGGGTGTGCCTAATGAAAGCCTTGGAAATCTTGGTTCTTACCATGAACTCGCTTCTATGTTCATGAAAATCGGTGGTTCTGCCTTTGGTTTGATGCTTCCAGTTTTTGCAGGATATGTTGCTTACTCAATCGCTGAAAAACCAGGTTTGGTAGCCGGTTTCGTAGCTGGTGCTATCGCTAAAGAAGGTTATGCTTTTGGTAAAATCCCTTACGCACAAGGTGGCGAAGCAACTTCAGCCCTTGCAGGGGTATCATCAGGTTTCCTTGGAGCTCTTGTTGGTGGATTTATCGCTGGTGCCTTGGTGCTCTTGGTTAAGAAATACGTTAAGGTTCCTCGCTCACTTGAAGGTGCAAAATCAATCCTTCTCTTGCCACTACTTGGAACAATCTTGACAGGATTTGTCATGCTAGCCGTTAATATCCCAATGGCAGCAATCAACACTGGTATGAACAACTTCCTTGGTGGTCTTGAAGGTGGATCAGCTGTCCTTCTAGGTATTGTCCTTGGAGGAATGATGGCTGTCGATATGGGTGGTCCTGTCAATAAAGCAGCTTACGTCTTTGGTACTGGTACTCTTGCAGCGACAGTGTCAACAGGAGGCTCAGTAGCGATGGCAGCGGTTATGGCTGGAGGAATGGTTCCACCGCTTGCCATCTTTGTCGCAACTCTCCTCTTCAAGAATAAATTCACCAAAGAAGAACGTAACTCTGGTTTGACAAATATCGTTATGGGATTGTCATTCATCACTGAGGGTGCGATTCCGTTTGGTGCAGCTGATCCAGCTCGTGCTATCCCAAGCTTTATCCTTGGTTCTGCTGTAGCAGGAGGACTTGTTGGTCTTGCCGGTATCAAACTTATGGCACCACACGGAGGAATCTTCGTTATCGCCCTTACTTCAAACGCCCTTCTTTATCTTGTCTCTGTCTTGGTGGGAGCGCTTGTCAGTGGTGTTGTTTACGGTTACCTTCGTAAACCATCAGAAAAATAATCACAAACACATTCAAATGACTGAACACGAAAGTGGGCAGTCATTTTTTTAACCCCTCGAAAAGTTCATGAAATATGTTATAATAGAAGAATGGCAAACAAGAATACAACTAAAACAAGACGCAGACCGTCGAAAGCAGAATTGGAAAGAAAACAAGCGATTCAACGAATGTTGATTTCCTTAGCTTTGGCTATCTGTTTAATTTTTGCTGCCCTTAAATGGGGAGCTGTAGGAATCACCGTTTACAACCTAATCCGCTTACTTGTGGGGAGTTTAGCTTATCTAGCTATTTTCTCTCTCTTGATCTATCTCTTCTTTTTCAAATGGATTCATAAACAAGAAGGATTGCTAGCAGGTTTCTTTTTCATTTTTACAGGCTTACTTCTAATCTTTCAAGCTTATCTTGTCTGGAAATTTAGCATGGCAAACGCTGTTTTCCAAGGAACGGTCGGACAAATTTTTAAAGATTTAACCAGTTTTCAAGTGACCAACTTTGCTGGTGGAGGTGTGATTGGGAGTGGACTCTACATTCCGATAGCCTTTTTGTTCTCAAATATTGGGACCTACTTTATCGGAACTATCCTTATCCTAATCGGAGCTCTTTTAATAAGTCCATGGTCTATCTATGATATCGCCGATTTTCTGTCAGCTCGATTTGCTATCTGGATGGAACGCCACGAACAGAAAAAACAAGAGCGTTTTATCAAGCGTGAAGAAGAAAAGGCACGAAGAGAAGCTGAAGAGCAAGCAAGACTTGAGAAAGAGAGAGAAGAGCAGGCATTGCTTGATATGCCTCCTGTAGATATGGAAACAGGAGAAATTTTGTCAGACGAACCAATACAAGAATTTCCTCCACTACCAGAGGAAGAATGGGTAGAGCCTGAGATTATTCTCCCTCAAGCCGATTTTGAATATCCTGAGGAAGATCACTATCCGATGGAAGAAGATTTCCCAGAAGATGATGACGAAGATGTTGAAGTAGACTTTTCTGCTAAAAAGGCCTTGGAGTATAAGCTCCCAAGCTTGCAACTCTTTGCACCTGATAAACCAAAAGATCAGTCTAAAGAAAAGAAAATTGTTCGAGAGAATATCAAAATTTTGGAAGAAACATTTGCAAGTTTTGGTATCAAGGTAACGGTTGAACGTGCGGAAATCGGCCCATCAGTAACCAAGTATGAGGTTAAACCAGCAGTTGGTGTTCGTGTCAATCGGATTTCCAATCTAGCAGACGACTTAGCTCTGGCCTTGGCTGCTAAGGATGTCCGTATTGAAGCACCGATTCCTGGAAAATCCTTGGTTGGGATTGAAGTTCCTAACTCGGAAATTGCAACTGTATCCTTCCGTGAGCTTTGGGAACAATCTCAAACAAAACCTGAAAATCTTTTAGAAATTCCTCTTGGGAAAGCAGTCAATGGTACGGCTCGTAGTTTTGATTTGGCAAAAATGCCTCACTTGCTAGTGGCCGGTTCTACAGGTTCTGGTAAATCGGTTGCAGTTAATGGGATTATCGCAAGTATTTTGATGAAGGCTCGCCCAGACCAAGTCAAGTTTATGATGGTAGATCCTAAGATGGTCGAGTTATCAGTTTACAATGATATCCCTCATCTCTTGATTCCAGTTGTAACCAATCCTCGCAAGGCAAGTAAGGCCCTTCAAAAAGTCGTAGATGAAATGGAAAACCGCTACGAACTCTTTGCCAAAGTCGGAGTTCGGAATATTGCTGGTTTCAATGCTAAAGTTGAGGAATTCAATGCTCAGTCTGAATACAAGCAAGTACCGCTACCTTTAATCGTCGTGATTGTGGACGAGTTGGCAGATTTGATGATGGTTGCCAGCAAGGAAGTAGAAGATGCCATTATCCGACTCGGACAAAAGGCGCGTGCAGCTGGTATTCACATGATTCTTGCAACCCAGCGTCCTTCAGTAGATGTTATCTCTGGTTTGATTAAGGCAAATGTGCCGTCACGTGTAGCATTCGCTGTTTCTTCAGGAACGGATTCACGTACGATTTTGGATGAGAATGGTGCTGAGAAATTGCTTGGTCGAGGGGATATGCTCTTTAAACCAATTGACGAAAACCATCCTGTTCGCTTGCAAGGTTCCTTTATCTCAGATGATGATGTGGAACGCATCGTAAACTTCATTAAGGCGCAAGCTGATGCGGATTATGATGAAAGCTTTGACCCAGGAGAAGTGTCTGAAACAGAAGGAGACTTTAGCTCAGGGGATGATGGAGGGGATCCGCTTTTCGAAGAAGCCAAGGCTCTTGTCATCGAAACTCAAAAAGCCAGCGCATCCATGATTCAACGCCGTCTTTCGGTTGGTTTTAACCGAGCAACTCGATTGATGGAAGAATTAGAAATGGCTGGTGTTATCGGCCCAGCTGAAGGAACAAAACCTCGTAAAGTCTTACAACAATAAATTGTTTGAAAATAGAATAAAAATTCAAGAAATCACCTTTAGGAAATTTGGGGAATCTACTCTAATTTTTCGAAGGTGGTTTCTTTCTTTATACCTATGATTATAAGTATTTTTGTTCTAAAAAGACTTTCAGGTTGGTCCAATCTTTAGATTTTACTTTTACTAATTTTAACTAATAAAGTATTGATTTTTAAACTGGTTTTTGATATATTAAACTGGTATAAGAAATATTTAAATGTTTAAAAAATAAGCGAAAAGAATAAAGGGGGTTATTTTTTTAAGGGTAAATGCAAACGCTTACTTTTTAAGCAGAAAGGAATAAAAAACAAATGAATAAAAGGTTATTTGAAAAACGTTGTAAATATAGTATTCGGAAATTTTCATTAGGTGTTGCCTCTGTTGTCATTGGTGCTACATTCTTTGGAACAAGTACTGTTTTAGCAGATACAGCCCAAACTGGATCTACTGCAAATATGCCAGCTGATTTAGCAGCAGCTCTGGCCAATGCAAAAGATGATAACGGGCATGATTTTGAAGCGCCAAAAGCTGGAGAAGATCAAGGTTCTCCTGAAGTGACTGATGGACCAAAAACTGAGGAAGAATTACTAGAGAAAGAAAAAGAAGCTGCAGCAACTTCAGCAACTGAAAATGAACTTCCAAAAGATTTGCGTGAAAAACTCGATAAAGCCGAAGATAGCGGTCACACCGCTTCAAAAGAAGACCTGGAAAAAGAAGATAAAAGTTTAGTTCCAGAAGAAGTTGCAAAAACAAAAAATGGGGAATTGAACTACGGTGCTACAGTTGAAATTAAGAGCGAAGCTGGGACTGGTAGTGGTATTGTTATTGGAGAAAATCTTGTCTTATCAGTATCTCATAACTTTATCAAGGATGTTCCAGATGGGAACAATCGTAAAGTAGCTGATAATATTGATAGTGATAAAGATGTTTATACAGTTTCTTATGAAGGTGCACCAGACGTTAAATTTAGTAAAAATGATGTAAAACACTGGGATCGTGAAGGCTTCCTGAAAGGTTATAAAAATGACTTAGCCATTGTCAAACTTCGCAGTCCTCTTGCAAATGCTCCAGTTGAAGTTGCGGATAAACCGTCAACTATCAAGAAAGGAGATAAGGTTCATGTATTTGGATATCCAAAAGGAGTGCTCGATCCAATCCTCAATACTACTGTCGAAGATATTAATGACCATGGAGAAGGCGTTCGTGGAATTAGCTACCAAGGAAGTGAACCTGGTGCAAGTGGCGGTGGAATCTTTGATGAAAATGGAAAATTAATTGGGATTCATCAAAACGGTGTATCTGGTAAACGTAGTGGTGGTATTCTTTTCTCACCTGCACAGTTAGAGTGGATTCAAAACTACATTAAGGGTATTGAAACAACGAAACCAGCTGGTCTAGATGCTCTTGATAAACAAGTCGAAGATAAAGAAGAAAAACCAAAAGAGGATAAACCTCAGGAAGAAAAACCAGCTGACAATAAACCAGCAGAAAACAAACCAGCTGAAGCAGCAACGGGAGGAACTAGCGACGCTACTGCCGAAGTGAAAAAAGAGTGGAACTCAGTAAGCCGTGTGAAAGGGAATGTTGAAGTCGTTGAAGAAGGCGGAGTACGCTACAACAAATTAACTTCAACAACAGCTAACGACAATGGAGCAAACGAAGCTTTATTTGAAAAAGCTGGATTACAGGCGGATGCGGAAGGAAATGTAAGCGTTGACTTAACGTTCAAGGCAAACACTCCTCCAGCTGAAACACGCTTTGGGGTATATCTAAAATATAAAGATAATGACAATAACATCTTTGTTGGGTATGACAAGGGCGGTTGGTTCTGGCAATACAAAGGACCAAATGTAAACACTTGGTATAGTAAGACTCGTGTAGAAGCACCAAATGTAGGTGAAGAAAACCACCTATCTATCGTTTACAAAAAAGACGGTCAATTAAATGCTACAAATAATGGACAAAATTTATTTAGCACAGAAGTCGTTCCAGAAGCTGTCAAGAACGCTTTAGCTGATGTGAATAAAGTTTACCTCAAAGCTGGTACTTACGGTACAGAATTATCTTCTGTATCGATCAAAGCGGATAACCAAGATAACATCAAACCCGAAGAAGAAACTCCAGCAGTGGATGATGGGTTACGTCGCAATGACCAAGATGTTCACTATGAAACTTTACAATCAGAACAATTAAAAGCGATTATCGACACAGCGTTTCCACGTGTTAAAGAATATGAATTAGATGGAAAAACGTTAACAGGTCAAGTTCAAAAATTAGATAAAATGTCAATCAACGGTGTATTAGTCACTCCAGAAGTTCAATACCGTAAGATTGATGACACTACTGCAGAATATGTAATGAAAGTAAGAAACGATGATGAATTCATCAACGCTGAAATCACTGTAAAATTACAATTAGTCGGCAACGAAATGCACTTCGATGTGACAAAAGTAGTGAACAAAAACAATGTCGAAATGGGTAAACCAGTCGACAATGTTCGCAAATTAATCCAAACCATTGAATTCCCAGGAAACACATTAGTGTCTGTAGGTTCAAATAAACAAGGTGCGAAATTCGATGGTGCTCAAATGTCAACAAACACACATAACCGTGGAGACTATCATTTAGACTTGAAAGAAGGCAAGATGAATGAATATACTTACGGTTTCATGTATGGATTTGTTTCTTCTAACGAATTAGCAGCGTCTGTTTGGAGTAACTCTCAATTTACTTACAGAGGAAATGACTTTGCACGTTTAACAACAGCGTTAGAACGTGTAGAAGGCGTGAACTACTTAGGTATCCAAAGCTCACCTTACTGGTACCAACGTGCTTATAAGAACTTAGTATTCCCAGAATACACATTAGAATTACCAAGTTCTAAAGTAGTCATTACAAAAGACTTAAACAAAGATAATGTTGTGGACTGGCAAGATGGTGCGATTGCCTATCGTAATATCATGAACAATCCTAAAGGAGCAGAATCTGTTCCAGATTTAGTAGCCTATCGTATTGCGATGAACTTCGCATCTCAAGCGCAAAACCCATTCTTAATGACATTAGATGGCATTAAGAAGATTAACTTACACACAGACGGATTAGGGCAATCAATCCTTCTTAAAGGATATGGTAGTGAAGGTCACGACTCAGGTCACTTAAACTATGCAGATATCGGTAAGAGAATCGGTGGCGTTGAAGACTTCAAGAAATTATTAGCGAGAGCAAAAGAATACGGAGCTAAAATCGGTATTCACGTAAATGCTTCTGAAACATATCCTGAATCTAAATACTTCAGCGAAGCTATTTTACGTAGAAACTCTGACGGAACATATATGTACGGTTGGAACTGGTTAGACCAAGGTATCAACATCGATGCAGAATATGACTTAGCTCATGGACGTTTGGATCGTTGGAAAGAATTAAGAGAAAAACTCGGTGCTGACTTAGACTTCATTTATGTGGACGTTTGGGGTAACGGACAATCGGGAGATAACACTGCTTGGCCAACTCACATACTTGCTAAAGAATTAAACTCTCAAGGCTGGCGTATGGCTATCGAGTGGGGCTTCGGTGCGGAATATGATTCAACATTCCAACACTGGGCAGCTGACTTAACTTACGGTGGATATTCACTGAAGGGTATTAACTCAAACATTACTCGATTCATTCGTAACCACCAAAAAGACTCATGGGTGGGTGACTATCCAAGTTACGGTGGTGCCGCTAACTATCCATTACTTGGTGGATATAACATGAAAGACTTCGAAGGATGGCAAGGTCGAAGCGACTACGAAGGATATATTCGTAACCTCTTCGAAAACAACATCATGACGAAGTTCTTCCAACACTACAAAGTTTCTAAATGGGTGAACGGTGACCCAGTTGCGATGAGCGATAACGGTCAAAACTACAAGTGGACTCCAGAAATGGAAATTGACTTAACAAATGACAATGGGGACGAAGTGAAGATTGTTCGTCAATCGAACGACCCTAACAGCCCTGACTACCGTAAACGTGTGACAACATTAAACGGTCGTGTCATCGAAAATGGTAGAAGCTACTTAGTACCATGGAACTGGGACGAAAATGGTAAAGCTTTAACAGGCGACAAAGAAAAGATGTACTTCTACACAACTGAAGGTGGGACAACTGAATGGACTCTTCCAGAAGATTGGACTGGAGATAAAGTTTACCTTTACCGTTTAACAGACCAAGGTAAGAAAGATGTTGTAGAATTAACAGTAGGCGCAGACCGTAAGATTCAAATTACGGGAGATGCGAACCAACCATATGTACTTTACAAAGCTCCTCAAGGCAAGAAGACAATGGTTTGGAGTGAAGGTCTACACATCTATGACCAAGGTTTCAACAGCGGAACATTAGATCATTGGGAAAAAACTGGTGACAGCGAACATGCTGAAATCGTGAAATCTCAAGGGGCTAACGAAATGTTACGTATTCAAGGAAACACTGAACGTGTGACATTGAAACAACGCTTAACAGACTTGAAACCTAATACAAGATATGCCGTTTATGTAGGCGTGGATAACCGAAGCGATGCACGTGCAGATATCACAATCCGTGTCGGAGATAAAGTGATTTCTAACTACACAAATAAATCAATCGCGAAGAACTATGTACAAGCACATGCGCATAACACACTTAAGAAGAATGCGACAGTAGATAATACAAGTTACTTCCAAAACATGTATGTATACTTCACAACAGGCGAAGATGTTTCTAATGTGACATTAGAACTTGGACGTGATGCGGATGCAGCAGCAACTTACTTCGATGAAATTCGTGTATTTGAAAACCAATCTGTAATGTACAACGAAAAACACGACACAGGAAATGGTAAATTCAAACAAGACTTTGAAGAAGTGCCTCAAGGTATCTTCCCATTCGTAGTTGGCGATGTTGAAGGCGTACAAGATAACCGTACTCATTTATCTGAGAAACACGAACCATATACTCAACGTGGATGGAATGGTAAGAAAGTCAACGATGTTATCGAAGGCAATTGGTCATTGAAGACGAACGGTTTAACAGGAAATGACAAACTCGTTTACCAAACAATTCCACAAAACTTCCGCTTCGAAGAAGGTAAGACTTATAAAGTAACCTTCGATTATGAAGCAGGTTCAAATGGAGCATACTCATTCGTTATCGGTAATGGCGAAAATTCTCGTCGTAGTAAATTAACGAAATACGACTTAGAAAACACTTGGGAAAATTCATCAACTCCTAAGAAAGTAAGCTTCTATGTTACTGGTGAAAAAGGTGGAAACACTTGGATTGGTATTTACTCAAATGCGCGTGGTGCCGATACTAAAGGAGATACAGATAACAACGAAATCAACTTCAAAGGTTATAAAGACTTTATGTTAGATAACCTTGAAATTGAAGAAATTAAGTTAACTGGTAAGATGATCATCGATGAAGCATACGAAAAGAATACTCCAATCGTAAATGGCAACTACAAACAAGATTCATTAAATGCTTATAAAGACGCTGTAGCAGCTTTATTAGAAGCAGACGATGATATTAGTGTGGATGATGCTAAAGCTCTTGTAGAACGCGTTAACGAGGCTAAAGAAAAACTTGCGGTGAAACGTAGCGCTCCAGATTGGGACGATATTCATGATCTTGATGCTCCTTATGAAGAAGCAGATAATGTATGGTATGCATTTGATGGAAATACAAATACTTTATGGCATACACCTTATGGAGTGAATAGCTTAGGAAAACCATTAACAGTAGAGTTCAATAATCCGATGGAATCAACTCGCTTTGAATATGTTCCTCGTCCTTCAGGTCCAAACGGACGTGTGATGAGCGGTAGCCTTACAGTGATTGATGAAAAAGGACAAGAACATAACTTTAACTTTACTGGATGGGCAAATGATGCTAAGACAAAAGTGATTAACTTTGATGCTCCAATCAAGGTGAAGAAAGCTATCTTTACTGGTAACGAAACATACGGTGACCCTGGACATATTTCAGCAGCGGAATTACGCTTCGTCCTTCCAATTGAAAATGATAAACCATTAGATGAAGCTGCATATAATGCTGAAGTAGAACGTGTTCGTAAGATTGATCGTCAAGATGCGAAAGAATACTTGGCAGCTGTTGAAGCGTACAAGAATGGTCTTGCAGAACATAACTTATTAACTCCAAACGGACTTAATAAATTGGTAGAAGGCTTGAAAGAAATTAAGGAAACTGTGGATCCAACACCAGAGCCAACTCCGAACCCAGAGCCAACTCCGAACCCAGAGCCAACTCCGAACCCAGAGCCAACCCCAGATCCAGAACCAACTCCAGATCCGAAACCAACCCCAGATCCAGAACCAACTCCGGATCCAAAACCAACTCCAGATCCAGAACCAACTCCAGATCCAGAACCAACTCCAGATCCAGAACCAACTCCAGATCCAGAGCCAACTCCAGATCCGAAACCAACTCCAGATCCAGAGCCAACTCCAGATCCGAAACCAACTCCAGATCCAGAACCAACTCCAGATCCAGAGCCAACTCCAGATCCAGAGCCAACTCCAGATCCAGAGCCAACTCCAGATCCGAAACCAACTCCAGATCCAGAGCCAACTCCAGATCCAAAACCAACTCCAGAACCTGAAGTACTATCAAGTAAGGGCGATCAAGAACCACCAGTAGTTGAAATTCCTGAATTTACAGGTGGCGTTAATGCTGCAGAAGCGGCTGTTCATGAAATCCCAGAGTTCAAGGGTGGCGTTAATTGGGTTGAAGCGGACAAGAATGAGCTCCCAGAATTTAAGGGTGGCGTTAACGCAGTTGAAGCAGATAAGAATGAGCTCCCAGAATTCAAGGGTGGCGTTAATTGGGTTGAAGCAGCTAAGAATGAGGTTCCTGAGTATAAAGAAACATTAGCTGCAGGAGACAATCAGACAAGTCCAGTTGCAGAAAAACTTGATCAGAAACCAGCTCTTACACCAACACCTGCTATGCAAGCAGCACAAAAAGAAGCAGATCAGTCTAAACTTCCTGAAACTGGTGAAGGCACAACTGAACACCTCTTCCTAGCTGGTCTTACATTAGCAATGTCTGCTCTATTTCTTCAAAAAAGAAAAGAAGATTAAAATATAATAGAGTTTTATACTATGAAAACTCAAACTCCTAGCTTATTGTAATGGAGAAAAACAAACACCTAGAGAGGACCTCTTGGTCCTCCCTTTTTAAAAGGGAAATGATAACGCTTACCCAATTTAAGCGTGGGAAAGGAAATAAAGAAAATGGGAAAACATTTTTTTGAGAGACGGTGTCATTACAGTATACGTAAGTTTGCAATGGGCGCTGCTTCTGTCATGATTGGTGCAAGCATTTTTGGTGCTGGTATGGTTCAAGCAGCAGAAACAGAAGGGCCTGCAGAGACAGAAGGCACGGTAACACAGGTTCAGCCCCTGGATAAGTTACCAGCGGATATAGCAGCAGCTATTGAAAAAGCTGAATCAGCAAAACCAACTGATCCTGCTGAAACGAATCCGACTGATGCGGAAGCTCAGCCTGAAAATACTGGAGAAGTAGTACCAAAACCAGCTGAAACTCCAGTTCCTAAGGAAGAAGCAACACCAAAACCAGCTGAAACTCCAGTTCCTAAGGAAGAAGCAACACCAAAACCAGCTGAAACTCCAAAAGAAGAAACAGCACCAGTAGCTAAACCAGCAGAAAAGCCAGTTACTAAAGATTTGGTTGAAACTCCAGATGTCAATCATTTGGAAAAGGCTACTGCGACAGCATCAAACCATGAAGCCAACACACCATTTACAGCTGAGAAGGCGATTGATGGAAATCCAGATACTCGTTGGGCAACTGACCGTGATGTTGTGAAACCAACAATCGAATTTAAGCTTGAAAAGACAACCTTAATCAAGCATGTGGAAATCGATTGGGATCGTCGTGTTCGTGGCGAGCAAAACGATCCAAACATCAAATCTTGGAATCTCTATTATGCAGGTCAAGACGAAGTCAATGGATCAGGTCCTGGAGAATGGAAGTTGGCTCATCAACGCACAGGAACTCCAGTTCTAGATGAAAAAGTTGACTTAAAAGAAGCAGTTCAAGCTAAGTATCTCAAACTTGAAATTACAGATTATCAAGCCGGTACGATGCAATGGAAAAATGTGGGTATCCAAGAAATTCGTGCCTACTCAAACATTCCAGACACCAGCAAACCAACAGATATTCGTCAAGTTACAGAAATAGCGGTTGCTGAAGACGGAAAATCACTTGTATTACCTAAATTACCTGGTCAAGTTAGCTTGATTGGAAGCAATAAGCAAGGTGTTATCGACCTAAATAATAAAATCTACACACCGCTGACAGAACAACATGTCAAAGTGATGGTTCAACAAACGAATGATAACCATACCTTCACAAAAGAATTTGAAGTTGTCATTAAAGGCTTGCATGCGGATGAAGGTGTTGGAACCAAACCTGCAGTTGCCCCAGCAGTTCAACAATGGTACGGCACTGAAGGTAAAACTTCTATTACTTCTGAAACTGTCATTTCAGTAGGAGATTCAGGATTTGACAAGGAAGCTAAGTTCTACCAAACTGACCTTGAAAATCGTGGTTTGGAAGTCGCAACCGGTGATCAATCAGCTCAAAACCGAATTGAATTTAAAAAGGTTGAAGACAAGGGCTATGGTAAAGAAGGCTATGGTATCACCATTAAAGATGGAGTTATCACAGTAGAAGCAGCGACTAATGCAGGTGCATTTTACGCAACTCGTACTCTTCTTCAAATGGGAGAAACTGACCTACAGAACGGTGAAATCCGTGACTTCCCAAGCTTCAGCCACCGTGGCTTTATGCTAGATACAGGTCGTAAATTTATTCCATATGATACGCTTGTAGATATCATGCTTAACATGGCTTACTACAAGATGAACGATCTTCAGTTGCACTTGAATGACAACTATATCTTCCTAGAAAAACATGTAGAGGGCAAACAACTTAGCAAGCAAGAAGAACTAGACTATGTTCTTAAAAATGCTAAGACAGGCTTCCGTGTAGAGACTGATGTTGTCGGTAAAAATGGTGAAAAATTAACATCAAAAGAACATTACACCAAGGAAGAAATGCAACAGATCATTAGCCTGGCTAAAGACCTGCATATCAACCTTGTTCCTGAAATTGACACACCAGGACACGCATTATCATTTGTTAAGGTGCGTCCAGACTTGATGTATAAGGGCCAACTAAGTGCCAGAAAACACAATGTAGAGCGTGTAGCTATGTTGGACTTGGATAACAAGTACGAAGAAACCCTCGCTTTTGTTAAATCTGTCTATGACAAATTGCTCGATGGTGAAAATGCCCCTCTTCGTGGCGTTTCAACAGTTCATATCGGTACAGATGAGTACTATGGAAGTCCTGAAAGTTATCGTCGTTATGTCAATGATATGATCCAGTACATCAAAGGTAAGGGCTTAACACCACGTATTTGGGGTTCGCTCTCTGCCAAACAAGGAACTACACCTGTTGATTGGAATGGAGTAGAAGTGGATATCTGGAGTATCCACTGGCAACGTCCAGCTGCCGCAATTGCTCAGGGTGCTAAGATTATCAATATCACAGATATTCCAACCTATAGTGTTCCAAGTGGAAGCAATAGTCAAGGTGGTTATGGGGATTATGCAAACTATGAAACTCAATACAACCGCTGGACACCAAATGACTTCTCAACAGGTGGAGGACCACGCCTAGAAGCCTCTAATCCAAATATCCTTGGTGGTGGTCATGCAGTCTGGAATGACAACATTGACCTACATGAAACAGGACTTACCTCTTTTGATATCTTTAAACGCTTCTTCAAGAGTATGCAATCAACTGCAGAACGCACTTGGGGTTCAGATCGTGCAGCTAAGACCTATGCAGACCGTATCCAACCAACAAGTGTCTATGCACCGCGTTCAAATCCAGATAAGACAGTAGAAGAAAGCGACCTCTTTACAATTAAAGCAGAAACTATCAAAGAGTATCTTGCTAAGAATGTGAAGAAAACAGAAGCAGGTTTGAACTTCGAAAAAGATTCTAGCATCGAAGGCTTAGTAGGTGATGTTGGTCCTAGTCATGTTTTGAAATTGGATGTAACTGTTACAGGTGATGGAGAGCAGGTCTTCTCTACAAGCGGAGACAATCAACTTTATCTTGCTGACAAGGATGGCTACCTCGCTTATAAATTTGAACAATTCCATATTCAATTTAACAAGAAACTTGAAAAGAATAAACGTTATCAAATCTCTGTTGTAACCAAACCTCAAGTGACAGAAGTTTATGTAGATGGCGAAAAGGTTGAACGTATTGCAAATCCAGCTCATCCTCGCTTGGCCCACAATACCTTGGTACTTCCACTTGAAACAATCGGTGGCTTCCAAGGAATCTTGCATAGTGCAGAGTTGTCCAATGAAGCATTTGTAAATCCACGTTTGATCCCAACGGATCACTTTAGTGTTTCTGCAACTAGTCAGGAAACACCAGGAACAGAAACTGAAGGACCAGTAGAAAAAGCTTTCGATAATGATCCGAATACTTTCTGGCATTCAAAATGGACTGGAGATCGTGCTCCTTATACAGTTGCAATGAATTTGAATGCTCCTGAAAAAGTCAATGGTTTGACTTATCTTCCACGTCCAGGTGGAGGCAACGGAGTCGTGACTTCTTATGAAATCTATGCTCAAAAAGATGGCCAAATGGTAAAAGTTGCTTCAGGAACTTGGGAAAATAATGCCAAAGAAAAAACTGTTAATTTTGCGACAGTTGAAACCAACAAGGTAGAATTTAAAGTTCTATCAGGTGTCGCAGGATTTGGTAGTGCTGCAGAAATCCAACTACTTAAGCCACTTTCTGATAGTGAAACAGAAGAACCAGTTGTTCCAGAAAAACCAGTGACTCCAGAGAAACCAGTGACCCCAGAACCACCAAAAGTTGAAGAAGTGGGCGATGGTACAACTGAACTCGCTGATAGTTTTGTAGCTAAGAAGCCAACTAGTGATGATGCGATTGCTGCTGCAGCACAAAGTCAAGATTATCTCAAGAAAGAATACAAGGTATTCCCAACACCACAAAAAGTTACTTATGGTGAAGGTGTTACGAAACTTCAAAAACAAGTCAATCTTGTAATGGGCAATCAGTTAGATATTTATACTCGAAACCGCTTGAAGAGTGTCCTACAAGATCATCAAATCTCATACACAAGCAGTCAAGCAGCAGTAGCAGGTGCTACAAATATCTATCTTGGTGTTCATGGTCAAAATTCACAGGCTGAAAAAGAAATCTCTGGTATTTCTCAAGGACTCTTTGATAAGATTGATGCCTATGCTTTGTCAATCAAGAACAATACAATCTCTATCGTCGGTAAAGATACAGATGCTGTCTTCTATGGTTTGACGACTCTTAAACACATGCTTAATGAAAGTGAAGCTCCAGTTTTACGTAATGTAACAGTTGAAGATTACGCTGACATTAAGAACCGTGGCTTTATCGAAGGTTACTATGGAAATCCATGGTCAAATGCTGACCGCGCTGAACTCATGCGCTATGGTGGTGACTTGAAGTTGACTCAATACTTCTTTGCACCAAAAGATGATCCATACCACAACAAGAAATGGCGTGAACTTTATCCAGAAGAAAAATTAGCCGAAATTCGTGAATTGGCGCGTGTCGGAAACCAAAACAAGACTCGCTATGTTTGGACCATCCACCCATTCATGAACAAGCCAATTCGTTTTGGTAATGATGCACAATATCAACAAGATTTAGATACGATTAAAGCTAAATTTACACAGTTGATGGACGTAGGTGTCCGTGAGTTCGGTATTTTGGCCGATGACGCTTCAAGTCCAGTCGGTGGCTACAATAGCTACAACCGCTTGATGAAGGACATGACAGATTGGTTGACTGAAAAACAAGCAACTTATGTGGGTCTTCGCAAGGAAATGATTTTTGTCCCAGGTCAATATTGGGGTAATGGTCGTGAAGATGAGTTGAAAGCACTCAACGAAAATCTTCCGACTTCAACTTCAATGACTCTTACTGGAGGTAAAGTTTGGGGTGAAGTATCAGAAAACTTCCTTTCTAACCTTAAGAAGAACCTAACTGCAGGTGGTAAGACCTACCGCCCAGTAACCCTATGGATTAACTGGCCATGTACAGATAACTCTAAACAACACTTAATCTTGGGTGGCGGTGAGAAATTCCTTCATCCAAATGTGGATCCAAGTCTCCTTTCAGGTATCATGTTGAATCCAATGCAACAATCTGAGCCTTCTAAGATTGCCCTCTTCTCTGCAGCTCAGTATGCATGGAAACAATGGAAGTCTGAAGAAGAAGCTAAGAAAGTCAACGATATCGCCTTCAACTTTGTTGAAACTGGTAAGTTTACAGATAGTGAAACATCTGTTGCCTTCCGTGAACTTGGTAAACACATGATTAACCAAAATATGGATGGACGTGTTGTTAAGTTGGAAGAATCTGTTGAGCTTGCTCCGAAATTAGAAGCCTTCATGTCTAAGCTAAAAGCTGGTCAAGATGTCAGCGCAGAGCGTCAAGAATTGCGTGCAGAATTTGCCAAACTGAAAGCTGCGGCTCAACTTTATAAAGCATCTGGTGACGAAAAGATGCGTAACCAAATTCACTACTGGTTGGATAATACCATTGACCAAATGGATGCTTTGAGTGCTTTCCTAGATGGAACAGAAGCTATTGAAAACAATGATTCTGCTAGACTTTGGGATAGCTATTACAAGGGCTTGAAACTTTACGAACAATCACAAACCTATACTTTCCATTATGTAGACCATGATGAAAGAGCTGAGTTGGGTGTCCAACATATCCGTCCATTCTTACTTGGCCTTCGTGAAGTATTGGCAACTGAAGTTCAAAAAGCCTTGCACCCTGACCAAGTGATCAGTACCTTTATCACAAACCGTACTGGTGTAGAAGGTGGACTTGCTGAAGTCACTGATGGAGATTTAGGAACACATGCCCTTATCAAATCACCAAACAGTATCCAAACTGGTGACTATATCGGTTTGAAATTTAATAAGGCTGTTCCAATCCAAAGCTTGACATTTGCAATGGGAACTCAAGCAAATCCACGCGATACCTTTAACAATGCTAAAGTTGAGTACCTCAATGAAAATGATGAGTGGGTAACACTTTCAGAACCAAGTTATACTGGTAATGAGCCTCTTCTTAAATTTGAAAATCTCAATATCAATGCTAAAGCTGTTCGAATGATTGCCACTTCGGACCGTGAAAATACTTGGTTTGCTGTGCGAGAAATTGCTGTTAATCGTCCTGTAGAAGTAAGTCGTCCTAAACAGACAGCTACAGTGACCATCAGTCCAAATCTTATGTACAAGTACAATACGACAGTTGCTCAGATTACAGATGGTCGTGACAATACGGAAGCTATGCTTGCAAATGCTGATCGAACTGATACAACTCCTGTCGATGGTTGGGTACAACTAGACTTGGGTGAAGTAAAACCTGTAACTAAGGTTCGTCTCGTTCAAGGTTCAGGAGATAAATTGGCAGAAGGTGTCCTTGAGTATTCTACAGATGGAACTTCATGGCAAGAATTGGATCGTTTGGCTGGTGAACAAAGCAAAGAAATTGAAACTCCAATTTCAGCTCGTTACATTCGTGTTCGTAATACCAAGAATATCAATCTATGGTGGCGTATCGCTGACTTCTCAGTTGAGACACGTGCTGGAAATAGCGAGATGACAGATACTAATGTTGAAAGCTTGAAATCAACTCCAGTCTATGACAGTCTCGGTCGTTATGATCTGCAAATTCCAAGTGGAACCAAGCTTCCAGCTCATAGCTACTTGGGTATGAAACTTGATCGTCTTCACCAGGCAGAGAGTATTCAGGCTATTGGTATTGGAAATCCAGCCCTTGACTTGGAATTCTCTCCAAATGCACAAGAATGGTATCCAGCTAGTCAAGTCACAGATAAGTCTTTGGTACGTTATGCTCGTTTGATGAATAAGACCGACCAAGAACAAGCAGTGACAGCAACCTCTCTACTTGTCAAGACAAAAGAAGTTCAACCAACTAAACTTGATTCTACATCTATGGGAATCGATGCCTATTATGGTGCTAATGATGTTCGCAAGATCAAGAATTTGGATCAGTTGTTTGATGGTGTCTACAATAACTTTGTAGAGTTCTCTGATTATGCACGTAAAGATGGTCACATTACCTTGAAACTTGGTAGCGAACGTGAAATCAAGAAGATTAGAGCTTATATCCAAGATGGTACGAAGAACTATCTTCGTGATGGTAAGATTCAGGTTAGCCAAGACGGCAAGACTTGGACTGACGTTGTGACAGTTGGTGATGGCCTTGCAAATGACATGCATGATGATTCATTGACAGATGGATGGACACATGATTCTAAGATGCCTGGAAATCGCTACATCGAGGGTGAACTTGCAAGTCCAGTGAAAGCAAATTATCTACGTGTTCTCTTTACTGCTAATTACGATGCTCGTTTTGTCGGATTTACTGAATTAGTCATCAATGATGGCGAATTTGTGAAACCTATCAACGACCCAACGGTTCAAGGAAATGGTGGAGAAAGTAGAGGCAACCTTTACACCAATCTTGTAGATGGCAAAGTCTTGACAAGCTATAAGGCTGAGAAAGACCAAGGTGAGTTGGTTTACCACTTATCAGAACCAACAGATGCTAACCATATCCGACTTGTTTCTAGTCTTCCTCAAGGAGTAGTGGCTCGCGTACTGGCTCGCACTCTGAAAACAGACAGAGACGGTGCTTGGACAGATTTGGGCGCAATTACCTCAAGCTTCCAAACATTTGCAGTGAGAGATAAAGCTCCGTTACTTGATGTTAAACTCATTTGGGAAGGTGGCAAACCAGAGTTCTATGAAATGACTACTTACTACCAAGAACTTTCAGAAGAACCTGAGCAACCAACTCCAGATCCAGAACCAACTCCAGATCCAGAACCAACTCCAGATCCAAAACCAACTCCAGATCCAGAGCCAACTCCAGATCCAAAACCAACTCCAGATCCAGAGCCAACTCCAGATCCAAAACCAACTCCAGATCCAGAGCCAACTCCAGATCCAAAACCAACTCCAGATCCAAAACCAACCCCAGATCCAGAGCCAATTCCAGATCCAAAACCAACCCCAGATCCAGAGCCAACTCCAGAGCCAACTCCAGATCCAGAGCCAACTCCAGATCCGAAACCAACTCCAGATCCAGAGCCAACTCCAGATCCAAAACCAACTCCAGATCCGAAACCAACCCCGGATCCAGAACCAACTCCAGATCCGAAACCAACTCCTGAACCTGAAGTCCTTTCTAGTAAAGGAGATCAACAACCACCAGTAGTTGAAATTCCAGAATTCAAGGGTGGAGTTAATGCTGCAGAAGCGGCTGTTTATGACATTCCAGAGTTCAAGGGTGGCGTTAATTGGGTTGAAGCGGACAAGAATGAGCTTCCAGAGTTCAAAGGTGGCGTTAATTGGGTTGAAGCGGACAAGAATGAGCTTTCAGAATTCAAGGGTGGCGTTAATTGGGTTGAAGCAGCTAAGAATGAGGTTCCAGAATATAAAGAACCTGTTGCAAACCCAGCTACACCACTTGCGGATCACAAGCAAACTTCAAGTTCACCAAGTCAAAAACAAGAACAAGAAGGACCAAATGCACCAGCGACTGAAGCTAAAGGCCAGCTTCCAGCAACTGGTGAGCAAGATTCAGTAGGCTTAGCCTTCCTAGCTAGTCTTGGATTGGTTCTATCTGCAACCTTTATCAAAAAAGGGAAAGAAGATTAAGTTCGAATCTTCATTCGATGCAGAATAGCTTGTTTTAAAAAGGAAAAACCAGGGACAATAGTTCCTGGTTTTTTGTGATTAGAACGATGATAAGAATAAATAAAAAAACCAACGGAGTAACCGTTGGTATTGAGAAATGCTTAAGATGCTCCGTTAGTAGCACTAACTCCTGCTTCAGTAGTGGGAGTGTTTGATGACGAATCAGATTGCTCATTTTTTTGAGAATTGTTATCTGATTTTGTATCTTCTTTTTTGCTTGGAGTTTGAAGGTCTTCTTTTTGAGTTGTTTCTTGGTTGTTGGATTGATTTTGTGCAGGAGCATTGGATTCAGCGGGAGCTTCCTTTTGAACTTCCTTGATGATGGTTGTTTGTGGAGTCGTATCTTTATGATCCTTGTTTTTATCTAAAGCATTCATGATAGTGATACTAGCTGTAATCAAACCAAGGATACTGGCTAAAGTTGCAATTGTTTTTTGAAAGACGGTAAAGCCTTTTTTGATATGTTCAGTTTTAGGTTTTGATTTTCTGCGATAGTTAGACATAATTTCTCTCCTTTACCATGATTCATTATACCCAAAATCTTTAAAAAAAACTTAAATGAACCTGAACGGCATTTCTTGTCGCCTGAACTGTTTCGTGTTACAATAGAAGGAGTGATTTTAGAAAGCGTGAGAAACAATGATTTACTTTGATAATTCGGCTACGACCAAGCCTTATCCTGAAGTACTTGAAACTTACATGCAGGTGTCTGCAAAAATTATTGGTAACCCATCTAGCCTTCATCGTTTGGGTGATCAGTCTACCAGAATTTTAGAAGCTTCTCGTCAGCAGATTGCAGATTTAATTGGTAAGAAAAGCGAAGAAGTCTTCTTTACCTCAGGTGGTACCGAAGGAGATAACTGGGTTATCAAAGGGGTTGCATTTGAAAAGGCGCAGTTTGGCAAACACATTATTGTATCTGATATTGAACACCCAGCGGTTAAGGAATCAGCTCTTTGGCTCAAGACTCAAGGATTTGAAGTGGATTTTGCGCCTGTTGATGAAAAGGGATTTGTAGATGTAGCTGCTTTAGCAAATCTACTTCGTCCTGATACCACACTTATTTCTATCATGGCTGTTAACAATGAAATTGGCTCAATCCAGCCTATTGAAGCTATCTCAGAACTTTTAGCTGATAAGCCAACTATTTCTTTCCATGTGGATGCGGTTCAAGCTTTAGTCAAGATTCCGACAGAATCCTACCTAACTGACCGAGTGGACTTTGCGACCTTCTCCAGTCACAAGTTCCACGGAGTTCGTGGTGTTGGCTTTGTCTATATCAAGTCAGGTAAGAAAATTACGCCACTATTAACTGGTGGTGGCCAAGAGCGTGATTATCGCTCAACGACTGAAAATGTGGCTGGCATTGCTGCGACAGCCAAGGCCTTACGTTTGGCCATGGAAAAACTGGATTTGTTTACAAGCAAAACAAGTCAGATGAAGGCAGTCATCCGTCAAGCTCTACTCGAATATCCAGATATTTTTGTTTTCTCAGGTGAGGAAGACTTTGCCCCTCATATTCTGACTTTTGGGATTAAGGGAGTTCGTGGGGAAGTCATTGTTCATGCATTTGAGGACTATGATATTTTCATTTCCACAACCTCTGCTTGCTCGTCCAAGGCAGGAAAACCTGCGGGTACCTTGATTGCCATGGGGGTTGAAAAAGATAAGGCTCAGTCAGCAGTACGCGTCAGCCTAGACCTAGAAAATGACATGAGTCAAGTTGAGCAATTTTTGACCAAACTAACATTAATTTACAATCAAACTAGAAAAGTAAGATAGGAGCATTCATGCAATATTCAGAAATTATGATTCGCTACGGGGAACTTTCAACCAAAGGTAAAAACCGTATGCGTTTCATCAATAAACTACGTAATAATATCTCAGATGTGTTATCTATCTATCCTCAAGTCAAGGTAACTGCTGATCGCGACCGTGCCCATGCATATCTTAATGGAGCCGACTATGCAGCAGTAGCTGAGTCTCTCAAACAGGTTTTCGGGATTCAAAACTTTTCTCCAGTGTATAAAGTTGAAAAATCCGTAGAAGTTCTTAAATCTGCTGTCCAAGAGATTATGAAGGAAATTTACAAGGAAGGCATGACCTTTAAAATTTCAAGCAAGCGCAGTGACCACAATTTTGAACTAGACAGTCGTGAACTCAATCAAGTTCTTGGTGGTGCTGTTTTTGAAGCCATTCCAAATGTGCAAGCTCAAATGAAAAATCCGGACATCAATCTGCAGGTGGAGATTCGTGAAGAAGCAGCCTACCTTTCTTATGAAACCATTCGTGGTGCTGGTGGTTTGCCAGTTGGAACTTCGGGTAAAGGTATGCTGATGTTATCAGGAGGAATTGACTCGCCTGTAGCAGGGTATCTCGCCCTCAAACGTGGTGTGGATATCGAGGCTGTCCACTTTGCTAGTCCACCCTATACTAGTCCAGGTGCCCTTAAAAAAGCTCAAGATTTGACCCGTAAATTGACTAAGTTTGGTGGGAATATCCAGTTTATCGAAGTACCTTTCACTGAAATCCAAGAAGAAATTAAAGCTAAAGCCCCAGAAGCCTATCTCATGACTTTGACTCGCCGCTTTATGATGCGGATTACCGACCGTATCCGTGAAGTGAGAAATGGTTTGGTCATCATCAATGGTGAAAGTCTTGGTCAGGTGGCAAGTCAAACACTTGAAAGTATGCAGGCCATCAATGCGGTGACCAATACACCAATTATCCGTCCAGTTGTAACTATGGATAAGTTGGAAATCATTGATATTGCTCAGGAAATTGACACCTTTGAAATTTCTATCCAACCTTTTGAAGATTGTTGCACGATTTTTGCGCCTGATCGTCCGAAAACAAATCCAAAGATTAAGAATGCTGAACAGTATGAAACACGTATGGATGTTGAAGGATTAGTTGAGCGAGCAGTGGCAGGGATTATGATTACAGAAATCACACCGCAAGCCGAAAAAGATGCTGTCGATGAATTAATTGAAGATCTTCTTTAATGAATGAGAATACAACTAAAAGTTAGTTTTTATCCTAAATTTGGACGGAAACTGACTTTTTTTCTATTTTTATGCTATAATAAGGTAAAATTTTGAATATAGAGAGTTTTCTGACAATGAATCAATCTTACTTTTACCTGAAAATGCGAGAGCATAAATTAGTAGTTCCCTACACAGGTAAGGAGCGCCGCGTACGTGTTCTCCTCCCGAAAAACTATGAGAAAGATACGGATAGAAGTTATCCAGTTGTGTATTTCCATGATGGACAAAACGTCTTTTATAGTAAGGAATCCTACGTCGGCCATTCCTGGAAGATTATCCCAGCCATCAAGCGAAATCCAGATATCAGCCGCATGATTGTGGTAGCTATTGACAATGATGGTCTAGGACGGATGAATGAGTACGCAGCCTGGAAATTCCAAGAGTCTAATATTCCTGGCCAACAATTTGGTGGTAAGGGAGTCGAGTATGCAGAGTTTGTCATGGAAGTGGTTAAGCCTTTTATAGACGAAAACTATCGTACAAAGTCTGACCGCAAGCACACTGCTATGATTGGCTCCTCTCTAGGTGGCAATATTACCCAGTTTATTGGCTTGGAGTATCAAAATCAGATTGGTTGCTTGGGAGTTTTCTCATCAGCTAACTGGCTTCACCAAGAAGCCTTTGATCGCTATATCGAGCGTAAAAAACTTTTGCCTGACCAACGAATCTTTATCTACGTTGGAACGGAAGAAGCAGATGATACTGATAAGACTCTTATGGCTGGCAATATTAAGCAGGCCTATATTGATTCTTCTCTTCGTTATTATCATGATTTGATAGCAGGAGGAGTGCAGTTGGAAAATCTCTCACTCAAGGTTCAGGCTGGGGCTATCCACCATGAAATTCCATGGTCAGAAAATCTTCCAGCTTGCTTACGCTTTTTTGCAGAAAATTGGTAATTAGTATAAAGGAGACAGGATATGCATATTGAACATCTTAGCCACTGGAGTGGCCATCTAAATCGCGAAATGTATGTTAATCGATACGGACATGGCGGCATCCCAGTTGTTGTCTTTGCTTCCTCAGGTGGCAGCCACAATGAGTACTATGATTTTGGAATGATTGATGCTTGCGCATCCTTCATCGAGGAAGGCCGTGTTCAGTTCTTTACCCTTTCCAGTGTAGATAGTGAGAGCTGGTTGGCAACTTGGAAAAATAGCCATGACCAAGCTGAGATGCACCGTGCCTATGAACGATATGTGATTGAAGAAGCGATTCCTTTTATCAAGCACAAGACAGGATGGTTTGACGGTATGATGACAACAGGTTGCTCTATGGGAGCTTACCATGCTCTCAACTTCTTCTTGCAACATCCGGATGTCTTCACCAAAGTAATTGCTCTTAGTGGTGTCTACGATGCGCGTTTCTTTGTAGGTGACTACTACAATGATGATGCTATCTATCAAAATTCACCAGTAGACTATATCTGGAATCAAAATGATGGTTGGTTTATCGATCGTTACCGTCAGGCTGAGATTGTGATTTGTACTGGACTAGGTGCTTGGGAACAGGATGGACTACCTTCTTACTACAAGCTCAAAGAGGCCTTTGACCAAAAACAAATTCCTGCCTGGTTTGCAGAATGGGGGCACGATGTTGCCCATGACTGGGAATGGTGGCGCAAACAAATGCCTTATTTCCTCGGTCACATGAGTCTATAAAAGGAGTTGCTTATGAATTATCTTGTAATTTCACCCTATTACCCACAAAATTTTCAGCAATTTAGTATTGAGTTGGCCAATAAAGGAATCAAAGTTCTAGGGATTGGGCAAGAACCCTACGAACAACTAGATGAACCATTGCGCAATAGCTTGACTGAATATTTCCGAGTTGATAATCTTGAAAATATCGATGAGGTTAAACGTGCAGTTGCTTTTCTTTTCTACAAACATGGTCCAATTGATCGCATTGAATCACACAATGAATACTGGCTAGAGTTGGACGCTGCTCTTCGTGAACAATTCAATGTCTTTGGTGCCAAACCAGAAGACCTTAAGAAGACTAAGTTCAAATCCGAAATGAAGAAACTCTTCAAGAAAGCGGGAGTTCCAGTTGTTCCAGGTGCGGTCATTGAAACAGAAGCAGATGTGGATAAAGCTCTGAAAGAAATCGGACTTCCAATGATTGCAAAACCTGACAATGGAGTGGGAGCTGCCGCAACCTTCAAGCTTGAAACAGCAGATGATGTCAATCACTTTAAGGCTGAATGGGACCACTCAACCGTTTATTTCTTTGAAAAATTTGTAACCTCAAGTGAAATCTGTACCTTCGATGGTTTGGTAGATAGAGATGGAAATATCGTCTTTTCTACGACCTTTGACTACGCACATACACCCCTTGATCTCATGATCTACAAGATGGATAATTCTTATTACGTTCTCAAAGAGATGGATCCTAAATTACGCAAATATGGTGAAGCAATTGTCAAAGAATTTGGTATGAAGGAACGTTTCTTCCATATTGAGTTCTTCCGTGAGGGTGATGACTATATCGCTATTGAATACAATAACCGTCCAGCGGGTGGCTTCACAATTGATGTCTATAACTATGCCCATTCTTTTGACTTGTATAAGGGCTATGCAGCGATCGTTGCAGGTGAACCATTCCCAGCTTCTCAATTCGAGCCCCTATACTGTTTAGCGACATCACGTCGTGCCAATGCAAATTATGTTTATTCAGAAGAAAATTTGCTGGCTAAATATGGAAACCAGTTCAAGGTCAAGAAAATTATGCCAGCAGCCTTTGCTGAATTGCAAGGAGACTATCTCTATATGCTAACGACACAAAGTCGTGAAGAGATGGAACAAATGATTAAGGACTTTGGTCAGCGTCAAGAATAATTAAAATTTGGACTTAACAAACGATGTTTGTTAGGTCTTTTTTGTAGAATTGAAATAAAAGCGTTTTCTCACAGGATTCTTTTAGAAAATCTGTTGCTAAAAGCCCTAAAAATTGATAGAATAGGGACTGTCTAAAAAATATTAAGGAGAATCTATCAATGGATTTCACATGGGCAGTCAAATATGCCACTGAATTTTTGGGAACAGCCATCTTGATTATCTTGGGTAATGGTGCAGTTGCCAACGTTGAACTTAAAGGTACGAAAGGTCACCAAAGTGGCTGGCTCGTTATCGCTGTTGGTTACGGTATGGGGGTTATGATCCCTGCCTTGATGTTTGGTAATGTTTCTGGTAACCACATCAACCCAGCTTTCACACTTGGTTTAGCAGTTAGCGGACTTTTCCCTTGGTCACAAGTAGCTCAATACATCATCGCTCAAGTTTTGGGAGCAATCTTCGGACAAGCCTTGGTTGTTGCAGCTCACCGTCCATACTACTTGAAGACAGAAAACCCAAACAACATCTTGGGTACTTTCTCAACAATCGAAAGTATCGACCACGGAACAAAAGAATCACGCTTTGCAGCTTCTGTTAACGGTTTTATCAACGAGTTTATTGGTTCATTCGTACTTTTCTTTGCAGCTATGGCAATGACGAAGAACTTCTTTGGTGCTGAATTAGTTACTAAAGCTCAAGGATTGATTAACGATCAAGTAGCACAAGCAACTGCTCAAGGTCAAACAATTCCTCAAGAACAAGTCACTGCAGCTCTTGAACAAGCAAAAACTCAAGTAGCTCCATTCTTGTCACCAGGTCTTGCTGTTGCACACTTGGCACTTGGTTTCCTCGTAATGGCCTTGGTTACTTCACTAGGTGGACCTACAGGACCAGGTTTGAACCCAGCTCGTGACTTTGGACCACGTCTTCTTCATGCAGTACTTCCAAAATCAATCCTTGGTGAACACAAGGGTGATTCAAAATGGTGGTATGCTTGGGTACCAGTAGTTGCACCGATTGCAGCTGCTATTGCAGCAGTAGCACTCTTCAAATTACTTTACATGTAATCTTTAAAAAACTGGGAATTCCCAGTTTTTTTCTTTTTCAAAACTAGAAATGTTCTTCAACTCCTAAATGCTTAAATCGTCAGATTTTTTTCATTTTAAAACTAAAGGTGAAAATATGGCAAAAATATGGTAAAATAGAGTATTAAGTAAACGTTAAAAAGGAATATTATGCGTAAAGAGATTGCACCTGAATTATATAATTACAATAAATTCCCTGGTCCTGAATTTCATCTATCTGGAGAAAAAGTCGAAGCTGAAGGGTTTACCTTTACTTTGGTTGAAAATAGCAAGGATGCTTTTGATGCAACAGCATTTACTCAACGCTTTTCGGAAGTTTTAAATAAGTATGATTATATTGTAGGAGACTGGAGCAATGAGCAGCTACGCTTACGTGGTTTCTACAAGAATGAGCGAGCTGAAGAGTCTCTCGAGAAAATCAGCCGTTTACAAGATTACCTACTTGAGTATTGCAGTTATGGTTGTGCCTATTTTGTCCTAGAAAATGAAACTCCTAAACGAGCACCATTTGACCAAAAAATGCGCAAAAAAGAGGAAGAAAAGGATACCCGAAAAGGGAAGAAAACATCTCAAAATAAAAAAAGAAATAACACGGACAAGAGAAATAGACGACGTCGTAAGGAACAGAAAACTCAGAACGAAGAAAAAGGGCAACGTCATTTCGTCATCCGTAAGAAGGACTAGAAAATAAGGAGAAAAGATGAAACCGTCGATTTATAGTTTAACACGCCAAGGGATGCAAGAATGGGTCTTAGAGCAAGGAGAAAAGAAATTCCGAGCAGATCAAATCTGGGAATGGCTTTACCGTAAACGCGTTCAAACATTTGAAGAAATGACCAACTTGTCTAAGGATTTGATTGCCAAGCTCAATGACCAATTTGTAGTCAATCCCTTGAAGCAACGGATCGTTCAAGAATCAGCTGATGGTACTGTGAAGTATCTTTTTGAGTTGCCAGACGGTATGTTGATTGAGACAGTTCTGATGCGTCAACACTACGGTTTATCAGTCTGTGTCACCACACAGGTAGGATGTAACATTGGTTGTACCTTCTGTGCGTCAGGCTTGATTAAGAAGCAACGGGACCTCAATAATGGGGAAATTGTGGCTCAAATTATGTTAGTTCAGAAGTACTTTGATGAACGTGGACAGGATGAACGTGTTAGCCATATCGTTGTTATGGGTATTGGAGAACCATTTGATAACTACAACAATGTCTTGAACTTTATCCGTACCATCAATGATGACAAGGGAATGGCTATCGGTGCTCGCCATATCACCGTATCAACTTCTGGCTTGGCTCACAAGATTCGTGAGTTTGCCAATGAAGGAGTACAGGTCAACCTTGCTGTTTCTCTTCATGCACCAAACAATGAACTGCGTTCAAGCATCATGAAGATTAACCGTGCCTTTCCGATTGAAAAACTATTTGCAGCTATCGAGTATTACATCGAGACAACCAACCGCCGTGTGACTTTTGAGTATATCATGCTAAATGAAGTCAATGATGGAGTAGAACAAGCACTTGAGTTGGCAGAATTGCTGAAAAACATCAAAAAATTGTCCTATGTCAATTTGATTCCTTACAACCCAGTTAGTGAGCATGACCAGTATAGCCGAAGCCCTAAAGAGCGCGTAATGGCTTTCTATGATACGCTCAAGAAAAAAGGTGTCAACTGTGTTGTTCGTCAGGAACATGGTACTGATATCGATGCAGCTTGTGGACAGTTGCGTTCAAATACCATGAAGCGTGACCGCCAAAAAGCAGTAGCTGAAGTAAATCCATAAGATGAATCGAAAAAAAATACTAATTTTGGGAGTGCTATTATACAGTCTTTGTATCGTCTGTTTTTGTTTTACTCCCCAGCCAAAACTTCCGATAGGAGTGGAAACTCCAGGTATTCAAACTATTGGACGCCTGGTTTTTCTTTTGACGCCTTTTAACTCCTTTTGGAAACTGGGTGAAGTGACTAGCCTTCTGCAGCTATTCTGGATTTTTTTGCAAAATGCCTTGAATATCCTCTTGCTTTTTCCATTGATTTTCCAGCTTCTCTATCTCATCCCTAGTCTAAGAAAAACGAAGAGAGTCATTTTGTTTAGCTTTTTACTGAGCTTGAGCATCGAGTGCACACAGCTAGTTTTAGACTTTTTCTTTGATTTCAATCGGGTATTTGAGATTGATGATTTATGGACCAACACTTTGGGTGGTTACCTGGCTTGGGTCCTCTATAAACTACTACATAAAAATAAAATAAGGAATTAGAATGAGTATCTTAGAAGTTAAAAATTTGAGTCACGGTTTTGGTGACCGTGCGATTTTTGAAGATGTATCCTTCCGTCTCCTCAAGGGTGAACATATCGGGCTAGTCGGTGCTAACGGTGAAGGAAAATCAACCTTCATGAGCATTGTAACTGGTAAAATGTTACCTGATGAAGGGAAGGTAGAATGGTCCAAATATGTGACTGCAGGCTACCTGGACCAGCATGCTGTGCTCAAAGAAGGTCAAACCGTGCGTGATGTTTTGCGAACAGCCTTTGATGAGTTATTTAAGGCGGAAGCTCGTATCAATGACCTTTATATGGAAATGGCAGAAGAGGGCGCTGATATTGATGCTCTGATGGAAGAAGTCGGCGAACTTCAGGACCGTTTGGAAAGTCGTGATTTCTATACCTTGGATGCTAAGATTGACGAAGTCGCGCGTGCTCTTGGTGTTATGGATTATGGTATGGATACAGACGTAACAGCCTTGTCAGGTGGACAAAGAACAAAGGTACTCTTGGCTAAACTCCTCCTTGAAAAGCCAGATATCCTACTTCTTGATGAGCCAACCAACTATTTGGATGCTGAGCATATTGACTGGCTCAAGCGTTATCTGCAAAACTATGAGAATGCCTTTGTCCTTATCTCTCACGATATTCCTTTCCTAAATGATGTGATCAATATCGTCTATCATGTAGAAAATCAACAGTTGACACGATACTCTGGCGATTACTACCAGTTCCAAGAAGTTTATGCCATGAAGAGATCTCAACTAGAGGCAGCTTACGAACGTCAACAGAAAGAAATTGCTGATCTCAAGGATTTCGTAGCCCGTAATAAGGCGCGTGTTGCTACTCGTAATATGGCCATGTCTCGCCAGAAGAAATTGGATAAGATGGACATTATCGAGCTTCAAAGTGAGAAACCAAAGCCGTCCTTTGATTTTAAGCCAGCTCGTACACCTGGACGCTTTATCTTCCAAGCCAAGGATTTGCAGATTGGTTACGACCGCCCACTTACAAAACCATTAAATCTTACCTTTGAGCGCAATCAAAAAGTTGCCATCATTGGTGCCAATGGTATCGGGAAAACAACCCTCTTGAAGAGTCTTTTAGGAATTATCCCACCCATTGCTGGAGAAGTTGAACGTGGAGACTATCTAGAACTTGGCTACTTTGAACAAGAAGTGGAAGGTGGCAATCGCCAAACACCTCTAGAAGCAGTTTGGAATGCCTTTCCAGCCCTCAACCAAGCAGAAGTTCGTGCAGCCCTTGCTCGTTGTGGATTGACGACTAAACATATCGAAAGCCAGATTCAAGTTTTGTCAGGTGGAGAACAAGCCAAGGTTCGCTTCTGTCTCTTGATGAATCGTGAGAACAATGTCCTTGTTCTAGACGAGCCTACCAACCACTTGGATGTGGATGCCAAGGATGAACTTAAACGAGCTCTGAAAGAGTATAAGGGTTCTATCCTGATGGTTTGCCACGAACCAGACTTCTATGAAGGCTGGATGGACCAAATCTGGGATTTCAATGAGCTAACATAATAGTCATCAAAAAGCCAAGTCTATTTGACTTGGCTTTTTTTACGAGGATTGCAAATAGTAGGAGTCGTACCTCTATTGCACTATTTTAGTATTAAAAATAACTAATTTGTTTGATTTCCTTCGATTACATCCTCTTCAAAGTGTCCCACACCATCTTCAACAACAAATGGGCAGGTAACTTCAATTTTCTTCTGTATTCTATTTTCATAATAACAATTAATGTTATAAATTCCATCGGAAAATGAGTTTTTTGGTAAAGATAAGAATTTTTCCTTTAAGGTCTCCACAGGACTACCATTTTCTACCTTGATTTTCGAAAGGTCGAAATCAAAATCGAGAGTAAGACCTTTGTTTTTCATAAAATCTTTTGTTGTAATATTATAAAAACCAGCTGCGTCAAAATCCCCTTTTTCTCGATTGCTGACAGCCTGCTTAATCATTGCAACATAGTAGTTTTCTATTGGATATTTTCCAAATTTAAAACTAGAAGCTATTGGTGTCGCAAAGAGTTTATTTATTTTGTCAGCAGTAGTATTTTTGATACTATCTTCTTCTTGTTGTAGATTCGGTCTTTCTTTGTATACATCTAGTAAGAAACTGAATTCATCTTGTTTGACAATTTTAAACAGTTTTTTTTCTTTGTCGTTAAGAAGTGTTTCGAGATCTGTTCCTGAAAGAAGAAAGAAATTTGATAAATGTTCTCCATCCTTTCCATGAATTTTTGCAGTAGTAGTTTCTTTTAAAATAGTTCCATCTGATAAATTTTCTGTATATGTTAGCTTGTAGGCTGTTCCATAAAATGCTTCAATCTCTCTGTGTTTACCAACTACCTCAACCTTTCCCTTAAGTCCAAGCGATTTGAATTCTTCAGCAAAATTGGGAGTAGAGTATGTATTGGCTGGCGAAGAGGGAGAGAAAGAGATTGTAAGCAGTGTTAAGTTAGTATAAAAAATTACCGTAACTCCAAAGATAAAACCAAGTATGGCCAAAGTATCTTTCCCTTGCCCTAACTTGATCGTCTGATAAATACCGATAAGGAGAATGATAGAGTACACAATACTAGCGCTAACTAGTAGTGGATAATTATCAATGTAATTAAGTGGAGCACCCTTAAAACCGATTATTTGCATGAAAAATCCAATTGTAGCTAAGACTAACTGTATAGTAGAAGTCTTTTGGATCAACTCATTATCTTCAAAGGAAGTTTTTAATTTTGAGATATCTCTAAACATAAAAATATTTCCTAGCACCATTCCTGCATATGATGCGAAAAAAGCTGGCCACAAGATTATAAAAGCAAAACCTCCAGAATCATAAGTAATCGAATAAACGACATTAAAGATTAAATATGTTGGCAAGAGTAAACCGAGCCGGAATAGGTTTATTTTATAAGGTTTCATAGGTAAACCTCCTTTGTTACGGTTAACTGTATTATAGCATAACTGGAGAAGAAAAAGAGCGTTTACATGGAAGCGTTCATAAAAAAGATAGGCCCTATGACCTATCTTTTTTTAATAGTTTAAATACTGTTCAATTTCAGATTTTTGAATTTCTTTTCCGTAGTGACAAATCGGGCAAGAAACGAAATAAGTTTTACCGTAAGGAAAGAGCGGTATCCAGTAAAGAGTAAACCTGCGTCCGTATTCCGTAATTTCCCAAGTACCAAGATTGTTACAATGGCCACATTCAATAGCAGTTTGAGTATGTCCTAGCACTTTTTGGTAACCTTTTGACCCCCAAAATAGAATCATTTTCTAATCTCCTCAAAATAAATGATGTTATTGTTTACTGAAATCGTAGTCTTTCACAATTTCAATACTATCTATTGTGATAGCAGTAGTTGGTTTATCTTTTTCGTCTTTTTCAGCCTTGGCAATTTTATCTACAACATCCATCCCATCGATTACTTGGCCAAAGACAGGGTGTTTCCCATCAAGAGTTGGATTTCCACCTTCTTTGTAGGCTTCGATAATTTTTTTAGGATATCTACTTGTAGGAAGTTTAGCTGAATAGTCTGTTGTACTTTGGTTGATGAAGAATTGGCTACCATTTGAGTTTGGTTGACCAGTATTGGCCATAGATAGGGAACCACGGATATTATAGAGGTATGGAGAGATTTCATTTTTAAAACCTGTCCCCTTGTCCTTGGTTTTGTCCTTATCGTGCCAGATAGATTCACCACCTGTACCATCCCCTTTTGGATCTCCGGTTTGTACCATAAATCCATCAATTACACGGTGGAAAGTAACACCATTGTAGTAGCCTTCTCTAGCATGAGTCAAGAAGTTTTCTACCGCAAGAGGGGCTAACTTTGGAAAAAGTTTGATACGAATATCACCTAGACTTGTGTGAAGAATAACTTCAGCTTCATCGTCTGCAACTTCTTTAGAAAGTTGGGGGAAATTAGCATTTTCATTGGTTAAAGCGTCTTTGAAATCTTTTTCTGCTTGAGTAGCGGTTTTAGAACTTTCTTCAGTAGCAATTTTAGAATCTACGTAATCATCACCACGAAGAGCGCGTTGGATGCTTGTACATCCACCAAGGGCAAAGGTAGAAATGAGTAGTAGTGTAGCTAATTTTTTCATGTTAATCCTCTCAAAAATCATTTTTTCCATTGTACCCTAAAAAGAAGAGGATTTCAAATATTCAATTGTGATGATTCCGATAGTACATACAATTTTATGGCCTTACTTACACCATTTTGATCATTAGAATCTGTTACTGTATTTGCGCAAGTTTTGACATCTGTAGGTGCGTTTCCCATTGCAACACCAAGTCCAGAAGTCTCAATCATTGGAATATCATTATAATTATCTCCAATAGTCATAATTTCAGAAAGTGAAAGTTGATAATACTTGGCTAATTCTAATAAAGCTTGTTTTTTGGATACTTGATTATGTGTAACTTCTAGATAGTTATCTTTAGAGAGATAGAAGTTGGTTTGAGGGAAATCTATTGAGGATAAGTTTTTTTGAAGTTTCTGTATGGTATCCGTATTATCTATCAGCAAAAGTTTATGAACAAGAGTTTTCTCGTCTTTTATAAAATCTGCTAAAGATGTAACTTTTGGACTTTCTCCAGTAATAGTTGCTTCGATTTCTGCCCACTCATCAATTGTATTCACAAGCCAATCTTTTCCAGAATAAACATTTATAGAAACTGTCGGGAATTCTTTTTTCAAAAAGTCATGAAGTAAGAGCAATTCGCTTTTATCAATAGAATGCTGACTTAGGATTTTATCTCCTAAACTGATGAGTGCTCCATTATAGCAGGCAATAGGAAAGTCGGTGATGCCAAGTTCTTTAGAAATTGGAGCTATACCGAGAGGAGATCTAGCAGAAGCTAGAACAAAAGGAATATTACATTGTTTTAAAAGTGGCATCAGTTCTATCAAATGAGAATCTAATTGGTGATTTTTATCCAGAATAGTGCCGTCAATATCACTCATAATTAATTTAATTCTTGACATATTTTGCTCCTTTTTAAAAGAGGATCGTTGTTCTACCATCTAAAGATTCTTGTATTTCTACATCAGGCTCTTTATCTGTAATCCAGTAATCAAAATCAGCTAGTTCAGAAAGTATAAAATGAGAGTGTTTGTTTATCTTTCCTGTTTCAGCTAGCAAAACACGAATAGCACTTGTTTTAAATGCTCTTTTTTTCATGAGAACATCTTCTTGATCCTCAAAGCTAACTTGCCCGTCTGAAAGACTAGCAGCGCCAAAAAATGCTACATCAAATCTAATTCCCTCTAAAGTATTGGATTCTTCTAGTGAATAATAAAAACGATTCTGTCTATGAAATTTTCCACCGAGAATATGAAAATCGACATTTTCATTATTTCCTAAGATAAGTGCGTTATCTAATGAATGACTGAAAATAGTAACTTTTTTATCTATAATTTTTGCTAACTCAAGTATAGTGGTTGAAACATCAAAGAATATCAGTTGTGAATCGGAAATGAGTTGGGTAGCTAAATGAGCAATTTTCGCTTTTTCTTTAGAAGACTGTTCTGCTCGACCTTGAAAACCAAGAATTACTTGTTTTTTTATTGGCAATAAACCTCCATGAGTTCTTTTTGCTCGTTTCTCCTTTGCGAGAATAGCAAAATCTCTACGGATGGTATCTTTAGAAACATGGAAATGGTCAACCATTTCTTTTGCTGATAGACTTCCTCTATCCTCTAAAAGTTTAATGATTTCTTCTAATCGTTGTTCTTGGTACATAGGAAATCCCCCTTTTAATACTAATATACCTCTTTTGTAAGTGATTGTCAATAATTATAATGATTTGTAAGTGTTTTTGCATTAAAAAAATCAACCAGCTTCGGTTGATTAAAGATTCTTTTTAGGATGGCGGTCAATGATTGCTTGATGGTCTTTGAGAGCTTGTTCACCTTTTGGAGTTAGTTTATAGCCACGAATCGAAAAGCAGTTAGTTAATTCCTCTTCTGAAATATGATCATGAAGTGCTTGATTCAAGTCAGAAGCCTTCATTTTGTAGAGCCCAGTAACCCCCTTCTTTTTAAGAATATTCTTTTTTATGGTAGCATTTAGATGGTTAAGCGAGTCAAAGGCTGTTTCAATTGTAGCATAGTCTTTTTCAACAAGTGTTTCTAAGTGTTTTGGTGCGTCAATTCCATAAGAATTACTATATTTTAAATGAGTATATTTTCAAAGGATTTTTCTTTTGGCTTCAATTCCTAATGAAGCAATGAACTTAATACTAGGTCTCGAAAAGAATTATGCATCCTCTTTCTGTCTAAGTTCAAAGAGGTCTTCTACTTTCAGATTAAAAACTTGAGCAATTTTAAGAGCCATTTCCAGCGAAGGATTGTAACGATTATTTTCCAAGTGCAGAATTGTCTCGCGTCGCATGCCGATTAGGTCGGCTAACTCCTGCTGGGTCATGCCTGTGGACTCACGAACAGATTTGAGATTAGTAATAATATTGCTTTCTTTGGCCATGCTTATCCTCTCCGTTCCAAGATAAGATAGACAATCGCAAAGATGCAAATCAAGGCAGCTATGCTAATAAATATCTGACCCATGTAAAGAGTGAGAGACCCCATATACCCAATGATAACTGCTAGGATCATCAGTGCGCCTAGTATAAAAACAAACATTAAGCTAGCTGCCTTTGCTAAATTAGCATAAAAGCGTTCGTCCGGAGTTTCCTTGACATTTTTCAAAGAGAAAAAACCAAATACAATCACTTCAATAACGAGGCCAATTCCCAATATCCATTCTTTAATACCAGAACTTACGCTTGGGGTCGCAACCCAAATCCCTACTGTATAAAAAATGCTTGCTGCTAACACAAGTACCGTGTAAAGCTTAGCAGATAAGTCAAAAATAATCTTTCCCTTACCTTTCTGAATCTTATGAGTCCGTGGTTTCATATGTAGCCAGCTCCAAATAGCTATAATTTGACCTGACACTGAAATACCAGTAATAACTAACTTGGGTCCCCAACTAAGATTAGAACCAAATAAAACAATAAAATCAATAAAGAGAGCTACGGCAATCACTGCAATGAGGCCACGCATTTTTTGACTTTTTTTCATGATAGACTCCTTTTTTGTGTTATAAATATATAACATTTAAATTTTATGTTATAAATATATCACATTTAAATTTGGAAAGCAAGAATTTATGTGTCAATGTGGCAATTATTTGAAAAAATTATTTAATAAAAGCCTTTGCTAGTTAAACAACTAAAGAATTCTTTGAAGCAATGTTTGGATAGTTTCGTTAATAGTATTTGTTGATAAAGAATTTTTGGAAAATCTAGATACTGTATGAATCTCTGCTTTTTTTCTTAGACTGTTATAAAGTCTGTCAGAATAAGGTTTGTAGGTGTAGAAGTTAATTTTTTCTTTCTAATTTATCCCTATTAGTCTAAAAAATTTAAAAATTTTAAACTCTGTCAAGTTTTTTTCTTGACACCTCTCAGAAATCTGCTATAATAGAACATGTGCTAAATAGCTTAGCTATTTCACCGAACTAAAAAATAAAAGAAAAGAGATATTAAAAATGGCAGTTAAAATCCGTTTGACTCGTATGGGTTCTAAGAAAAAACCTTTCTACCGTATTAACGTAGCAGATTCACGTTCACCACGTGACGGACGTTTCATCGAAACAGTTGGAACTTACAACCCACTTGTTGAAGAAAACCAAGTAACTTTGAAAGAAGACCGTATTCTTGCATGGTTGGCTGATGGAGCTCAACCTTCAGATACAGTTCGCAACATCCTTTCAAAAGAAGGTGTATTGAAGAAATTCCACGATTCTAAATTCTCAAAATAAGTTTAAAGTAGGTTGACAGATGGATACAATTGAAAATCTCATTATTGCAATTGTGAAACCTTTGATTTCACAACCAGATGCCTTAACTATCAAGATTGAAGATACACCAGAATTTTTGGAGTATCATTTGGATCTTGACCAAAGCGATGTGGGTCGTGTAATCGGTCGTAAGGGTCGCACTATTTCTGCGATAAGAACGATTGTCTACTCTGTCCCAACTGAAGACAAAAAAGTAAGAATCGTTATTGACGAAAAATAAGAAAAGCGGGACATGGTCTCGCTTTTTTTGCAAGGAGAAGGAATGAGAGATTTAACAGTTAGACAACTAGAGGAATACTTACTTGACCACTACCAACAATCTAGAACAGAAGAAGGACTTTTTATTAAGCTAGTAGAAGAAGTTGGAGAAGTTGCTGAGGTTTTAAATGGACGCTCTGGTCGAAAAGAAGGAGTTCAAGATTCAAACGAGGAATTGGCAAAAGAGTTGGCAGATATCATTCACTACACAGTTGCTATTGCAGCTATAAATAATATTGATTTAACGAAGACCATTTTTGAGAAAGACAAAAAAGCAGCTATCAAGTATCAGCATGCACAAGATTTGGAAGGATTTTTAGAAAGAAATCATCCATAGTAGCCGTTTTCTCCAACTTGAGAAAATCCCTATAACATGATAAAATAAAGGGAGAAATAGATACAGGAGATCAGATGAACTATTTTAACGTTGGGAAAATTGTCAATACCCAAGGCTTGCAAGGTGAGATGCGAGTCTTGTCAGTGACAGATTTTACTGAAGAACGCTTTAAAAAAGGGGCAGAGTTAGCCTTATTTGATGAAAAAGATCAGTTTGTGCGAACAGTGGTCATTGCAAGCCACCGTAAACATAAAAACTTCGATATCATCAAGTTTAAAGATATGTACCATATCAATGATATCGAAAAATACAAGGGATACAGTCTGAAGGTTGCAGAGGAAAATCTCAATGACCTGGATGATGGTGAGTTTTACTACCACGAGATTATAGGTTTAGAAGTCTATGAGGGAGATAACTTGATTGGAACTATCAAGGAAATTCTTCAGCCAGGCGCCAATGATGTCTGGGTAGTCAAACGAAAAGGCAAACGAGATCTACTCTTACCTTATATCCCACCTGTAGTTCTCAATATAGATATTCCTAATAACCGTGTGGATGTTGAACTCTTAGAAGGGTTAGACGATGAAGATTGATATTTTAACTCTTTTTCCAGAAATGTTCACACCCTTAGAACATTCCATCGTTGGTAAGGCTCGTGAAAAAGGACTCTTAGATATCCACTATCATAATTTTCGTGACTACGCTGAAAAGGCACGTCATGTTGACGATGAACCCTACGGTGGCGGTCAGGGGATGTTGCTCCGAGCGCAACCCATCTTTGACGCCTTTGATGCCATTGAAAAAAAGAACCCGCGCGTGATTCTCTTAGACCCTGCTGGGAAGCAGTTTGACCAGGCTTATGCGGAGGATTTGGCGCAAGAAGAAGAACTTATCTTCATCTGTGGGCACTATGAGGGTTATGATGAGCGGATTAAGACCTTGGTAACCGATGAGATATCTCTTGGAGATTATGTCTTGACTGGTGGAGAACTAGCAGCAATGACCATGATTGATGCGACGGTTCGCTTGATTCCAGAAGTTATCGGCAAGGAAGCTAGTCACCAAGATGATAGCTTTTCATCAGGACTCTTGGAATATCCTCAGTACACAAGACCTTACGATTTTCGCGGCATGTTAGTCCCAGATGTACTCATGAGTGGTCACCATGAGAATATTCGACAATGGCGACTCTATGAGAGCCTTAAGAAAACCTACCAACGTAGACCCGATTTGCTGGACAACTATGAATTGTCAGCAGAAGAAGAAAAAATGTTAGCAGACATTAAAGAAAATAACAATTAAAAGGAGAAAACTATGCAAGTAATTAAACGTGATGGACAAGTCGCTGATTTTGATCCAGATAAAATCTACCAAGCTATCCTTAAGGCGGCTCAAACAGTCTATGTATTGACTGACGATTTGCGCCAAAATCTAGCTCAAGTCACTAAAAAGGTTGTTTTGGATTTGGAAGAAGCAAAAGTAGAACGTGCCACCATCAGTATGATTCAATCAATGGTTGAGCACCGCTTACTTGGTGCTGGCTACATTACAATCGCAGAACACTATATCTCTTATCGTTTGCAACGTGATTTGGAGAGAAGTGGTTACGGCGATCACATCGCTGTTCACCTTCATTTTGAACAAATTCGCTAAGATAAAAAGAGTGAGATGATAGAAGCATCTCACTCTTTCTTAAATCTTCTTTTTTGAGCCGTTTGGATAGTAGAAGGAACAAAAGTTACTCTTCGAATATCCGACACTCGAATAATACGGCTGACGTTTTTGGCGAAGTTTTTAACAATAATTTGTTGGCGGTCAGTATCATACTTAATAATATCGCCTGTAAAACTTGACTCAGCAAAAATGATGTGTACAGCTGTTTTTTTAGCTAAGGCTTCTTCAAGTTTAGCAATTAGGGGATCGCTTTTTTCAGGAATGGAATCTTCATGTCCATTGACAAAATCATGGACTTTTTGAAAAACCTGTTTTAATAAATCTTTCATTCCGGCCTCCCTTCTTTTAATCATTATATAAAAATTTTATGAAATCTACAAGATTTTTCGAATAATCAATTGAGAACAAAAAGGAGAAAAACATGGCAGAATTTACATTTGAAATTGAAGAACACTTGCTTACTTTATCTGAAAATGAAAAAGGATGGACCAAAGAAATCAATCGTGTCAGCTTTAATGGTGCACCGGCGAAGTTTGACATTCGTAGCTGGAGTCCTGACCACACCAAGATGGGGAAAGGAATTACCCTCTCAAATGAAGAATTTCAAATCATGGTGGATGCTTTTAAGAATCAATAAACTTTCATCTAAGATTCATTAAAAAGAGGCTAGGGGAAATCCCGGCCTCTTTTATTTGCTTGAAAAATAAGCTTGTGTACGAAGACGTTGGAGTAGTGGTCGGCTGATGAAGCTAATGGCTACAATTTTGGCAAGATCAGGTATGATAAAGGGAATAACACCGACAGCCAGTGCTTTATCAAAAGGCATTCCAGCTAAGAAGTGGAGACTGAGAATACCACCGACAAAAACAAGTGAATCTCCCAAGAGATTTGCAAAGAAAATACGTAGGACACCACTATTGGTGTGAATGAGATAGGAAGCAAGCCCTGCATAGACAAGATCGAACCAAAGATAACCAGCGCTTGGCCCTACCAAAACATGAAAACCAGCTCCTCCACTAGCAAAAACCGGAATACCGATAGCACCCAGCAAGAGATAGAGACCAACAGAAAGAACGGCTTCCCTTGGTCTAAAAACAGTAGCAATGAGTCCAATCGCAAAGTTTTGCAGAGTAAATGGAACCGGCCCAATAGGTATACTAATTTGTGCCAATACCGCAATAAGAGCAGCCCCGATAGCTGGGATAGCGTAAATATGTGCTTTTTTCAAAATAGTTAACCTCTTATATAAATTATAGTAACTATTATACTAGAAGAGAATCAAATGTCAACCTGTTTTAAAATAAAAGGTTACAAATCTGTAACGGCCGATTTAGAACAAAAAAAGAGACCCAGAGGTCTCTTTTTATTTTAACGCATAGTTACAAATTCTTCAGAACCTGTTGGATGGATAGCGACAGTAGCATCAAAGTCAGCTTTTGTAGCTCCCATCTTGATAGCAACTGCAAAACCTTGAATCATTTCGTCAACTCCATAGCCGATACCATGAAGTCCAACTACCTTTTCGTCTGCACCAGCTGTAACGAGCTTGAAGCGAGCTTCTTGGCGGTGACTAGTAACAGCAGAATACATAGAAGCAAATTTTGAAGTATAGACTTTGATGTTTTCTTGTCCATACTCTTTGATAGCTTCTTCCTCAGTCAGACCGACAGTTCCGATAGCTGGATGTGAAAAGACAACAGTTGGAATGGTTGTATAATCCATTTTAGCATTGGTTTTGCCATTGAATAGTCTTTCTGAGAGAGTACGACCAGCTTTGATAGCGACAGGTGTTAGTTCTTTTTCGCCTGTAACATCTCCAAGAGCATAGATACCTTCAACGACTGTGTTCTGGTATTCATCAACTTGAATGAAACCACGTTCATTAAGTGTAACACCTGCTTTTTCAAGCTGAAGCCCTTCAACATTTGGACGGCGACCAGTTGCCCAGATAACTTGGCTAGCAGTATGAGTGCTACCGTCTTCAAAATGAATGGTAATGCCTTCTTCAGTTTCTTCAAGTTTAGCTGGAATCTTATGGGTGTGTAAGTTTAATCCAGTATTTGCCATTTCCTGAACCAGACTCTCAACGATATAGCTATCAAATCCACGTAGCGGACGATCACGACGGACAAATAAATCTGTCTGAACACCAAGTGTATGGAGTACACCAGCCAATTCTACAGCAATGTAACCAGCACCTAGAATAGCTACTGATTCAGGCAACTCTTCCCAGGCGAAGACATCATCTGAGCTACCACCTAGTTCAGCACCAGGAATAGCAGGGATATGAGGATGAGCTCCAGTCGCAATCACAATATGCTTAGCGTGGATCAATTCACCATTAACGCTGACAGTATGAGCATCGACAAACTCGGCACGTCCTTCAATCAAATCAACCCCGTTACGCTTGAAGCTTCCATCGTAAGACGAGCGAGCACGATCAATATAGGCTTCACGATTCTGACGAAGTCTTGCAAAATTAAATTCGTTGTCAGTGCTTGTGAAACCATAGTCAGGTCCATATTTGTGGATACTCTCTGCAATTTGGGCTCCATACCACATGATTTTTTTAGGGACACAGCCGAGGTTGACACAAGTTCCACCTAATTTCTTTTCCTCAATAACTGCCACCTTAGCACCATGTTCACCAGCACGGTTCATGGTAGCAATACCCCCGCTGCCTCCACCGATGGCGATAATGTCATATTCTCTCATAAGAAAGCTCCTTTACTTGTTTTCTAGTCATATTCTATCTTTTTTTGAAAGTCAATGCAAAAATCTGCTACGTTTAAATTTCTTAAGAAAATGCTTGCAAAAATAAAAAAGAAGTTGTATTATATAACTAACACAACAATAAAAGATTTGGCGATTGTTTTTGGATAGTCAGAAAGCAATTGTCCATTTTTAGGACTTGTGCTATAATCTTAATATATGTTTATAAAAGAGGTATGGATATGAAAAAGAAGTCAAAAGCTAAGAAATGGCCCTTATTCACAGCTATAGGAGTTACGTCAGTTCTTGTAGTAGGAGCAGCTGCTGTCCTTCTATTGAGACAACCAAATCAAGCCGCAACACAAGATGAAACTGCAAAAATCGTTCTTGCCAAAGAGGGGTCAGTGGCTTCATCGGTTCTCTTATCTGGTACCGTAACAGCTCAAAATGAACAATATGTTTATTATGATGCTAGTAAAGGTGACTTGGATGAGGTTTCGGTCTCTGTCGGAGATAAGGTAAGTGAAGGCCAAGCTCTTGTTAAGTATAGTAGTACTGAAGCTCAGGCTGCCTATGATGCTGCCAGTCGTGCAGTTGCGAAAGCTGACCGTCATATCAATGAATTGAATGAGGCTCGAAATACCGCCGCAGCAACACCTGTGCTCCCTCAAGCAGGTATTGAAGGTGCTACGGACCAAACCCAAGCACAATCTTCTACATCAGCTACAGCTTCTATCGATTCACAAATCAGTGACGCGCGTGATGTTCGTGCAGATGCAGTGGCACAACTTGAAAAAGCTCAAGCCCAGTTGAATGCTGCTACAGTATTGAGTACGGTGGAGGGAACAGTTGTTGAAGTGAATCGTAACGTTTCAAAATCTCCAACAGGAAATAGTCAAGTTTTGGTTCATATCGTAAGTAACGATAACTTGCAGGTCAAGGGAGAGCTTTCTGAGTACAACCTTGCCAATCTATCTGTAGGCCAAGAAGTCACTTTCACTTCCAAGGTTTACCCAGATAAAACTTGGAATGGTAAGATTAGCTATATTTCAAATTATCCAAAAAATAACAGTGAAGCAAGTAGTAGCTTAGCTGGTTCAAACACAGGTTCTAAATACCCATATACAGTAGATGTAACTAGCGAAATTGGTGATTTGAAACAGGGCTTTACAGTTAGTGTCGAAGTGAAAAGTACTAGTAAGGCATTACTTGTTCCGATTACCAGTATCGTCATGGAAGAAGATAAAAACTATGTTTGGATCCTTGACGAAAATCAAAAGGCCAAAAAAGTTGAAGTTGGATTGGGCAATGCAGATGCAGAAAACCAAGAAATCACATCTGGTCTGACAGATGGAGCAAAAGTCATCAGTAATCCGACAGCTTCCTTGCAAGAAGGAAAAGAGGTGAAGACTGATGAAGCAACTAATTAGCCTCAAAAATATCTGCCGTAGTTATCGAAATGGTGATCAAGAACTTCAAGTCCTTAAAGACATTAACCTAGAAGTTCATGAGGGAGAATTCGTGGCTATCATGGGACCATCAGGTTCTGGTAAGTCCACCCTCATGAATACCATCGGTATGTTAGATACACCTACAAGTGGTCAGTATTTTCTAGATGGAAAAGAAGTAGCTGGTTTAGGTGAAAAACAATTAGCCAAAGTTCGAAATCAAGAAATCGGCTTTGTCTTTCAACAATTCTTTCTCTTGTCCAAAATGAATGCTCTACAAAATGTAGAACTTCCCTTGATTTATGCAGGAGTTTCAGCTTCTAAACGTCGCAAACTAGCAGAAGAATATCTGGAAAAGGTTGAACTGACCGAGCGTAGCCATCACTTACCATCAGAATTATCGGGTGGTCAGAAGCAGAGAGTAGCCATAGCGCGTGCTCTCGTTAACAATCCTTCGATTATTTTGGCAGATGAACCAACTGGAGCTCTTGATACTAAAACTGGAAATCAAATCATGCAACTCTTGGTTGAATTAAACAAAGAAGGAAAAACCATCATTATGGTTACGCATGAGCCTGAAATTGCTGCCTATGCGAAACGTCAAATCGTCATCCGAGATGGTGTCATTTCGTCTGATAGTGGTATCGTAGAAAAGGAGGAAAACTAAGATGCAGAATCTGAAATTTGCCTTTTCATCTATCATGGCTCACAAGATGCGGTCCTTCCTGACCATGATTGGTATCATCATCGGTGTTTCCTCAGTTGTCGTTATCATGGCCTTGGGAGATTCCATGTCTCGTCAGGTCAATAAAAATTTGACCAAATCCCAGAAAAATATTCATGTCTTTTTCTCACCTACCAAGAGTACAGATGGTTCCTTCACCCAAAAACAATCTGCCCTGACCTTGTCTGGCGGACAAGAAGAAGATATTGTTGAACCACCAAAACCTCAAGAAGCTTGGGTCAAGGAAGCTGCTAAGCTCAAGGGAGTGGATAGCTACTATGTGACCAACTCAGCCAATGTGACCTTGACATATAAGGATAAAAAGGTCGAACACGCTAACATGACCGGTGGGAATGTCACTTATATGGATGCGGTCGAAAATGAAATTATTGCAGGTCGTGGACTTAGAGCGCAAGATTATAAGGATTTCGCAAGTGTGATTATCCTAGATGAAGAACTAGCCAATAGCCTTTTTGGTTCAGCAAAAGATGCCCTCAACCAGATTGTTGAAGTAAATGAAATCAGTTACCGTGTTATTGGTGTTTATGCAAGTAAAGAAGCTAAGGCTGCAAAAACCTTTGGCGTTGGAGGGCTCCCGATTACGACTAATACATCTCTAGCGGTCAATTTTAACACAGATGAGATTTCAAATATTGTCTTTCGTGTCAATGATACTAGCTTGACCCAGACTTTAGGACCAGAGCTGGCTAGAAAAATGACAGAGATTGCAGGCCTCCAACAAGGGGAGTATCAGGTTGCCGATGCAACGGAAGCCTTCAACGAAGTTCAACAACTCTTTGGCTTCATAACAACGATTATTAGTGCTATTGCGGGGATTTCCCTTTTTGTCGGTGGTACTGGTGTTATGAACATTATGCTCGTCTCAGTGACAGAGCGTACCCGTGAGATTGGTCTACGTAAAGCGCTAGGAGCAACACGTGGGAATATTCTAGTTCAGTTCTTGATTGAATCTATGATTTTAACCATGTTAGGTGGCTTCATCGGTCTTCTGCTCGCTGCAGGGGTGACTATGCTTGCAGGTATTCTACTTCAAAACATGATTGCAGGAATCGAAGTTGGCGTATCCATTCCAATCGCCCTCTTTAGTCTAGCGGTCTCAGCTAGTATCGGTATGATCTTCGGTGTTCTACCAGCCAATAAAGCCTCTAAGCTGGATCCGATCGAAGCACTTCGCTATGAATAAGACAATCAACAGGAAAAACGAGATGGACGCTTGTCTATCTTGTTTTTTGTATGGATTTCTCTATCGAAAATCACTAAAAATGTGGTATAATGAAGTGTTAGAAAAACAGGTTTCATTAGCCTGGAAAGGAAATATTATGTCTGAAAAGAATTTTTATATTACAACACCGATTTACTATCCATCTGGTAAACTTCATATCGGTTCTGCCTACACAACCATCGCTTGTGATGTCCTAGCTCGCTACAAACGTCTGATGGGCTACGATGTCTTTTATCTGACAGGTCTTGATGAACATGGTCAAAAGATCCAACAGAAAGCTGAAGAAGCTGGGATCACACCTCAAGCCTATGTTGACGGTATGGCAGTTGGAGTTAAAGAACTCTGGAAATTATTGGATATCTCATACGATAAATTTATCCGTACAACAGACGACTACCATGAAAAAGTAGTAGCTCAAGTCTTTGAACGTTTGCTTGCTCAAGATGACATCTACCTAGGTGAATATTCTGGTTGGTATTCAGTTTCAGATGAGGAATTCTTTACAGAAAGCCAGCTTGCAGAAGTTTTCCGTGATGAAGCTGGAAATGTAACCGGCGGTATCGCTCCATCAGGACACGAAGTGGAGTGGGTATCAGAAGAGTCTTATTTCCTTCGTCTCAGCAAATACCAAGACCGTTTGGTCGAATTTTTCAAATCACATCCTGATTTCATCACTCCTGATGGACGTCTCAATGAAATGTTGAAAAACTTTATCGAGCCAGGTTTGGAAGACTTGGCGGTTTCTCGTACAACCTTTACTTGGGGTGTACCAGTCCCATCAAATCCGAAACACGTTGTCTACGTTTGGATTGATGCTCTTCTCAACTATGCGACAGCTCTTGGTTATGGTCAAGAGGATCACGCTAACTATGATAAATTCTGGAATGGAACAGTCTTCCATATGGTCGGAAAAGACATCCTTCGTTTCCACTCAATCTACTGGCCAATCCTTCTCATGATGTTGGATATGAAATTGCCTGATCGCTTGATTGCCCATGGTTGGTTTGTCATGAAAGACGGCAAGATGTCTAAGTCTAAAGGGAATGTTGTTTACCCTGAAATGTTAGTAGAACGTTATGGACTAGATCCACTTCGTTACTACCTCATGCGTAGCCTTCCAGTCGGTTCAGACGGAACCTTCACTCCAGAAGACTATGTAGGACGTATCAACTATGAATTGGCAAATGACCTCGGAAACCTCCTCAACCGTACGGTTTCCATGATTAACAAGTACTTTGATGGTCAAATCCCTGCTTATGTAGAAGGTGTAACTGAGTTTGACAATGCTCTTGCTCAAGTAGCAGAACAATCAATCGCTGACTACCACACCTACATGGAAGCAGTTGACTATCCACGTGTACTTGAAGCAGTCTGGACACTTATCTCACGTACTAACAAATACATCGATGAGACAGCCCCATGGGTCTTGGCTAAGGATGAAGCCCTTCGTGACCAATTGGCAAGTGTTATGAGCCATTTGGCAGCCAGCCTTCGTGTCGTAGCGCACTTGATTGAGCCATTTATGATGGAAACTAGTCGTGCAGTTTTGACTCAACTTGGTCTAGCAGAAGTTTCTAGTCTTGAAAACTTAAGTTTAGCTGATTTCCCTGCAAATGTCACTGTAGTTGCAAAAGGAACACCTATCTTCCCACGACTTGATATGGAAGAAGAAATCGCCTATATCAAGGAACAAATGGAAGGCAACAAACCAGCAGTCGAAAAAGAATGGAATCCAGATGAAGTTGAACTTAAACTAAACAAGGATGAAATCAAGTTTGAAGACTTCGATAAGGTTGAAATTCGTGTTGCTGAAGTCAAAGAAGTTACTAAAGTGGAAGGTTCTGATAAATTGCTTCAATTCCGCCTAGATGCTGGAGATGGTGAAGACCGTCAAATCCTCTCAGGAATTGCTAAGTACTATCCAAACGAACAAGAATTGGTCGGCAAGAAAGTACAAATCGTTGCCAACCTCAAACCACGTAAAATGATGAAAAAATATGTTAGCCAAGGGATGATCCTCTCAGCTGAACATGAAGGAAAATTAACCCTTCTCACAGTTGATCCAGCTGTACCAAACGGAAGTGTGATTGGCTAAGTTTTAAAAGGACCAGCTTGAGCTGGTTCTTTTCTTTTGTATGACGATAGTTGATAAAAGAGGCATTCTGCATTATAATGAAGAAAAACGGAGGAAGAAGCTATGAAATACATCTCATTTGGTCGAGAGAAAAGAGAATTGTCCGAAATCGTCCTAGGCATGATGCGAATCAGTGACAAGTCGGTCAAGGAGGTTGAGGAGCTGGTTGAAACAGCCCTATCTGTAGGAATCAATGCCTTTGACTTGGCAGATATCTACGGTGGAGGTCGTTGCGAAGAATTACTGGGTCAAGTGTTAGACAATCGTCCTGACCTACGAGAAAAAATGTGGATTCAGTCTAAATGTGGCATTCGCATTGAAGAATTTACCTATTTTGATTTTTCAAAAGATTATATTTTAGAATCAGTTGACGGGATTCTACAACGATTGCAGGTTGATTACCTAGATAGCTTGCTTCTCCATCGTCCAGATGCCTTGATGGAAGCTGACCAAGTGGCTCAAGCCTTTGAAATCCTGCACAATTCTGGTAAGGTTCGAGACTTTGGTGTGTCCAATCAAAATCCTATGATGATAGAGTTGCTGAAGAAAGAAGTCAAACAGCCATTAACGATCAATCAGTTACAACTAAGCGCAGCATTCACGCCTGGTTTTGACGCTGGTTTCCATGTCAATATGGAAGGTGACAAGGCAGCTGTGCGTGATGGTAGCGTCTTTGAATACTGCAAACTAAACGACATGGTCATTCAGGCTTGGTCAGTCTTGCAGTTCGGATATTTCAAAGGGAATTTTGTCGGCAATGAGAAGTTCCAACAACTAAACCAAGTACTAAATCGATTAGCGTTAAAATACGGTGTAAGCCCATCAGCTATTGCTATCGCTTGGGTCTTACGCTACCCAGCCAAGATGCAGGCCATTGTTGGCACAACCAATCCTAAACATTTGATAGAAGCAAGCAAAGCAAGTAATGTCAACCTAACTCGAAAAGAATGGTATGAGATTTACCTAGCAGCAGGGAATGATTTGCCATAGGAAAAAATGCATTTTAAGAAATCACAGTCAAAAAGCCGTTGAAAAACGGTTTTTTGTTATAATGAAATTAAGATTTATAGATAACAAAGGAGAAAAACATGACATTTGAAGAAATTTTACCTGGACTAAAGGCTAAGAAGAAATACGTACGTACTGGATGGGGTGGGGCTGAAAACTATGTGCAGCTTTTTGATACCATTGAGCAAAATGGCGTCGCACTTGAAGTGACACCCTATTTCCTCATCAACGTATCTGGTGAAGGAGAAGGTTTTTCTATGTGGAGTCCAACTCCTTGTGATGTCTTAGCGACAGACTGGGTGGAAGTCCATGACTAAACGTGTACTGATTACAGGAGTTAGCTCAGGGATTGGTCTGGCTCAAGCTCGACTCTTTTTAGAAAAAGGTTATCAGGTTTATGGTATAGATCAAGGAGAAAATCCAGTTTTAGGCGGTGATTTCCACTTTTTACAACGTGATTTAACGCTTGACTTGGAACCCGTTTTTGACTGGTGTCCTCAGGTGGATGTTCTGTGTAATACAGCTGGGGTTTTGGATGACTATAAACCTTTACTGGAACAATCCGCCCAGGAAATCCAAGAGATTTTTGAAATCAACTATGTGACACCAGTAGAGCTGACGCGACATTATCTTACGCAAATGCTGGAGAATAAAAAAGGAATCATTATCAATATGTGTTCCATTGCTTCAAGTCTAGCAGGTGGAGGTGGTCACGCCTATACCTCTTCTAAACATGCCTTAGCAGGATTTACCAAGCAGTTAGCTCTAGACTATGCTGAAGCTGGGATTCAAGTCTTTGGCATCGCACCGGGTGCTGTTAAGACTTGTATGACAGCAGCTGACTTTGAGCCAGGTGGACTAGCTGACTGGGTAGCCAGTGAAACACCCATCAAACGCTGGATTGAGCCAGAGGAAATAGCAGAAGTTAGCCTCTTTTTAGCAAGCGGAAAGGCAATCGCCATGCAGGGACAAATCTTGACTATTGATGGTGGTTGGTCTTTGAAGTAATATAGTTGATACTCAGTGAATATGTGGAGGTAAGCTATGAATAGAGATGAGTTTGGATTTGTCTTGCCCAATCTCTACTATCAGTTTTTAACGGAGTGGAAAGAGATTGATCCTTATGAAATTGGTGATTCAGGTATCTGTTTGTATGCTAAGGAGGATCTACAGGAGCGTAATGAGACTTATCAGATTGAGGAAGAAGAGCCAGATTACTTTATGATTGGACAGGAAGGAGATTTGGCCTACTTTATCAAGAAAAATGCTGATGATTGCATTTATGAAAATGACTTGGGGGCTTTAGGTTCCTTAGAAATGCAAAAAGTTGCTACAAACGTCTATGACTTTATTGACAAGATTTTAGAGGTAGGATTGTAAAGAAAGGGAGGGAGAAATCATGTTTAGAGTGCTAGAAGCAGATTCACCGATTTCAAAAGAAGACCTTTTGCAATTTGAGGAGATTCTTGGGAAGAAATTGCCAAAAACTATGTTGGACTTTTATCTCAAGCACAATGGTGGTCAGCCCCAAGTAAGTGGTGTCCACGATGAACATCACCTCTTTCCTTTCAATTCCTTTGATTCACTTGAGGAGATGAGGAAGTCTTTTACCTGGTTTGACGATGAGGCTGTGCCTGCAGGATTTAGGGCTACAGACCTTCTCCATTTCGCCTATGATCCTGGATCGGGTAACTATGCTCTTTCTATAAGGGCAGAGGATTATGGCAAGGTGTATTTCTATGTTTTAGAAGAAACAGCTGAGATCTATGGTCAATGGGCTTCTTTTGATGAATTTTTGAACTCTTTTGTTGAAGAGTGAGACAGAGAAAAGGAGACGGGATGCGAAAACACCAAGAACTTTCACTAGAGCAGATAATCGAGCAGATGCGCGTGGACGAGTTGGCATCAGATGATTTTTGCCTCTATGGCAAGGAAGATGGAGAACTGGCACTGGAAAAGCTCTATTGGGTAGCAGATTATCCGGATGTAGTGGAAGACCGTGATGTCTATCCGACGGATGTAGCGGAGCAAGATCTCCAGCTAGTCTACTATGGAGAGCAGTTGATTGATGTCCTTGCAGTCGCACTTGAGGAAAAGCCAGATGCAAGTCTCCAAGACTTGGTCGAGGCTTTGAATTATTATCAGCAGCATGATAGCTTTATGCCCTTTGAACCCTAGTAACAAAAACTAGAATGTTGCAGTTCCATTGACAAAAGAATGAAAAAGGAGTTAAGAAATGATAGATTACGAAAACATAAATGAAAAAATTGCCCCTTTTAACTTGCTTGTATATGATGAGGATCCTCAAAATGTTCGCGGGTCGCTCATTTATTACCCTGATGGAGAATACAGACAGGAAGTGTTTGACACTCGTGAAGAGGAAGGATTTGAAGGAAATGGTTATGATTGGGCATCCCTAGCTTTGGTATTTTTGGAGGAAAAAATGCCTGAATTAAGCGATGCTATCGACTTTGATCCGGAAGGAAGTATGTTTTGTGCCTATTCTTCCAATGTAGACGCCTTAGCTAGATTTGCTCTTGGATTGAAAGAGTTTTGTGATGATATCGAATCTATGAAAGACTTATTCAGTAGAGCAGAGTTGGATTAGTTGACTAAAATCTCTTTAAATTATTTTAAAAAAGAATAGAAAGGATTTCAGATGAAGCTATCAGAAGTAGTTGAGCTAGTGGAAAATCATCCAGACCTACATTTCTATTTAGATAAAATTTTAAAAAAGAATAAGAAGACCCAAGTTAGTTATCTCGAATCACTGAATCATCTGGCCTATTTACTTTATCTGGATGATCAAGAAGAAATGGCTAAGAAATTATTAGATCGTATCATACAAGTTCCGTTTGAAGGGAATTATAACACCTGGACCTTTGTTGATAGCTCTCTGGTTTTATTGGCTTATCTGGAAAGAGAAAAAGAAAATCAGGTATTCGTCTATAAAAAAATTCTTTTATCTCCATTAGAACAAGGGGAGGAATCCACTCAAAAAATAAGAAAGAGAGTTCATCAGAGATTTTTGAATGGTGATAGCCTGGAGCAAAAGTTTGCAAAAATCGAGCAGGCTCCAAGCCCTGAATCAGAAATGGAACGCCGCCTGCTGTACCTGACAGATTTATTGAAGATTCACCTCTTTATTGCTGAGTCAACTTGTGAAGAGACAGATATCCAAGCAAAAATCGAAGAGAATATGGAGATACTAAAGAAGTATATCAAGGAGCATGAAATCTATAGCCTCTTTCCTTTTAAGGGATAAGGTGAGCTAGCAATCTTGGATTTTTATACTCTTCGAAAATCAAATTCAAACCATGTCAGCTTCGCCTTGCCGTACTCAAGTACAGCCTGCGGCTAGCTTCCTAGTTTGCTCTTTGATTTTCATTGAGTATTAGAAAGAGTGGAATATGGAAATCAAAAAACACTTTGGTGTATATGGAGTCTGTTTTCAAGACGGGAAACTTCTCTGTATTGAGAAAACGAGAGGACCTTATCAGCATCGATTTGATCTACCGGGTGGTAGTCAGGAAATCGGTGAGGGGTTGACAGAAACTCTCCAGAGAGAAGTTCTGGAAGAGACAGGCTATACGCTTAGACATTATTCAAACCCTAGAATTTATGATGTGCTAGTTCAAGAAGAAGGGAAAGACTTCGCAGTACATCATATCATGGCCTTTTATGATGTGGTACTTGATTTCGAACGCTCTCAAAAATCCCTTCCTCAGGAGCTTCTTGATGGAAGCAATGATTCAGCAAATGCACTTTGGTTGAATTTGGAAGAAATTACTGCAGACAATGTCTCTCCCTTAGTATTAAAGGTGAAGGCAGAGTTACGAGGATTTCCAGATTTAGACATGACAAGCTATAAAAATTGGAAGGTAAAAGATGAGAAATCAACTAGCTCTTAGTGGAGAAAAAATTATTGAAAAAGTTTATCCCCATTTATTGCACCACGTCGGCTTGATTCGTGGGGAATACTTGCTAAGAGAGCTTAATCAAAACATACTGTTACCAAGTTGTCAGCAATTTGTAAGAGATTATCTAGACACTATTTGCTCCTTGTACTCAGATGAAGAGGTATGGTATCGTTTTTCTGAATTAACGAATACAGAAGCAAATATTCTAGACGGGACTAAAGAGTATTTTGACGAACGCCACCCCTTATTTGGATACAGAGGTATCAGGCGCTTGTTGGCGTGTCCAGATGAATTTCAGGCTGAGACAAATGTTGTTACAGAAGTTTTTCAAAACAATTCCAATCTGTCTGTTATTTTTCCTTTTGTCAATGATGCCGAACAATTAAAACGAGCTATTACAGTGTTACGTCAGCATGGTTTTACTGGGAAAGTCGGTACGATGATCGAATTACCGTCAGCTTATTTTAACTTAGACAGGATGCTGGAAACGGGCATTTCAAAGATTATAGTTGGAATGAATGATTTGACTTCTTTTGTTTTTGCGACTGTGAGGAACAGTCAATGGCATGATATGGAAAGTCCAATTATGTTAGATATGTTGAGACAGATGCAGGATAAAGCAAGGAAGAACAAGATTGATTTTGCTGTAGCAGGCTATCTGAATACTTCTTTCATACAAAAAATGAATCAGATGGGTATCGAATGTATTCTCCATTACAGCTCTATTCCAGAGATTTTTGATATAGAAATTGACCATCCAGACCATCTTAAACATATAAAAGAAGAAAGTAAAAAATTACAAAGGAGCAATCATGACACCTCAAGAAATGTGGAATGCCTACAAGCAAATCAACCCCTTGATTGGAGATGAAATAGACGCCTGGGCTTTTGGAGTGGAAGCTGATCTCTTGGCTGACTTGGTTCTAAGAGGCGAAAAAATAGCAACAGCCTCAGCTTACGACCTCTACGAAGTAGAGGACGAACCCCTGCCACAAGAAGGGACTTTCGATGTCATTTTAGACAGTCAAGATCAGGCTGTCTGCATTGTTGAAATTACCAAGGTTTCTGTTGAGCCTTTTCAGCAAGTGTCAGCAGACCATGCCTATAAGGAAGGGGAAGGGGACAAATCTCTGGCCTATTGGCGGCAGGTTCATGAGGAGTTTTTCACGGAGTGGCTGGAGGAAGCGGGGGTGACTTTTACCCCTGACAGCAAGGTTGTTTTAGAAGAATTTCATAAGGTCTATCCTCTGTAGACTACTAGTAGGAAGAAAGTTTTAGAAATCGCCGTCCAAAGCTTTTTTCTGACTTTAAATGATAAAATAGCTAAACAAAAAGCGGACATGATTGTCCGCTTTTTTTGAATCTAGTAAGTAAAGTTACTGGATAAAGTCTTTCAAAGATGTGTATCTTTTGAATCCCTATTCACGTCACTTCTACATTGGTTGATTATTTTTTACGATAATGTAAAACTGTTCCTACAGCTACGATAAGCATTGCAACACCAGCAACAGAAACAATTAGGCTATTACGTTCACCAGTATTTGGAAGTCCTGGTTTGTCTCCAGTTGTTGAAACAGTTGTAGGTCCTCCAGGAGTTGTAGTCGTTGTTGTTGAACCATTAGATCCAGGAGTTGTTGACTCTGAACTTGAATTGTCAGGAGCTGTTGTTTCTGAAGTTGGAGCTGTTGTCTCTGAAGTTGAACTTTCAGGAGTTGTAGTTGTAGAGCTTGATTCTTCTTCACTACTATTTTGACTAGTTGGCTCTTCTGGAGTCGTAGTCGTTGTAGAAGTTGTACTTGAAGTTTTTGGTTCTTCAGTTGTTGTAGTAGTTGTAGTTGAAGCTTTTGGCTCTTCAGTTGTTGTAGTCGTTGAAGTTGTAGTTGTAGTTGAAGCTTTTGGCTCTTCAGTTGTTGTAGTAGTTGTAGTTGAAGCTTTTGGTTCTTCAGTTGTTGTAGTAATTGTAGTTGTACTTGAAGTTTTTGGTTCTTCAGTTGTAGTTGTAGTAGATGTAGTCGTAGACTCTGTAGTAGTAGTTGTGGTGGTTGTTGTAGTTGGTTTGTTTGATGTGTTGACGACCTTAATTACGTTTGCATCGTCAATTTTTTCAACTTTAGAAGTGTAACCTTCAGGTGTGTTTGTTTCCACTACTGAGTACTCAATCTTCTTACCGTCTTTGATACCTGGTAAATTAGTAAATGCTGCTTGCCAACCAGAAGCTTTTGTAAGAGTTTGTGTCATCCCTTCCAAGGCTTGGCCGTCAGCATACAATTGAACTGTGATATCTTTACGGTCTGCTTCGCTATCTCCAACCCATTCTTTTTGAACTGTAACAGTTGTGTCACCAGTCACCCAGAATTTCAATTCTGTGTTATTCCAGAACGCTGGATCTTCTTGTGGAGTTGTAATTTCGTCAGATTTCAATGTAGCATTGTTGTCTACGCGAATTGTAGTCTTAGGAATTAATGTTTGGTATTCAATGACTAATTCTTCGTCTGTAGCTGTTTTGAACACATCACTTACATCTGATAAATTCACAGTAAATCCGTTGCCATCTGCATCGAATTTCACATGTTTCCAGAAATCCCAACCTGAAGCAACTACTTGTCCACCTTTTCTTAATGTGAATGATGGTTTTAAGTAAGTTCCCACAAAGAATTCACTTGCTGCATGGTTCGCAGCAGGAGCAAAAGTGATTTTAGAGTAATCCACCGCTGGAGCTTGGATTTTATCTGAAACAACTGGGTTTGTGATGGCTTGTTTCTTGCCATCTCCGTTGATACGGATGAACCATTTTGTAAGGTAGTAGTCATCTCCAACATTCATCCAGGCATAGTTTTCAGAAGCATCTAATTTGAATTGCTTAGCTACATAGTCACCAGTAAGGTTGTACTTGTTCAAGACAGATTCAAATACGCCAGGTCCATCAGGACGAGTGATGATTACTGATTCTGAACCGACTTTAGAAGTGGCAGTCTTGTTTCCAGGATTTCCTGGTGTGTTATCCCATTCCGCTTTGTATGAGAATCCACCTTTTACGTTTTGGTTCATTGATTCGATTGCTTTTTTGAAAGTAAAAGTAATCTTTTTGCCTGTCATCGAAACAGTCGCCACTTCAGCACCGTTTGCTTGTAGTGATTGTGTTGCGATTTCAGTGATATTGACACCTTCTGGAGCGTCGATTGTGAAAGTGTCACCTTCTTTAACAGATTTACCTGTCAAGTCCCATTCAAAAGAAAATGTAACTTTTTGACCAGCTGTATCTGCTTTTAGGTTTGTAATAGTGGGAGTAACAGTTGCTGCAGAAACTGGGTTAATGATTGACAAGCCAAGGGCTACCACACCAATCAATGCTACAAAGGTAAATATTTTTTTGTAAATAGATTTCAATTTCCCCAAATCCTTTCTTTCATAAAATCTTCTTGTCTGGTAGTAATGCCCAAAATGTTGATTTATATCATTTAATAAAATTGACAGTCCTATTCTGATGAAAAATCCTCTCTTTATTGCCATTCTACTCCCATCTCCATTGAAGATACATGAATGCAATAGTTTTGAGACTCCGTATGTAATCAACTAATTTATAATTAGAGTGAATCTTATACGTAAAAGGATTTTTTGCTAACTTTTTTTATTGATGCGAATCCTATATTTATTTAAAAAATAATGAATAATTTTTAGCTAAATACGATTCGCTTCTAAAGAAAGCTGATAATAGAAGTGAAATATATTAAAAAAACATAATAATTATCATACTATGAGTATTAATATACCATACAAAGTAATTTTATCACTAACCTATTCATTGGTCAAAGAATTAGATTCAAATTTCTTATAAATTTTGGTGTTTTTGACTTTTTTTGACAAAGTCCCAAAATAGGCTTGAATTATAGAAATTATAAGCACCCACAAAACTTTTTCTTATTATTTGAGTTCAAAAAGACAAAAATTGCATAAATGAACTTTCAAAGCTTTTTTCTGACTTAAAATATGATAAAATAGGTATGTTTGAACTAGAGCATTCGCTCAGAAATTTAGAATAGGAGAATATGATGCAAGCAGTAGAACATTATATTGAAACATTTGTTCCTGAACATTATGATTTATTTTTAGACTTGAGTCGTGAGACCAAGACTTTTTCAGGAAAAGTGACTATCACTGGTCAAGCTAAAAGTGACCGTATTTCCCTTCACCAAAAAGACTTGGGAATCGCTTCTGTAGAAGTTGCAGGTCTAGCTCGTCCATTCACAGTCGATAACGAAAACGAAGCCCTTCATATCGAACTTACAGAAGCAGGTTCAGTTGAATTGGTCATCGCTTTTTCAGGTAAAATCACAGACAACATGACAGGAATCTACCCATCTTACTACACAGTTGATGGAGTTAAGAAGGAAGTTTTGTCTACTCAGTTTGAGAGTCACTTTGCCCGCGAAGCCTTCCCATGTGTGGATGAGCCAGAAGCTAAAGCAACCTTTGACTTAGCTCTTCGTTTTGACCAAGCAGAAGGTGAATTGGCCTTGTCCAACATGCCAGAAATTGACGTTGAAAACCGCAAGGAAACTGGTATCTGGAAATTTGAGACAACTCCACGTATGTCTTCTTACTTGCTAGCTTTCGTTGCTGGTGATTTGCAAGGGGTAACTGCTAAAACTAAAAATGGTACACTTGTAGGAGTATACTCTACCAAAGCCCACCCACTTTCTAACCTTGAATTTTCACTAGACATCGCTGTTCGTTCTATCGAATTTTACGAAGACTACTACGGAGTCAAGTACCCAATTCCTCAATCTCTCCACATTGCCCTTCCTGACTTCTCAGCAGGTGCTATGGAAAACTGGGGTCTTGTCACTTACCGAGAAGTTTACTTGGTAGTGGATGAGAACTCGACATTTGCCAGTCGTCAACAAGTTGCTCTCGTCATCGCCCATGAGCTTGCCCACCAATGGTTTGGGAACCTCGTGACTATGAAATGGTGGGATGACCTTTGGCTTAACGAAAGCTTTGCCAACATGATGGAATACGTCTGTGTGGATGCGATTGAGCCAAGCTGGAATATCTTTGAAGATTTCCAAACAAGTGGAGTGCCAGCCGCTCTTAAACGTGATGCGACTGATGGTGTTCAGTCTGTTCACGTCGAAGTCAAACATCCAGATGAAATTAATACTCTCTTTGACTCTGCTATCGTTTATGCCAAAGGAAGCCGTCTCATGCACATGCTTCGTCGTTGGCTAGGAGATGCTGATTTTGCTAAAGGTTTGCATGCCTACTTTGAAAAACATCAGTACAGCAATACAATTGGTCGTGACCTTTGGGATGCTCTTGGTCAAGCATCAGGTCGTGATGTTGCAGCCTTCATGGATTCTTGGTTGGAACAACCTGGTTATCCAGTTCTCACTGTCAAAGTTGAAAATGATGTCTTGAAGATTTCACAAAAACAATTCTTTATCGGTGAGCACGAAGATAAGAACCGTCTCTGGGTTGTGCCATTGAATACCAACTGGAAAGGCTTGCCTGATACACTTGAAACTGAAAGTATCGAAATCCCTGGCTACGCAGCTCTTCTTGCTGAAAATGACGGTGCTCTTCGTCTCAATACTGAAAATACAGCCCACTATATTACAGACTACCAAGGAGACTTGTTGGATGCTATTCTTGCTGACCTAGTTGAGCTTGATAACACAAGTAAACTGCAAATCGTTCAAGAACGTCGTTTGCTTGCAGAAGCAGGGCACATTTCTTATGCTGACTTGCTCCCAGTCCTTGATAAACTTGCTAAGGAAGAATCTTATCTTGTTGTTTCAGCTGTTTCTCAAGTAATTTCTGCCCTTGAACGCTTTATCGATGAAGGAACAGAAGCTGAAACAGCCTTCAAAGCATTGGTTGCTAAATTGGCTCGTCATAATTATGACCGTCTTGGTTTTGAAGCTAAAGATGGCGAATCAGATGAGGATGAATTGGTTCGTCAGTTGGCTGTTTCTATGATGATTCGCTCAAATAATGCAGAAGCTAGTCAAGTCGCTAGCCAAATCTTCGCGGCTCACAAGGATAATCTTTCAGGACTTCCAGCAGCTATTCGTTCACAAGTTCTCATCAATGAAATGAAACACCATGAGACTAAGGAATTGGTCGCAACTTATCTCGATCTTTATACTCATGCCACAGATGCCGCCTTTAAACGCCAATTGGCAGCTGCTCTTGCTTACAGTACAGATGCGAACAATATCCAAACCTTGATTGCTTCTTGGAAGGACAAATTTGTGGTTAAACCACAAGACTTGTCTGCATGGTATTACCAATTCCTAGCTCATCAAGCAACTCAGGAAACAGTTTGGTCTTGGGCGCGTGAAAACTGGGCTTGGATTAAGGCAGCCCTTGGAGGAGATATGAGCTTTGATAGCTTTGTTATCCTTCCTGCGCATGTATTTAAGACTCAGCAACGTTTGGCAGAGTACAAGGAATTCTTTGAACCGCAACTTTCTGATCTTGCTCTCAGCCGTAACATCGGTATGGGAATCAAGGAAATCGCAGCTCGTGTTGAATTGATTAAGCGTGAGAAAGCAGCGGTTGAAGCAGCTGTTGCACAATATGGCAAGGCTTAAAAACTTCTTGACTAAATAGTATATAAAAACTCAACTTTCTCATAGAAAAACAAGGAAAGTTGAGTTTTTTTTAAGATATTTTTGATATAATGGATATAATAAGGAGGAATTTTTGATGATTAAAATTCTATTAGTGGAAGATGACCTAGGCCTGTCAAATTCAGTCTTTGATTTTTTGGATGATTTTGCAGATGTTATGCAGGTATTTGATGGCGAAGAAGGTCTCTACGAGGCTGAAAGTGGCGTCTATGACCTGATTCTATTGGACTTGATGTTACCAGAAAAAAATGGTTTCCAAGTCTTAAAAGAACTACGTGAAAAAGGTGTTTCGACTCCAGTTCTCATCATGACAGCCAAGGAAAGCCTTGATGATAAAGGACATGGGTTTGAGCTTGGGGCCGATGATTATTTGACTAAACCATTCTACCTAGAAGAACTCAAGATGCGTATCCAGGCCCTTCTCAAACGTTCTGGGAAATTTAACGAAAATACCTTGTCATACGGTGACTTGACAGTCAATCTATCTACCAATGAAGTGAAGGTTCAGGATGCCTCTGTTGAGCTGCTCGGTAAAGAATTTGAACTTTTAGTTTATTTCCTCCAAAACCAAAATGTCATCTTACCAAAAACTCAAATCTTTGACCGTTTGTGGGGATTTGACAGCGACACAACTATTTCTGTTGTAGAAGTTTATGTATCAAAAGTTCGTAAGAAATTGAAAGGTTCAGCCTTTGCTGAAAATCTCCAAACTTTGCGTAGTGTTGGGTATATTTTAAAACATGTTTAAGAAATTAAAAAAGAATTGGTACGCAGAAGATTTCAGCTACTTTATCCGTAATTTTGGTGTTTTCACGCTGATTTTCTCTGCCATGACCTTGATTATCCTGCAGGTTATGCACTCCAGTCTCTACACATCAGTGGATGAGAAACTGCTGTCTCTCAGCAAAAATCCTCAGGATATCATTCAATTGGCGGTCAATCGCGCAACTGAAGACGTAAAGGATTTGGGTAGTGGCAGTGTCACTTCAACTTCTGATAAAAAGCCAAATGTGAGTTCCAATACTGAAGTGATTTTGCTCGATTCAAATTTGAATCAATTAGTGACTGGAAATCGATTTTTAGGATTAGACAGAATCACTTTCAATAAAAAGGATTTAAACCATATTCGCCAACTTCATGTTATGAATAGTTACGGTCAGGATGAGATTTATCGTGTTGTCCTGACAGAAATGAATATTGATTCGGTTTCGACCAATATCAAGTATGCTGCTATCCTGATTAACACAAGCCAACTAGAGCAAATTAGTCAAAACCACGAACAGTTAATCGTGGTAGTGATGGCAAGTTTTTGGATTCTATCTATCTTGGCCAGTCTTTATCTTGCTCGTGTCAGTGTTAAACCCTTGCTTGAAAGTATGCAAAAGCAGAAGAGCTTTGTGGAAAATGCCAGTCATGAATTACGGACGCCTTTAGCAGTTCTTCAGAACCGTCTGGAAACTCTTTTTAGAAAACCAGAGGCTACCATTCTGGAGTCAAGTGAGAGCATCGCTTCTAGTTTGGAAGAAGTTCGAAATATGAAGTTTCTAACGACTAACCTCCTTAATCTAGCGCGTAGAGATGATGGAATCAAGCCAGAGTTTGGGGAAGTAGAACCTGACTTCTTTAATACGACCTTTACCAACTATGAAATGATTGCCTCCGAGAATAATCGTGTTTTTCGTTTTCAAAATCGTGTTCATCGCACCATTATCACAGATAAACTCCTTCTCAAGCAATTGATGACCATTCTGTTTGACAATGCGGTCAAGTATACAGAAGAAGAAGGCGATATTTATTTTGAGATTTCAACGACTGAACGCAGCCTCTATCTAACGGTAGCGGATAATGGTATCGGTATTTCTGCAGCCGATAAAAAGAAAATCTTTGATCGCTTTTATCGTGTTGATAAGGCCCGGACACGTCAAAAGGGTGGTTTCGGTTTAGGCTTGTCTTTAGCGAAGCAAATAGTTGATGCCCTCAAAGGCTCTATTAGTGTTAAAGATAACAAACCTAACGGAACAATTTTTGAAGTCAAGATAGCTATCTCAACACCGTCAAGACGAAAGAATAAATAAAAAAACCTTCGATTCATCGAAGGTTTTTATTTGAATTTTTTCTTGATAAAAGTGCGCTGCAATTGTAAAGCGAAAAGACTGAGGCCGATAGCCAAAGCAAATGATAAAACAGTGTTCAATTTTAGCGATAAGAACATAAAACTAAAGATAGCTAAAAAGACGCAGAAGCAAGCAATGTTTACAAAAAATAGGACTTCCTTTACACTAGCAACAGGAGTATTCTCTGGAACATAATCTTGAAACTGGGCAGTTTTTATACTTTCTTGTTCGAACTCATACGGGTGTAGTTTTCTTGCGGGCATATTTCTCTCCTTAACAGTACATTACTATTTTATCATTTTTTAAAGAGAGAATTATTACAGGATGGTTACAAATTGCATAAAATCTGTTATCAGGACCAATTACGATTTTCTTGACATGTTGATGGGAAAATGATAGGATGAGTAAACCGTTTAAACTTTATTATTTTTCTCTTATTTCAACGAGGGGAAATTTGATGGTTGAAACGAATAAAAATCATACACAGATGCAAATAAATTCAATTTTGAAGTAAGGACAGGATTCTTTTAAATTGATTCTAGTTGTTCATGACGAGGTAGTTTTCTATCTTTAGTGCTATGGTAAAGAGGAGATTTGTTCCCTCGACAACAGAATACTTAAAGGAGATTGGCATGTATCTTGCTATCAAAGAAATTTTACAGAATAAACTGCGTTACAGTTTAATTCTAACAACCATCTTTCTCATTGCTTTTATGGTTTTTTTTATGACCAGTTTGGCTTTAGGACTCGTTCGAAATAATAGGGCTGCTATCGATAATTGGCAAGCAACAGGAGTTGTGCTATCCGATTATGCAAATGATAATTTGACTGCATCCTTTATACCAGAAAAAGACTACAAAGATAAAGTGTCTGGGGATGCTGTTCCCCTATGCTACATGTTTGCGGTGACAAACCTTGTCGATAGTAGTGACAAGATAAATGTCTCTATTTTTGGCCAAGAGTGGGACAGTTTTATCTCGCCAACCTTGATTGAAGGTCATTACCCAGAAAATGACCAAGAAGTTGTAGTGGATCAGTCTTTTGAGAATTACGGCATCAAACTTGGGGACGCAATTCAACTCAACGGAAGTGAGACAAGTTTTAAGATTGTAGGTTTGACCAGAGAAAATAAATTTTTCACGGAACCTGTTGTCTTTACAAGTTTAACAACATATTGGAATTTACAAGGAACAACAAAAGCCAATCGTTCGATCTCTGCATTGGTATTGCAAAATGATGTAGAAGTGACTGGCGATGGTTTGAAGCAGATTTCTATACAAAAAATGATTTCGAAAATTCCTGGCTATACCCCTCAAGTCAATGTATTCTCAGGAATGATTCTAGCTATGATCGTCATTACAGGTCTGATTGTAGGCATTTTTATCTACATCATTACCATTCAAAAATTAGGCCTCTATGGAATTATGCGAGCGCAAGGGATTCAGATAAAATCCATCGTATGGTCCCTTTTCTGCCAAATCTTTATCTTATCTGGTTTGGGTATAGGTTTGGCTTTATTAGCCATTTGGGCTGTCATTTTAGTCTTACCTGCAACCTTCTTTTTCTACCCTAGTTGGTTGGCATACTTTGTGTTAAGCCTGGTCATTTGCTTGATGGCACTACTAGGTGGCGTCATTTCTCTTCCGCGTCTACTTAAAGTAGATCCAATTACAGCGATTGCAGAATGATAAGGAGAATGATATGACGACATTAATTGAGATGATTCAAGTGACAAAAACTTATGGCGAGGGCAATAAGAAAGTTACAGCTCTCCATGAGACCAATTTTCAGCTAAACGCTGGGGAGTTTGTAGCGATTGTGGGGCCTTCTGGATCAGGTAAAACAACTTTTTTAACAACTCTAGGACAACTTCAGGAAGCTTCAAGTGGAAAGATTCTAGTAAAGGGAAAAGAGACTTGGCACTTATCTGAAAAAGAAAAAACGGATTTGCGCTTTAGTGAATTTGGTTTTATCCTCCAGGCTTCAAATTTGATTCCATTTTTAACAGTTAAGGAGCAATTAGATTTAATTGACCGTTTGGATAAAAAGAAATCTATAAAAAGTGACCGACAAGAGTTATTTAGTTTGTTGGATTTGGAAAAGGTTCAAAATCACTATCCAAAAGCTCTCTCTGGTGGAGAACGCCAACGAGCTGCAATTGCTAGAGCCCTTTATAATAATCCTAGTATCGTACTTGCAGATGAGCCGACAGCTAGCTTGGATACACAACGTGCTTATCAAGTGACGGATATGCTGGCTTCAATTGCCCATGAGCAAGGCAGGGGAGTTGTCATGATTACGCATGATACTCGCTTACTAGATAAGGTTGACCGTATTTATGTGATGGATGACGGACGACTTGTTGAAAAGACACAAGCATAAATCTAAAAAGTGAACTGTTATTGATACGGTTCACTTTTTTTAAAATTTAGACTAACAAGACCCACTTTTCTGTATAGCTGATTTTTTGGAAATGTGGTATAATCTTCTCTATGGAAAAGATTATCATTACAGCAACTGCTGAAAGTATTGAACAAGTAAAACAGCTACTTGAAGCTGGTGTCGACCGCATTTATGTCGGTGAGAAAGATTTTGGTCTTCGTTTGCCAACGACTTTTAGTCATGATGAATTGCGTGAAATCGCAAAAATCATTCATGATGCCGGTAAGGAATTAATCGTAGCGGTCAATGCTCTTATGCACCAAGACATGATGGACCGTATCAAGCCCTTCTTGGACTTTTTAGAAGAAATCAAAACGGACTATATCACAGTTGGGGACGCAGGTGTCTTTTATTTGGTAAACCGTGAGGGCTATTCTTTCAAAACCATCTACGATGCTTCAACCATGGTCACAAGCAGTCGTCAGATTAACTTCTGGGGACAAAAGGCAGGAGCGTCAGAAGCCGTCTTGGCGCGTGAAATCCCGTCTGCAGAACTTTTCAAAATGCCTGAAATTTTAGAAATTCCAGCAGAAGTTTTGGTATATGGTGCTAGTGTGATCCACCATTCTAAGCGTCCGCTCTTGCAAAACTACTATAATTTCACTCAAATTGATGATGAAAAATCTCGTCAACGTGATTTGTTCCTAGCTGAGCCAAGTGACCCAGAGAGTCATTACTCTATTTTTGAGGACAATCATGGAACCCACATCTTTGCTAACAATGACCTTGATTTGATGACTAAGTTGACCGAATTAGTTGAGCATGGTTTCACTCACTGGAAACTGGAAGGCCTCTACACTCCAGGACAAAACTTTGTGGAAATTGCAAAACTCTTTATCCAAGCACGCAATTTGATTCAAGAAGGTAACTTTACGCATGACCAAGCCTTCTTGCTCGATGAAGAAGTTCGTAAGCTCCACCCTAAAAATCGTTTCCTTGATACTGGATTTTACGATTACGATCCTGATATGGTTAAATAAAAATGACAAAACCCGGCATAAATTGTTCGGGTTTTTCTAATATTTGGATGAATTTGAAGCGTATTCATGATATAATAGGAGTAGCTCTATTTGGAGGTGTATAAGTGGAAAATCTGAAAAAAATGGCAGGTATCAAGGCTGCTGAGTTCGTCAAAGATGGTATGGTTGTCGGACTTGGAACAGGCTCAACTGCCTACTATTTCGTAGAAGAAATAGGTCGTCGCATCAAGGAAGAAGGTTTGCAGATTACAGCTGTAACGACTTCTAGTGTAACCAGCAAGCAGGCAGAAGGGCTCAATATTCCTCTTAAGTCTATTGACCAGGTGGATTTTGTAGACCTGACAGTTGATGGTGCTGATGAAGTGGACAGTCAGTTTAACGGCATCAAAGGTGGTGGTGGTGCCCTTCTTATGGAAAAGGTTGTCGCAACTCCATCTAAAGAATACATCTGGGTCGTTGATGAAAGTAAACTAGTAGAGAAACTGGGAGCTTTTAAATTACCTGTAGAGGTTGTTCAGTATGGTGCCGAACAAGTATTTCGTCGTTTTGAGCGAGCTGGCTATCAACCAAGCTTCCGTGAAAAGGATGGTCAACGTTTTGTGACAGACATGCAAAACTTTATCATTGATCTAGCCATGGAAGTCATTGAAGACCCAATTGCTCTTGGGCAAGAATTGGACCATGTCGTTGGTGTTGTCGAGCACGGCTTGTTTAACCAAATGGTGGACAAGGTCATCGTTGCTGGACAAAATGGCGTTCAGATTTTAACTTCAACAAAAGCAAAATAATCAAAAAAGGAGACACACTATGCCAAAATTTAATCGTATTCACTTGGTGGTACTAGATTCTGTAGGAATCGGTGCAGCACCAGATGCTAATAACTTTGTCAATGCTGGGGTTCCTGATGGTTCCTCAGACACTCTTGGACACATTTCAAAATCAGTAGGTCTGAATGTCCCAAATATGGCAAAACTTGGTCTTGGAAATATTCCTCGTGAAACACCATTGAAGACAGTTCCAGCTGAGAGCAATCCAACTGGTTACGCAACTAAGTTAGAAGAAGTCTCTCTAGGTAAAGATACCATGACTGGCCACTGGGAAATCATGGGACTTAATATCACTGAACCGTTCGATACTTTCTGGAATGGATTCCCAGAGGAAATCTTGACAAAAATCGAAGAATTCTCAGGTCGTAAGGTCATTCGCGAAGCTAACAAACCTTATTCTGGTACAGCAGTTATCGAAGACTTTGGACCACGCCAAATGGAAACAGGCGAGTTGATCATCTATACATCAGCTGATCCAGTTCTTCAAATCGCAGCTCACGAAGACATCATTCCTTTGGATGAACTCTACCGTATCTGTGAATACGCTCGTTCGATTACATTGGAGCGTCCAGCTCTTCTTGGACGGATCATTGCTCGTCCTTACGTTGGTGAGCCAGGAAACTTCACTCGTACGGCTAATCGTCGTGACTTGGCAGTTTCACCATTTGCACCAACTGTTTTGGACAAATTGAACGAGGCTGGTATTGATACATACGCGGTTGGTAAGATTAACGATATCTTCAACGGTGCAGGGATCAACCATGATATGGGCCACAACAAATCAAACAGCCACGGTATTGACAACTTGATCAAAGCGATGAAATCAGAAGATTTCAAACATGGTTTCTCATTCACCAACTTGGTTGACTTCGACGCTCTTTATGGACACCGTCGTAATCCTCATGGTTACCGTGATTGCTTGCATGAGTTTGATGAGCGCTTGCCAGAAATCATTGCAGCCATGCGCGAAGATGATCTTCTTTTGATTACGGCTGACCATGGTAACGACCCAACCTATGCTGGTACCGACCATACTCGTGAATATATTCCACTTTTAGCTTACAGTCCATCATTTAAAGGTAATGGATTACTTCCAGTTGGGCACTTCGCTGACATCTCAGCAACAATTGCGGACAACTTTGGTGTTGAAAAAGCCATGATCGGTGAAAGCTTCTTAGATAAATTAGTTTAAGATGATTCGCTACGCTTTACTTGTTAGAGGCATTAATGTCGGTGGAAAGAATAAGGTAGTCATGACTCAACTGCGTCAAGAATTGACGGAACTGAGATTAGAAAATGTTGAAACCTACATCAATAGTGGCAATATCTTCTTTGACACCAATATTCCTAGAATTCAGTTAGTTGAGGATTTAAAGGGATTCTTTGAAAGGCACTATCCATTTATCCAAAGTTTTTCCTTATTTTCTAACGAAGACTATGAAGAAGAGCTTAGAAATCTTCCTGATTGGTGGGACCATGAGATGGCTCGAAAGGATGTGCTATTTTACACTGAGGGCGTGGATGTGGATCAAGTCATCGAGAAAGTGGACAGTTTGGAACTGGTCGATGAGGAGCTTCATTTTGGGAAATTAGGGATCTTCTGGGGTAAATTGTCAGAAGCTAGCTACTCTAAAACAGCCTATCACAAGCACTTGCTTAAGATGCCTTTCTATCGCAATATTACCATTCGTAACGCTAATACCTTTGACAAAATTGGTCAATTTTTAAAACATAAAAAAGGAGATACCTAATGACATTTTTAAATAAAATCAATGAAACAGCAGCATTTTTGAAGGACAAAGGAATCGAAGCTCCTGAGTTCGGTTTGATCCTTGGTTCAGGTCTTGGAGAATTGGCTGAAGAAATCGAAAATGCAGTCGTAGTAGACTACTCTGACATTCCAAACTGGGGTCAATCCACAGTAGTCGGACATGCTGGTAAATTGGTTTATGGTGATCTTGCTGGACGTAAAGTCTTGGCTCTTCAAGGTCGTTTCCACTTCTATGAAGGAAACCCATTGGAAGTGGTGACTTTCCCAGTTCGTGTCATGAAAGTGTTGGGATGTGAAGGAGTTCTTGTAACCAACGCTGCCGGTGGTATCGGCTTCGGTCCTGGTACCTTGATGGCAATCACTGATCACATCAACATGACAGGTCAAAACCCATTGATCGGTGAAAACTTGGATGAGTTTGGCCCTCGCTTCCCAGATATGTCGAAGGCTTACACTCCAGAATACCGTGTAACTGCACATGAAGTGGCTCAAAAACTTGGAATCAAACTTGATGAAGGTGTCTATATCGGTGTTACTGGTCCAACTTATGAAACACCTGCAGAAATTCGTGCCTATAAGACACTTGGAGCAGATGCAGTCGGTATGTCTACGGTTCCTGAAGTTATCGTTGCAGCTCACTCAGGTTTGAAAGTTCTAGGAATTTCATGTATTACTAACCATGCTGCTGGTTTCCAAGAAGAACTCAACCACGAGGAAGTTGTAGAAGTGACCGAACGTGTTAAAGGTGACTTCAAAGGCTTGCTTAAAGCGATTCTTGCTGAATTGTAAGATGATGAAAGCACGACTCCAAAGTCTGCCCTATGGCTGGCGTCTGCTTTTAGCGACCGTCGCTTTAGGAATAGGAACAGGTCTGGTCGGAATCGCCTGTCATTTTCTACTAGATGGCGTACAAAAGTTGGCTTTCGGCCAAGAACGATCTGATCTGCTCCAGCAATTTCGGGAAGCCGGAGGTCTTCGTAGATTTCTTGTCTTATCTGTGACAGGGCTTTTGGCAGCAGGATTCTGGTATGTTTTGCAGAAACGTTATAAGATTCTGTCTATTCGTAAGCAAATTGATCAGGTTGGAGATAGAGAACCAGCGCCCCTAGCCCATATCCTTCATGCAAGTATGCAGGTTGCGATTGTCGGAGCTGGCGCTTCGGTCGGAAAAGAAGGAGCTCCACGTGAGGTTGGGGCACTTATAGCTGGTCGTTTGGGAAAAGTTTTGTCCTTGACGATCAAAGAGCAAAGAGTTTTGATTGCTTGTGGAGCTGGAGCGGGGTTAGCTGCGGTCTATCAGATTCCCTTTGCTAGTAGCTTGTTTGTCTTTGAGACCTTAGGGTTGTCCTATCGCTGGAAAAATGTCTTACTGGTCTTGTCCAGTACTTATCTAGCGGCTTGGGTGGCCCAACCAATCGTTGGTCATGGTGCTATTTACCACCTGTCGCAAGTTCATTGGTCAGCAAGTGGTTTCTTGCAGGCTGTCTTAGTGGCTCTATTGGTTACTCCATTGGCACTTGCCTTTCGTTTTCTAGCCAAACAGGCTAGTCGCAAACGGCGGAAGGATTGGACCATTCTATGGGCTCTGCCTTTAGCATTTATGGTGCTAGCTGGTATTGTGATCTTTTACCCGATTTTTATGGGGAATGGACAGGTTCTAGCTCAAGCCGTTCTATCAGGTCAACCATTTTCTAATCTAGCCTTGATCTTGGTCGTGAAAGGGCTTCTGGTTTATATCCTCTTGAGTAATGGTGCCTATGGGGGAACCTTGACGCCATCATTTGCCTTAGGAATTGGATCTGGTTATTTGGTGACCATGATTCTTTCTGCAGTTGGCGTTCAACTAGATCCTGCTCTAGGAATGTTGCTTGGAGCGACAGTCTTTTTAGGGACAACATTACAAGCTCCCATGACTGCCATTGCCCTAAGTCTTGGTTTTACAGGACAGAGCTGGGCCTTGATTCTACCGCTGGCACTAACTGCTGGTGTGTCTTATGTGATTCAAAATAGATGGGAGAATAAACGATGAGAGTGCATTTTGTTTTGCACGAAACTTTTGAAGTACCTGGTGCCTATCTAAAGTGGGCGCAGGAGCGTGGTCATCAGGTGAAAATGACCAAGGTCTACGAGCGGGAAGCTCTACCTGAGACAGTGGATGAAATCGATTTTTTGATTGTCATGGGAGGACCACAATCGCCAGATGAGGATCGCGCAACCTTCCCTTACTATGATCCGCAAGCTGAGATTGAACTAATTCAAAAAGCTATGAAGGCGGATCGCTACATCGTTGGTGTCTGTCTTGGTGCGCAGCTCCTGTCTGTAGCTTATGGCGCAGAGTATGAACATAGTCCAGAACGAGAGATTGGTGTTTATCCGGTGGACCTAACCCTTGAAGGATTAGCAGATCCGAATGTCGCCTTATTTGGTGAGAGCTTTGATTCAGGACATTGGCATGGAGATATGCCGGGATTGACAGAGGATGCTGTTGTCCTTGCGACCAGTCAAGGTTGTCCACGGCAGATTATACGCTTCAGTCCTAAACACTATGCCTTCCAAGCTCACTTGGAATTTGATCCAGAAGCAGTCAATCTCTTAATTGCTGCAGATGGTGAAGCCGCTTTGGAAGCCCAAAGTCAAACATTGCCATTTGTCGAAAAACCTGAAGCCATCCGTGCTTACGATTATCAAGAAATGAATGCAAAATTATACGCATTTTTGGATTCATTAACAAACTAAATAAAAAAGAAAGGTAGGGCGTGTGTTCAGATTTGAACACGAGCGGAAAGCTTTTCTAAATAAGAAATATACACAGAAAGGAAGGGTTAACCGTATTCACTGAACTGAATACGGGCGGAGAACTGTGGAAAAAAGATAAACTGTCTAGCATCTGTGATGCTTCGTCAGTTTCCTATTTTTCCTTTGTTCTCTGTCGCCCTTTATATCTTAAACATGTCTATCCATATTGCTGCTAAGCAGGGTGAAATTGCTGATAAAATTCTTCTTCCTGGGGATCCTCTTCGTGCAAAATTTATCGCTGAGAATTTTCTTGAAGATGCTGTTTGCTTTAACAAAGTCCGTAACATGTTTGGTTACACAGGTACTTACAAAGGTCACCGTGTATCTGTCATGGGAACAGGAATGGGGATGCCATCCATCTCTATCTATGCGCGTGAGTTGATTGTCGACTACGGAGTAAAGAAATTGATCCGTGTCGGAACGGCTGGATCTTTGAATGAGGATGTTCACGTCCGTGAATTGGTCTTGGCTCAAGCAGCAGCAACCAACTCAAACATCATCCGCAACGATTGGCCTCAATACGATTTCCCACAAATTGCAAGTTTTGACTTGCTAGATAAGGCTTACCATATTGCTAAAGACCTTGGCATGACTACACACGTCGGCAATGTCTTGTCATCAGATGTTTTCTACTCAAACTACTTTGAAAAGAACATCGAGCTTGGTAAATGGGGAGTCAAGGCTGTGGAAATGGAAGCAGCAGCTCTTTACTATTTGGCAGCTCAACACCATGTTGATGCTCTTGCCATTATGACCATCTCAGATAGTTTGGTCAATCCAGATGAGGATACAACAGCTGAAGAACGCCAAAACACCTTCACTGATATGATGAAGGTTGGTCTAGAGACTTTAATTGCAGAATAAAAGAAAACACAAAAAAGGAAGATTTTCATCCAGAAAATCTTCCTTTTTTAGTCATTCAGTCCATACTATGACCTAAATGAATGTTGCTCTATCGTCTATTTTTTAAGAGATTGTAAGAAACAATCAATCTCTGCTTGAGAATGGAGAATATGCATCTTTTCAGGGTAGGTATCACTTAATTTTTGGTATCTTACCTTAGCATTTTTTGTTCGTCCATCCCAGAGAATCCAACTAATAAATTCCCAATTAAATTGTTCTTGACACCCATCCGCCATACTTTCTCTAACTTTTCCTCTGTATTGTAGATAGCGTTTTAAGGCTCTTGCTAAACAATTCCAAGCTGAAAAGTTTAGAAAGATAATCTGGTCAGCTTGCTCCATTCTTTCCTCATAGTAACACCAGCTATAGTTACCGTCAATAACCCAATCGGAATGTTCGGTGAGAAAGTCTCTCATCTCTTTTAACATCCAATCGCGGTTACTGTCTACCCAGCCTGGCTGAAATTGAAGGGTGTCCATATGGAGTTTAGGAATGGAGTAGTAGCTGGAAAGTTTTTCTGCCAGAGTAGATTTACCTGACCCTGAATATCCTATAATAGCAATTTTCATGATAACCTCCAGAAAAATGTGTACAAAAAAAGCTCCGAAGAGCTCATTTTGTATCCAGTTAAAGATTAACCAAGTTTAGCTGCAAGACGTGCTTTATCACGGTTAGCTTTATTCTTGTGGATCAAACCTTTAGTTTCTGCTTTATCGATGGCTGAGCTAGCAGCACGGTAAAGTTCTTCAGATGGGTTTGCTTCAAAAGCTTTGATAGCAGTACGCATAGCTGATTTTTGAGCTGAGTTCTTTTCGTTTTGTTTAACGTTCAATTCAGCGCGTTTGATAGCTGATTTAATGTTTGCCAATGTTCTTACCTCCATATTTACTAACTATACCATTATATCTGAAAACTATTATTTTGACAAGGGGAAATCACTTTTTTAAATAAATTTCATCAATTTCATGATTTTTAGATTTGTGAAGAATGACTTCAGCCCGATTTCTTGTCGGTTCGATGTAGTTTTGTAGATTGGTCAAATTAATACTTGTCCAAACCTGATGGGCAAAATCTTTGACTTCACTGATTGGTTGTTGGGTGAAACGATAGTAATAGTTGTTTGGATCATCTTGTGCAAAGCTAAGAAGTTTCAAAAAACGATCCAAATACCAGCTCTCGATATCCTCGACTGCAGCATCTACATAGATTGAAAAATCGAAAAAGTCTGTAATATAAAGACGGCTGTTATGTGGTGTTTGAAAGACGTTGATACCCTCTACGATGACAAAATCCGCTGCTTGAACTCTTTGTGTTTTATCAGGTACGATATCGTAGATTTCGTGAGAATAAACAGGAATGTCAACATCCTGACCGTTTTTAAGTTGATCCAGGAAATTGAGCAAGCTTTCCATATCATAACTCTCAGGGAAACCTTTTCGGTTTAGGATATTACGCTCGTTTAAGATGCTGTTAGGATACAGAAAGCCATCAGTTGTCACTAATTCAACACTTGCTTCTGGAAAAATACGTGAAAGCAAAATTTGTAAGAGTCGGCTAGTAGTTGATTTGCCAACAGCGACACTACCTGAAATTCCGATAATAAATGGCTGATTCTTACTCTCCCTTTGGAGAAAAATTCCTTTTGAAAAGGCTAGGTCTTCTTTAGAGCGTTTGTAGATTTGAATCAGATGAGCTAGCGGCAGGTAAATATCTGTTACATCTTGGAGACTAATCTGGTCATTAAAACTCTTAATCGAATCCAATTCCTCCTCGGTTAAAGGAGGTGTAGTTTTACGATGCAAAGATTGCCAAGTTCCTCGACTGATTTTTTCATAATGTATAAATTCGTTGGTCATAAAATTTCCTCGTTTGATATCTCAGTATACCATAATTTACAAAGAAAGACATCTGAATCATTTGAGAAAAAGCGCTTTCTTTGTTAAAATATAAGTAGTATAGCAATCAAAAGAGGTGATGTTATGAGACTAGTGGTGAGTGATAAAATTCTAAAACTGACTAGCTTACTGGTTGTGATTCTGTGGTTATCTCCGACTTTGATTGAGTTTACTGTGAGTTTAGGAAGTCAAACCTATAGTTGGTCTGCGTTTGTCTTGTTATTCTTGCTACCAATTATTGGTTTTATTTACCTGATTCTCGCCATTTTAACAAGAAAATGGTGGCTTTTCTTGTTTGGTCTGGCCTGTATTTTTTCTTTTGCTATCACGATGGCATTGGGTTCTTATTTGCTCGGGCCCTAAGGGATTAGGTAACTTATACTATTTTTTAATAAATCAATGGCAAACAAAAGCCTTTGTTGTCATGTAAACGATTTACAATTAACTTATTTATGTGGTAAAATGAAACTATGAGTAAAATGTATTATGCAGAAAATCCAGATGCGGCCCATGATGTTCATGAGCTAAGAGTGGAACTACTTGGAGAAAAGATGACTTTTTTGACGGATGCAGGTGTCTTTAGCAAAAAAATGATTGATTTTGGAAGTCAGTTATTGCTAAGATGTCTCGATGTTGAAAAAGGTGAAAAAATTCTGGATGTTGGTTGTGGCTACGGTCCAATAGGCTTGTCTTTGGTTAAAGCTAATGGTGTTCAAGCGACTATGGTGGATATTAACAATCGTGCCCTGGATTTGGCCCAGCAAAATGCAGTAAAAAACAATGTTCAAGCGACTATCTTCCAGTCCAATATTTATGAGCAGGTAGAAGGGCAATTTGACCATGTCATTTCGAATCCACCCATCCGTGCAGGCAAGCAAGTCGTCCATGAAATCATCGAGAAAAGCATTGATTATCTTGTAGACGGTGGAGATTTAACCATTGTTATTCAGAAAAAACAAGGAGCTCCAAGTGCCAAAAACAAGATGAAAGAAGTATTTGGCAACTGCGAGGTTGTAAAGAAAGATAAGGGATATTATATCCTTAGAAGTGTGAAAGAATGAGAGCAGTAGATCTAATCCAGAAAAAAAGAGACGGCCAAGAACTCAGCTCTAGTGAAATCCAATGGCTGATTGAAGGATATGTTGCAGGAACAGTTCCTGACTACCAGATGTCTGCCTTTGCTATGGCTGTTTATTTTAAAGGCATGACCACTAGAGAGATTTCCGATTTGACTATGAACATGGTCAAGACAGGTCAGGAGTTTGATTTGTCTGCTATAAATGGTGTGAAGGTTGATAAACACTCTACGGGTGGTGTTGGTGACAAGGTAACTTTAATCCTAGCACCCTTGGTAGCTAGTTTTGATGTTCCAGTTGCCAAAATGAGTGGTAGAGGTCTAGGACATACTGGCGGAACAATCGATAAATTAGAATCTATCAAAGGTTTTCAAGTCGAACGCGGTCAAGAAGACTTTATCAAACAGGTTCAGGATATCGGGGTTTCAGTTATTGGTCAATCTGACCAACTAGTCAAAGCGGATAAACTTCTCTATGCACTACGTGATGTCACTGCGACAGTTGATACGATTCCCTTGATTGCTAGTTCTGTCATGAGTAAAAAAATTGCAGCTGGAGCCGATGCTATTTTGCTGGATGTAACAGTCGGTGAAGGTGCCTTTATGAAGACAGTTGATGAGGCGCGTGAATTGGCTCAAACCATGGTAAACCTTGGTAAGGCTGTTGACCGTAAGACAGTAGCAGTCATTACGGATATGAGTCAACCTTTGGGACGTGCCATTGGGAACCGCTTGGAAATTCTAGAAGCACTAGAAATTCTTCAGGGTAAAGGACGCGAGGATATTAGTCACTTTATCTGTGAGTTAGCTCAGATTATGCTTTCTCTGGCAAATGTTGAAAAAACAGTCGAGGAAGTAAGGCAACATCTTGAAAATGGTCAGGCAATCAAGAAATTTGAAGAGATGGTTCTAGCTCAGGGTGGAAACCTAGAAGACCTCTATCGTCCAGTAAAAGTTGACCATGTATTTGATATTCCTGCTCAAGAGGATGGTATTATCGCAGAACTTCCAGCCATGGAATTCGGTCTTTTTGCTATGAGATTAGGTGCTGGTCGTGCTGTTAAAACCGATACTCTTGACTATGAGACAGGGATTGTTTTTGAGAAGAAAGTTGGAGATGCTGTCAAAAAAGGTGAAATTGTCGCAAAAGTATATGCAAATGGCAAAATTTCTCCTGAACTAGTTACAGATTTTCAAAAATATGTTAAAATTAAAATAAGTGACGAAGTGATAAAAACACGAGAAATTATAGAGATTATCTCCTGATTTAAGGAAAATTCGAAATGAAATTAAATAAATACATTGATCATACGCTTTTGAAGCAAGATGCGACTGAACAACAAATCGATCATTTGTTATCTGAAGCCAAAGACTATGATTTTGCCAGTGTTTGTGTCAATCCTTGCTGGGTTTCTCATGCAAAAGCTGGTCTAGAAAATACTGATGTCAAGGTTTGTACAGTTGTAGGCTTCCCACTTGGAGCCACAACATCCGCTGTTAAAGCATTCGAAACCAAAGAAGCTATCCAAAATGGTGCTGATGAGATTGATATGGTCATCAATGTTGGAGCACTCAAGTCTGAGAATGCTGATTTAGTTGAGTCAGATATTCGAGCAGTTGTTGAAGCAAGTGGAGACAAACTCGTAAAGGTTATTATTGAAGCTTGTTTGTTAACCGATGAGGAAAAAATTCTCGCTTGTCAGCTAGCTCAGAAAGCAGGAGCAGACTTTGTCAAGACTTCTACTGGTTTCTCAACAGGTGGTGCAACCCTACCGGATGTTAAATTAATGCGCCAGACAGTTGGACCTGATATGGGGGTCAAGGCTGCTGGAGGAGCTCGCTCGTATGCAGATGCTGTTGCCTTTGTTGAAGCTGGAGCTACTCGTATCGGAACATCTTCTGGTGTAGCAATCCTTAAAGGAGAATTAGCGGATGGCGACTACTGAGTTGATTGATTTAGCAATTGAAACTAGTAAAAAAGCCTATGTGCCCTACTCACATTTCCCAATTGGTGCCGTATTGGTTGCCAAGGATGGAAGTGTTTATACTGGAGTCAATGTCGAGAATGCTAGCTTCTCTTTGACCAACTGTGGCGAAAGAACAGCTATCTTTAAGGCGGTTTCTGAAGGACAGCGAGACTTTTCAGAATTGATTGTCTATGGTCAAACAGAAAAACCGATTTCACCTTGTGGTGCTTGTCGCCAAGTCATGGCCGAATTTTTTAAACCAGATCTAAAGGTGACTCTAGTCGCCAAAGATAAAACGACGGTCGAGATGACGGTCGGGGAATTACTTCCATATTCTTTTACAGACTTGCATTAGTCTGTGTCACTCCCTGAGTGACAAGGGTCCTTGTGACCTATCTATCCATACTTGCAACTTAGTTGCGCATCTTATTTAGGAGGTTCAGTAATGAACAAGAAACAATGGCTAGGCCTTGGTCTAGTTGCAGTAGCAGCATTTGGACTTGCTGCATGTGGTAATCGCTCTTCTCGTAATGCAGCTTCATCTTCTTCTGATGTGAAGACTAAAGCAGCTATCGTTACAGATACTGGTGGTGTTGATGACAAATCATTCAACCAATCAGCTTGGGAAGGTCTTCAAGCTTGGGGTAAAGAACACAACCTTGAAAAAGATAAAGGTTATACTTACTTCCAATCAACAAGTGAAGCTGACTACGCAAACAACTTGCAACAAGCAGCTGGAAACTACAACTTGATCTATGGTATTGGTTTTGCACTTAAAAATGCAGTTGCTGATGCTGCCAAAGAACATACAGATATAAACTATGTTTTGATTGACGATGTGATCAAAGATCAAAAAAATGTTGTAAGTGCTACTTTTGCTGATAACGAAGCAGCATACCTTGCAGGTGTCGCTGCAGCTAAAACTACTAAAACAAAACAAGTTGGTTTTGTAGGTGGTATGGAATCTGAAGTTATTTCTCGCTTCGCAGCTGGTTTCAAAGCTGGTGTTGAGTCAGTTGACCCATCTATCAAAGTTCAAGTAGACTACGCTGGTTCATTTGGTGATGCTGCTAAAGGTAAAACAATTGCTGCAGCTCAATACGCTGCAGGTGCAGACGTTATCTACCAAGCAGCTGGTGGTACTGGAGCAGGTGTCTTCTCTGAAGCTAAATCTTTGAACGAAAGCAAAAATGAAGACGAAAAAGTTTGGGTTATCGGTGTAGACCGTGACCAAGTTGATGAAGGTAAATACACTTCTAAAGATGGTAAAGAAGCTAACTTCGTACTTGCTTCTACTTTGAAACAAGTTGGTACAGCTGTAAAAGACCTTGCTAACAAAGCTGAAAAAGGTGAATTCCCTGGTGGTCAAGTTATCGTTTACTCATTGAAGGATAAAGGTGTTGATTTGGCAATGACAAACCTTTCTGAAGAAGGTAAAAAAGCTGTTGAAGATGCAAAAGCTAAAATCCTTGATGGTAGCATCAAAGTTCCTGAAAAATAATTGATGGAAGTCATTTCTTAGGAAGCGGTCTTGGGCCGCTTCTTTAAGAATTGAGGCAAATGGTTTTGTCTCAATAGAGCTTGCTAAGTTTCTTTAGCAGGTTTTATTGAAACAAAATAAAACTCTGAAAGGAAGAGCACATGGCACACGAAAATGTCATTGAAATGCGTGAAATTACCAAAGTTTTTGGTGAATTTGTCGCTAACGACAAGATTAACCTTGTACTTCGTAAAGGTGAAATTCATGCACTTTTAGGAGAAAATGGAGCTGGTAAGTCCACTCTTATGAACATGCTAGCGGGGCTTCTAGAACCAACTAGTGGTGAAATTGTTGTTAATGGTCAAGTTGTGAAACTTGACTCACCATCAAAAGCTGCTAGCCTAGGAATTGGGATGGTTCACCAACACTTTATGTTGGTAGAAGCTTTCACTGTTGCTGAAAATATCATTTTGGGGAGTGAATTGACCAAAAAAGGTGTGCTAGATATTGCTCGTGCTACTCGAGAAATCAATGAGTTGTCTGAACGCTATGGTCTTGCTGTGGATCCTTCTGCCAAAGTGGCAGATATCTCTGTAGGGGCTCAACAACGGGTTGAAATCTTAAAGACACTTTATCGTGGTGCAGACATTCTTATCTTTGACGAACCAACTGCCGTCTTAACACCATCAGAAATTGATGAGTTGATGGCTATTATGAAGAATTTGGTCAAAGAAGGTAAATCCATTATCTTGATTACCCACAAATTGGATGAGATTCGTGCTGTATCTGACCGTGTTACAGTTATCCGTCGTGGTAAATCTATTGAAACAGTTGAGATTGCTGGTGCAACTAATGCTGACTTAGCTGAGATGATGGTAGGACGTTCTGTTTCCTTTAAAACTGAGAAACAGGAAGCTCAACCTAAAGAAGTTATTCTGTCTATTAAAGACCTAGTAGTAAACGAAAACCGAGGTGTTCCTGCCGTTAAAAATCTCTCACTCGATGTTCGAGCTGGTGAGATTGTCGGAATTGCCGGGATTGATGGAAATGGTCAGTCAGAATTGATCCAAGCTATCACTGGACTCCGTAAGATTGAGTCTGGTAGTGTGGAGTTGAAAGGCCAGTCTATCGTAGGTTTACACCCTCGCCAAATTACAGAAATGAGTGTGGGCCACGTTCCTGAAGACCGTCACCGTGATGGTTTGGTCTTGGAAATGATGATTTCTGAAAATATCGCTCTTCAAACCTACTATAAGGAACCTCTTAGCAAGAAGGGAATTTTAAATTATACCAATATCATCGGGTACGCTAAGCAATTAATGCAAGAATTCGATGTGCGTGCTGCTAGTGAGATTGTTCCAGCCTCAGCTCTTTCTGGAGGAAATCAACAAAAAGCTATCATCGCTCGAGAAGTTGATCGAAATCCTGATCTCCTCATCGTCAGCCAACCAACTCGTGGTTTGGACGTCGGTGCCATTGAGTACATTCACAAACGCTTGATTCAAGAACGTGATAATGGGAAAGCTGTCCTTGTAGTCAGCTTTGAACTAGATGAGATTCTAAATGTCTCTGATAGAATTGCCGTTATCCACGATGGTAAGATTCAAGGGATTGTAACCCCAGAAACAACCAACAAGCAAGAGCTTGGAGTCTTGATGGCTGGTGGTGAATTGGAAAAGGAGAAGAGTGATGTCTAAAAAATTACAACAAATTTCGGTTCCTTTGATTTCTGTTATTTTAGGGATCCTACTCGGAGCCATCGTCATGTGGATTTTTGGCTACGATGCTATCTGGGGATATGAAGAACTATTCTACACAGCCTTTGGTAGTGTACGTGGAATCGGTGAAATCTTCCGTGCCATGGGACCTTTGGTCTTGATTGCTCTAGGATTTGCAGTGGCAAGCCGTGCTGGTTTCTTTAACGTTGGTCTTCCGGGACAAGCCCTCGCAGGTTGGGTTATGAGTGGTTGGTTCGCTCTTTCTTTCCCAGATTTGCCACGTCCTTTGATGATTCTTGCGACAATTGTTATTGCCTTAGTTGCGGGAGGAATCGTTGGAGCAATTCCTGGTATCTTAAGAGCCTACCTTGGGACATCTGAGGTTATCGTAACCATTATGATGAACTACATTGTTCTTTATGTGGGGAATGCCTTTATCCACAGCTTCCCTAAAGAAATTATGCAAAGTACGGATTCGTCTATTCGTGTTAGTGCAAATGCAACTTATCAAACACCTTGGCTTGCTGAGCTAACAGGAAATTCTCGTATGAACATTGGGATTTTCTTTGCGATCATAGCTGTTGCGGTTATCTGGTTCATGCTTAAGAAGACAACTCTCGGTTTTGAGATCCGTGCAGTTGGTCTAAATCCAAATGCTTCTGAATATGCAGGTATTTCAGCTAAACGTACCATTATTCTATCCATGATTATTTCGGGTGCCCTCGCAGGACTTGGTGGAGCAGTAGAAGGACTTGGTACCTTCCAAAACGTCTACGTTCAAGGTTCATCATTGGCAGTCGGATTTAACGGTATGGCAGTAAGTCTACTTGCGTCAAACTCCCCAGTTGGAATTCTATTTGCGGCCTTCTTATTCAGTGTCCTACAGGTTGGAGCACCGGGTATGAATGCTGCACAAGTACCATCTGAGCTTGTAAGTATCGTTACAGCCTCAATTATCTTCTTTGTCAGCGTTCACTACATCATCGAACGCTTTGTCAAACCAAGAAAACAACTTAAAGGAGGTAAATAAGGATGTCGATTACAACAATGTTAACCCTTATGGTTTCGTCCATGTTGATTTACTCAGCACCACTTATTTTCACAAGTATCGGAGGAGTTTTCTCTGAACGTGGAGGAGTTGTTAACGTTGGTCTTGAAGGAATCATGGTCATGGGTGCCTTTTCTGGAGTTGTTTTTAACCTTGAATTTGCTCAAGATTTGGGAGCATTAACTCCTTGGTTTGCGCTTCTAGTTGGTGGATTAGTCGGAGCGCTCTTCTCGCTCATTCACGCAGTAGCTACAATTCATTTCCGTGCTGACCATGTTGTCAGTGGTACCGTACTTAACTTGATGGCACCTGCCTTGGCAGTCTTCTTGGTCAAGGTGCTTTATAACAAGGGACAAACGGATAACTTAACGCAAACATTTGGTCGATTTGATTTCCCTCTTTTGGCGAATATCCCAGTTATCGGAGATATCTTCTTCAAGTCAACAAGTTTACTTGGTTATCTAGCAATTGCTTTCTCATTCTTAGCATGGTTTGTTCTCTTTAAAACTCGCTTTGGACTTCGTCTTCGTTCAGTAGGTGAACATCCACAAGCGGCAGACACTTTGGGAATTAATGTTTACAAGATGAGATATCTTGGAGTTGTGATTTCAGGTTTCCTTGGAGGAATCGGTGGAGCTATTTACGCTCAATCAATTTCTGTTAACTTCTCAGTGACAACCATCGTCGGTCCAGGGTTTATCGCTCTTGCTGCCATGATTTTTGGTAAATGGAATCCTGTTGGTGCTATGCTTTCAAGTCTTTTCTTTGGACTCTCACAAAGTTTGGCAGTTATCGGTTCTCAACTTCCTTTCTTGCAAGGAGTTCCAGCCGTTTACTTGCAAATCGCACCATACCTCTTGACCATTGTCGTCCTAGCAGCATTCTTTGGTAAAGCTGTTGCACCAAAGGCAGACGGTATCAACTATATTAAATCTAAGTAATATAAAAAAAACGTCAGTTTCAACTGACGTTTTATTTTTTAGGTTCTTGGTGAGTTAAGTTGAGTCCCCAAGGGATAATATTTTCTGTTTTATTTTGGATGCGTTTGATATTGTCCTTGTGTCTCACAATTACTAGACTTGCAAGACCAATAATAATCACAGTGAAAAGTAGGTCATAACTACTTAAGATAAATCCAAAAAGAGGAAATAGAAGGACTCCAAGAATCGCAGCTATAGCAGCTGATATACTAGAAAGGGAAATCATACTTCCCAGATAAAGGATTCCAAAGAAAATGACTGCAAGGTAGAGGCAAAAGAGAGGAGCAAATCCCAAAATAACTCCAGCGCTGGTAGCGACAGCCTTACCACCCTTGAATTTTGCAAAGATTGGGAAGGTATGGCCGAGGACTGCTAAAAGTCCAAAGACGATTGGCGAAATTCCCTGTACATGGAAGATTAGTGGAAGTAGAGTAGCCAAAGTACCCTTAAAGAAATCAATTGCAAAAGTTACCATCCCAGCTTTTTTTCCTAAAATTCTGAAGGTATTGGTCGTTCCAGTATTACCAGATCCATGTTCTCTTATATTGATGTTAAAGAAGATTTGCCCAATCCATAAGCCTGAAGGGATTGAACCCAATAAATAAGCTAAAATTAATAATACTATTGTCATCATGCTTCTATTATACCATGAAACAGGAGAGAAACGAAACTGAATCTGTAAGCCACTTGTGACATCTGATTCTTTATCAAAGCTCACAAGTTTATCATGACTACTATTTTTATTCATAAATCAAAGCTAAAGTTTTAAAAATACATGAAAATTTCTGAAAAAACTTGATTTTGTGTTTATTTATGCTATAATAGGAACAATTATTTTTAGGAGGTGGAATATGTCTTACTTATTTGAGATATTACCAAGTTTATTGAGCGGTGCGATAATGACTTTACAAGTATTTGCACTGGTCTTACTGTTTTCAATCCCTTTAGGCATTTTGGTTGCCTTTTGCTTACAGGTCCATTGGAAACCCCTCCATTACATGATTGATGTTTATATATGGGTGATGCGTGGGACACCCTTGCTCTTGCAGTTAATCTTTATCTATTATGTTTTGCCAAGTATCGGGATTCGACTTGATCGGGTACCAGCAGCGATTATTGCTTTCACGCTTAATTATGCAGCCTATTTTGCAGAAATATTCCGTGGAGGGATTGCAACCATTCCTCAAGGACAATATGAAGCAGCTAAGGTTTTGAAATTGAATCCTATCGATACCGTTCGCTATATCATTTTGCCTCAAGTCACTAAGATTGTTTTACCAAGTGTATTTAACGAGGTTATGAGTTTGGTTAAAGATACGTCTTTGGTTTATGCACTGGGTATTTCAGATCTAATCCTAGCTAGTCGTACAGCAGCCAATCGTGATGCGAGCTTGATTCCCATGTTCCTAGCAGGCGCTATCTATCTTCTTATGATTGGTATCGTTACAATCCTAGCTAAGAAACTTGAGAAGAAGTTCAGCTACTATAGATAGGAGGGTTATCCATGTTAGAGTTAAAAAATATCAGCAAAAAATTTGGAAAAAAAGAAATTTTATCCAATTTCAATTTAACAATCCCTGAAAAGCAGATTTTGGCCATCGTTGGTCCTTCTGGTGGTGGGAAGACTACCTTGCTTAGAATGTTAGCTGGACTAGAAACCATTGATTCAGGTGAGATTTTTTATAATGGAGAATCCCTACCTTTGGATGAACTTGAAAAGCGTCACTTATTAGGTTTTGTTTTTCAAGATTTTCAGCTTTTTCCTCACTTATCCGTTATGGAGAACTTGATTTTGTCACCCATCAAAACTATGGGGATGTCTGAAGCAGATGCCAAGAAGAAGGCAACCGACTTACTCGCTCGTCTGGGGCTCGAAGCACACGCAGATGCTTATCCATACTCATTATCTGGTGGGCAAAAGCAACGTGTTGCTTTAGCGCGTGCTATGATGATAGATCCAGAAGTGATTGGTTATGATGAACCAACTTCTGCACTTGATCCTGAGTTGCGTCTTGAAGTTGAAAAACTGATTCTACAAAATCGAGAATTAGGCATGACTCAGATTGTCGTGACTCACGATCTCCAGTTTGCAGAGAATATTGCTGATCAGATTCTCAAAGTAGAGCCTAAGTAGGAGGTATCTATGAATCGAATGAAAATCAGCCTTGTTTTGGTATTCTTTCTGGCTTTTTTCCTGGTAGGATGCACACAAAAAGCTAGTGATCCCAAAGTCGATAATTGGGACAAATACCAAGAACAGGGTACAATTACCATCGGGTTTGACAATACCTTTGTTCCCATGGGCTTTGAAGAAAAGAATGGGCAATATGCTGGATTTGACATTGATTTAGCACAGGCTGTTTCTGAGAAACTTGGTTTCAAGGTACAGTTTCAACCCATTGATTGGGACATGAAGGAAACCGAACTTCAAAACGGCACCATTGATGCTATCTGGAATGGATATTCAGCGACTGATGAACGCCGTGAGAAGGTTGCTTTTACCATTCCTTACATGGAAAATCAGCAAGTTCTAGTCTCTAAGAAATCTCAGAATATACAATCAGTGTCTGATATGACAGGCAAGGTTTTGGGTGCCCAGGCAGGATCTTCTGGTTATATAGATTTCGAAGCCCAACCAGAACTCTTAAAAAATATCGTAAAAGATCAAAAAGCCAACCAATATCAGAGTTTTAATGAAGCCTTGATTGACTTGCAAAATGATCGGATTGATGCCCTTTTAATTGACCGTGTTTACGCCAATTATTATCTTGAAACTCAAGGAATTTTAGACCAGTATGAGATTTTTCCTGCTGGTTTTGAGAGTGAATCCTTTGCAGTTGGAGTAAGACCAGCGGACAAGACCTTATTAGCCAATTTGAATAAGGCTTTTGTCGAGCTCTATCAAGAAGGTAAATTCCAAGAAATTAGCAAGAAATGGTTTGGTGAAGATGTGGCTACCAACCAAGTTAAAGGAAAAGAAAACTAAGATTATGTCTTGGTTTCTTTTTTTGGTGGAGATTGGTAAAGTTTTTGCTAAAAAGGACTTGGGAATAGGCTTTTTAACTAGAAAAACTTTGCAAAATCGCTAGAAAACCTGTAAAATAGAAAAGATGAACAAATAGGAGGTTCCTTGTGTCAAAAAAGGAAATCAATATTAACAATTATAATGATGACGCCATTCAGGTGCTAGAAGGGTTGGATGCGGTCCGTAAACGTCCAGGGATGTATATCGGATCGACCGATGGTGCTGGTCTCCACCACCTTGTCTGGGAAATCGTCGATAATGCGGTCGATGAGGCCTTGTCTGGATTTGGTGACCGTATCGATGTGACAATCAATAAAGACGGAAGTTTAACGGTTCAAGACCATGGACGTGGAATGCCGACTGGAATGCACGCTATGGGAATTCCAACGGTTGAGGTTATCTTTACCATCCTTCACGCCGGAGGAAAATTCGGTCAGGGTGGTTATAAGACATCAGGAGGTCTCCACGGGGTTGGATCTTCTGTCGTCAATGCCCTCTCTAGTTGGTTAGAGGTAGAAATTACTCGTGATGGCGCAGTTTATAGACAACGTTTTGAAAATGGAGGCAAGCCAGTTACAACCCTTGAAAAGATTGGAACGGCATCAAAATCTAAGACAGGTACCAAAGTAACCTTCATGCCGGATGCTAGTATCTTTTCTACAACCGACTTCAAGTACAATACCATTTCAGAACGCCTTAATGAATCAGCTTTTCTCTTGAAAAATGTAACCTTGTCATTAACGGACAAGCGAACAGATGAAGCAATCGAATTTCACTATGAGAACGGGGTACAGGACTTTGTTTCTTACCTCAATGAAGACAAGGAAACCTTAACTCCAGTTCTTTACTTTGAAGGCGAAGACAATGGTTTCCAAGTGGAAGTAGCCCTCCAGTATAATGATGGATTTTCTGATAACATCTTGTCATTTGTAAATAACGTTCGCACTAAGGACGGTGGAACGCATGAGACAGGACTTAAGTCTGCTATTACCAAAGTCATGAATGACTACGCCCGTAAGACAGGTCTTCTCAAGGAAAAGGATAAAAATCTTGAAGGGTCCGATTACCGTGAAGGATTAGCAGCCGTTCTTTCTATTCTAGTCCCTGAAGAACACTTGCAGTTTGAAGGACAGACTAAGGATAAACTAGGAAGTCCCCTTGCTCGTCCTGTTGTAGATGGAATTGTGGCTGATAAGTTGACCTTCTTCCTTATGGAAAATGGTGAACTAGCTTCTAATCTGATTCGCAAGGCTATCAAGGCGCGTGATGCTCGTGAAGCAGCACGTAAGGCGCGTGATGAGAGTCGTAATGGTAAGAAAAATAAGAAAGATAAGGGCTTGCTTTCTGGAAAATTAACCCCAGCCCAGTCTAAAAATCCAGCTAAGAACGAACTCTACCTAGTCGAGGGAGACTCTGCCGGTGGTTCTGCTAAGCAAGGTCGTGACCGCAAGTTTCAAGCTATCTTGCCTCTTCGTGGTAAGGTTATCAATACAGCCAAGGCCAAGATGGCTGATATCCTCAAAAATGAAGAAATCAATACCATGATTTATACCATCGGTGCAGGTGTTGGAGCAGACTTCTCGCTTGAAGATGCCAACTATGACAAGATTATTATCATGACCGATGCGGATACCGACGGTGCCCACATTCAAACTCTTCTCTTAACCTTCTTTTACCGCTATATGCGTCCACTAGTTGAGGCAGGTCATGTTTATATCGCCCTTCCACCTCTTTACAAGATGTCAAAAGGGAAAGGTAAGAAAGAAGAAGTGGCCTACGCTTGGACAGATGGTGAGCTAGAAGAACTACGTAAGCAGTTTGGTAAAGGTGCTACCCTCCAACGCTATAAGGGGCTCGGTGAGATGAACGCGGATCAACTTTGGGAAACAACCATGAATCCAGAAACCCGCACTCTTATCCGTGTTACAATCGAAGATCTAGCACGCGCTGAACGCCGCGTAAACGTCCTCATGGGAGACAAGGTCGAACCACGCCGTAAGTGGATTGAGGACAATGTTAAGTTTACGCTAGAAGAAGCAACAGTGTTTTAAGTAAATCTTCCTCCTTCAAAATCTTAGCTCTTTAAAAGAGGTATAAATCATGATAAGTTTATTGTATCATACTCCTTTTCTTGCGATAGTTTTAGCTATAGGTGCAGTTATGTTTATAAGTGCTAAACAAGGTAAACCTGAGAAAAGTCGCTTTCTTGAATTCTTACTATTAACCATAGTAACTGCCTGTGTCTTTTTATTTGATAATCCTTTAAGATCCAATCCTTATGCAGGCTTGCTATTCTATACTTTTGATATCTTTATTTTCACACCAGCTAGCTTAGCTTTTGGTTTTACAGGCGTTTATAAAAGCAGTAAACATCTCAAGCATTATCCTAGTGTGTACTCAAAAATTCTTAGAATAAATGCCTGGTTTTTAGCGATATTTTCGAGTATTATTTTCTTATTTTTAATGTTGACTGAAGAAATGGGGATTCTTTTGTTACTGCCACTTTATGGCATCAGTTCGATTATTCAATTTATAATTGGTGAACTTGAAAGAAAAAGAGTTCAGAAGCTTCTTCAGCAAAGAAATGAAGATGCTGTTATTCAGAACATAGAGACCACTGAGGAAAAACCACATGAGAACTGACCAAGAAATACTTGGACTGATTTTAGAAACAGCTAAAAAATTACAGGTTGATACTGTCGCTTTATCGGGTTCTAGAACAGATGATCAAGCACCAAAAGATGAGTTTCAGGATTACGACGTAGTCTATGTTGTGGACGATTTGGATAATCTAACGAGAGACATTTCTTGGTTGGACAGGTTCGGAAAACGTATCATCGAGCAAGAGGTTACTCTAGGACATCGCCATCTTTACCTCATGCTCTTTGAGGATGGTAATCGCATTGATTTGACTCTCTGCCCACAAGAACACATGCAAGAATGGGTGGATAGTGAGGCAGGCTTCACAGTTTTAGAAGATAAGAAGGGTATTTTTGAGACTTATTCTCCAAGTCCAGAGCGTTTTTGGATAGATCCAGCTAGTGAGACGGATTTTGAAAAATCTTGTAATGAATTTTGGTGGGTATCAGCCTACGTGGTCAAAGGAATTTGTCGTAATCAGTTAGTCTATGCGACCGATCATCTCTACGGTATTTGCCAGCAAGAGTTGTTAAAAGTCTTGTCTTGGCAGGTAGCAAGTGATAGGGGAAAGGTCGATATCGGTAAAAACTACAAGTACCTCTTTAATTACTTGCCTGCTGAGACGGAGAAGGACTTCTCAAATCTGCTTGATTTCTCGAGTTTAGACAAAATCATTCAGTCTTTATTGGCTACGATGCAAATTTTTCATCAAGAAGCTCAAAGTCTTTCCCAAAAGATGGGCTTTGAATACGATAGGGAAGTAGCTGAGAAGATGATTCAGTATGCTGAGTCAAAACTTCCTAATTACTAAGAAATAAAGAACTCTATTTATCAATTTAAACTACAGCAAGGATAGTTTGGTTATTTATAGTAACTGAACACCTTTGTCTATAAAAAAACTACTCTACATTCTTTGAAAGGAGTTGAACACGCCCTAAATACTGTGTGAAAAAGATAAATTCTCTTGTGAGCATCGCTTACTGCAAGAATTTCCTAATTTCACTTTGCATTTTACGGGCTTTGTATCCTATATGAGTAATATCCAAAACATGTCCTTAGAGGACATCATGGGAGAGCGCTTTGGGCGCTACTCCAAATACATCATTCAAGACCGGGCTTTGCCAGACATTCGTGATGGATTGAAGCCGGTTCAACGCCGTATTCTTTATTCGATGAATAAGGATGGCAATACTTTTGATAAGAGCTACCGTAAATCAGCCAAGTCTGTCGGGAACATCATGGGTAATTTCCACCCACACGGAGATTCTTCTATCTATGATGCCATGGTCCGCATGTCTCAGGACTGGAAAAACCGTGAGATTCTAGTTGAAATGCATGGGAACAACGGTTCTATGGACGGGGATCCGCCTGCGGCTATGCGTTATACCGAGGCCCGCTTGTCTGAGATTGCAGGCTACCTTCTTCAGGATATCGAGAAAAAGACAGTTCCTTTTGCTTGGAACTTTGACGATACGGAGAAAGAGCCAACTGTCTTGCCAGCAGCCTTTCCAAACCTCTTAGTCAATGGTTCAACCGGGATTTCAGCTGGTTATGCCACAGATATTCCACCGCATAATTTGGCCGAAGTTATTGATGCGACAGTCTACATGATTGATCATCCGACTGCCAAGGTCGATAAGTTGATGGAATTCTTGCCTGGACCAGATTTTCCTACAGGAGCTATCATCCAAGGCCGTGATGAGATTAAGAAAGCCTATGAAACTGGTAAGGGGCGCGTGGTCGTTCGTTCCAAGACTGAAATTGAGAAGCTAAAAGGTGGTAAGGAACAAATCGTTATCACTGAGATTCCTTATGAAATCAATAAGGCTAACTTGGTCAAGAAAATCGATGAAGTTCGTGTCAATAACAAGGTAGCAGGTATCGCTGAGGTTCGTGATGAGTCTGACCGTGACGGTCTTCGTATCGCAATTGAACTTAAGAAAGATGCGAACACGGAGCTTGTTCTCAACTACCTTTTCAAGTACACTGACTTGCAAATCAACTACAACTTCAACATGGTGGCGATTGACAATTTCACACCTCGTCAGGTTGGGATTGTGCCAATCTTGTCTAGTTATATTGCCCACCGTCGTGAAGTTATCTTGGCACGTTCTCGCTTTGACAAGGAAAAGGCTGAAAAACGTCTCCATATCGTGGAAGGTTTGATTCGCGTTATCTCTATTTTGGATGAAGTCATTGCCCTTATCCGTGCTTCTGAGAATAAGGCTGATGCCAAGGAAAACCTCAAGGTCAGCTATGAATTTACGGAAGAACAAGCTGAAGCTATCGTTACTTTGCAACTTTATCGTTTAACGAATACAGACGTGGTTGTCTTGCAAGAAGAAGAAGCAGAACTTCGTGAGAAGATTGCTATGCTTGCAGCTATTATCGGTGACGAACGAACCATGTACAATCTCATGAAGAAAGAACTCCGTGAGGTCAAGAAGAAATTTGCGACTCCACGTTTGAGTGCTTTAGAAGATACAGCAAAAGTCATCGAGATTGATACAGCTAGTCTGATTGCTGAAGAAGATACTTACGTCAGCGTGACTAAGACAGGTTACATCAAGCGTACTAGTCCTCGTTCTTTCGCAGCTTCGACCTTAGAGGAGATTGGGAAACGGGATGATGACCGATTGCTATTTGTCCAATCTGTCAAAACCACCCAGCACCTCTTGATCTTTACAACGCTTGGGAATGTCATTTACCGCCCTGTCCATGAGTTGGCAGATATCCGTTGGAAGGATATCGGGGAGCACTTGAGTCAAACGATTACCAACTTTGAAACTAATGAAGAAGTGCTCTATGTTGAAGTTGTGGATCAGTTTGAGGATGCGACGACCTACTTTGCAGCGACTCGCCTTGGACAAATCAAACGTGTTGAACGCAAAGAATTCTCTCCATGGAGAACCTATCGCTCTAAGTCTGTCAAGTATGCTAAGTTGAAAGACGATAGTGACCAGATTGTAGCAGTAGCTCCGATTAAATTGGATGATGTTTTGTTGATTAGTAAAAATGGATATGCCCTTCGCTTTAATATCGAAGAGGTTCCAGTTGTTGGAGCCAAGGCTGCAGGTGTTAAAGCTATGAATCTGAAAGCAGATGATGAGCTTCAAGCTGCCTTTATCTGCAATACTTCATCTTTCTATCTTTTAACGCAACGTGGAAGCTTGAAACGTGTATCAACAGAGGAAATTCCAGCAACTAGTCGCGCTAAGCGTGGTCTTCAAGTTCTGAGAGAATTGAAGAGTAAACCACATCGCGTCTTCTTGGCCGGTGCTGTCTCAGAACAAGGATTTATCGGAGATCTCTTTAGTACAGAAGTAGAAGATGGCGAACAAACGCTTGTCATTCAATCAAATAATGGAACGATTTACGAAGCCATCCTACAAGATTTGAATCTATCAGAGCGTACAAGTAATGGAAGCTTTATCTCAGATACTATTTCTGATGAAGAAGTTTTTGATGCCTACCTCAAAGAAGTCTTTAAAGAAGATAAAGAAAATTAAAAATCAGTCCTAGTGACTGATTTTTTATAAGCAAAATTTTCAGAAAATTACAAATAATACTTGAATTTTTAGGAGAATAGTGTAGAATAGAACACAAAGCTTGATTAGAATAAAGGAGATTGTCATGACAGTTACAATCGATTGGGAAAATCTCGGTTTTTCCTATATGAAACTACCTTATCGTTATATCGCTTATTATAAAAATGGACAATGGACTCAAGGAGAATTAACCGAGGACTCAACTCTTCACATTTCAGAATCATCTCCAAGTCTTCACTATGGACAACAAGCATTTGAAGGATTAAAAGCCTATCGTACAAAGGATGGTAGCGTACAACTCTTTCGTCCAGATGAAAATGCCAAACGTCTGCAACGCACCTGTGATCGTCTCTTGATGCCTCAAGTTCCGACAGAAATGTTTGTAGAAGCATGTAAAGCAGTTGTTCGTGCTAATGAAGAATACGTACCACCTTATGGGACTGGTGGAACCCTCTACCTCCGTCCACTTTTGATTGGTGTTGGAGATATCATTGGGGTAAAACCAGCAGAGGAGTATATTTTCACCATCTTTGCCATGCCAGTTGGAAATTACTTTAAAGGGGGTTTGGTTCCAACAAACTTCTTGATTCAAGATGAGTATGACCGTGCTGCACCAAATGGAACAGGGGCTGCCAAGGTTGGTGGGAACTATGCAGCTAGTCTTTTGCCAGGAAAAATGGCTAAATCCCGTCATTTCTCAGATGTTATTTATCTTGACCCCTCAACCCACACCAAGATTGAAGAAGTCGGTTCAGCAAACTTCTTTGGGATTACAGCTGATAATGAGTTTGTAACGCCATTGAGTCCATCAATCTTGCCATCTATTACCAAGTACTCATTACTTTACTTGGCAGAGCATCGATTGGGCTTGAAGCCTGTTGAGGGAGATGTACCAATTGATAGTCTGGATCGATTTGTAGAAGCAGGTGCCTGTGGTACTGCAGCCGTAATTTCACCTATTGGGGGAATCCAACACGGTGATGATTTCCATGTTTTCTACAGTGAAACAAAGGTTGGTCCAGTGACTCGTAAACTATACGATGAATTGACAGGTATCCAATTTGGTGACATTGAAGCACCAGAAGGCTGGATTGTAAAAGTAGATTAAACATTTTTAAAGGAGATCTTTATGAAAACGAAAAAGTGGATGTTAACAGCAGGAGTGGTCCTGAGTACAGCAGTTCTTCTTGTGGCTTGTGGTAAAGCTGACAAGGAAGCAGACGCACCTACTACCTTCTCTTACGTCTATGGAGTAGACCCATCATCTTTGGACTACAGTATTGCAACTCGTACTTCAACAACGGATATCATCGGTAACGTTGTTGATGGATTGTTGGAAAACGACGAATATGGGAATTTGGTTCCATCTCTAGCTGAGGATTGGAGCGTCTCACAAGACGGTTTGACTTATACTTATAAACTTCGTAAAGGAGTTAAATGGTATACCTCAGAGGGTGAAGAATACGCTGAAGTAACTGCGCATGACTTTGTTACAGGATTGAAACACGTTGCAGATGGTAAATCAGACGGTGTCACTCTTATTCAAAACTCCATCAAGGGCTTGAATGAATATATGACTGGTGAGACTAACGACTTCTCAACAGTTGGAGTTAAGGCGTTGGACGATTATACAGTCCAGTACACTCTTAATGCACCTGAAAGTTTCTGGAATTCAAAAGTGACTTCAGCGACCATGTTGCCGGTAAACGAGGAATTCCTCAAAGCTTCTGGTAAGAACTACGGAGCAGTAAGTCCATCTGGTATTCTTTATAACGGTCCGTATATCCTCAAGACTTTGACTTCAAAATCGTTAATCGAATACGAAAAGAATCCAAATTATTGGGATAAAGAGAAGGTTAAAATTGAGAAGGTTAAATTGACCTATTATGATGGTTCTGACCAAGAATCATTGATCCGTAGCTTCTCTTCAGGTGTTTATACAACAGCTCGTATCTTCCCAAGTAGCTCAAACTTTGCTTCTACTTTGGAACAATACGGAGACAAAATTACTTACAGCCCACAGGATTCAACTAGTTACTACTTTACCTTTAACGTAAACCGTCAATCTTACAATAAGACTGCAAAAACAAGTGAAGAACAGAAAACTTCTACAAAAGAAGCAATGCTGAACAAGGACTTCCGTCAAGCAATCAACTTTGCCTTCAACCGTCATTCATATGCTGCACAGCTCAACGGTGAAGATGGTGCGGATAAGATTATTCGTAACAGCCTAGTTCCAGATAACTTTGTACAATCTGGCGGTAAAAACTTTGGTGACATCGCTCAAGCAGAATTGGTTAACTACGGTGACCAATGGAAAGGCGTTGAGCTTGTAGACGGAAAAGATACTATCTACAATCCTGATAAAGCCAAAGCTTCATTTGAAAAAGCTAAGAAAGAATTGGAAGCAAAAGGTGTAACTTTCCCAATTCACTTGGATGTTCCAGTTGAGCAAACAGATACCATTGCTGTTCAACAAAGCAATTCCTTCAAACAATCAATCGAGTCAACTCTTGGTTCTGAAAATGTCGTGATTGATGTCCTTCAGATGACCGATAACGAAAAGGAAAGTATTACATCGCAAGCGCGTGTTCCAGCTCAAAAAGACTATGACTTGAATAGTACTGGATGGGCTCCAAGCTACCAAGACCCAGCAAGTTATCTCAATATCATGGATCCTAAGACTGGTTCTGCTATGAAACACCTTGGTATTACTAAAGGAAAAGACAAGGAAGTAGTAGCTCAACTTGGTCTAGACGAATATAAGAAACTCTTGGATGATGCGGTTTCTGAAACAAACGATTTGGACAAGAGATATGAAAAATATGCTAAAGCTCAAGCATGGCTCACTGATAGTTCTCTCTTGATGCCAACAGCTTCATCAGGTGGCTCACCAGTTGTCAGCAACGTCGTTCCATTCTCTAAACCATACTCACAAGTAGGTATTAAGGGTGATCCATATATCTTCAAGGGAATGAAATTGCAAAAAGAAATTGTATCTGCTAAAGAATATCAAGCAGCTCTTGAAAAATGGCAAAAAGAAAAATTGGAATCAAACAGTAAATACCAAAAAGAACTAGAAAGTCATGTCAAATAAAACAGACTAGTATTTTTGGAATAAAGGGGCCTTTATGGAATGGATTAAACTAATAGGGATAGTTATCATTGTGATTGGTTTTATCTATAAATTAGATACCATCGCAACGGTAGTCTTAGCTAGTTTAGTTACAGCTCTAGTTTCTGGAGTTTCTCTTGTTGAGTTCTTGGATATTTTAGGAAGAGAATTTAGCAATCAACGAGTTCTTACGATTTTTATGGTAACCTTGCCCTTGGTTGGTTTATCTGAAACTTTTGGCCTCAAGCAACGTTCAATTGACTTGATTCAAAAGATTAAAGGACTGACCGTAGGAAGTTTTTATACCGTTTATTTCTTTTTTCGGGAACTTGACAGTTTCTTTGCCATTCGTATCGGAGGGCAGCCACAGTTTGTAAGGCCTTTGGTTCAACCCATGGGACAAGCAGCAGCAGAGTCACAATTAGGTAGAAAATTAACGGAGCAGGAGAGCGAAGCGCTAAAAGCGCGTGCAGCAGCAAATGATAATTTTGCAAATTTCTTTGCTCAGAACACTTTCGTTGGTGCAGGTGGTGTCCTCTTGGTGGGGGGCACACTGGACCAATTGGGTTACGAAAGCAATTATGCAGGAATTGCTTCAGCTTCCCTTATAGTTGCAGGGCTTGCCCTTATTGTAGTAGGAATTTACAATTATCTGTTTGATAGAAAACTACTAGCAAATAAAGTTAGTAAAGGAAAGGAAGAATGACTAATCTAGCAAGACAGTTATTAGAGGTGACCTATATTGTGATTGGTTGTCAATTCCTTCATACGGCTTATTGTAGCTATAGAGATAAAACAAACCCAGTTCGCTATGGAACGGCTGGGTTTTGGGCGTTATTGGGCATTAGTTTTATTGGCGGTTCTTATCTACCATCTATCTGTATTGGAGTTATCGTAGTGATATTAGCACTATTAACTCTCTTTAAACAGGTTCGTATTGGAACCTTGCCGTCTCTGGATGAAGTCAAGGCCAATATTGAAGCTAGACGACTAAAGAATAAAATTTTTATTCCGGTCATGCTGATGGCTTTAATTGCTTTGGTATTAGCAAAAATGATTCCTGAGTTTAGTAAGATTGCTATCAGCCTTGCAGCATTTTTTGCAACCCTGTCTCTTCTTTTCATTACCAAGAGTTCTCCTAAGAGCTTATTAGCAGAAAACAATCGAATGGTCCAACAAGTTTCAACCAGTGGTATTGTTCCTCAGCTTTTAGGAGCTTTGGGTGCGATTTTTACCGTAGCAGGAGTGGGAGACTTGATTTCGCATTTGATAAGCGGTCTAGTGCCTTCGGGTAGTCGTTTTATGGGTGTGGTAGCTTATGTCCTTGGTATGGTTCTATTTTCCATGATAATGGGTAATGCATTTGCTGCTTTCACAGTCATTACAGCTGGAATTGGTGTTCCCTTTGTATTTTCCTTGGGAGCAGATCCAATAGTGGCGGGTGCTCTTGCTATGACAGCAGGTTGTTGTGGGACTCTATTAACCCCAATGGCTGCCAATTTCAATACTCTACCTGTGGCCCTTCTGGATATGAAAGATCCAAATGGCGTTATCAAAGCGCAAGTAGGAGTAGCTACTGTCATGATTATCATACATGTATTTCTGATGTACTTTTTGGCATTTTAGTAAAGGAAATAAAATGAAAATATTAGTAACAGGTTTTGATCCTTTCGGTGGCGAAAAGGTCAATCCGGCTCTAGAAGCTGTTAAATCGTTACCGTCTAAAATTCGTGGAGCTGAGATTGCTTGGGTAGAGATTCCAACAGTCTTTTATAAGGCGTCAGAAGTTTTAGAAGCAGAAATCGAAAAATACCAACCAGATGTTGTTCTTTGTATTGGGCAAGCCGGAGGAAGGGCGAGTTTAACTCCTGAGCGAGTCGCCATCAACCAAGATGATGCTAGAATCCCAGATAATCAAGGGAATCAGCCGATTGACACTCCTATCCGCGAAGATGGTCAAGCTGCTTATTTTAGCACTCTGCCTATCAAAGCAATGGTACAAGCCATAAAAGAGGAAGGATTACCAGCTACTGTATCCAATACAGCAGGAACCTTTGTTTGCAACCATTTGATGTATCAGGCACTCTATTTAGCTGATAAAAAGTTTCCAAATATGAGAGCGGGCTTTATGCATATTCCCTATATGACAGAACAAGTGGTTAATAAGCCTAATACTGCATCCATGTGCTTAAGAGATATTGTCAGAGGGATCGAAGCAGCGATTGGCGCTATTGTAGACCATAAAGATAAAGATTTGAAATTAGTCGGAGGGACGACTCACTAATTATAAAAACTAAAGAAAAAAATCCCTATTTTATTCAGATAACTCTTTATCAATATTGGTTTGATAGAGAGTTTTTTCTTGCTAGATTGAGGAATTTCTTGTAAAATAGAAAAAATGAAAAGAGGTATCGTATGAGTAAAAAAGATAAAAAAATTGAGATTCAATTAGCTGATGCTAAAGTAGCAGTTGGAAAAGATAATTACTCTGGTTACACATTAACAATCGGGAAAAAAATAATCGGTGAAATTGCCGAACTAGATGACCAATTTGCTATCGTAAAGAATGGAAATGTCGATAGTTTTTACAAGAATCTTGAAAAAGCTGTGGAAATATTGATTGAGAACTATAATTTAGCAAAATAATGCTTGTTTTTTGCAAATTTTCATGATATAATAGTTTTCGTTGATTGTCGGAGAGATAGCGAAGAGGCTAAACGCGGCGGACTGTAAATCCGCTCCTTCGGGTTCGGGGGTTCGAATCCCTCTCTCTCCATATCACCATTGGGGTATAGCCAAGCGGTAAGGCAAGGGACTTTGACTCCCTCATGCGTTGGTTCGAATCCAGCTACCCCAGTTCTTAGGTAATAAATTCAAGATAAAAAGAAAAATATCTTAGGGTATTTTATTTTTATAATTGAAGACGTTCGAGATGTTCATGTCGTTGCGGGTGCTTAGGAAAAAAATTATAAGTATGTCAAGTTGGAAAAACTTGATTGTTGGAGGATTTTTTAGATGAATGAATTTGAAGATTTGCTAAATAGCGTTAGCCAAGTTGAACCTGGTGATGTTGTTAGTGCTGAAGTATTGACAGTTGATGCTAATCAAGCTAACGTTGCAATCTCAGGAACTGGTGTTGAAGGTGTCTTGACTCTTCGCGAATTGACAAACGATCGCGATGCTGATATCAATGACTTTGTAAAAGTAGGTGAAGTATTTGATGTTCTTGTACTTCGTCAAGTAGTTGGTAAAGATACTGATACAGTAACATACCTTGTATCTAAAAAACGCCTTGAAGCTCGCAAAGCATGGGACAAACTTGTAGGACGCGAAGAAGAAGTTGTTACAGTTAAAGGAACTCGCGCTGTTAAAGGTGGACTTTCAGTAGAATTTGAAGGTTTGCGTGGATTTATCCCAGCTTCAATGTTGGATACTCGTTTCGTACGTAACACTGAGCGTTTCGTAGGTCAAGAATTTGAAGCTAAAATCAAAGAAGTTGATCCTAAAGAAAACCGCTTTATCCTTTCACGTCGTGAAGTTGTAGAAGCAGCTACTGCAGCAGCTCGTGCAGAAGTTTTCGGTAAATTGGCTGTTGGTGATGTTGTAACTGGTAAAGTTGCTCGTATCACAAGCTTCGGTGCTTTCATCGACCTTGGTGGTGTTGATGGATTGGTTCACTTGACTGAATTGTCACACGAACGTAACGTTTCACCAAAATCAGTTGTAACTGTTGGTGAAGAAGTTGAAGTGAAAATCCTTGATCTTAACGAAGAAGAAGGACGTGTATCACTTTCACTTAAAGCAACAACACCTGGACCATGGGATGGCGTTGAGCAAAAATTGGCTAAAGGTGACGTTGTAGAAGGTACAGTTAAACGTTTGACTGACTTCGGTGCATTTGTTGAAGTATTGCCAGGTATCGATGGACTTGTTCACGTATCACAAATTTCACACAAACGTATTGAAAATCCTAAAGAAGCTCTTACAGTTGGTCAAGAAGTTACTGTTAAAGTTCTTGATGTTAATGCTGATGCAGAACGCGTTTCACTTTCTATCAAAGCTCTTGAAGAACGTCCAGCTCAAGAAGAAGGACAAAACGAAGAAAAACGTGCTCCACGTCCACGTCGTCCAAAACGTCAAGAAAAACGTGACTTTGAACTTCCAGAAACACAAACTGGATTCTCAATGGCTGACTTGTTCGGAGACATCGAGCTTTAATCAATCAGATTTAATTACAAATCCTTTGTTGTTGAAACAAGGGATTTTTCTTTTTTCAACTAGTATTTTTTGATATAATGGTTTTATGTTATATTCCGAAAAAGAATCCATTTATCAAATGGTTAATGATCAGCTTACTGCACTTTTAGAAGGAGAGCCTAATGTTTTAGCAAATTTATCAAATGCTAGTGCTCTCTTAAAAATGAACTTTCCGCATACTGTTTTTGCGGGTTTCTATCTGTATGATGGAAATGAGCTTATTTTGGGCCCATTTCAAGGTGGAGTTTCATGTGTTAGAATTGCGCTCGGAAAAGGAGTTTGTGGAGAGTCAGCGGCTAGCCGTCAAACAGTTATCGTTGGTGATGTCAAGACTTATCCAAACTATATTTCTTGTGATAGTAGTGCTCGTAGCGAGATTGTACTTCCTATGGTAAAAGATGGGCAACTTCTGGGTGTATTGGATTTGGATTCATCTCAGGTAGATGATTATGATTACATAGATCAACAGTATTTAGAAGAGTTTGTGTCCATTCTACTAGATAAAACAGAATGGAAATTTTCAATGTTTGAGGAGAAAGCATAATGTATCAGGCGCTTTATCGAAAGTATAGAAGTCAAAATTTTTCACAGCTAGTAGGCCAGGAAGTTGTTGCTAGAACCCTTAAACAGGCTGTGGAACAGGATAAGATTAGTCATGCTTACTTATTTTCTGGGCCTCGTGGAACTGGTAAAACCAGTGTAGCTAAAATATTTGCTAAGGCTATGAATTGCCCTAATCAAGTAGGGGGAGAACCATGTAATAACTGTTATATATGTCAAGCTGTAACGGATGGAAGTTTAGAAGACGTTATTGAAATGGATGCAGCTTCTAATAATGGGGTTGATGAAATTCGTGATATTCGTGATAAATCAACTTATGCTCCAAGTATAGCTCAGTATAAGGTTTATATCATTGATGAGGTTCATATGCTTTCAACAGGTGCCTTTAATGCCCTTTTGAAAACACTGGAAGAACCAACTCCAAATGTTGTTTTTATTTTGGCAACGACTGAGCTCCATAAAATTCCTGCAACGATTTTGTCTCGTGTTCAACGATTTGAGTTTAAATCTATTAAGACTCAGGATATTCGAGATCATATCTTCCAGATTTTAGAAAATGAAGGGATTGATTACGAAACAGAGGCTGTTGAAATTATTGCTCGACGGGCTGAAGGTGGAATGCGAGATGCCCTGTCAATTCTTGACCAAGCATTAAGTTTAACCCAGGAAGCTACCTTGACAACTGCAGTCTCAGAAGAAATCACAGGGACCATTAGTTTAAGTGCCTTAGATAATTACGTAGCTGCTTTAGCTCAAAAGGATGTACCGGGCGCCTTGGAAAATCTTGATCTGATTTTTGAGAATGGAAAGAGCATGACACGATTTGTAGTTGATTTGCTGCAATATCTACGTGATATCTTAATTGTTCAAGCAGGCGGAGAAAATACACATCATAGTGATGCATTTGAGAGAAACTTAGCTCTTCCGCAGGATGTCTTGTTTGAGATGATTAGCCTTGCTACTAGAAGTCTATCTGACATTAAGTCTAGTCTACAACCTAAGATTTACGCCGAAATGATGACCATCCGTTTAGCAGAAATTGATTTTCAACCAGAACTTTCAGGTGAGGTAGCTGAAGAGTTGTCCTCTCTTCGAGAAGAAGTTGCACGATTGAAACAAGCTCTTGCCAATGTTGGTTCTAACCCTAAGCAAACAAGCCGTCCGACCAGCTCTAAGTCAATCTATCGTGTGGACCGAAATAAGGTGCAGTCTATTCTTCAAGAAGCAGTAGAAAATCCAGACTTGGCCCGACAAAACTTAATTCGTCTTCAGAATGCTTGGGGAGAAGTCATCGAAAGTTTATCAGGTCCAGATAAGGCACTCTTGGCTGGTTCTAAACCGGTTGCAGCAAACGAACATCATGCGATTTTGGCTTTTGAATCGAATTTCAATGCTGGTCAAACCATGAAACGAGACAATCTTAACACCATGTTTGGCAATATTCTTAGTCGTGCTGCTGGATTTTCTCCAGAGATTCTTGCTATTTCTATGGAAGAATGGAAGGAAGTTCGAGCTGCATTTTCAAGCAGAGCTAAAGGTTCTCAAGAACAAGTCAATAAGGAAGAGACTGAGGAGTCAATTCTTCCTCAAGGCTTTGAATTTTTAGCAGATAAAGTGACCATAGCAGAAGACTAAAAGGAATTGGTGGTAGTAGACTATGAACAGACAACAATTTATTATCATGGCCTTATTTACTGCTGCTGAGACTTATTTCTTTAATGAATCCATCATGGAGCAACGGTATATCGTGGCCTTTCTTTGGGTTATTTTGATCCTAAGAAATTTTCGCGTGAGTTATATCATGGGTAAAATTGTGAGCGCTATAGATGATCATTTTCAAGGGAAGAAGTAGCTCCTAGCTTCTAGACAAAATCAAAGCCTTTTAGGCTTTTTTTTGTTATACTATTAAAGTATATTTATTGACATTTTACCGTATTTTTCAAAGGCTTTAAAAAGTTAATTTTAAGTGAATACGGTAAGGAGAAACGAAAAGAAAGGAACTATCATGTCAGTATTAGAGATCAAAGATCTTCACGTTGAAATTGAAGGAAAAGAAATTTTAAAAGGGGTCAATCTGACTCTTAAAACAGGAGAAATTGCAGCTATCATGGGACCAAATGGTACCGGTAAGTCTACTCTTTCAGCTGCTATTATGGGGAACCCAAACTATGAAGTCACTAAAGGTGAAGTCTTGTTTGACGGTATAAATATCCTTGAATTGGAAGTTGATGAGCGTGCGCGTATGGGACTTTTCCTAGCTATGCAATACCCATCAGAAATTCCTGGAATTACTAATGCCGAATTTCTTCGTGCAGCTATGAATGCAGGAAAAGAAGATGATGAGAAGATTTCAGTTCGTGAGTTTATCACTAAACTAGACGAGAAGATGGAATTGCTCAACATGAAAGAAGAAATGGCAGAGCGTTATCTCAATGAAGGTTTCTCTGGTGGTGAGAAAAAACGCAATGAAATTCTTCAGCTTTTGATGTTGGAACCAACTTTCGCCCTTCTGGATGAAATTGACTCTGGTCTTGATATTGACGCTCTTAAAGTTGTTTCTAAGGGTGTTAATGCCATGCGTGGTGAAGGCTTCGGTGCTATGATCATTACTCACTACCAACGTCTTTTGAACTATATCACACCAGACGTGGTACACGTGATGATGGAAGGTCGTGTTGTTCTTTCTGGTGGTCCAGAATTAGCTGCGCGTTTGGAACGTGAAGGATACGCAAAACTAGCTGAAGAACTTGGCTATGACTACAAGGAAGAATTGTAATTCCCTCGTATCTTTTAGGAGAAGTAAATGACTAAAGAAACTATTAAACTTTTTTCAGAAATGCACGCTGAACCAAGCTGGTTGTCTGACCTCCGTCAAAAAGCTTTTGATAAGATTGAGAGTTTGGAATTACCAGTTATTGAGCGTGTCAAATTCCACCGTTGGAATCTGGGAGATGGAACCATTACAGAAAGTGAACCGTCAGCAAATGTTCCTGACTTCACAGCTCTTGATAATCACTTGAAGTTGGTTCAAGTAGGAACGCAGACTGTTTTTGAACAAACACCAGTTGAATTGGCTGAACAGGGTGTTGTCTTCACAGACTTCCATTCAGCTTTAGAAGAAATTCCAGAGCTGATCGAAGAATTCTTCATGTCATCTGTTAAGTATGACGATGACAAGTTGGCAGCCTATCACACAGCTTACTTTAACAGTGGTGCGGTTCTCTACATTCCAGACAATGTCGAAATCACAGAACCAATCGAAGGAATTTTCTACCAAGATAGTGATAGTGATGTGCCATTTAACAAGCATATTCTTATCATTGCTGGTAAAAACTCTAAAATTAGTTACCTCGAACGTTTAGAATCACGCGGTGAGGGTAGTGCTAAGGCAACTGCCAATATCACAGTTGAAGTCATTGCACGTTCAGGTGCACAAGTGAAATTTGCTGCGATTGATCGTCTAGGTGAAAACGTCACTGCCTACATTAGCCGCCGTGGTAAACTAGGTAACGATGCAAGTATTGACTGGGCAATCGGTGTCATGAACGAAGGAAACGTTGTTGCTGACTTTGATAGTGACTTGCTTGGAAATGGTAGCCATGCAGACCTCAAGGTCGTAGCTCTTTCAAGTGGTCGTCAGGTACAGGGGATTGATACTCGAGTAACTAACTATGGTTGCAACTCTATCGGTAATATCCTTCAACATGGGGTTATCCTTGAAAAAGCGACTTTGACTTTCAATGGTATTGGACACATCATCAAGGGAGCTAAAGGAGCAGATGCGCAACAAGAGAGCCGTGTTCTCATGCTTTCAGATCAGGCTCGTTCAGATGCCAACCCAATTCTTTTGATTGATGAAAATGATGTTACTGCAGGACACGCAGCGTCTATTGGACAAGTGGATCCAGAAGATATGTACTACCTCATGAGCCGTGGATTAGATAAGGCAACTGCAGAACGTTTGGTTGTTCGTGGCTTCCTAGGCTCCGTTATTGTTGAGATTCCAGTCAAAGAAGTTCGTGATGAAATGATTGCAACTATTGAAGAAAAATTGTCAAAACGCTAAGGGGAAGCCTATGTTAGATGTAGAAGCGATTCGCAAGGATTTTCCAATTTTAGACCAGATCGTCAACGATGAACCTTTGATCTATCTGGACAATGCTGCGACGACACAAAAACCACTAGCAGTAATGGAAGCCATTAACCACTACTATGAGCACGACAATGCCAATGTTCACCGAGGGGTTCACACCTTGGCTGAGCGTGCGACAGCATCTTATGAAGCTGCCCGTGAAACTATTGCTAAGTTTATCAATGCAGGCTCTACAAAGGAAGTTCTCTTTACTAGAGGTACGACAACTAGTCTTAACTGGGTAGCGCGTTATGCGGAAGAAATCCTGACTGAGGGAGACCAGGTTTTGATTTCTGTCATGGAACACCATTCCAACATCATTCCTTGGCAGGAGGCCTGTCGCAAGACTGGGGCTGAGCTTGTCTATGTTTATCTCAAGGATGGAGCTCTAGATATGGATGATTTGCGTTCTAAATTGATTGACAAGGTAAAATTTGTTTCACTCGCCCATGCTTCAAATGTTCTTGGTGTGGTCAATCCTATCAAAGAAATCACTCAATTGGTTCATCAAGTTGGAGCCATCATGGTGGTGGATGGTGCTCAATCTACTCCTCATATGAAGATTGATGTTCAGGACTTGGATGTGGACTTCTTTGCCTTTTCAGGTCACAAGATGGCTGGTCCAACTGGTATTGGTGTTCTTTATGGCAAAGAAAAGTATCTGGAGCAAATGTCACCAGTTGAATTTGGCGGTGAAATGATTGATTTCGTCTATGAGCAAACTGCTAGTTGGAAGGAATTGCCTTGGAAATTTGAGGCTGGAACTCCTAATATGGCTGGTGCAATTGGGCTTGCTGCTGCAGTGGATTATTTAGAAAATATTGGTATGGATGCCATAGAAACCCATGAACAAGAATTGATAGCCTACGTCTATCCAAAACTTCAGGCAATTGAAGGACTGACTATTTATGGTTCTCAGGACCTGGCTCAACGTTCGGGTGTTATTGCCTTTAACCTAGGTGATCTCCATCCTCACGACCTTGCGACCGCTTTGGATTATGAGGGAGTAGCCGTTCGTGCTGGTCATCATTGTGCTCAACCCTTGCTTCAGTATTTGGATGTCCCAGCAACAGCTCGCGCAAGTTTTTATATCTACAATACCAAGGCAGATTGCGACAAGCTGGTCGATGCCTTACAAAAGACAAAGGAGTTTTTCAATGGCACTTTCTAAACTAGATAGCCTCTATATGGCAGTGGTGGCAGACCATTCGAAAAATCCCCATCACCAAGGGAAGCTAGAAGATGCTGAACAAATCAGTCTTAACAATCCGACCTGTGGTGATGTGATTAATCTCTCTGTTAAGTTTGGTGCTGACGATCGTTTGGAAGATATCGCTTTTCTAAACTCTGGTTGTACGATTTCAACTGCCTCTGCTAGTATGATGACAGATGCAGTTTTAGGAAAGACCAAGCAAGAAATCCTAGAGCTTGCGACCATTTTTTCTGAAATGGTTCAAGGTCAAAAGGATGAGCGTCAAGATCAACTTGGAGATGCAGCTTTCTTATCAGGAGTTGCCAAATTCCCTCAGCGAATCAAGTGTGCAACCCTAGCTTGGAATGCCCTTAAAAAAACAATTGAAGACCAAGAAAACAAATAAGACAAGCTTTCTTTGTCTTATAAATCATTAGAAATAAAGAATGAAAGAAAGGATATTATGGCTGAAGAAAGAGTAGAACCAAAACCAATTGATCTTGGTGAATATAAATTTGGTTTCCATGACGATGTAGAGCCTGTCCTATCGACAGGAAAAGGATTGAATGAAGATGTCATTCGTGAACTATCAGCTGCTAAGGGAGAACCTGAGTGGATGTTGGAATTCCGTTTGAAATCTTATGAAACCTTCAAAAAAATGCCCATGCAAACTTGGGGAGCAGACTTGTCAGAGATTGACTTTGATGACTTGATCTACTACCAAAAACCATCTGATAAACCAGCTCGTTCTTGGGATGAAGTTCCTGAAAAAATCAAAGAAACCTTTGAACGTATTGGGATTCCTGAAGCTGAGCGTGCTTATCTAGCTGGAGCTTCTGCCCAGTATGAGTCAGAAGTGGTTTACCATAACATGAAGGAAGAATTTGAGAAGTTAGGAATTATCTTTACAGATACAGATTCTGCCCTCAAAGAGTACCCAGACTTGTTTAAACAATACTTTGCGAAGTTAGTACCTCCGACTGATAACAAGTTGGCTGCACTCAACTCAGCAGTATGGTCAGGTGGAACTTTTATCTATGTACCAAAAGGAGTTAAAGTGGATATTCCACTTCAAACTTACTTCCGTATCAATAACGAAAATACAGGTCAGTTCGAACGTACCTTGATTATCGTTGATGAGGGAGCAAGTGTCCACTATGTAGAAGGATGTACAGCGCCTACTTATTCAAGCAATAGCTTGCACGCGGCTATTGTGGAAATCTTTGCTTTGGATGGAGCTTATATGCGTTATACAACTATTCAAAACTGGTCTGATAACGTCTATAACTTGGTAACAAAACGTGCTAAAGCCTTGAAAGATGCGACTGTTGAGTGGATTGATGGAAACTTAGGTGCCAAAACAACTATGAAATACCCATCTGTTTACCTTGATGGAGAAGGTGCGCGTGGAACCATGCTTTCGATTGCCTTTGCCAATGCTGGTCAACACCAGGATACTGGTGCCAAGATGATCCACAATGCACCGCATACAAGTTCATCAATCGTGTCTAAATCCATTGCCAAAGGCGGAGGAAAGGTTGACTATCGTGGACAAGTAACCTTTAACAAGAACTCTAAGAAATCTGTTTCTCACATCGAGTGTGATACCATTATCATGGATGACTTGTCAGCATCGGATACCATTCCGTTTAATGAAATTCACAACTCGCAAGTTGCTTTGGAGCACGAAGCTAAGGTTTCTAAGATTTCAGAAGAACAACTCTACTACCTCATGAGTCGTGGATTGTCAGAATCTGAGGCAACTGAGATGATCGTTATGGGATTTGTAGAGCCCTTCACCAAAGAACTGCCAATGGAATATGCAGTTGAGCTTAACCGCTTGATTAGCTATGAAATGGAAGGATCTGTCGGATAAACATTATAAATAAAAACTGAACAAATACAAATTTGTTCAGTTTTTTATATACAATTTTATAAATATTCACAAATTCCATTTTTTATGGTAAAATAAAACAATTATTGTTAGTGGAGATGAATTATGAATATTTTTAGAACCAAAGACGTAAGTCTAGGTAAAACAGAGATGCATCGTCATCTGAAATTATGGGATTTAATTCTCTTGGGGATTGGTGCCATGGTAGGAACAGGTATCTTTACCATTACAGGAACAGCCGCAGCTACATTAGCAGGTCCAGCCCTTGTTGTTTCTATCGTTATCTCAGCAATCTGTGTTTCCTTATCAGCGCTCTTTTTTGCGGAATTTGCTTCTCGTGTACCAGCAACTGGTGGGGCGTATAGTTATTTATATGTGGTTTTGGGAGAATTTCCAGCTTGGATAGCTGGTTGGCTAACCATTATGGAATTTATGACAGCAGTCTCTGGTGTAGCTTCAGGTTGGGCTGCTTACTTTAAAGGTTTGCTTAGTCATTACGGAATTTCTCTGCCCCAAGCTCTAAATGGGACATTTAACCCAGCACAAGGTAGCTATATTGATCTCCTGCCAATTTTAGTCATACTTCTCGTTACTGGTCTTGTCTTATTAAATTCGAAAACAGCTTTGCGTTTTAATTCGATTCTAGTAGTCTTGAAATTTTCTGCTCTTGCTTTATTCATCTTAGTTGGAGTCTGGTATATCAAGCCTGAGAACTGGTCGGACTTTGCTCCATTTGGTTTTGGTCAAATTTACGGTGGAAGCACAGGGATTATGGCAGGAGCTTCACTCATGTTCTTTGGATTTCTAGGTTTCGAGTCTATTTCCATGGCTGTTGATGAAATTCAAAATCCACAAAAGAATATTCCACGTGGGATTGTTTTATCTTTGACCATTGTAACCATTCTCTATGCCATGGTTACCTTAATATTAACTGGTATCGTTCACTATAGTAAGCTCAATGTTGATGATGCAGTGGCTTTTGCTCTTAGAAGCATTGGTATTGGTTGGGCAGCTAATTATGTTTCTCTGGTTGCTATTTTTACTTTGATTACAGTATGTATTTCAATGACATACGCCTTGTCTCGAATGATTTATAGTTTGGCTCGTGATGGGTTGTTGCCTAAGACTTTTAAAGAAGTGACTAAGACAAGTCGTGTTCCAAAGAATGCGACCATCTTAACAGGAGTTGTTTCGGCAATGGCTGCAGGGATTTTCCCTTTGGCAAGTATTGCAGCCTTTCTCAATATCTGTACCTTAGCTTATCTCATTCTCCTAGCTTATGGAATTATCAAATTAAGAAAAGACAAGGGGGAACCTAAAGAGGGAGAATTTAAAACGCCTTTGGTTCCTTTTCTACCAATCTTATCGATTCTGATTTGTCTGTCCTTCATGCTTCAATATACTCTTGAAACTTGGATAGCATTTGTATTAGCCTTAGCAGTAGGAGTTATTATTTACTTTGTTTATGGATATAACCATTCGACTGTAGCTAAAAATGAATAAAGAAAAAAATCGCGAAATTCGCGATTTTTTCGATTTTTTATAACTTCTCGTTAACAAAACGAACGAAGCGATTCCACCAAACTTTTAAGAAGAAGGCTTTTTCGACATTTTTTTCTGCGACCATCTCAAAACTAGGTTTGTCAGTTGTAATGTATCCTTGACCAACTAGATCCTTGTCTTCATAAGTCAAATGTCCAACGACAGTTCCTGCCTCTAGTGGAGCAGTGTGTTCAGTCGTGTCCGCTGTGTAAGTAATAGTTGATTGTGTACGACTACCCAGACGTTGTACGATTTTGATATCTTCTTTGGCGACAGCTGTAACTGTATCTTCCTTCCCATCTAATACAGGCGATTTACTATCTTCATAACTATCTCCTTGTTTGACGATTGTTTGAAGAGCGAAATTGGATGAGATATAATCTAGAAGAGCTGAAGTTGCTGTGAAACGAGCGTAGGGATTGGTATCTTGGTTGTCGGCGTTTAAAACAACAGTAATGATACGCATGCCTTTTTCAACAGTTGTACCGACAAAGGATGCTCCTGCTTTATCAGTTGTTCCAGTCTTAAGACCATCAATACCACCACGATAAGCAGGCATTCCTTCTAACATATAGTTAGTAGAAGTAATGGTCATTCCTGCGAAAGTAGATGAAGGTTTCTTGGTAATTTCTAGGACCTGAGGATATTTGAGAATCAGATTACGAGCTACAACAGCAACATCGTAAGCACTCAATTTGTTTTCATCGTCTTTCTTAGAACCTGGATAGATATTATCTCCAAGAGTTTCATTATTTAGACCAGTTGAATTGACGACGGTAGCATCTTGAATTCCCCATTCAAGAAGTTTGGCTTTCATCATATCTACAAAGTCTTTTTCCGATCCAGCAACCTTTTCTGCTAACGCGATAGCTGCACTATTGGCACTAGTTACCAATGTTGCTTCTAACAACTCTTCAACAGTATAGTTACGAGCTTCCATAGGAACGTTACTTGCCGCAGAATTGGTTGTCAACTGGTAGGGATAATCTGAAATTTCTACCGGAGTAGAAAGAGTGATTTTACCTTGTTCTAGGGCCTCATAGACCAAGTAAACAGTTAGCAACTTACTGATAGAGGCAATTTCTACAGGTTGAGTAGCATCTTTTTCATATAAAATCTTACCAGTATTAGCTTCAACAGCGATGGCGTGTTTTGCAGCAACATCAAAATCCTTAGCAAAAACAGTAGTAGCCGAACCAAATGAAATAAGTGTTAGGAATGTTAAAAATAATTTCTTCATAGTAATTGTATTCTATCATAAAGACAAAAAATATTCTTGTTTTTATAATGTAGGTTATCAATCTTTTTCGAAATATGGTAAAATAGGAAAAAGAGGAGGTGGCTTATGTTTCGGAGAAATAAATTATTCTTCTGGACCACTGAGATATTATTAATAACCCTTATTTTCTACCTATGGAGAGAAATGGGTGCCATTATTACACCATTTGTAAGTGTCATAAATACAATCATGATTCCCTTCTTATTAGGAGGATTTCTGTATTACCTAACCAACCCAATTGTTATCTTTTTAGAGAAAGAGTGTAAAATCAACCGAATTATCGGGATTTTGTTGACACTTTTTGTTCTCTTTGGTTCTCTGGTGATAGGTGTAGTATATCTCTTACCGATTTTGATTAATCAGTTGAGTAGTTTGATTAATTCTAGCCAAGGTATTTATGGTCGACTCCAAGATTTAGTAATAGAATTATCAAAATATCCTGCTTTCCAAGAGCTAGATATTCAACAAACAATCCGACAATTAAATCTTTCTTACATCGATATTTTACAGAATATCTTAAATAGTGTAACAAACAGTGTTGGAAGTGTTCTTTCAGCTTTGGTTAGCACTGTTTTAATTATTATTATGACACCGGTTTTCTTGATTTATTTCCTTTTAGATGGTCATAAATTCTTACCGATGCTAGAGAGAACGATTTTAAAACGAGACAAACTTAATATATCTGGTTTAATAACAAACTTGAATGCGACGATTTCCCGTTACATAAGTGGAGTATCAATCGATGCATTCATTATCGGGTGTTTGGCTTTTATCGGTTATAGTGTGATTGGCTTAAAATATGCATTAGTTTTTGCTATTTTCTCAGGTTTAGCGAATCTGATTCCTTATGTTGGACCGAGTATTGGATTAATCCCGATGATTATTTCAAATCTGTTTACGGATCCTCAAAAGATGATAATAGCAGTTATCTATATGCTGATTATCCAACAAGTAGATGGGAATATCCTATACCCTCGAATTGTGGGTGGTGTCATGAAGGTTCATCCGATTACAATTCTCGTCCTATTATTGTTGTCAAGTAATATCTACGGTGTCGTTGGTATGATTGTTGCCGTTCCTACCTACTCGATTCTCAAAGAAATATCCAAATTCCTAGTTCGACTTTATGAAAAACATAAAGAAGTACAAGAAAAATAAAGATTTTCAAAAAGAAACAGATTCATCTGTTTCTTTTTTTATCTTTTATCAATAAATCGAGTACCGAGAAGAAGAATAAGAATAATTCACAAAATCTTTGTAAAACACTTGCAATTTAGCTAAAATTTGATAAAATAGTAAGGAAAGTTAGACTGTATTGCCTACTGTCTATCTATAAAATATATTTTATTGGAGGCTTTTACTCAAATGGCAAAAGAAAAATACGATCGTAGTAAACCACACGTTAACATTGGTACTATCGGACACGTTGACCACGGGAAAACTACCCTAACTGCAGCTATCACAACTGTTTTGGCACGTCGCTTGCCTTCAGCAGTTAACCAACCTAAAGACTATGCGTCTATCGATGCTGCTCCAGAAGAACGCGAACGCGGTATCACTATCAACACTGCGCACGTTGAGTACGAAACTGAAAAACGTCACTACGCTCACATCGACGCTCCAGGACACGCGGACTACGTTAAAAACATGATCACTGGTGCCGCTCAAATGGACGGAGCTATCCTTGTAGTAGCTTCAACTGACGGACCAATGCCACAAACTCGTGAGCACATCCTTCTTTCACGTCAGGTTGGTGTTAAACACCTTATCGTCTTCATGAACAAGATCGACTTGGTTGACGACGAAGAATTGCTTGAATTGGTTGAAATGGAAATCCGTGACCTTCTTTCAGAATACGACTTCCCAGGTGACGATCTTCCAGTTATCCAAGGTTCAGCTCTTAAAGCGCTTGAAGGTGACTCTAAATACGAAGACATCATCATGGAATTGATGAATACTGTTGATGAGTACATTCCAGAACCAGAACGTGACACTGATAAACCATTGCTTCTTCCAGTCGAAGACGTATTCTCAATCACTGGACGTGGTACAGTTGCTTCAGGACGTATCGACCGTGGTACTGTTCGTGTCAACGACGAAATCGAAATCGTTGGTATCAAAGAAGAAACTTCAAAAGCAGTTGTTACTGGTGTTGAAATGTTCCGTAAACAACTTGACGAAGGTCTTGCAGGAGATAACGTAGGTGTCCTTCTTCGTGGTGTTCAACGTGACGAAATCGAACGTGGACAAGTTATTGCTAAACCAGGTTCAATCAACCCACACACTAAATTCAAAGGTGAAGTTTACATCCTTACTAAAGAAGAAGGTGGACGTCACACTCCATTCTTCAACAACTACCGCCCACAATTCTACTTCCGTACTACTGACGTTACAGGTTCAATCGAACTTCCAGCAGGTACTGAAATGGTAATGCCAGGTGATAACGTGACAATCGATGTTGAGTTGATCCACCCAATCGCCGTAGAACAAGGTACTACATTCTCTATCCGTGAGGGTGGACGTACTGTTGGTTCAGGTATGGTTACAGAAATCGAAGCTTAATTCGATTTAGTTCCCAGAAGAACAATTATTTAAGTCAGACATTAAAAGAATCTTGCTATGCAAGGTTCTTTTTTTTGTAATTGAGTCCGAATAAGAGTAGCTTTTTTACATTTTCACAAATTCATGGTAAAATTGGTAAATATAAAATTTGGAGTATGAATATGAAGTATAAGCGAATCGTATTTAAAGTTGGTACATCATCATTGACCCATGAGGATGGTAGTTTATCTCGAAGTAAAGTCAAAGCAATCACTCAGCAACTCTCCATGTTACATGAGGCTGGTCATGAAATAATTCTTGTATCATCGGGGGCTGTTGCCGCAGGGTTTGGACCGCTTGGATTTAAGAAAAGACCGACAAAAATTGCTGATAAACAGGCAGCAGCAGCTGTAGGGCAAGGTTTACTGTTAGAAGAGTATACTACGAATTTATTGATGTGCCGTATTGTTTCAGCACAAATATTACTTACCCAAGATGATTTTGTGGATAAAAGACGTTATAAAAATGCGCATCAAGCTTTAACAGTTCTCCTTAATCGTGGTGCGATTCCTATCATCAACGAGAACGACAGTGTTGTGATAGATGAACTTAAGGTCGGAGATAACGATACTCTGAGTGCTCAAGTGGCTGCCATGGTTCAGGCAGATTTATTGGTTCTTTTAACTGATGTGGATGGTCTTTATACTGGGAATCCTAATACAGATCCAAAAGCTAAACGTTTGGAGAAGATTGAGGTTATCAATCGTGAGATTATTGATATGGCTGGAGGTGCAGGATCATCAAATGGTACAGGTGGTATGTTAACAAAAATTAAAGCTGCCACCATTGCAACTGAGTCAGGTGTTCCTGTTTATATCTGTTCTTCCTTAAAGCCAGATGCTTTGATTGAAGCAGCTGAAGAGACCAATGATGGATCATACTTTGTTTCCCAAGAGAAAGGACTCCGTACTCAAAAACAATGGTTGGCTTTTTATGCAAAGAGTCAAGGGGTTATCTGGGTAGATGGTGGAGCTGCAGAAGCACTTTCAAAAAATGGAAAGAGTCTCCTTTTATCTGGTGTAGTAGAAGTGGAAGGCAATTTCTCTTACCATGATATTGTAACCGTAGCTGATAAAGAATCAGGGAAGTCTCTTGGCAAGGGACGTGTCCAATTTGGTGTTTCTGCCTTAGAAGATATGTTACGGTCACAAAAAGCTAAGGGAGTCTTGATTCACCGTGATGACTGGATTTCCATTACTCCTGAAATCCAACTGCTCTTTACAGAATTTTAGAGGTAAACTATGGTAAGTACACAAGAACAATTTGAACAAGTACAGGCTGTAAAAAAGTCTATCAACACAGCTAGTGGAGAGGTTAAAAACCAAGCTTTGCTGGCCATGGCTGAACACTTAGTGGCAGCTACTGAGGAAATTTTAACAGCCAATGCTCGTGATATGGAAGAGGCTAAAGGTAAGATTTCAGATGTGATGTTGGATCGGCTGTATTTAGACGCAGGACGAATTGAGACTATGGCAACTGGCATTCGTGAGGTGGTTGCTCTTCCAGACCCAATTGGTGAAATCCTAGAAACTAGTCATCTTGAAAATGGATTGGTGATTACTAAGAAACGTGTAGCTATGGGAGTTATTGGCATTATCTATGAAAGTCGTCCTAATGTCACGTCTGATGCGGCTGCTTTAGCTATAAAAAGCGGAAATGCTGTGGTTCTTCGTAGTGGTAAGGATGCCTACCAAACTGCTCATGCCATTGTTACTGCTTTGAAAAAAGGATTAGAGGAGTCCGGAATCCATCCCGATGTCATTCAGCTGGTGGAGGATACCAGTCGTGAAAGTAGCTATGCTATGATGAAGGCAAAAGGCTATCTCGATCTTCTCATTCCACGAGGAGGTGCTGGCTTAATTAATGCGGTGGTTGAGAATGCTATTGTGCCAGTTATCGAGACAGGGACTGGAATTGTCCATGTCTATGTGGATAAGGATGCAGACGAAGACAAGGCTCTGTCTATCATCAACAATGCTAAAACTAGTCGTCCCTCTGTTTGCAATGCCATGGAGGTTCTACTGGTTCATGAAGACAAGGCAGCAAGATTCCTTCCTCGTTTAGAGCAAGTTCTCGTGAAAGAACGTCTAGAAGCTGGATTCCAACCTATTCAATTTCGTCTTGATGAAAAAGCAAGTCAATGTATTTCTGGACAAACAGCTGAGCCCCAAGATTTTGATACCGAGTATTTGGATTATATCTTAGCCGTCAAGGTCGTTTCTAGTCTTGAGGAAGCAGTTGAGCATATCGAAGCTCATAGCACCCATCATTCGGATGCGATTGTAACAGAAAATCAAGATGCAGCGATCTATTTCACTGAGCAAGTGGATTCAGCAGCGGTTTATGTCAATGCTTCAACTCGTTTTACGGATGGTGGTCAATTTGGTTTAGGTTGTGAAATGGGAATTTCTACACAGAAACTGCATGCTCGTGGACCAATGGGCTTGAAGGAATTAACTAGCTACAAGTATGTAGTCACTGGTGATGGACAGATAAGGGAGTAAAGTATGAAGATTGGATTTATCGGTTTGGGAAATATGGGTGCTAGTTTGGCAAAGGCAGTTTTGCAGGCCAAGACGGGTGCTCAGATTCTCCTTGCCAATCGCAGTCAAGCGAAAGTAGATGCTTTCATCGCCAATTTCGGTGGCCAGGCTTCCAGTAATGAAGAAATTTTTGCAGAAGCAGATGTGGTTTTTCTAGGAGTAAAGCCAGCTCAGTTTTCTGAACTACTTGCTCAATACCAGACTATCCTTGAAAAGAGAGATAGTGTTCTTTTGATTTCTATGGCAGCTGGCTTAACCTTGGAAAAATTAGGGAAATTAGTTCCAAGTCACCATCGCCTGATTCGTATCATGCCAAATACACCTGTTGCTATTGGCCAAGGAGTGATTAGTTATGCTATGTCTGCAAATTGTCATTCAGAAGACAATGAACTTTTTTGTCAACTATTAGCAAATGCAGGTCAGTTAGTTGCCTTAAATGAACATTTAATGGATGCGGCTACAGGACTTGCAGGTTGTGGACCAGCCTTTGTTTATTTATTTATAGAGGCTTTAGCAGATGCAGGAGTGCAAACCGGTTTACCACGAGAGAAGGCATTGGAAATGGCAGCACAAACAGTAGTGGGTGCGGGACGGATGGTTTTAGAGACTCAACAACATCCTGGAGTTTTAAAAGATCAAGTTTGTAGTCCAGGTGGGGCAACCATTGCTGGGGTAGCAAGTCTAGAAGAACATTCTTATAGAGGCACGGTTATGGATGCAGTTTATCAATCCTACAAACGAACACAAGAACTAGGTAAATAAGAGGTCGGAATACTTTCCGGTCTCTTTTATCATTAGCAACAAAAAGCTTTTCACAAATGCCTATTTTTTTGATAGAATAGAAGGAAGAAAAAAAGAAAGAAGTTCGTCATGTCAAAAGGATTTTTAGTCTCTTTAGAGGGACCAGAGGGAGCTGGAAAAACAAGTGTGCTTGAAGCTATCCTTCCTTTGTTAGAAGAAAAGAATATTGAGTTTTTAACAACACGTGAGCCAGGTGGCGTTTTGATTGGTGAGAAGATTCGAGAAGTCATTTTAGATCCTAGTCATACTCAGATGGATCCGAAGACAGAGCTTCTTCTCTATATTGCTAGTCGTAGACAGCATTTGGTGGAAAAAGTTTTGCCAGCCCTTGCTACCGGGAAAATGGTCATCATGGATCGTTTTATTGATAGTTCAGTTGCTTATCAAGGCTTTGGTCGTGGTTTGGATATTGAAGCGATTGATTGGCTCAATCAATTTGCGACAGATGGTCTTAAGCCAGATTTGACACTTTATTTTGATATTGAAGTAGAAAAAGGACTGGAACGAATCGCAGCAAACAGTGATCGAGAAGTCAATCGTTTAGATTTGGAAGGTTTAGACCTACATAGAAAAGTTCGTCAAGGCTATCTTTCCCTTCTTGAGAAAGAAGGTGAGCGTATTGTTAAAATTGATGCGAGCTTACCACTAGATCAAGTAGTTGAAAATACGAAACAAGTTTTGTTTGACAGAATGGGGCTGACAGAATGAATCAGGAGCAATTAAGAGCTTGTCAACCTCAACAATATGAGTATTTTCTACGTATCTTGGAACAAAAACAGCTGAATCATGCCTATCTATTTTCGGGTTATTTTGGAAGTCTAGAGATGGCTTTATTCCTATCTAAGAGTTTATTTTGTACAGAAAAGCAGGGTGTTTTACCATGTGAGTCTTGTCGAAATTGTAAGTTGATTGAACAGGAAGAATTTCCTGATGTCACCATTATTCGTCCGATGAATCAAATCATTAAAACGGAACGAATCCGAGAGTTAGTTGGGCAGTTTTCTCAATCAGGAATCGAAAATCAACGTCAGGTTTTTATCATTGAGCAAGCAGAAAAAATGCATCTGAATGCTGCGAATTCACTATTAAAGGTCATTGAAGAACCGCAAAGTGAAACCTATATTTTCTTCTTAACCAATGATCAAGAGCAGATGTTACCAACTATCCGAAGCCGGACACAGATTTTCCAATTTAAGAAACAAGTTGAAAGCCTTATGAATCAACTGGAACAAGCAGGATTGGTCAAAAATAAAGCAAGACTGTTGGCTGAGTTTAGCCAATCGCCATCGGAAGCTGAAAAACTGACAAATCAAGCAAGTTTTTGGAATTTGGTTGAAGAAAGCGAGCGTTTCTATAGCTGGTTGGAGTCTGGGAAAAAGGAATCCTACTTACAGGTTGCAAAATTGGCTAGTTTAGCTGATGATAAAGAAAAACAAGACCAAGTCTTTAGAATTTTAGAAGTTCTAGCAGGTCAAGAGATTCAAAAAAATGTATCACGTACAATATTGCAAAATCTTCTCGAAGCCAGAAAAATGTGGAAAGCAAATGTGTCTTTCCAGAATTCTTTGGAATACCTAGTTTTACAATAAAATGAACATGAAAACAGAAAAAGAAAGGGCTGTCCATGAACAAGAAAGAATTATTTGATGCTTTAGATGATTTTTCTCAACAGTTATTGGCAACTTTGGCAGACGTCGAAGCCATCAAAAAGAATCTCAAGAGTGTCGTAGAAGAGAATACAGCTCTCCGTTTAGAGAATGATAAACTAAGAGAGCGCTTGAGTGAGGAAGAAGAAACAACTCCAACTAAGACCAAACATGTCAGAGAAAATGTGAGCCGAATCTATGACGACGGTTTTCATGTGTGTCGTGATTTTTATGGCCAACGTCGTGAACAAGATGCAGAATGTATGTTTTGCGATGAATTGTTGTTTAGGGAGTAAGCATGCAGATTCAAAAAAGTTTTAAAGGACAATCACCTTATGGTAAGTTGTATCTTGTTGCAACTCCGATTGGGAATTTGGAGGATATGACCTTTCGTGCTATTCAGACTTTGAAAGAAGTGGACTGGATTGCTGCTGAGGACACTCGTAATACTGGACTATTGCTCAAGCATTTTGATATTCCGACTAAACAGATCAGTTTTCACGAGCACAACGCCAAGGAAAAAATTCCTGATTTGATTGGTTTCCTGAAAGCAGGACAAAGTATTGCTCAAGTTTCAGATGCGGGTTTGCCAAGTATTTCTGACCCCGGTCATGATTTGGTCAAGGCGGCAATTGAAGAAGATATAGCAGTTGTCACAGTTCCAGGTGCTAGCGCAGGAATTTCTGCCTTGATTGCCAGTGGTCTAGCTCCACAACCCCACATTTTTTATGGCTTTCTACCGAGAAAATCAGGGCAACAAAATCAATTTTTCGAATTAAAAAAAGACTACCCTGAAACTCAGATTTTCTATGAATCTCCACATCGTGTGGCTGATACCCTAGAAAATATGCTAGAGGTCTACGGTGATCGTTCAGTTGTCTTAGTTCGAGAATTGACTAAGATTTACGAAGAATACCAACGAGGAAAAATTTCAGAGTTACTGGAAAGCATTTCTGAAACACCGCTCAAGGGCGAGTGCCTTCTTATCGTAGAAGGTGCTAGTCAAGAAGTAGAAGATAAGGACGAAGAGGAACTATTCTCTGAAATTCAAAACCGCATCCAAGAAGGTGTTAAGAAAAATCAAGCCATTAAGGAAGTCGCAAAGATATATCAGTGGAATAAAAGTCAGCTCTACGCAGCCTACCACGAATGGGAAGAGAAACAATCCAACGACTAAACAGGGAAGTTTGCCTTCTTCCCTTTTTTTGTTATACTAGTAAAAGTAAAAATAGAAAGATTTGTGGGTGTCAAAATGTCCAGTGCTTGTTTTAATATGGACTTAGATTCCACCCAAAGAGGTATTAGTGTCATGTCTCAATCTTATATCAATGTTATCGGTGCTGGTTTAGCAGGTTCGGAAGCAGCTTACCAAATCGCAGAGCGTGGTATTCCGGTTAAACTCTATGAAATGCGTGGTGTCAAATCAACACCTCAGCATAAAACAGATAATTTTGCAGAATTAGTGTGTTCTAACTCATTACGAGGGGATGCTCTTACAAATGCTGTCGGGCTCCTCAAGGAAGAAATGCGTCGTCTTGGTTCTATTATCTTGGAATCAGCAGAAGCTACCCGTGTTCCTGCAGGTGGAGCGCTTGCGGTTGATCGTGACGGTTTTTCTCAAATGGTTACTGAAAAAATTGCCAATCACCCTTTAATTGAAGTGGTTCGTGATGAAATTACAGAATTGCCGACAGATGTTATTACGGTTGTCGCTACTGGTCCTTTGACTAGCGATGCCTTGGCCGAAAAGATTCATGCCCTCAATGGAGGAGACGGTTTTTATTTTTATGATGCTGCTGCTCCAATCGTAGATGTCAATACCATTGATATGAACAAGGTCTACCTTAAATCTCGTTATGATAAGGGGGAAGCAGCTTATCTCAATGCTCCAATGACCAAACAAGAGTTTATGGATTTCCATGAAGCTTTAGTTAATGCTGAAGAAGCCCCGCTTAATTCTTTTGAAAAAGAAAAGTACTTTGAAGGATGTATGCCAATCGAAGTCATGGCAAAGCGTGGAATCAAAACCATGCTCTATGGTCCAATGAAACCAGTTGGTCTGGAATATCCAGAAGACTATAAAGGTCCTCGTGATGGTGACTTTAAAACACCTTATGCAGTTGTTCAGCTTCGTCAGGACAATGCTGCAGGTAGTCTCTATAATATTGTTGGATTTCAAACTCACCTTAAATGGGGAGAACAAAAACGTGTCTTCCAAATGATTCCAGGTCTTGAAAATGCAGAATTTGTCCGTTATGGTGTCATGCATCGTAATTCGTACATGGATTCACCAAGTCTTCTTGAGCAAACATACCGTTCTAAGAAACAGCCAAATCTTTTCTTTGCAGGTCAAATGACTGGTGTAGAGGGCTACGTTGAGTCAGCTGCTTCAGGATTGGTTGCGGGGATAAACGCTGCTCGTCTTTTCAAGGGAGAAAGCGAGGCTATCTTCCCAGAGACGACAGCTATCGGTAGTTTAGCTCATTATATCACCCATGCGGACAGCAAACACTTCCAACCCATGAATGTTAATTTTGGCATTATCAAGGAGTTAGAAGGTGATCGTATTCGTGATAAAAAGGCTCGTTATGAGAAAATTGCAGAACGCGCCTTGTCTGATTTAGAGAAATTTTTATCTGTCTAATTTTTTTGAAAGAATTGCTCATGATACTATAAAAATCCTTGAAATTGTGATAAAATAGGTAGGATGAAAAAAGGAGAGAGAAAATGGTAGAACCTAAGTATAAACGTATCTTAATCAAGCTATCTGGTGAAGCCCTTGCTGGCGAACGTGGCGTTGGGATTGATATCAAAACAGTCCAAAGTATGGCCCAAGAAATCAAGGAAGTCCACGAGCTAGGAATTGAAATTGCTTTGGTTATCGGTGGTGGAAACCTTTGGCGTGGAGAACCTGCAGCAGAAGCTGGTATGGATCGTGTTCAGGCGGATTACACTGGAATGCTTGGGACAGTTATGAATGCTCTTGTAATGGCAGATTCATTGCAACAAGCTGGTGTTGATACTCGTGTACAAACAGCCATTGCCATGCAACAAGTAGCAGAGCCTTATATTCGTGGACGTGCTCTTCGTCACCTTGAAAAAGACCGTATTGTTATCTTTGGTGCAGGAATTGGTTCACCTTACTTCTCTACTGATACGACAGCGGCTCTTCGTGCAGCTGAGATTGAAGCGGATGCTATTTTGATGGCTAAGAATGGTGTCGATGGTGTCTACAATGCAGATCCTAAGAAAGATAAAACTGCTGTTAAATTTGAAGAATTGACTCACCGTGATGTGATTAATAAAGGTCTCCGTATCATGGATTCAACAGCTTCAACTCTATCAATGGATAATGACATTGACTTGGTTGTCTTTAATATGAATCAGCCTGGCAATATCAAACGTGTTGTATTTGGTGAAAATATCGGAACAACAGTTTCAAACAATATCGAAGAAAAGGAATAAGAAAGATTATGACTAACGCAATTGTAGAAAAAGCTAAAGAGAGAATGACTCAATCTCACCACTCACTTGCTCGTGAGTTTGGTGGTATCCGTGCAGGTCGTGCGAATGCAAGTTTGCTTGACCGTATCACCGTTGAATACTATGGTGTTGAAACACCTCTTAACCAAATTGCTTCTATCACAATCCCAGAAGCACGTGTCTTGTTGGTAACACCGTTTGATAAATCTTCTCTAAAAGATATCGAACGTGCCTTAAACGCTTCAGACCTTGGTATTACACCAGCTAACGATGGTTCTGTTATTCGCTTGGTAATCCCAGCTCTTACAGAAGAAACTCGTCGCGATCTTGCTAAAGAAGTGAAAAAAGTTGGTGAAAATGCTAAAGTAGCGATCCGTAACATTCGCCGTGATGCTATGGATGAAGCTAAAAAACAAGAAAAAGCTAAAGAAATCACTGAAGATGAATTGAAGGGTCTCGAAAAAGAAATCCAAAAAGCAACAGACGATGCTGTTAAACACATCGACGACATGACTGCCAATAAAGAAAAAGAAATCTTGGAAGTCTAAGAAATAAACAGAAAAACTCAGTTGGCATTGCTGGCTGAGTTTTATTCGAAAGAAGGAAACATGAATACAAATCTTGCAAGTTTTATCGTTGGGCTCATCATCGATGAAAATGACCGTTTTTACTTTGTTCAAAAGGATGGTCAAACATACGCTCTTGATAAGGAAGAAGGTCAGCATATAGTTGGTGATACGGTCAAAGGCTTCGCCTACACGGATATGAAGCAAAAACTTCGCTTAACGACTCTAGAAGTGACTGCGACCCAGGATCAATTTGGTTGGGGGACCGTAACAGAAGTTCGTAAGGATTTGGGTGTCTTTGTGGATACAGGACTTCCTGACAAGGAAATCGTTGTGTCACTGGATATCCTACCTGAACTCAAAGAACTCTGGCCAAAGAAGGGCGATAGGCTCTATATTCGTTTAGAGGTAGATAAAAAAGACCGTATTTGGGGAATTTTGGCTTATCAGGAAGACTTCCAACGATTAGCACGCCCGGCCTACAATAATATGCAGAACCAGAACTGGCCTGCAATCGTTTATCGTCTCAAGCTGTCAGGGACCTTTGTCTATCTGCCTGAAAATAACATGCTGGGCTTTATCCATCCTAGCGAGCGTTATGCAGAACCACGTTTAGGACAAGTGTTAGATGCGCGTGTTATTGGTTTCCGTGAGGTGGATCGTACACTTAATCTTTCACTGAAACCTCGCTCTTTTGAGATGTTAGAAAATGATGCACAAATGATTTTGACATACTTGGAAAGCAATGGTGGATTTATGACCTTAAATGATAAATCTTCACCAGATGACATTAAAGCGACTTTTGGCATCTCAAAAGGTCAGTTTAAAAAAGCGCTTGGTGGTTTAATGAAAGCTGGAAAAATTAAACAAGACCAGTTTGGTACGGAGTTAATCTAAGGAGGCTTATGCGAAAATCATTTTATACTTGGCTTATGACAGAGCGCAATCCTAAAAGTAACAGCCCTAAAGCAATTTTAGCCGATCTTGCCTTTGAGGAGTCAGCTTTCCCAAAACATACCGACGATTTTGATCAAGTCAGTCGATTTTTAGAGGAACATGCCAGTTTTTCCTTTAATATGGGAGACTTCGATCGTATCTGGCAGGAATATTTAGAACATTAAAATGGTATAGGTATTAGGGATAGCATTTTCTAAACGCCTTTGCTATAATAAAAAGAAATTAAAGAGTTAGAGAGGTTCTTTGTTTGAAGGAACATTCAATAGACATTCAGTTAAGTCATCCAGATGACCTGTTTCATCTTTTTGGTTCCAATGAACGCCACCTTCGTTTGATGGAGGATGAGTTAGATGTTATCATCCATGCTCGTACAGAGATTGTACAAGTTTTGGGAGAGGAGTCAGCTTGTGAGGAAGCCAGACAGGTTATTCAAGCCTTGATGGTCTTGGTTAATCGTGGGATGACTGTCGGAACTCCAGATGTTGTGACAGCCATTAATATGGTGAGAAATCATGAAATTGATAAGTTTATCGCCCTCTATGAAGAAGAAATCATCAAAGATAATACTGGGAAACCGATTCGTGTGAAGACACTGGGACAAAAGCTTTATGTTGACAGTGTTAAGAATCACGACGTTACCTTTGGAATTGGGCCTGCTGGTACGGGTAAGACATTCCTAGCAGTGACCTTGGCTGTGACAGCTCTCAAGCGTGGTCAAGTCAAGCGTATCATCTTGACTCGTCCAGCAGTTGAAGCAGGAGAAAGTTTAGGATTTCTACCTGGTGATTTGAAAGAAAAGGTAGATCCTTATCTTCGACCAGTCTACGATGCTTTATATCAGATTTTAGGGAAAGATCAAACAACTCGTCTCATGGAGCGAGAAATTATTGAGATTGCACCTTTGGCCTATATGCGTGGACGTACCTTGGATGATGCCTTTGTTATCTTGGATGAAGCACAAAATACAACCATCATGCAGATGAAGATGTTCTTGACACGTTTAGGATTCAATTCTAAAATGATTGTCAATGGGGATATTAGTCAGATTGACCTACCACGTAATGTCAAGTCAGGTTTGATTGATGCCCAAGAAAAACTTAAGAACATTCACCAGATCGACTTTGTACATTTCTCGGCTAAGGATGTGGTTCGTCATCCAGTCGTTGCTCAGATTATCAGAGCCTATGAACCTCGACCTGTCAAAGCTGAAGAAAATCAAGAGGAAACAGAATAAAGAAAAAGAACAGTTGAAAAACTGCTCTTTTTTTATCTGAATTTCTTATTAAACAAGCTCACTGATAGGTGTGAAGTCACGTTCTAAACCTTCAGCAACTGGTTGACTTGTGAGTTGACCTTGATAAGTTGTTACACCTTCACGTAAACCAGTATCTTCAAGGATTGCTTTCTTAAATCCTTTTCCTGCCAAGGCTTCGATATATGGAAGGGTCACATTTGTAAGGGCAATAGTAGAAGTACGAGCTACTGCTCCAGGAATGTTAGCAACCGCATAGTGAAGGACACCGTGTTTTTCATAGACAGGCTCATCATGGGTTGTCACACGATCAGCTGTTGCAATAACACCACCTTGGTCTACAGCAACGTCTACGATAACAGAACCAGGACGCATTTGTTGAACCATGTCATCTGTCACTAATTTTGGAGCTTTGGCACCAGGAATCAATACTGCACCGATAACAACGTCTGCTTCACGCACACTAGCTTCGATATTAAATGGGTTAGACATGAGGGTTTGGATTTGGTGACCAAAGACATCTTCAAGGACAGAAAGGCGCTTAGCACTAATGTCAAGAATAGTGACTTGGGCTCCTAAACCAAGAGCGATACGAGCTGCGTGTGTACCAACGACACCACCACCGATGATGGTTACTTTTCCTTTTGGCACACCTGGGACACCACCCAAAAGAACACCAGAACCACCAGCTTGTTTCGTCAAGAAGTGAGCTCCGATTTGGACTGCCATACGACCTGCAACCTCACTCATTGGAACTAACAAAGGAAGTTGACCTTCAGTATCGCGTACCGTTTCATAAGCTACACCAGTTGTTTTAGCTGCAAGCATAGCATCCGCTAATTCTGGAGCTGCTGCCATGTGCAAGTAGGTGAAGAGAAGTAAATCATCACGCAAGAACTGGTACTCACTAGCAAGGGGTTCCTTGACTTTAACAACTAACTCTGCAGCCCATGCTTCAGCAGCCGTTGCGACAATCTCTGCTCCTTGCTTTTCATAGTCAGCATCAGTAAATCCTGAACCAAGCCCAGCATTTGTTTCGACGAGGACACGGTGACCACGCCCAACAAGACTCTGTACACCAGCAGGTGTCAAAGCAACACGATTTTCATTATTTTTAATTTCCTTTGGAATTCCAATTAACATAGGATAACTCACTTTCTATTAAGCTGTTTCATTTGTTGTATCACATAATTCTTTAGTATTTTTGTGATGATTTTATTGTATATGAAACCGTTTTAAATTGCAAGAAAAACTTGTAAACCTATTTCTTTTATGTTATTCTTTTAGCAACATTTTTTAGGAGGTGAAATGATGGAATCACTATTTATCAAACTAGCTAAGCATCCAATTATCGAAACTGAACGCTTAGTACTTAGACCAGTAACACTTGACGATGCAGAAGCCATGTTTGAGTACGCTTCAGATAAAGAAAATACGCGCTACACTTTTCCAACCAATCAAAGTTTGGAGGAAACCAAGAATAATATTGCTCAGTTTTATCTAGCAAATCCCTTGGGCCGATGGGGAATAGAACTTAAAAATACAGGAGAGTTTATCGGAACTATTGATTTGCACAAGATGGATATGGTTCTCAAGAAGGCATCCATTGGCTACATTATCCATCAAAAATATTGGAATCAAGGTTTGACGACAGAAGCCAATCGAGCTGTGATTAAACTGGCCTTTGAAAAGATAGGAATGAATATGTTGATCGCCCTTCACGATAAGGACAATCCAGCGTCAGGCAAGGTCATGGAGAAATCAGGCATGCACTTCTCTCACGAAGAACCGTATGCTTGTATAGACCAGCATGAAAAAGATCGTTTCGTGACAAGAGTTCATTATATCTTGACTAAGGAAGACTATTTTGCAAATAAGTAAGCAGTTGAAAAGATTTTTCAGCTGTTTTTTCTTTCTCTTACGAATAAGCTAAGAGAGGAGAAAATATGGAAGAACTTATTGAGAAAATTAAAGAATATAAAATCATTGTTATCTGTGCAGGTTTGGGCTTGGTATTGGGTGGATGTTTCCTCCTGAAGCCATCAACGCAAGCACCTGCTAAGGAAACAAATTTGCAAACAGAAGTTACAACTGTTTCAAAGGATTCAGCTAGCGAAAAAGAGGAGAAGAACCAGAAATCGGAAACTGAAGAAGTGGTGGAGAAAGATCTGATTACTGTCGATGTCAAAGGTGCCGTCAAATCACCTGGAATCTATGATTTGCCAGTTGGAAGTCGGATTAATGATGCTGTCCAAAAAGCGGGTGGACTTACAGATAATGCTGACAGCAAGTCTATCAATCTTGCCCAGAGAATTAGTGACGAAGCATTTGTTTATGTTCCAACTAAGGAAGAAACAACTAGTCAAGAGGCTCATTCAAATGCTTCCAACACTAAAGACAATAAGAAAGTCAATCTCAATAAAGCCAGTTTGGAGGAGCTAAAACAGGTTAAGGGATTGGGAGGCAAACGTGCTCAAGACATCATCGACCACCGTGAAACTAATGGTAAGTTCAAGTCTGTCGATGACCTCAAGAAAGTGTCAGGAATTGGTGCCAAGACAGTAGAAAAGTTAAAAGAATATGTCACAGTGGATTAGTCGCATACCCATCCCCAAAATCTATCTCAGTTTTCTACTATTATGGCTCTACTATGCAATCTTTTCAGCAAGTGTGTTAGCGCTTTTGGGTTTTGTTTTTTTACTATTCTGTCTCTTTTTCCAATTCCCATGGAAGACTGTGACCAAGGTCCTCTTGATTTGTGGACTGTTTGCTAGCTGGTTTTTATTTCAAAAATGGCAGCAAGAAGCAGCTAGTCGACACCTTGTCGTCTCGGTTAATTCAGTGCGAATATTACCTGACACCATAAAGGTAAATGGTGATAGTCTATCCTTACGTGGAAAGGCTGACGGTAGACTCTATCAAGTCTATTATAAACTTCAGTCAGAAGCTGAAAAAGAAAAATTTCAAGACTTATCTGACTTGCACGAAATGGTCGTGAAAGGGAAATTAGCTAGTCCTCAAGGGGCAAGTAATTTTGCTGGATTTGATTATCGAAATTATCTCAAAACTCAGGGAATTTATCAGACCTTGACCATATCAGAAATTGTCGAATCAAGGAAAATATCTAGTTGGGATATAGGGGAAAATCTATCAAGCCTGCGAAGAAAAGCAGTTGTTTGGATAAAAAGGAATTTTCCCGACCCCATGCGTAATTATATGACAGGTCTTTTACTGGGACATTTAGATACAGACTTTGAGGAAATGAATGAACTCTACTCAAGTTTGGGGATTATTCATCTCTTTGCATTATCTGGCATGCAGGTTGGGTTCTTCATGGATACTTTTAAGAAGTTACTATTGCGATTGGGCTTGACTCAAGAAATGTTCAAATGGACAGCCTATCCATTTTCCTTAGTTTATGCTGGTTTGACAGGGTTCTCTGCTTCTGTTATTAGAAGCCTGTTACAAAAACTCTTGGCTCAACATGGCTTCAAGTCACTCGATAATTTTGCTCTAACTATCCTGGTCTTGTTCATTGTGATGCCGAATTTCTTCCTAAGTGCTGGAGGAGTGCTCTCCTGCGCCTATGCCTTTATCCTGACCATGACTGGCGAGGAAGTAGAAGGAATAAAAGGTCTAGTGAGAGAGAGTTTCCTTATTTCCTTAGGAATTCTGCCAATTTTATCATTTTACTTTTCTGAATTTCAACCGTGGTCTATCCTCTTGACCTTTGCTTTTTCATTCTTATTTGATATAGTCTTTTTACCACTCTTATCGATTCTCTTCTGTTTGTCATGTATCTATCCTATAACCCAGTTTAACTTTCTCTTTGAATGGCTAGAAAACATCATTCGCTATGTTTCTCAGCTATCTACTAGACCCTTAGTTTTTGGCCAACCGAGTCTTTGGGTTCTAGTATCTTTGTTAATATCTTTGGCTTTAGTTTATGACTATCGTAAAAATTTGAAAAAAATACCGATCATTGTCCTATTTGTCCTAGCCCTCTTTTTAGGAACCAAACATCCACTAGAAAATGAAATCACGGTCTTAGATATGGAGCAGGGACAAAGCATTTTCCTAAGAGACATGACAGGTAAGACCATTCTACTGGATGTCGGGGAAAAGTCTGAAGTTGAAAAGAAAGAAGCCTGGCAGGAGAAAGTCACTACGAGTAATGCTAAGCGTAGTTTAATTCCTTATCTAAAAAGTAGAGGAGTCGCAAAGATTGATCAGCTTGTGCTAACGAACAGTGAAACTAAGCAATTAGACCATGTGTTAGAAATCAGTAAAACCTTCGTGATAGGAGAAATTCTAGTAACTGAAGAAACTCTATCTAAGCAAGAATTTATGGATGAGCTCAAGCAAAGCAAAGTCAACGTACGTGCTGTACAAAGAGGAGAGAAGTTATTTGTTTTTGGGAGTCATTTGGAAGTAATTGCAACTCAAGACAAGGATAAAAAAGACTCAATAGCCATGTATGGAAAACTACTACATCAAACCTTTCTAATTACTGGAAATATAGAGGAGAATTCCTTAACAATCTATGATCCCAAGCTCCAAGCAGATGTTCTGATCACTCATCAACTATCATCGAAGAAAAATAGTGATGTGGAGGTCTTCAAAACTTTACAACCTAAAATGACTGTCATGTCGGTAGACAAGAAGAAAAGATTTAAAGTAATTAACCAAGAAGATAAAGAAGTTGAGAATGCAATCTACAAAACGGATAAAAAAGGAGCCATTCGTTTCAAAGGCTGGAGTTCTTGGAAACTGGAAACAGTTCGATGAATTTGAACTCTAGAAGAAAATTAAAATTGTCTAAACAATCAATCAAAACTTGATTTTAAAACCTTTTTGCTATAAAATGGTAAAGATTAGTGTTAAACTTTTATATTGCAAATAGGAGAAAACATGACAAAAACTTTAAAACGTCCTGAGGTTCTTTCACCTGCAGGAACTCTAGAAAAATTGAAAGTAGCTGTTCAATATGGAGCAGATGCGGTCTTTATCGGTGGTCAGGCCTATGGTCTTCGTAGCCGTGCGGGAAACTTCACCTTCGAACAGATGGAAGAAGGAGTACAGTTTGCGGCTAAATATGGTGCTAAGGTATATGTGGCTGCCAATATGGTCATGCACGAAGGAAATGAAGAAGGAGCTGGAGAATGGTTCCGTAAACTACGTGACATCGGTATTGCAGCGGTTATCGTATCAGATCCAGCCTTGATTATGATTGCAGCAACGGAAGCACCAGGACTTGAAATCCACCTGTCAACACAAGCTAGTGCAACCAACTACGAAACTTTAGAATTCTGGAAAGAACTTGGCTTGACTCGTGTCGTTTTGGCGCGTGAGGTTTCCATGGAAGAATTGGCTGAAATTCGTAAACGTACAGACGTGGAGATTGAAGCTTTTGTCCACGGAGCTATGTGTATCTCATATTCTGGCCGTTGTACGCTCTCTAACCACATGAGTATGCGTGATGCCAACCGTGGTGGATGTTCACAGTCTTGTCGCTGGAAATATGATCTTTACGATATGCCATTTGGTAAAGAGCGTAAGAGCCTCAAGGGAGAAATTCCTGAAGAATTCTCCATGTCTGCGGTTGATATGTCTATGATCGACCATATTCCAGATATGATTGAAAATGGAGTGGACAGTTTGAAGATTGAAGGTCGTATGAAGTCTATTCATTACGTTTCAACAGTAACAAACTGCTACAAGGCTGCAGTCGATGCTTACCTTGAGAGCCCTGAAAAGTTTGAAGCAATCAAGCAAGACTTGATTGATGAAATGTGGAAGGTTGCCCAACGTGAATTGGCTACAGGTTTCTATTATGGAACACCAACTGAAAATGAACAATTGTTTGGTGCTCGTCGTAAGATTCCAGAATACAAGTTTGTTGCTGAAGTAGTAGCTTATGATGATGCGACACAAACAGCAACTATTCGCCAACGTAACGTTATCAACGAAGGTGACCAAGTTGAGTTTTACGGTCCAGGTTTCCGTCATTTTGAAACCTACATCGAAGATCTTCATGACTCAAAAGGAAATAAAATCGACCGTGCACCAAACCCAATGGAACTCTTGACCATCAAGGTTCCTCAACCAGTACAAGCAGGTGATATGGTCCGTGCTTTGAAAGAAGGTCTGATTAACCTCTATAAAGAAGATGGAACAAGCGTTACTGTTCGTGCCTAGATAAGGAAAAAACATGGTTCAAGCTCAGGGATTACTGGTAGATGATGAAAGCAGATGTGTTCATTACCATACTGATAAAGACATCGTAGCACTTCAATGCTATGAGTGTCAGAAATACTATGCTTGTTATCAGTGTCACAATGCTTTAGAAGCACATACATTTTGTCCTTATCCTTTAAATCTGAAAGAGGATAGCCCCATCTTATGTGGATCCTGCGGGAATACACTAACGTATGTCGAGTATACCGAGAAAGGAACTTGTCCATTTTGTAAAGCTGCATTTAATCCAGCTTGTCAAAATCATCACTCAATTTATTTCAGATAAAAAATGAAACATCCGAGTTGTAAAACTCGGATGTTTGTTTTCAGAAAACATAGAAAGATAGTAAAAGGTTCGTGAAAGGTTCGTGAAAAGGGAATAAAATTTTCTATATAATTGTCTTGAAAATCGTAAAATTGGAAATAAATGATTCAAAACGCTTCCATTCCTAGTAAAAAGTTGACAAAAGCAAATTTTAGGACTAAACTAGGGAGGTAAATTTAATTTAAAAAAGGAGAATTCGTCATGAATTTAACATTTTTCGGACTTTGTCTTGCCTGTATGGGTGTATCTCTTGCAGAAGGATTTTTGATGAACGGTTTGTTCAAATCTGCAGCACGCCAACCAGATATCATCCCACAATTGCGTAGTTTGATGATCATGGGGATTGCCTTTATCGAAGGAACATTCTTTGTAACCTTGGCGATGTCATTTGTCATTAAATAGACAACTCTATTTAGAAATGGAGGTGTCAAACCATGGAAGAAAGTTTGAATCCAACCGTTAATATTGGACCAATATCCTTTGATTTGACCCTGCTTGCCATGTCTCTTGTAACTGTTTTGATGGTTTTTGCCTTTGTCTACTGGGCAAGTCGTGAAATGACCATCCGTCCAAAGGGCAAACAAAATGCTCTTGAGATGATTTATGACTTTGTGATTGGTTTTACCAAACCAAACATTGGAGAATCATACATTAAGGATTATTCCTTGTTTCTGTTTTCTCTATTTCTGTTTATCTTGGTTGCCAACAATATTGGCTTAATGGCAAAAGTACAAACAACAAACGGTTATAACTTGTGGACTTCCCCAACAGCTAACCTTGGATACGATTTATCCCTCTCATTATTGATCACTTTGATCGCCCATGTAGAAGGAGTTCGTCGTAGAGGTGTTAAAGAATATTTGAGAGCATTTGTTACACCTGGCTTTATGACTCCGATGAACATTTTAGAAGAGTTCACCAATTTTGCTTCCTTGGCGATTCGGATCTACGGAAATATTTTTGCCGGTGAGGTCTTAGCTGGATTGCTATTGACCTTGTCACAAAATGCTTTGTATTGGTATCCTTTTGCCTTTATCGCAAACATGTTATGGACAGCTTTTTCAATTTTCATTTCATGTATTCAGGCTTATGTATTTACCATGTTGTCATCAATGTACATTGGTAAAAAAATAAATGAAGGGGAAGAGTAAGTAGAGGAGGATTAGAAGATGGATTTAACTATTAGTACCATTATCGGTGACTTTATTCTTATCGCTGGTTCCTTCCTTTTATTGATCTTTTTAGTGAAGAAATATGCTTGGGGAAATATTTCCAGCATCTTAGATGAACGTGCTGAAAAGATTTCTTCAGATATTGATGGTGCCGAGGAAGCCCGTAAAAAGGCTGAGGAACTAGCTAGCAAACGTGAAGCTGAGTTAGCAGGTAGCCGTACCGAAGCTAAAACGATTATCGAGAATGCAAAGGGAACTGCTGAGAAAAGTAGAGCCGATATTTTAGCCGAAGCTAAACTTGAAGCAGGGCGCTTAAAAGAAAAAGCCAACCAAGAAATTGCTCAAAATAAAGCTGAAGCTTTACAAAGTGTTAAGGGAGATGTAGCTGACTTAACAATCAGTCTAGCTGAGAAAATTCTCTCTAAAAACCTTGACAGTCAGGCCCATAAAGAACTCATTGATCAGTATATCGATCAGCTAGGAGAAGCTTAATGGACAAAAAGACTTTAAAGGTAATTGAAAAATACAGCATGCCTTTTGTCCAATTGGTGATTGAAAAAGGAGAAGAAGACTCTATTTTTTCAGACTTGACTCAAATCAAGCAAGTTGCTGAAGAAACTGGCTTACCTACTTTTTTAGCGCAAGTGGAAGTAGATGAGTTGGATAAAGAAAAAACAGTTCGTTTTTTCCAAGGTTCTGTGTCACCTTTAATGCAAAACTTTATCGAGGTTATACTTTACAATTATCGATCCAATCTTTTTTATGATGTGATTGTAGATTGCTTGAATCGTCTTGAAAAAGAAACCAATCGTTTTGAAGTGACTATTTTGTCTGCACATCCTTTGACTGACGAACAGAAAGAACGCCTCCTTCCTCTAATCGAGAAGAAGATGTCTTTAAAGGTTCGCAGTATTAAGGAAAAAATCGACGATAGTTTAATTGGTGGTTTTGTTATTATTGCCAATCACAAGACAATTGATGTGAGTATTAAACAACAACTTAAAGTTGTTAAGGAAAATTTGAAATAGAAAGTGGTGTTCTTTTGGCAATTAACGCACAAGAAATCAGCGCTTTAATTAAGCAACAAATTGAAAATTTCAAACCTAATTTTGATGTGAGTGAAACTGGTGTTGTAACCTACATCGGTGATGGGATTGCGCGTGCTCATGGCCTTGAAAATGCCATGAGTGGTGAGCTGTTGATTTTTGAAAATGGCTCTTATGGTATGGCGCAAAACTTAGAGTCAACGGATGTTGGTATCATCATTCTTGGTGACTTTACAGATATTCGTGAAGGCGACACCATTCGTCGCACGGGTAAAATCATGGAAGTACCAGTAGGTGAAAGTCTCATTGGTCGTGTTGTGGATCCACTCGGTCGTCCAGTTGACGGTCTTGGAGAAATCCACACTGATAAAACTCGTCCAGTAGAAGCACCAGCTCCTGGTGTTATGCAACGTAAGTCTGTCTCAGAACCATTGCAAACAGGTTTGAAAGCTATTGACGCCCTTGTTCCAATCGGTCGTGGTCAACGTGAGTTGATTATCGGTGACCGTCAAACAGGGAAAACAACGATCGCAATTGACACTATCTTGAACCAAAAAGGTCAAGATATGATTTGTATCTATGTTGCGATTGGACAAAAAGAATCAACAGTTCGTACACAAGTGGAAACACTTCGTCAGTACGGAGCCTTGGATTACACAATCGTTGTGACAGCTTCGGCTTCACAGCCTTCACCATTGCTTTTCCTTGCACCTTATGCAGGGGTTGCTATGGCAGAAGAGTTCATGTATCAAGGTAAGCATGTTTTGATCGTTTATGATGACTTATCTAAACAAGCGGTAGCTTATCGTGAACTTTCTCTCTTGCTCCGTCGTCCACCAGGACGTGAAGCCTTCCCAGGAGACGTCTTCTACCTTCACAGCCGTCTACTTGAGCGTTCTGCTAAAGTTTCGGATGAACTTGGGGGTGGATCTATCACAGCTCTTCCATTTATCGAGACCCAAGCTGGAGATATCTCAGCTTATATCGCTACAAACGTAATCTCTATTACGGATGGACAAATCTTCCTAAGTGATAGTCTCTTTAATGCGGGTATCCGTCCAGCTATTGATGCGGGTTCTTCTGTATCTCGTGTAGGTGGTTCAGCTCAGATTAAAGCGATGAAGAAGGTTGCGGGTACTCTTCGTATCGACCTTGCTTCATACCGTGAGTTAGAAGCCTTCACTAAATTTGGTTCAGACTTGGATGCTGCTACTCAGGCTAAATTGAATCGTGGTCGTCGTACTGTAGAAGTATTGAAACAACCAGTTCATAAACCACTACCTGTTGAGAAACAAGTAACCATTCTCTATGCCTTGACTCATGGATTCTTGGATACTATATCAGTTGATGATATTGTCCGCTTTGAAGAAGAATTCCATGCCTTCTTTGATGCTCAACATCCAGAGATTTTGGAAACTATTCGTGAAACAAAGGACTTGCCAGAAGAAGCAGTCTTGGATGCTGCGATTACTGAGTTTCTCAATCAATCAAGTTTCCAATAAGAATAGAGGTGTCAGATGGCAGTATCTCTAAATGATATTAAAACAAAAATCGCCTCAACAAAAAATACGAGTCAAATTACGAATGCTATGCAGATGGTTTCTGCAGCTAAGTTAGGTCGCTCAGAAGAAGCAGCACGCAACTTCCAAATCTATGCTCAAAAGGTCCGTAAACTCCTTACAGATATCCTTCACGGAGATGGCGCTGGCGGATCAACCAATCCAATGTTGATTAGTCGCCCTGTCAAAAAAACAGGCTATATCGTCATTACATCTGACCGTGGTCTTGTTGGAGGCTATAACTCTTCAATCTTGAAGGCTGTCATGGAGCTTCAACAAGAATACCATCCTTCAGGTGATGATTTTGAAGTCATCTGTATCGGTGGTATGGGAGCAGACTTCTTTAAAGCTCGTGGTATTCAGCCAATTTATGAATTGCGTGGTCTAGCCAGTCAACCAAGCTTCGATGAAGTTCGCAAGATTATTTCAAAAACTATTGAAATGTATCAAAATGAACTTTTCGATGAGCTCTATGTTTGCTACAACCACCACGTGAATACATTGACTAGTCAAATGCGTGTTGAACAGATGCTTCCGATTGTGGACTTGGATCCAAATGAAGCAGATGATAACTATAGCTTGACATTTGACCTTGAAACAAGTCGCGAAGAAATCTTGGATCAATTGCTACCACAGTTTGCAGAGAGCATGATTTATGGTGCTATTATTGATGCTAAGACAGCTGAAAATGCTGCTGGTATGACAGCTATGCAAACAGCGACTGATAATGCTAAAAAAATGATTAATGATTTGACAATCCAGTATAACCGTGCCAGACAGGCGGCGATTACACAAGAAATCACAGAAATTGTAGCAGGAGCTAGTGCTTTAGAATAGAGCTATCCTGCTCACATTAATGAACTTAGGACCTAGTTAAACTAGGGACCGACAGTATCTTATATAGAATAGGAGAAGGAGATGAGTTCAGGTAAAATTGCTCAGGTTATTGGACCCGTTGTAGACGTATTGTTTGCAGCAGGGGAAAAACTACCTGAGATTAACAATGCACTTGTCGTCTACAAAAATGACGAAAAGAAAACAAAAATCGTCCTTGAAGTAGCCTTAGAGTTGGGAGATGGTATGATTCGTACCATCGCCATGGAATCAACAGATGGTTTGACTCGTGGAATGGAAGTATTGGACACAGGTCGTCCAATTTCTGTACCAGTAGGGAAAGAAACTCTAGGACGTGTCTTCAACGTTTTGGGAGATACCATTGACTTGGAAGCTCCTTTCGGTGAAGATGCAGAGCGTCAGCCAATTCATAAAAAAGCACCAACTTTTGATGAATTGTCTACCTCTTCAGAAATTTTAGAAACAGGAATCAAGGTTATCGACCTTCTTGCTCCTTACCTTAAAGGTGGTAAAGTCGGACTCTTCGGGGGTGCCGGAGTTGGTAAGACCGTATTGATTCAAGAATTGATTCACAACATTGCCCAAGAACACGGTGGTATTTCTGTATTTACTGGTGTTGGGGAACGTACTCGTGAAGGGAACGACCTCTACTGGGAAATGAAAGAATCAGGCGTTATTGAGAAAACAGCCATGGTATTTGGTCAGATGAATGAACCACCAGGAGCACGTATGCGTGTTGCCCTTACTGGTTTGACAATCGCTGAATACTTCCGTGATGTAGAAGGTCAAGACGTTCTTCTCTTCATTGACAACATTTTCCGTTTCACACAAGCCGGTTCAGAAGTATCTGCCCTTTTGGGTCGTATGCCATCAGCCGTTGGTTACCAACCAACCCTTGCGACAGAAATGGGTCAATTGCAGGAACGTATCACGTCAACTAAGAAGGGTTCTGTAACCTCTATCCAGGCCATCTACGTGCCGGCGGATGACTATACAGACCCAGCGCCAGCAACAGCCTTTGCTCACTTGGACTCAACAACTAACTTGGAACGTAAATTGGTTCAATTGGGTATCTACCCAGCTGTTGACCCACTTGCTTCAAGCTCACGTGCCTTGGCACCTGAAATTGTTGGAGAAGAGCACTATGCAGTAGCTGCTGAAGTGAAACGTGTTCTTCAACGTTACCATGAATTGCAAGATATTATTGCCATCCTTGGTATGGATGAACTTTCTGACGAAGAAAAGACTTTGGTTGCTCGTGCACGTCGTATTCAGTTCTTCTTGTCACAAAACTTCAACGTTGCGGAACAATTTACTGGTCAACCAGGTTCTTATGTTCCAGTAGCTGAAACAGTTCGTGGCTTCAAAGAAATTCTTGACGGTAAACACGATCATCTTCCAGAAGATGCTTTCCGTGGAGTAGGTTCAATCGAAGACGTTATTGCTAAGGCTGAAAAAATGGGATTTTAAGAGGTGATCTATGGCTCATTTAACTGTCCAGATCGTGACACCAGATGGCCTCGTCTATGATCACCATGCCAGCTTTGTATCGGTACGAACTCTGGATGGTGAGATGGGGATCTTGCCACGACATGAAAATATGATTGCGGTTTTAGCGGTTGATGAAGTAAAGGTCAAACGCATCGATGATGATACTCATGTGAACTGGATTGCAGTAAACGGAGGAATCATTGAGATTGCTAATAATGTGATTACCATTATTGCTGACTCTGCTGAACGTGCACGTGATATCGATGTTAGTCGTGCTGAACGTGCTAAACTTCGTGCTGAACGTGAAATCGAAGAAGCACAAGACAAACACTTGATTGACCAAGAACGCCGTGCTAAAATTGCATTGCAACGTGCCATTAACCGTATCAATGTCGGAAATAAATTATAAAAAAAATGAACTTGCTTTGACAAGTTCATTTTTTTTATTTCTTAGTTAGAAAAACGAATGCAGACTGCCTCAGGAACCTGGAATTCATTAGACAGTTCTGCCAGTCTACCAGTTTCAGGATTGCGCCTAAAGACAGTAGCATTATCAGAATCCTGGTGAACAGCGATAAGGAATCCCTGGTCAGGAGTTAAATCAAAATCACGTGGATTTTTCCCATGGGTTGGAACAATCTCTAATAATTCTAAGCTTCCATCTGCTAAAATGCTATAGACAGCAATCGAATTATGACCTCGGTTAGAAGCGTAGAGGAATTTGCCATCTTTGGAAAGACGAATGGCAGCAGTACCATTAAAACCACTATAGTCATCTGGTAAGGTTGAAATGACCTGCATTTGTTCAAATTCTCCGACTCCATCGTAAATCAATACTTCAATCGTACTATTGAGTTCACAGATAAGATAAGCAATCTTAAAGTGGTGGTGGAAAACAAGATGACGAGCACCAGCGCCTGGGTTACAATTATAGGTTGCTAGTTTAGTCAACTTTCCTTCTAGATCGACATCATAGGTAATGACCTCGTCAGTACCTAAGTCACAAGTTACCAAATATTGGTCAGGAGTTAAATCAGTATAGTGTACGTGGGGAGAAGCTTGGTTTTCATGTGGACCATGGCCAGCATGTTGAACTTTGTCAGCCAATTCAAGACTGCCATCTTCTTTACGTTTATAAACTAGGACTTGGCCTTTATGGTAGTTAGCGCCATAGACTAGACTACGTGTCTCATCAACTGCAACATAGCAGTGAGGAGCACCTTCTTCAACGACGTGGTTCAGAAGGATACCATCAGTTTTGTATGCTGCGATTCCACCTTTGTCATCCTGGCTTCCAACAGTATAGAGATGCTGTTGCTGATCAAAGGCTAGGTAGGTCGGACTCGGCTCGCTTGCAAATAGTTCTAGATTTGAGAGCTTGCCAGTCTCAGTATCAAAATCAGCCTTGTAAATCCCTTGGGAAGTACGTCGTGTATAGGTTCCAAAATATACTATTTCTTTCATATTCATACCTCTAGAAAAAATATAATTCAATTATAACATAAAAGGGCCTGTTAGATGAAAAATCTAAGTCAGAAAAAAGAGCTCTCACTAGTCAGGAAGACAAATTTATCCTTTGCTAAAAGACTATAAAAACCCCTTATTTTTCTTAAAACATGGTATAATGTTAGAACAAAGGAAAGGAAGAAAAAATGGAACAAAAAGAGAAACAATTTACCTTATCTTGGTTTTTTAAATGGTTTTTAGACAATAAGGCTGTTACAGTTTTTTTGGTAACTTTGTTGTTAGGTCTCAATATCTTTATTCTCAGTAAAATTAGCTTTTTATTTATCCCAGTTATAGACTTTTTATCAGTAGTGATGTTGCCGGTGATCTTATCAGGTCTACTTTTCTACCTCTTGAATCCACTAGTTGATTTGATGGAGAAGTATAAGATAAACCGTGTCTTAGCCATTAGTATTATCTTTATCATTATTGCCATTCTCTTGATTATTGGACTAGCCATTGCAATTCCAAATCTTCAACGTCAAGTAGTCATTTTTGCACAAAATGTACCAAGTTATCTCGAAGATGCTGACAGAGTTATTGATGACCTTGTAACCAAGCGTTTACCTGATGATTTTAGACCCCAACTAGAACAAGTTCTTGCTAATTTTTCAACACAAGCAACTGCTTGGGCAAGTAATATTTCTTCTAAGGCTGTCAACTGGGTGAGTGCTCTTATCAGTGGAACTTCACAGGTCATTGTCGCTCTCATTATCATGCCATTTATGCTCTTTTATCTCCTTCGAGATGGAAAAGGACTTAGAGACTATATTACTCAATTTTTACCAAATAAATTGAGAGAACCGGTTGGTAAGGTATTAACAGATGTCAACCAGCAACTAGCTAACTATGTAAGAGGACAAATCGCAGTGGCTGTGATCGTCGCTATCATGTTTATCGTCTTTTTCAAGATTATAGGACTTCGGTATGCTGTTACTTTAGGGATTACTGCCGGTATTCTCAATTTAGTTCCTTATCTAGGTAGTTTTCTTGCTATGATTCCAGCCCTGGTTTTGGGTCTGATTGCGGGTCCTGTTATGCTCTTAAAAGTTATTATCGTTTTTATTGTAGAGCAAACTATTGAAGGACGTTTTGTTTCTCCACTGATTTTAGGTAGCCAATTAAATATTCACCCAATTACGATTCTTTTTGTACTATTAACTTCAGGGTCTATGTTTGGCATTTGGGGTGTATTGCTAGGTATTCCAATCTACGCTTCTGCAAAAGTAGTTATTTCAGAAATTTTTGATTGGTATAAAGGAGTTAGTGGACTTTATGAGCCAGTAGAGGAGACTGAAGGTGAACAATAGTCAACAAATGCTTGAAGCTTTGGAGCACCAAGACCTGTCAAAAGCAGAATCTTTTTTCCAAAAAGCTTTAGAAGAAGATTCAGATGAGGTTCTTCTTGAACTTGCTGCTTATTTGGAAGGGATTGGTTTCTTCCCACAAGCAGCACAAATCTACGAGAAATTAGCACCAAAATTTCCTGAAGTCTATATCAATTTAGCTGCTATAGCTGGTGAAGATGGACTTATCGAAGAAGCTTTTGATTATTTAGAGAAGATTGGTCCGGAAAGTGAATGGTATGTATCAGCTCTTGCCTTAAAAGCAGATTTATATCAGATGGAAGGATTGACAGATGTTGCGCGTGAGAAGCTTCTAGAAGCTCGTAGCTACTCTGATGACCCTCTCCTGATATTTGGACTAGCTGAACTAGATAGTGAGCTAGGAAACGATTTAGAAGCCATTAAGGGCTATGCTCAACTAGATAATCGTGCTATCTATGATCAAACAGGAATTTCGACCTATCAGAGAATTGGTCTTGCTTATGCACGTTTAGGTAAGTTTGAATCTGCAATAGAATTTTTAGAAAAAGCCTTAGAATTAGAATATGATGACCAAACAGCCTTTGAGCTTGCAAGTCTCTATTTTGACCAAGAGGACTACCAAAAAGCAACCTTATACTTTAAACAATTGGATACTATTTCCCCAGATTTTGAAGGGTATGAGTACGGCTATAGTCAAGCACTGCATAAAGAGCATCAAACAGAAGAAGCACTTAAAATAGCGCAACAGGGCTTGTCAAAAAATCCTTTTGAAACGCGGCTCTTACTCCTAGCATCTCAGCTATCTTACGAGTTGCATCAACCTGAGCAAGCAGAAGCTTATCTGATTCAAGCACAAGAGAATGCTGATGACCAGGAAGAAATTTTGCTACGCTTAGCAACCATCTACCAAGAACAAGAAAGATACGAAGATATTCTAGCTTTAGCAGTCTATGATCCTGAAAACCTCTTGACTAAATGGATGATTGCTCGAAGTTATCAAGAGACTGAAGAATTAGATGCAGCCTATGATCTCTATAAGGAACTTGCTACTGACCTCAAAGACAATCCAGAGTTTTTGGAGCAATATATTTATTTATTAAGAGAACTCGGCAAGTTAGAAGAAGCAAAAGGATACATCCAAGCTTATCTTCACTTAGTTCCAGATGATATGCAGATGCAGGAATTGTATAACCATTTAATGTAAGATATCCCTAATAATCGCCTTAAAAAAGGCGGTTATTTTTTGTAGACTTATTTAAATAAAATTCAAGTATCAGTATTCAAAATAAATAGATATAGTATGAATTTTTGATAATTTTTTGATATAATTGTTATAGTTATAAGTTGAATAATAAATTAGTAAAAATAGAAAGATTGGAAATATGACAAAAGTAAAAATTGTAACGGATTCTTCAGTTACTATTGAACCAGAAGTGGTTAAAGAATTTGATATTACTGTTGTTCCATTATCTGTCATGATTGACAGTGTCCTTTATTCGGATGCAGATCTTGAAGAAGGAGAATTTCTTCGCTTGATGCTAGCTAGTAAAAATCTTCCTAAGACCAGTCAACCACCAGTTGGACTCTTTGCAGAGATTTTTGATGAATTGGGTAAGGACGGAAGTCAGATTTTGGCTATCCATATGTCCCATGCTTTATCAGGAACTGTTGAAGCAGCTCGCCAAGGAGCAAGTCTATCAACAGCAGATGTTACTGTTTTAGATAGTTCATTTACAGATCAGGCATTGAAATTCCAAGTTGTAGAAGCTGCTAAGCTAGCTCAAGAAGGAAAAGACTTAGAAACCATCCTGGAGCATGTAGAAGATGTCAAAAATCATACTGAACTCTACATCGGTGTTTCAACTTTAGAAAACCTCGTTAAGGGAGGACGTATTGGTCGTGTTACTGGCTTGTTAAGCTCTCTACTGAATATTCGAGTAGTTATGCAGATGAAAGACCATGAGCTTCAACCGATTGTTAAGGGCCGTGGTTCTAAAACCTTTAAGAAATGGTTGGATGAATTAGTAGCTACTCTATCAAATCGTTCAGTAGCAGAGATTGGTATTTCTTATGCAGGTACAAATGAATGGGCAAACGAGATGAAAGCTGTTCTACAACCTTACGTTGAAAAACCAATTTCAGTCTTAGAAACAGGCTCAATTATCCAAACTCACACCGGAGAAAATGCCTGGGCAATCTTAATTCGCTATAATTCCTAAAAAAATGTAGAAAAATTGAAATAAAAGGTGTTTTTGACTTGACCTAAAAGGAATTTTAGGTTATGATTATAAGTGTTAATTAGAAATAATTTTGGAGGATTCATTAACATGGCAAACAAACAAGATTTGATCGCTAAAGTAGCAGAAGCTACAGAATTGACTAAGAAAGATTCAGCAGCAGCAGTTGACGCTGTATTCGCAGCTGTAACTGAATTCCTTTCAGCTGGTGAAAAAGTTCAATTGATCGGTTTTGGTAACTTCGAAGTTCGTAAACGTGCAGCTCGTAAAGGTCGCAACCCACAAACTGGTAAAGAAATCAAAATCAAAGCTTCTAAAGTTCCAGCATTCAAAGCTGGTAAAGCTCTTAAAGAAGCAGTTAAATAATGATTCTATAAAAAGCCTGTCATATCAAGCATTTGAGCTTGCGTGACGGGCTTTTTTTGTGTATAGGGGGCATGAAAGTAGCAGGAGAAGATAAACTAGTATTTCTAGTCGAACTACATTTGAAAGTAACAAAAAAACAACTTCGAATCGAAGTTGTTTTTGTTCAACCTTATGCAAGTGATGCGGTTGATTATTTGAGACCGTATTTTTTGTTGAAACGATCCACGCGTCCATCTGCTTGAGTGAACTTTTGACGTCCAGTGTAGAATGGGTGTGAGTCTGATGAAATTTCCACACGGATCAATGGGTAAGTTTCGCCTTCGAACTCAACTGTTTCGTTAGAGCGTTTTGTTGAACCGCTAAGGAATTTGTAACCAGTAGTTGTGTCCATGAAGACAACTGGGCGATATTCTGGATGGATATCTTTTTTCATTTTGCAATATTTCCTTTCTGCCATGGTCTCTTTGCGAGCCATAGATTGTTACCTTACTAGTCTATCAGATTATCAGAAGTTTGGCAAGACTTTTTATCTATTTTTCAGTAAGTTTTTTAATTTTTGATAGATGAGCTCATTCTCTTCTAAACTATAAGAATTTGCTCCGCTAGCAAGCGGATGTCCACCGCCGTCGTGTTCTTTTGCGACACCATTGATAGGGACAAATTTACTACGAAGACGTACACGATAGTGACCATCTGCTTGTTCCACAAAGATTCCCCAAAGGCTAACAGTATCGATACGACCTGGAGCGCCAACGATTGCTGCTGTTTCAGCATCAGTAACATCGTATTTCTTCAAGATTTCTTGAGAAAGAATGACACGAGCAGCACCATTTTCATCAACCTCTAAGTGATCATAGACATAACCTTGGAGTTTGGCGATTTTAAAGCTCATAGTATCCATTTTTCGTGTCAATTCGGCGTAGTCAAAGTTGTGTTCTCTGAGTTGACTTGCTACTCGAAGTGTTCGGGCAGAAGTAGACGGATAAAGGAAACGGCCTGTGTCGCCAATAATTCCAGCACAGAGCATTTTTGCAGCGTAGTCGGACAATTCTAAGTTAGTTGCTTCAGCAAGGAGAGCAATCATTTCACTCGCACTGCTTGAATTAGTATCTACCCAAACTAGATCACCGTAGACTTCGTCGTTTGGATGGTGGTCAATCTTAATAATGGTATCAGCTTGAGTATATCGTTTGTCATCGATACGGGCTGTGTTTGCAGTATCACAGATAATCGCAAGTGCGCCTTCATAGGATTTATCATCTACCTGATCCATTTCAGCTAGCCAAGTTAAGGTTGGTTCGTTAAAACCCACTGCTTTGATAGTTTTTTCAGGAAAGTGATGTTCAAGCAAGGCTTTTAATCCAACCTGACTACCCAAGGCGTCTGGATCTGGTTTCATATGACGATGAATAATAATGGTATCGTATGCTTTGATTTTTTCTAAAATTTGGTGACAAATTTCCATAATGAACCTCAATTCTTTCTCATTTCATTGTAGCACAAGAGTTTTTATTTTTAAAATGAAAAAGATGTGATATAATGGAGAAAGATTAATTGAGGAGGACCTTATGGCATTAGCAAAAATTGTATTTGCCAGTATGACCGGTAATACTGAAGAAATCGCTGATATTGTAGCAGATAAATTAAGAGAATGTGGTTTAGAAGTGGATGTTGATGAGTGTACAACAGTTGACGCTTCTGACTTTTTAGAAGCAGACATCGCTATTGTCGCAACTTATACATATGGTGATGGAGAATTACCAGACGAAATGATGGACTTCTACGAAGATTTAGCAGATCTTAACTTAAGTGGTAAAATCTATGGTGTCGTTGGATCAGGTGATACTTTCTATGATGAATTCTGTAAAGCTGTTGATGACTTTGACCGAGTATTTGTAGCGACAGGAGCTGAAAAGGGTTCAGAGTGCGTTAAAGTCGACCTTTCTGCCGAGGAAGAAGATATTGAACGTTTGGAGCAATTCGCAGAAGAATTAGCTTCTAAAGTTGGATAATAGATTGTTGCACTGATTGGGTAAGTCAGTGCAGTTTTTATTAACCAGAATTAGGATTTTACTAGCCTATTTAGTGCTTTTTTGGTACAATAATTCAAATAAAAAGGAGACCCTATGGACTTAGATATTATTAGACAAGAAATTGATCAAATTGATGACCAAATCGTTCAACTTTTAGAAGAAAGAATGCATCTAGTTGAGGGTGTAGTTGCTTATAAAAAGTCTACAGGAAAACCAATCTTGGATACCAAAAGAGAAGAAGCTATCTTTGAAAAAGTCAGAAATCGCATCAGCAATAAAAAGTACGAAGAAACGATTGTTGTAACTTTTTCAGACATTCTCAAACGTTCGCGTGATTATCAGGATAAAACAATCAAATGAAAAAAGAACAATTCTATCCACTAGGAATCTTTCTAGCTGGTATGCTAGGAGGATTAGTCCGTTTTCAGATTACAAGATACTTACCAGCTAGTCCAGACTTCCCATGGGGGACATTGATTGTCAATTATCTAGGGATTTTCTGCCTAGTCTATCTTGTAAAAGGTTATCTGGTTTCTAAAGGAACTAGTAAAGGTGTCGTTTTAGCACTTGGAACAGGATTTTGTGGTGGCTTAACGACATTTTCTAGTCTCGTATTAGATGCAGTGAAATTGCTGGACACAGGGCGGTACCTTAGTTTGGTTACGTATTTGCTTTTAAGTGTCGGAGGAGGACTTTTATTAGCTTATTGTCTAGGGAGGAAGAAATGGTAGTAATCTATCTAGCGCTTGCTTGTGGACTGGGCGCCCTTGTCCGTTATTTCTTTTCACGTCATAATCAAGGTTCAGTACTGCCTCTAGGAACTCTCATAGCCAATATTCTGGGCTGTTTTCTGATTGGCTTATTTTACAATCATGTGGAGTCGAAAGAAATTTACTCTGTACTTGCAACTGGTTTTTGTGGTGGTTTGACGACTTTTTCAACCTTGAACGATGAACTCCAAAGACTACTTAGTGACAAGAAGGCATTTTATAGCTATTTATTATTAACCTACTTGCTTGGTTTTTTGGCGATTTTTTTGGGAATTTTGCTTTAAATTTCTTTACATTTTCTAGGAAATTTGGTAAACTGTATCTTGTGTGTAATGGACGCACAAAAATACAGTTTATCCGCTGAGGAAGTTTCCTCAAGATTGACAAAGATAGGAGAATAAAATGAATCCATTAATCCAAAGCTTGACTGAAGGTCAACTTCGTACAGATATCCCTTCATTCCGTCCTGGTGACACTGTTCGTGTACACGCGAAAGTTGTCGAAGGAAACCGTGAACGTATCCAGATTTTTGAAGGTGTTGTTATTGCACGTAAAGGTGCTGGCATCTCAGAAAACTACACAGTTCGTAAAATCTCTAACGGTGTAGGTGTTGAACGTATCTTCCCAATCCACACTCCACGTGTTGAAAAGATCGAAGTTGTTCGTTACGGTAAAGTACGTCGTGCGAAATTGTACTACTTGCGTGCTCTTCAAGGTAAGGCAGCTCGTATCAAAGAAATCCGTCGTTAATTCGATAAAAAAAACTCTGCTGTAAGGCAGAGTTTTTCTCTAGCTCCCTTAGTTCAATGGATATAACAACTCCCTCCTAAGGAGTAGTTGCAGGTTCGATTCCTGCAGGGGGCGTTTAAGAAGCGTAAAGAAACATAAAGAACACTGAAGATTCAGTGTTCTTTTGTTTTTTAACTCATAAGAGACCATGAAAATATATAGGGAAAAGGAAACCGCTCTCTTTTTTATGTTATAATAGGCATGGAATGTTTAGGAGAAAGAAATGAAAAAACTTAAACGCTTATTTTGGGTTGTCAGTGTAATGCTAATAATCTTAACACTTTTTGCACTGAATGGATGTAGTTTGGGTGGTGAAACAATCCCCAAAAATAGAACAAAAAAACAGTACGAATTTGAAAAAACGTTTGATCCTATATTTAAATTTTTAGAACAAGACAAGAAGGACTTTACGGGACTAAAGGCTTATATTTGTGATATTTATATAAAAGATGGATATCCAGTAAAGGATTATAATATTGATTTAGATATTACTGAATCAGGCATTAAGGGTGATTATACAATAACACGTGGTGACAGTAAAGAAACAGTTCCAGTTACATACTCTAATGGTAAACTAAATTATGAGTCAGAGATAAATCCTTTATTTGATGAAGAGATTCTTAACTTAGTTGTTCAAAGAGATTATTTCGCTTCCTTAGATGTGGAAAAAACATTTAAGAGCGCAGAAACAGAACTTAGTGATATCATCTATGAACCAGAAAATCACTCGGATCTCTATAAATATCTTAAAAATAAGTACGATATGCCAGATGATACAACCTGTCGAATAAGAGTTAGTTATTCTAGTTATACAATTTATGGTGTTACAATCCAAATGAAATCGAGTGAAAAATCTGTTCAAATAAGATCAACTATATTAAAAAACTAGAGAGGAAGTTTCATGAACGGGATAGAAAAGAGTAACCGTCGGGTTGAAAGGTAAGCAATACAAATGCTAGTTAGAGATAGAAATATGAAAAATCATAAATACTTATTTTGGATTATCAGTGTAATGCTAATGTTTTTGACACTTTATGCACTAAATGGATGTAGCTTAGGTGGTGAAACCATTCCAAAAAATAGGACAAAAGAACAGTACGAATTCGAAAAAACGTTTGAACCCATGTTTAAATTTTTAGAACAAGACAAGAAGGACTTTACGGGACTAAAGATATACATTAGTAGAGTCTATATAAAAACTGAAGATGGAGTCAGAAAATACGAAGTGGACTTAGATATTAATCAAGCTGACATTAAAGGTGATTACACAATAACACATGGGGAGAATAAAGAAACTGTTCCTGTTACATATTCTAATGGCAAGTTAAATTATGGGTCGGAGGTAACTCCTTTATATGATGAGGAAATTTTCAATTTAGTTGTTAAAAGAGATTATTTTACTTCATTGGGTGTAAAAGAAACTTTTAAGAGCGCAGAGACAGAACTTCGTGAGATTGTATACCAGCCAGAACAAAACTCTGACCTCTATAAACATCTGAAAAGTAAATATGATTTACCTGATGGAACGGCATGTATAGTAGTAATAAATCATTCCGGCTCAACTATATATAGAGCTACTATACAACTAGAATCGAATCAGAAGATTGTACAAATAAGTAACGTTATTTTTGCAAAAGAATGAGGTTTTTATGAACGGAATCGAAAAGAGTAATCGATGGATTGAAAGGTAAAGCTATTGAAAATACAATATAAATGTTAACTAGGGAGAGAATATGAAAAATCATAAATACTTATTTTGGGTTGTTAGTGTAATGCTAATGTTTTTGACACTTTTTGCACTAAATGGATGCAATTTTGGTGGTGAAACCATTCCAAAAAACAGGACAAAAGAACAGTACGAATTTGAAAAAACGTTTGAACCTTTGTTTAAATTTTTGGAGCAAGATAAGAAGGAGTTTACGGGATTAAAGGCATACACTAGTAGAGTTTATATAAAAAATCAAGATGAAGTAAAAGAATACGAAGTAGATTTAGATATCACTCAATCTGATATTAAAGGTGATTATACAATAACACTTGGCGAGGATAACAAAACTGTTCCGGTTACATATTCTAATGGGAAGTTAAATTATGGGTCGGAGGTAACTCCTTTATATGATGAAGAAATTCTTAATTTAGTGGTACAAAGAGAATTCTTTACTTCTTTAGATGTAAAGGAGACCTTTAAGAGTGCAGAAACAGAGATTCGTGAGATTGTATATCAGCCAGAAAATAACTCTGACCTCTATAAACATCTAAAAAGCAAATATGATTTACCAGAGGAAACAACATGTATAGTATTAGTAAATCATTCTAGCTCAACTATATATAGAGTAACTATTCAACTAAAATCTAATCAAAAGATTGTGCAAATTAGTAGTGTTATTTTTGAAAAAGAATGAGGTTTCCATGAACGAAATTGAAAAGAGTAATCGATGGATTGAAAGGTAAAGCTATTGAAAATACAATATAAATGTTAACTGGGAGAGAATATGAAAAATCATAAATACTTATTTTGGATTATCAGTGTAATGCTAATGCTTTTGACACTCTTTGCACTTAATGGATGTAGCTTAGGTGGTGAAACTATTCCCAAAAACAGAACAAAGAAACAGTACGAATTTGAAAAAACGTTTGATCCTATATTTAAATTTTTAGAACAAGACAAGAAGGACTTTACGGGACTAAAGGCTTATATTTGTGATATTTATATAAAAGATGGATATCCAGTAAAGGATTATAATATTGATTTAGATATTACTGAATCAGGCATTAAGGGTGATTATACAATAACACGTGGTGACAGTAAAGAAACAGTTCCAGTTACATACTCTAATGGTAAACTAAATTATGAGTCAGAGATAAATCCTTTATTTGATGAAGAGATTCTTAACTTAGTTGTTCAAAGAGATTATTTCGCTTCCTTAGATGTGGAAAAAACATTTAAGAGCGCAGAAACAGAACTTAGTGATATCATCTATGAACCAGAAAATCACTCGGATCTCTATAAATATCTTAAAAATAAGTACGATATGCCAGAAGATACGACCTGTCGAATAATATTAGATTACTCTAGTTATACAATTTATGGTGTTACAATCCAAATGAAATCGAGTGAAAAATCTGTTCAAATAGATTTAACTATATTTAAAAATAGTAAATCATAAAAAACGATAAAATGTCTTGTCAAATTTCATTTCTTATAAAATATGGAGGTTAATCCAAAAATAATTTAGACAAAAATATGACCAAATATTGACCAAGTTTATCCTAAATCCTATTAGAATAGGCTTACTAAGCATAATTTGTATTCCTGCAGGGAGCGAAACTAGCCACAAAAACACTGGATAACCAGTGTTTTTTCTTTGACCAAATTTTGAACTATTCATAAGATATCTATGGTGTGATATAATAGACGTAGAATATTTAGGAGAAAGAGATGAAAAAAGGCTTATTAACTGGCTGTTTATCCATAGTTATACTATTTGCAATGTTCATAGTACTTAGTCCTATTATTGCTATGATGGATATGTGGGGTCTATTTGCCCATGCAAGTCGGAATGAACTTGAGCAAGCAGTGCATCGCTCTTATGAGAACTATGGTCTAACAGGTCAGTTTGAGTTAGAAAAATATGAAAAAAACTATACAAGCGTTGGTGGATTTGTAATTCATGGAACATACACTGAAAATATAGATGGTAAAATCTATCAGACTAATTCTCGTTTTAAATACTATACTCGCGCTTCGGAAAAAGAAACGTATAGAAAGACTGATGCGGAAGTAGATTATAAACAAAACAAAAAAATTTATCACGCTTTTCCAGAATTAGCTTATTTAGGAATTGAGATTAGTCCAGGCACTAGCGAATTTTTAAAAAAATTGGATACTTCAATAACAGATCCTAAAATGACTACTTTGAAGTACGAAGGGATTGATTTTCAATTTAATAGTAAATCTGGTAATATCCACCTTTATGATGAAATCTTAGAGGAAAATAAAAAAAATGGACAAGCATTACAAGGGATGTATCCTATGGATGCTCAATATCTTTTCCAAAAAGATATTTTTATACCAGAATTTCAATTTCGATACTACACTCCAGAAGACATGAAGGATCAGTTATATGATGCCTATCTTGAAGACCTTGAATCACAGATGAAAGATTTTTTTAATAATCAACCCTTACCAAGCGGTCTTTATGCTGTAAAGATTGATAAATATGAAGGGGATAAACTTGTCAATAATAGCGGTGGCTATTATGTGAAGATTGAGAATCATCAAGTTGTGGAGTTTATCAAAGATTTACAGCAGGAGTCACTGGACTAATGCTTTTCAGATGTATAGAATTTTGGAGAAAGAGGTAATATGTCAGATGTCCCAAGAAGAATACCTTCGACTAAAAAAAGAATATAAAATTCGCTTAGTCTTAGTAATCCTTCTATTCGTATTATTTTCTATCCTAAGTATCTTGCTCATCATAAATCTCAATAGATTTATCCCACTAGGCGCGACAGCCATGGCTACAGTTGTGCCATTTAACCATTTTTTACTCGTTCCACTTTGGGAAGAGAAAAAAGCGATTGAAGCAGAGCATCCTGAATGGAAGGACCTTAGTACAAGCGGAGCCAGGGTCCCTTCGACAGAAGCGAGTAAACGAAACATAGCAATTGTTGGGAGCGTTGTTGCCTTGTTTTTATCGTTTGCTTTACTCTATAGGCCTGCTAAGGTATACCAGAAGGTACCTACTATCGATGAACTAAATAACCTTCCCAAGATTGAGAACAATGGTATTCCTAAACTGGATGGTAAGAAAATTCCAAAAATAAAAAGGGAATCAGAAGAGTAATCTGTAATGAAAACACCCCAGGAGTTAGGCTTTTATTTCTAACTTCTGGGGTGCTTTTATTATATTCTATTCAGTTTACAAGACCCAAGTTCGAATGGCATGGGCAACGCCAGATTCGTCATTTGTTTTGGTGATGTATTTGGCGATTTTTTTGAGTTCTGGGTTTCCGTTTTCCATAACAACGGGATTACCAACGACTGCTAGCATAGCACGGTCATTTTCTTCATCCCCGATTGCCATGGTTTCATCCTTACTTAGTCCAAGTTTCTCAGCTAGGTGAGTGATAGCAGATCCCTTGTCTACATCCTTTTTAAGGAGTTCTAGGTAAAATGGAGCAGATTTGTTGATAGAGTAGCGCTCGTAAAATTCTGCTGGAATCTTTTCAATAGCAGCATCGAGAATCTCAGGTTCGTCGATAAACATACATTTGACGATTTCTTTATCAACCATCTCTTCAGGTGTACGATAAAAAATTGGCATGCTGACGAGGGTTGATTCGTGTACGGTATATTTTCCGATATTACGATTGGCAGTGTATATGCCGTCTTTGGTAATTGCATGCATGTGGACTCCCAGTTTACGGCTGAGAAATTCCATATCCAGATAGTCCTCGTAAGTCAAGGATTCGCTGATAATCTCATGGCCTGTAGCAGTTTCTTGGACAAGGGCACCGTTGAAGGTCACAACATAGTCACCTTCGTCTCTCAACTGCAAGTCGTCAAGGAGTTTGGCAACACCAGCAATGGGGCGTCCTGTTGCAATCACAACCTTGACTCCGGCTGCTTTGGCATCTTGGATAGCTGAAAAAACTTCTGGAGTAATTTCTTTATTACTATTAACTAGGGTACCATCAATATCGACGGCGATTAGTTTTATACTCATAAATTTCCTCTGTTAGTTCTTATCTGGATTAAAATGATCATTCTCAATCAAATCTGAAAATTGTTGAATGATATTCGTGAAAATACTGTTTTGTTTTAGCATTTCTTTAGGGAAGTAGAAACGGTTGTCACCATGACGGCTTCCTGCGAGAGATTGAACGATTGGAGATAGGCTCGAAAGTTCTGCAAGTTCACCATTCTTTTGGACAATCTCGATTTGAGTTCTAGGATTTTCAGACTCTGGTCGATAAATATCATAAGGAAGGTCGAAATTCTTATGAATAGCAGTGTAGTAGTTAGGGTCAAAACCAATTTTCTCTACTAAATTTCGCATAATTTCAAGTTTGTCTTGGTCTTCATCAGAAAAAGTGATGGATTTAAAGACCTTACGATTGATAAAACGTTGGGAAAGGTCGGCTAGAATCTTATCTGTACTAGTCATCCAGAGTTGGAAATAGGTATTCATAACCCCGTCGTCTAGTGCTAGATAGTCAGACAAGTTAACGTTTTTCTCAAAAAATGGCAGTAGATGTGGGGATGTAAGGGCAAAGAATTCCTTATTTTCAGGATAGAGTTCTTTGGCACGTTTGAGAAGATTTTGCAGAAGTACTTCCATGGCGCGTGTGGCTGGGTGGAAATAAACCTGCATATACATCTGGTAACGACTGAGTACATAATCCTCGATTGCGTGCATCCCATTACGCTGAAAGGCAATGCCATTTTCAACAGGCCGAATGACACGAAGAATACGTGTCAAATCGAACTGGCCATAAAAAGCACCCGTAAAGTAGGAATCACGAAGGAGATAGTCCATACGGTCTGCATCAATCTGGCTGGAAATCAGCTGAACCACTTGTTTGTTGGGATAAGTGTGATCGATAACGCTGGCTACTTTTTTTGGAAAGTCTGGTGCTACCTGCAAAAGAACCTGATGAATCTCTGTTTCAGGGCTTTGAATAATTTCCTGGGTAATTGCCTCATGGTCAGTGTCAAAGAGATTTTCAAAAGTATGAGAGTAGGCACCATGTCCGAGATCATGTAGAAGAGCTGCAGTCATGGTTAGGAGAGACTCGTTCGAATCCCATTCCTCAGGATATTTCTCCTCAAAAATCTCCGTGATTTGACGGGCAATTTCGTAGACACCCAAACAGTGAGAAAAACGACTATGCTCACCACCATGGAAAGTATAGCTAGATGTCCCAAGCTGTTTGATACGACGGAGCCGCTGAAATTCTTTGGTATTGATCAGGTCATAAATGACTTGATTATTAACGTGGATATAGTTGTGAACTGGGTCACGAAATACTTTTTCATTCATAAGACCATTATAGCAAATTCCTTGCCTTTTTGGTAAAATAGTAGAGATAAGTGAGAAGAAAGAGGAAGTTTTGTGAAGATTAGAATGAAAAATACCATCAAGTTCGATGAACAATTGGAAGTAATCGACCAACTTTATGATGTTGAATTACGTGAAAAGGGCGATTTTTCCTATCTTTTGTTTTACAATGAAGACCAAGAAAAAGTAGTTTTAAAATTTAATGGGGAGGAACTGGTCATGAGCCGTTTCTCAAATCCCAAGACCATCATGCGTTTTATCAAGGGAACTGATAGCTTGGCCTATATTCCAACACCGATGGGCATGCAGGAGTTTATCATCCAAACAAGCCACTATGAAGTTGGTGAAGAGAAGATTGAACTAGACTACCAACTACAGAACAAAGAGGGAGTCGCTTTTGCCAACTACCGTTTAGAAATAACTTGGGGATAAGAAAAGGTTGGCTTTCGCCAACCTTAAATAATATTTAGAAATCTCCTTTTTTATTCTATAGGCTTTGTCTTGAAATTATTTTGGAAATTACTCTTATATTTAGTGAGCGAAGCGAGTAATTTCACAGACTTTTCGCAGTGATAAAAACGCCAGAAAAGTTATTAAGGCGTTCGGAAACTTTGAGACATTAGGCTCAAAGTTTAGGTATGGAATTTCGAAGAAAATCGCTACCGTCCGCTATCACATAAGAAAAGTCAAAAAGATATATCATAAATAAGGTTGGCGAAAGCCAACCTTATTTGATATAGAGTTCTTGATTTTTTAAGACGATTTCACGTACGCTTGCAAATTTCTTAAGTTTTTTAAGTTCTTCTGGATGGCTTACAAGTGTGATGACATAGCCCTCTTTACCCATACGTCCTGTACGTCCAGCACGGTGAGTATAGGTTTCCGTATCTCTAGGGACGTCAAAGTTAATCACGCACTCCAAGCTATCAATATCAATCCCACGAGCTAGAAGCTCTGTCGCAAGAAGTAGCGTTAGTTGATTATCTTTGAACTTTTCTAAAATAACTTTTCTAAATTTAACGTTGACATCGCTCGCTAGCGAAACTGCTAAAACATCACGATATTGCAATTTTTCCTCTGCACTACCTAGGTCTGACAAGCTATTAAAGAAGACAAGTCCACGGAAATCTTCAACATGTGCCAGTTTACGAAGCATATCGACTCGGTGGCGTTGGTCCACCTGCATGTAGAAGTGTTGGATGTTATCTAGCTTTTGATCCGAAAGGTCAATGGTGCGCGTGTTAGGTGCAATCTTATCTTGGTCAAATTTGGTCGTGGCACTCATGTAGATGAGTTGGTGGTCACGAGGTGCGTAGTGGGTAATCTTCTCAACAAAGTGAATCTGAGAATCATCAAGCAGCTGATCGAATTCATCTAGAATGATGGTTTCCACGTTCATCATCTTGATTTTTTTCAATTTGACCAGTTCAAAGATACGACCAGGTGTTCCAATCAGAATTTCTGGTCCTTTTTTAAGTCGTTCAATTTGGCGTTTCTGGCTCGAACCGGATAGAAACAGCTGAGCTGTTAGTCCGACGGCCTCACCCCAGGTTTTAGTGACTTCAAAGATTTGTCCAGCAAGCTCAGTATTAGGTGCTAAAATCAATAGTTGTTGGGCTTTTTTCTTTTGGAGTTTGAGAAGACTAGGTAGGAGATAGGCCAAAGTCTTTCCTGTTCCTGTTGGACTGACTCCCAGAAGATTTTCACCTTCTGTTATAGGATCAAAAAGTTGTGTTTGAATGGGAGTAAATTCTTGGAAGCCCAGTTGATCAATCAATTCTTGCCATTCGGTAGGTAGTTTAGTTTTCATTTTTCTGCCTCAAATCTAATGCCAGCATCCTGGCGCATGGTGTAAAGTAGGTCATGGACGTGTGTCGCATCATCTATCCAGGATTGGTAGAGTACCTGGTTTGATTGCTTAATCATGGTTGCAAAAGCAGCAACTTCCTCAGTCATGGTGTGAGGAGCCTGCTGGATAGGAAGTTGAACTTCATTTCCTTGGTGGTCGGTAAAAATAGCTGATTGGATATGCTCGATAGTATTGAGTGTCAAGGTTCCGTCAGTAGTATAAATTTCGCAAGGAAGATTAGAAGTGATATTCTTTCCTGCTTTGATGTGTACTTGATAGTTAGGATATGAGAGAATACCATCCCCATTTAAATCAATGCTATTATCTAGTTTCTGAGCTTGATAGGTTGCATGAGTCGGGTTTCCAAACAAGCGAATAGCGGCATAAATCGGATAGATACCAAGATCCATAAGTGCCCCACCAGCGAAACGATCTGAGAAGACGTTTGGAGTATTGCCAGAAAGGAGATCAGGCATCTTAGAAGAGTATTTGGCAAAGTTAAAATCTGCACCAAGAACCTGTTTGTCTGCAAGAAAACTCTTAATTGTAGCGAAAGCATCTTCGTGGTAGTTTCTTGCTGCTTCAAAGATAAAACAGTGATGTTCTTTAGCTGTCTGAACTAAATCCTGCCATTCTTGTGGTTGGGTAACAGCTGGTTTTTCAAGGATGACATGTTTGCCAGCAGATAAAGCCATCTTTGCCTGACTATAGTGCAATGAATTCGGACTTGCAATGTATACCACATCGAATGAATCATTAAAGAAATCATTTAACTGATCAAATAGCTTAACGCCTTGATACTGTTCAGCAAACTTTTCTGCGGTTTCTAATTTTCTTGAATAGACTGCCACTAATTGAAATTTCCCGCTAGTATGAGTAGCCTCAACAAAATGGTGACTGATTGAACTAGTTCCGATGATACCAAGTTTTAGCATAGAAACTCCTTTTCCACAAGTAATGATTGATTTCATTATATCATAGAAAGAGTCAACTCGTTAAGGTGAGAGAATTCTTTTGCTTTGAACTTTCGAAATTTCTAGAAAAAATGGTACAATAGTGACAGTATATTTAGGAGTTTAGTATGAGATTATTACCTATGAGAAAAATTTCTCGTCATTCAAAAAGATTGGCGCTTTTTTTGACTTTTTGTGCGGGTTATGTAGATGCCTATACCTTTATTGTAAGAGGGAACACCTTAGTTGCTGGGCAGACAGGGAATGTGGTCTTTTTATCAGTCGGCATCGTTCAGAAAAATCTAGCGGATGCTGAACTAAAGATATTGACACTTTTATCTTTCATGTTAGGCGTTTTTATGCTTACGATTTACAAGGAAAAACTTCGCATTGTTAAAAAGCCAATTCTATCACTTGTTCCATTAGCTATTTTATCGTTAATAATCGGATTTATTCCACTGAATGTTGATAACATTTTTATTGTTCCTCCTCTGGCTTTTTGTATGGGTCTCGTTACAACAGCTTTTGGAGAAGTTTCTGGAATTGCCTATAACAATGCCTTTATGACGGGAAATATCAAACGCACCATGTTAGCTTTTGGTGAATACGTCCGAACCAAGCATACAGCATTTTTAATGGAGGGATTGATTTTTGTGAGCCTACTTATTAGTTTTATTCTAGGAGTAATATTTTCAGCTTACTTAACCATTGTTTTCAACGAAAAAACGATTTTAGGCGTTCCCATCATGATGAGTATTTTTTATCTAAGTATGGTTTTATCTTCTTTCCGAAAAAAGTCTACTAAAACGCTGAATTTTGAGTGAAAATACTTGTCAAAAATTTAGAATCATGCTATACTTGTAGAGTTGACTATGCACATGCCTGTGCAACCGCTCGATCATCGTTGCTCATTCTTATGAGCTTAAGTGGTTCGTCCCACGATGCTAGGCGAGTCTTCACAAAAATTCGGGGTAATCCCAAAAAATCATAGGAGGTGCATAATGAGCACATACGCAATTATCAAAACTGGCGGAAAACAAGTTAAAGTTGAAGTTGGTCAAGCAGTTTACGTTGAAAAATTGAACGTTGAAGCTGGTCAAGAAGTTACTTTTAACGAAGTTGTTCTTGTTGGTGGTGAAAACACTGTTGTCGGAACTCCACTTGTTGCTGGAGCTACTGTAGTTGGAACTGTTGAAAAACAAGGAAAACAAAAGAAAGTTGTTACTTACAAGTACAAACCTAAAAAAGGTAGCCACCGTAAACAAGGTCACCGTCAACCATATACTAAAGTTGTCATCAACGCAATCAACGCTTAATTTTAAGGAGAACACATGATACAAGCAGTCTTTGAGAGAGCCGAAGATGGCGAGCTGAGGAGTGCGGAAATTACTGGACACGCCGAGAGTGGCGAATACGGCTTAGATGTCGTGTGTGCATCGGTTTCTACGCTTGCCATTAACTTTATCAATTCCATTGAGAAATTTGCAGGCTATGAACCAATCTTAGAATTAAACGAAGATGAAGGTGGCTATCTGATGGTTGAAATTCCAAAAGATCTTCCTTCACACCAAAGAGAAATGACCCAGTTATTCTTTGAATCATTTTTCTTAGGTATGGCAAACTTATCGGAGAACTCATCTGAGTTCGTCCAAACCAGAGTTATCACAGAAAACTAACACGGAGGAAAACATTATGTTAAAAATGACTCTTAACAACTTGCAACTTTTCGCCCACAAAAAAGGTGGAGGATCTACATCAAACGGACGTGATTCACAAGCTAAACGTCTTGGAGCTAAAGCAGCTGACGGACAAACTGTTTCAGGTGGATCAATCCTTTACCGTCAACGTGGTACACACATCTATCCAGGTGTAAACGTTGGACGTGGTGGAGACGATACTTTGTTCGCTAAAGTTGAAGGCGTAGTACGTTTTGAACGTAAAGGTCGCGATAAGAAACAAGTTTCTGTTTACCCAATCGCTAAATAAGAAGGTCCCTTGAACCTTTTTATCCCGAGCCTTGAAATAAAGAGGTGAGGATGCTTAAAAAAGCACTAAACAAAGCTTTCCGAAAATTTCGGAAAGCTTTTTTCTTGATTAAAATCAGAGAATAAAAATTTTAAAAAAAGCTATGAAAACTATTAGAAATCAATTTTCTTTTAAGAGACTGATTTAATCTATAATGATAGATAATAAGAAAGAAATATGGTATAATATAGGGTGAGATCTTATGAATAAATAGTGAAAGAGTATATATAAAATAATGAAAAAAATTGTCATTAACGGTGGACGCCCATTAAAGGGTGAGATTACCATTAGCGGAGCAAAAAATAGTGTAGTAGCTCTGATTCCAGCTATTATTTTGTCAGATGATGTAGTTATTTTGGATTGTGTTCCAGATATCTCTGATGTCGCTAGTTTGGTTGATATTATGGAAATTATGGGTGCTAGTGTTAAGCGCTATGATGACGTTTTAGAAATTGATCCTCGTGGTGTTCAGAATAAACCAATGCCATATGGTAAGATTAATAGTCTTCGAGCATCCTATTATTTCTACGGTAGTCTTCTTGGTCGTTTCGGTGAAGCAACAGTTGGTTTACCTGGTGGATGTGATTTGGGTCCTCGTCCGATTGATTTGCACTTAAAAGCCTTTGAAGCTATGGGAGCAAAGACAACATACGAGGGAGATAATATGAATCTCTCAACTAATGGTTCAAAGTTACAAGGCGCAAGTATTTATATGGACACTGTAAGTGTAGGAGCAACTATTAATACGATGCTTGCAGCAGTAAAGGCTCAAGGACGTACAGTTATTGAAAACGCTGCTCGAGAGCCTGAAATTATTGATGTAGCTACTTTGTTAAATAATATGGGAGCTCATATTCGTGGTGCAGGTACGGATATGATTACTATCGATGGTGTTGAATCCCTACACGGCACACGTCATCAAGTTATTCCAGATCGTATCGAAGCTGGTACTTATATTTCTTTAGCTGCTGCTGTGGGACAAGGAATTCGTATTAACAATGTACTTTATGAACATTTAGAAGGTTTTATTGCAAAGCTTGAAGAAATGGGAGTTCACATGACTGTTTCTGAAGATAGTATCTTTGTAGAAGAGCAAAAAAATCTAAAAGCTGTTAATATCAAGACAGCTCCATATCCTGGATTTGCTACAGACCTCCAACAGCCAATTACACCATTGCTATTAAAAGCTGAAGGACGTGGGACACTGATTGATACAATCTATGAAAAACGCGTTAACCATGTCTTTGAATTAGCAAAAATGAACGCTGATATTTCAACTACTAATGATCACATTTTCTATAAAGGTGGCAATCCTTTGCATGGTGCAAGCGTGAGAGCTACAGACTTACGTGCTGGAGCAGCCTTGGTTATTGCTGGTCTTATGGCTGATGGTAGAACTGAGATTACAAGTGTTGAGTTTATTTTACGAGGCTACTCAAATATCATTGAGAAATTACGTAGCCTTGGAGCAGATATTGAGCTAATCGAAGATTAGTAATTTGAGGATAAGAATGAATATCTGGACAAAATTAGCAATGTTTTCTTTCTATGAGACGGAACGTTTGTATTTCCGTCCATTCTTTTTTACGGATGTAGAAGACTTCCATCAGCTGGCATCAGACCCTGAAAATCTCCAGTTTATTTTTCCGACGCAAGCAAGTATTGAAGAAAGTCAATATGCACTTGCTAATTTCTTCATGAAATCACCATTGGGAATTTGGGCCATTTGTGATAAAAAAGAAGAAAAAATGATTGGAGCAATCAAGTTTGAGAAGCTGGATGAAATTAGGAAAGAAGCAGAGATTGGCTATTTTTTAAGGAAAGACTATTGGTCTCAGGGATATATGACAGAAGCAGTGACTAAATTACGCGATTTATCTATGAATCGGTTTGAATTAAAGCAACTTTCGATTGTGACGCATCTAGAAAATAGTGCCAGTCAAAAGGTTGCACTAAAATCAGGCTTCGTTCTATATCGTCGTTTCAAGGGTAGTGACCGATATACTCGTAAGATGCGAGATTATCTAGAATTTCGCTATACAAAAGGAGAGCTAAATGAGTAAACACCAAGAGATTTTAGCTTATTTAGAAGAATTACCAGTCGGAAAACGGGTCAGTGTTCGAAGTATTTCAAATAGGCTGGGAGTGAGTGATGGTACAGCTTATCGTGCTATCAAAGAAGCTGAAAATAGAGGATTAGTTGAAACACGTCCTCGAAGCGGAACGATCCGTGTCAAGTCAAAAAAAGTTGCCATTGAGAGATTAACCTTTGCAGAAATTGCAGAAGTCACTGGTTCGGAAGTTTTAGCTGGTCAGGCTGGTCTAGATAGAGAATTCAGTAAATTCTCCATTGGAGCCATGACAGAAAAGAATATTCTTTCTTATCTTCATGATGGCGGTCTACTTATTGTCGGTGACAGAACACGAATCCAATTATTGGCACTTGAAAATGAAAATGCTGTCTTGGTAACAGGTGGATTTGAAGTTCATAAAGATGTTTTGGATGCTGCTAATAAGAAAAATATCCCAGTGTTACGCAGTAAACATGACACATTTACCATTGCAACCATGATTAACCGAGCTTTGTCAAATGTACAAATAAAGACAGATATTTTAACGGTTGAAAAAATCTATCGGACTTGTCATGAATATGGTTTTTTACAGGAAACGGATACTGTAAAAGATTATTTAGATTTAGTTCGTAAGAACAGAAGTAGTCGCTTCCCAGTTATCAATCAGCACAAGGTTGTTGTGGGTGTGGTAACCATGCGTGATGCTGGAGATAAATCACCGGGGACTACCATTGATAAGGTCATGACAAGAACGGTCTATATGACAGGCCTAGCAACGAATATTGCTAACGTGAGCCAGAGAATGATTGCTGAAGATTTTGAAATGGTACCTGTTGTACGGAGCAATCAAACCTTGCTTGGTGTTATTACTAGACGTGATGTCATGGAAAAAATGAGTCGTTCTCAGGTCTCAGCTTTACCAACCTTTTCAGAACAGATAGGACAGAAGTTGTCTTATCACCATGATGAAGTTGTTATTACAGTTGAACCCTTCATGTTAGAAAAAAATGGTGTTCTAGCTAATGGTGTTCTTTCAGAAATTTTGACTCATATGACGCAAGACTTGGTTGTGAATAGTGGGCGTAACCTCATCATTGAACAAATGTTGATTTATTTTTTGCAGGCTGTTCAGATTGATGATATTTTACGGATTCAAGCTAGAATTATTCACCATACGAGAAGGTCCGCTATTATTGATTATGATATTTATCTCAATCATCAAATAGTATCTAAAGCAAATGTAACTGTAAAAATTAATTAGAATCTAGGAGTAAACATGATTACATTAAAATCAGCTAGAGAAATCGAAGCTATGGATAAGGCCGGTGATTTTCTTGCAAGCATTCACATTGGCTTGCGTGATATCATCAAGCCAGGTGTTGATATGTGGGAAGTAGAAGAGTATGTTCGCCGTCGTTGTAAAGAAGAGAATTTCCTTCCACTACAGATTGGTGTTGATGGGGCAATGATGGACTATCCATATGCAACCTGCTGTTCACTCAATGAAGAAGTAGCCCATGCTTTTCCACGCCACTATATTTTGAAGGAAGGCGATTTGCTGAAGGTTGATATGGTTCTTGGTGGGCCAATCGCTAAGTCTGACCTCAATGTTTCTAAACTCAACTTTAATAACGTTGAGCAGATGAAAAAATATACTCAAAACTTTACGGGCGGCTTGGCAGATTCTTGTTGGGCTTACGCTGTTGGAAAACCGTCAGAAGAAGTTAAAAACTTAATGGACGTGACCAAGGAAGCTATGTACATTGGTATTGAAAAAGCTCTTGTAGGAAACCGTATTGGAGATATTGGAGCTGCTATTCAGGAATATGCTGAAAGTCGTGGTTACGGAGTTGTTCGTGATCTTGTAGGACACGGTGTTGGTCCAACTATGCATGAAGAACCAATGGTGCCTAACTATGGTATCGCAGGTCGCGGTCTCCGCCTTCGTGAAGGCATGGTTTTGACAATCGAACCTATGATCAATACAGGTGATTGGGAAATCGATACAGATATGAAAACAGGTTGGGCACATAAAACAATCGATGGTGGACTATCATGTCAGTACGAGCATCAGTTTGTTATTACTAAAGATGGGCCTGTAATCTTGACAAGTCAAGGTGAAGAAGGAACTTATTAATAAAAAAAGGAGCTGAGCTCCTTTTTTAATTCGTTAAAGTTGAAATCAAATTTGCGTAGCAGATATCTTACAAACGTTTTCTTTTATAGTAAAATAAAAGATGACTATATGAAAGAAGGTTCTTAATTGGAAAGTATTTTATTTTTTATTTCTGTCTTTATAGCTGGGATCTTGTCATTCTTTTCTCCCTGTATCTTTCCCTTGTTACCAGTCTACGCAGGTGTTCTGCTAGATGATCAAGAGGAGTCAAAGACATTTCGTTTTTTAGGTAAAGATGTTGCCTGGTCAGGATTAATTCGGACATTCTGTTTTATCGCAGGTATCTCTCTAATTTTCTTTATTCTAGGGTTTGGAGCAGGATTTCTCGGGAACTTACTCTATGCTGATTGGTTTCGTTATGTTATGGGTGGTATTATTATCATACTAGGCTTACATCAGATGGAAATCCTTCATCTACGAAAATTAGAGTTCCAAAAAACAGTAAGATTTGATCAAAAACAGTCTAGTAAATATCTATCAGCCTTTCTATTAGGTATCAGCTTCAGCTTTGGTTGGACTCCATGTATTGGTCCAGTTTTAAGTTCAGTTTTAGCATTAGCTGCTTCAGGAGGAAATGGAGCTCTTCAAGGGGCCTTATTAACCCTAGTTTATACTCTTGGAATGGCGCTTCCATTTTTAGTATTGGCTTTGGCATCAGGTCTGATCATGCCTTATTTTAGTAGAATTAAATCTCACCTACTCTTACTGAAAAGAATTGGTGGTTTACTAATTATTCTCATGGGAATTTTATTAATGTTGGGACAGTTAAATGTCTTATCTGGAATATTAGGATAAAAGGAGTTACCTATGAAAAAAATAATCTATTTTGGACTTAGTTTCTTGTCCCTATTTCTTCTGATTGCTTGTGGCAAGGAAGAGAAAAAATCAAGTCAAGAAAATCAAACGACTCAGACACAGCAGCAAACAACTGTGAAGCAAGTGACTGTAGGAGCAGAAGCACCTGATTTTACGCTTCAATCAATGGATGGAAAAGAAGTGAAATTATCAGATTATAAAGGAAAGAAAGTCTATCTTAAATTTTGGGCATCTTGGTGCGGACCTTGTAAAAAGAGTATGCCAGAATTGATGGAACTTGCTGCAAAAGAAGATCGTGATTTTGAAATATTATCTGTTATTGCACCCGGCCTTCAAGGCGAAAAAACAATAGACCAATTTCCAAAATGGTTTGAGGAACAAGGATATAAGGATATACCTGTCTTATATGACACCCAGGGAACAACCTTCCAAGCTTATCAGATTCGAAGTATCCCAACAGAATATCTAATTGATTCAAACGGTAAAATTGCCAAGATTCAGTTAGGTGCAATTAGTAATGCAGATGCAGAAGCAGCGTTTGCACAAATGAATTAACTTTATAAAAAAATGTCTAGACTGTTTTGTCTAGACATTTCTTTTTTAAAATTTAATTGAATTAGTTTTTAGAAGCAGCTTGGAATTCTGGGTTTTTCCATGCTTCGTCAATAATTTCTTGCAATTCACGAGCAGAAAGTTGCATTTTTTGAGTTTCAGCGTCGTTCAATGGAATGTTAACTGGGCGAACGATACCGTGCGCACCAACGATAGCTGGTTGACCGATAAAGACGTTTTCAACTCCGTATTGTCCTTCTTGGAAGACTGAAAGTGGAAGTACGGCATTTTCATCATCAAGGATAGCTTTTGTGATACGAGCAAGAGCAACTGCGATACCGTAGTATGTAGCACCTTTTTTATTGATGATTGAGTAAGCAGCGTCACGAACTGAGATGAAGAGTTCAACAAGGTCAGCTTCATTTAAGTCGCGGTTAGCTTGCAACCATTGCTCCAATTTAACACCGGCAACGTTAGCGTGTGACCAAACGGCAAATTCTGAGTCACCGTGCTCACCCATGATGTAGGCGTGAACTGAACGAGCATCAACGCCGATAGTTTCAGCAAGTGCTTGACGGAAACGAGCTGAGTCAAGTGAAGTACCTGAACCGATAACACGTTCTTTAGGGAATCCTGAGAATTTCCAAGTTGAGTAAGTCAAAATGTCAACTGGGTTAGCAGCAACAAGGAAGATACCGTCAAAACCAGACGCAACAACTTGTTCAACGATTGATTTGTTGATAGCAAGGTTTTTACCAACAAGGTCAAGACGAGTTTCACCTGGTTTTTGTGGAGCACCAGCAGTGATAACTACAAGGTCCGCATCCGCACAGTCTTCATACTTAGCAGCATAAATTTTCTTAGGCGAAGTAAAAGCAAGCGCGTGGCTAAGGTCTTCAGCATCACCAACTGCTTTTTCAAACAATTGAGGAATTTCAATGATACCAAGTTCTTGAGCAATACCTTGGTTAACAAGAGCGAAAGCGTAAGAAGAACCTACGGCACCGTCACCAACGAGGATAACTTTTTTGTGTTGTTTAGTAACTGTCATTTGTCTAAACATCTCCTTTGTTTTATTCAGGGGGATTCCCCATTTGATTTCATTCTATCACTTTTGCTAAGCTTTGTCACGGATATACCTTCGGGATAAATATGTAAACGTTTTACACGTGTTGTTAGACTGTAAAATAGTCCAAACTATGGTATAATATATCTAGTTACTAATAGTGAAATGAGGCATTTTTTAATGCAAGATAAAAATCTAGTGAATGTCAATCTGACAAAGGAGATGAAGACTAGCTTTATCGACTACGCCATGAGTGTAATCGTATCGCGTGCTCTTCCTGATGTTCGTGATGGGTTGAAACCTGTTCATCGTCGTATTTTGTACGGAATGAATGAATTAGGAGTTACGCCTGATAAACCTCATAAGAAATCTGCCCGTATTACAGGGGACGTAATGGGTAAATACCACCCACACGGGGATTCATCTATCTATGAAGCTATGGTTCGTATGGCTCAATGGTGGAGCTACCGCTACATGCTTGTAGATGGGCACGGTAACTTTGGTTCTATGGACGGTGATGGCGCTGCCGCGCAACGTTATACTGAAGCACGTATGAGTAAGATTGCTCTTGAAATGCTTCGCGATATCAATAAAAATACCGTTGACTTTGTTGATAACTATGATGCCAATGAACGAGAACCTGTTGTTTTACCAGCTCGTTTTCCAAATCTTTTGGTCAATGGTGCCACAGGTATTGCCGTTGGTATGGCGACCAATATTCCACCTCATAATTTGGGTGAAACCATTGATGCTGTTAAACTCGTCATGGATAATCCTGAAGTTACAACTAAAGATTTGATGGAAGTTTTGCCTGGTCCAGACTTCCCAACTGGTGCCCTAGTTATGGGGAAATCAGGTATTCATAAGGCTTACGAGACTGGTAAAGGATCTATTGTTCTACGTTCTCGTACGGAAATTGAAGAAACTAAAACAGGTCGCGAACGTATCGTTGTTACTGAATTCCCATATATGGTCAACAAAACCAAAGTACATGAACATATTGTGCGTCTGGTTCAAGAGAAACGTATCGATGGAATTACTGCTGTTCGTGATGAATCTAACCGTGAAGGTGTTCGCTTTGTTATTGAAGTTAGACGCGACGCATCAGCTAATGTTATTTTGAACAACTTATTCAAGATGACTCAGATGCAGACTAGCTTTGGTTTTAACATGCTTGCTATCCAAAATGGTGTTCCAAAGATTTTATCGCTTCGCCAAATCTTGGATGCATACATTGAGCACCAAAAAGAAGTTGTGACTCGTCGTACTCAATTTGATAAAGAGAAAGCCGAAGCACGCGCACATATCTTGGAAGGTTTGCTGATTGCACTAGACCACATCGACGAAGTTATTCGTATTATCCGTGCCAGTGAAACTGATGAAGAGGCTCAAGCAGAATTGATGAGCAAGTTCAAGCTTTCTGAACGTCAAAGTCAAGCAATCCTAGACATGCGTCTCCGTCGTTTGACAGGTTTGGAACGTGATAAGATTCAGTCAGAGTATGACGAATTGATTGCTTTGATTGCTGATTTAACTGATATTCTTGCAAAACCAGAACGCGTAGCACAAATCATCAAAGAAGAATTGGATGAAGTCAAACGGAAGTTTGGAGATAAACGCCGTACTGAGTTGATGGTTGGTGAAGTCTTGACACTTGAAGATGAAGACTTGATTGAAGAGTCTGATGTTCTCATCACTTTATCAAATAAAGGCTACATTAAACGTTTGGACCAAGACGAGTTTACTGCCCAAAAACGTGGTGGACGTGGTGTTCAAGGTACTGGTGTTAAGGATGATGACTTTGTCAGGGAGTTGGTTTCTACCAGCACCCATGATCACTTGCTCTTCTTTACCAACAAAGGTCGTGTCTATCGTTTGAAAGGTTATGAAATCCCAGAATATGGTCGTACAGCCAAGGGATTACCTGTAGTGAACCTCTTGAAACTGGATGAGGGAGAAAGTATCCAAACCATTATTAACGTCGAATCAGAACGAAGTGATGATGCATACATCTTCTTTACGACTCGAGCAGGTATTGTTAAGAGAACTAGCGTAAAAGAATTTGCTAACATTCGTCAAAATGGTCTAAAAGCCTTGAATTTGAAAGATGAGGACGAATTGATTAATGTTCTTCTGACTCAAGAAGATACTGATATCATCATTGGTACTAAATTGGGATATGCAGTTCGTTTCAATCAATCATCCGTTCGTAGCATGAGTCGTAGTGCTACAGGTGTTAAAGGAGTAAATCTTCGTGAAGGTGATGCTGTAGTTGGTGCTAGAGTGATTACCGATCAAGATGAAGTTCTTATCATTACTGAAAAAGGATACGGTAAGCGTACAGTTGCAACTGAATATCCAACTAAAGGTCGTGCTGGTAAAGGTATGAAGACTGCTAATATTACAGATAAGAATGGTCATCTTGCTGGTCTTCTAACAGTAAAAGGCGACGAAGATTTGATGGTTATCACAGATACCGGTGTCATGATTCGTACAAATGTTGCCAATATTTCTAAGACTGGACGTTCAACTATGGGAGTTAAGGTTATGCGTCTAGATGAGAACGCTAAGATTGTAACCTTTACAACAGTTGCGGCAGCTGAGAAAGAAGAAGTTGGGGCAGAAAACGAAACAGAAAGTGAAGAATAATGTCTCAAAAAAGAACTAAGAGTAAAAAAAATAAACGTAAGAATCTGCTGATTAATATTTTAGCTGGCTTTCTAATCCTTTTGTCTCTAGCATTGATTTTTAACTCGAAGATACGTGATGTAATTATGATTTGGAATACCAATAAATATCAAGTAAGTCAGGTTTCAAAAGAGGAAATTGAGGAAAATAAAACTGCTACTGGAAATTTTGATTTTGACTCTGTAAAATCCTTATCTTCAGAGGCAGTACTTTCTGCTCAATGGAGTTCCCAGCAACTTCCAGTAATTGGTGGTATTTCTATCCCAGAACTTGAAATGAACTTGCCTATTTTTAAGGGGCTGGATAATGTTAACCTTTTCTACGGCGCTGGAACGATGAAAGCCAATCAGGTTATGGGACAGGGAAATTATTCATTGGCAAGCCACCGTATTTTTACTGGTAAAGATGCAGATCAGAAGCTATTTTCACCCTTAGCACGCGCTACTAATGGAATGTTCATTTATCTAACTGATAAAGAAAAGGTTTATAAATATGAAATTGTAGAAGTTAATAAGGTGACTCCAGATAGAATCGATGTTATAGAAGACCGAGATGGGGTTGACGAGTTGACTTTAGTAACCTGTGAAGATGCTAATGCTACAGAACGGATTATTGTTAAAGCAAATTTGAAAGAAGTTAAAAACTATTTAGAAGCTTCCCCAGAAATATTGCAATCATTTAATAAACCATATAAACAATTTTATGAATAGTAGAAGAGGTTGGGACAAAAGAGCCCGACCTCATTTTTTATTAGCAATCAAACTTTGACGCGGTAGCTGATTGAACTTTTTGTTCGTCTTTTAGACTCCAAAAAGCTCCTAATCATCCTCGCGGGGCTGGGACTACGAAATCGAGACTTTGTCTATCGATTTCTGTCCCACCGCCTTTTCTTGTCAATTTCAGAAAATAGATAAGTTAAAGACTTTTCAATTTTTCTAAAAAGTAGTATAATATTTCTATTATAGAAATTTTTAGAAAATTCAAAAAGAGGTTTGTTATGGGATATACAGTTGCTGTTGTCGGTGCTACAGGTGCCGTTGGTGCTCAAATGATCAAAATGTTGGAAGAATCAACTCTTCCAATCGATAAGATTCGCTACCTTGCGTCTGCACGTTCTGCAGGAAAGGTCTTGCAATTCAAGGGCCAAGATGTGACTATTGAAGAAACAACAGAAGAAGCTTTTGAAGGAGTTGATATTGCTCTCTTCTCAGCTGGAGGTTCAACTTCTGCAAAATACGCACCTTATGCTGTTAAAGCAGGGGCAGTAGTTGTAGATAACACTTCTTACTTCCGTCAAAATCCTGATGTACCATTGGTAGTACCTGAGGTCAATGCCCACGCTCTTGATGCTCACAACGGAATCATTTCATGTCCTAACTGTTCAACTATTCAAATGATGGTAGCTCTTGAACCAGTTCGTCAAAAATGGGGCTTAGACCGTATCATCGTTTCAACTTATCAAGCTGTTTCAGGTGCAGGTATGGGAGCCATTCTTGAGACACAACGTGAATTGCGTGAAGTATTGAATGATGGTGTAAATCCACGTGATTTGCATGCGGAAATCTTGCCATCAGGTGGAGACAAGAAACACTATCCAATTGCTTTTAATGCCCTTCCTCAAATTGACGTCTTCACTGATAATGACTACACTTATGAAGAAATGAAGATGACAAACGAAACTAAGAAAATCATGGAAGACGATAGCATTGCCGTTTCAGCAACTTGCGTGCGTATTCCTGTCTTGTCAGCTCACTCTGAGTCTGTTTATATTGAAACTAAAGAAGTAGCTCCAATCGAAGAAGTCAAAGCTGCTATTGCTGCCTTCCCAGGTGCAGTTCTTGAAGACGATGTTGCTCACCAAATCTATCCACAAGCTATCAATGCGGTTGGTTCTCGTGATACATTTGTCGGACGTATCCGTAAAGACTTGGATGCTGAAAAAGGGATCCATATGTGGGTTGTTTCCGATAACCTTCTCAAGGGTGCTGCTTGGAACTCAGTCCAAATTGCAGAAACACTTCATGAACGTGGTTTGGTTCGCCCAACAGCTGAATTAAAATTTGAATTGAAATAGGGAGCAAAACAGAAATCAGTAACTCGAAGAGTTTGATTTCTTCCTCTTATTTTACGAACAGAACAGGAGGCAAAGGCAAGTATGCCCCAGCCTCTTTCTTATATAGAGAAAGGTTTTTTCTATGTCTTATCAAGATTTAAAAGATTGTAAAATTATCACTGCTTTTATTACTCCTTTTCATGAAGATGGGTCAATAAATTTCGACGCTATTCCAAAGTTGATTGAACATTTATTGGCACATCATACTGATGGTATTCTCTTGGCGGGGACGACTGCTGAGAGTCCGACTCTTACTCACGATGAGGAGTTGCAGTTGTTTGCAGCTGTTCAGAAGGTTGTTAATGGACGTGTTCCTTTAATCGCTGGTGTTGGTACTAATGATACACGCGACTCTATTGAGTTCGTCAAAGAAGTGGCAGAATTTGGAGGTTTTGCGGCTGGCCTCGCAATTGTTCCTTACTACAATAAACCATCTCAAGAAGGAATGTATCAACACTTTAAAGCTATCGCAGATGCGTCTGATTTACCTATCATTATCTATAATATTCCAGGTCGTGTAGTAGTTGAATTGACTCCGGAAACCATGCTTCGCTTAGCGGAACATCCAAATATCATAGGAGTTAAAGAATGTACCAGCCTTGCAAATATGGCCTATTTGATTGAGCACAAACCAGAAGAATTCTTGATATATACTGGAGAAGACGGAGACGCCTTCCATGCTATGAACTTGGGTGCTGACGGGGTTATCTCTGTTGCTTCTCATACCAATGGTGATGAAATGTATGAAATGTTCACTGCGATTGAAGAAAGTGATATGAAGAAAGCGGCATCTATTCAACGTAAATTTATTCCAAAGGTCAATGCTCTCTTCTCATACCCAAGTCCTGCACCTGTTAAGGCAGTCCTCAACTATATGGGATTTGAAGCTGGTCCAACTCGCCTCCCATTGGTTCCTGCGCCTGAAGAGGATGCTAAACGCATTATCAAGGTTGTTATTGACGGAGACTACGAAGCAACTAAAGCGACTGTCACTGGAGTTCTTCGACCTGATTACTAATATAACTAAGATAAATAGAAACTTCCTAACAAGAAAATTGTTGGGAGTTTTTTTCTTTTTTACGAATAGATAAATAGAGAGAGAAAAAGGAGTCGATCATGAAAATTAAGATTGATAATTTCGAGATTTATAAGTTAAAGCAAGCAGGTTTAAGTAATCAGCAGGTTCTGAAAGTACTTCAATACGGAGAAATTTATGATCAGGAATTGAGTTTAGAGACAATTGCTGAAGCCTCAGAGTGTCGTAATCCAGTAGTTTTTATGGAGCGATATCATAAACTGACTTTTGAAAGCATGGAACGATTAAAGAAAGATTTTGAAAAGTTCCCATCATTTTCGATTCTGGATGATGTTTATCCCATTTCGCTTAGTGAAATTTACGATGCACCTGTATTGCTTTTTTATAAAGGAGATTTAAATCTCTTAAAATTACCAAAGATAGCAGTTGTAGGGAGTCGCTCTTGTAGTCAAACCGGAACCAAATCAGTCCGGAAAGTCATCGAAGAACTGGAGAATGAATTAGTTGTGGTGAGCGGACTTGCTAGAGGAATTGACACAGCAGCCCATATGTCAATTCTTCAAACTGGTGGCAAAACGATTGCAGTGATCGGGACTGGTTTAGACGTCTATTATCCCCGTTCCAATAAACGTCTTCAAGAATACATTGGAGACAATCATTTAATACTAAGTGAGTACGGACCAGGGGAAGAACCCTTGAAATTTCATTTTCCTGCCAGAAATCGCATTATTGCAGGATTGTGTCGAGGAGTTATCGTTGCAGAAGCTAAAATGAGATCTGGTAGCTTAATCACTTGTGAGCGTGCTATGGAGGAAGGTAGAGATGTCTTTGCGATTCCAGGTTCCATTTTAGATGGACGCTCAGACGGCTGTCATCATTTGATCCAAGAAGGAGCAAAACTAGCAACATGTGGGCAGGATATTCTCGCTGAGTTTGAGTTTTAGACATAGAATCATTTCATTTAGCAAACTTTTCTTCTATTGTATGGGTGTTAAGTCTTGACAGGTTTTTAAAAATGGTTTACACTTTATAAAGTTTAATTACTTTGAAAAGGTGTGATACTGTGGCTACGGCAACAAAGAAGAAAAAATCAACAGTTAAAAAAAATCTAGTAATCGTGGAGTCGCCTGCAAAGGCTAAAACGATTGAAAAATATCTAGGACGCAATTATAAGGTTTTAGCCAGCGTAGGTCATATTCGTGATTTGAAAAAATCAAGTATGTCAGTTGACGTGGAAAATAATTACGAACCGCAATATATCAATATTCGTGGGAAAGGTCCTCTCATCAATGATTTGAAAAAAGAAGCGAAGAAAGCCGATAAAGTCTTTCTTGCAAGTGACCCGGACCGGGAAGGGGAGGCTATTTCATGGCACTTAGCGCATATTTTAAATCTAGACGAGAATGACGCCAACCGTGTTGTTTTCAACGAGATTACCAAGGATGCGGTTAAAAATGCCTTTAAGGAACCTCGTAAAATCAATATGGATTTGGTAGATGCCCAACAAGCCCGTCGTGTTTTAGATCGTTTGGTGGGATATTCAATTTCTCCAATCTTGTGGAAAAAGGTTAAAAAAGGCTTATCAGCAGGACGTGTTCAGTCTGTTGCTTTAAAGCTAATCATTGATCGTGAAAATGAAATCAATGCCTTCCAACCAGAAGAATATTGGACGATTGATGGTGTCTTTAAAAAAGGTACCAAGCAATTCCAAGCTTCTTTTTATGGAATGAATGGCAAGAAGATGAAGTTGACTACCAATGATGAAGTCAAAAAAGTTATATCTCATTTGAACAGCAAGGATTTTACAGTTGATCAAGTAGATAAAAAGGAAAGAAAGCGCAATGCTCCTCTTCCATATACAACGTCTTCTATGCAGATGGATGCTGCTAACAAGATTAACTTCCGTACTCGAAAGACTATGATGGTTGCTCAGCAACTCTATGAAGGAATCAATATTGGTACAGGTGTCCAAGGTTTGATCACCTATATGCGTACGGATTCTACTCGTATCAGTCCAGTTGCTCAGAATGAAGCTGCTAGCTACATCAATGAACGTTTTGGTAGTAAGTATTCTAAACATGGTAGCAAGGTGAAAAATGCCTCTGGCGCTCAAGACGCCCACGAAGCTATTCGTCCTTCAAGTGTCTTTAATACTCCTGAAAAAATTGCTAAGTATTTGGATAAAGACCAGCTTAAACTTTATACCCTTATCTGGAACCGTTTTGTAGCGAGTCAAATGACGGGTGCTATCTTTGATACCATGGCTGTTAAACTTTCGCAAAATGGTGTTCAATTTGCAGCAAATGGTAGTCAGGTTAAGTTTGATGGTTATTTAGCCATTTACAACGATTCTGATAAGAATAAGATGCTACCAGATATGGAAGTAGGAGATGTGGTCAAACAGGTCAATAGCAAACCTGAACAACATTTCACACAACCGCCTGCACGATATTCAGAAGCAACACTGATTAAAACATTGGAAGAAAACGGAGTTGGACGTCCATCTACCTATGCTCCAACCATTGAAACAATCCAAAAACGTTACTATGTAAGACTTGCATCTAAACGCTTTGAACCAACTGATCTAGGTCAAGTTGTTAACAAGCTGATTGTTGAATACTTCCCAGACATTGTAAATGTGAAATTTACTGCTGAAATGGAAGGTAAACTGGACGATGTTGAGGTCGGAAAAGAAGAGTGGCAACGGGTTATTGATGAATTTTACAAACCATTCTCTAAAGAGGTTGCAAAAGCTGAAGCAGAGATGGAAAAAATTCAAATCAAGGATGAGCCAGCTGGATTTGACTGTGAAGTTTGTGGCAGTCCTATGGTAATTAAGATTGGACGCTTCGGTAAGTTTTATGCATGTAGCAATTTCCCTGATTGCCGACACACACAAGCCATTGTAAAAGAAGTTGGTGTTACATGTCCAAATTGTCATCAAGGGCAAATCATCGAACGCAAAACCAAACGTAATCGTATTTTCTATGGATGTAATCGTTATCCAGTATGTGAGTTTACCTCTTGGGATAAACCTGTTGGACGTGATTGTCCTAAATGTGGTCACTTCCTCATGGAGAAAAAAATCCGTGGTGGAGGGAAACAGATCGTATGTAGCAATGGTGACTACGAAGAAGAAAAGATTAAATAAAAATAATTAGGGCTGAAATGATAATTTCAGCTCTTTTTAATTTAAACTTGACAGATTTTATCTTTTTATGCTTAACTAGAAGAAGATTATTCTTACTTAGGAGTAGATATGCGCATTATTTATCTTAGCATTGGATTCATTTCATTAGCTTTGGCTATCGTTGGAGTTGCCTTGCCACTATTACCGACAACACCCTTTCTCTTGTTGTCAATAGCTTGTTTTTCAAAATCTTCTAAACGTTTTGAAGATTGGCTCTATCATACCAAGCTTTATCAAACTTATGTTGCGGATTTTAGAGAAACCAAGTCTATTGCGCGTGAACGTAAAAAGAAGATCATTGTTTCAATTTATATCTTGATGGGAATTTCCATTTATTTCGCACCGCTTTTACCAGTAAAAATTGCTTTAGGATGTTTAACAATATTTATAACCTATTATCTCTTTAAGGTGATTCCAGATAAAGAATAGCTAAAAAAGTAATGATTTTCCTTGTTAAAAAGTAGGGTTTACTTAAAACAATATGATATAATAATATCAAATAAATCGTCAAGGAGTATCAAATGATTTACGAATTTTGTGCTGAAAATGTGACCTTGCTTGAAAAGGCTATGCAGGCTGGAGCTCGCCGTATTGAGCTCTGTGATAATCTTGCTGTTGGTGGAACGACACCAAGCTACGGAGTAACCAAGGCAGCTGTTGAACTTGCATCAAACTACGATACGACTATTATGACTATGATTCGTCCACGTGGTGGTAACTTTGTTTACAATGACCTCGAGATTTCTATTATGCTCGAGGATATTCGTCTAACTGCTCAGGCAGGTAGCCAAGGGGTCGTCTTCGGTGCCTTAACAGCAGATAAGAAATTGGATAAGGCCAACCTTGAAAAGTTGATTGCTGCATCTAAAGGTATGGAGATTGTCTTCCATATGGCTTTTGATGACTTAAGTGACCAAGATCAACTAGAAGCTATTGATTGGCTTAGTCAAGCTGGAGTGACACGCATCCTGACTCGAGCAGGTGTATCTGGCGATTCGTTAGAGAAACGTTTTGCTCACTACCGCAGAATTCTAGAACACGCTGCAGGAAAAATTGAAATTTTACCTGGAGGAGGGATTGACATGGACAACCGTCAAACCTTTATCGATCAATTAGGCGTGACACAATTACATGGAACTAAGGTTGTCTTTTAAAAAATAGAAAGGAACTGCTAGCTTTTGGTAGCAGTTTTCGCTTATGTTTGAAATTTTTAAAGCCTATCGATTTAATAGTAAAAAGTCTAAAGAGTATGGATTTGTAGAAAATCAAGGTGTATGGACCTATAATTCGACTATCTTGCAGGGAGATTTTCTCATGATGGTTACAGTTGAGGATGGGAACTTAAGTTTTCAAGTTTATGACCAAGAAACTGGTGATCTATATCCTCAAGTTCACATGAAAAGTATGAGAGGTACTTTTGTCGGAAGCGTTCGAGAGGCTTGTTTAGAAGTTCTTTATGATATTCGAAAGGCTTGTTTTGAGGTACAGGAATTTCTCTGTCCTCAGACAAAAAGAATCTTGACTCGTGTTCAAGAAAAGTATGAGAATCAATTAGAATACTTATGGGAAAAATCACCTGATACGGCAGTTTTACGTCATGAAGATAATCAGAAGTGGTATGCGGTATTAATGAAGATATCCTGGGAAAAACTGGATAAGGCACGAGAAGGACAAGTAGAAGTCGTTAATCTTAAGCATGACCAAGTAGCTGACTTGCTTTCACAAAAGGGCATTTATCCTGCCTTTCATATGAATAAACGCTATTGGACAAGTCTTCCACTAGATGACACTCTAACTGACGAAAAGGTCCTTGAACTATTTGAGAGAAGTTGGTTTTTGACTTCTAAGAAATAAATAAACACATTTGAGTTTTCAAATACTTTCAATTAGCAAAATATTCTTTATTGAAGAAATTTTCAGAAAATATTGGATTTTTTCTTGACAAGTGATTTTTCCTATGCTAGAATACTAAACAAGACATCAAACAAAGGAGAAAGCCAAACATGAAAACAGCTAAGTTTAATCAATTTGCTTTGTTGTTGAGGTACTCGGACTAGTGCAAAAGCATTAGTCCTGTTTGGCTTACCAAGCGGGAGTAAATCAACATCTCGCTTGGAACTCCGAGCGAGATGTTTTTTCTATATCGAAAATGTGAAGGGAGAATTCTCATGCGTGTAGTTGAGTTTTTAGATACCAGTCTCCGAGATGGTGAGCAGACACCAGGTGTCAATTTTTCTATTAAGGAAAAGGTTGCTATAGCAAAACAGCTTGAAAAATGGGGTATTTCAGCCATCGAAGCTGGTTTTCCAGCAGCTAGTCCAGATTCATTCACAGCTGTCCAAGAAATTGCTAAAGCTATGAAAAAAACAGCAGTAACAGGCTTAGCTCGTTCTGTTAAATCTGATATTGACGCTTGTTATGAGGCACTGAAGGATGCCAAGTATCCACAAATCCATGTCTTTATTGCAACTAGTCCTATTCATCGTGAATTTAAGTTGAATAAAAGTAAAGAGGAAATATTGGAAGCTATTAAAGAGCATGTTTCCTATGCACGTTCTAAATTTGAAGTGGTAGAATTCTCTCCTGAAGATGCGACAAGAACCGAGCTCGATTTTCTCCTACAAGTCGTTCAGACAGCAGTTGATGCAGGTGCGACTTATATCAATATTCCTGATACAGTAGGTTTTACAACGCCAGAGGAATATGGAAGTATCTTTAAATATCTGATTGACAATGTTCAAACGGACCGTCAGATAATCTATTCCCCTCACTGTCACGATGACCTTGGAATGGCGGTTGCAAATAGCCTTGTAGCTGTTAAGAATGGGGCAGGACGTGTTGAAGGCACCATTAACGGAATCGGAGAAAGAGCTGGGAATGCTTCTTTAGAAGAAATAGCAGTGGCTCTCAACATTCGCCAAGATTACTACCAAGCAGAGACAAATATCGTCCTAAACGAAACGATTAATACATCCGAAATGGTTTCTCGCTTCTCAGGAATTCCAGTTCCTAAAAATAAGGCTGTTGTCGGAGGAAATGCCTTCTCTCACGAATCAGGAATTCACCAAGACGGTGTTCTTAAAAATCCTCTTACCTATGAGATCATCACACCTGAACTGGTGGGTGTTAAGAGTAATAGTCTTCCACTTGGGAAATTATCCGGTCGTCATGCCTTTGTTGAGAAACTTAGAGATTTAGCTCTTGACTTTACAGACGAAGATATCAAGCCACTCTTTGCTAAGTTCAAGGCTTTGGCTGATAAGAAACAAGAAGTCACAGACGCGGACATTCGTGCTCTGGTAGCTGGAACCATGGTTGAAAACCCAGAAGGCTTTCACTTTGATGATTTACAACTTCAAACTCATGCGGAAAATGAAATTGAAGCGACTGTTAGCTTGGCTAATTTGAATGGTGAGAAAGTCGACTTTAATGCGACTGGACAAGGTTCGGTTGAGGCCATCTTTAACGCTATTGACAAGTTCTTTAATCAATCTGTTCGCTTGGTATCCTACACCATTGATGCAGTTACAGACGGAATTGATGCTCAGGCACGTGTTTTAGTTACTGTTGAAAACAGAGATACTGAAACAATCTTTAACGCAGCCGGACTTGATTTCGATGTGTTGAAGGCTTCAGCTATTGCCTATATCAATGCCAATACCTTTGTTCAAAAAGAGAATACTGGCGAGATCGGTCCAAATATTTCCTACCGTGACATGCCTAGTGTTTAAAGGAGAATTCTATGACAAAGAAAATAGTTGCCCTAGCAGGCGACGGAATTGGACCAGAAATCATGGAAGCTGGTTTAGATGTTCTTGCATCGATAGCCGAAAAAACGGGATTTGACTTTGAGATAGATAGACGACCATTTGGAGGTGCAGGTATTGATGCCACAGGATATCCCTTACCAGATGAAACTTTAAAGGCTGCTAGAGAAGCAGACGCTATTCTCCTAGCAGCTATCGGTAGTCCCCAGTATGATAATGCCGCAGTTCGACCTGAACAAGGCTTGCTGGCTCTTCGTAAGGAACTCAATCTCTATGCTAATATTCGTCCGGTTAAAATCTTTGATAGTCTCAAGCATTTATCACCTCTTAAGCCCGAACGAATTGCTGGTGTTGACTTTGTTGTAGTGCGTGAGTTGACAGGTGGGATTTACTTTGGTGAACATATCCTTGAAGAGAAATCGGCACGTGATATCAACGATTATAGCTATGAGGAAGTAGAACGGATTATACGTAAGGCTTTTGAAATTGCAAAAGGTCGAAATAAAATTGTTACTAGTATTGATAAGCAAAATGTGTTAGCAACTTCAAAACTCTGGAGGAAAGTGGCTGATGAAGTCGCAAAAGATTTTCCGGATGTAACCTTGGAGCATCAGTTGGTTGACTCAGCTGCCATGCTCATGATTACAAATCCAGCCAAGTTTGATGTTATCGTGACAGAAAATCTTTTTGGGGATATCTTATCTGATGAATCAAGCGTTCTATCAGGCACACTTGGCGTCATGCCATCGGCTAGTCACTCTGAAAATGGACCAAGTCTTTATGAACCGATTCATGGTTCAGCACCTGATATAGCAGGTCAAGGCATTGCCAATCCTATTTCCATGATTTTGTCAGTTGCCATGATGCTAAGAGAAAGCTTTGGACGTTATGAGGATGCGGAGCGTATCGAGCGTGCTGTTGAGGCAAGTCTAGCTGCTGGCATTTTAACGAGAGATATAGGAGGACAGGCTTCGACTAGGGAAATGACAGAAGCCATTATCGCAAGACTATGAAACTAAACGAAGGAATTACTTTTGCTCTCTTGATTTGGAACCTTTTGATTTTTACCATCTATGGTATTGATAAATCTAAAGCAAAAAGAGGTGCTTGGCGCATCCCTGAAAAATATTTATTATCATTTGCATTCTTATGTGGTGGTTTTGGTGCTTGGTTGGCAGGTGTTACCTTTCAACACAAGACTAGAAAATGGTATTTTAAAACGATTTGGTTCCTAGGAATAGTGACTACACTAGTAACTTTGTATTTGTTATGGAGGTAATGAATGGCAGGAAAATCGATTTTTGATAAATTATGGGACCTCCATGTGATTACAGGAACAGAGGGACAACCTCAACTCATGTATGTGGATCAACATTATATCCACGAAGTGACTAGTCCTCAAGCTTTTCAAGGATTACGAGATGCAGGGCGTAGATTGAGAAGACCGGATTTAACATTTGGCACTTTTGACCACAATGTACCGACAGTAAATATCTACGATATTCGAGATGTAATCTCTAAAGCACAGATTGATAAGTTAGCTGAAAATGTTGAAGAGTTTGGAATCGAACATGCTGCCCACGGTTCAGAAAAACAAGGTATCGTTCATATGGTTGGTCCAGAAACAGGACGAACACAACCAGGAAAATTTATCGTCTGCGGAGATAGCCATACAGCGACCCATGGAGCTTTTGGAGCCATCGCCTTCGGAATTGGGACTAGTGAAGCCGAACATGTCTTTGCTACTCAAACCATTTGGCAGGTTAAACCCAAGAAAATGTTGGTGGAATTCACTGGAATTCCTCAAAAAGGAGTTTATGCCAAAGATTTCATCCTAGCCTTGATTGCAAAGTACGGCGTTGCTTGTGGTGTTGGCTACGTGGTGGAGTATCGAGGTCAGGCCATTGATGCACTTAGTATGGAAGAGAGAATGACTATCTGCAATATGTCCATTGAGTTTGGATCCAAGATGGGAATCATGAATCCAGATCAGAAGACCTATGATTATCTCAAGGGACGCGAGTGTGTTCCAAAGGATTTTGATGCAGCAGTTGCTGACTGGAAAAGACTGGTTAGTGATGACGATGCCATTTATGACAAGATTATCCGAATGGATGTCTCTGAATTGGCTCCTATGGTGACTTGGGGAACCAATCCAGCTATGGGTGTTGATTTTGATAGCAGCTTCCCAGAAATAAAGGATATGAATGATGAACGTGCTTATCATTACATGGATTTACAACCAGGTCAGAAACCAGCAGATATCCAACTAGGCTATATCTTTATTGGTTCTTGTACCAATGCTCGTCTCAGTGACTTGCAGCTGGCTGCTCGATTTGTCAAAGGGAAGAAAATCGCCCCTAACTTAACAGCTATTGTGGTACCTGGTTCTCGACCAGTCAAGCGAGCTGCTGAAAAGTTGGGCTTGGATAAGGTTTTCCTAGATGCTGGCTTTGAGTGGAGAGACCCAGGTTGCTCCATGTGCCTAGGAATGAATCCTGACAAGGTACCTGATGGTGTTCACTGCGCCTCAACCAGCAATCGAAACTTTGAAGACAGGCAGGGATTTGGTGCTAAAACTCATCTTTGCAGTCCAGCCATGGCTGCTGCGGCAGCAATTGCAGGGCGCTTCGTAGATGTTCGGAAAATGCCTGAAGCCCAGTAAGGAGAGGATATGGAAAAATTTACAGTTTATCCAGGAACAACGGTTCCTCTTATGAATGATAATATTGATACCGACCAAATCCTACCCAAGCAGTTTCTCAAGTTAATTGATAAGAAAGGATTTGGTAAGTACCTCATGTATGCTTGGCGTTATCTAGATGACAAGTACACTGAGGATCCAGACTTTGTCTTTAACCGACCTGAATATCGCAAAGCTACTATCCTCATCACAGGAGATAACTTTGGGGCTGGCTCTTCTAGAGAACACGCAGCTTGGGCTCTAGCCGACTATGGTTTTAAGGTCGTGATTGCAGGGTCTTTTGGTGATATTCATTACAATAATGAGCTCAATAATGGCATGTTACCTATTGTTCAGCCTAGGGAGGTTAGAGAAAAGCTAGCCCAACTTAAACCGACCGACCAAGTGACGGTTGACTTGGAACAACAAAAAATCATCTCACCTATTGGAGAATTCTCCTTTGAAATCGATAGCGAATGGAAACACAAGCTCTTAAATGGTTTGGATGATATCGGTATTACCTTGCAGTATGAAGACTTGATTGCTGCTTATGAAAAACAAAGACCAGCCTACTGGCAGGATTAGAAAAAATAGAAAAGGAAATAGAACTATGACAAAACACATTCAATGGAACGGAACACTTTCACAAGAAGGTTATGACATTTTAAAAGGTGAGGGCGGATGTATCGTTTGTCCTACAAAAGTTGGTTACATCATCATGACTAGCGATAAGGCAGGTCTTGAACGTAAGTTTGAAGCCAAAGAGCGTAACCGTAACAAACCAGGTGTTGTACTTTGTGGTAGCATGGATGAACTTCGCGCTTTAGCACAACTCAACCCAGAAATTGAAGCCTTCTACCAAAAACATTGGGACGAAGACATTCTTCTCGGTTGTATCCTTCCATGGAAACCAGAAGCCTTTGAGAAACTCAAAGCATACGATGATGGACGTGAAGAACTCATGACTGACGTTCGTGGAACGAGTTGTTTTGTTATCAAGTTTGGTAAAGCTGGTGAACAATTGGCTGCCAAACTTTGGGAAGAAGGAAAAATGGTTTATGCCTCATCAGCCAACCCATCAGGAAAAGGAAATCGTGGTAAGGTTGAAGGAATCGGTCAACGTATCGAAGGGGCAGTGGACCTTGTCGTTGAAGCAGATGACTATGTGGCATCTATCCAACCTGATAAAACAGTTGAGACTCGTTACGAGCAAGGTGTGATGGTGTCTATGGTCGATAAAGACGGCAAACTCATTCCAGAACAAGGTGGAGCACGATCAACTTCACCAGCGCCAGTTGTGATTCGTAAAGGGCTTGACATTGATAAAATCATGATGCATCTGTCAGACACCTTTAACTCATGGGACTACCGTCAAGGGGAGTATTATTAATATAGAAAAGAAGTCTAGTGTTAAGAGCAGTTGAAGCTCCTAACGCTGGGCTTTTTCTTTAGAAATTCTTTTCATTTTTTATAGGATATGATATTCTATATATGAAATGTGTGTTATAGAAGATAGTTATTAAAAATATTTACACTAACAAATAATATTTAGAACCTTTAATAATCATTTAATGAGCGAGGTAAAGCATTATGATAACTGAATCAATTTTTATTGATAGAATAAAAAAAGAATTCCCAGATGCAATTGAAAATCAAACAAAAAGTTATATTTCTTTTCAGGTTAAAAATATGAAAGGGAAGTTACAAAACTTTATAGAGATTAATTTTCAGAATAAAGGAATAAAGATTGCAATTCTCTCTAAAAGTCTTCGTGATTCAGATTTTTTGATTTTTAATAAGAAGCCTGATTCATTTGGTTGGACACTTGATGCTGAGTATTTTATTAAGGACGAAAATTCATTAAATGAGATTTTACCTTTTATAAATAAATCTTATGAGTTTGTAAAAAGTGGAATTAACTCAGAGGGTTATAAAGTCTTCAGAGAATTTTTATCTAAATTTGTGAATCAAGCAAATATCTATAATTCGAAAGATATAGAAATGAAACGTTCTCAAAAATTAGATGGAGCTGAACATATTTATCCTGCTCTAACTATTGAAGGTATTCCATACAAAGTTGAAATGCTTAACACAGGTCATTTTGGTCCAAGGAGTGGTAATGGATATATCAAATCACCTTATTTTGGTTATCGGTTGAGTGACATTGATAACTTATGGATAAATATAAGGTGTGGTTTTCAGAGATTTAAACTCACAGAATTTAAAATAGTAAAATGGTATAGTAATAATCAAGATGAAGATTTAGGGTATAAATACCTTGTCAAAGATTTAGAATTGGAATCAACCGAGGAACCTAATGATATCTTAAAAGAGTTTTATGATAATTTTACTAGTTTCTATAGGAAAAGAGAGATGAAAGATGTAAACATGTTAGAAAATATTAAAAAATATAAAAATATTTTATTGCAATCCAAAAACCTCATCCTCCGTGGTGCACCTGGGACAGGTAAAACGTATTTAGCTAAAGAAATTGCTTTAGAATTAACAGGTGGAAACGAAGACCAAATCGAGTTTGTACAGTTTCACCCTTCGTATGACTATACGGATTTTGTAGAGGGGTTAAGACCGGATTCAAATGAGTATGGAACAATTGATTTTAAACTACAAGATGGTATTTTTAAGAAGTTTTGTCAATTAGCTAAAGAAGCTCAGAAGATTGGAGGGCAAGATAATTTTGATGAAGCTTGGGATCTTTATCTTGAGTATGTAAATAGTAGAGATGAAAAAGAGTATTTGACAGAATTTTCATATCTGACTGTAAATAGTAGAAATAATTTTAATGTCAATTATGAAACCAAGGCTCAAGGAACTGTCTTAACAAGAGAATATGTTTATGAACTCTATAAAGATGAAAAATATCCGAAGCAGCTTTATTATCGTAGCCAAGGAAAAAAAGTACTCGAAACTTTAAGGAAAAAATTTGGACTTAAAGAATATGTTTCCCCAATAGGTATTAACGCTGACAAGAACTTTGTCTTCATCATCGATGAGATCAATCGAGGTGAGATTTCTAAGATTTTTGGAGAGCTCTTTTTCTCCATTGATCCTGGCTATCGTGGTGAGAAGGGGAGTGTTTCTACCCAATATGCCAATCTACACGAAACTGATGACAAGTTTTATATCCCTGAAAATGTCTATATTATCGGAACTATGAATGATATCGACCGTTCGGTGGATACCTTTGATTTTGCCATGCGCCGTCGTTTCCGTTTTGTTGAAGTTACTGCTGAGAGTCAACTAGGTATGCTGGATGATGTTCTTGGTGATAAAGCTGAAGAAGCGAAAGCGCGTCTAAGAAACTTGAATGCCGAAATTGAGAAAGTTCAGGAGCTAAACAATCATTATCATATCGGACCAAGTTATTTCCTTAAACTAGAAGAAGTAGACTTTGACTATGAGTTACTCTGGTCCGATTATCTTAAACCACTTTTGGAAGATTACTTGCGTGGTTCTTATGAAGAAGATACGACGCTGAATACTTTGAAAAAAGCATATGATCTGACAAATCAGCAAGATATTGGTGATGACGATGCAGATAACTGATAATCAACAGAGCATAAGCAAAGAAGAGTTTATCGCAAAATATCCTAAAATTAGTCAAGCTCTTTTAGATAGAACCCTAGATAACCTTTCCCAAGAAAACAATATCTTTATTTTTCCAAATGACCTGAAAAATTCTCCTGATTTGGATAAGGACCAAAAGATTTTGGAAACAGTCAATCAGAAAATTAAGACAGGAAATGTGATTGGTTTTCTGGGTTGTGGTCAGGAGAGATTAACCATTTCTTCTCGCTTTTCGAGTAAAAGTGATGACTATTTTTTGCATTATCTATTGCAGAAAGTTCTAAATATCAATCTTACTAGTTTGGATGTTGGTTTATCGCGTGAGGAAAGACTCTATCAGCTTTTAATCTACCTCTTTCCAAAGTATCTGGAAGCTGCTATGAGAAAGGGACTTTATAAGGAATACCAGAGGTTTTCTCATAATGATAGCCATATCAAGGGAGTGATTGATGTAAGAAACCATCTCAAGAAAAATCTTCCTTTCACAGGTAATATTGCTTATACAACCAGAGAGTTTACTTTTGATAATCCAATAATGCAGCTGATTCGTCATACGATTGAGTACATAAAAAATCAGAAATCTCTAGGAAGAGGTATTATTGATAGTAATCGCGAAAATATTACAGAAATAATTCGTGTAACCCCATCTTATAAACTAGCTGATCGTGCTAAGATTATTCGACGAAATCAAACTAAACCCCTTCGTCATGCCTACTTTCGAGAATATAGAAAGTTGCAAGAGCTTTGTCTGATGATATTAAACAGAGAAAAGCACGGTTTAGGATATCAAGAGCAAAAAATTCATGGCATTCTCTTTGACGTTGCTTGGCTTTGGGAAGAATATGTTCATACTTTGTTGCCAAAAGATTTCATACATCCACGCAATAAAGAAAAGAAAGGTGGTATCTCTGTATTTTCTGGTGGGAAACGAAAGGTATATCCAGATTTTTATAATAGGGAATTAAAGACTGTACTAGATGCTAAATATAAAAAACTAGAATTGACTGAAAAAGGAATCAATCGTGATGATCTATTTCAATTGATTTCTTATGCTTATATCTTACAAGCAGAAAAAGCTGGCTTGATTTTCCCGAGCATAGATCAGACAGTAAGTAGTGAAATAGGAAAGGTTCTAGGTTATGGAGTCTTGCTTAAAAAGTGCTCTATCCAAATTCCTCAGAAAGTATCATCCTACAGCGAATTCTATGAAATGCTAGAGATGTCAGAAAAAATTTTTCAAAATAATATAAAACAAAATTAGAGAGCCTATAAACTCTCTATTTTTTATGAAATCATTAGTAAAATCCGAACATAATAATTTTAATGTTTCAAAATGTTTGACAAAAACTTTACCTTAGTTTATAATCGTTAGAGGAAACGTCGGAAAAGGCGTAGTGATGCGAAAGCATAGGTAGGTCATTATAAAAGAAACGAGACATCGAAATGTTAAACGAATTTCCGATCTTTGACTATGAAGATATTCAGCTAATCCCTAACAAATGTGTCCTTAAAAGTCGTGCAGAAGCTGACACACAAGTGACACTTGGGAAGCACACCTTTAAGTTACCAGTTGTTCCTTCAAATATGCAAACTATCTTGGATGAAGATGTTGCAGAACAACTTGCAAAAGGTGGTTATTTCTATATTATGCATCGCTTCGATGAAGCTGGGCGCATTCCTTTTGTGAAACGCATGCATGAAAAAGGTTTGATTGCTTCTATCTCCGTTGGTGTTAAAGATTACGAATATGATTTTGTTAGTCAATTAAAGGATGATGCTCCAGAGTATATCACTATTGATATCGCTCATGGACATGCCGACAGTGTGATTTCAATGATTCAGCATATCAAAAAAGAATTGCCAGATACGTTTGTCATCGCTGGTAACGTTGGTACTCCCGAGGCAGTTCGTGAACTTGAAAATGCTGGAGCAGACGCTACTAAGGTCGGAATCGGTCCAGGTAAAGTATGTATTACTAAGGTTAAAACAGGCTTTGGTACAGGTGGTTGGCAGCTAGCAGCTCTTCGCTGGTGTGCTAAAGCTGCGCGTAAACCGATTATTGCCGATGGTGGTATCCGTACACACGGAGATATTGCAAAGTCAATCCGCTTCGGTGCAAGTATGGTTATGATTGGTTCTTTATTTGCAGGCCATATCGAAAGCCCTGGTAAAACTGTCGAAGTCGATGGTAAACAATTTAAAGAATACTATGGTTCTGCTTCAGAATACCAAAAAGGTGCCTATAAGAATGTCGAAGGTAAGAAAATTCTTCTTCCTGCCAAAGGACATTTACAAGATACCCTAACTGAGATGGAACAAGATTTGCAAAGTTCGATTTCTTATGCTGGAGGTCGAAAGGTAGCTGATCTTAGACATGTAGATTATGTGATTGTGAAGAACTCTATCTGGAATGGAGATGCTCACTAAAAATATCATTACTTATTTATGCCGCGAATTGGCGTGGCGTTTCTACAAGGTACCGTAAATACCTAACAATGAGTAAGTCGAAGAGAGATAAAAAGAAGCAGGGTTATCTGTTTTGATCTTTCTATGGGGCTTACTTTGTAAGTCCCTTTTTATTTCGGAGGTTAATGTGAAATTACTAGAGGAACGTATTTTAAAAGATGGGAATATTCTAGGTGAGAATATTCTTAAGGTGGATTCCTTCTTGACCCACCAAGTTGACTATTCCTTGCTGCGTGAGATTGGTCGTACTTTTGCAGAACATTTTAAAAATGCTGGTATTACAAAAGTTGTAACCATTGAAGCATCTGGAATTGCTCCAGCTCTATATGTTGCAGAACAATTAGATGTACCTATGATTTTTGCTAAAAAGGCAAAAAATATTACCATGAATGAAGGAATTTTAACTGCAGAAGTATTTTCTTTCACGAAACAAGTTACTAGCACTGTATCTATTGCAGGGAAGTTCTTATCTCCAGGAGATAAAGTATTAATTATTGATGATTTCTTGGCTAATGGTCAAGCAGCTAAAGGTTTGATTCAGATTATCGAGCAAGCTGGTGCTACAGTTGAGGCCGTCGGAATTGTGATTGAAAAATCCTTCCAAGATGGTCGTGAGCTGTTAGAAAAATCAGGTCATCAGGTAGTATCACTTGCTCGTTTAGAGCGTTTTGAAAATGGAAGAGTTATCTTCAAGGAGGCAGACATCTAATGAAACAACAGGAAAAACACTCACAGGCAGCCGTTCTTGGTTTGCAACACTTACTTGCTATGTACTCAGGTTCAATCCTAGTACCCATCATGATTGCAAGTGCTTTGGGGTATTCAGCTCAACAGTTGACCTACCTTATCTCAACAGATATCTTTATGTGCGGGGTTGCAACTCTTTTACAATTGCAACTCAATAAACACTTCGGTGTTGGATTGCCAATCGTTCTTGGGGTTGCCTTCCAGTCTGTTGCTCCTCTTATCATGATTGGTCAGAGTCATGGTAGCGGTGCTATGTTTGGAGCTTTGATTGCTTCAGGGATTTATGTTATCCTGATTTCAGGTATCTTCTCTAAGGTTGCCAATCTTTTCCCTGCAATCGTAACTGGTTCTGTTATCACAACTATCGGATTGACCTTGATTCCAGTTGCTATTGGAAATATGGGAAATAACGTAGAAAAACCAACTGGACAAAGTCTAGCCTTGGCAATGATTACTGTTCTCATCATTCTTTTGGTCAATATCTTTACAAAAGGATTTATCAAATCTATTTCGATTTTGATTGGTTTGATTGCCGGTACGATTATTGCAGCGACTATGGGCTTGGTTGATTTTTCTCCAGTAGCAGAAGCTCCACTGGTTCATATCCCAACTCCATTTTACTTCGGTGCTCCACAATTTGAGATTTCATCTATTGTCATGATGTGTATCATTGCTACTGTATCCATGGTAGAATCAACAGGTGTATATCTTGCCCTTTCTGATATTACTAAAGATCCAATTGATAGCACTCGTCTCCGTAATGGTTATCGTGCTGAAGGTCTCGCTGTTTTACTTGGTGGACTTTTCAATACCTTCCCTTATACAGGATTTTCACAAAACGTAGGTTTGGTGAAACTTTCAGGTATTCGTACTCGTTTGCCAATCTACTACGCAGCTGGTTTCCTTATCTTACTCGGTCTTTTGCCTAAGTTTGGTGCCTTGGCTCAGATTATTCCTAGCCCTGTTCTTGGTGGAGCAATGCTCGTCATGTTCGGTTTTGTGTCTCTCCAAGGGATGCAAATCTTGGCTCGTGTAGACTTTGAGCACAATGAACACAACTTCCTCATTGCAGCAGTGTCTATTTCTGCTGGTGTGGGATTAAACGGAAGCAATCTCTTCAATACTTTACCGACTGAATTACAAATGTTCTTCTCAAATGGTATTGTCATTGCGAGTGCTGTAGCCATCATCTTGAATGCTATTTTGAATCGTAAAAAATAAAAATAAATGAGAAGTGATAGAAATATCCTTCTCATTTTCTTTTTTAGAGCTTGAATATTGTTTCTATAGTCCTTTTTATGGTAAAATGGTTTTATGAATGAAAGAATGAAAGAGCTCGTTGAGTTGCTCAATCGCTATGCGACAGAGTATTATACAAGTGACAATCCATCTGTATCTGATAGTGAGTATGACCGTCTTTATCGTGAATTGGTAGAGTTAGAAAAAGCTCATCCGGACCAAGTCTTGCCAGAAAGTCCGACACATCGTGTAGGTGGAAAGATTCTTGATGGATTTGAAAAATATAGTCATCAGTATCCTCTCTATAGTTTGCAGGATGCTTTTTCACGTGAAGAATTGGATGCCTTTGATGCACGTGTCCGTAAGGAATTGAATAATGTCACTTATATTTGTGAGTTGAAGATTGATGGTTTATCGATTTCCTTGACTTATGAGCAGGGAATTTTTGTTGCTGGTGCGACTCGTGGTGATGGTTCAATTGGTGAAAACATCACGGAAAATCTTAAACGAGTGAAAGACATTCCTTTATCTTTACCAGAAAAATTAGATATCACTGTTCGTGGTGAATGTTATATGCCGAGAGCTTCTTTCAATCAAGTCAATCTTGCTCGTCAAGAAAACGGCGAGTCTGAATTCGCCAATCCACGAAATGCTGCTGCAGGTACTCTTCGCCAGTTAGATACAGCAGTAGTAGCTAAGCGTAATCTTGCAACCTTCCTCTATCAAGAAGCAAGCCCTTCAACTCGGGATAGCCAAGAGAAGGTTTTGGAACATTTAGAACAATTGGGTTTTGTTGTTAATCCAAGACGCCTATTAGCACACAGCATGGATGAAGTTTGGAAGTTTATCCAAGAAGTAGGTCAAGAAAGAGACCAATTGCCTTATGATATCGACGGTGTCGTAATTAAGGTCAACGACCTAGCTGGTCAAGAGCAACTTGGATTTACAGTTAAAGCGCCTAAGTGGGCAGTCGCTTATAAGTTCCCTGCAGAAGAAAAAGAAGCAAAACTGCTTTCTGTTGACTGGACAGTAGGACGAACTGGTGTCGTAACTCCGACTGCCAATCTTACTCCGGTGCAATTGGCAGGTACAACAGTTAGTCGTGCAACGCTTCATAATGTTGACTATATCGCTGAAAAGGATATCCGCAAGGATGATACAGTCATTGTCTACAAAGCGGGTGATATCATACCTGCTGTTTTACGTGTCGTAGAATCAAAGCGTGTGTCTGAGGAGAAACTAGATATTCCAACAAACTGTCCAAGTTGTGAGAGCAAGCTGTTACACTTTGAAGATGAGGTGGCTCTTCGTTGTATAAACCCACGTTGTCCAGCTCAGATTAAAGAAGGTTTAATTCACTTTGCATCCCGTGATGCCATGAATATCTCTGGCCTCGGTCCATCAATCGTAGAAAAATTATTTGCTGCCGATTTGGTTAAGGATGTTGCAGATGTTTACCGATTAACAGTTGAAGATTTCCTCTTGCTAGAAGGCATTAAGGAAAAATCAGCTCAAAAACTTTATCAGGCTATTCAAGCTTCTAAAGAAAATTCTGCTGAAAGACTTTTGTTTGGTTTGGGGATTCGTCATGTAGGAAGTAAGGCAAGTCAGTTGCTTTTACAAAACTTCCACTCAATCGAATCGCTAGCACAAGCCAGTCCTGAAGAAGTTGCAGGCATTGAAAGTTTGGGAAGTGTCATTGCTCAAAGTCTCCAATCTTATTTTGAGACTGAGGGCGCTAAAATCCTTTTAAGAGAATTGAAAGAATTAAATGTTAATCTAGATTATAAAGGACAGGTCGTTGTAGCAGATGCTGCCTTATCAGGTCTAACAGTCGTATTGACAGGAAAACTTGAACGTCTTACTCGCTCTGAAGCTAAGAGTAAACTCGAAAATCTTGGAGCCAAGGTTACTGGAAGTGTATCGAAAAAAACTGACCTTGTTGTAGCAGGAGCAGATGCAGGAAGCAAGCTCCAAAAAGCACAAGAACTTGGAATTGAGATTCGAGATGAAGCTTGGTTGGAGAGTTTATAATCATTACACACTAAAGAATGACTATCTTAGATTTCTTGCTCCAACTCGAAAATTTAAACAAGAAATTATTTTTTTAAAATTTAACAATTAGAAATTAGGGAGAACTATGTACAATTATCCTGTACTTATTCATTATCATCGTAAGGATGAGGCTTATAAAGATTGTAGTTTTAGTAAAAAGCCTCTTGATACAGTTGAGTTAGTAAAAGAAGAAGAGTATTTTGGAGAAAAATTTTCTTTAACTCAATCTAGCGAAAAAGCTATCGAAACGATGACTTTTGTAATTACAAAAGACGGTGTTTCAAAAGAGTATCCAATTCGTTTCAATTATTATCCACTTCTAACGGAAGTTTGGATTTTAGATGGAGATGACACTGTTTATTATTCTGAAAATCCAGCTATTGCAAGTCCACACTATAAAGATCAAAATCCATTTGCTTTTGATAAAGCGATTAACAGTGCCAGTTTTGATCACCATTGGGGTTACCAAGGAGAGTTGGGATACCAGGTTTCCGAAGAAGAAACAAGCTTTAAACTTTGGTCGCCAACAGCAACAACTGTACAAGTTGTAGTCTATGAATCAGCTAGCAATGACGCTCCTATCCTAAAAACGTATGATATGAAGCGTGGAAATAGTTATTCTTATAGTCACAAATATAATACAATAGGAGTTTGGGATTTGACAGTTCCTGAAAGTCTTGCAGGTCGTGCCTATCAATATCTGATTGATTTTCCACATCATCAATCATTGACACGTGATCCATATACCATCGCGACAAGTCCAGATGGCAAACGTTCAGCGATTCTTTCAAAAAAAGAACGTCAAGTTGAAGGTTTTGAAGTTAAGAATGGAACGGAAGCAACTTGGCGATTAGAAAATCCTTGTCAAGCGGTTATTTACGAAATGCATATTCGTGACTTGACCAAGTCTGAAACTTCTGGTGTTTCTCCAGAATTAAGAGGAACATTCTTGGGTGCTGCCCAAACTGGAACAGTCAATCACTTCGGTCAGTCTACTGCATTTGACTACATCAAAGAACTTGGTGTGAACTATGTTCAACTGCAACCAATTGCTGATCGTCACAAAGAGTATGATGCAGATGGAAATGTGACCTACAACTGGGGTTACGATCCACAAAACTACAATGCACCAGAAACCAGCATGTCTACGAATCCAAATGATCCAGGTCAAGTCATCCGCGATTTGAAGACGATGATTCAAGCTTATCATGATGCTGGAATTGGCGTTATTATGGATGTGGTGTACAACCATACGTTTTCAACTGTTGATGCCCCATTCCAAACAACGGTTCCAGACTATTATTACCGAATGAACCGCGATGGAAGTTATCAAAATGGTACTGGTGTAGGAAACGAGACTGCTAGTGAACACGAAATGTTCCGTAAGTACATGATTGATTCACTTCTTTATTGGGTGAATGAGTTTAATATTGATGGTTTCCGCTTTGACTTGATGGGAATCCATGACATTAAAACCATGCAGATGATCCGTTGGGCTATGGATGAAGTCGATCCTAAAATCATCCTTTATGGAGAAGGTTGGGATATGGGTACTGGTCTAGCACCTTACGATAAGGCTAAGAAAGACAATGCCTATCAGTTGCCTAATATTGGATTTTTCAATGATGATCAACGTAATGCGGTTAAGGGTGCTGAAGTTTATGGTGATATCAAATCAGGCTTCGTAAGTGGTGCTGCAACTGAACCAATTGTTGCCAAAGCTATTCTTGGTAGTCGTGAACTGGGCTCTTATTTAAGCCCTAACCAGGTTGTCAACTATGTAGAAGCCCATGATAACTATAACTTGCATGATTTATTAGCGACACTTCATCCAACAGAAGACCAAGCAAGTATCATGAAAAAGGTAGAAACAGCAACTGCAATGAATCTACTCATGCAAGGTATCTCCTTTATGGAACTTGGTCAAGAGTTTGGACGTACCAAACTGGTTCCTACAGGTGAAAACGGTGAGTTGACTCATGATGATCGCGAACGTGCCATGAACAGTTACAATGCTCCAGACGCTGTTAACCAGGTGGACTGGGACTTAATCAATGAGCGTCAGGATAGTATTGAATTTATTCGTCAGATTATAGGTCTTAAAACAAAAAGTAGTGCCTTCTCATACCCTACATACGAGGAAGTATACCGTCACGTCTTTGTTCACACAGCTATTGAAAATAGTGGCTGGATTGTCTATGAAATTCAAGAAGATGACGAGCATTACTTAGTGGTCTTTAATGCTAAGGGAGAATCCCACTATTATGAAAATGCGGGAAACCTTGAAATGCGAATCACTAATAGTCGTTCAAACCAAGAAAACACTCTTGATAATGTGAGTGTAGCAGTTATGAATGTTTTATCCTAAGTCTTAGATCGAAGACGGAGTCAATGAAATGTAGGGCAAAGCTATTTTGTAGAGTCCAATGAATGAACAAAAATGTTTCAAAGGCTCATTTCTACTAAAAATACGAGGTTGGGATTTTTGATCCCGGCCTATACTTCTAGAAAGTCTTCTTTGAAGTCGAAAATAAAACTAAAATTTTCAGAAAAAGTAGTTCATTTTCAAGTACTGGACAGATAGAAAAAGCAGAAGTTTCATTATTAATTGAATTAAAATTAGAAAAGTTCATTACTTTTAGTGGGAGATACTTATGGATATCAATACAATTACTCTGGAAAAATTTATCACCTTAAATGAAGAGGAGAAACTTCAGTGTCTCAAAGACATTAAGCATACCTACCAATTCGAAAAGATAAAGGAAATTATCTCAGAGCTTGGTTTAGAAAATTTAAGTGGTCAAGTACTTAGTGAACTAGCCAAAGTTTGTAATAATTGGAGTCAATTTGAAGAGGCAAAAACAGTTTTAGAGATAGTCTCTGAAGAAGATAGGGATGCTATTTGGTATTATAGAAATGGTTTTACCCATTGGCGTTTATCTAGTGACCCGAAGAATGACTTTGAAACTGAAGCTAATCAGGCTCTAGCTTTATTAGAAAATGCTATCAAAAATGCTGATTCCTCAACAAATCCAGTCATTGAATGGTGTATTGAGTTGGTTAAAGTAGGTTCTCTAAGGGAAGTTCTTGAAGCTAAGCCAGAAGATTATCCCTTGCTAGAAAAATACTATTTTGAAGATGTTAATGAAACTAATCAAGAAATGACAATTGCGCAGAATAAGAAATTATACAAGAATATTACGGTAGAAGACGTTCAAAAGGCAAGAGACTCATGGGATATTATTAAACCAGTATACGAAACTGTTAACATCTATAACACCTATGAAGACTATCTCGATTCTGCAAAAATCTTTACTTTAGAACAAAGATACCTTCTGGCGATTATCTGGTATTTTATCGAAGTAAACAATGGAGGCCACTATCAATTTTTCGATAATTCGACAGGGATTGTCTGGGAAGATACTTTAAAGGGGTTGGAACTATTTGGAATGACGGAGCATGCTGTTAATTTCAAAAATCTTCTTGCATACTTTGGTGGAGCTATCTCCTTTGTTAGAGAAGAAAGATCGGAGATGCTAGCACAGATGGAAGAAGAGCATGGTGATGCTTTTTATCAGAAGTTGGATGAAGCAGATGATTTTGTTTATGATTATGATGGAAATGAGAATGAACTAAGTTTTATCAAAAAATATCCAGAGAAATTTATTTTTCAGGGAAATGCAGATAAATCGTAAAGAATAGTAAATAAAGACAGAGCAGATTGGAAGATCTGCTCTATTTTTTAGGGAAAAATCCTTGCTTTCTGAATAATTTCAATCTAAGTTGAATATCATAAACTCTATATTTACTGAGTTTGAATATATTTTTAAAAAATATCAGGCTAAAAATTGCTTAAACCCGAATATTTTGTTACTATTATATAAAAATGTAAGGAAATGAAAAGAAACGAAGATAAAACAGAAAATTAAAACTATTTTCCTGGGACACATCAGAAAATTATTTTCAGATTTTCAAAATAATTTTTAAAATATAGTAATTTACTTGAAACTTCTCTTAAAAGATAGTATAATAGAAATATAGAAAACGCTTACAATATAAAGGGGGATTTATGGATACATTAGAAGCTTTAAGAACTTTTACAACAGGCGAAAATTTCCATCTTCAGCACTATTTGGGCGCACATCGTGAGGAGAAAGACGGGGAATGGGGTTACACATTCCGTGTTTGGGCTCCAAATGCGCAAGCTGTTCATCTAGTCGGTGATTTCACGAATTGGGTTGAAAATCAAATCCCTATGGTTCGAAATGAATCTGGAGTTTGGGAAGTTTTTACAACTTTAGCCCAAGAAGGTCAGATTTATAAATATCATATCACTCGGGCTAACGGTCATCAGCTTATGAAGATTGATCCTTTAGCTATTCGGTATGAGGCACGTCCAGGCACAGGGGCTGTGTTAACAGAAATTCCAGAAAAGAAATGGAAGGATGGACTTTGGTTAGCTCGTAGAAAACGTTTGGGATTCTTTGAAAGACCAGTTAATATTTACGAAGCACATGCTGGTTCGTGGAAACGAAATCCAGACGGAACTCCATACAGTTTTGCTAAATTAAAAGAAGAGTTGATTCCTTACTTAGTTGAGATGAACTACACTCATATTGAGTTTATGCCTTTGATGGCGCATCCGCTAGGTTTGAGCTGGGGCTATCAACTGATGGGGTATTTTGGTTTGGAACATTCTTACGGAAGACCAGAAGAGTTTCAAGACTTTGTTGAAGAGTGTCATTTAAACAATATCGGTGTTATCGTTGACTGGGTGCCAGGTCACTTTACAATCAATGATGATGCTCTAGCCTATTATGACGGAACACCAACTTTTGAATATCAAGACCATAACAAAGCTCATAATTATGGTTGGGGAGCATTAAACTTTGACTTAGGGAAAAACGAAGTACAATCTTTTCTAATTTCTAGCATTAAGTTCTGGATTGATTTTTATCATTTAGATGGTATCCGTGTTGATGCTGTAAGTAATATCCTTTATCTTGATTATGATAATGCACCTTGGACACCAAATAAAGACGGTGGAAATCTTAACTATGAAGGTTACTATTTCCTTCAGCGTTTAAATACTGTTATTAAGCTAGCTCACCCTGATGTCATGATGATTGCAGAAGAAAGCTCTTCAGCTACTAAAATAACAGGTCCAAAAGAGATTGGTGGCCTTGGATTTGACTACAAGTGGAACATGGGCTGGATGAATGACATTCTCCGTTTCTACGAAGAAGATCCAATTTACCGCAAGTATGATTTTAACCTTGTAACCTTCAGTTTTATGTATGTCTTTAATGAAAATTATCTTCTACCATTCTCACATGATGAGGTGGTTCATGGTAAGAAGAGTATGATGCATAAGATGTGGGGAGATCGCTACAATCAGTTTGCAGGCCTGAGAAACCTTTATACTTATCAAATTTGTCACCCTGGTAAGAAATTACTCTTTATGGGTAGCGAATTCGGTCAATTCTTAGAGTGGAAATCAGAAGAGCAATTAGAGTGGTCAAACCTTGAAGATCCAATGAATGCTAAGATGAAATACTTCACATCTCAACTGAATCAACTTTATAAAGACCATCGTTGTCTTTGGGAAATTGATACAAGTTATGATGGAATTGAAATCATCGATGCTGATAATAGAGATCAAAGTGTTCTATCCTTTATTCGTAAGGGTAAAAAAGGCGAGATGCTAGTCTGTGTCTTCAACATGGCACCGGTTGAACGTCCTGATTTTACAATTGGATTACCAGTTGCAGGTATTTACGAAGAAATTTGGAATACAGAGTTGGAACAATGGGGTGGAGTTTGGAAAGAACACAATCAAACTGTTCAAACTCAAGAAGGGTTATGGAAGGATTATGAGCAGACATTGACCTTTACTTTGCCAGCTATGGGTGCAAGTATTTGGAAAATCAAACGTCGCTTGAAACCTACAAAAAAAGAATCAAATAAATGTCAAAAAGGAGTAGAAAATGAAGAATGAAATGCTAGCTTTAATCCTTGCCGGTGGGCAAGGAACTCGTCTCGGTAAACTCACTCAAAGCATTGCAAAACCAGCAGTGCAATTTGGTGGGCGCTACCGTATCATTGACTTTGCTCTTTCTAACTGTGCCAACTCTGGTATACACAATGTTGGTGTTATCACACAGTATCAACCTCTTGCTCTTAACAATCACATCGGAAACGGTTCTAGTTGGGGTCTTGATGTAATTGATTCAGGTGTTTCTATCCTTCAACCTTACTCTGCAAGTGAAGGAAATCGTTGGTTCGAAGGTACAAGTCACGCGATTTACCAAAATATTGACTATATCGATAGCATCAATCCTGAGTATGTTTTGATTCTTTCAGGAGACCATATCTACAAAATGGACTATGATGATATGCTCCAATCGCATAAGGATAACAATGCCAGCTTGACTGTAGCTGTTTTGGATGTACCATTAAAAGAAGCTAGTCGTTTCGGTATCATGAATACAGATGCTAATAATCGCATTGTTGAATTCGAAGAAAAACCTGCCCAACCAAAATCAACTAAGGCATCAATGGGGATTTATATTTTCGATTGGAAACGTCTGCGCAATATGCTCGTTGCAGCTGAAAAGAATAATATTGACATGTCAGACTTTGGTAAGAATGTTATTCCTAACTACCTAGAGTCTGGAGAAAGTGTTTATGCCTATGAATTCAGTGGATACTGGAAGGATGTCGGCACTATCGAATCGCTTTGGGAAGCAAATATGGAATATATTTCTCCAGACAACGCTCTAGATAGTCGTAATCGTCAATGGAAAATCTATTCTCGTAACCTTATCTCTCCACCAAACTTTATTGGAGAACATGCTCATGTAGAAGACTCTCTCGTAGTTGATGGATGTTATGTAAATGGTACCGTGAAGCACTCTATTTTATCTACAGCAGCTCAAGTTCGTGAAGGAGCAGAAGTTGTTGATTCTGTCATCATGAGTGGAGCAGTAGTCGGAAAAGGTGCTAAGATTAAACGTGCCATTATTGGTGAGGGTGCTATCATTGCTGATGGTGTAGAAATTGATGGAACGGAAGAAGTAGAAGTAGTCGGGTATAACGAAGTAGTGGGGGTAGCAACAGATGAAGATTGATAAATATTCAGCGATTTTAGGAAACACTGTTGGTTTTCATGATATGTCAACCTTGACGAGTAATCGTCCTGTGGCGAGTTTGCCATTCGGAGGAAAGTATCGCTTGATTGACTTCCCACTCTCAAGTTTAGCAAATGCTGGTGTTCGTAGTGTCTTTGGAATCTTCCAACAAGATAATATCAGCTCAGTTTTCGACCACATTCGTTCAGGTCGCGAGTGGGGCTTGAATACACTACTTAGTCACTACTATTTGGGTATTTACAATACACGTGTAGAAAGTAGCACGGTCGGTAAAGAGTATTATCAACAACTCTTGACTTATTTAAAACGTTCTGAATCTAACCAAACGGTTTCCTTGAACTGTGACGTTTTGGTAAATATTGATCTTGCTCAGGTTTTCCATTTGCACAATACTACAAAATCTCCTATCACAGTTGTTTATAAGAAACTACCTAAGAAGGATATTTCAGAAGTAAATGCAATCCTTGATATCGATGAAACTGACCATGTACTTTCTCACAAGCTCTTTGATAAAAAATTAGACCAAAATCTTTACAATATGTCTACCGATATCTTTGTCGTTGATACCCCATGGTTGATTGAACGTCTTGAAGAAGAAGCTCAGAAAGAACACCCAGAAAAACTACGTTATGTTCTACGTGACTTAGCAGCGGAATCAGGCGCTTTTGCCTACGAGTATACTGGTTACTTAGCAAATATTCATTCTGTAGAAACATACTACAAAGCCAATATTGATATGCTTGATCAGCATAAATTCTACTCTTTATTCTCTCCAAATCAAAAGATTCACACAAAGGTGAAAAACGAAGAACCAACTTATTATGCACCTGGTTGTGAAGTAAATACTTCGCAGTTTGCTTCTGGTAGTATTGTCGAAGGTAAGGTTGTTCGTTCAGTTGTTTCACGTAATGTTCAAATTCATAAAGATAGCTTAGTTAAAGAATCTATTATTTTCCCTCGTGTTGTCATTGGCGAAGGCGCTCAAGTTGAGTACGCAATTATTGATAAGGGTGCTGAAATAGCTGAGGGAGTTGTTGTTCGTGGTACAGCAGACCATCCTGTTATCATTAAAAAGGGTGAAAAAGTAACAGAGGATATTCTTTCATGAAAATTTTATTTGTAGCAGCAGAAGGAGCTCCTTTTTCTAAAACAGGTGGCTTGGGAGATGTTATCGGAGCTCTTCCAAAATCATTAGTTAAAGCTGGCCATGAAGTTGCTGTTATTCTACCATACTATGACATGGTGGAAGCTAAGTTTGGAGATCAAATTGAAGATGTTCTTCAATTTGAAGTATACGTTGGTTGGCGCAGACAATTTTGTGGCATTAAGAAAACTATTTTAAACGGTGTTACCTTCTACTTTATCGACAATCAATATTATTTCTTCCGTGGACATGTATATGGAGATTTTGATGACGGTGAACGCTTTGCTTTCTTCCAACTTGCAGCTCTAGAGGCTATGGAGCGTATTGGCTTTATACCTGATGTTCTTCATGCTCATGATTATCATACAGCTATGATTCCTTTCTTGTTGAAGGAAAAGTATAGATGGATTCAAGCCTACCAAAACATTAAGACTGTATTAACCATTCACAACTTGGAATTTCAGGGTCAATTCTCTGAAGGTATGCTGTGGGATTTGTTCCGAGTTGGTTTTGAGCGTTATGCGGATGGTACAGTTCGCTGGAATGACTGTCTTAACTGGATGAAAGCAGGTATTCTCTATGCAGATCGTGTGACAACTGTATCTCCAAGTTATGCCTATGAAATCATGACAACAGAGTTTGGTTGTGGTTTGGATCAGATTCTTCGAATGGAGTCCGGTAAGGTGTCTGGTATCGTAAATGGAATAGATACCGACCTTTATAACCCAGAGACGGATCCTTTGTTGGATTACCATTTCAACAAATCTGACCTATCAGGGAAAGCTCTAAACAAAGCTAAACTCCAAGAAAAAGTTGGACTCCCAGTACGTCCTGATGTTCCAATGATTGGAATTGTGTCACGTTTAACAAGACAGAAAGGCTTTGATGTTGTAGTTGAAGGTCTGCATCGCATGCTTCAAGATGATGTTCAAATCGTTCTCTTGGGTACAGGTGATTCTGGCTTTGAACAAGCCTTCTCATGGTTTGGCCAAGTATTCCCAGATAAATTATCCGCTAATATTACCTTTGATGTGAAGTTGGCGCAAGAGATTTATGCTGCGTGTGATATTTTCCTCATGCCAAGTCGCTTTGAACCATGTGGACTTTCTCAAATGATGGCTATGCGTTATGGTACTTTACCTCTTGTCCATGAAGTAGGTGGTTTGCGAGATACTGTGCAGCCATTCAATCCGATTGAAGGAACTGGTACAGGATTTAGTTTTGACAACTTGACTCCATACTGGCTTAACTGGGCTCTTCAAACTGCTTTGGATGTTTATTATAACCATCCTGACGTTTGGAAGAAACTTCAAGTCCAAGCTATGGAATGTGACTTCTCTTGGGATACAGCTTGTCAGTCTTATCTTGATTTATATCACAGCTTAGCAAATTAAATAAATAAAATCGTATGATGCTTTCATACGATTTTTTGAGATAATGAAAGTATAGGGAATAAATGAATAAAGCTAGAGGACTCTGTGTCCTAGATGTTGATGGAACTCTGATAGAAGAAGAGGTTATTGATTTATTAGGGAAAGAGGCAGAGTGCGAAGAAGAAGTAGCCCTGCTAACAGCTCAAGCTATGAGTGGAAAATTAGACTTTGAAGCAAGTTTAAAAAGACGTGTTTCTCTTCTTAAAGGTCTCTCTATTAATGTTTTTGATAAGATTTATCATGAACTTCACCTTAGTAAAAATGCTGCCAAGTTTATTAAAGTTCTTCAAGTAAATCAGATAGAAGTCGGTTTAGTATCAGGTGGATTTACCACTATTGTAGAAAGATTAGCAAAAGATTTGGGGATTTCATTATATACTGCAAATCAGCTGGAAACCAGAGATGGTTATTTAACCGGAAATCTTATTAGCCCAATTATAAGCAGAGAAGTTAAAGAAAAAACATTGCTCAGTTGGGCTCAAGAGTTAGAGGTACCTTTCGAGAGGACAATAGCTATCGGTGATGGAGCAAATGACTTAAAAATGCTTAAAAGTGCAGGACTTGGTATAGCCTTTTGTGCCAAGGATATTGTGAAAAAAGAAATAAATCTTCAGGTAGATGAGAGAGATTTTGGGAAAGTTTTGGAAATGATAGACTTCCTTTAGATAGAAAGAGGAATCAAAATGAAAGTTGTTATAGCACCTGACTCCTTCAAGGAGAGTCTTCCTGCAAAACAAGTGGCAGAAGCTATAAAAAGAGGATTCGAAAAGGCTATACCAAACGTGGAGTGTTTACTTTTACCTGTTGGTGATGGAGGTGAAGGAACAGTAGACGCCATTAAAAGTTCTCTAGGTTTGGAAGAAAAAAGAGTCCAGGTAACTGGTCCTTTTGGTGATGAGGTTTTGATGTCTTACTTTCAAAAAGGAGAATTAGCTCTATTTGAAGTTGCAAATTTAGTAGGTCTTGCTGAAATTCCTTTTGAAAAACGTAATCCTCTAGAGATTCAAACAAAGGGAATTGGTCAACTGATTCTCCATTTGATAGACCAAGGGATTAAAGATATCTACGTCGGTGTCGGTGGTACGGCTAGTAATGATGGTGGAATTGGCATTGCATCAGGACTTGGTTATCAGTTTTATGACAAAAACGGAATTGTACTTCAAGCAAATGGTCAATCTCTATTTGATATCAGGAAAATTTCGAGGGAGGGAGTGCTTCAAATTCCTTCTGATGTACATATAAAAATACTTGCAGATGTGACCAATCCACTTTGTGGGCCTCATGGTGCTACCTTCACATTTGGAAAACAAAAGGGATTGGATCCATCCAAATTTCAAGAAGTTGATGCTGCTATTAAAGACTTCTATAGTAAAATTGGACCCGAAATATTAAAATTAGATGGTGCAGGAGCAGGTGGTGGTATTGCAGCTGGCTTGTGTGCCTTCGCTGGAGCAGAGATTGTATCTGGTATTCAAACTTGTTTAGATTTGATAAACTTCGATCAAAAAGTTACTGATGCAGACCTAGTGATTGTTGGCGAGGGTAGACTGGACTTGCAAAGTCTGGCTGGAAAGGCGCCAATTGGAGTAGCAAAAAGAACACCTAGGGGTGTTCCAGTTCTTGCTATTTGTGGTAGTTTATCAGAGGATTTACCACCTTTACCATTCGAGAATATAGTCGCAGCTTTTTCCATACTTGAAAAAAGCGAACCGTTAGCAGATAGTTTTAAAAAAGCAGCTGTTTATTTAGAAAATACAGCTGCAAGTATTGCCCGAATCATGTCTTTGAGATAGAGTTAACCAAACCATTTTTTCCAGAGAGAAGTAGGAGCTTTCTGCTCTTTCTCTTGCCATAAGTCTGAAAAGGCCTTTCTGAGGTCTTTTTCTTGGGTTTGAACAGGACTATCACTGTGTATGACCATGCCGAAAGGAGAAGAGTTATGATCTTCAGAAACGATAGTTGCTTGGCAATTGTCATCTTTGGCATGTTTTAGGTAAAAGACTTGTTTATCAAATTCAACTTGAGGAGAAATTTTGACAAATAGAGGTTCAGTTTCTTTCTTTAGGGTCTCTAATATTGTTAAAAATGCCCTTTGAAATTTGTCATCATTTGCAGTGGCGAGTTCAGCGTAGCCAAGAACACGTTCTTCAAAGGTACCAAGAAAACGTCTTTGTTCGTCTGGATTCAACTTAATTCCACCATTGGCTTTTTCTAATATTTGTTTTGATACATCAGTCATAAATATAGTATATCATAAAAGTCTCTAGATAAGACGAAAAAGAAAGCGATTACTTTATAAACTTAAGGAAAATTTGCACAAAGATAACGTTTTTTCTTGAAAAAGGTATCTTTTTGATGTATCATAGAGGTGTAAAATAATTTAACTCAAAGGAGAGTAAAAAATGTCAATTATTACTGATGTTTACGCTCGCGAAGTCCTAGACTCACGCGGTAACCCAACACTTGAAGTAGAAGTTTACACTGAATCAGGTGCTTTCGGACGTGGTATGGTTCCATCAGGAGCTTCTACTGGTGAACACGAAGCAGTTGAACTTCGCGACGGTGACAAATCTCGTTACGGTGGTCTTGGTACACAAAAAGCTGTTGACAACGTAAACAACATCATCGCTGAAGAAATTATCGGCTACGATGTACGCGACCAACAAGCTATCGACCGTGCTATGATCGCACTTGACGGTACTCCTAACAAAGGTAAATTGGGTGCTAACGCAATCCTTGGTGTGTCTATCGCTGTAGCTCGCGCTGCTGCTGACTACCTTGAAATCCCACTTTACAGCTACCTTGGTGGATTTAACACTAAAGTTCTTCCAACTCCAATGATGAACATCATCAACGGTGGTTCTCACTCAGATGCTCCAATCGCTTTCCAAGAATTCATGATCGTACCTGCTGGTGCACCTACATTCAAAGAAGCTCTTCGTTGGGGTGCTGAAATCTTCCACGCTCTTAAGAAAATCCTTAAATCTCGTGGTTTGGAAACAGCCGTAGGTGACGAAGGTGGATTCGCTCCTCGTTTCGAAGGAACTGAAGATGGTGTTGAAACTATCCTTGCTGCTATCGAAGCTGCTGGTTATGTTCCAGGTAAAGACGTATTTATCGGATTTGACTGTGCATCATCAGAATTCTACGATAAAGAACGTCAAGTATACGACTACACTAAATTCGAAGGTGAAGGAGCTGCTGTACGTACTGCTGCAGAACAAATTGACTACCTTGAAGAATTGGTAAACAAATACCCAATCATCACTATCGAAGATGGTATGGACGAAAACGACTGGGACGGATGGAAAGCTCTTACTGAACGTCTTGGTGGTAAAGTTCAATTGGTTGGTGACGACTTCTTCGTAACAAACACTTCATACCTTGAAAAAGGTATCGCAGAAGGTGCTGCTAACTCAATCCTTATCAAAGTTAACCAAATCGGTACTCTTACTGAAACATTCGACGCTATCGAAATGGCGAAAGAAGCTGGTTACACTGCTGTTGTATCACACCGTTCAGGTGAAACTGAAGATTCAACAATCGCTGACATCGCAGTTGCAACAAACGCAGGACAAATCAAGACTGGTTCACTTTCACGTACAGACCGTATCGCTAAATACAACCAATTGCTTCGCATCGAAGATCAACTTGGTGAAGTAGCTGAATACCGTGGATTGAAATCATTCTACAACCTTAAAAAATAAAATAGTTCAGTGAACTAATTAAAGCCCTTGGAGTTTTCCAAGGGCTTTTGTATATTATAAGAGAAGGTTAAAAGAATTCAGTTTCGTTTTCGTATTCTAGAGGTGAAAAAAGAGATTTTTAAACGGTTTTTTGGTATAATAATACCCAGGAAAAACTAGAGAAAGAAGGAGGTTGAGATGGAAAAGTATTTGTCGGTAACAACTTTGACCAAGTATTTGAAAATGAAATTCGATAAAGACCCATACTTGGAGAGGGTCTATTTAACTGGTCAGGTTTCTAACTTTCGAAAGCGTCCAACTCACCAATACTTTTCTCTAAAAGATGATCGAGCTGTTATCCAAGCAACCATTTGGTCAGGTATTTATCAGAAACTAGGTTTTGATTTGGAAGAAGGGATGAAGATCAATGTTATCGGTCGTGTCCAAGTCTATGAACCAAGTGGGAGCTACTCTATCATTATTGAAAAGGCAGAGCCTGATGGTGTAGGGGCTCTTGCGATTCAGTTCGAACAATTAAAAAAGAAATTATCGGAAGAGGGGCTTTTTCAAGAACGCTTTAAACAAGTAATCCCTCAGTTTGCAAAATGCATCGGGGTTGTGACTAGTCGTAGTGGTGCCGTTATCCAGGATATCATTACTACTGTTAGCAGACGTTTCCCAGGGGTTGAGATTGTTTTATATCCTACCAAGGTTCAAGGCGAAGGGGCAGCAGAGGAGATTGCCCGTAACATTGCTAAAGCTAATGAACGTGATGACTTAGATGTACTTATCATTGGTCGTGGTGGTGGTTCGATAGAGGATCTCTGGGCCTTTAACGAGGAAATTGTTGTTCGTGCTATTTTTGAATCGCATTTACCGATTATTTCAAGTGTGGGCCACGAAACAGATGTAACCTTGGCTGATTTTGTTGCCGACAAGAGGGCAGCAACACCAACTGCTGCAGCAGAGTTAGCTACACCTGTGACCAAGTTAGATCTTCTGACCTACCTTAAAAATCAAGAGAAACGAATGGCTACTGCTGTACAAAATACTTTATCAAAGAAAAAAGAAGCCTTTAGAACGCTTAGTCAATCAGTCATCTTCAGGCAACCAGAGCGTTTATATGATGGATATCTGCAACGCGTAGATCAGTTGCAATTACGTCTCAAACAAAGTATTAATACAGAACTTGTCAGACAACAACAAAAAGTCTTGGAACAAGTTCATCGTCTTGAACAGTTATCACCAATCAATAAGGTTCATCGTTATCAGGACCGTCTACTCCAATTTGAAAAGTTACTTCGTAGTCAGATGGCATTAGTTTATGATGCCAAGGTCGCCGAGGTCAAACGTTTGTCAGAAGCACTACTCATGTTAGATACGAGTCGTATCGTAGCAAGAGGTTATGCGATTGTTAAAAAAGAGGATACCGTGGTATCATCGGCAAAGAATTTGAAAAAAAATGACCAGGTGGTAGTAATGATGCGAGATGGTCAGGTAGAATTAGAGGTTAAAGATGTCAAAACAGAAGAAATTTGAGGAAAATTTAGCAGAACTAGAGACTATTGTTCAGAGCTTAGAAAATGGTGAAATTGCTTTAGAAGATGCCATTGCAGCTTTTCAAAAAGGGATGATCTTATCAAAGGAATTGCAGGCAACACTTGATAAAGCAGAAAAGACCTTAGTTAAAGTCATGCAAGAAGATGGAACAGAGAGCGAACTCGTATGAACAAGCAAGAAAAACTAGACTTGGTTGAGTCAGCGCTTGAGGAGTTTTATGGTGAGCAACAAATTGCTTCAAATCTTAGAGAAGCGGTTCTCTATTCCATTCATGCTGGTGGCAAGCGGATTCGTCCTTATTTACTCTTAGAGGTTTTGGAATCTCTACAAGTATCCATCACACCAGCTCATGCGCAAGTTGCAGCAGCTCTCGAAATGATTCACACAGGTAGTTTGATTCATGATGATTTACCTGCTATGGATAATGATGATTTTCGCCGAGGACGTTTGACCAATCATAAAGTCTATGGAGAAGATTTAGCTATATTGGCTGGCGATGCGCTTTTCCTGGATCCCTATGCCTTAATAGCACAGGCAGAACTACCGAGTCAAACTAAGGTAGATTTAATAGCTAACTTGTCACTTGCTTCTGGAAGTATGGGGATGGTAGCTGGTCAAGTTTTGGATATGGAAGGTGAAGGAAAACATTTAAACCTAGAAGAACTTCAGACTATCCATGCTAATAAGACTGGTAAACTCTTAGCATTTCCTTTTCAAGCGGCTGGAATCATTGCTGGATTGGATACAACTATTCAAACAGCTCTTAAAACTGTTGGAGAGTTGATTGGCCTAGCCTTCCAAGTGAGAGATGATATTCTTGATGTTACTGCTAGTTTTGAGGAAATTGGCAAAACACCCCAGAAAGATTTGAAGGCTGAGAAATCGACCTATCCTGCCTTGTTAGGCTTAGATGAAGCAAAAGTATTTTGTAACCAAACTTTGGATCAGGCTAATGCTAAGCTGGAAGAGATAAGTCAGTTAGTTACATTTGATAAGGAACCAATTGTAAAAATAGTAGAAAGTTTGAGAATCAATGCCTAAGGAAAGAGTAGATGTACTTGCCTACAAACAAGGTTTATTTGAAACAAGAGAACAGGCTAAGCGGGGCGTAATGGCTGGGTTAGTGATTGCAGTCCTTAATGGTGAGCGTTTTGATAAACCAGGAGAAAAAATTCCTGATGATACTGAATTAAAACTCAAGGGTGAGAAACTCAAGTATGTGAGCCGAGGTGGCTTGAAACTTGAGAAAGCCTTGGAAAAATTTGATATATCAGTTGAAGGCAAAACGACCATTGATATCGGCGCTTCAACAGGAGGCTTTACGGATGTCATGCTTCAAAATGGTGCAAAACTGGTTTATGCCGTTGATGTCGGGACCAATCAGCTTGCTTGGAAATTACGCCAAGACTCTCGTGTTGTTAGCATGGAGCAGTTTAATTTTCGTTATGCTGAAAAGACTGATTTTGAACAAGAACCTAGTTTTGCAAGTATCGACGTGAGTTTTATATCATTGAGTCTTATCCTTACAGCTCTACATAGAGTCTTAGCTGATCAAGGACAAGTTGTTGCCCTCATAAAACCACAGTTCGAAGCCGGTCGAGAACAAATTGGGAAAAATGGTATTATTAGAGATGCTAAGGTTCACAAAAATGTTTTAGAATCGGTAACAGAAATGGCAGTCACAGAAGGATTTTCAGTCTTAGGATTGGATTTCTCTCCTATTCAAGGCGGACACGGGAATATTGAGTTTCTTGCTTATTTACGTAAAGAAGAACATGCAAGCAATCAAGTAGTTTCTGAAATGGAACAAGTAGTAGAAAAAGCACATAGAGAGTTTAAAGATGAATAAAAAAGAAAGACTTGAAAAGATTAGAAGATTTGTGACTGACTATCAAATCGGAACTCAGGAAGAAATCGTTGAACATTTAAAAGAAGCAGGAATCACTGCTACTCAAGCAACTGTTTCACGAGATATCAAAGAACTAGGAATTGTAAAAATTCCATTGAAAGACAATACTTATGTCTATGAATTACCAAAGTCAGTAGTCAAAAGTTTACAGTTAGCTGAGAACAATATTGAAAGTTTTGAACGAATGGGAAATCTCATCAATTTAGATGTTATTCCTGGAAATACAATTTTTGTTAAAAGCCAATTAACCCAAACATTTTCAGATAAGATTTTTAGCTGTTTAGCAGATGATAATTCCATTTTAATTGTAGCGCAAACTGAAGAAGCAGCTGTAGAAATTGTAGAGCAAGTTAAAAAGTGGTAGGACCTTATGTTACTTGAAATTTCAATTAAAAACTTTGCCATCATTGAGGCTATTTCACTTAATTTTGAGAAAGGAATGACCGTTCTTACTGGCGAAACCGGTGCTGGGAAGTCAATCATCATAGATGCTATGAACATGATGCTAGGAGCCAGAGCCACAACGGACGTCATTCGTCATGGTGCTCCTAAGGCTGAAATCGAAGGTCTTTTCTCGGTTGAAAACAGTCATGCTTTGCAAATGATTTTTGATGAGCAAGGAATAGAGTTAGGTGATGAAATCATCATCCGTCGTGAAATTTTACAAAACGGGCGTAGTGTTAGTCGTGTCAATGGACAGATGGTCAATCTTTCTGTTCTTCGCTCAATAGGACAGTACCTTGTTGATATCCACGGCCAACATGATCAAGAAGAGTTAATGCGTCCCCAATTGCACATTCAGATGCTGGATGAGTTTGGTGATTCAGATTTCCTTGAACTGAAGCAAGCCTATCAGACCAACTTTGATACCTACCGTCTAATGCGCAAGCAACTTCTTGAGATTAAGAAGAATCAAGAAGAGCATAAGGCTCGTATTGAGATGTTGGAATTTCAGATGGCTGAAATTGAATCTGCGTCCTTACAGCCAGGTGAAGACCTCAAACTCAATCAAGAACGAGATAAACTTTTAAATCATAAAAATATTGCTGATACGCTGACTAATGCTTACACCATGCTAGATAATGAAGAATTTTCAAGCCTGGCTAACGTGCGTTCTGCTATGAATGACATGGAAAGTTTAGAAGAGTATGATGCAGAGTACCGTGAAATATCAACTTCTCTATCAGAGTCTTATTATGTATTAGAAGATGTAGCCAAACGTTTAGAGGATATTATCGAAGATTTAGATTTTGACGGCAATCGCTTGATGCAGATTGAGAGTCGTTTAGATCTCATACATGCCATTACACGTAAGTATGGTGGAAATGTCGATGATGTCTTGTTATACTTTGCAAAAATAACTGAAGAATACAATTTACTTACTGGTAATAATCTTTCTTCAGAAGATATGGAAGCAGAACTCAAGCAATTAGAAGTAAGTCTGGTTGATTTAGCAAGTAAACTTGCATCTGCTCGCCACAACTTAGCTCAACAATTAGAAATTGAGATTCAACAAGAGCTTAAAGACCTTTATATGGAAAAGGCTCGATTTCAAGTTCAGTTTACTAAAGGAAAATTCAGTCATGAAGGAAATGAGAGTGTTGAATTTTATATTTCAACCAACCCTGGAGAAGACTTTAAACCATTAGTAAAAGTAGCTTCTGGTGGTGAGTTATCTCGTTTGATGTTGGCTATTAAGTCTGCCTTTTCTCGTAAGGAAGGTAAGACCAGTATTGTATTTGATGAGGTAGACACAGGAGTTTCAGGTCGTGTAGCTCAAGCAATCGCCCAAAAGATTCATAAAATTGGTCAGAATGGTCAAGTATTAGCTATATCTCATCTTCCTCAAGTCATTGCGATTGCAGATTATCAGTTCTTTATCGAAAAGATTAGTAATGACAATTCAACCGTTTCAATAGTTCGCTTGTTGACAGTTGAGGAAAGAGTAGAAGAAGTTGCTAAGATGTTGGCAGGTGAAAATTTAACTGAAGCGGCACTTAGTCAAGCGCAAGAATTGTTGCAAAGTAAGGAGAAATAAATGACAGACTATTATGTTATCGGAGATGTTCATGGGAAAGCAGGAATGCTCGAGGACCTTCTAAAAACATGGGATGGAAAGACTCAATTACTTTTTCTTGGAGATTTGATTGATAGAGGTGAAGATAGTCGTCGTGTTCTTGAGATGGTCAAGGACTTGGTGGAAAATCAAGGAGCGATTTGCATTTCAGGAAATCATGAGTATATGTTTTTAACTTGGTTGGATAATCCTGAAGAAAGCTATGACCACTATCGTCGTAATGGTGGGGATACAACTATTAACTCTATTCTAGGTCGCCCATTGGATGCACCAGTAGATGGTGTAGCAGATGCTAAGCATGTTGAAACTGAAGCAGCTGACTTAGTGGAGTTTATCCGTCAGATGCCTTTTGTGATTGAGACAGATAAGTATATCTTCGTTCATGCTGGTATTGATTTGACTTTGGATGACTGGCATGATACTACAGATTACAAGAAAGTTTGGCTCAGAAAACCATTCCACGAAGCAGCTAATCATACTGGTAAAACGATTGTCTTTGGACATACACCAGTCTATGGTCTACTGAATCAAGAACGTGGTACTGCGGAACTTTGGATTACAGAAGACGGTAAGATTGGAATGGATGGAGGAGCTGTTTATGGCGGTGTCCTTCACGGTATTGTCTTTACCGACCAAGGTATGACTGACCGCTATTTCATCGAAAATGATGGCTTTGTTGCTGAAGATTAGTACTCCTAGCAGGGTATGGTCTTGTAAAAATATTAAAAACAATTTATAATTAATAGATACCCTGAAAGGAAGAGAATCATGAACGTAGAAGAATTGAAAAAACGACAGGAGAAGATTCGAAACTTCTCTATTATTGCTCATATTGACCACGGGAAATCAACGCTAGCAGACCGTATTTTAGAAAAGACAGAAACAGTTTCTAGCCGTGAAATGCAGGCCCAACTATTAGATAGTATGGACCTTGAACGTGAACGTGGGATTACTATCAAGCTTAATGCCATTGAGCTTAATTATACTGCAAAAGATGGCGAGACTTATATTTTCCACTTGATTGACACACCAGGACACGTGGACTTTACCTATGAAGTTTCACGTTCCCTTGCTGCCTGTGAGGGTGCTATCTTGGTAGTCGATGCTGCACAAGGGATTGAGGCTCAAACACTAGCTAACGTTTACCTTGCCTTGGATAATGATTTGGAGATTCTTCCAGTTATCAATAAGATTGACTTACCTGCTGCAGATCCGGAGCGAGTGCGTACAGAAATCGAAGATGTCATTGGTCTGGATGCTAGCGAAGCAGTCTTAGCTTCAGCAAAAGCTGGTATCGGTATCGAAGATATTTTAGAGCAAATTGTCGAAAAAGTCCCTGCTCCAACAGGAGACGTATCAGAACCATTAAAAGCCTTGATTTTTGACTCAGTATACGATGCCTATCGTGGTGTTATCCTTCAAGTCCGTGTTATGGACGGGGTTGTCAAACCAGGTGATAAGATTCAGCTTATGAGCAATGGTAAAACCTTTGATGTTACCGAAGTAGGAATATTCACACCTAAAGCGGTAGGACGTGATTTTCTAGCAACTGGTGACGTTGGTTATATTGCAGCCTCTATCAAGACTGTTCAAGATACTCGTGTCGGTGATACCGTAACTTTGGCGACAAATCCAGCAACTGAACCACTTTCTGGATACAAACAAATGAATCCGATGGTTTTTGCAGGTCTTTATCCAATCGAGTCAAATAAGTACAATGACCTTCGTGAAGCTCTAGAAAAATTGCAACTCAATGATGCTAGTTTACAGTTTGAGCCTGAAACATCGCAAGCACTCGGTTTTGGTTTCCGTTGTGGATTCCTTGGACTTCTTCATATGGATGTTATCCAAGAGCGTTTAGAACGGGAGTTTAATATTGACCTTATCATGACTGCACCGTCCGTTATTTACAAGGTCAATCAGACTGATGGTGAGTCTATGGATGTATCGAATCCATCCGAGTTTCCTGATCCTACTAAAATTGCGACCATTGAAGAACCGTATGTCAAAGCACAAATCATGGTACCACAGGAATTTGTTGGAGCGGTTATGGAACTTGCTCAGCGCAAACGTGGTGACTTTGTGACGATGGACTATATCGATGACAATCGTGTTAATGTGATCTATCAAATTCCACTTGCTGAAATTGTCTTTGATTTCTTTGACAAGCTCAAATCTTCAACACGTGGCTATGCAAGTTTTGACTATGAATTGTCAGAGTATCGTCCATCTAAGCTGGTGAAAATGGATATCCTTCTCAATGGAGACAAGGTCGATGCTCTCAGCTTTATCGTTCACAAGGACTTTGCCTATGAACGCGGGAAACTCATCGTTGATAAACTCAAGAAAATCATTCCTCGTCAACAATTTGAAGTTCCTATTCAGGCGGCTATTGGGCATAAGATTGTGGCACGTACAGATATCAAAGCTCTTCGTAAAAACGTTCTTGCTAAATGTTATGGTGGTGACGTATCCCGTAAACGTAAACTCCTTGAAAAACAAAAGGCTGGTAAGAAACGAATGAAAGCCATCGGTTCCGTTGAAGTACCTCAGGAAGCCTTCCTCAGCGTCTTGAGTATGGATGAAGAATAATTTAGACTTATAACTCAGGTTTCATAGAATTAACTCAGGTTTCATAGAATACAGTTTTCTTTTGACACTTATCTTTTCTTTCATTAGAATAGGAGTGAAAGGAGAATGATTATGAAAAAAGTCATCAGCTTATCTACACTTTTAGTGTGTTGCCTTTGCCTCGCTGCTTGTAATAGTTCAAAAACTAAAAAAGAAGTAGCTTCAGAAAAAACAACAGTTCAAGAAAGTACCACAACGCAAGATACAACAACTATAGCCGAATCAACGATAAAAGATACACAGGTGATTGGGTCAGATGCCTATGGTTATGTAAAGGTTCCAAAATCATGGATCCATTTTACAGAAGTTGAGGGTGGTGATGATATTCAGTACTGTGATGGAACCGACATTAATATTGTAACCTTAAACACATTTAAGCCAGAGCATCTAGGCGTTAGTGAAAGTGAATATGCCGCTCTTGATGCTGTTCAAGTTTCTACTAGTGTCTATCAAACCAAACAACAAAGTAAGGATTTCTCTAAAGTTTGGGGATCCAAGTCAAAAATTGGTGGTTATGATGCCTATGTTGTTAACTGTATTGCTAAAAATGGGAAATATCTAGTTATCTGGATCTTTAAGTCAGATGACGGTAAGTTTAGATACGTTTCTCTAGAAGGAACACCTGAAGTCTTGAAAGATATGCTTCCTTTGATTGAACAAAGTTGGACTACGAAAAAAGATTAATAGACAAAAAACAGGATCTGTATCCTGTTTTTTTATTTATCTTTACTTAAATCTATGTGTAATAGTTTTTTGTTTAAATTCAAACAAAAAAAATAAAAATCAAACAAAATACAACAAAAAAATATTGACAACGGTTTCATATAGTGTTATACTTGTATCATAAAAGTTAGATATGAAGGGAGAAGGTCATGGGATTAGATCATTTCTTCAGCAAAGACTTAGTCTTTTGTTTAGAAGCGGATAATCAAGAGCAACTCTTTGATCAAGTTGCAACCCTATTAGAAGAAAAGAAAGTTGTTACGGATACCTATCGATCGGCATTAATTGAACGTGAAAAAATGTTCCCAACCGGTTTAGATATGGAATTTCTTGGGAAGGACTTGCCAAACGTAGCAATCCCTCACACAGATACGATTCATAATTTAACTGAAAATGTTGTTGTGGTTCGCTTACCAAAACCAGTAACATTCCATAATATGATTGCTCCTGACAAAGAAGTAGAAGTATCATTACTCTTCTTTATCATCAATAATTCAAGTTCAAGTCAAACAAATATTCTTGCTCAATTGATGGATTTCTTTACAGGTGATGGTCATCTTGAAGCACTCTCTAAGATTACAGAGCCTGAAGCTTTGTTCCAATATATCTCAGAAGCAACTGCTTAACTTTATAAATAACTATAAACTAAAAAACGGAGGAAATCCAAATGATTAAAATTCTTGCTGCATGTGGTGCAGGTGTTAACTCAAGCCACCAAATTAAAAGCGCTCTAGAAGAAGAGCTCTCAAGTCGTGGATACGATGTACAGTGTGACGCAGTTATGGTAAAAGATGTCAATGAAGACTTAATTAAAGGTTATGATATCTTCACACCTATCGCTGCGACTGATTTAGGTTTTGATCCAGGTATTCCAGTTGTTGAAGCTGGACCTATCTTATTCCGTATTCCAGCAATGAGTGCTCCAGTCTATGACAATATTGAAGCAGCAATCAAAGAACACGGATTAAGTTAATTATAATTTTGTTAATATTCCATAACACATCATAAAGGGAGGAAAAATTATGGATTTCATTATTGAGTTGGCCAATAAAGTATTCAAGCCAATCTTGGATATGGGTGGCCCAATCATCATGCTGATCATTTTGACAGTATTGGCTTTACTATTTGGAGTGAAATTCTCCAAAGCACTTGAAGGTGGTATTAAACTTGCCATCGCCCTTACTGGTATCGGTGCTATCATCGGAATGCTTAACGGAGCTTTCTCAGCTTCTCTTGCAAAATTCGTTGAAAATACTGGTATTCAATTGACCATCACTGACGTTGGTTGGGCACCACTTGCTACAATCACTTGGGGTTCTGCCTGGACACTTTACTTCTTGCTCATCATGTTGATCGTCAACGCTGTGATGCTTGCAATGAAGAAAACTGATACACTTGACGTTGATATCTTCGATATCTGGCACTTGTCTATCACAGGTCTTTTGATCAAATGGTACGCTGACAACAATGGAGTTAGCCAAGGAGTTTCACTCTTTATCGCGACTGCAGCAGTTGTGCTTGTAGGGGTACTTAAAATCATCAACTCTGACTTGATGAAACCAACATTCGACGACCTTCTTAACGCACCAAGTTCATCACCAATGACTTCAACTCACATGAACTACATGATGAACCCAGTTATCATGGTTTTGGATAAGATTTTTGATAAGTTCTTCCCAGGTCTTGATAAATATGACTTTGACGCTGCTAAATTGAATAAGAGAATCGGTTTCTGGGGATCTAAATTCTTCATCGGTTTCATCCTTGGTATCGTTATCGGTATCATGGGTACTCCACATCCAGTTGCAGGTGTAGAAGGTGCGGAAAAATGGGAACTTGTTATTAAAGGTTGGTTGTCACTTGGTTTGATTGCCGGTGTCTGCTTGGAGCTATTCTCACTCATCGGTTCATGGTTTATCGCAGCCGTAGAACCACTTTCACAAGGTATTACAAACGTTGCTACTAAACGTCTTCAAGGACGTAAATTCAACATCGGTCTTGACTGGCCATTTATCGCTGGTCGTGCTGAAATCTGGGCTTGTGCGAACGTACTTGCACCAATCATGTTGGTTGAAGCAGTGCTCCTTTCAAATGTCGGAAATGGTATCTTGCCACTTGCTGGTATCATCGCTATGGGTGTGACTCCAGCTCTCTTGGTAGTTACTCGTGGTAAATTGCTCCGTATGATTATCTTCGGAACACTCTTGTTGCCACTCTTCCTTCTTTCTGGTACACTTATCGCACCATTCGCAACAGAACTTGCTAAAGGTGTAGGTGCCTTCCCAGAAGGTGTGAGCCAAACTCAACTCATTACTCACTCAACTCTTGAAGGACCAATCGAAAAACTTCTTGGTTGGGCAATTGGTAACGCTACAACTGGTGATATCAAAGCTATCCTTGGCGCATTAGTATTCCTTGTATTCTACGTTGGTATCTTTGCATGGTACAGAAAACAAATGATCAAACGTAACGAAGAATACGCAGCAAACGCAAAATAATTTGCTCCTAAAAATGTAAATTGTAAAAACTAGGTTGTCAGTTTCCACTATGGAGCAGTCAGCCTAGTTTTTTTGAAAAATGGAGGTATAAGCAGTGATTGAATTAAAATCAGATTATTTACAAGTAGAGTTTCAGTCTCTAGGAGGGGCGCTATCTTCTATAAAAGATAAAGATGGTGTAGAGTATTTGTGGCAGGGAGATCCAACTTATTGGAGTGGACAAGCTCCTGTATTATTCCCAATTTGTGGCTCGGTTAGAAATGATACTGTCCTATATGATCAAGAAGATGGTAGTCAAGTAAAAGGAAAAATACCACGCCATGGTTTAGTAAGAAAAAAAGAATTTGAATTAGTGAACCAAACAGAGAATTCTGTTACATTCGCTATTGAGGATGATGAGGAAATGTATGCAAATTACCCTTATCATTTTCGCTTAGAAATTACTTACACAGTGTCAGGTAAAACTGTACGTACACAGTATAAAATCTATAATAAAGAAACTGAAAAAAATATGTCATACTTTATCGGTGGGCATCCTGGTTTTAACTGTCCCTTACTAAATGACGAGGCATATGAAGATTACTATCTGGAATTTGAAAAGCAAGAAACATGTACAGTTCCGAAACCATTCCCAGAAACAGGAATGTTGGATTTCAAAGATAGAAGTTCTTGGTTAAATAATCAAAAAGAAATAGACTTGAATTATGACTTCTTTAGCTACGATGCTGTGACATTAGATGAGTTGGAATCTCGCACAGTAGCTTTGCGTTCACGAAAACATGATAAAGGTTTGAAACTACATTTTAAAGAGTTTCCAAATCTAATCGTATGGTCAACTCTTAATAAAGGTCCTTTTATTGCTTTGGAACCATGGTCTGGTCTATCTACTTCGCTCGAAGAAGGGGATAGACTGGAAGATAAGAAAGATGTTAAAGTTTTGAAACCTGGCGACATTGATCACCTTGGATTTGATATTGAGATTTTATAAAAAATAAACAAAAACAAACATAAAATGTTGACTTTTCCAACCAATAGTAGTATATTATGTTTATAAAGAACAATTTGTGTTTGTTTTAACAAATTGATTGTTTGGGTTTTTCTCTGAAGAAAACTCTTTAAGAATGAAAGAAGTATTCATTTTTAATTCAAAATAGTGTCAAAAAAACTACTAGTGATTTTTTGAAAAGGTGATTTTAACTGAATTCAAAAATTTTTACTAGTCTATAATAAAAAAAGGAGTATACAATATGTCTATTGTTATTGGTGCAGATGCTGCAGGTTTAAGATTGAAAGAGGTTGTAAAAGACTTCTTGGAAAAAGAAAACTTCCACGTTGTGGATGTCACAGCAGATGGTCAAGACTTCGTTGATGTAACTCTTGCAGTTGCTGAAGAAGTCAAGAAAGAAGAACAAAACCTTGGTATTGTAATCGATGCTTATGGTGCAGGTCCATTTATGGTAGCGACTAAGATTAAAGGAATGGTTGCTGCAGAAGTTTCTGACGAACGTTCAGCTTACATGACTCGAGGTCACAACAACTCACGTATGATTACGATGGGAGCTCAACTTGTTGGGGACGAATTGGCTAAAAACATTGCTAAAGGCTTTGTAAATGGTAAGTACGACGGAGGTCGTCACCAAATCCGTGTCGACATGTTGAACAAAATGTGCTAATGAATGAAAGGTAAGATAAAATGAGAATTGCAATTGGATGTGACCACATCGTAACAAATGAAAAAATGGCGGTTTCAGAATTTTTGAAATCAAAAGGACATGAAGTCATCGACTTTGGTACTTATGACCACGCTCGTACACACTATCCTATTTTTGGTAAAAAAGTTGGTGAAGCAGTAGTTAGTGGCCAAGCTGATCTTGGTGTATGTATTTGTGGTACTGGTGTAGGTATCAATAACGCTGTTAACAAAGTTCCTGGTGTTCGTTCTGCTTTGGTACGTGATATGACAACAGCGCTTTACGCAAAAGAACAATTGAATGCTAACGTTATCGGATTTGGTGGTAAAATCACTGGTGAATTGCTCATGTGTGATATCATTGAAGCTTTCATCAATGCTGAATACAAACCATCTGAAGAAAACAAAAAGTTGATCGCTAAAATCCAACACGTAGAAACACATAACGATCATCAAACGGATGCCAATTTCTTTACAGAATTCCTTGAAAAATGGGATCGTGGTGAATACCACGACTAAGAGGTGACTTATGATTCTAACAGTCACTATGAACCCCTCCATTGATATTTCATATCCTTTGGATGAGTTGAAAATTGACACTGTCAACCGTGTTGTAGATGTTACAAAAACGGCTGGTGGTAAAGGTTTAAATGTTACACGGGTTCTATCAGAATTTGGAGACTCAGTAGTTGCGACTGGACTTGTTGGTGGGAAACTTGGTGAATTTCTAGTAGAAAATATTGATGATAAAGTAAGTAAACGTTTCTTCTCGATCCAAGGAGAAACACGCAACTGTATCGCAATTCTACATGGAGAGAATCAAACTGAAATTCTTGAGAAAGGGCCTGAGGTTCAAGAAAAAGAAGGCCTAGATTTTCTTCATCACTTCAAAGATCTTTTGGAAAGTATTGAAGTAGTTGCTATTTCAGGAAGCCTTCCAGCTGGACTCTCAGTTGATTACTATGCTAGTTTGGTTGAACTTGCTAATCAAGCAGGGAAACCTGTTGTTTTGGACTGTTCAGGCGCAGCTCTTCAGGCTGTTCTTGAATCTCCACATAAACCAACAGTTATCAAACCAAATAATGAAGAGTTGTCTCAACTTTTAGGAAGAGAAATTTCTAAAGACTTGGATGAGCTAAAAGAAGTTCTTCAAGAACCATTATTTGATGGAATCGAGTGGATTATCGTTTCATTAGGCGCTAATGGTGCCTTTGCAAAACACGGTGATACATTCTATAAAGTAGATATTCCAAGAATCCAAGTTGTAAACCCAGTTGGTTCGGGTGATTCTACAGTAGCAGGGATTTCTTCAGGTCTTTTTCATAAAGAATCTGATCAAGAACTCTTGACTAAGGCTAATGTCCTTGGTATGCTTAATGCTCAAGAAAAAATGACCGGTCATGTCAATATGGCTAACTATCAAGGTCTATATGACCAATTAATTGTAAAAGAGGTATAAAATGGTTTTAACAGAAAATAAACGCGCTTGCTTGCAAAAACTCTCAGATGAGAATGGTATCATCTCAGCCCTTGCTTTTGACCAACGTGGTGCTTTGAAACGCCTTATGGCTCAATACCAAACAGAAGAGCCAACAGTAGCTCAAATGGAAGAACTTAAAGTATTAGTGGCAGATGAGTTGACTAAATATGCTTCATCAATGCTACTTGACCCTGAGTACGGACTTCCAGCTACAAAAGCTCTTGATCCAAATGCAGGTCTTCTCCTTGCTTATGAAAAAACAGGATACGATACAACAAGTACAAAACGCTTGCCAGACTGCTTGGACGTTTGGTCTGCAAAACGTATTAAGGAACAAGGTGCAGATGCTGTTAAGTTCTTGCTTTACTATGACGTAGATAGCTCTGACGAACTTAACCAACAAAAACAAGCCTACATTGAACGTATTGGTTCTGAGTGTGTAGCTGAAGACATTCCATTCTTCCTTGAAATCTTGGCTTACGATGAAAAGATTGCGGACGCAGGTTCTGCCGAATACGCTAAAGTAAAACCACGCAAGGTTATCGGTGCTATGAAGGTCTTCTCAGATCCACGCTTTAACATCGATGTCTTGAAAGTGGAAGTTCCAGTTAACGTGAAATACGTTGAAGGATTTGGCGATGGTGAAATCGTTCATACACGTGAAGAAGCAGCAGCCTTCTTCAAAGCTCAAGACGAGGCTACTAACTTGCCATATATCTACTTGAGTGCAGGTGTGTCTGCTAAGCTTTTCCAAGAAACTCTTGTATTTGCCCACGAATCAGGTGCAAACTTTAACGGTGTTCTTTGCGGACGTGCAACATGGGCAGGTTCAGTTGAAGCATACATCAAAGACGGAGAAGCAGCAGCTCGCGAATGGCTTCGTACAACTGGTTTTGAGAACATTGATGAACTCAACAAAGTTCTTAAAACAACAGCAACTTCATGGACTGAACGTGTGTAAACTCCACTTTGATATCATTACAAAAATAAAAAAAGTCTCACCATTGGTGAGACTTTTTAAGGTGTCGATTGAATAATATTTGTTTGTTTGGACAAAGCTTTTAGGGTTTCTTGACTCAGTTTGGAATCTGAAATAATCGTATCAATATCAGCAATGTTATAGAAAGTGAAAAAATCGAACTTATCAAACTTACTATGGTCAGCTAAGAGAATTTTTTTGTTGGCATTTTTTAATGCTAGTTTTTGAACTTCGCCTTCATCTTCGCTAAAAGTAGCAATAGCTTGATCCTTAATTCCATTACAACTAACAAAAGCTTTAGAAAATTGAAGACTATCAATATTCTGGAGCGTTAAGGTTCCGACAAAGGCTCCGGTGATTTCTCGATAATTCCCACCAATTAAAATTAAATCAGTCAATTTTCGTTCATTCAAGATAATGAAAACTGGAAGACTATTTGTTACGACGCGAATATTATCAATTGGAAGTTCGCGAGCAAAGAATTCGAGAGTAGTCCCAGGACCGATAAAGATGGTTTCTCTTTCTTCAACTAAATGGCCAGCAAAGCGAGCAATTTCTTGTTTCTCGGCGATTTGTAAACCTTGTTTTTCGACGTTAGAGCGTTCATTTGCCAAAAAAGAACCAGAACGAAGCTTTTCGGCACCTCCATGAACTCGAACAAGTAGATCCTTGTCAGCTAGTTCCTGAAGATAACGCCGAGCAGTCATATCTGAGATATCTAAACGATTCATTATCTCTTTAACAGTGATTGTACCTTTGGTATTGACAATTTCTAAAATCATATCAAGTTTTTCTTGTTTTAGCATTGAATCACCCCCATATCTAATATTATTTTATCATATTTTAAACATCTAATCAACATAAAGAACAAAAATAAACAAAAACAAAAACATCTGTGTTTGTTTTTAACGCAGATGTTTTTTGTTTTTTTATTTAGTCTAATCCGTAGTTGTAATCGTCGTCCTGCATCGCTTCAACTTCACCAAGTAGATATCCATTACCAACTTGAGAGAAGAAGTCGTGGTTGGATGTACCAGTTGAAATTCCATTCATAACAATTGGGTTTACATCATCAGCTGAGTCAGGGAAGAGAGGATCTTGACCTAGATTCATAAGAGCTTTATTGGCATTGTAGCGAAGGAAAGTCTTGACTTCTTCAGTCCACCCAACACCGTCATAAAGGCTTTCTGTATAACCTTCTTCATTTTCATAAAGCGTGTAAAGAAGGTCGTACATCCATTCTTTTAATTTTTCTTGCTCTTCTTCAGGTAACTCATTGAATCCAAGTTGGAATTTATAACCAATGTAGGTTCCGTGAACTGACTCGTCACGAATGATGAGTTTGATGATTTCAGCAACGTTAGCCAACTTGTTATTTCCTAGATAGTAGAGTGGAGTAAAGAAACCAGAGTAGAAGAGGAAGGTTTCAAGGAATACACTAGCTACTTTCTTTTCAAGTGGTGTTCCGTTAAGGTAAATCTCATTGATGATTTGTGCCTTTTTCTGAAGATATGGGTTTGTATCAGTCCATTCAAAGATTTCTTCAATCTCAGACTTGGTGTTCAAGGTTGAGAAAATAGAAGAATAAGATTTAGCATGGACAGATTCCATAAATTGAATGTTGTTAAAAACAGCTTCTTCGTGAGGAGTACGAATATCTGCACGGAGAGCATTTACCCCAGTTTCAGACTGCATGGTATCCAAAAGTGTCAAACCACCAAAGACTTTTCCTACTAAGTCTTTTTCTTTATTTGATAACTTTCTCCAGTCATCTAAGTCATTAGATAAGGGAATACGTGTATCCAACCAAAATTGCTCTGTTAGTTTTTCCCATGTTGATTTATCAATGACATCTTCGATGGCATTCCAGTTAATGGCTTTGTAGTAAGTTTCCATTACAAATCTCTTTCTTTTTATCTTAATAATTAAAATAAGGATGAATAGTGTATCACTTTAAGATTGAGCTACCGCACAAAAAGTCGGAGTACCGACTTTTTGTTGTTACCTAATCTTAGTATAGATGTTATAAGTTAGTCCTTAAATCACACAGCTTTCACATTGGTTAGCACCAACTTCACCGCCGTCATCTGTATAGGTACGAACGTAGTAGATCGACTTGATGCCCTTGTTAAAGGCGTAGTTACGAAGGATAGATAAGTCACGTGTTGTTTGTTTGTTTTCTTTCTTCCATTCGTAAAGACCTGTTGGGATATCACTACGCATGAAAAGAGTCAGTGAAAGCCCTTGGTCTACGTGCTCAGTAGCAGCAGCATAGACATCGATAACTTTACGCATATCCATATCGTATGCAGAAGTGTAGTAAGGGATGGTTTCAGTTGACAATCCTGCAGCAGGGTAGTAAATCTTACCGATTTTTTTCTCTTGGCGTTCTTCAATACGTTGAGTAATTGGGTGGATAGAAGCAGATACGTCATTGATGTAGCTGATAGAACCATTTGGTGCCACAGCAAGACGGTTTTGGTGGTAAAGACCATCTGCTTGTACTTTATCACGAAGTTCAGCCCAATCTTCTGCACTAGGGATGAAGATGTCTTTAAAGAGTTCTTTGACACGCTCTGATGTTGGAACAAACTCTCCAGTCACATACTTATCAAAGTAAGTGCCGTTGGCATAGTCAGATTTTTCAAAGTTGTGGAAGGTAACGCCACGTTCACGCGCGATGTTGTTTGATTCTACGAGGGTCCAGTAGTTCATGAGCATGAAGTAGATGCTAGTGAACTCAACAGACTCAGGTGATCCGTATTCGATCAATTGTTGGGCAAGGTAGCTGTGAAGTCCCATAGCTCCAAGTCCGAATGTATGAGCTTGGCTGTTTCCGTGGTCGATAGTAGGAACAGCTACGATGTGAGAACTATCAGTAACGAAGGTCAAAGCACGCACCATAGCACGGATTGAGCGACCAAAGTCAGGTGAAGTCATCATGTTGACCACGTTTGTTGAACCAAGGTTACATGAAACGTCAGTACCCATTTGAACAAATTCTTGCGCATCGTTGATAAGACTTGGTTCTTGGACTTGAAGAATTTCTGAACACAAGTTACTCATGATAATCTTTCCATCAACAGGATTTGCACGGTTAGCAGTATCGATATTGACTACATACGGATAGCCAGATTCTTGTTGCAATTTAGAAATTTCAGTTTCCAAATCACGAGCTTTGATTTTTGTCTTACGGATGTTTGGATTTGCAACCAACTCATCGTATTTTTCAGTGATATCAATATAGTTGAAAGGAACGCCATACTCTTTTTCAACAGAATAAGGACTGAAGAGATACATTTCTTCATTTTTACGTGCTAATTCGTAGAATTTATCTGGTACCACAACACCAAGTGAGAGAGTCTTCACACGAACTTTTTCATCGGCATTTTCTTTCTTAGTTGAAAGGAAGGCGATAATGTCTGGGTGGAAGACGTTGAGGTAAACAACCCCAGCACCTTGACGTTGACCCAATTGGTTAGAGTAAGAGAAGCTATCTTCGAAAAGCTTCATAACTGGAACGACACCAGAAGCAGCACCTTCATATCCTTTGATAGGGGCTCCAGCTTCACGAAGGTTGCTGAGGGAAATCCCGACACCACCACCGATACGTGAAAGTTGAAGAGCTGAGTTGATAGAACGTCCGATAGAGTTCATATCATCTGTTACTTGAATCAAGAAACAGGACACCAATTCACCACGACGTGCACGACCTGCATTTAGGAAAGATGGTGTAGCAGGTTGGTAGCGTTGGTGGATGATTTCATTTGCGATATCAATCGCGATAGCTTCATCTCCATCAGCAAAGTAAAGAGCGTTAAAGAAGACACGGTCTTCCATGCTTTCAAGATAGTATTCGCCATCATTCGTTTTCAAGGCATATTGATTGTAAAACTTGTATGCTGCCATGAAAGACTTGAATTGGAAGTTTTGATCTTTAATAAATTGATAAAGCTCTTCTAAGAATTCTGGACGATATTTTTTGATAAACGCTGTTTCGATATAGTCTTGTTTAATAAGGTAATCGATTTTATCAGTGATAGAATCAAAAACCATAGAATTTGGTACAACATTTTCTTTAAAGAAAGCATCCAAGGCTTCTTTATCTTTATGAAGCATAATTTGACCGTTAACTGGACGGTTAATTTCATTGTTTAGACGGAAGTAAGTTACATCCTCAAGTTGTTTTAATCCCATAAAATTTCCTTTAATTCATTACAAAAGAAAGGCTTCTAAGATTGACATAGAAGCTTTGAGTCCTGATTGTTAAGCAAGTTTTTTGAGTTTTGCTGGTTGGAAGCCAGAGAAAACTTCAGTTGGTGTTTGAATGATAGGAGCAGCACTAAAGCCGAGCTCTTTAACTTGTTCAATAAATTCAGGTTGTTCGTCAAGATTGATTTCGCGATACGCGATGTTGTTACTGTCTAAGAATCGTTTGGTCATTTTACATTGAACACAATTATTTTTAGAATAAACGGTTACCATTCGTTAACTCCTCTTTCAAAATTTAATCACTTCTTAAGTATATCAGAAAAAAAATCTTTGTCAACGAAGAAAAACTAAATATTGTAGATTTTTTTTCGATGAGTGACGACCGAACACAATATATAGTGATTGCAAAAAATAAAACCCATAAATAACAGCGTTTTCAAAATGATAAAAATATAAAAAACTACATGATGTATTTTGATACATAAAATAGAAGATTTTCAGCAAGTTATCTGAAAGGAAAAAGAAGAAATCCCATAAAATACTTGAAAAAAATCCCAGAAGGTGATATAATACCAAATTGTAAGGGTTATCAGATATAACTCAAAAAGAAAACAATTAAAGGAGAGTCAAATTATGGCTTCTAAAGATTTCCACGTAGTGGCAGAAACAGGTATTCACGCACGTCCAGCAACATTGTTGGTACAAACTGCTAGCAAATTTGCTTCAGATGTTACTCTTGAGTACAAAGGTAAATCAGTTAACCTTAAATCTATCATGGGTGTTATGAGCCTTGGTGTAGGTCAAGGTGCTGATGTTACAATCACTGCTGAAGGTGCAGACGCTGACGATGCTATCGCTGCTATCTCAGAAACAATGGAAAAAGAAGGATTGGCATAAGAATATGACAGAAATGCTTAAAGGAATCGCAGCATCTGATGGTGTTGCAGTTGCTAAAGCATATCTACTCGTTCAACCGGATTTATCATTCGAGACTATTACAGTCGAAGATACAAATGCTGAAGAGGCTCGTTTGGATGTTGCTCTTGAAGCTTCTCAAAACGAGCTTTCTCTTATCCGCGAGAAGGCTGTAGGTACGCTTGGTGAAGAAGCGGCACAAGTATTTGACGCTCACTTGATGGTTCTTGCTGACCCTGAATTGATTGGTCAGATTAAAGAAACAATTCGTGCTAAAAAAGTAAATGCAGAAGCAGGTCTTAAAGAAGTAACAGACATGTTTATTACGATCTTTGAGGGGATGGAAGATAATCCATACATGCAGGAACGTGCTGCGGATATCCGCGACGTAACCAAACGTGTGTTGGCAAATCTTCTTGGTAAGAAATTGCCAAATCCAGCTTCTATTAATGAAGAAGTAATTGTCATTGCACACGACTTGACTCCATCTGACACTGCTCAATTAGACAAAAACTTTGTAAAAGCTTTTGTTACGAATATCGGTGGACGTACAAGCCACTCAGCTATCATGGCTCGTACACTTGAAATCGCAGCAGTTCTTGGTACAAACAACATTACAGAACTTGTAAAAGATGGTGATGTTTTGGCTGTATCTGGAATCACTGGTGAAGTAATCATCAATCCAAGTGAAGAACAAATTGCAGAATTCAAAGCAGCTGGTGAAGCTTATGCGAAACAAAAAGCTGAATGGGCTCTTTTGAAAGATGCTAAAACAGTTACTGCAGATGGCAAACACTTCGAGTTGGCTGCTAACATTGGTACCCCTAAAGATGTTGAAGGTGTGAACGAGAACGGTGCAGAAGCAGTTGGTCTCTACCGTACTGAATTCTTGTACATGGATTCTCAAGACTTCCCAACTGAAGACGACCAATATGAAGCTTACAAAGCAGTTCTTGAAGGTATGAACGGTAAACCTGTTGTCGTTCGTACAATGGATATCGGTGGGGATAAAGAACTTCCTTACTTTGATCTTCCTAAAGAAATGAACCCATTCTTGGGTTACCGTGCTTTGCGTATCTCAATCTCTGAAACTGGTAATCAAATGTTCCGTACACAATTGCGTGCCTTGCTTCGTGCATCTGTTCACGGTAAATTGCGTATCATGTTCCCAATGGTTGCTTTGTTGAAAGAATTCCGTACTGCGAAAGCTATTCTTGAAGAAGAAAAAGCAAAATTGGTTGCTGAAGGTATTGCAGTTGCAGATGATATCCAAGTTGGTATCATGATTGAAATCCCTGCTGCAGCGATGCTTGCTGACCAATTTGCTAAAGAAGTTGATTTCTTCTCAATTGGTACAAACGACTTGATCCAATACACAATGGCTGCTGACCGTATGAACGAACAAGTCTCATACCTTTACCAACCATATAACCCATCAATCCTTCGCTTGATTAACAACGTGATCAAGGCAGCTCACGCTGAAGGTAAATGGGCTGGTATGTGTGGTGAAATGGCCGGCGACCAAACTGCGGTTCCACTCCTTGTCGGAATGGGATTGGATGAGTTCTCAATGTCAGCTACTTCAGTGCTTCGTACACGTAGCTTGATGAAGAAATTGGACACAGCTAAGATGCAAGAATACGCTAACCGTGCTCTTACTGAATGTTCAACAATGGAAGAAGTTCTTGAACTTTCTAAAGAATACGTTAACTTTGATTAAAATCACTAAAACCTTGTAGAACGAAACTACAAGGTTTTTTTATGGCCTAATTTAGAAAGTCCATCTGTAAAATTTTATAAAAATATGGTAAAATAGACAAAGGAAAAATACGGAGGCAACTATGCAAAACAGACCAATCATTATCGGAGTAACAGGGGGATCTGGTGGAGGAAAAACCAGCGTTTCTAGAGCAATCTTGTCGCATTTTCCAAATGAGAAAATAGCCATGATTGAACATGATTCCTACTATAAAGATCAATCTCATTTAACCTTCGAAGAACGAATCAAAACAAACTATGATCATCCTTTTGCTTTTGATACTGATTTAATGATTGAGCAAATCAAGGAATTGTTAGCAGGAAGACCAGTTGACATCCCAACTTATGACTATACTGAACATACTCGTAGTTCAAAAACTTACCGTCAAGAACCTCAAGACGTCTTTATTGTAGAAGGAATTTTGGTTTTGGAAGACAAACGTCTTCGTGATTTGATGGATATCAAGATTTTTGTGGACACTGATGATGATGTTCGTATCATCCGTCGTATTAAACGAGATATGGAAGAACGTGGTCGTAGTTTGGATAGCGTTATTGATCAGTACCTTGGTGTTGTCAAACCTATGTATCACCAGTTTATCGAACCCACTAAACGCTATGCTGACATTGTAATACCTGAAGGGGTGACCAATACTGTGGCAATTGATTTATTGACCACAAAAATTGAGAAGATTTTAGAAGAAGCTCGTTTAGCCCAGTAATAGAAAGAAAAAAACTGTATCAAAAGATACAGTTTTTATTGTTTAATCTTTTCAAGTCTCGGAACAATGATGAGGGTTAAGAGGGCTGAGATAATTAATTCTGCGATTGAATTTGTTGAGATAACAGTCGCTAAGAGTTTTTGAATATTTCCATCAAAAACATTACCAAAGAGAAAGAAGATACCACCTAAAACAAATACTGTATTTGTCAGTGAGCCAAGTGCACCTGCAAAGATGAGTCCAGCTCTTCCCTTTAGTAGTTTATAGACGAAATAGGGTGTCAAACCGATTAAGACACGAGGAACAATTGCAATCACAACTGAATAAAAGTTACCATTTGGTACAAATGGTGAGAAGAGATAGCTTGTTGGTAGGATAGTGAGTGTATTAACCGTCAAGCTAAGCATTCCCATCAAGAAACCTAAGGTTGCGCCAATTCTAGGTCCATAGATAATACTTGCAATGATTACTGGAATGTGAACGATGGTTGGTTTGATTGGAAAAGGTAGCACATTAAATAAAATTGAGCTCAGTAAATGAATAACAATCATAATGGCAAAAAAGATGGCGATTGGAGCAATATTAGAGCGTTTGTTCATGAAGTTTATCCTTTATTTCTTGTATAATAGTTTCAAGATCAGCGAGAGCACCACGACCTGTATCTCCGCATGCGAGTAAAGAATCTTTGGGAGAAATAATAGTATAGCCGTAATTTTCTAAGGTTTTTAGATTAGCTTGGGTTGCAGGATGCTCATACATCTTTGTGTTCATAGCTGGTGCTATTAATTTTGGTACAAAATGTGGCAATGCAAGAGCAGTAGTAGTCACCATGTTGTCAGCTAGGCCATGAGCTAGTTTAGCGATTGTATTAGCCGTTGCAGGAACTACGATAAATAAATCTGTTTCCTTACCAAGCTCTATATGATTGACTTTGTCAGGATAAGGTTCCTGCATAACATCTAGATGCACAATATTTTGAGATAAGACTTGAAGGGTCAAGGGCTGAATAAATGCTGTCGCAGCCTGAGTCATGAGAACAGTCACAGAATATCCCTGTTTCTTCAAGTTGCTAACTAAATCAGCAGCCTTATATGCGGCAATAGATCCAGTAATAGCGATTGTAATATTAGCCATATGATTCCTTTCTAAGTATTCAATTTCAGGATTCTATCGAGGAGTAAATCAGCAATTTCCTGTTTACTAGTAGCAGTTTGAAAACTATTTTTCTCAACTAAGTATGCCTTATGTTGCTCACCGTTAATCTGAGTAAGATCGTTAGCGACAATTAAATCAGCTTGGTTCTTTTCAAGACTTTCACGAGCAATTTGTATCAGATGTTCCCGACTGACATCAACTAATAATTTAAAACCAATTAGATGAATGTTGGGATTCCATTCTTTCACAAGAGATATAATCTTAGGATTTTTCTTGAGAAAAAGCACCTGTACGTCATCTTTGGATGAGATTTTTGTTTCCTGATTCTTCCTATCTAAAAACTCTGTTAGATCTTGACTAGCCTGAACCTCGTCAAAACCAGCCATATATATAGGAGTGTAGTCGGATACAGCCATGGAATGAATTAAAATCTGATAGTCCATTATTTTGTCTTTCATAGTTTGTAGCAAATCAGCTGTATTTTTTATTTCAATGATGGTTAAGCTTTGATGAGGGCTTGGTTTAACCGCTTGGGAGGTTGTAATTAAACAAACCTGGTGTCCAGCCTCTAGCAGGGTTTCAGTGATAAGTTTACCTAGTCGACCAGAAGAGTGATTGGTAATAGAACGAACTCTATCAATTGCTTCACAAGTACCACCAGAAGTAACTAAAATTTTCATAGAACTATTGTACAAAAAAATGAGCAGTAAGTAAAATGAAAGCGATATAATACAATTAAAAATTATAACTATATTATTATTGACAATTAACTTAATATATAAGATAATTATTCTAGTTGTATTTGAAGAGGAGAAGCCGTTATGGACTTTTTTAAATTTGCAGATAATATTGTTAAAGAAGCTAGTAAAGTAATTGATGATGCTAGTAAGACAACCGGGGCGGTACTTAATGAAGCTGGTAAAGCTATAGATAGTACTGGGAAAGTTACAGGAGAGTTATTATCAGATTCTGTAAAAGTAATAGGAGATGTATCTAATAAGATCGGAAATGTTGTTTCAGATGTTTCAGGTCAAGCTACAATAGTAGCGAAAGATGCTTTTCAACAAGTAAGTGAGGTTACATCAGACACAATTAATCAAGCTGGTAAAGTTGCAACTGAAGCAAAATCACAAATTGATTCAATAGATCTTTTTAATGACAAATTAAGGTCGGAAGCTGTTGCGAACTATCATGAATCTATTCAAACATATAATGAGAAGGCCACAGAACTAACGCATAAATCGACTGAACTTTATCAAACTAGAGGTAAAGCCATTAAAGTTGTAAAAATCGTTGAAGAGAGAATTAGTAAGTTAGCAAATAAACCGAAAGAATTTGAAACAAAATTAGAAGAGATAATTGTTGAAATACAGAATTTCGAAGATAAGCAACTGGCTATTACTCAAGCTATAAAAGAAGCAGAATTAGCCAGCGGTAGTACAGCAGCAACAGCTTCTTTAAGTGCTTTAGGGGTGACAGTTGCAACTTTAGGTCCTACTGCGGCAATGGGAGTCGCAACTACTTTTGGTGTCGCATCGACAGGAACTGCAATTTCTAGTTTGACAGGTGCAGCAGCAAATAGTGCGGCATTAGCTTGGTTAGGTGGAGGAAGTATAGCTGCAGGTGGAGGCGGTGTTGCTGCTGGTAATGCCTTTCTAGCTATGGCAGGACCTGTTGGTTGGGGAATTGCAGGATTAATGTTAACGGCGTCTGTCGGAGCAGGTGTTTTTGCTAATAAAAAAAACGAAGAAGTAGCTAAAGAAGCGCTTGATGAACAAAAGAAAATTGAGTTATTAATTAGACAAACTGAAAAATCTATAATAGAAATTAGTGAATTGATTAATTTAATTGAAAAACAAACTGAAGGAATTTATTTAGCTAATTTGTCATTAATTGGGATGGACTATAGCATATTTACCGAAGAAGAAAAATATCAAGCAGGTAGTTTGGTAAATTCAACCCTTTCTCTGACTGAAATGATCAATAAGGAAATTAAAGTAAATGATGGTTCAAGTTGCTAATAGGGCATTCTATCAAGGTATAGGAGCATATGTAAATTGTCTAAATAATCTTAGAATTCAAGACTTACAAATTGCTATGAAGATAATAGAGGATGAAGCACGCAAAGTCGTCTTAAACAATGACAATGCTTCAAAAATATTAAACTATACTAAAGACAATATTGAAGACGTTATTCTAAAGAAGCGTGGGGGAGACTACGGTGGTCACGGGTTTATAGCTGAATTTGCAGAAGCAGGAATTGTAAATGCAAGAAGAGCTATTGAAGGATTAAATCCTATTGTAAAAGTATTGAATGATAATGGGCCAGCCGATTTATTAATTGGCAGAAATACCATTCAAATGAAGTTTTATAATAATTTACGTGATGAACTAGCTCAATCATTTCATTACAGTGAAAAAATGAAAATGATGTTTCCAAAAGATCACGTGTTAGTATACGAAAAAATTATGACTGGCGCCAAAGAAGTTGAATTTAATGGTAAAAGATTGTCTGTTAAACAAATTACGGATATACGACAAATGATTAATGATATTACTAAAAGCAAGGGACTTACTTCATATAAATCTTGGATGAAATCATCTGTTTTAAATTATGATGATGCTCAAAAAAATTCAATTAACTCTCTTTTAGATTCTGAAGAAAAGAATATTCGTAAAACAGTTAGACTTAAACAACAAGAATTAAATAAAAAACGATTAGTAGCGCAAAAACATGCATTACCAAATTTAAAAGAAGCTACTAAGGTTGCAAGAAACGCAGCTTTTTTGCAAGGTGGTTTAGCTCTGTTGTCAAGTGTGTATGGAAAATGTAAAGAAGGAAAAAGTATTTTTGAATTCGAACAATCAGATTGGTTAGATTGTGGATTGAATTCATTACAAGGAGTTGCATGTGGAGCGATAACAGGATATTCAATTTACGGATTAACTAATATTTTTGGTATTAGCGCTCCAAATGCAAGTGCTTTAGTAATGGCTACTTATGGGATGATAGATGTCATTTTGAGATTCAGATCTTCTGAAATAACTCAAGATGAACTTATGAATCTTTTGACATTAAATGTAATAGATTCTTCTTTTGCTGCAATTGGAGCTTGTGTTGGTCAGATTATGATCCCAATACCTGTTCTAGGTTCTGTAGTTGGTTCAATAGCTACTTCAATAATTTGGGAAATAGGCAAAGGGTTTCTAAGTGACAGGGAACAGAAATTAATTCAAAATTACAGGGAAAACTTAGATAGCCATATCAAAAACTTAGATGATAAATACAAGATTATTTTTAATGATATTATAAATAAATATCATAAACTAGGACGATTACAGGATTATTCATTTGATTTATCCCTTAATACCCGTCTTCGCTTTGAGTATTCAATTGAATTAGCTGAAAACTTAGAAATCTCTGATAATCAAATTTTGCATAACTTAGACGAAATTGACAACTATTTTCTAAATTAGAAAAATTTTATAATAGTTAAAATCTATAAAGGCATATAAAAATTTAAATAGAGATAAAGAAAGTCTGTTATTTAGCGATATTCACGAACGTTACTAATCATAATGACTGTAAAAAATCTTGTTTTATGATATAATGAATTAACACATTAGAGGCTAGAGGAGTTTTTTATGAAAACAGATATTGAAATTGCACAGAGTATTGAGTTAAAACCAATCGTTGATATCGTAGAAAAACTAGGTATTTCTTACGATGATTTGGAATTATTCGGAAAATACAAGGCTAAACTCAGCTTTGATAAGATTCATGAAGTTGAAAGTAATCCAGTTGGTAAGTTGATTTTGGTGACAGCCATCAACCCAACGCCAGCAGGTGAAGGGAAGTCAACTATTACAATTGGTCTTGCCGACGCTTTGAATAAGATTGGTAAGAAAACAATGATTGCTATTCGCGAACCTTCTCTTGGTCCTGTAATGGGGATCAAAGGAGGTGCAGCTGGTGGTGGTTATGCTCAAGTGTTACCAATGGAAGATATCAACCTTCACTTTACTGGTGATATGCACGCAATCACAACTGCAAACAATGCTCTCTCTGCCTTGATTGACAATCACTTGCACCAAGGAAATGAGCTAGGAATCGATCAACGTCGTATTCTCTGGAAACGTGTTGTTGACTTGAACGACCGTGCTCTTCGTCACGTAACTGTTGGTCTTGGTGGTCCACTTAATGGTATCCCACGTGAAGATGGATTTGACATCACTGTTGCTTCAGAGATTATGGCTATCCTTTGCTTGGCAACTGATATTGAAGATTTGAAACGTCGTTTAGCGAATATCGTCATTGGCTACCGTTATGATCGCACACCTGTTTCGGTTGGTGATTTACAGGTTGAAGGTGCCTTGGCATTGATTTTGAAAGATGCTATCAAACCAAACTTGGTGCAAACAATCTATGGAACACCTGCCTTTGTACATGGTGGTCCATTTGCCAATATTGCTCACGGATGTAACTCAGTTTTAGCAACTAAAACTGCTCTACGTCTAGCAGATTATACAGTAACAGAAGCTGGTTTTGGTGCCGATCTTGGAGCTGAGAAATTCCTTGATATTAAAACTCCAAACTTGCCAACTTCACCAGATGCAGTAGTTATTGTTGCAACCCTGCGTGCTCTTAAGATGAATGGTGGAGTTGCTAAGGATGCTCTGACAGAAGAAAATGTAGAAGCAGTTCGTGCAGGATTTGCTAACTTGAAACGCCACGTAGAAAATATCCGTAAGTTCGGTATTCCAGCAGTAGTTGCTATCAACGAATTTGTATCTGATACAGAATCTGAAATTGCAGCCTTGAAAGAACTCTGTGCTTCAATTGATGTTCCAGTTGAATTGGCTAGCGTATGGGCTAATGGTGCAGATGGTGGAGTAGCACTTGCTGAAACTGTGGTCAAAACGATTGCTGAAAATCCGGCTAACTATACTCGTCTTTACGATAACAATCTTTCTGTTCAGGAAAAAATTGAAAAAATTGTTACTGAAATCTACCGTGGTAGCAAAGTAAACTTCGAGAAGAAAGCTCAAACTCAAATCGCTCAAATCGTTCAAAATGGTTGGGATAAACTGCCAATCTGTATGGCTAAGACTCAGTACAGCTTCTCAGATAATCCTAACGCTCTTGGTGCACCTGAAAACTTTGAAATTACTATTCGTGAATTAGTACCAAAACTTGGTGCAGGCTTCATCGTTGCCTTAACTGGTGATGTTATGACTATGCCTGGACTTCCAAAACGTCCTGCCGCTCTCAACATGGATGTTGAAAGCGATGGAACTGTTCTTGGATTATTCTAATTCAAACACAAAAGACAACCTCTTTGATAAGGTTGTCTTTTTAACTACAAAAAAACTCCTAGAAATCATCTAGGAGTTTAGTTTTTATTTCATAGTTGGGAAAAGAAGTACATCACGGATAGTAGTAGTATCAGTGAGTAGCATGCAGAGACGGTCGATACCGATTCCCAAACCACCTGTTGGCGGCATACCGTATTCAAGGGCTTCGATGTAGTCGTAGTCAATGCCAGTCGCTTCGTCGTCACCAAGTTCTTTGGCTTTAGCTTGGGCTTCGAAACGGCTAAGCTGGTCGATTGGGTCGTTAAGCTCAGTGAAAGCATTTCCGTATTCTTTAGTCATGATGAAGAGCTCGAAACGGTCAGTGAAGCGCTCATCTTCAGGATTTTTCTTAGCGAGTGGAGATACAGCTACTGGGTGACCATAGACAAAGGTTGGTTGAATCAAGGTTTCTTCGACAAATTCTTCAAAGAAGGCATTGATGATGTGACCAACTTCTGTGTAATGTTTTTCAACTGGAACTTTCTTGTCAGCAGCGATAGCTTTAGCTTCTTCGAAAGTCATATCTTTCCAGAAATCAACTCCTGTAATTTCCTTGATAGCATCAACCATATGAACACGTTTGAATGGTTCGTTGATCTTGATTTCAGTACCTTGATAAATAACTGGGCCATCGCCTTTGACAGCTTTAGCAACGTGTTGGATAATACCTTCAGTTAAGTCCATGATGTCTTGGAAGTCAGCATAAGCTTGGTAAACTTCGATAGAAGTGAACTCAGGGTTGTGTGTAGCATCCATTCCTTCGTTACGGAAGATACGTCCAATTTCATAGACACGTTCCATACCACCGACAATCAGACGTTTCAAGTGAAGCTCTGTCGCGATACGAAGCACCATGTCAATGTTTTGAGCATTGTGGTGTGTGATGAATGGACGAGCAGCAGCACCTCCAGCTTCATTGTGAAGAACAGGTGTTTCAACTTCTAGGAAACCTTTTTGGTCAAGGTAACGACGGATTTCAGAGATGATTTTTGAACGAGTGACAAAACGTTCAAAGCTTTCGCGGTTAGAAATCAAATCAAGGTAACGTTTACGATAGATGGTTTCAACGTCAGTTAGACCGTGGAATTTTTCAGGAAGTGGACGAAGAGCTTTAGACAAGTGAGTGATGTGTGTAGCCTTGATAGAGAGTTCTCCCATATCGGTACGCATGACTTCACCTTCGACACCAAGGAAGTCTCCTAGGTCAGCCTTTTTAAAGATTTCGTAGTTTTCTTCACCGACAGCATCTTTACGAACGTAGATTTGAATTTGACCTTCACGGTCTTGAAGGTGAGCAAAACCAACCTTCCCTTTACCACGTTTTGTCACCAAACGTCCAGCGATAGTAGCAGTTTGGTTTAGTTCGTGCAACTGTTCTTTATCAAGGTCAGCAAATTTATCTTTTAGTTCTTGAGAGTTAGCAGTACGTTCAAAACGTTTCCCGAAAGGATCAATTCCTTGTTCACGAAGAGCTGCCATTTTTTCGCGGCGAACGATCTGCTGGTCATTCAATTCTTCCATATGTTCTGTTGACATGAGTTCCTCCTAATTTAATCAATTTTGAAATAATAAATCAATTTTTCACGATACTCCATTTTATCATAAATAGTCAAGAAATTCACGGATATTCTATAAAAACTAAAAAGAACTTGACTATTTATATCAAGTTCAATTATTTTTCTGATAAGAAGTATCATTCCAAGTCTTTAGAGTAAATGTTTCAAAGTCATCTGTTTCTATAATCGTCAGACTAGCATTGGCTAAGCCTCCATCTTTACGAAGCAGAGCTTCCTTATAGCCAATCAATGTGCGAAGACTTGCAGTGAGGTTGGCTCCGTGACCGACAAGTAAAATATGTTCAGCCTTAGAATCTTTTAAAGATTTGATAAATTGAATCGTACGCTGAGTTGTGCTGTAGAGTGATTCAGCTTCAAACATACTAGTATCAAACTTGGCTAAGTTAGTTTTAAAAGCTTGAATTTGTTGGGGATAGATAGCATTTAAAGTAGCAATTTTTAAGCCCTCTAACTTGCCTAGATGCCATTCTCTGAGTTCAGGAACACTTTCTAAAGGACAAAGATGTATCAGTTGACTTTGGATGATTTCGGCCGATTTTAAAGCTCTTGGTAAATCACTTGAATAGATTTTGTCAAATGGAATATCTTTCAGATATTGGCCGAGTTCCTTTAAGGTATCAATGGACTCAGGAAGAAGTGGTGAATCTCCGCCAGCCCCTTGAAAACGACCTTCTAGATTCCAGACTGTTCGACCATGGCGGACAAAGTAAAGTTTCATGAGTTATTTTCCTCCAAGATATCTACAAAGCTCGCTTTTACAAAATTTGCCAAATCTTTTGGAGAGATGATAATACTGTGCCCGACTTCACCAGCTGAGACAATCATTTTTTCTAATTCTAAAGCAGTTTCATCGATATAGATAGGATAGTTATGTTTTTGACGAATGCCAACAGGATTATTAGCACCGTGGATATATCCAGTTGTTTTTTCCAAATCCTTTTGTGGGATCATGGAAACTTTTTTATTCCCAGAAATTTTTGCTAATTTCTTTTCAGAAAGATGCTCAGTAATGGGAACAATTCCTATAACTGGACCGGTCTTATCTCCTAAAAGAGCTAAGGTTTTAAAGATATGATTCCTCTCGTAATCAGAAGGAAGTTCTCCCTCTAAAGCATTGATTTGAATACCTTGATGTTCAATACCTGCCTTAGTCAAAATTTGTTCAACTAAGGTTTTTTTTACTTTAACTTTCTTAGCCATTATTTGTATTTATCCTCCAACTGACTCATCCAAATACCTAGCCAAATGCCAAGGGCAAAGAAGAAGGCAATGATGACATAAGACACAAGAGATAAACCACTGTAGTTGATACTTTCAGCGCTGCCTGCATTAGGAATCAATATCAAGAGAGTACTTGAAAGGACGATTGCAATGATGAAGTGATAAACTCGAGAGTGGTAAACTCGAAGAGCGTAATCCATAAATTTAGAAAAAATGACAAGAGTAGCAAGCGCTCCTATTCCTATAGGAAGGAAGGTTCCAAATAAATCAAAAGTCTTAAATCCAGTTAACATAGGAGTATAAAGACCCAAAATCAAAAGTAGATTTGAGGGACTTAAACCTGGAACTAAGACACCTAAAGCCAGTAAAGCACCAGCCAAGATGAAACTAGTAAAGCTTGCGCTGAGTGTACCAACAACAAAGTTTAAAGCGTAAAGCCCAAATCCAGATACAATAAAGGTTACCCAAAACCAGATAAGATCGATTTTATCTCTTTCCGAATCTTGAGTTGCTTCCTTTACAAGACTAGGAACTGTTCCAATAATGGCACCAGCAAAACTCCATAAAACATAAACCTGATAATGCTCAAGGAGGTACTCAATTGGGTAAGAAAAAAGTCCAATTCCCAGCAACATACCAATAGCAACAGGTAAGAAATAAAGGATATCCTCTTTTAGATTTTTAAATGGGTGAGCAAGGAAACGAATCATTCTTTCGTAGATCCCTAAAATAGCCGCTAAAACACCACCAGAAATACCTGGTAAAATAAAACCAAGCGCGATAACAATCCCTTTAATGATTTTTGAAATCCATGATAACATAAACTCTCTCCGTATCTATTCTCTAAAATTCTCTTCTAGTATTATATCACAAAGTAAGAGAAATAAAAAAAGCAAGCCGAAGGAAAATCTTGCTTGCTGAATGAAATTAAGGTTTTAAGAATAGCTTTCTAAAGGTTTCTTCCTTATCTTTTGATAAAGAAATAAGATTTAAGTCTAGATGGTGTTCAAATCCAACTAGTTTCCCTTTTGATGTATATTGATGAAGATCATAGTCAAGGTCTGTATTGGGTGAACTTTCAAAGTAACCTGAGTCAAGTCCATAGGATGGAATCCAAATAGCAGAAAACTTATCTGTACTGATGCTATGTTCTTTCATGAAGTACACACCAATGTATATACCAATATTTTTAGCACCAAGTGATTCTAACTTAGCACGGAATGCCTCAACTCCTTGGTTCATATCTGACATGGTTTTTTCTTCGACATCTAACCAATAGTAGCTAGGGTTGTACGGTGAAGCTGAATTATAAAACGATTCAGCAGCTTTTTCCATTTCTTCTACGTTTTTTCCAGCAACATAAGCATAAACAGCTACTGGAATATTTCGTTTTTGAAACTCAGTGATATGCTCCTTATAGACCTTATCGATTCCGTTTTTATAGGCAGCGTCATTTTCTTCAGAAACTTGACCTCCATAATGAACGCGAACAATAGCACCAGAGATGTTTTGAGATAAAACATCATAGTTGATCTCTGATGGTCTCTGCCAACCAGAGATATCGATGATAGGCTTATCCAAGTTATGTAGAGCTTGTGTTTCTATTTGAACTGGATTTTGTTTAGTTTTTACAGGATGTTCTTCGAATCGGGGACGATTGAGAATCAAGAGTCCTATAAAAGCAGCAAATATAATAACTATAAAAGCTGGGCGAATTTTTTTTCTCATACTCCTATAGTTTATCGTAATTTGTAAAAAAAATCAAAAAATTTACTCAAAACGGAGTAGTGACAGTCATTAGCGTTAGGTTGAGGTCAGCAAATTTGTGTATCGTGAAGTAAATTGTGGTATAATAATAAAGAATTTCTATAGAAAAGAGAAAAATATGGCAAATTATGCAATTATTTTAGCAGCGGGTAAGGGTACCCGTATGAAATCAGATCTACCTAAAGTTATGCACAAGGTTGCAGGAATTTCTATGCTTGAGCATGTTTTTCGTAGCGTTGGCGCAATTAATCCTGAAAAAACAGTTACTGTAGTTGGACATAAGGCAGAACTAGTGGAACAAGTTTTAGCTGGTCAAACTGATTTTGTGAGACAGTCCGAACAATTAGGAACTGGTCATGCGGTTATGATGGCCGAGCCAATTCTTGAGGGCCTTTCTGGACAAACATTGGTTATTGCTGGTGACACACCGCTAATCACTGGTGAGAGTTTAAAGAACTTGATTGATTTTCACGTAAATCATAAGAACGTAGCTACAATTCTTACTGCAGAAGCTGAAGATCCATTTGGTTATGGACGTATTGTTCGCAATGATAATGCTGAAGTACTAAGAATTGTTGAACAAAAAGATGCGACTGATTTTGAAAAGCAAATCAAAGAAATCAATACAGGTACTTATGTTTTTGATAATGCTCGTCTCTTTGAAGCTCTTAAAAACATCAATACCAATAATGCTCAAGGTGAATACTATATCACGGATGTGATTGGTATTTTCCGTGAAGCAGGAGAAAAAGTCGGAGCTTATACTCTCAAAGATTTTGATGAAAGTCTCGGAGTAAATGACCGTGTAGCGCTCGCCACAGCAGAAGCTGTTATGCGTCGTCGTATTAACCAAGCCCATATGGTAAATGGTGTTAGTTTTGTAAATCCAGAAGCGACTTATATTGATGTGGATGTTGAAATTGCTCCAGATGTACAAATTGAAGCTAATGTAACCATCAAAGGTTCTAGTAAGATTGGTGCTGAGACTATTTTGACGAATGGAACTTATGTTGTCGATAGTACTATCGGTTCAGGTGCAGTGATTACCAACTCTATGATTGAGGAGAGCACAGTTGCTGATGGTGTTACAGTCGGACCTTACGCTCATATTCGTCCAGGTTCTAGCTTGGCAAAAGATGTTCATATTGGAAACTTTGTTGAGGTGAAAGGTTCTAGCATTGGCGAAAATACCAAAGCTGGACATTTAACTTATATTGGAAACTGTGAAGTTGGTAGTGATGTCAACTTTGGAGCCGGTACTATTACAGTAAACTATGATGGGAAAAATAAATACAAGACAGTAATTGGGAACAATGTTTTTGTTGGTTCGAATTCAACCATCATTGCTCCAGTTGAGCTAGGAGATAATTCTCTTGTAGGTGCTGGCTCAACCATTACAAAAGATGTACCAGCAGATGCCATTGCTATTGGTCGTGCCCGTCAGGTGAACAAGGACGAATATGCAACTCGCCTTCCTCATCATCCTAACAATAAATAGGAGTTAACGATGGAATTTGAAGAAAAAACACTTAGCCGTAAAGAAATCTATAACGGTCCTATTTTCCAGCTGGTTCAAGACCAGGTTGAATTACCTGCTGGAAAGGGAACAGCTCAGCGTGATTTGATTTTCCATAATGGTGCGGTATGTGTCCTTGCTATTAATCAGGCTAATAAGATTGTTCTAGTCAAGCAATATCGTAAGGCGATTGAAAAAGTTTCTTACGAAATTCCGGCAGGAAAGCTTGAAGTGGGTGAAAATTCAGATCCAGAAGCAGCGGCTCTTCGTGAATTAGAAGAAGAAGCGGCTTACACTGGTAAATTAAGTCTTTTGTACGATTTTTATTCTGCCATTGGCTTTTGTAACGAGAGACTAAGATTATACTTGGCCAGTGACTTAAGAAAGGTTGAAAATCCACGTCCTCAAGACGAAGATGAGACCTTGGAGTTACTAGAAGTTAGTCTAGAAGAAGCCAAAGCACTTATCCAGTCTGGTGATATCTGTGATGCTAAGACTATCATGGCAATCCAGTACTGGGAATTACAAGAAAAATAGAGGAGGAACCCATGGGAAAACCTTTATTAACAGACGAAATCATTGAGCGTGCGAATCGTGGTGAAAATATCTCAGGTCCTACGTTAGTGGACAATGAAGAAACCAAGATATTATCAACTTCATCTCAACATTATGGAAATTCTCGCTCAAGTGACCATGGATTTAGTCAGGATACTTTAACGATTGAGGTTGAACCTCAAATCCATAAGAGTCGTCGAATCGAAAATACCAAGAAAAATGTCTTTAACTCTAAATTGAATAAGATTCTATTTGCTGTTATTCTTCTCTTGATTCTGCTAGTTTTAGCAATGAGATTTATTTAAGGGGAATGTCATGAAAATCGGTATTATAGCGGCTATGCCAGAAGAATTAGCCTACCTGATTCAACACCTGGAGAACGCTGGTCAAGAAAAGATTCTGGACAATACTTACCATACAGGAAAAATTGGAGCTGTTGAGCTTGTACTTGTAGAGAGTGGTATTGGTAAAGTAATGGCTGCCATGAGTGTCGCAATCTTAGCTGACCACTTTAAAGTGGATGCTGTCATCAATACAGGTTCAGCGGGTGCCCTTGCTGAAGGTATCTCAGTAGGAGATGTCGTGATTGCTGATAAGCTAGCTTATCATGATGTTGATGTGACTGCTTTTGGGTATGAATACGGTCAAATGGCTCAACAACCACTCTACTTTGAAACAGATAAAAAGTTTGTTAGCTTGATTCAAGAAACTTTGTCTAAACTTAACCAAAAATGGCATTTAGGTTTGATTGCGACCGGTGATAGTTTTATTGCGGGTGAAGATAAGATTAAAGCTATAAAAGAACATTTTCCTCAGGTGCTTGCGGTTGAGATGGAAGGAGCGGCTATCGCTCAAGCAGCTCACGCGCTTAATCTACCTTTCTTAGTTGTCCGTGCCATGAGTGATAATGCGAATCATGAAGCTTCTATTTCATTTGATGAATTTATCGTAGAAGCTGGACGCAGATCGGCTCAAGCCTTGTTGACACTTTTACAATCTATTCATGATTAAAATAAAAAGAACACTTGTTAGTGTTCTTTTTTTTGAAAATAAGTAGATTATTCCAATTCCGGTTATTTTTGGTCTTTTTTGATATAATAGAAACATTGATTTGAAGAATAAGGAAGAGAAAATGAACCCTTTATTAAACGGTATGAATGACAAACAAGCTGAAGCGGTCCAAACGACAGAAGGCCCACTGTTGATTATGGCAGGGGCCGGTTCTGGAAAAACACGAGTTTTGACTCACCGTATTGCCTACTTAATTGACGAAAAGATGGTTAATCCCTGGAATATTTTAGCCATTACCTTTACCAATAAGGCTGCGCGTGAGATGAAAGAGCGTGCTTACGGACTTAATCCAGCTACTCAGGACTGTTTGATTGCGACTTTTCACTCTATGTGTGTGCGCATCTTACGTCGTGATGCAGACCATATCGGCTACAATCGTAATTTTACAATCATAGATCCAGGTGAGCAGCGAACACTGATGAAACGTATTCTCAAGCAGTTAAACTTGGATCCAAAAAAATGGAATGAACGGACTATTTTGGGGACCATTTCCAATGCTAAAAATGACCTGATTGATGATGTGGCTTTTGCTGCCCAAGCAGGAGATTTGTATGCAGATATTGTCGCTAAATGTTATACGGCCTATCAAAAGGAACTTCGTCAGTCAGAGTCGGTGGACTTTGATGATTTGATTATGTTGACCTTGCGTCTGTTTGATCAAAATCCTGATGTCTTGACTTACTATCAGCAAAAGTTCCAATATATCCATGTCGATGAGTACCAAGATACCAACCATGCCCAGTACCAACTAGTTAAACTGTTGGCTTCTCGCTTTAAAAATATCTGTGTTGTTGGGGATGCGGACCAGTCTATCTACGGTTGGCGTGGTGCTGATATGCAGAATATCTTGGATTTTGAGAAAGACTATCCCAAAGCCAAGGTTGTTTTATTGGAGGAAAACTATCGCTCAACCAAAACCATTCTCCAAGCAGCTAATGACGTTATTAAAAACAATAAAAATCGCCGTCCTAAGAACCTATGGACTCAAAATGCGGATGGGGAACAAATTGTCTACTATCGTGCCAATGACGAACAAGATGAGGCTGTTTTTGTAGCCAAAACCATCGATGAACTTGGCCGTAGCCACAACTTCCTCCATAAAGACTTTGCAGTTCTTTATCGTACCAATGCCCAGTCACGTACCATTGAAGAAGCTCTGCTCAAGTCCAATATTCCTTATACCATGGTTGGTGGAACAAAATTCTACAGCCGTAAGGAAATTCGTGATATCATTGCTTATCTTAACCTCATTGCCAATTTGAGCGACAATATCAGTTTTGAACGCATTATCAATGAACCAAAATGTGGTATTGGTCCAGGAACTGTTGAGAAGATTCGTGACTTTGCGAATATGCAAGAGATGTCTATGCTGGATGCTTCTGCAAATATCATGTTATCAGGTATCAAAGGTAAGGTAGCCCAGTCTATTTGGGATTTTGCAAATATGATTCTTGATTTACGGGAGCAACTGGACCAATTAACCATCACCGAACTGGTTGAAGCAGTATTAGAAAAAACGGGATACGTAGATATTCTGAATGCCCAAGCTACCTTGGAGAGCAAGGCTCGGATTGAAAATATCGAGGAATTCTTATCTGTTACCAAAAACTTTGATGATAATCCTGAAAGTCAAGAGGAAGAAACTGGCTTGGATAAACTCAGTCGTTTCTTGAATGACTTGGCTTTGATTGCAGATACTGACTCAGGCAGTCAAGAAACATCAGAAGTAACCTTGATGACCTTACATGCTGCCAAAGGGCTCGAGTTCCCAGTTGTCTTTATCATTGGTATGGAGGAAAATGTCTTTCCACTTAGTCGTTCATCCGAAGACCCAGATGAACTGGAAGAAGAACGTCGTTTGGCCTATGTAGGAATCACGCGCGCCGAGAAAATTCTCTATCTGACAAATGCCAACTCTCGCCTGCTTTTCGGGCGCACGAGTTACAATCGTCCGACCCGTTTTATCAATGAAATCAGTTCGGACTTGCTTGACTATCAAGGTCTAGCTCGTCCTAGTAATACAAGCTTTAAAGCTTCTTACAGCAGTGGTGGGACTACATTTGGTAAAGGAATGAGCTTAGCTCAAGCACTACAAGAACGAAAACGCAATGCTGCGCCTACGTCTATCCAGTCAAGTGGTCTACCATTTGGACAGTTTGCAGCTGGTTCTAAATCTGCTTCTAGCGAGACAAGCTGGTCTATTGGGGATATTGCCCTTCATAAAAAATGGGGTGAAGGTACGGTTCTTGAAGTATCAGGTAGTGGATCAACTCAGGAATTGAAAATTAACTTCCCAGAAGTCGGTCTCAAAAAATTGCTAGCCAGTGTAGCACCGATTGAGAAAAAGTAAGTTTTCAAAATGATTAAGATTCCCTCTTGTAATCGCAAGGGGGATTTTGCGAATACACTTATCACAATCTTGTGATAGTTTACATTTTCTTAACAAAAGAATTTTTTTCATACACGATCTTTTAAAATAGTGTATAATGGAGACTGTTTTTGAAAGGAGTAAAAATGTCTGAAAAACAAATGAAAACATTGGGTTGGATCGCAACCTTTATGTCTGTAATGATGTATGTATCCTATATTCCTCAAATTATGAATAACCTTGCTGGTCAAAAAGGGAATTTTATCCAACCGGCAGTAGCTGCTATTAACTGCAGTCTTTGGGTATACTACGGTCTCTTTAAAAAAGAACGTGATATTCCTTTGGCAGCGGCTAATGCACCAGGGATTGTTTTTGGGATTATCACCGCTTTGACAGCCTTGTTCTAAAAATAAAAAGCAATTAGCAGAATGTTCTGCTAGTTGCTTTTATTTATTTACAAAATATATTTCTCAATAGCGCGTGCAACACCATCTTCTTCATTGCTAGCAGTTACGGCATCAGCGAGAGATTTGACGTAGTCACTGGCATTTCCCATGGCCACTCCTAATCCAGCAAATTGTAACATCTCAATATCGTTATTGGCATCACCCATAGCCATGATTTCAGAAGGTTGGATATCCAAAATCTCAGCTAAACGAGAAAGGGCAGAAGCTTTGGTTGTGCCAAGTGGCATTGCTTCGTAGATGACTGGTTGAGAACGAACACCGCTAAATCTCTGACAAAGTTCAGCAGCAAAACGTTGTTCAAAGTCATCTGTTTGCTCTTTTGTACCTAAGAACATGCCCTGGAACATACGATATTTACCACTAGTTGCTTCCTCTAGTGTGATTTCAGTCAGGTCAGCAAAAACAAGCGTAGCATCGTATTGAACGATAGGATTTGGCTTTCCACCGAGAACGAAGTAGTGTTCCTCATCAAAGAGAGTTAATTGAACATCGCTCTTTTCAGCAAGGTCATTCAGGTATTCAATATCTGACTTGCTAAGTTCGCGCCAGTCAACAAGGCTCCAGTCACTGGTTTGATGGGTAGAACAACCGTTGTTGACGATGACGTATTCGTTTTCTAAATCAAGACCAAGCTTCTTATAGTAGGGTAGGACTCCAAAGAGAGGACGGCCAGTACAAAGAACCAGTTTGACACCTTTTTCGATAGCCTTATGAATGGCATCAATATGAGCCTGAGGAATTTCCTTGGCTTCGTTAAGTAGAGTACCGTCCATATCAAGAGCAAGTAGTTTAATCATAGTATTTCCCTTTCTCGTGTTTTGCCTATATTATAGCACATTTTGGCTATCAGAGACAGAATCTTCTGTTAAATCATGGTATAATAAAAGGTAATGAATAAACAAACGAGGCAGAGATGAAACTACTTTATACAGATATTCGGACTTCTTTGACAGATATCCTAACCAAGGAGGCTCAAGGACTTGTCGCCCAAGGCAAACGAGTCTTTTACATTGCCCCTAACTCTCTTTCTTTTGAAAAGGAACGTGCCGTGCTGGAGTGCTTGAGTCAGCAGGCTTCTTTTGCAATCACAGTCACGCGCTTCGCTCAAATGGCTCGTTATCTGGTCTTAAATGATATTCCTGAGAAATCTAGTCTCGATGATATCGGTCTTGGTATGGCTTTCTATAAATGTCTGTCTGAGATTGACCCTAAGGATTTACGTGTTTACGGGGCTATTAAGCAAGATCCGCAATTCATCCAGCAACTGATTGAGATTTATCATGAAATGACGACGGCAAAGATGAGCTTTTTGGACTTGGAGAGCCTGACTGACACTGATAAACGCTCTGATTTGCTCTTAATTTTTGAAAAGATCACAGTGTATTTAAATCAAAGTCAAGTTTCACAAGGGAGTCCATTATCGTATCTGATTGATGCTATCGAAGAGAACAAGGTAAGCAGTGATTTTAGTCAGATTGCCCTAGTCATTGATGGTTTTACCCGTTTTTCTGCAGAAGAGGAACACCTAGTGGATTTGCTTCATCGTAAGGGTGTAGAGATTATTATTGGCGTATATGCGACTAAGAAAGCCTACACTAGCCCCTTTAGTGAAGGCAATCTCTATCAAGCCAGTGTTGAGTTTTTACGTCATTTAGCTTTTAAATATCAGACCAAGGCTGAAGATGTATGTCAAGAACATAAAAATCTTGATTCCTTTGCTAAAGCCTCAAAATTACTGGAAAGCGCTTATGATTTTTCTGAAATCAGCATTGATGTGAATGATAAGGATAGAGAAGACTTGCAAATCTGGTCTTGTCTGACACAAAAAGAAGAGCTGGAGCTCGTTGCTCGTAGTATTCGCCAGAAATTGCACCAAGAAGCTGAACTAAGCTACAAAAATTTTCGTATCTTACTAGGAGACGTAGAGTCTTATAAACTGTCCTTGCAGACAATTTTTAATCAATATCAGATTCCCTTCTATCTGGGAAAGAGTGAGTCTATGGCTCATCATCCTTTGACTCAATTTGTAGAATCTGTGGGACGTCTTAAACGATACTATTTCCGTCAGGAAGATTTGATTAATCTTTTACGTACTGGCTTATATACTGACCTTGCTCAAGAAGAAATCGATAGCTTTGAACAATATATTCGCTATCTAGGCATTGATGGTCTTTCTAACTTTAAACAAGAATTTACAAAAAACTATCATGGGAAATTTGATTTAGAAAAATTAAATGGGCTGCGTGTTCGGGTCCTAAATCCACTAGAAACTTTATTATCCAGTCGTAAGAAAAAGACTGAAAATATCCTTACAAAATGGAATAACTTTTTGAAGGATGCATCTGTTACCAAGCAATTACAATCCTTATCTGAAACGATGGAAGTGGCAGAGCAAGAAAGACAAGAAGAGGTATGGAAGGCCTTTTGCCATGTAATGGAGCAATTTGCTACCGTATTTGAAGGTTCTCAGGTTGCTTTAGATGATTTCTTGGCTCTCCTTCATTCAGGGATGTCCTTATCAAATTATCGAACAATCCCAGCAACAGTAGATACTGTTCTGGTGCAAAGTTATGATTTGATTGCGCCCTTGACTTCTGATTACATCTATGCTCTTGGCTTAACTCAAGACAATTTACCTAAAATTACTCAAAATACTAGTCTTTTAAGTGATGAAGAAAGAGAAGTTTTAAACCAAGATACTGAAGATGGCTCTCAATTATTGATTGCTAGCCATGAAAATCTGAAGAAGAATCGCTATACCATGCTTTCTTTGGTAAATTCTGCCAAGAAGCAATTAGTCTTATCAGCGCCAAGTTTACTCAATGAAAACGAGAGTAAAGAGTCAGTTTATCTGAAAGAATTGCAGGATTTTGGTTTTACAAAGATTGAAAAGAGAATCGATCGAAAAAACCTATCAAAGGATGATATTGGTTCTTATCACAGTCTGTTGTCTAGTCTTGTTGCTTATCACCAGCAAGGTGAGACGGAGACAAGTGAGCAGGACTTGACCTTTATTAAGGTTCTAGCTCGTGTTATGGGGAGAAAATTAGAAGATCAAGGTCTTGATAATCCTGTCCTACCAACAAGTCCAAAAAGTAAGACTTTGGCTGCTGAAACTTTAGAAGCCTTGTATCCTCAAGATCAAGATTTTTATCTATCGACTTCAGGATTAACGGAGTTTTATCGAAATGAATATAGCTATTACCTTCGTTATGTATTAGGATTGCAGGAGGAATTACGTCTGCGACCTGATGCTCGAAGTCACGGGAATTTCTTGCATCGTATTTTTGAACGAGCCATGAAACTTCCTGCCGATACATCTTTTGATTGTCGCTTAGAACAAGCAATCTCTGAAACCAGCCAAGAGCGCGAGTTTCAAGCTATTTATCAGGAAAGTTTGGAAGCCCAATTAAGCAAAGAAGTCCTCTTAGATGTGGCACGAGCTACTGGACATATTCTTCGTCACAATGCTGATGTCGAAACAATTCAAGAGGAGGCTGTTTTTGGTGGCAAGGAACAAGCTTTTGTACAGTTAGATAATGGTCGTAATATTTATGTTCGTGGGAAGGTCGATCGTATTGACCGTTTGAAAACATCAGATGCTATTGGTGTTGTAGACTACAAATCTTCTCTAACTCAATTTAATTTTCCTCTCTTTTTTAACGGTCTAAACTCACAATTGCCAACATATTTGGCTGCTCTTAATAAAGAAGGAAATAAAGACTTCTTTGGTGCTATGTACTTAGAAATGTCTGAACCAACTCAGTCATTACAAACTGTTAAAACTCTTTCAAAGGCAGTAACTGAAACCAATAAGAGTATGAAATACCAAGGACTATTTCTTGAAAAAGAGATAAAGAACCTTGGAGAACTATACAATAAAAACAAGACCTATCAGTTGTCTGATGAGGAATTCCAGTTATTACTGGACTACAACACCCTTATCTACAAGAAAGCAGCAGAGAAGATTTTATCTGGCCAATTTGCTATTAATCCATATACTGAAAACGGTAGAAGCATTGCGCCCTATGTTCAGCAATATCAGTCTATTACAGGTTTTGAAGCTAATTATCATCTAGGTCAGGCTAGATTGTTAGATAAGGTAGCTAAGAGCAATGACAAGGAAGCATGGTTTAATAAAATCAGAGAGGAGTTGGAGCGATGAAATTTTTATCTCAAGAAGAGATTAAAGAGTTACAAATAGCAGAAGCTCAGTCTAACAAGAAACCTAAGAAAACAGCTGAACAAATTCAAGCTATTTATAGCTCTGGACAAAACATCCTTGTCTCAGCTTCAGCTGGTTCAGGAAAAACTTTTGTCATGGCTGAACGGATTCTTGACCAGTTAGGGCGTGGCGTAGAAATCCGCCAACTCTTTATCTCTACCTTTACCGTTAAGGCAGCAACCGAGTTAAAAGAACGCTTGGAAAAGAAAATCAGCCAACAAATCCAAGAAACGCAAGACCTCGAACTAAAAAAACACCTCGGCAGACAATTAGCTGATTTACCAAACGCTGCCATTGGGACCATGGACTCTTTTACCCAGAAGTTCCTGGCTAAACATGGTTATCTGATTGACCTCGCCCCAAACTTTCGGATTCTTGAGAATGAAAGTGAGCAACTCCTCTTAAAGAATGATGTGTTTCGGCAGGTTTTTGAAAAACACTACCAAGGTAAGGAACAAGAACAGTTTAGTCAGTTGGTCAAGAACTTTGCGGGTAAAAGCAAGGATGCACGTGGATTGCGTAAACAGGTCTATATGATTTATGAGTTCTTACAATCCACTAGTAATCCTCAGGCTTGGTTACAGGAATCTTTCTTAAAAGGCTTCGAAAAGGCTGATTTTACCATTGCTAAAGAAGAACTAGCAGAGGATATTAAGGAAAAACTCTGGGATTTGGAAAGTTTCCTCCGTTACCATTTAGAGAATGATGCCAAGGAATTTGGAAAAGCAGCCTACCTAGAATCTGTCCAACAAGTTCTTGACGAAATTGGAGCTTTAACGTCTGAATCAACTTTTAAGCAATACCAAGAAGTTTTAGAGAGAGTTGTGGGTATTTCTAAGGATAAGGGTGGCCGTGCTCTTACAAATGCTAGTCGTAAGGCTGAAGTCCAAGTTCTAAAAGAAGCATACAACCAAGAGAGAAAAGACAAGTTTGAAAAGCTAATTGCACTAAATGACAAAATGACTTTATTGAAATTCCAGGAAGAGTATCATCAAGAGTCTTGGGATTTAGCAAAGATTTTTCAAGTTTTTATGAGTGATTTTGTTGATGCCTATCGAAAGCGTAAGCGTGAAGAAAATGCCTTTGAATTTGCTGATATTAGCCACTATACCATTGAGATATTGGAAAACTTCCCTCAGGTGCGACAAGAGTATCAGGAACGCTTCCACGAAGTCATGGTCGATGAGTACCAAGATACCAACCATATCCAGGAAAGAATGTTGGAACTCCTCTCAAACGGCTACAATCGTTTTATGGTGGGCGATATTAAGCAGTCTATTTATCGTTTCAGACAAGCAGATCCACAAATCTTCAACGAAAAATTCCACAGCTTTGCTCAAGATAGCAAAGAAGGTCAATTAATACTGCTTAAGGAAAACTTCCGTAGTAGTTCAGAAGTTTTAGATGCCACTAATGATGTCTTTATGCATCTTATGGACGAGGAAGTTGGAGAGATTTCTTATGACGTCATGCATCAACTTGTTTTTGGAAATACTGATTTACACCCAGATCTAGAAAACAAGGCAGAAGTTCTCTTGTATGATAAGGATGAAGCTGGCGATACTGATGACGAAGAAAATCTTACAAACAACAAACTGACTGGTGAAATGCGGATGGTCATTAAGGAGATAATGCATCTTCACAATGATAAAGGCGTTCCTTTCAATGACATTGCTCTCTTGACTGCCAGCAGAAGTCGGAATGACCAGGTTTTACTTGCTTTGTCGGAATATGGGATACCAGTTAAAACTGATGGCGCTCTAAACAATTATTTGCAATCTTTAGAAGTGCAGGTTATGTTGGATACTCTTCGTGTCATCCATAATCCTCTGCAGGACTTCGCTTTAGTAGCTCTCATGAAGTCTCCTATGTTTAATTTTGATGAGGATCAACTGGCACGTCTAGCTCTTCAAAAATCCGAGGATAAGAATCAAGAGAACTTTTATGAAAAATTAGTCAATGCTCAAGCGAATACTAGTCCTCAAAAGGATTTGATAAAATCTGAACTCCTTAAAAAACTCAACTTTTTCATGGAAACTGTTAATTCTTGGCGTTTGTTCTCAAAAACGCATTCGCTTTATGACCTTATTTGGAAAATTTATAGCGAACGTTTCTACTATGATTATGTTGGTGCCTTGCCAAATGGTCAGGCTAGACAGGCCAACCTCTACGCTCTAGCTCTACGAGCTGACCAGTTTGAAAAGAGTAATTTTAAAGGTTTATCTCGTTTCATTGCTATGATTGATCAAGTCTTAGAGGCTAAGCATGACCTTGCTAGTGTCGCTGTAGCTCCACCTAAGGATGCTGTTGAGCTGATGAGTATTCATAAGAGTAAGGGGCTTGAGTTCCCTTATGTCTTTATTCTCAATATTGATCAGCAATTTAACAAGCAAGATTCTATGTCTGAAGTGATCCTAAGTCGAAAAAACGGCCTTGGTCTTAAGTACGTAGCTAGAGTCGCTACAAACGCAAAAGAGAAATATCTTCCAACAACTATAAAGTTATCTATTCCAAGCTTGACTTATACTCAAAATGAGGAAGAGCTCCAATTAGCAAGCTATTCTGAACTTATGCGTTTACTTTATGTAGCCATGACTCGTGCTGAGAAAAAGCTCTATCTAGTCGGAAAGGGATCTCGAGAAAAGTTGGAGTCTAAAGAATATCCTACAAATGGGAAAGGTCTTTTGACTCGTGAAACTAGACTCAACTCTCAAAATTTCCAGGACTGGATTTGGTCAATCTATCAGGCCTTTTCTAAAGAGGCCTTATGCTTTAGTGTGCGCTTTGAAGGTGAAGAACAGCTGACCAAGGAAGCTATTGGAGAGTTGGAAAATAAAAGTCAACTTCAAGATCAATCCCAAGCAAACAATCGACAATCTGATACAATCAAGGAAGCTTTAGAAATGCTGAAAGAAGTGGAAGTGTATAATGAAATCCACCGTGCAGCAATCAATCTTCCAAGCGTTCAGACACCAAGTCAGATTAAAAAGTTCTATGAACCGGTCATGGATATGGACGGTGTAGTGGTAGCTGGTCAAACTAAACCGAAAGAAAATAGCATTCAGTTTGAACTTCCAGACTTCTCCAAGACAGAAAAAGTCACTGGAGCTGAGATTGGTAGTGCCACCCATGAACTCATGCAACGAATCAACCTTTCTCAGAAGCCAAGTTTAGAAACTCTAGCAGAAGCCTTAGAACAGGTGCAAGCGAGCTCAGCGGTTAAAGAAAAAGTAAATCTAGAAAAAATCTTGTCTTTCTTTGATACAGATCTTGGCCAAGTGATTCTTGCAAATCAAGACAAACTTTATAGAGAACAACCCTTCTCTATGTTAAAAAGAGATGCTAAGAGTCAGGAAGACTTTGTTGTTCGTGGGATTTTAGATGGTTATCTAGTTTATGAGGATAAAATTGTTCTCTTTGACTACAAGACAGATCATTATGAATATCCAAGTCAACTGATTGAACGTTATAGAGGTCAATTATCTCTATATGCAGAAGCCTTGTCTCGTTCTTACCAAATAGATCAAGTTGAAAAATATTTGATCTTACTTGGCAAAGATTTGGTTGAGGTGGTCGAAGTTAACTAATCTTGTAATAACTATTGCCTTCCTTGGCAGTAGTTTTTATTTATTTTCAGTTATGGTATACTAGTTTCAGAAAAGGATGTTAAAGAATCTATGTCAAAAGAAATCGATATCGAATACTACCACCAACTAGCATTACAAAAGCAAAAGGAGCATCGGAAATTTCTTGGGAATTTGAAAAAGAAAGCTCCAAAAAACCTAGATAAGATTGCGCTGGAGATTCACCAGGAAGTGTTTGAAGAAATTGATTGTACAGCTTGTGCTAACTGTTGCAAGAGCCTTGGACCAGACTTTAAAGAAGCAGATATCACACGCATTGCCAAATATTTTAAAATGAAATTACCTGCTTTCGAAGCCGAGTTTCTCCAAGTTGATGAAGACGGTGATAAGGTCTTTAAGTCAATGCCTTGTCCCTTCTTAGGTGGCGATAATCTCTGTTCCATCTATGATGTCCGTCCCAAGGCTTGTAGAGAATTTCCACATACCGACCGTAAAAAGATTTATCAAATCAATAACTTGAGTATCAAAAACACTCTAACCTGTCCTGCAGCCTATCTCTTTGTCGAGAAATTAAGAGATAAAATAGAGTAAAAGAAGAAATACTGTTCCATTATAAGCGAAGGGGCTTAAGCTAGTTAATTAAAAATATTTATGACTCTGTTACTTTTAAAAAATTATAAAAAAAACGTTTATAAAGTATATAAATTGTATAATTCCTTGCATTTTAATTAACTTTCGTTTACAATAGATTATGGTTATTTAGACAAGTGATTTTGTTTTTATAGTTGGTATTTTTAAAAGGAGTCTTTTCAAATGAATAAATTAGTAAAATTAGGGCTTACATCATTTTCAATTTTTGTATTGAATTCATATACACAATTCATTGTTAAATCTGATGAGAATATAAGTACAGAAACTATTGCTATCCAAGAAAATTCGGGTTATAGTGATAATAGCATCTCAAAACTAGAGTCTTCTACATCAAACCAAATTGATGACTCTAACAAATCATTCGAATCATCTATTGCTGTAACAGAAGAAAATAACGTAGAAACAAAACTAAACGATAATGTTATTTCTGAAGGTGGCCATGTTAACGTAGAGGGGCAGAATGCTACTATAAGTAAAGATGGGAAGAGTGTCACTTATAGCTATATAGTTGCTTACCAGAGAATGCATTCTAGTGACCATACACAAACAGTAAATGATCTTTTGATTCGAGTTCCAAAGATTAAGAATGCTACGGTACAATTCACTCTTGTTGGTACACGAGACGCAAAGGGCAAACCTATCAATGTCAATGCTCCAATGAAAGAGGTTGGCTTTGATGATACAGAAAATTATGATCGAGAAACCTTTAATACACCGACTTCTGAAGAACTGGAATCTGGGAAAACACCTTATGTAGTCAATACTAGCAACTACGAATATGGATATATGACAGATGGCAAAGTTGAATCTTATGGTTTGTTTACCAATTTTGATAAGAGTCAAGCTTACAAAGTAGAAGTTACAGTTCCAATTGATGAAGCAAAGAAAATAAAATACTTACCAATTGACGCTAGAATGGTTTGGAAAGCTAGTCAAGAAGGTGGTGTTAATAGCTATGAAACAGGCTCTCAAAACTTAGAAGAATATTCTAACCATTATTTTGCTGCCGACTTGAATAGTGACGTTATTGGTGGTATGGGAGACCCTTCATCCATTGATGAAAGTTATGTAAGGAATGGTCATCTTATCAAGTCAGTGTCCAATCCCAATACCTATATCACCCCAAATAATGGTGATTGGACAAGAATTCCTGAAGATACCAATATAGATAAATCAACTTTTTTCAATTATGTTGATAAATTTACGCTAAGGGCAAACACGAATGTAGTTTATTATGTATCTGAAAAAGAAGATATGGCTGACCAAGATGTATCGCCTTTATATACAGGTAATGTAATTGTAGATTATCTTATCAAAGGTACTAACCAAAAATTAAAAGAAACATACAACAAGATTTCTGAATTTCCTATTTATGATTCAACTGGAGAGTTAGTTACATACAAAGTCGGGGATAATAACATTGAACGACCTGACAAAATAATGGTTGATGGAATCATATATCGTCTTGTTGGACTCTCGACTTCTTCTGATTCGGAAACTGGAACGTTGAAAAATGGAACAGTTCATATTGCTTATGAATATGAAAAGGAAATCATAACAACGACAGTAGAGCCGACAACTACAACGACAGTAGAACCAACAACTACAACGACAGTAGAACCAACAACTACAACGACAGTAGAACCGACAACTACAACGACAGTAGAACCGACAACTACAACGACAGTAGAACCAACAACTGCAACGACAGTAGAACCAACAACTGCAACGACAGTAGAGCCGACAACTACAACGACAGTAGAACCAACAACTACAACGACAGTAGAACCGACAACTACAACGACAGTAGAACCAACAACTACAACGACAGTAGAACCAACAACTGTAACGACAGTAGAACCAACAATTACAACAGTAGAGCCAACAACTACAACTACGGTAGATCCGATTCCTGGTTCTAGTTCTGAATCTGGACAGATACAGTCTTTTAGTTCCGAAAAAGCAACAGAAGCAGAGTCAAAATCTGTAGCAGAACAAGCACAGTTACCAAATACAGGTGAGGCAAATTCTAAATTATTCTTTACTATCGCATCTATTCTAATGGGATTCTTTGGAATTTCACTATTAAAAAAGACACACGATAATAAGTGAGTCTCAATCAAAGATTTAACATGAGTCAACCCTTTGGGGCTGACTTTTTTAATTGAATGATTTGTTAAGTGAAGTCTGAGGCATTTAAGGGATATTGTGTATATTTATTCCAAGAAACGATTAACAATCTTTTCAAAACCTTAAATTATTCTAAACTTTTTCTTAAAGAAAACTGATATAAGTTATCTTTAAGCGGAATTCTGTATATTCATACCATCACTAAGAAAGGAGTGCCGGTATGAACTATATAGTAATTCCAGCTTATCAACCTGATAATAAACTTATCAAACTCATTGAAAAAATCCACGAAAAGAGTGATTTTCATATCCTAGTTATTGACGACGGTAGTTCATCAAAGTGTCAAACTATCTTTGATAAAGCAGAACAATATGCTACGGTACTCCGTCACCAAGTGAACCAAGGTAAAGGCCAAGCACTTAAAACGGCTTTCACTTATATCCAAAAACAAAATAGCCATGGAACAGTCGTAACGGCAGACGCAGATGGTCAGCATAAGATTTGGGATATTTTCCGTACGGCTAATAAAGCTTCTGAAAATCCTAACAAGCTAATCCTAGGTGTGCGTGCCTTCACAGGTAAAGTACCTCTTCGTAGTCGTTTTGGAAATAGCTTAACAAAAGCACTCTTTAAACTGCAAACAGGAGTAGGAGTAACAGATACACAAACAGGACTTCGTGCTTTTACAACAAATCTTATTCCTTTTATGTTAAAAATAGAAGGAAATCGTTACGAATACGAAATGAACATGCTGCTCAAAGCAAGCAAAGAATATCAAATTTTAGAAGTCCCCATTGAAACAGTTTATATCAATGATAATGAAGCATCACACTTCCGTCCGATTAGAGATGGATTAATGATTTATAAAAATATTTTTAAATTTGCCTTATCATCTCTTAGTAGCTTTGTTGTTGACTATGTTGTCTACGCCCTAGCAATCTTGATTTTGTCGACAGTTCCGACGAGTTTACGTATTTTCCTAGCCAACGGACTAGCCCGTGTGACCAGCTCTATTTTTAACTACTCTACAAATAAAAAACTAGTCTTTAAAAACGACGATAGCCTTGCTAAGACAGGAATGGGATACTTTGGTTTAGCAGTTGGACTCTTTGTTCTAGATACGCTGCTTATTCGTCTATTCTTTACTGTATTTGGAATTAATCTCCTAATCTCTAAGATTATTGTCGGTATTCTTCTCTTTGCGGTCTCATGGACTGTTCAGAAGAAAGTCATTTTTAAAGAAAGGACAACAACGGTACTATGAAATTTTTAAAGAAACGATATGCTTATGCCTCGGTTCTCGGTCTACTCTTAACAGGATCCTTTAGTTACTCTATGCTGAAAACCTTTGTATTAGCTGAAACTATTTCAACAGTGGCAACAACTAGTACAAGTTCCAATACTACACAAGCTAGTCAAGCTGCTAAAACAGCAACAGTAACTGACTCAAGTTATAAGGATGACAATATCTCTATCAATTTGTCTGAAACGACGGTGAATAATACCCAGGTATATGTTGCAGATATAACGGTAAGTTCGTCAGATTTTCTAAAAACAGCATTTGCTCAAAACTCATTTGGAACAAACGTAACTGCTAAAACATCTGTAACTGCTGCAGATAATAATGCAATATTAGCAGTTAATGGTGACTATTACGGAGCTAACTCAACAGGATATGTTATCCGTAATGGTGTCGTCTATCGTGATACTGTCCGTGAGAATTCTAGTAATGGTGATTTAGCTATTTATAAAGATGGTTCTTTCAAGATTATTTACGAAGATCAGATTTCGGCTGAGCAACTTGTTAATGACGGAGTTGTAAACCTCTTAGCTTTTGGTCCAGCCTTGGTCGAAAACGGTGAAATTTCAGTAGGAACAAACCAAGAAGTTGGACAAGCTATGGCTTCAAATCCTCGTACAGCGATTGGTATTATCGACGAAAACCACTACATTATTGTAGTTTCTGACGGACGTACTTCTGAAAGTGAAGGTCTCTCTTTGTACCAGCTAGCCGAGGTTATGAAATCCTATGGTGCAAAGACTGCCTACAATCTTGATGGTGGGGGATCCTCTACACTTTACTTCAACGGTCAGGTTATCAATAAACCAACGACTGGAGGAAACAAAATTTCAGAAAGGGCGGTGAGTGATATTGTCTACATCGGTTACTAATCTTGGCAAAAAACGTCTTAAGAAAATAGTCATATCTTATACACTAATTACGATTTTCTTCTTTGCTTTTTCTAGAATTTATGAAGCATTTAGTTTTGGAGAGACATCAGTTTACATGCATTACTTGTTCGCCGTACCTCTGGTCGGTGGGATAATACTAGTAATCTTTCTCAAAGCTCTTCCACATTTCTCTCGTATCAGTCTAAATCTATGGAATTCGGCAGTAGCAATTATTACAGCGGGTACACTTTTCCGAGGCATAGTCAATCTATCTGGTCGTTCAACCACACTTGATGCCCCTTACTGGTATGTCGGTATCGGATTTGTTATCCTAGCTCTTCTATCGATAGTTATAAACCCTACTCGAATGAAGAAGAATGTCAGATCAGTGGAAGTTTAGATCTATTATAAAAAGTAGTCGTTCAGTTACTGTTCGACTATTTTTTAGGACTTTTATTTCTAAAATGTTTTAACAATATTACAAATTTCTTTCTTCTTAAAAATCTTACTTTTATATTTGAAATTATATTGTATAATAAAATGGATAATTACCGTCTTTGAAACGACAACCAAAAAGTATAAACTATAGGGATATTAAAGTTGAAAGGATAAAATAATGAAAAAAATACTGCTAGCAAGTACAGTTGTTCTTTCCATGGCAGGGATTTCAAAAACAACAGTATTAGCGGAAGAAAACCATGCTACAAACAAAGTACAAAATTCAGAAAAAACTGTAGCAAATGAAACGAATAAGGAAGCGAAAGAGAAAAAGCAATCTCAAGGTCAAGAGCAAGGCAAGAAAGAGAACCAAAACGAAAGACACAATCAGACAGAAAAAGATTCTTCTCAATCGACACAGAAGCAAGAAACAGCCGTGACCAAGGATAATTCTTCAACAGAAAAAAATACTGAAGAGGTCAACAAAGAAGGTTGGCAAAAAGAGAATGGACAATGGCGTTATTATGAACATAAAAAGGCCGTCACAAATTGGAAAAAAATAGCTGGACACTGGTACTATTTTAACCAGGATGGTATCATGCTTATCAATACAGTCTATGATGACTACCTCTTTAACAAAAGCGGTGCTATGGTTGAAACTTCTTGGGTGAAAATAGATGAGAAGTGGTACTATGCAACTGACTCAGGAAAGATTATCCGCAATAAATGGGAAAAGATCAACGGTTCTTGGTATCGTTTTGATGAAACTGGTGCCATGTTAAGCAAAACCATTTATAATGACTACCTTCTTCAGACTAGCGGAGCTATGCATGAAAAGGGTTGGGTAAAAATGGATGAGAAGTGGTACTATGCAACTGACTCAGGAAAGATTATCCGTAATAAATGGGAAAAGATCAACGGTTCTTGGTATCGTTTCGATGAAACGGGTGCCATGTTAAGCAAAACCATTTATAATGACTATCTTCTTCAGACTAGCGGTGCTATGGCTGAAAAGAACTGGGTAAAAATGGATGAAAAGTGGTACTATGCTACTGATTCAGGAAAAGTCGTTCGTAATAAATGGGAAAAGATTAATAGCTCTTGGTACTTATTTGATAAAGACGGGGTCATGTTGAGTAGTCAATGGAAAGATAAATACTACCTAAAAGATAGTGGCGCCATGGCTCAAAATGAATGGTTCTTTGATAAAAAATACAATAGTTGGTTCTACTTAAAATCAGATGGTTCTTATGCTGAAAATCAATGGCAAGGGTCCTACTATCTCAAATCATATGGTTATATGGCCAAGAATGAGTGGATCTTTGATAAGAGTTACAATGCTTGGTATTATCTAAAAGAAGATGGACTATATGCTACTGGAACACTCAAAATCAATGGTAAAAATTATAGCTTTGAAAATAACGGGAAGTGGATCTCTAACCCATCTAGTTATTATAAAGTAAAACCAATTACAGCCTATGTTTATAGTGCTTCTGGAGCTAGACTTAGCTATATTTCTCAAGGTACTATAGTTGCTGTTTCTGACACAGAGTCTCAAGGTGACAGACTTCCAGTCCAAATTTCTGGACTTTCAGGATTTATGAATAAGAGTGATCTTGTAGCTGTTAACACTAATAATGAGTTTATTCCTCATTACACAAGTGATGGTCGATATGTCTATCATGAGCTTTCACCTTATACAAGTATTCGTGTTGCACCTCACAGTTCATCGATGGCTATTGGTACAAAATACTATTCAGCAGATGGCATAAACTTTAATAACTTTAAAGTTGAGAATCCATTCCTATATAGAGACCTAAGAAAGCCAACAAATTACACAGCAGCTGAACTTGATAAAGTGTATTCTCTTATGAATATTCAGGGGAGCCGACTTGCAGGTAAAGGAGAGGTCTTCAAAGAAGCGGAGAAACGTTATCAGGTCAACGCACTCTATCTAATGGCCCACAGTGCTCTGGAAAGTGCATGGGGACGTAGTCAAATTGCTAAAGATAAGAATAACTTCTTTGGTATTGCTGCCTATGATACCACTCCATATGATTCTGCAAAGAGTTTCGACAATGTTGATAAGGGAATCCTAGGTGCAGCTAAATGGATCAGAGAGAATTATATTGATGAAGGTAGAACCTATCTTGGTAACAAATCATCTGGTATGAACGTTCTTTACGCTTCCGATCCATATTGGGGTGAAAAGATTGCTAGCATTATGATGACAATCAATAGTAAACTTGGTGAAAAAGATTAAAACATTTTAAAATCGATAACTTTAAAATGGTTATCGATTTTCTCTATTATAAATCATAAATATAAATCATAAAAAATAAAGGGTTTACTTTTTTAGTAAACCCTTTTTTGGTTGTGAACTTAAATCATCTAAAATTAGACCACTTTAATTGTGTTCATTAAAATTAGTTATTTTTAGATTTAAGTGAATTTCTAACAACTAGAATTGATGAAACAAGGATGATAGTACCAAGAATTGTTACAAATGTTCCTTTTCTTTCACCAGTTTCTGGAAGCCCTGGTTTATCCTTAGTTGTAGTTACTGTAGATTCAGGCTCTTCAGTTGTAGTTGTTGTAGATGAAGTAGTCTTAGACTCACCAGTTGTAGTTGTTGTGCTTGAAGTAGTCTTAGATTCTTCAGTTGTAGTTGTTGTGCTTGAAGTAGTCTTAGATTCTTCAGTTGTAGTTGTTGTGCTTGAAGTAGTCTTAGGCTCTTCAGTTGTAGTTGTTGTGCTTGAAGTAGTCTTAGGCTCTTCAGTTGTAGTTGTTGTGCTTGAAGTAGTCTTAGGTTCTTCAGTTGTAGTTGTTGTACTTGAAGTAGTCTTAGGCTCTTCAGTTGTAGTTGTTGTGCTTGAAGTAGTCTTAGGCTCTTCAGTTGTAGTTGTTGTGCTTGAAGTAGTCTTAGGCTCTTCAGTTGTAGTTGTTGTGCTTGAAGTAGTCTTAGATTCTTCAGTTGTAGTTGTTGTGCTTGAAGTAGTCTTAGGCTCTTCAGTTGTAGTTGTTGTGCTTGAAGTAGTCTTAGGCTCTTCAGTTGTAGTTGTTGTGCTTGAAGTAGTCTTAGGTTCTTCAGTTGTAGTTGTTGTAGTTGAAGTAGTCTTAGGTTCTTCAGTTGTAGTTGTTGTAGTTGAAGTAGTTGTAGGTTCTTCAGTTGTTGTTGTAGTTGAAGTAGTTGTAGGCTCTTCAGTTGTAGTTGTTGTGCTTGAAGTAGTCTTAGGCTCTTCAGTTGTAGTTGTTGTAGTTGAAGTAGTCTTAGGCTCTTCAGTTGTAGTTGTTGTAGTTGTAGTAGTCTTAGGCTCTTCAGTTGTAGTTGTTGTAGTTGAAGTAGTTGTAGGCTCTTCAGTTGTTGTTGTTGTGGTTGTAGTTGTGGTTGTGGTAGTTGAAGTTTGATCGCCATCCACACCACCGTTTGCATTGATGTTTGCCACAGATGCGTTTACTTCTTTGGCCACAACCGCAGTTTCACCTTTGACTTGGTACCAAACTTTTGTGTTGTTCTTGAAGTCTTTTTGGTTTTCGTTTTCTACTTTTGTACGATAGAAAATAAGAACGCCAGTCTTGTTGATCAAGTCTTTTGGAATTGTAACAGTGATTTTTCCAGAAGCATCAATTGTGAATGTTGATCCAGGAAAGGCAGCTAAGAAATCGTCGATAGCAGTTGCACCACCGTAGTATCCTGGTTTATTACCTGTTGTAGTAATACTGAAGCTATCTTTTACAAGGGAATGTCCACCTTGGATTTCATCTTCCACACGAACGTCACCATCAACCTCTAAGTTCATAGCATTAATGGTTAGAGTCCAAAGAATGTGTTCAGGATCGTTAGCGTGCATATCACCTGCTTTGAGATAGAATGGAGCGCTATTAACACCAGTCGCCATTTTCTTAACGCTTAAATCAACTGTCTTATCTCCACTGATGATAGTAAATTTACCAACATGTTCTTTATCAGTTGCTGTATTGTTATGAACTTCAATCTCAAATTCACCCCAACCACGGATGTTTTGAAGGTTTTTGATAGCTTCGTTAAAAGTAACAGTAGCAGAGCCATCAGTAATGACCATGTCTCCAACGTAAGTTCCGTCGATGTTTAGAGGAATAGTCTTTTTAAAACCTACCCCATAGACTGTACCAGAACTAGTCCAATTAACTTTTAATGTGTCACCTGGTTGGATTTTTTGTGCGTGTTCGTCAAATGTAAACTTAACGGTTGTTTGTCCACCATCTGTAATTTCATTTGATGAAACAGTCAGTGAGCTAATATTGTTACTGACATCTCCAGCTTTTACCACATCAGATTGCGAAAATACTATGAATAATAATGGTAAAAATATAAGTAAGAAGAATTTTGCAAACTTACTTAGATTATTTTTTTTCATTTTCTTCTCCTATTTGTCTCCAAATTTTTACACTTATTTGTATGTTAAAACTAAAACTTACAAAAATATGCATAATTATATAGGTTACTTTTTCAAGACAACACTACTAAAAATGCACCTCCTACTAGTCAATTATCAAAAAAATATCCTATATGGTGAATTATATCACAAATAAATAAAACTTCAAGTATTTAAATATTTTAAGTATAAAATTATATCAAATTCGCTGAAAAAATTTAAACATTTACTTTGTACAATGTTTGTATGCAATGTTTCATTCGTCGAGGAAATGAAAAAGGACTATTTTGAAATAGTCCTTTATATAGTTAATCAATCTTTAACCTTATTCTTTTTTATTTTTACGTAAGAATGCAATGGCAACGATTGATGAAATTAGAGTTACAAAACCAATGATAGTAACCAATGTTCCTTTTCCTTCACCGGTATTTGGAAGTCCTGGTTTGTCATTTGTGGTTGTTACTGTAGATTTAGGTTCTTCACCAGTTGTTGTAGTAGTTGTACTTGAAGTAGTCTTAGACTCTTCACCAGTTGTAGTAGTTGTAGTTGAAGTAGTCTTAGGCTCCTCAGTTGTAGTAGTTGTACTTGAAGTAGTCTTAGGCTCTTCAGTTGTAGTAGTAGTTGTGCTTGAAGTAGTCTTAGGCTCTTCAGTTGTAGTTGTTGTAGTTGAAGTAGTCTTAGGCTCTTCAGTTGTAGTAGTTGTACTTGAAGTAGTCTTAGGCTCTTCAGTTGTAGTTGTTGTTGAAGTAGTTGTAGGTTCTTCAGTTGTAGTTGTTGTTGAAGTAGTTGTAGGTTCTTCAGTTGTAGTTGTTGTTGAAGTAGTTGTAGGCTCTTCAGTTGTAGTCGTAGTTGTAGTTGTAGTTGTAGTTGTTGTCGTAGTTGTTGTCGTAGTTGTTGTAGTTGTTGTAGTTGTTGTCGTAGTAGTAGTTTCTTCTTTTGGATTCACAATTGTCTTAGTTACTGAATAATCAGCTCCAAAATCTTCAACGTTAACTTCTGTATCTGCATCCTTGATGACATAGCCGGAAGGTGCTTCAACCTCGGTAATGATATATTTGTCTTTTAACAGTTTGTTAACAGCGATATTACCATTTTCGTCAGTTTCGTATTCACCGATTACTTGATTATTAGCTTGACGAACTACTTTAAACTTAGCACCCTTAAGTGGTTGATTCGCATCATCTACTTTATGGATATTGATTGAGTAAACATAACCAAGACCAGCTCCACCAGCAATTTGAACGAGAGCAGCGTTAGTTATGCTGGTACTTTCAATACCAACACCTTTAAGAGTTGCTTCATTTCTCAATACCTCACCATCAACAGGATCATAATTTAGACGAACGTCATAAGAAATACGATATTGGTCTTCTTCTGTAATGTCCCCTAATTCAATAACGAAAGATTGTCCATCTTCACTAACTGTAATCTTGTGTTGGTCTGTTACATCAACACGGTTTGAGAATACCCATTCACCGGTATCGTAAGAGAATTTACCTTTGATAACCTTAATGCTATCTTTTACGTAAGAAGCATTTGTAAATTTCAAGTGATCCTCAATCGTCACCCCTTTGATATTTTGTTTTGTACGATTGACTGAAATAGTGTATTGGATCTCTCTTTTATCACCCTCGGTAACCCAGCTAGTCTTTGACAAAAGAGAAGGATCACCATCACCTATACCAGTAAATGTTACCTTACCAGCAGGTTTTGTTTCTTTATTAATCGTAATCTCAACTGGAATTTCTCCTTGTTGAGGGTGTTTTTTGAAATCGACACGAGCATAGAAGAAGAAAGATCCGTGAGTATCTGAGTGTCTTTCAACATAATCCGTATAAGTTAAAGTAATGGACTTGTTATCAGCACTTAGTTTTGCATTTGCAATCACCTCGTTTGTATTGATATCCTTGATTTCAATTTTATCAGAGTTAATAATTATAGCATCAGGCACCGTAATTATCGTTTGATCTCCTGCCTTAACATTTTTTCCGGTTAAATCAAAATCTGCATTAAGACGGAATGTAGCCCATTGTTTTAAATCCCAAGTTAGATCTCCACCTTGATCATTTGCTACCTTAACATTTGTGATTGCATCTACAAATTTTCCAGATACTGAAACCTCAGGAGTTTCAGCAAAAGTTTTATTCAAACTAAATACGAAAATAGTCGTCAATACGCATATCAAAAATGAGAAAATACTAAACTTTTTCTTTTTGTTCATTTTATAGTTCCTTCTAATAAATTTTAGATAGTTTCAAGACATAATTTAAAATTACGTCATTTACTAAAAAACAAGTAAGTCACATAGGATAATTTTATAGACACCTTTAGTACTGGCCCTCCTCCTAGTCTATTACTAAAACTATCCTATAGGTGAATTATATCACATTATAATGTCTACATCAATAATATATATGTGGAATTTACTATAAAATAAAAAATTCACAAAATTTTAGAATTTATCTGTTTCTTAAGAATCAAAATAATATAAAAACGCTTACATTCTTTGTTTTATCAGATTTGAATTTTAAGTGATTTATGAAATGATTGAAAAACCTGTCGCAACAATTTACTAAAAAATTTAAGAAAAGATATTTTTTATACTGGTAATTTTATATTAAATTTAATTATTTATTATATTTCTCTAATCATTTATTTGATAAATCATCGTGTGGGAATTTTATATTTTATTTGTTTGTGCTATACTTTAAAATATATAAAGACTATTAAATGTAGGGCAACAAATACATGACTTATGAATTTTTACTCTTCGACCTAGACCACACCTTGCTTGATTTTGATGCTGCTGAGGATGTAGCCTTAACACAACTCCTTAAAGAAGAAGGAGTTGCGGATATTCAAGCCTACAAAGATTATTACGTTCCTATGAATAAGGCTCTCTGGAAGGATTTAGAACAGAAGAAGATTACAAAATCAGACTTGGTTAACACTCGTTTTTCAAAATTGTTTGAGCATTTTGGGATCGAGAAAGATGGTACCTATTTAGCTAATCGCTATCAGTTTTATTTAGCTCAACAGGGACAGGTGTTTTCTGGTGCTATAGAACTCTTAGATAACCTCATTGAGCGTGGTTATGAACTCTACGCTGCGACAAATGGGATAACTGCCATTCAGACAGGTCGTTTGGCTCAATCGGGTCTAGCTCCCTATTTCAACCAAGTGTTCATCTCTGAACAATTGCAAACTCAAAAACCGGATGCACTATTCTATGAAAAAATCGGTCAGGAGATTCCTGGTTTTAGCAAAGAAAAAGTTCTGATGATTGGAGACTCCCTTACAGCTGATATCCAAGGTGGGAATAATGCTGGCATAGATACCATCTGGTACAATCCCCATCATCTAGAAAATAAGACGCAAGCCCATCCGACTTACGAAGTCGACTCTTATCAGGCTCTGCTTGATTGCTTGGAGCTACTTTAAAAATTTCAAAAAAGAATAGAGGAGTCTCGAAACTATGGGAACATGGAATGCAACCATCTTTGGAAATGACACTTCCTTAGATATTAAAGAAGAATTCTTCGAGAGATACAATCAAGGAGAAGATGCAAATGCAATCAAAAATGACCTGACATCGGATTTATATGATGACGATATGTATGATGTCTTGTTCGCCTTAGCACACTGTTTATGGGAAGTTGGACAATTAGATGATGAATTCTTGCTTGAAATTAAAGAAATCATTATCAACAAAGAGGATTTAGAACTTGCCGAAGAATTGGGTGCAGATAGTGAATTTTTAGAACAGAGGAGTGCACATCTAGAAAAGTTTTTAGAAAAGATAAGTGTAAAAAAAGAAAAGCCCAAAAAGAGAATTGCTCCGCCTGTTCTTGTAGAAAGCAAATATAGGAACGGTGCTGTGATGGTATTTCAGTATGAGGATGGTATCTACGGTACATTGATAGCAGTAGATGGAGCTTTCTATGATAAAGAAACCTATTATGCTTATCTACAGACTGATATTAAAATGACCAGAAAACCCACCATGGAAGATGTACGATCAGCACGGATTCTCGATCCGAGTTTTCATAGTCACGAATACAATTCATTTCGTGACTCTAAGTATTACTACTCTTTTGTAAATTGTATTTCAGGCTATTTAAAAAGTACAGCAACTAAAAAATTTGAAAAATACAATGATAGTGTTTTTGAAATAATAGGCTATCTTTCAGATTGGGGTAGCTGCTGTAGCGCGGCTTCTGTAGGATTTGATTATTATAGACAAAAATCGAGTGATGAGTTTAAGACGAGTGTCACAAGGGAATTGAATAAAAGATTTAATGAAAATCTAAATATCCGAACTGAGATGACTATCAATGAGATTGACCAGGAATTTATCCTTTCTAATACCGCACAGGAGATTGAATAAAGGCACTTTAGTATAAATTATTTATAAAACTTCTCAAATCTTAATAGATACTTTTAAAAGTGGTTTAGATAGCCACTTTTTGCTATAATAGAGGCAGTATTGACGAAGGAGTAGTTAACGATGTCAAGGCCAGAACTTTTTCTTTATGAACCATTGTATACACTAAAGGAAGTTGATCAAAATATCTGGATAGTAGATGGTGATTTGATTCAAATGGATATGAAGATCTTCAAGCTTCCTTTTCAGACACGTATGACGGTGGTTAAGTTAAATGATGGCAAACTTTGGATTCACTCTCCGATTGCGCCAAATGAGGGACTGTTTACTGAACTGGACGCTTTGGGCAAAGTCGCTTACCTGATTTCACCAAATAAGATTCACTACGCCTATATTTCAGATTGGAGAAAAAGATATCCTCATGCGCAAGCGTGGTCTAGTCCAGGAGTTGAAGAGAGAGCGAAAAGTCAGAAAATCAAGGTGGAATTTAATGCTGCCTTAACAGATATGGCTCCTGACCTATGGTCTGATGAGATTGAACAGCTTATTTTTAAGGGAAGTTCTGTCATCGAAGAGGTGGTGTTTTTTCATAAATCAACTAAAACACTGATTGTAACAGACCTCATAGAGAATTTTGAACCAGAAAAGATAGCTAGTCCAATCCGCAGAAGATTCTATCGTTTAGCTCGTGTAATATCTCCTGATGGACAAACTCCTATCGATTATCGGATGACTTTTTTAGGAAGACAAAGGGAAGCAAAGGTTTCTTTTTCCCGTATGTTGAGCTGGAAACCGGATAAGATTATACTTGCACATGGTTTATGCTTTTTTAAAAATGGTACGGATGAATTAAGACGTGCCTTTAGATGGATACGATAAAGGAGTTGGCGATGCAACACTCATCTTGGCATGCTTTGATTAAGGAGCAATTACCTGAAGGTTATTTTGGGAAAATCAATCAATTTATGGAACAGGTTTATGCTCAAGGAACTGTATATCCTCCTAAAGAAAAGGTTTTTCAGGCTCTTATAACAACTCCTCTGGAAGAGGTTAAGGTGGTTATTCTTGGTCAAGATCCTTATCATGGACCAGGTCAGGCGCAGGGCTTAAGTTTTTCGGTTCCAGATGCTATTCCAGCTCCGCCATCCTTGCAAAATATTTTAAAAGAACTTGCGGATGATATTGGGGTAAAACCGTCTCATGACTTGACCTCTTGGGCGGAGCAGGGTGTTTTGCTTCTCAATGCTTGTTTGACTGTCCCTGCTGGTCAAGCAAATGGTCATGCTGCTCAGATATGGGAACCATTTACAGATGCTGTTATTAAGGTCGTCAATAACTTAGATAGACCAGTGGTTTTTATACTCTGGGGTGCTTATGCACGTAAGAAGAAGTCCTTGGTTACCAATCCTCAGCACTTGATTATCGAATCAGCCCACCCAAGTCCTCTTTCTGTTTACAGAGGATTTTGGGGTTCTAAGCCTTTTTCTAAGGCCAATGCATTCTTAAAAGAAACAGGACAAGAGCCAATTGATTGGCTTAGATAAGGAGAGAATATGCCTCAGTTAGCGACGATTTGCTACATTGATAATGGAAAAGAATTGCTCATGCTTCATCGCAATAAAAAGCCTAATGATGTTCATGAAGGAAAATGGATCGGTGTAGGTGGAAAGTTAGAACGCGGGGAAACTCCACAAGAATGTGCTGCCCGTGAGATTTTGGAAGAAACAGGGTTGAAGGCTACGCCGGTTTTAAAGGGTGTTATCACTTTCCCTGAATTCACTCCGGACTTGGACTGGTACACCTATGTATTTAAGGTGACTGAGTTTGAGGGTGAGTTAATTGACTGTAATGAGGGGACGCTAGAATGGGTTCCTTATGATGAAGTTCTCAGCAAGCCGACCTGGGAAGGAGATCATACCTTTGTCGAGTGGCTCTTAGAGGATAAACCCTTCTTTTCAGCCAAGTTTGTCTATGATGGTGATAAATTATTGGATACACAAGTGGATTTCTATGAGTAAAGGAGTATAGATATGTTACTAATCAAAAATGGCCGTGTAATGGATCCAAAGTCTGGTTTGGATCAAGTTTGTGATGTTTTGGTTGATGAAGGAAAAATTGTTCAAATTGCTCCTGAAATCCAGGAAGAAGGTGCTCAAGTAATAGATGCTACTGGTCTTGTAGTTGCGCCTGGTTTGGTGGATATCCATGTTCATTTCCGTGAACCTGGTCAAACACATAAAGAAGACATTCATACAGGAGCACTAGCAGCAGCTGCAGGTGGTTTTACGACAGTCGTAATGATGGCTAATACCAATCCAACCATCTCAGATGTTGAGACTTTGCAGGAAGTTCTTCAATCTGCAACCAAGGAAAAAATTAACGTTAAGTCTGTAGCAACGATTACCAAAAATTTTAATGGTCAAGACCTAACTGACTTTAAAGCCCTTTTAGAAGCAGGGGCAGTTGGTTTTTCTGATGATGGAATTCCTCTTGAAAGTAGTAAAGTTGTCAAGGAAGCCATGGAAGAAGCTAAAAAACTCAACACCTTTATCAGCCTGCACGAAGAAGATCCTGGTTTAAATGGTACGCTTGGTTTTAACGAAAATATCGCTAAAGAGCATTTTCATATCTGCGGTGCAACAGGAGTTGCAGAGTATGCAATGATAGCACGTGATGTCATGATTGCCTATGCAACCAAGGCTCATGTTCATATTCAGCATTTGTCTAAGGAAGAAAGTGTCAAGGTTGTGGAGTTTGCTCAAAATATGGGAGCAAACGTAACTGCAGAAGTAGCTCCACAGCATTTTTCGAAGACTGAAGCTCTGCTTTTGACTAAAGGAAGTAACGCTAAGATGAATCCACCTCTTCGTTTGGAATCAGACCGTCGCGCCGTCATTGAAGGTTTAAAATCTGGAGTCATTTCTGTCATTGCTACTGACCACGCGCCTCACCATGCTGACGAGAAAAATGTTGAGGATATTACCAAAGCGCCATCAGGTATGACAGGCTTGGAAACTTCTTTGTCACTAGGTTTAACCTATTTGGTGGAAGCTGGCGAGTTGAGTTTAATGCAATTGTTAGAAAAAATGTCCTACAACCCAGCAAAACTTTATAACTTTGAAGCAGGTTATCTATCAGAAAACGGTCCAGCGGATATTACAATTTTTGATGATAAAGCGGACCGAATCGTGGATAGTCATTTTGCTTCCAAAGCAGCGAATTCACCATTTATCGGTGAATCTTTGAAAGGGCAGGTCAAATACACAATCTGTAATGGACAGATTGTCTATAAGAACTAGGTGAAATCTGCTCTTTCGAATCATTAATTAGAGAGAGACGATATGTACCCAACCCATCATTTTAAAGACAAATTTATCTTATTTCTTAAGATTTTCTTTCCAATTCTAGTCTATCAATTTGCCAATTATTCCGCTTCTTTTGTCGATACGACCATGACTGGCCAGTATAATACCATAGATTTGGCTGGGGTATCAATGGCGACTAGTTTGTGGAATCCTTTTTTTACCTTTTTAACCGGGATTGTTTCAGCTCTAGTTCCTATTGTTGGCCATCATTTAGGGAGAGGAAAAAAAGATGAAGTGAGTTCTGATTTTTATCAATTTCTTTATCTTTCCCTTGCTTTATCCATTTTTCTATTTGTTTTAGTCTTTATCGCTGCTCCGATAGTTCTAAGCAATATGGAGTTAGAATCGGCAGTGTCAGATATAGCTATTCGTTATCTATGGTTTTTGTCGATTGGAATCATTCCCCTCTTACTCTTTAGTGTCATTCGTTCATTGCTGGACGCACTGGGATTGACCAATATATCCATGTATCTGATGCTTCTTTTGCTACCTCTAAATAGCGGTTTTAACTACTTATTAATTTACGGTGTCTTTGGTTTTCCTGAGTTTGGAGGAGCAGGAGCAGGTCTTGGTACATCTTTGGCTTATTGGGCTTTATTGCTAATTTCTATATTCGTTCTTCTTAAACAAGAAAAACTGAAAGAACTACATTTAGAGAACCGTTCACCTTTAAACAAGAATAAAATAAAAGAAGCGATAAAACTGGGGTTACCTATTGGTGGAACTGTATTTGCAGAGGTTGCTATTTTTTCAGCAGTGGGATTGATTATGGCAAAGTTTTCATCTTTGATAATAGCAAGCCATCAATCTGCCATGAACTTTTCATCTCTCATGTACGCCTTTCCTATGAGCATTTCAACCGCTATGGCTATCGTTGTTTCTTACGAAGTCGGTGCTAAACGTCTAGAAGATGCTAAGAAATATATAAAAATCGGACGTCTATCCGCTATGGTATTTGCGATTTTAACACTTTCATTTTTATATATTTTTAGAGAAAATGTTGCTAGCCTTTATGGCCATGATCCGGAATTCATCCAATTAACTGCTAGCTTTATGACCTATAGCTTGTTTTTCCAATTAGCTGATACATTTGCGGCACCATTACAAGGAATATTACGTGGTTACAAAGACACAGTCATACCTTTCTATCTGGGACTCTTGGGATACTGGGGAATTGCTATACCTCTTGGTTTGTTTCTAGATTATTCAACAAATCTCGATGCTTATTCCTACTGGATAGGTCTTATCGTAAGTTTAGTAGTCAGCGGACTACTCTATCAGTGGCGTTTACAAGTTATTATGAAAAGATTCAAATAATTTGTTGAAAATATCCTTGAAAATCAGTTTGTGAAATAGTTGTTTTATGTAAAGAAAAGTCTTGATTTCATTGACTTTTCTTTTTTTATATTGTGAAAAACTAGCAAGCAAAATCTTTGACTCTAGTTGACCTATAAGATAGAATAGAAGTATAAGAAATTAAACTTAGAAAGGCAAGATTATGTCAACTTTAGATAAAAATCTTTTGCTTGAGATGTTCCGTAAGATGGAAGAAATTCGTCGTATGGACTTAAAAATTGCTCAATTAGTAAAAAAAGGTAAAGTGCCCGGTATGACGCACTTTTCTGTTGGTGAGGAAGCAGCAAACGTTGGGGCTATGTTAGCTCTTAACGAAGATGACCTCATCACCTCAAATCACCGTGGTCATGGTCAAGCTATCGCTAAAGGGATCGACCTTAATGGAATGATGGCTGAAATCCTTGGTAAATATACAGGAACTTGTAAAGGTAAAGGTGGATCTATGCATATCGCCGACCTAGATGCAGGTAACCTTGGTGCCAACGGTATTGTTGGTGGTGGTATGGGAATCGCTGTAGGTGCAGCCCTTACTCAACAAATGAAAAACACTGGCAAGATTGTTGTCTGCTTCTTTGGTGATGGCGCAACAAATGAAGGTGTATTCCACGAGGCTGTTAATATGGCTTCGATTTGGAATCTACCAGTTATTTTCTACTGTATCAATAACGGTTATGGAATTTCTGCCGACATCAAGAAAATGACAAATGTTAAGCATATCCATGAGCGAAGTGCTGCTTACGGTATTCCTGGAATGTTTATCGAAGACGGTAACAATGTTATCGATGTCTACGAAGGATTTAAAAAAGCTGTTGACCACGTTCGTTCTGGTAAAGGTCCTGTCTTAATCGAAAGTGTTACCTACCGTTGGCTTGGTCACTCGTCATCAGACCCTGGTAAATATCGGACCCGTGAAGAAGTCGAAGAGTGGAAGGAAAAAGATCCAATCGAAAACCTCCGCAAGTATCTCCTTGAAAATAAAATTGCTAGTGCAGAAGAACTCGAAGAAATTCAGGCTCAAGTCAAGGAAGCAGTGGAAGCATCTGTTAAGTTTGCAGAAGAAAGTCCATTCCCTCCACTAGAATCAGCTTTTGAAGATATTTACGCAGACTAAGGAGAAGTAGAGAAATATGGAAACAAAATTAATGTCTTTCCGCGATACCATTATCCTTGCAATGTCTGAGGAAATGCGTCGTGATGAAAATGTACTCTTGATGGGTGAAGATGTCGGTGTCTTTGGTGGAGACTTTGGTACATCTGTAGGTATGCTTGAAGAATTTGGACCAGAACGTGTACGGGACTGTCCAATCTCTGAAGCTGCAATTTCTGGTGCAGCAGCAGGTGCTGCTATGACAGGACTTCGTCCAATCGTTGATATGACCTTCATGGATTTCTCTGTTATTGCCATGGATAATATTGTCAACCAAGCAGCTAAAACTCGTTACATGTTTGGTGGAAAAGGGCAAGTACCAATGACAATCCGCTGTGCAGCTGGTAACGGAGTTGGTTCTGCAGCTCAACACTCACAATCATTGGAGTCTTGGTTTACTCATATCCCGGGATTGAAGGTTGTAGCTCCAGGTACACCAGCTGATATGAAGGGACTTCTTAAGTCTTCTATCCGAGACAACAATCCTGTTATTATTCTTGAATACAAATCAGAATTTAACCAAAAAGGTGAAGTACCTGTTGATCCAGACTATACTATCCCACTTGGTGTTGGAGAAATCAAACGCGAAGGAACTGATGTAACAGTAGTAACATACGGAAAAATGCTTCGTCGTGTTATGCAAGCAGCTGAAGAATTGGCCGAAGAAGGCATCTCAGTAGAAGTAGTAGACCCACGTACTTTGGTTCCACTTGATAAAGACATCATCATTAATTCAGTTAAGAAGACTGGAAAAGTAGTTCTTGTCAACGATGCCCACAAGACAAGTGGTTTTATCGGTGAAATCTCAGCTATTATCTCAGAATCAGAAGCATTTGATTACTTGGATGCACCAATCCGTCGCTGTGCAGGTGAGGATGTACCAATGCCTTACGCACAAAATCTTGAAAATGCAATGATTCCAACAGTTGAAAGCATCAAAGATGCAATCCGTAAAACTCACAACAAACAATAATACATAACATAAATTATGTAATATATGATAAATCAGACGAGAAGCTTTGTATCTTTTAGGTACAGAGTTCTCTGCGTCCTTGATATCTTAGATTAGAGCACGGGCTAAAAGCTCGGAAAAAAGATAAATCTCCTTGACTTCATCGAAGTCTGCGTTGATTTCCTATTTTTCGGTCGCTTTTAAACGCCCTTTGCATCATAAATAGAATAGGAGAGGTCATGGCTGATGATAAGCTAAGAGCGACTCCTGCAGCTAGAAAATTAGCGGATGATTTAGGAATTAACCTCTATGATATTTCTGGTTCAGGCGCAAACGGTCGTGTCCACAAAGAAGACGTGGAAACATTTAAAGACACTAATGTGGTTCGCATTTCACCACTCGCAAAACGAATTGCACTAGAGCATAATATTGCTTGGCAAGAAATCCAAGGAACTGGTCATCGCGGTAAAATCATGAAGAAGGACGTTTTAGCTTTCCTTCCTGAAAATATTGAAAACGATACGATTAAATCACCTGCTCAAATTGAGAAAGTGGAAGAAGTTCCAGATAATGTAACACCTTATGGAGAAATCGAGCGTATTCCGATGACTCCTATGCGTAAGGTTATTGCTCAACGTATGGTTGAGTCTTACTTGACTGCACCAACCTTCACGCTTAACTACGATGTCGATATGTCTGAAATGCTTGCCCTTCGTAAGAAAGTCCTTGAACCAATTATGGAAGCAACTGGTAAGAAAATCACTGTTACAGATTTGCTTTCACTTGCGGTTGTTAAGACACTGATGAAACATCCATACATTAACGCTTCTTTGACTGAAGATGGTAAGACAATCATCACTCACAATTATGTCAACCTTGCGATGGCAGTTGGTATGGATAATGGATTGATGACACCAGTTGTCTATAATGCAGAAAAAATGAGCTTGTCTGAGTTGGTAGTTGCATTTAAAGACGTTATTGGACGTACCTTAGATGGTAAACTAGCTCCTAGCGAATTGCAAAATTCAACCTTCACAATTAGTAACTTGGGGATGTTTGGTGTTCAATCATTTGGTCCTATCATCAATCAACCAAACTCAGCAATCCTCGGTGTTAGCTCAACAGTTGAAAAACCAGTTGTAGTTAATGGTGAAATCGTGATTCGTCCAATTATGAGTCTTGGTCTAACAATTGACCACCGTGTCGTAGATGGTATGGCTGGTGCTAAGTTTATGAAAGACTTGAAAGCTTTAATTGAAAACCCAATCTCAATGTTGGTTTAAAATATTTGTTTTAGAAATATAGATAGAGGAAGTAAGATATGGCCTTAGAAGTAATTATGCCAAAAGCCGGCGTGGATATGACAGAAGGACAAATCGTCCAATGGAATAAAAAAGTCGGAGAATTTGTAAAAGAAGGAGAAATCCTTTTGGAAATCATGACTGACAAAGTCAGCATGGAATTGGAAGCAGAAGAAGATGGATACTTAATCGCTATCCTAAAAGGTGATGGAGAGACTGTTCCTGTTACTGAAGTTATCGGTTATCTTGGTGAAGAAGGGGAAAATATCCCAACAGCTGGAGCAACTGCACCAGAAGCTAGCCCAGCACCTGCAGCAAGTGCCTCAAACGATGATGGTAAGAGTGATGATGCTTACGACATCGTTGTTATCGGTGGCGGACCTGCTGGTTATGTATCTGCTATTAAAGCAGCTCAATTAGGTGGTAAGGTTGCTCTTGTTGAGAAATCTGAACTTGGTGGAACTTGCTTAAACCGTGGATGTATCCCAACTAAGACTTACCTTCACAACGCCGAAATTATCGAGAGTATCGGTCATGCAGCAAATCGTGGTATCGTGATTGAAAATCCTAACTTCACTGTTGACATGGACAAACTTTTAGAAACAAAATCTAAAGTTGTTAATACTCTTGTTGGTGGTGTTGCAGGACTCCTTCGTAGCTATGGAGTTGACGTTCATAAGGGTATCGGTACTATTACTAAAGATAAGAATGTCTTGGTAAATGGTTCTGAATTGCTTGAAACTAAGAAAATCATCCTTGCTGGTGGTTCAAAAGTAAGCAAAATCAACGTTCCTGGTATGGAATCATCTCTTGTGATGACTAGTGATGACATCCTTGAAATGAATGAAGTTCCAGAAAGCCTCGTTATCATCGGTGGTGGTGTCGTCGGAATCGAACTTGGACAAGCCTTCATGACCTTTGGTTCAAAAGTTACTGTTATCGAAATGATGGATCGTATCGTTCCAGCTATGGATGCTGAAGTATCTAAGAACCTTCGTTTAATCCTTGAACGTAAAGGTATGACGATCTTGACAGGTACTAAACTTCAAGAAATCATTGAAGAAGATGGCAAACTTCGTATCAAAGTTGAAGGAAAAGATGATATTATCGCGAATAAAGCCCTTCTTTCAATCGGTCGTGTTCCAGATCTTGAAGGTATCGGAGATGTTGAGTTTGAATTAGACCGTGGTCGTATTAAGGTCAATGAATACATGGAAACTTCTGTTCCAGGTATCTATGCACCAGGTGATATCAACGGTACTAAGATGTTGGCTCACGCTGCCTTCCGTATGGGTGAAGTAGCAGCTGAAAATGCCCTTAAAGGAAACCACGTTGTTGCGAAATTGAACTTGACTCCTGCAGCGATCTATACACTTCCAGAAGTAGCAGCAGTTGGTTTAACAGAAGAACAAGCTCGTGAAAAATACGATGTCCAAATCGGTAAATTCAACTTTGCTGCAAACGGACGTGCAATTGCATCAGATGCAGCTCAAGGATTTGTTAAAGTTATTGCAGACAAGAAATATGGTGAAATCCTCGGTGTTCACATCATTGGCCCTGCAGCTGCAGAGTTGATCAACGAAGCGTCAAGTATCATCGAAATGGAAATCACTGTAGAAGAAATGCTGAAGACAATCCACGGACACCCAACATATTCTGAAGTTATGTACGAAGCATTTGCGGATGTTCTTGGAATGGCTATCCATTCACCTAAGAAAAAATAAAAATAGATAGACTAGACTGGAATTATTTTCCAGTCTCTATCGTATTAGAAGGTACCTTATGAAATACATTATCAATCATTCAAACGACACTGTTTTTAATATTGCTTTAGAGGAGTACGCTTTTAAACATCTTCTTGATGAAGATCAAATCTTCCTTCTTTGGATCAACAAACCATCTATCATTGTAGGTCGTCACCAAAATACCATTGAGGAAATTAACCGTGACTATGTTCGTGAAAATGGAATTGAAGTAGTCCGTCGAATCAGTGGTGGTGGAGCTGTTTACCATGATTTGAACAACCTTAACTATACCATCATTTCAAAAGAAGATGAAAACAAGGCCTTTGACTTCAAGAGCTTCTCTACTCCAGTTATCAATACTTTGGCTGAACTTGGTGTTAAAGCTGAATTTACAGGCCGTAACGACTTAGAAATCGACGGTAAGAAATTCTGTGGAAATGCACAGGCTTATATCAATGGCCGTATCATGCACCATGGTTGTCTTCTCTTTGACGTGGATTTGTCTGTCCTAGCTAACGCACTTAAAGTATCTAAGGACAAATTTGAGTCTAAAGGTGTTAAATCAGTTCGTGCTCGTGTAACTAATATTATCGATGAGTTGCCAGAAAAGATCACTGTTGAAGAATTCCGTGATTTACTCTTGGAATACATGAAAAAAGAATACCCTGAGATGACTGAGTATGTATTCTCAGATGAAGAATTGGCTGAAATCAATCGCATCAAAGAAACTAAGTTTGGTACTTGGGACTGGAACTATGGGAAATCACCTGAATATAACGTTCGCCGTGGTACTAAATTCCCAAGTGGTAAGGTTGAAATCTTTGCAAACGTCATTGAATCAAAAATCCAAGACATCAAGATTTACGGTGACTTCTTTGGTATTGAAGATGTTGCAGCAGTAGAAGATGTCCTTCGTGGTGTTAAATACGAACGCGAAGACGTCCTCAAAGCACTTCAAACTATTAACCTAGGTCGTTATTTCGCAGGAATCACAGCAGAAGAAATTGCTGAGGCAGTTGTGGAATAAAGTAAAAGATATCCATGTTAAATGGATATCTTTTATCTTAAACTTGATATTCAAAAATAATGAGAGTAGAATATAAAGGAAATCTAAAAAAGGGGATCATATTCGATGATGAAAATTCCAATGGAAAAACTTGGTCTATTTGAACAGTTAGATCGTATAGTAGTGGCTTTTTTTAGCAAGCAACAACCTTCAAGTCCATATGATTTGAATATTAGTATTACACAAGAACACCTTGACCAGAAAAAGCAAGAGCTAGAACCATTAGGCTATCAGGGTGTCCAACTACCATTAGGAATGGCTTTAGATAATATCATCCAGCAACCTCATTATAAAAGCTTAATCATTGGTGGACTTGCTTCTGACGAAATTATAGTCAGCAAAGAAGAATTAATGCCTTTGAAAGATATTGTGGACAGTTTTTGTATTATGTACGCTGCAGCGAATAACAGACTGGAAAATAGTAAGGCTTATGAATTAATGAAAGATAAAACGGTCTACTTTATTGGAAAACTTCTTACTGACAGTCCTCAAAAAGGTGATGAAATTGCTTATTTAGGAATTGATCGAATGGCGAGCGATGGCACACCATATGAAGCAGTTAAATGCTTTCTAACGGAAGAGAGTGCAGAGAAGTACAACGGTGAAAAGAAACCTGTTACCCCTGCAAACTTGGCCTATCTAAAATCATTCTGGGGAAAACCAGTCATTATTGAGCCACACCGTAATTATTGGATTGAATTTTTATAGAACAATAAAAGAGCGTTAGATAATCAAAAATCTATCGCTCTTTTTTAAATTATACATAAATTATATTATGTAACATCACAAACTATCCAAGGCATTTTTCTGTTCATCATTAACGATATGGGTATACAAGTCGGTAACTTGTGTGCTTGCATGTCCTAGCTGGTGACTGACCAGAACCTGTGATTTGGTTGCATCATAGAGACGAGTCGCAAGAGTGTGGCGAAGTTTATGGGGTGTCACGCGGACTTTAAAGTCTTCTGAATACTTGGCTACCATCTTTTCGACACTAGAAGCGTCAATACGGTTTGGAACACCTCGATACAAGGTTAGAAAGAGGGCTGTATCAGTCTTTTCTGTCTTGTAACGTTTGTCTCTTATAGCAAGATATTGCTCCAAATAAGGCTTAGCAAAGGCAGCAACATTAACTGAGTCTCGTTTTCCACCTTTTCGAGTGACGTCAATGACCATCATCTTGAGGTTGAGATCTCGAAGGTCCAGGTTAACCGCTTCAGAGAGACGGACACCAGAGGCAAGAAGCAGTGCTATAATAGCTAAATCTCGCTCTTTATTCTTATTAAAGGAAGATAGGGCACGATTTGAGAGAGTTTTGGGATATTCCTCATCAATATAATTTAAAAATCCCTCTGTTTCATCACCTAAAAAGAGCTTTTGCTTGATATTTTCGGCTCGAGCAGCCAAGGTTTCTTTCTTTTTCTTAGTTGCAACTTTCTTCATAACATTGCGATAGAAATAAGGTTCACCTTGCTCGTTTTCAACTTCCTCAGTCAAGTACTTATAAAGACTAGAAAGCGCTGATAAAGTACGGTTGATGGTTGTTTGGGAGACACCTTGCTTAGTCGTATTGGCATTGAGCAAAGGACGTTCACGTAAGTAAAGAATAAAAGATTCCATGTCTTTCTTGGTCATGTGCTCAAGTACATCTAAAGGTATATTGGCCATAGTGTCAGCATTCGATATACCAGATTCCAAAACCCAGGTGAAAAATCGATCGTATTCTTTTAAGTATTCATACAAGGTCGTAAAACTGTAGGGAACAGCCAGTTTTGATTGGTAGTATTCCAATACGTACCAAGGCATGACTTGTTTGAGTTTATCAATACGTTCTAATAAGATCTCGCGTTTCATGTTTTTCTCCAAATCTTTCTATACTAGTAGTATAGCATAGCCTTATATTTTTTTCAAGAAAATTATAGTTTTTCGGAAAGATGTTATAGGGGAGATTTAGGAATATATAACTTAAAAACAAATAACCAAAAATTTTTTAAGCCAATTATATTCAATTATGTACTTTATTTAAGTGAACACTGGAAATCTTAAAAGCTATCCATCTACTGTAATATGTACTTTATCTAAGTGAAAACTGATAATTTTTCAATTGTACATTTGACAATATAAAAACACTTTATATTACTTAAAGTGTTTTTATTTTTTTATATCTTTTTTAAACTTTATAAAATGTTCTTGCTTTCTTCTGTAACCTTTGCAAATCGAACACCCCTTTTTATTTCGTTTTCTGTACGCCATTCTTTCTTTAACTTGAATTTTATAACGATGATTAAGGTTTTCTTGACATATCCACCATACAGACATATTACTTAACTAGGTAATTTCAGTTGGACTTGACTTGCTATCAAGAAGTTATTTACATAATCCCACTCGTTCATTAGACTTTGTTGAGTTGTTGCTAAGTCGTTAAATCCTTTTAAAACTTTTTGATTCGTGCATAAGTGTGTAAATATTGTAAAACAATTTCAAAATGTGGTAGACTAGATATGAATTTTGATGGACGATAATTAGGTCAAAAAAAAGGTTACAGATGGAAAGATTAGTTTTTATCGGAATGCTAGTTTTCTTGGCATTTGTGTTTATTGGAATATTGTTTTGGCTGCGTTATAGAATGAAGAACACCTTTGAGAACGGTGTTCCAGTGTACGATGCCCCAGCAAATAATCAGACTAGGACGAGTAAGCTAAGCGTAGGAGAGTATGCAGTGCACATAGTTTTAATACTAATTAGCGCTGTAATTGCCTTTAAGGTCATGGGCATGTTTCGTCATGGTGGGGCGGCGCCAATTGGTGCTGCTATAATCACGCCTTCTATAATGGCGCTTTTCAATGCACGAAGGAGAACCGGGAAATCTTGGATAGGTATCGTTGCAGTGCTTATGGTATTCGTTTTTTTGATGTTTGTATATATAATTATAGGTCTACCTGATAACGCACCTCCACTTAAAATTGATGGAACTGAAATTCATCTTACAGAGACTAAGATTTCGGATTTGATAGACAAGGGGTTTGAAATCTATGTGTCAAATGGTAGACATGATTATCCTAATTATAATGAGCTTATGACAACGGGAAGCTATTCTACATACCAAGGATCGGGGGTTAGCGTACCAAACGGCTTTAAGTCATATGACTCAGCAGTTACGCGATCTACCTATCTTCTTGTAAAGAAGAATGTAGTTCTCGGATGTATAGGTGTTTACGGAGATAAGAGGAAGAGTACGGAGCTGAAGGACTGTGTGGTTACGCAGGTTTGCTTCGATTCTGAGTGCACAGCTGTTGCCAAAAAATATGGAATTTCATATAATATAGATGGTATTGATTTGCTAAAGAAGCTTGACGAAAACAAGTTCACGAAAGTATTTGGGAAAAAAATATGGCTGACTCCAAGCGATCCAAGAGATGAATATTTGGGTCATTATGGCGTGCAGTGGGGAGCAGGTAACAATGAATTCTTTTGGAATCATTATTTTATGAATTTAGACCTTGATTCGAATAATGATATAGTTAATTTTAATTTTAGTTCTAATATTGCAGCAGAGCGATAGAAGAATTTGCAGGGATAATTAGGCAAAATGAAAAAGAAAAAAGTACTAAGTAAGACAAAGTATGCTATTTATCTTCTAGTGGTCCACCTTATATGCATACTTTTCACTATAAGCAAAATAGTGATGCCTTCATGGGGTCACTGGTTAGAGACGACACGCTTTCTTTGGACAAGCTTTCCTGCCTATGTATGCGTGTTAATAGCCGTTTTCCCAATGATATGCTTTTGGCCATATTTGATTAGTGCAGATTTTAAGCCGGGTACAGCAAAGACCTTGCTTGCGACTTTTGGTCTAATAGTAGGTAACGTGACTCTGATTTTGATATATACGACTATTTTGCACAAGGTATTATAGGTATAAAAAAATCCCTATAAAGGGATTTTTTGATTGCTTCAAGTAGCTCGTCATATTCTTCAAATGCTGGAACCTCTGGGTGATCCTTCTTGATTGATTCAGTGCTTCTAAACAAGAATCCTAGTGGGTGTCTTCCTTGAAAGAAGTCGGTTTAATCAACGGACAAGGCAGTTGATTTGGTTAGTCCAAATTATTCGGCAAGCCATAAATACTCAAATTTCTCCCAATAACATTGTCATCATAGATAGTTTCCTCTTATCACTTTGTCAACCAGTCCGTAACCATAGAGCACATGAGAGCACATGTTTTTAATAAACTAGCCGACATTGGTTAAAATTCCTCTAAGCACCTTTGGTTCTATGGATTCAAAGTACATATGCTGGTCACCCTATCAGGCTATATTCTGAATTATGTTGTAACGCCTGCCTCAGTACATGATATTAGGGCAGTTGATGACTTACTAAAAAATTGTTCTCAACCCTATGTTTTAGCTGATTTAGCTTATTTTAGCTATGAACTCAGAGAACAGTTGAAACAGAAAGGTTACCATCTTTGGACGCCTTTACGTCAAAATATGGTAAGAGCTAAACAACATAATCATTGGAAACTAATGGCTATGAGACGGACTATTGAAACTCGATTTTCAGAACTTTGTGCTTTTTTGATGTCGAACAAACACCAGCTAGAAGGCTTAACAGGATTGCAGTTGAGAATGGAGCAAATTTTACTGACTAATAATCTGAGATACTTTGAGATTAACTAGCACCACGAGTAAAAATCTATATCTTACTATCAATAAGACCTTAAATGATTAGCAAAAAATGAACAATTGAACCACTACTTCTTCTGCACCTATTAGAGTAAAAATGTACAAATCAGTTCCTTAAATCAGATGATGCTATGAACTAGAAAATATACAAAATAAAAATAAAGTACACTTTTTAAAGAATGTACTTTATGCTTCTAATTCAGTTGTATCAATAGTTTAGCTCACGTTAAGTCAATTGTACATAAACTTTTAGTATTAACCAAAAATTTTTTTAGAGCTGATTATCCTCAATTATGTACTTTATTTAAGTGAATACTGGAAATTGTTCAAATGTACATTAACTTTTAGTTTTCTACCAATGTTTATTCAACACTTACTAAGTAACTTTTACATAACCTTAAAACAAAAAAATCCAAATCTTTTTGTTAATTTGGATTTTTTAAGTATTTGATAGATATTTAAAATTATTCTAAATACTAATTACTAATTACTACGTTTTGTCTTATATTTAACTTTGCTGGACTTTGCTATAAAACACGATGCAACAATAACAATAATTTTGATTAGATAGATTTCGTAATGAGCGTCACTAATAGTTAATTGAGAGAACACATTAATTATTGAATGTGTCATCACACAAATCCAGAGATTTTTTGTTTTTAAATAAAGAGCTGAAAGAATGAAGGAATTTGTCAGCAACCCAAATAAAAAAGGTACTAATTGAAGATTGATTAGGGAGCCATCTATATAGAAGAACAATAAATGCCAAATTGACCAAATGATAAATGTTAAAAATGTTGCTTGAAAATAGTGTAACTTCTCTTGTAAAATTTGCTGAAATACGTATCTCCAACCGATTTCTTCCAATCCACCAAATACAATAAATTTGAAAAACATCAGAAAAGGAATATACCAGATAAATTGTACGATTTCCCCTCCAAAAAATAGAAAAGAGAAATCAAGAATAATAAGAAAAAATGCTAATAAATAATGTTTGTAACTGGTCTGAATATTAAAAAAATCTTTTATTATTTTCTTTAAGTCAATCTTATAATAGAAAATGGCAACAATGCTACCCCATAAGGCTGTAGAGATACCACCAATCATTACACCGAGAATATTTACTAGATCAGAACGAATAGCGAAATAATTAAAGAAAAATACAACTAAACAAACTAATAACAATTGGCTAAAAGTTCCTACCAAATAAACTGAAAGAGCCTTATTTCTACTCATAGCAACTCCCTTTAATTATTTAAAAATATCCTAAAAAATATATTTGTTACATAAATTATATTATGCAACAAATATATTCTCTTATCTTTTTGTTCTTAAAAATACATAACTTTTTTTATGTTTTTATAGTAACAAATCTTTCACTTTCCCAATCTCGCTTTTTGGAATAACAAGATGGATCATATCTCCTAAATACATTCTTGTTGAACCGTTAACCGTCTTACGTTTTCCGTTATGAACTTGGGTTGTGATCAGTACGTTATGTGGTAAATTAAGTTCATGTACTTGCTTGCCTGCTATTTTATCAGAAACAGGAATTTCAATAAGAGTAACTTCTCCATCGTCACTTGCGGTTTCAGGTAACATTTTCTCCAGCATGGCTTCATAGACAGGTGCCCCTTTGAGCAGATCCATAACAATATAGGCAACTAGTGTCACCATACCTAAAGGCATGAGATTACGGATATCTCCGACCATCTCAGTCACAAGAATCATAGCTGTCAAAGGTGCTTTTGAGATAGCACCAAAATACCCACTCATTCCAAGAATCACAAAGATAGGAAATTGCTGCTGGGTGACGAGTCCAAGATTGACACAAATAACACCGACCAGAGCACCAAGTAAAGACCCTAAAGCTAAAATTGGTAAGAAAATACCACCTGGTAGTCCACTTCCGTAACTAATCATACTCCAGATAAAACGAATGATGAAGTAAACTAAGAGAATTTGGAAACTATAATCTTGTTCTGTTAAGGATAAGACAACCTGATTGCCCCCACCAAGTATTTGAGGTAGGAATATTCCTACAGGAATAATCAGGATAAAAGCAAAAATTGGATGATAAGCTTTGTCAATGTGAACCTTTTTCCCAATCCAATCATAAACTTTGCCGATATTCAGAACCGCTTTCTCATAAAGAAAACCTGAAAAACCAAGAAAAATCCCCATAAGCAGATAAATCCAATACTGACTCAAACTCATGAGAGGGATATTATCTGGCATATCCAGAACGGGTGTCAAGCCAAAGATAAGAAGAGAAACAAAGTTTGCTACTAGACTAGCAGCCAAGGTAGAAACCCAGAAGAATCGTGAAAAATGGTGATAAACTTCTTCTACTACAAATAATAACCCCGCAATCGGTGCGTTAAAGGCAGCGGCAAGTCCAGCAGCAGCTCCGCTTGCAATCAAAGAACGCTCCTCAACAGGGCTAGACTTGAGCCATTTAGCAATTCCTTTTCCTCCAGCGGCACCTAGCTGAATACTGGGACCTTCACGACCGAGCATGAGCCCACTCGCAATGGCCAAGATACCTAGAATGTATTTCTTCCAGAGGACACTCCACCAGTTGAGAGACATGAGACCTTTTAACTCCGCTTCAACTTGAGGAATACCAGAACCTTTGATATCTTTTTCTGAACGTGTTAATTTGGCACTAAGTAAGCAAATGAGGATATAAAACAATAAAACAATCAATAGATTCCGTATCAGATTCTCTTGGTCTTGATAAAATCCTTGAACGATATGAAAGCCTTTTTCGATCAAAAATCGAAATGATCCCACAATAATTCCTACGACTAATCCAACAATAATACCTCGCCCTACTTGAGCTAAGATCGTACTGGACGCGAAGGCAAATTCTTTCTTGGAACTAAGTATTTCCGATTGTTCCTCCATAATTCTCTCCTTTAATTATCTTTTACTAGTTTCTGAAACGATCGTTTTAATCGGTTCAAAACTGGTGCGATGAATATGTGTGACACCATGCTTTTCAATTCCTTCTAAATGCTTAGCAGTTCCATAGCCAGCATTTTGAGCAAAATCATAGCCTGGAAATTCTTCGTCATAGTTAGCCATGATCTTATCTCTGGTAACCTTAGCAACGATAGATGCCGCTGCAATAGACAGCGAATTAGCATCTCCTTTAATGATGGATGTCTGAGAAATCGGCAAATCCAACTTCATAGCATCAATCAAAAGATGTTCTGGCTGAGGTTCAAGTTGCGAAACAGCTTCCTTCATAGCTAGTTTTGTCGCTTCATAGATATTGACTTGGTCAATGACATGATTGTCCATAATCCCAATACCGATTGTTAGGGCATTCTCTTTGACAGCCTGAAAAATCTCCTCGTGTTTTTTCTTAGGAATTTTTTTGCTGTCATTTAAACCTTTTATTTTACAATTTTTGGGAAGAATGACTGCCGCAGCAACAACAGGTCCGGCCAAAGGACCACGTCCAACCTCATCTACACCAGCAATTAGGGATGTCCCTTTACTATATAGATTTTTTTCATAGCGAAGCATGCCTTCTAAGCGGAGATTTTCATCCATTTCTGCTTGGATGGCCTTTTTACGCTTTTCAATTTCCTTTTGGACACCTGAACGAGAATCTTTTTCAAATTCCTTAAATAAGGGACTTTCAAGTTCTCTTATTTTTGCTAATTCTTCTTTGATTTCTTTAATCGTTGTCATTGAGATCATCCAATGTATCTAAGGTATAGTTACCAAGTTTTCCATCACGAACTTCTTTGACAAAAAGGTTGTAAAAACGGTCGTAATCATCACGAAAACCTAGGATGCGAGTCATATCCATAATGATTTCTGGAGCTTCATCGTTCAGATTCATTTGTTTAAAACGTTCTTGAAGCTTCTCGGGGTAATGTGTTTTAAAGTAATTGAGACCGAAAATCGTTACCTCATCCATTGGAAGTAACTGATCCTTGATGGCTCCCGTAAGTGCAAGTTTAAGAGCAACAGTTTCATCTTCAAATTTTGGCCAAAGAATCCCAGGGGTATCCAAAATTTCTAAATCCTTATTGGTTTTAAGCCATTGCTGGCCTTTTGTCACACCAGGCTTGTTTCCAACTACAGCAATTTTCTTACCAGCCAAACGGTTCATCAGAGTTGACTTTCCTGCGTTTGGAATCCCAATAATCATTGTACGTAAGGTCTCAATTTGAATACCACGTTCTTTTTGACGAGCAATCTTATCAGCCATGAGTTTCTTTGCAGCATCGGTCACGACTTTTACCGTAATTTGCTCTTTAGAGTTGATAGCAAGCGTTTGAATTCCTTGCGATTCAAAGTGCTGACGCCACTCTTTTGTTAATGCTGGGTCTGCAAGGTCTGCCTTGTTCAGAATCAATAGTCTTGGTTTGTCCCCGATGATTTTAGTCAGCATTGGATTTTGGCTAGACAAGGGCAAGCGTGCATCCACTAAAACTGTCACAAAATCAACAAATTTTAAATTTTCCTGGACTTGACGTCTTGCTTTTGACATATGGCCAGGAAACCATTGAATAGTCGCCATTTTATTTCCTTTTCTTCATACAAACTTATTTCATAAAATATAGATGATTACTGACTATTTTACCATATTTTAGCTATTATTGCAGATGAATTGTGTCTTTAAAAAGGGAAATCCCCCTTTGCCAAGAGGAAAAGAGGGAAAAATTTTTATTGATGAACAGCTTGTGCTGCAGTAATCAGAGTTAGTTTGTAAACATCATCAGAGTTACATCCACGTGAAAGGTCATTTACTGGTTTGTTAAGTCCTTGCAAAACAGGTCCAACTGCAGCAAATCCACCAAGACGTTCTGCCATCTTGTAACCAATGTTACCTGCTTCAATACCAGGGAAGATGAAGACATTAGCTTGTCCAGCTACATTACTTCCTGGAGCTTTAAGAGCTGCAGTTTCCGGAACGAAGGCAGCATCGAATTGTAATTCACCATCAATTTCAAGGTCTGGACGCAATTCGTGTGCGATTTTAGTTGCTTCAACAACCTTATCAACACTTTCACCAAAACCTGAACCTTTAGTTGAGTAGCTAAGCATAGCAATCTTAGGTTCAATACCAAACATTTTAGCTGTGATAGCTGAGTTAATAGCAATTTCAGCTAGAGCATCAGCATCGGGGTTGATGTTGATCGCACAGTCACCGAACAAGTAACGCTCAGTGCCACGGACCATGAGGAAGGCACCTGATGTACGGCTAACATTTGGACGAGTCTTGATAATTTGAAGAGCTGGACGAACAGTTGAAGCTGTTGAGTGAATAGCACCTGAAACCATACCATCTACTAAGCCCATATAAACTAACATAACACCAAAGTAGTTCACATCATTGATGAGCACTTCTCTCGCTTCTTCTTCTGTCATTTTTCCTTTACGACGTTCAACAAGAGAAGCTACCATTTCTTCAAATTGTGGGTAATTTTCTGGATTAATAACTTCGTAGCCGTCTGTAATTCCTTCAATTTCAAGATAGATTTTAATCTTTTCAGGGTTTCCTAATAGTACAGGGATAACTTCTGTTTCTTTTACCAAACGCTTGGTTGCTTGTAGAATACGTGGTTCTTCACCTTCAGGTAAGACGATGCGTGCATTTTTACCAACTAGGTTGGCTTTCAAACTTTCAAAAACTTCCATGAGTTTTGACTCCTTTTAAGATAAATTATTATTTGATAACTGTGTTATAAGTGTGTTGAAATCATCCGGCAGTGGGCATTCCAGCTCTAACTGCTCTTCTAAGAAAGGATGATAGAACGATAAGTAATGACAATGAAGAGCTTGGCGTTCTATGCCATGATCTAGGCTTCCCCCATAAAGGTCATCTCCCAGCAATGGAAACCCTATATGCGAGAAATGTACTCGAATCTGATGAGTTCTACCCGTGTGAAGACGAATATCGACTAGATGGATATCCCCATAAGATTCCACGATTTGATAGGAAGTGTGAGCATATTTTCCACCCTTTGCTACTCGCCTAGTAATGATGGAATCTTCATCTCGAGCTATTGGTGCTATGATTTCTCCCTGAGGTTCCAGATGCCCATTTCCCTTGACAAGAGCGAAATACCGCTTTTCAATTGCCTTTTTTTGCAATTGCTTGTCTAGTCTGGCGTGTGCGTAGCCATGTTTAGCAAAAAGCATCAAACCAGAGGTATCTCGATCAAGTCGAGTCACAATGTGAACCTGTTGATTCTCATAATTTTGGTCTACATAGTAGCCCTTAATAAAGTTTGCAATGGTATTAGAGTGATTAACACTAGGTATTGACGCAACTCCAAAAGGTTTGTTTATAACCAAGAAGTGATCATCTTCAAAGAGAATATCTAGAGGATAATCAATTGCTTCCAGGGTCTCAAAACCTTCCTCTGGAGGAATGTCAATGACAACTTCATCTCCAATATCTAAAAGATAGGTTGCATTCTGCGGATGTCCATTCACTCGAATATCACCGCCTCGAAACTTTATCTTAGCAAGTAACCCTTTTGAAACTTCATGTTTTTTTAAAAAGGTTTTTACCTTGACATGTTCGTCGGCATTAAACTGAAACCTCATTCGTCTACCTCACCAATAAAGGCATCTTTAACACGATTCCAAAAACTGGTGTGGCTTGGCGTGGCTACAAAATGAATCTTATGATGATCAATCTGATACTCTATTTTCTCAATATTTCGGAAAGAATAAATACTATTATCGATTGAGATTGTGTGATAGTCATTTCGAGTTGGTATCAATTCAATCTTGTCTTTTTTAGGAACAATAATTGATGAACCAAGTGTGCGGTAGATTCGGTTGTTCAAACTAGCAATTTCAGCTAATTGCAAGGCTTCTATAGTCGGATGAAGGACTGCTCCACCGAGGGATTTATTATATGCAGTACTTCCAGTCGGCGTTGAAACTGTTAGGCCATCACCACGAAAGCGTTCGAAGGGAACATGGTTAATAATGACATCAGCAACCATAGTTCGATCCGCTCGACGAATGCTAGCTTCATTTAATGCTCGGAAAGACTTGACTTCACCATTTTCGAGAAATATTTTGACACTTAAGAGTGGATAAGAAACTTGAGCTCCATTATCCAACTGTAAATTTGTAACCAATTGGTCCAACTCAAAATCACGATAATCCGTATAAAAACCTAAATGTCCTGTATGAACCCCAACAAAACGAACCTTATCCAGTTGGTTTTCATACTTATGAAAAGCAGACAACAACATCCCATCTCCACCAATAGAGACAACGATATCTGGATTTTTATCATTTAGGATAAAATTATTCTTTTTTAATCGTTCTTTTAATTCGAATAGAACTTTCTGACTCTGAGGCTTACGGTTGGCAATTAGGTCAATTCGTTTACCTATATTCTTCATCGGTATCGTCACTGTTTCCTACCCCGTCATTTAATTTTCTGTGCAAAGGATCAAAGAGCGCTTGTGCTTCCTGAATATCAGCACGTATTTTACTCATTTCTTCATCTAGCTGATGTGAAATTCTGGCTGTAATTTCAAGTCGTTCCTTGATTTCTTCAGGGAAGTCTCCCTGATATTTATAGTTGAGGGAATGTTCGATTGTAGCCCAAAAATTCATAGCCAAGGTACGAATTTGAATCTCAACTAGAATGGTTTTTGCACCGTAAATGGTATCAACCGTATACTCAATAATCACATGGTAAGAACGATAACCTGATGCCTTACGGTGTGTGATATAATCACGTTCTTGAACAACTCTCATATCCTGTCTTTTACGAAGGATAGAAACAACCTCTTTTACGTCGTCTACGAATTGAACCATGACACGTAAACCTGCAATATCTTGCAAATCTTGTTCGAGTGTGTCGTAGCCAATACCTCGGCGTGCCATTTTTTCTTTGATACTTTCAATCGGTTTAACCCGACCCGTGACAAACTCGATTGGAGAATGGCGGTTTTGTTTTCTATATTGTTTTCGGATTCCTCGGAGTTTAATTTTTAGCTCTCCGACAGCTTGAATGTAAGGATCTAAAAATTCTTCCCATTCTGTAATCATATAACTATTACATCCAATTCTTTAAGCAGTTTCATTCATCTAGTTTTTGATTTTCTCATGAAAATCATATACAATAAATACAATGCTTATTATACCATAAATCGCTTTCAAATATAAAGAAAAGGTTGAAAAAATGAAACATTTAGAAATTGAAATGAAAACACTTCTCAGTGAAGAAGAATATAACCGATTGCAAGCTCAATTTTTAGAAGTCACACCAATTACACAAAAAAATTACTACCTGGACACACCTGATTTTTATCTTCGCCAACATAAAATCGCTATGCGCATTCGTACCTTCGATACAAGCGCTGAATTGACCATTAAAATCCCTCAAGAGGTTGGAAATATGGAATACAACCAAGCGCTTACTCTTGAGGAAGCTAACGATTGTCTCGAAGAATGTAAACTCCCTCAGGGCATGATTATGGACGAACTAAAAAATCGAGGACTTTCACCAAATGGTTGGGTAGTTTTAGGTTGCCTAACTACTGTTCGTTACGAAAAAGAAACAGCTATTGGACTCATGGCGCTTGATCAAAGTCTTTACTTCGATATTGTAGATTATGAACTAGAGCTAGAAGTTGAGAATGGTGACCAAGGAAGTCTTGATTTTCAAGAGTTTTTACGAGCAAATGAAATCCAATATAAGAAGGCTCCTTCAAAATTAGTACGATTTATAGAAAATATGAAAAAATACTGAAATAATCTTCTTTTTTTGATAAAATAGAAGGGATAAAAAATAATTGAGTCTGCGAAAGAAAACACCTTCTTTTAAATTAGTTTTTTTCGCTGATTTCCATAGTTTATAGAGGACGGTTTATCAATGTCAGATACAAAAAATATGAAGCTTTTTTCACTTTCATCTAATCATGAAATTGCTCAAAAGATTGCAGATGCTGCAGGTGTTCCACTTGGGAAATTATCTTCTCGTCAATTCTCTGATGGCGAAATCCAAGTAAACATTGAAGAAAGTGTACGTGGATATGATGTTTACATTATTCAGTCTACTTCTTATCCCGTTAGCAATCATTTAATGGAGCTTTTAATCACAGTCGATGCTTGTGTTCGAGCTAGTGCAAATACAATAAATGTTGTCATGCCTTATTTTGGTTATGCACGTCAAGACCGTATTGCTTCTTCTCGTGAGCCTCTTACAGCTAAACTTGTTGCGAATATGTTGGTAAAAGCTGGAGTTAGTCGGGTATTAACTCTTGATCTTCATGCTGTTCAGGTTCAAGGTTTCTTTGATATTCCTGTAGATAACCTCTATACAATCCCACTATTTGCAAAACACTACTGCGATAAAGGGTTGACTGGTTCAGATGTGGTTGTTGTTAGTCCTAAAAACTCTGGTGTAAAACGGGCTCGTAGTCTTGCAGAATACCTAGATGCACCAATTGCTATCATCGACTATGCTCAAGATGATTCTGAACGTAGCCAAGGTTACATTATCGGTGATGTTGAAGGTAAGAAGGCAATCTTGATTGATGACATTCTTAACACCGGTCGCACTTTCTCTGAAGCTGCTAAAATTTTAGAACGTGATGGAGCAACAGAAATTTACGCAGTATCTAGTCATGGACTGTTCGTTAACGGTGCTGCGGAGTTGTTGGATGCTGCTAATATCAAGGAAATTCTGGTTACAGATTCTGTATCAACAGAAAGTAAAAAACCTCAAAACGTTCAATACATCACTGCAAGCGAATTGATTGGTGATGCAATGGTTCGTATTCACGAAAGAAAACCAGTTAGTCCACTATTTAAATTTAAATAGAAATTAGGTGAGTTTTTGATTTATTTAGATAATGCTGCTACGACACCGATGTCATCTGCAGCTATCTCAGCAATGACTCAAGTCATGCAAGAAACTTATGGCAACCCTTCTAGTATTCATGGCCATGGGCGTCAAGCAGGCAAATGTTTACGTGAAGCACGTCAAGAATTAGCAGGGTTACTAGGTACAAAGCCCCAACACATTTTCTTTACTTCTGGTGGGACCGAGAGCAATAATACAGCTATTATTGGTTACTGTCTCCGTCATCAAAATCGTGGGAAACACATTATTACTACTGCTATTGAGCATCATGCAGTTCTTGAGCCAATCGAATATCTGGTAGAAAATTTCGGATTTGAAGTAACGATTTTAAAACCTGAAAATCAAGAAATTACAGCAGACCAGGTAAAACATGCACTGCGTGAAGATACCATTCTAGTTTCAACTATGTATGTCAACAACGAAACTGGTACTCTATTACCAATAGCTGAGATTGGTGAAGTTCTAAGAGAACATCCAACAGCTTATCATGTAGATGCTGTTCAAGCTGTCGGGAAGCTAGAGATTCTTCCTGAAGAACTAGGAATAGATTTCCTCAGTGCTTCCGCCCATAAATTTCACGGTCCCAAGGGTATCGGTTTCCTATACGCTGCTTCTACAGATTTTGATTCTTATCTACATGGTGGAGATCAAGAACAGAAAAAAAGAGCAGGGACAGAAAATCTTCCCGCAATTATAGGTATGGTTGCAGCTCTTAAGGACGATCTTGAACATTTAGAAAGTAATTTTGAAAAAGTTCAAAAGCTACAGAAAATGTTTCTGGCCGAGATGGGCGGAGTAAACTATTATCTAAATCAAGGTAAGAAAAATCTCCCTTATGTCCTCAATATCGGATTCCCAGGTCAACGTAATGATCTGCTACTCCTTCGTCTGGATCTTGAAGGTATTTCGATTTCAACAGGATCCGCTTGTACAGCTGGTATTGTTCAGGTCAGTCATGTTCTTCAAGCCTGCTACGGAGAGGATTCTCCTCGCTTACATGAATCTGTTCGCGTCAGCATTTCACCTCAAAATACAGAACAAGAAATGATAACTCTCGCCAAAACTTTAAAAGAAATTATCGGAGGTTAACTCAATGGCATTTGAACAAACGATTAAACTAAAAAATTGTCGTTATGATTATACACTTAGCCCAACCGTAAAAAAGTTCACACTAAAAGATAACACTTTTTTTGAGACAAAGGTTGGTAACTATGAATTAACACGCCTTCTTGAAAAAGTTCCAAACAGTGGAGAAGGTTTTCAACTCAAGATTATTATCAATAAAGACTTGACAGGTGCAAAAATCAATATCACTGATAAATTTGGCTTACGTCTAGTTGATATCTTCAAATCAGAAGAAACTCATATTCACCAAGAAAAATTCTACTTCTTGATGGACAGTCTTGTGGAACGTGGTGTCTTTACTAAAAGCGAAAAATAGAAAGCAATTATGTATCAATTAAATTATAAAGATAGCTATCAAGTAGACCGTGTGCTAGAATACGAAGACTACGATGCTCTTATGTTGTCGCGTGACTCTTCCAGATACGACTCTTATCACTTCCTTAACACATGATAGAATTGAAATCTATCAAGGGCTTCTAGGTAACCTCTACCGCTTTTTAAGAACTTACCACGAAACTAAGATAAACTAAGATTTTTTCTTAGTTTTTTTTCGTTATTGTTGCAATTTTCACAAGCTTTCTATAAAATAGTAGATAGAAAGGTTGTGATTTTGTGAAAGAAAAACAGTCTGCTATTCCTAAAGCAACAGCAAAGAGACTTTCTCTCTATTACCGTATTTTTAAAAGATTTAATGCCGAGAAAATTGAAAGAGCTAATTCCAAACAAATTGCAGAAGCGATTGGAATTGATTCTGCCACTGTTCGTCGTGACTTCTCTTACTTTGGCGAACTTGGACGTCGTGGATTTGGCTATGATGTTAAAAAGCTCATGAACTTTTTCGCTGATCTTTTAAATGATAATTCTATTACCAATGTTATGCTTGTGGGTATTGGAAATATGGGACATGCCCTCCTCCACTACCGCTTTCATGAGCGCAACAAAATGAAAATTATCATGGCTTTTGACCTAGATGATCATCCAGAGGTTGGTACCAAAACACCCGACGGTGTTCCAATCTATGGAATCTCTCAAATAAAGGACAAAATTAAGGATAGTGATGTTAAAACTGCTATTCTTACTGTTCCTAGTGTTAAATCTCAAGAAGTTGCGGAACTTTTGGTTAATGCTGGTATCAAAGGTATCCTCAGTTTTTCTCCTGTTCACCTACATCTTCCTAAAGACGTAGTTGTTCAGTATGTCGATCTTACTAGCGAACTTCAAACCCTCCTCTATTTCATGCGAAAAGAGGATTAGAAAGCGAATTGATTTATGAAAAAACCAGTTATTGGGATTACAGGAAATGAAACCCCGCATCCAGATGATGATCTTATGATGAGTTATGCTGCCAAAGGCTTTGTTGAAGGAGTTAAGGAAGCTGGAGGTATCCCCATTATCCTACCAATTGGTGATGAAGAAATGGCTGGTTACTACATCAGCCTAATTGATAAACTCATACTAACAGGTGGGCAAAATGTTGACCCAAAATTCTATGGTGAACCTAAATCTATCGATAGTGATGACTACCATCTTCAAAGAGACATTTTTGAACTAGCACTCATCAAAGAGGCCATCAAACAAAAGAAACCGATTTTCTCTGTCTGTCGTGGCACTCAACTCTTTAATGTAGCTATGGGGGGATCTCTCTATCAAGAGATTGAGGATCATTGGCAAGATACTTCTGCTGAGTATACAACTCAGAGACTGGTTACTGAACCGGATACGATTCTCCGAGAAATATATGGGGAAATTTCTCATATCAACTCTTTTCATCATCAAAGTATTAAGGATCTAGCTCCGAATCTAAAGGTTGTAGCTCACGATCCTAAAGATGGTATTATCGAAGCTGTTACAACTACAGACGGCTTCCCTTATCTTGGTGTTCAATGGCATCCAGAATTCCTTTTTGAAAATCGTCCTAAGGATAAAGAACTCTTTAACTATGTTGTGAATAAATTGTAAAACCTGTATCATATACAGGTTTTTTATATCATATCCGTCTTCTCACGATAACTAAAATAATCAGAATGAGAGACAATTAAATGGTCCAATAAGACCAATCCCATTAATTCGCAGGCTTCTTTAACAAGCTTTGTAACATGGTCATCATTGGGGCTAGGAACTACTGCTCCTGATGGATGGTTATGAACCAGAATCACAGATGTTGCCATATGCTTCAAAGCGTAGTGGAGAATTTCTCTCGGTTCAGCAATGCTTCTCGTGGCAGACCCGATAAAAATGGTCTGCTGGTGAATGATTTGATTTTGAGTATTCAGATAGAGCGCCACTAGGTGCTCTTGTTTTTTATCTCCAAGCTCAGACTGCATCTTTTTAGCTAATTTACGACTGCTAAGAATACTCTCCATTTCCACTGTTTCCCTTTTATGGATACGGTAGCCTAATTCAATAACGGCTTGTAATTCGATAGCCTTAACACGTCCAATACCCGATAGAGTCTGCAATTCCTGTAGACTCATTCTTTTGAGGTCAGTTAAACATGTCATCTGATTTAAGACCTTCTGTGCTATTTCAAAAACATTGGCCTGTTTTGTCCCTGTCCTTAATAATATAGCCAATAATTCCTGATTGCTGAGGGCTCCCACTCCTTCCCTTACCAATCTTTCTCTAGGTAAGAGTGAATCTTCTTGAAATGATATACTATACATAAAAATCCTCCTCACTTTATTATTCGTGAGAAGGATGCTTAATTTGATAAAAATAAGTTATTTTTAGATTTTTTCAAGTGCTAGTCGTAAATCTTCGATCAAATCATCGACATTTTCAAGACCGATTGAAAGTCGGATTTGATTTTTAGTTACTCCTGCAGCTTCTAAATCTGAATCAGACAACTGAGCATGCGTTGTAGTTGCCGGGTGAACGACCAATGATTTTGCATCTGCTACATTGGCTAGGTTTGAAAAGATTTCTAAGCTATCAATCACCTTACGAGCTTCTGCTTCTCCGCCTTTAACATGGAAGGTAAAGATTGAACCAACACCTTTTGGTAGATATTTCTCCGCTAAGGCATGGTAAGGGCTATCAGCTAATTTTGGATAATTAACTTTTTCAACTTTTGGATGGTTCACAAGGAAATCAACGATTTTCTCAGCATTTTGAACATGACGTTCAACACGGAGAGATAGTGTTTCAAGACCTTGTAGAAGCAAGAATGAGTTAAATGGTGAAAGGGCAGCTCCCATATCGCGAAGCAATTGCACGCGAGCAGCAACGATAAAGGCTGCAGCACCTACATCTCGAGTATAGCTTAAATTATGGTAGCTTGGATCTTCATTGACGAATTGAGGGAATTTCCCTGAAGCTGCCCAATCAAACTTACCGCTATCAACAATGACACCGCCAATAGTTGTACCGTGACCACCGATAAATTTAGTTGCCGAGTGAACTGAGATGTCTACACCATGGGAAAAGACATTGATAAGATAAGGCGTTGCAAAAGTATTATCTGCAACCAAAGGAATATGGTGTTTGTGAGCAATTTCAGCAATTTTTTCGATATCAGGAATGTTGATAACTGGATTACCCAAAGTTTCAATCAAAACAAGTTTTGTATTGTCTTTAATCGCTGCTTCCACTTCTTCTAGATTATCAATATCTACAAATGTTGTGGTAATTCCATATCGAGGAAGGGTTTCTTTCAAAAGGTTAAAGGTACCACCGTAGATAGTTGAAGCTGCAACCACGTGGTCTCCTGCATGAGCAAGTCCAAGGATAGTATAAGTAAGAGCTGCCATCCCAGAAGCTGTGGCAAGTGCACCTACTCCGCCTTCCAGTGCTGCAATACGCTCTTCAAAGGCTGAAGTTGTTGGATTGGTAATACGAGTATAGATATTTCCAGCTTTTTGAAGGGCAAAAAGGTCTGCACCCTCCTGTGTATCTTCAAATACAAAAGATGTTGTTTGATAAATAGGGACAGCACGAGACTTGGTAGTATCATCTACCACTTGTCCTGCATGCAATTGAAGAGTTTCAAATTTAAATTCACGAGTCATCATCAGACCTCCAAAGATTTCATTAAATTAATTGTATCATCTATGACAGTCAGTTACAAATACAACTTTATTATATATAGGCATAAGCAATAGCTATGGCTATTATTAAAATTGTAGAACTTTTTTCAGATAGTTTAAAAAGTTTGTTTTCACTCCTCCTATACTTTATAATGAATATAAAGGAGAAGACTATGTCAGAAATTACACATGAAATTGATTCAAACTTCGCTGGTCGTTTAAATATTTTACGTGCTGGTGTGCTCGGAGCCAATGACGGGATCATTTCCATCGCTGGAGTTGTTATCGGGGTTGCCAGTGCAACCAGCAATATCTGGATTATCTTTCTCTCAGGTTTGGCTGCCATCTTAGCGGGTGCCTTCTCTATGGCTGGAGGTGAATATGTTTCAGTATCCACTCAAAAAGACACTGAAGAAGCCGCTGTAGCTCGTGAGCAATTACTTTTGGATAAGGATATGGAAGCTGCCAAGAAATCCCTCTACGCAGCCTATCTTCAAAATGGTGAGTGTGAAACTTCCGCTCAACTATTAGTCAACAAAGCCTTTCTAAAAAATCCACTGAAAGCTTTAGTTGAAGAAAAATACGGAATCGAGTATGAAGAGTTTACAAATCCTTGGCATGCTGCGGCATCTAGCTTTATCGCTTTTGTTCTTGGTAGTCTACCACCAATGCTTTCGATTACCATCTTTCCAAGTGACTTTCGAATCCCTGCTACTGTTTTTATCGTTGCGATTTCTCTATTGATCACAGGTTATACCAGTGCAAAACTCGGAAAAGCCCCAACCAAAACAGCTATGATTCGTAACCTCTGTATCGGTCTTTTAACCATGGGAGTTACCTATCTATTTGGTCAGTTGTTTAGTATTTAAAAAAGATACCTTACGGTATCTTTTTTATTATCCAAACATAAACTATTAAGTAAAACTACCAAAACCAACCTTTATCATCATCGATTGGTTCAGCTTCTTTGATTTTACGTGGTCCTGTTCCGTACATTTCTGCTTCGATATCCTCCTTGGTTGGTAAGATAGAAGCTAGGATGATGTAGATGATGATCCCAAGTCCGAAGTTTGCAATTGTAAAGATAGCAAAAATGAAGCGTACAAGAGTAACATCAAGATCCCATTTATCAGATAGTCCAGCAAGTACACCTGATATCATACGATTTCGTCTCATTTTATAAAATTTTGTATTCATAGTTTCTACCTCTTTCGGTATTCTTGAAATCAGTATAACATGAATTAAAACTGTTTACATCAGTCCTTGGACGTATTTTGCAAAATGAGTTTACCGCGACAAAGGCCACATCGATAACGTTTGGTATCCATTCGTCGCTTTCGTTGATAAGTTTGACTACAAGTTTGACAAGTATAGACTAGAACTGGTTTTTGACTGACACTTGATAAAGGAGGAACAAAGCGGAGTCCATCTACTTCTTTTAGCAGATTTTTAAAGGCTACATCTCTATGTTTATATCCCTTACCCTCATAGTATAGATGATAATGACAGAGTTCGTGACGGACAATTTTCCGAAAAACCTCTAAACCAAGTTCTTGATAGACTTTGGGATTAAAATCCAAATGCCCATCCTTTGGAAAGAATCGTCCACCTGTCGACCGTAGGCGAGTATTCCATTGAGCTTGGTGTTTGAAAGGTTTCCCAAAGTCTTCTAAAGAGATTTGTTTAACGTAATCAGTTAGATTCATCTGGTGCAAGGAGCGACAGATTTACTTTTTCTCGTTGGACATCAATTTTCTTCACCCAAACGGTTACCAAATCACCTACTGAAACGACTTGACTCGGATGCTTGATGAATTTCTTACTCATGTGAGAGATATGAATCAGGCCATCCTCGTGAATACCAATGTCAACAAAGGCACCGAAGTCAACGACATTACGGACAACACCCTCAAGCTTTTGTCCAACTTTTAAATCCTTGATATCCAAGACATCCTGACGAAGGACTGGAGCATCAAAGGAATCACGGAAATCTCGACCTGGTTTGAGAAGGTCTGCAATAATATCTTTAAGAGTTTCTTGACCGAGGTCTAGCTCTTGTGACATTTCCTTAATTGAAATAGATTTGAGTTTGGTTTGCGCTTCTTCATTTAGGTCTTTAATGTCCAAACGTTTGAAGAGTTCTTTAACAGCAACATAGTTTTCTGGGTGAACACCCGTGTTATCAAGGATATTGCTACTTTCAGGGATACGGAGGAAACCTGCAGCCTGCTCAAAAGCTTTAGCACCTAAACGAGGAACTTTCTTAATTTGGGCGCGTGAAGTGATTTTACCTTCTTCTTCGCGATACTTAACGATATTCTCAGAGATCGTTTTGTTAAGACCAGCTACGTGTGAAAGTAAGGCTGGACTAGCCGTATTGATATTAACACCGACTTGGTTCACGACTGTATCCACAACAAAGTCAAGACTTTCAGACAGTTTCTTTTGACTAACATCGTGCTGATATTGACCGACACCGATGGATTTTGGATCAATTTTAACCAATTCAGCAAGGGGGTCTTGCAAGCGACGGGCAATAGAAATAGCAGAACGTTTTTCAACGGTTAAGTCAGGAAACTCTTGTCGAGCAAGTTCACTAGCGGAGTATACGGAAGCTCCACTCTCATTGACAATAACATAGCTAACCTCAGGGAAATCTTTAAGTACTTCAGCGACGAAGGCTTCGCTCTCCCGACTAGCAGTACCATTTCCGATAGCAATGATTTCAACACCATATTGGCCAATCAAATCTGCCAAATCTCTCTTAGCTTCTTCGATCTGACGAGCAGAAGCTGGTTTGACAGGATAAATAACTTGTGTTGTCAGCATTTTCCCAGTCGCATCTACGACCGCAAGCTTGGCACCCGTACGAAAGGCAGGGTCAAATCCAAGCACCACGCGCCCTTTAAGAGGTGCAACAAGGAGAAGATTACGGAGGTTTTCTGAGAAGAGTTGAATTGCTCCTTCCTCTGCCTTCTCTGTTAGTTCAGTACGAATACGACGCTCAATAGCTGGTAATACTTTTTTCTTAACTGATTGCTGGACAACTTCGTCAATATAAGCATTCTTAACCTTGAACCGAGCTGCAAAGAAAGATACAATTCTATCAGTCGCGTGCTCAAAGCCAATTTTCAAAATGCCTAGCTTCTCCCCACGATTAAGGGCAAGAGTGCGATATCCCTGCATATTGGCAACTGTTTCTGAGAAGTCATAATAAATCTGAAAGACTTGTTTTTCATCTAAAGTTTCGTCCTTGACTTGGGAAGTAATCTTAGAATGTCTAAGTACCTCTTGATAAGTCATTGAACGTAAAGTAACATCCTCAGATAGAGCTTCAACCAAGATATCAACTGCACCTGCTAAAGCCTCTTGAGGCGTAGCAAATCCTTCACAGACAAATGATTCTGCTTCTTTTTCTAGGTCAGAAACATTTTGTAAGATTAAGCGAGCAAGTGGGAAGAGTCCTGCCTCACGCGCAATCGTTGCCTTAGTGCGACGTTTTTCCTTATAAGGAAGATAGAGTTCTTCTACATCAGCTAGTTTTTCAGCTGCTAAAATAGCTTCTTCTAACTCCTTAGTTAGCTTGCCTTGTTCTTTGATTTTGGCTAAGACAGCTTCTTTACGATCATTAAGAGCAGTTAGACTTTTATCAAGGTCTATAATAGCCTTAATGGCCACTTCATCCAAGCTACCAGTCATGTCTTTCCGATAACGAGCGATAAAAGGAATAGTTGCTCCTTCAGCTGTCAAAGATAAGACAGTATCAATTTGTTTTAAGGTTACACCCAAATCTTGGGAAATTTTTTCATATTTTTTATCCATGAAACTATTATACCATAAGGAAGAAAGCTTGTTTTCATTAATTTGTTGCTTTATTTCAACTTTATAAAGATAATAGCCATGTTTGTTTTAAAAAACAACTATTTCTTAGAAATAATAGTATAATAGAGGTAACATAAAGAATTGAGGTATACCCTATGGCTGTTAAATTTACAAAAACTGATGACTTAGATAAGATGTTCGAAGAATTCGCTAAACTACCTGACTTGAAGCAAGTGACTTTCCCAGACGACAAAGAAAAGAAAGGTAAGACAGAAAAGAAAAAATAGATGACACTCTTTCAAAGTTTACCTTCTAGTGTGCTACAAGCTGGCGCCATTTTTCTTTCAATTATCATTGAAGCTTTACCCTTTGTCTTAATCGGTAGCATCATCTCTGGTGCCATTGAAGTCTATGTCACACCTGAGAAAGTTTATAAATTTCTCCCTAAAAATCGCTTGGGGAGAATCTTTTTTGGTAGCTTCATCGGTTTTCTCTTCCCTTCTTGTGAGTGTGGAATCGTTCCGATCATCAATCGCTTTTTAGAAAAAAAGGTTCCTAGCTATACAGCGGTACCTTTTCTAGTAACGGCTCCTATCATCAATCCCATCGTACTTTTTGCGACTTATTCAGCCTTTGGTAATTCATTTAAAATGGTCTTACTCCGCGCTTTGGGCGCGATTCTTGTTGCTACTATATTGGGTATCTTTCTTGGATTTTTCTGGGAGAAACCTATCCAAAAAGAAAATAGGTTGGCTTGCCATGAGCATGATTTTTCTCACTTGACTAAAAGTCAAAAAATCCTTCAAGTCTTTATCCAAGCTATTGATGAATTCTTTGATATGGGGCGTTACTTGGTCTTTGGCTGTCTTTTTGCCAGCATCGTTCAGGTCTATGTACCAACTCGAATCCTAACATCTATCAGTGCATCACCACTGCTTGCGATTATTCTTCTGATGGTCTTATCTTTCCTACTATCTCTCTGTAGTGAAGCGGATGCCTTTATCGGATCTTCTCTTCTATCAAGTTTTGGTCTCGCTCCAGTATTAGCCTTTCTAGTTATAGGCCCCATGCTGGATGTCAAGAACCTACTCATGATGAAGAATTATCTCAAAACGAGCTTTATTTGGCAGTTCATGGCAATTGTCACTCTTGTTGTACTTGTATATTCTTATCTAGTCGGGGTGATGTTATGATTCGATTTCTTATTTTATTTGGCTACTTTATCTTAAGCCTTTATCTGCACCTATCAGGAAAGCTCAATCAGTATATAAACCTCCACTACTCATATCTGGCTTATATCACTATGTTTTTATCTTTGTTACTAGCCATTGTTCAAGCTTATACTTGCTTCAAGCGCTATAAAAAACACAGTCACTTACACAGTATTTCTGCCAAGCTTGCTAGTTTTATCCTCTTAGGTTTGCCCTTGTTGGTTGGATTTACCTTCCCAACAGTCACTCTGGATTCACAAACAGTATCGGCAAAAGGATATTATTTTCCTTTGTCGGAAGGAACTGACAAGGCAATCCAAGCAAGTGAAGGTACCAGCAGTCAGTATCTCAAGCCGGATACTAGCAGATTTTATTCAAAAACTGCTTATGAAAATATTGTTAGGAAGACTGCTGATAAATACTTAGGCCAATCAAGCATTGTCATCAAGGATGAGAATTACTTGGAAGTCATGGAGGTCATCTATGATTTTCCAAATGAATTTGAAGGTAAGGAGATTGAGTTTACTGGTTTTGTCTACAATGATCCCAATTACGCCAATAGTCAATTTGTCTTTCGTTTTGGTATCATGCACTGTATTGCTGATTCGGGTGTTTTTGGTCTCTTGACTACAGGAAATAGCAATCAGTATGAAAATAACACCTGGGTCAGAGTCAAAGGTAAGATTAGGAATCACTATCACAAAGAACTAAACCAAGTCCTCCCAACTCTCGAAGTCCAGTCTTTCATCAAAGTAGACAAACCCGAAAATACTTATGTTTACAAAGAATTTTAAAAAGTAGCCTGAGGGGGGCTACTTTTTCTTGTTTAGTAAGGTTTTAACTTCTTGTGCTCCGATCTGATCGCCAGCTTTTTCAAAAAGTTCGATAGCTTGTAAAAAATTCTCTTGCGATTTTTCTGAATTTTCAGCAGAATAAATCTCACCTAAACCTCTATAGGAACAGGCTTGAGCTATCAGATCATCTGTTTGTAATGCTTGCTTTAAGGACCGTTCCATATAAATGATTGCTTTTGCTATTTCCCCTAGTTTTAATCGTAAATAACCTTGCTCATAATTATTGACAGAAAATTTGAGTGCATCCTCTGGAAAAGATTTTTCAATGATTTCTCGCTCTTTATCGATATAGTTAAGAGCTGTTTGATAGTCATTCATTTCACGATAAACCATGGCTAACTGGTGATATCCTATATGTTCATTTTCTTTATCTTGACTTGATATTGCTATTTCAAGATAGTTTTGATAAATTGTCAAAGCTTCTTTGTAATCTTTTTCAAAGAGCTTAATATACCCCATTAAATTGAGAAGGCTGTAATCCTTGCAAGTTTCTAACGAGAAAGTTTCTGAGACTAATTTCTTGGCCTCTTCAATCTTCCCCTCAAACAATAATTCCCAGGCTTGATTCATGCTTAAACTCCTTTATCTTAAGTTGTATAGAAATTAATTGACAAATCGCTATCAGACTCGTATTTTTTCCAAGCTAAACTGAAGCCATAATAATCTTCAAATTCAGTATGCCAGTCATAATAAAGTGGGATACGACTATATTTTCTTGCAACAACTTCGTCTTCAAATTCTGGAGACTCTCCTGCAGTAATTCCAAATTGAAGACCATTTAGTTCCCAAGTATTTCCCCAAACATTTTCGTCTGATAGAACATCAATCCAACGAGAGGCGTCAATATCAAAATCTGCACATAACTCTAGAGTAAAGAATTTTCTATAGTTTACTTTGGCGGGCTTAATATAAAAGGCACCATCCACCTGATACTTTTTATCTCTGGCTTGTATTTGTGAGATTTTCATTGGAATAGGAACTCCATTTAACTCTAACCAAAAGTGTCCCAAGGGAGTTTTAATTCCATTATAGATTTGTTTAGAATCTACTTTTACTTTTTTCAAGCAAGCATCTAAAATTCTCCCATGTTTAACTATATTTGCACAAACTATTTTTGAAGTCTCAGGATCAAAAATAGAATACCTACGGATGACACATTTTAACTTTTCAACGGGAAAAGTGATATCCTTTGGTAGGGCATGATACTCCTGGACAACTAAAGCAGTTTTTTCAGTATTTTCCTTTCCTACTGGGACAATAACAGCATGCCCAACATGAATAGTTGGGTCGTCACAGATATAAGTATAACCATTTCCACCTTCTTGAAACTCAACAACTACAATATTTAACTCTTGATCAGGATCGAAAAGTGGTTCTGCTTTTGCACTGGTCTGGCGCTCATAAAAAGTGAAATAATCTTTATTATCCTCTTCACCAAAGACAATAAAACTACCACAATTTGGGCATTTCCACATATAGAAGGAAGCTTCTGAAATGTCTTCATAGGAAATTCTATTATCTTCATCAGTCTTGTTAAAAATTTCTTCAAGCAACTCATCCGAGTATACCGAATAAGCATTTGGATCAGGCGCTTTGTGGTCGTTCATTGCTTGACCACATCTACAAGTCCATTTTCCCATAATTAACCTCAGTCACGACTTAATTCTTCAAGGAAAAATTGATTGAGAGCTTTCCAGTCTTTCTTTTCCTCTGTAACACTTTGGACGTATTCATCCAGCTCTTGGATATTTTTGATGATGTAGTCCTGAATTGGCTTTATCGGCTTAATTTCCATACCTTCGGGTCCCTTTACCTTTATATCAAGCAATCTAGACACATGCTCTTTCATTTCATCAGGTAGTAGTTCTTTGACCAAATCATCAAACAAAATCGGTGGAACAGAGTGATGTTTTTCAATCCAACGACAAGCTAAAATAGGACGCAAAGCATAGAAATACTTTTTAGGTTTGACCTTATCTCCTGAAAGATACTTATTCATTTGAGTTCTAGCTGTATTCAAGTAATGGTGGAGCATCTTTTTCTCGGAAAAATACTGACTGACAAGCGGACGGATACGGTCAATAAAATCTGGATCTTGCTGGTAAACGATTGGCGACTGTAACCACTCAAAGAGGGTTGGATTTGATTTATAAAGTAACTTTAAAGCCTTGTCCAAATCCCAGCCACTCACATCCCATGTATCGTCAATTGGAAGTTCGATAACATCACGATGATCATTCAAGCTAAGATAAAAATCTTGCTTGTGCTTGTATAGGAAACGTACATCAAAGTCACTATCAGGAGACTCAAAGCCCCAAGCGCGACTACCAGACTCAATTGCCCACAAAACTATAACATCATAATCACGCTCAATTTCTGCTAGTTTTTCAGGTACCAGAACATTCATTTCTTCTTGTGTTTGCATGATGGTCAACTTTCTTATTAACTTCTTATACCTCATTTTATCAGAATCCAAGGACATTATCAAAAATTATTATAGTATATATAGAAAAAAGCCTATAGTAGGCCTTTTCTTATCTGACAATATCTTTATACATGTCTGGTCTTCTATCTCTAAACAGACCCCAGTTCAGGCGCTCGCTTGCTCCCTTGTCAAGGTCATAAGTGGTTAAGAGGATTGCTTCATCTTGTCGTTCAGCTTGACTTAAAATAGCTCCTGTTTCATCGGTCATGAAGGATGAACCGTAGAAGTTTAGACTGGAGGTTTGTCCTCCATTTTCCTCGCAAGGAGTGACTTCTTCCAAACCATAACGATTAGCAGCAATAACTGGCACAATATTTGCTGCTGCGTGTCCTTGCATGGTACGTTGCCAATGACCACAACTATCGGTATCCAAAATCGGCTCCGAACCAATAGCTGTTGGATAAAAAAGCAATTCTGCACCATTTAGGGCAAGGCAACGGGCCGTTTCAGGGAACCACTGATCCCAACAGATGCCAATTCCAATCTTGGCATAGCGAGTATCCCAGACCTTGAAACCAGTATTTCCAGGAGTGAAAAAGAATTTCTCTTGATAATAATGGTCATCTGGTATATGAGTTTTGCGATAAACTCCCAACACTTCTCCATCTGCATCGATGACAGCTATCGAATTGTATAAGACATTCCCATCTTTTTCATAAAAACTGATTGGTAAAACGACCTTTAGCTCCTTGGCAATCCCTTTAAAATGCTGAATAGCTATATTTTCTGTCACCGACTGGGCATACTGGTAGTAGTCATACTGACGCTCCTGACAGAAATAGGGACGTTCAAATAATTCAGGCAAGAGAATAATTTGGGCTCCTTGCTCAGCAGCTTGTCGAACTAGACGTTCAGCTGTTTGTATATTGGTTTCCACATTCTTAGCGCATTGCATCTGAATAGCTGCAACCGTTACATTTCTCATCTTTTTCTCCTATTCTGGAATTTGTTGGGTAATACAGTGGATATTTCCACCACCTAAAAGAATATCTCTAGCTGGGATTCCTACGACTTCACGGTCTGGAAAACACTGACTGAGAATATCCAAGGCCACTTGATCGTTTACATCCTGAAATTGTGGCACCAAGACAGACTTATTGGCGATGTAAAAATTCACATAGGATGCTGCTAGTCTTTCACCTGCATAACGCTCCTCTTCGCCTTCTTCATAAGTATAGCCCGGCAAATCCTCCTCTGTAACTACTTGATGAAAAGCTGGGATTGGAAGTTTATGAATAGTGAAACTCCGGCCTTTTGCATCAGTTTCCTTTTCTAAGAGAGCTAAATCAGCTGCAGACATGGCATACTGAGGATCTTCTTGGTCGTCCGTCCAAGCTAAAACAACTTCTGCAGGGCCTACAAAGGCTGCAACATTATCGACGTGTTCATTTGTCTCATCTTGATAAATACCGTAAGGCAACCAGATAACTTTGTCGGCACCAAGGGTCTCTAGTAAGGTCTTTTCAATCTCTTCTTTAGTCAGGTGAGGATTGCGACCCGGACTGAGCAAGCAGCTTTCTGTAACAAGAATCGTTCCCTGACCGTCACTGTGAATAGCTCCGCCTTCTAGTACAAAAGGTTTGGCATCGTAAACAGGTATCTCTAATACTTCTGCAAAGCGGCTAGCTACTTGATCATCTGCTTCATAGTCTTGGTAGAGACCATCAACAGCCCCACCCCATGCATTGAAAGCCCAGTCTACTGCCAACTTTTCCCTTTTATCATTGAGGAGAATTGTCGGCCCAGTATCACGTGCCCAGGCATCATTTGTCTGAATATCTAGATATAGGACCTTGTCTCCAAGATAGGATTTTGCTTCAGATAGATAGTCCTGCTCCACCAAAAGGTAGACTGTTTCCCCTTGAGCAATCGTTTTGATAATCTGGCTAAAAGCTTCTTTAGCAGCCTTGCCTTCAAAAGGCCAAGACCCTGGTCGAGTAGGCCATATCATGAGAGTCCCATGATGGGGTTCATACTCGGCAGGCATACGATAACCTAATTTCTTTGGACTGTCCATCATGATAATCTCTCCTTAAAGTCTTGGTAACCAAAAGCTTTGACTAGACTGCACTTACCCTCTTTATCCATGAGATACAAACTTGGAAGCCCAATGCCGTTAAAGGTATTATTTTTGACAAAGGAGTAGATAGCCATGTCCTCAAAGTAAAGTCTATCTCCAATCTCAACAGGATTTTCAAAGCTATAGTCTCCAATGATATCACCTGTTAAACAGGTATTGGAAGAAAGTCTATAAGTATAAGGTTTTTCTTGCGCTTCAAACCCATCTCTCAATGGAGGACGATAAGGCATCTCAAGAACATCAGGCATATGACAACTTGCTGAAGCATCTAATACTAAGGTCTCAATTCCATTCTCAACGATATCTAAGACTTCAGTCGCTAAATAACCAGCATTTAGTGCAATGGCTTCTCCTGGTTCGATATAGACTTCAAGATTGTAAGTTTCTCGAATTCGTTTAATCTCAAAAATCAGTAAGTCCACATCATAATCATCTCTCGTAATATGATGACCACCACCCATATTGAGCCATTTAACTTGGTGCAAATAGGCACCAAACTGCTCTTCTACTGCTTTCAAAGTTGTCTCTAAATCATCTGCCCCCTGCTCACAAAGAGTATGAAAATGAAGCCCGTCCACCAAGTCCAGCAAATCACTTGGTATCTTATCTGATGTCACTCCAAAACGAGAGCCAGGTGCACAAGGATCATAGAGCGCGTGATCTCCCTGGGTCGAACATTGAGGATTGAGGCGTAGACCTACACCAATACCAGCTTCACGACAAGTTTGACCATATTTTCGTAATTGTCTCTCTGAATTAAAAACAATGTGATCAGATATTTGCAGTAACTCTTCCATGTCTGATTCCTTGAAAGCAGGCGCAAAGACATGGACTTCCCCTGGGAATTCTTCTCTAGCCAGCTTCGCTTCATAGAGTCCACTAGCTGTCGTACCTGATAGATACTGGCTAATCAAAGGATAGGTTTTATAGAGAGAATAAGCCTTTTGAGCTAGCAAAACCTTACAACCTGCCTTTTCCTGAACCTCTTGCAGAATGCTACAATTTTCTTCTAGTTTTGATAAATCAATGATGTAAGAAGGCGTTGGTACTTGTTCTAACTTCATTAGTCCACCATTTGTGGATTTTCAACCACAACCCATGGCAAACCGTATTTATTTAAAGCTTCCATGAATGGATCTGGATCCAACTCTTCAAGATTATACACTCCTGGTAGTCTCCAAGTACCATCCATCACTAATTTTGTCCCAATCATGGCTGGAACACCTGTTGTGTATGAAATTGCCTGTGAACCAACTTCTGCATAGCATTCCTGGTGGTCGCAAACATTGTAGATGTAGATGGTCTTTTCAACACCATCTTTAACACCTGTAAAGATACATCCGATATTAGTTTTCCCAACTGTACGTGGACCAAGGCTTGCAGGATCCGGAAGCAAAGCTTTCAAGAATTGGATCGGCACGATTTCTTGGCCGTTAAAGTTAATAGCATCTGTACGAAGGAGCCCAACATTTTCCAAGCATTTCATGTGCGTTAGATAAGATTGACCAAAAGTCATGAAGAAACGAATACGTTTAACTCCTGGAATGTTCTTTGCTAATGATTCGATTTCTTCATGGTGGAGGAGATACATGTCTTTTTGACCAACTTGAGGGAAATCATACTCACGTTTGATAGACATAGCTTCGACCTCAACCCATTTTCCATCTTCCCAGTAAGAACCTGGTGCAGAAACCTCGCGGAGGTTGATTTCTGGGTTGAAGTTGGTCGCAAAAGGATATCCGTGGTCCCCACCATTACAGTCTAAAATGTCGATATAGTGGATTTCATCAAAGTAATGCTTGAGGGCGTATGCTGAAAAGACGCTGGTTACACCTGGGTCAAAACCAGAACCAAGAAGAGCTGTCAAGCCTGCTTCCTTAAATTTTTCTTGATAAGCCCATTGCCATGAGTAATCAAAGTAAGCCGTAAAACCAAGCTCCTTACAACGTTTCTCATAGATGGCACGCCATTCTGGGTCTTCTGTGTCTTCAGCCTCATAGTTGGCTGTGTCGATATAGTGAACTCCCGTTGCTAAGCAAGCGTCCATAATGGTCAAATCTTGGTATGGTAGAGCTACGTTCAAAACAGCTTCTGGCTTGTAGCTTTCAATCAAGGCAATCACTTCTTCTACCTTGTCTGCATCAAGAGCAGCTGTCTCAATCTTAGTATTTGTTTTACCTTCTAATTTAGCCTTCAAGTCATCACATTTTGACTTTGTACGGCTAGCAATCATAATTTCTTTAAAAGTTTCGCTATCTTGGCAAATCTTTGAAATAGCAACTTGGGCAACTCCCCCACATCCGATAACTAATAAACGACTCATTTTTTTCCTTCCTCTTCTTCTAAAATGTCTTCAACGTATTTTGGCAGCATAAAGGCACCAACGTGTAAGTTTGCAGTATAGTATTCTGTGAATAGCTGGCGTTTTTTCCAACCTTCTTTATCAAAATCTTTGACAGGGTGGTATTTTTTTGATGCAAATCCAAATAACCAATAGCCAGCAGGACTAGTAGGGATATGTGCCTGATAAACTCGGCTGATTGGAAAGGCTTGATTGACCTTACGATGCATGCTTCGACAAGCCGACTCATCTTCGTCAAAGAAAGGACTACCATGCTGATAAATCATGATACCGTCTTCTTTGAGAGCTCTATAGCTGTTACCATAAAATTCCTTGGTAAAGAGCCCTTCCGTATGTCCAAATGGATCCGTCGCATCATTGATGATAATATCGTAATCATCTTCACAGTTTCGTAAAAAACGAAGACCGTTTTGATAGTAAATGGTAACACGAGGATCATCAAGCCCTGCAGCAAAGTCTGGGAAATACTCACGACAAACCTCAACCAACATCTCATCTGGTTCCACGATATCAATTTGCTCCAGTTCAGGATATAGCGTTAATACTTGGGCAACACCTCCGTCACCACCACCAATAACCAAAACTTTCTTTGGATTGGGATGGACAGCCATAGGAACGTGAACCGTCATTTCATTGTAGACAAAATCATCTGCATCTGAGAACAAAACGTGCCCATTTAAAATTAACACTTTCCCAAAAGCTGGGGTGTCCAGAACCTCGATATCCTGCCATTCACTTTGACCAGAATAAAGCTGTTTGGCCGTTCTCATTGTTAACTTGACATCTGGAGTATGAACTTCAGAAAACCATAAATCCATCTAGTTCTCCTTTCTTTCAATAACATTGATGTGATTGACCTCAGGATCTTCCGTCCCTTGAAGAGAACAACCACGTTCTTTGGCGAATTTTATATAATCGACAATTTCTCGTGTAATCCGTTCACCTGGCGCTAGAATTGGAATACCTGGAGGATAGCACATGACAAATTCCCCACAGACCTGGCCAACGGACTCGTCTAATGTTAAGCTTCTTCTCTCTGCATAGAAGGCTTCCTGAGGAGATAGCACCAACTCAGGCTGGATATATTCTCCAGCGATCAAGTCCTTCCCATCTCGTGAGTATAGTCTCTTGATATCAGCTAATGCACCGACCAAGCGTTCAATGTCTTGGATACGGTCACCAATCGAGATGTAAGCCAAAATATTCCCGATATCACCAAACTCGATCTGAATGTCATATTCGTCTCGTAAGAGATCATAAACTTCAATACCTGTTAGACCGATTCCCTGAGTGTAGACGGATAACTTGGTCACATCAAAATCACAAACGCTAACACCATCTACTAATTCTTTTGAATAGGCATAGTAGCCACCGATGGCATTGATTTCACGACGTGCGTACTCAGATAGCTCAATGACTTTCTCAAAGGACTCTTTGCCACGAAGGGCTAGGTTTCTACGAGAAACATCTAGACTAGCCATTAGCAAGTAAGATGCTGATGTTGACTGTGTCAGGTTAATAATCTGACGTACGTACTCAGGATTCATCTGATCCCCAACTAAAAGCAACGAACTTTGAGTCAAGCTACCGCCAGACTTATGCATAGATACGGCTGACATATCTGCTCCTGCGTCCATAGCAGATAGAGGAAGTTTATCTGTAAAGTGTAGATGTGCACCGTGTGCCTCGTCTACTAACACTTTCATTCCAGCAGCATGAGCCATCTCTGTTAGTCCCTTGAGATCTGAACAAATCCCATAATAGGTGGGATTGTTGATTAGAATAGCCTTGGCATCAGGATGGTCCTTGATAGCTTGCGCCACACGATCATTTTCAAGTCCCAAAGCAATACCGATTTTTGGATCCACACTCATCTCAATATAAATGGGAATAGCGCCACATAAAACGAGCGCATTGATAGCTGACTTATGAACATTTCGAGGAAGGATGATCTTATCTCCAGCTTTACAGGTGGAGAGAATCATAGTTTGAACAGATGAGGTTGTGCCCCCAATCATTAAAAAGGCATGGGCCGCTCCAAAAGCTTCTGCAGCTAGTTCCTCAGCTTCTCGGATAATCGAAATGGGATGCCCCAGATTATCCAAGGGCTTCATAGAGTTGACATCTATGCCTACACATTTTTCCCCTAAAAGTTCAACCAACTCTGGGTTACCACGGCCACGCTTGTGACCAGGTACGTCAAATGGTACAATTCTTTTCTTTCGTAACTTGACCAACCCCTCATAGATGGGAGCTTGGTTTTGATTTAACATTATAAAGACATACTCCTTTATCATATTTTTTACACCTTAACCATGCAAGGCTCTAAAGGATACTTATGAAAAAAGAGCAGGTTGGCACCTGCTCTACAATCTACTGACGTGTTTATGTTTGTTTCTTTTGAGTATGTCTGTTCCTGATGTTTCCTAACTCTCTAGTAGCAAATATTACGTACTTTATTGATCGTTTCACAAGATGACGTGTGCTTTCACCACACTAACAAATCTATACGAATTAGAACTAATGTCCTAACATCAACTTATAAAAGTAGGCTTTTAACCCTATCAATAATGTGGCTTTTCAACCACGCTTCGGCATTCAACCCTGCCTGTCCGTAGGCATTTTTTACTCGGGTTTATATTTGCTAGAAAACATCATCTCATTTTCTAAGCTTCATTACTATATCATGTTTTCAGATACTTGTAAAGTATTTTTAGAAACTTTTTTAAATAACTTCATTTTATTGTTCGTAAAAATTAACGAACAATAAAATAGAAACCGTTTTAAAATAAGTTCAAAAAAATTAAAAAGGAACTAAAATACTCAGTTCCTCAAGTAGTTATAAGTACAGTCAACTATTCAAAATCGTATTTACTCATCACGCGCTACTTTGGCAGCTAGTTCAAAATCAGTCATCAAATAATTTTCATCTAGACGGATAAGACTATAATACTCATTCCAAAATAGAGAGTCACTGTTACTTGACCACTGTAATCCATACCACAATTGAGTGACATCACTTGTATGTGATGGGGGGATTGACCATAGATGCTTATTAAAAGTTTCTTGAACAAGAGGAGCATCCAGTCGCGTAGTTAAGTCTAGTTCGTCTAATTTGAGAGTGATAGAATGTTTTTTAGCTTCTTCAATACTGTCCTTATTAAATCGAATCTGAATAACCTTAGAATCTTCTAGAATCACGTCCTTATCTTCTGCCCCGTAAAAGGAAATACTTCCCAGCACTATACCATCTTTTGCTATTAGATATGGAGCGTAAGGAACAGCATTGCTATCAAGTCTGAATCCTTTTTCGATGACGACTGTTTTATCTCCAGGATACTTTTGGAAACTTCCCTCTGTCAAGAGCTCTTCGTAGTCGCTACCACCATCACCCTGTCTTACATAGATATCAAATCCAGCTTCCATCAGATCGCTTGCTTTGGTTTCTGCTAAAATGATTTTACTTTCATTAATTTGCAAAATCGGTGCTTGAGGTGGCAAACCAATCGTGAGATTAAACGTGACTCCTACTAGAAAGACCATCAAGGTTATAAGGAGGGCAAGTAAAGACTTTCCAGTCCTTTTTCTTGCATTGAAAAGAGCTATTATTGCAGGTAAGAGAATCATTTTGGCTAAAATAGAATTCCCAACACCACCTCTATTTAAGGTCTGAAAAGCAAAGATCCCTGCGATTGCAATCAGGGACAGGTAGACCAAAATCTCGCCTATACCCAGTTTTTCTGTTCGAGTTTGTTGATTTACAGGGGTTTCGTACAATGACTGCCCATTCTCTTTCCTCTTTTTTAGAAAGAGATAAAAACCCAGACCGAGTAGCAAATTAAAGATTGCAAAAACTGTTAAAGTACCTATAATCACTGTTCTACCCATGACTCTCTACTCCTTTATGTTTTCTCACAAATCTTATCTTTCTATTTAGTACCCAATTCCCAATCAATAAGACCAGCAAGAAGAAGGGGCCACCTTCTATGACCACAATGGGCAAAGCCAATAGAGCAATCATCAAAAAACTAGCTTTCTTTTGCCGCCAACTACCGCCCCATTCTCCGTTTATCAGTTGTCCCAAATAGTCGATGTAGTCAGTAAACCAAGTAAATAAAGGTGGGTGAAGATCACTTATCCTTAGGTAAATGAAGAGGGCTGAATTTAAAAGGATGTAGAGAATTCCAAGAACTAGAATAATCTTTTGACTAGTTCGAGTAGCCTCTAGAACGATTTTTTCTCTCTTCTCTGGCTTTATTTTTTTTAGACTTGCATTCTTACAAGAGAGTTTTTCAAATCTATAGACCAGAAATCGGTAGAGATAATACTTTTTTATATCACGCTTCATAAAAACCTCAATCTAGGAAGGACGAATCATTTGTAAATCATGGTCTAAACATCTAATTTCAAGGAATTGCCTTCCAAAAAGACTGCTTTTGATTCAGTGATTTTAATCTTTTGATCTTCTGAAAATCCAACGGTTTCACCGTCATTTAAAGTGACATCACTGCCTAAAACATACTGAAGAATAGACAAGATAAAATAATATAAGTCATCGCTATTCATAGGAGACTCAATAATTTCAATCTCAGTTTTTCCAAACTCTTTTAAACCATAAGTGTAAATACTGGTCTTATCTTCCTGATTGATAATTCCTATATAAATCCAGAGTTGAAGGGGAAGCATTTCTTCTTTCAAAAGGTCAGCCAGGTCTAGATAAAGATCTTTGGGTAAGAGTAAGGTAGCAGAACCCTGATAAATGCCAATTGCTGATTGACTAGTTTTTAGGATAGAGGCATTAACTTTAGTCAATAGGGAATAGGTTTCTACTGACGAAAGATTATCAGACAAGATAGATACAATAGCGTGTTGTGAATGCTCCTTTATTTCCTTCTCAACATCCTGCCAGAGGTAAGAATAGGCATACAATTTTTCAAATTCTTGGCTTGGGATAGGTAAATCCATTAAAGCCAGCGCAACAAGAGCACCATCAATCACAAAGGTTGCACTAGAATCATCCCCAGAAACTTCAGAAATTTCAAACCCCCAGTGAGATTTCAATTCCTGAACAACCTGGTCTAAAGAATAGGCTTGCTGGCCTTTGAAGAGAGGCATGGACAAGTTCAGTTGTTTTTTCTTCTCTGACTTTTCTTTCTTACTAGTAAATAGATTTTTTAAAAAATTCACAGGACTTCTCCTTTTTCTAATATCAGTTGGAAAGCAAAGATCTCTTACTCAAAGTAAGTCGCCATACCAAGTTTCCTCATCCTCAAAACCGTAAAATTTCTCATCAAGTAGCCAATTTCCATCCACCAATCTAAGAACAAACAGATGTTTCATTTCTAATGCTTCTTGATAATGAGTGATGACTCTTGCTTCTTCAGCTTTTGTCATGATAAAATCTACAGAAAAATCCTTCGTTTGAACATAGTTATACTCACTTGGGGAGCCATAAGAAATCCGAACTCCTCCTTCCAAGTAATTTTGAGTCACTCGTCCAGTTAGAAGTTGCATTTGCCTATGAAAATAGTCATCCATAAGTTCATTCCACTTGGGATGAATTTGATTTGCTGGGATGCCAAGGCCTTCTTTTTCCTTATCCAGTGCTCTGTTACGCTAAAAAATTTCCTCTTCTAACAAGGTTAAACTTTTGAGTAAATCAAGCAAGGGTGGGATGATTATTTCTGCCAGAGTTTGATATTTTTCAGGGGTATTTTTATAGTTCACTCTCATGATTACTCTCTTAACTCTCCTGGATTAATTGCTTTACTTCTATGTCTGAAAGTTGTCCATCCATGTAGAGTTTCCTAAGTAAATCTTTATCTACGGTAATTTCATAATAGTCAGTCACAAACTCATGAAATCTCTCAAAGCTATCAAAGAGGTAAGATAGCAACCATTCTCCGCCATCCTGATCTTGGTAAGTCTGTTGATGCATGTGACCATCATACCAGATAAAGAAGGTTGTTTCATCTTTTTGGTCTTCTGAATAAAGTGAGAGATACTTTTCATCCAGTCCTTTATAAAAACCATCAATGACGTCTTGATTCCACTCGTCAGCAGCAAACTGACTTAAACTACTCTCATGATCAAAGCCTTTTATAAGGATCATTTTATCAGTCAAAATCACGTCTAAAGAATCACCAAATCCATTGTCAATAAGGTAGCGGAGTCCATAGTCTTCCTCAGTCTTAATCACGAGCCTGAGCCAATCCTCACTCGGATCTGTCAGATATTCGTCAATGACCAGCAAGGCATCTAAACGAGTCTTTATCTTGTCCCAATCAATCTTTCTCATCTCTAAAAACCTCCATATTGTCCTTAAGATTTATCACAATCACAAGCCCTGTATCGAGCGCCTACGAAACCTAAGAAACTAATCTGAGGGATATTCCACTCATTAGGTAAATAAATCGAACAATCTACCTGATCACCTAGAAGGGAAATTGCTGAAAAGACATATCTTCCCAAATCCTCATTATTAGGATTTCTTTCAACTTGACCCAATCTGCTAGCATTGAACCAGTCTTTAAACAGTAACCAGATTTGCTCGGCATCTTCGTTTAATAGGGAGACTTTCAAGTTATAGCTGATTCCGACCCTACATCTTTTTTTGAATCCTGACTCATCAGCCTTACAAACCTTTATCGAACCCTTATCATACTGCCAGTTATCACTATCTAATAGCGTCAATTGAGCAGATAGATGGTCTTTAAATCCCTGCATAGTATCCAATAAATCTTTGGAGGCAGCTTCGAATAATTCTAGTTTTTCCATAGTCTTTTCTTTATTTTTCATAGCAAATCACATTTCGATTTAATCTGCATCAACCCAGATCTGGTATTTTTGACAGTGGAGACATCTAAATAGATAGCCACAAAGAGGCCCATCCTTAACCAGGTATTCTTCAATGTCTTGATATTCTTCACTCGCTTCATAGTCTGCCAAGACTTGCTCAGCGATTCCCATATCCTTCAATTCTCGAGTTCCAACTGTACCCAAGTAAGCACAATAATCTTGGCAACAAGAAAGCCAGTATTCTCCCTGCCAACTAGAGTAGCCTGGGGTCTGACAAAAAAGCAGCTGATTCTTTTCTGGATCCAATTCACCCTGCCACTCGGCATCTTGGATAAATTCTGCATCAAATTTCTTGGCTGCTAGCCCATTTGCAATACAAAACGGACAAAGGTATTCTATGTTGTCAATACAATAAGGAATCAAGTCATAATAAATATTGCTTTCTTTCCCACAAGATGGACAAACCTTGGCTTCTCCTTCAACAAATGAACCTGTAGCTAAAGGATCTGGATGGTAGATAAAATGCGGCAAAGACTGTAATAGCTTCTGTCTTTGCTTCTTCTCTTCTTTTCTTAGAGGACGAGGAAGGGCAAAACGATCGCCATGGCTTTGACTCATCTCTTCTAAGCGAGCTAACTTTTTAATTTGTTTACGATCTGGTTTAGTGATTATTTTGGTAAATAAATCATAGGCACTAGCATAGAGCCCCAATTGCTCATAGAGATCAACTAGGACTTTCTTCGCTTCTAAATCATCAGACTTAGCTAATTCATCAGCCAAATCATAAAGTGCTGCGACACTTGAAGGCTTTCCATCTTGAGCATGGTATTGCCTTGTCAGGGTGATATATTCTTGTAAATATGGATTCATCTGGCTACCTTTTTCTTTTATGGATAAGTTCTGATTAACAAATGGTACAGTTAGTAAATTTCATAGACAAGCTCTCTGTCAGCTTGAAAATATTTGTCGAATTTCACTAAAAGATAAAGGGATCCAGCTGGAGAGACACCGGCATCATAACCTAGAGCAAATTCGCTATAAGAACTACTTTTATCCAAGATTAACTCCCTTAATTCAAATACTGAATCAGCTAGATCAGGCAAATTATCATGAATAACTTTTTGAGCTTTTTTATCAAGGTGTTCCAAGTTTCTATATAAACTAGTCATCAAATCATCTGATAATAAGACTAAATCCTGTTCACAGTAACCTGTAAAATAAATATTTATGTCTTTATTTAGATATCGCCCTAGAAAATAGATCCCCGAATCATGTTTTTCCCAGTTTATTCCCTTCCATAATGCCAATAAATCTTCTTTGTTCATTTATTACCTCAAGCAGTTTTATTCTTTTAGGAATGTTTAATAAACTTTCTAACAAATAGTGACCAAGACATTTCCATTGAGCTCCAGAATCTTTTTGTAAAACTCTTTCATATTTACAAAGCTGATTCGGATTTCATCCTTGATTTCTTCCTCTTCCTCAAGATAATCCCAAATATTAGGATACAAGTCAGCCTTCTTACATGCTTCCATACTAAAGTCTTTCAAAGCCTTGTCCATATCAAATTCTTCTAAAGCTTGACTGATAGCCGAAATTCTGGTTTTTTCAGTATAGGCGATATATTCAGATACATCCTCTAGAGGAGTCACCCCTAAAACAGCTTCTCTCAAGGGATTGTCATCCAAAAATTCTGAACTACTAAATCCTGTCATGACAAAGACTAGGGCATCCCACATCTTATCGATATCTATTAAGATATCATGAGTATCAGCGGAGTCCTCAGCAAAATCTAACAATTCATCTTCTTGGTTAGAAAGAGCTTTTATTTGTTCTAATTCATTGTCTGGTAAATATTGATAATTGGCAATCATTCCCATGATTTTTCTCCTTTGAATCTTTTAGGATAATACTGATTTTTCTAAATCTATTTCCTTAGAAAATGCTATAATGGAGCTAAGAAAATTGTTCTGTATTCAGATTAAAATAAGGGGGAACAGTCATGTTCACTAGTATTGTTTTAGGGTTTTATGCTCTTTTCTTTCTGTCCTTATCCTTTACCATTTATCTCTATATCAGACTGGTAGTTGCGGTCAGACAAGGGAAAGATGTCCCAAAATGGATCTATAAACTTGGCCATGCTGTTCAAGGAAGAATTCACGTTGACTATGAAGAAATCACTGATGCTAATGCCCTTAAAGAGATTCATTGGTTCTTGCTAATCTATTTAATCGTAAATCTACTCGTATTAGCTGTCTTCTACTATCATGGTAATAGCTTTCCTCAAGCCATTTATGAATGTTTGAAGAAACAATTTTTCATCGTACTTGTTAGTATGGTTTTAAAAAGTATTGGAAAATTTGTTGTACTTGCTATAAGAAAAAACTTTCATAACAGTCATGCTTATGCATCAACCAACGCTTTTATCGGGACAGCTTTTTTAACGAGTTATGTTTTTATGTTTTGCATGATGATGAGTGGTCTTCCAGCTCAACCTGTCCCAGTCACTATTCAAGATACAGAAGTAATTGTAGGCGAAACCAAGGCTTCCGAGCTTTTAGACCAAGGCTATACCTTTGGAGATAAAGGCGCAGAGAGCTCCATCACCAATCCCAAAAACGACCACTTCTACTACGGTCAGCTTCTCGAAGTCAAGCGGGATAATCAGTCCTTTGGCTTTATGAGCCTTACTCCTACAGGAAGAGATACTGATCAACTTAAAAACTGCGTTATCACCTATTACAGAACACCTAAGAATAGCAAACAACTAGAAGAAATTTCCATCAACCATGTCAAGCTAGCAAATCTCAAGCTCCAAGATTTTCAAACACGAAAATTAATCGATATCTTTGAAGTCAATCCAGCTGATTATAACGTCTCTGATAAGGATAACAACTTTATCCTAACCATCCAAACAGCAGATTACGACCTCTGGAAAAGATACCGTATTGAATCCAAGTTCAATTCAGATGGTTCGCTTGATAGCTATGGAGTCAGAGCCCAACATAGCATGTGGGAATGATTCACCATTTCCCCCTTTATCAGATGAGCATTAAACTGGAAAAATATCGTCGACAAGTTTATAGGTTTCGATGAATCGAAGGCCAGAGGCACCTTTATCTCTAGTGATTTCTTCATAAATGTCTTCTAAATTTTGGGCAGGTGCCAACATCCAAAGACTAAAAGGTCTAAGTTTCACCTGTCCAATTTTTTCAATATTTTCTAATAATTGCCCTAAATCTTTGTGATTGAACCAGCAATCTGTAACCAGAGCAAACTTGGTATTGTCCATCTTACAGGAGATTTGACTGGTCAAAAAATCATCGATTGTGGGCTTTTTTGTTTGTAAGAGGCGCGTGCAAGCTAGATGGTACTCAAGTTTTCTAGGACTCTGCTCAATCATAGATACAAATACAAGACCATACTCATCTTCAAACTTAACAGCAAGGATATCTCCTTCTTCAAAGTAAGGTTTGCGTTTAGCCTTTGCTTTAGGAACCTTTAGAGGTCTAGGATTTTCAGTTTGCAACTGGATAGCAAGTTTATCCAAGACCTTTTGCCTTTGCTTCAAAGCCTTTGAATCTATTTCCAACCAAAATGGATCAGCCCCTTTTTTGATAAGCTCCAAGGTTTTATCTCTGATATCGTCTGTCAGGTGACCAATCTTCCACAGTGAGTAGGCAAGAGCAGTCCAATAAATTTCTGTAAAAAAGTCTGTTTGACAGTCATCTTTCTCCGTATCAAGGATATCCTTGATAATATTCGTTACATGTTCACCATCTCTATAGCGACCGACTACTTCATTGTAAATGTCATAAGCTTGATCACAGTCAATGATTTTAACGCCATCAATAGCCATTCTCAACTCCTATTTAATCTTATGCTTGGTCATTTTCTCTTGGAAAATAGTTGTCAGAATTTGGCGTAATTCTTGAGCTTCTTTTTCTGGAAGTTGACCTTCTTGTTCAGCAACAGCGTACAATTCCGGATACTCAAGAGAGATTCTCTTAATAGTCCGCGTAATAGCATGTTTTCTAACAAAAAATGGAATCCGTTTAATCATATCTTGAGGGATTAGGGCGATAATCTTATCAGCTGTTTCCTTATCGCTCAGTTTAGAGAAAGTTAATCCCTTTTTAATTATTTCTTGTTCTTGTTTCGTAAAATCTTGTAATTCCATATGTCTACTCCTCATCTTCAGTGACTTCCCAAACTTCAGCTTGGTAAGGTTCTCCATCACTATCGTATTTATTGACATATCCAATAAATCGTTCATTTCTTCTTGGTCTCTGCTGGTTTCCCTTGATAACCCAAACAGCCCATACTCCGATTAAGACAAAAATTATGAATGCCAGTACTACTTCCATTTCATTACCATCCTTTAGAGTTGAACCCACTTATCATTATCCATAATAAATGGCTTCGCTAGACCTTCTCCTGTATAGTTTTCGTATTTTGTATCTAGATATTTGTAACAATCTTCCTTGGTCGCAAATTTGATGGCTTGATAAGGTTCCTCAAAGGTTAACTTTTCGACAAAGAGATAACCATCCTCGCTTGGTACAAGTATGCCGACATGGCCAATAAAGAGGAATTGCCCATCCAAGTCATCATGGACTACTACAGAGAGCATTCTTGCATTTTCATTAAACCTGAATTGAGAAAGGAATTGTTCCATCTTAGCAGCATGAACTTTGACATCTGTCGTTGCTTCAGTCTTGACTCTTGAGAATAAAATATCAAAAGCATCCTTGTCTTCTGCACCAAAGACCTTACCTTTGTCAATGGCATCATTATCGACAAACAAGAGGGAATCATCTTTTTCCAACTTAGGAATTTCGATAGAATTTTTCAATAAACAGTAACTGTTAATGCGACAGTTGGTCCCAACAAAATCACCCTTTTTAGGTGTCCAAAGATTGCTTATCTTTTCAACATCATAGTCTGTTTTGGTAAATGTAGAAAAATCCCCAGTGAGCCCAACTGAACCTACAGTAGCGTTATAATCATTTACTAGGTTGAAAAATGCATCGACACTGTCTTTATCCAAATGTGCAACCAAGGCTTTTCGAACTTCTTCTTCACTAGGTTTACTGTTCAAATTGCTATAAGTGGCTTCCCAGGAAACCTGATTGGACAGTGATTGACTGGATGAGGTTTCAGTAGTACCATCAGATGTCTTTTGAGTTTGACTACAAGCAGCTAAAGTAAATATAGCTAAACCACAGCAGCTCATTAATCTAATTTTTTTAGATACTTTCATAAAATGTTTCCTTTTTACTAAGATTTTTCAAGTAGATTAGCTTCCCTTATATTATAGTTCAAATTCATCTTAAGTCCAAGTAATTTGCCAAATAAAGAAGATTTTAAATCAAAAAAAGGAAGCTAGCACACAGCTAGCTCCCTAATAACTGAAATAGATACAAAATATTTAATTTTAGTCAGCTTTTAGCTGGACTTGCGTATGGGCTAGCAGGTCACCTAGATGCCTCTTATCTTTCCTGAAAACCATCATTGCTAGTAAGGCAACTGCGAGAAGAGTAGCAAAAAACGAGAGGATAATAGATAATAAATCAAACTCACTATAGAAACCATGAATTGTGCCCATATGACCTATTTGCCAAGGTAAAAATTTAATGGTGTTTCTAATCAAGCTAGCTTGCACTGTTTTTTTCTTGTAGATCAATTGGAGTCCTGCTTTCGCCTTTCCAAAACTTCCATTTTTTGTATAATCTAAGAATGTGAAAAGGAGCGTGATTGGCAAAACAGAGGTAAAAAATACAAGACACTGTGACTGAATTTCTGTAAACTCTGGGATGCTATTAAAAAAAATAATGTAAATAAACATAGAACCTAAAAAAAGAAGCACTAAATAAGCTAGAATGAAAAGATAATCAAATATTAATTCAATCATTCTTTTTTTAAACGAAATAGGATTAATTGCTAAAATCTTCATCACCATTGCCTCCTATATTATCTACTATTCTTTTCAAAAATTTATTATTCTTTCGGTTGAGAATAGACTTCGATATGCTGACCTAGTACCTTGATTTCCACTGGTAGGTCATCAGATTTGTCACCGTCAACATCCGTTTCCAATTCACTATCTGAAGAGATTTTGATGTGACAAGCTTTCATATACTCGATATTCTCATTTACGACGACATCCCCTTTTAATAAATCAGGGATAACTGACAATTTAGTAAGAATTGAGGCATCTTTTAAGATCAGAATATTAGCATAGCCATCCTTGTTTTCGTCAAAGATTTTTTTATCAGCGAAATAATTGGTAAGGAGAACCAATACATGACTGGCCGGGCCAATGTAATTTCCATTTTCTGTTTCAACTCTAATGTTAAATGCTTGATCTGTAACGACAGAGTTCATGGTATTAATCGCATAGGCTAGCATACCAAACTTTGTTTTATCTTCTATCCCAACGTTATGAATGGCTTCTGGTATTGAACCAATGCTAAAGATATAACCAAAATAATTTCCGTTTGATTTGCCAATGTCAATCTTATTCGTAGAACTAAAATCAAGCTCGTCAATCGCTCCATCTATATCTTGATTGATTTCTAATAATTTCGTGATGAGATTTCCAGTTCCTCCAGGGATAATGGCGAGTTTAGGAATGTAGTCTTTTTCCGCGATACCAGAGATGACTTCATTGACAGTCCCGTCTCCACCAAAAACTAGGACAGCATCATACTGCTCTCTAGATGCTTCTGCAGCAAAGTTTGTTGCATCAAGAGCTTTCTCAGTGATTCTGGTTTCCACATGCTCAAAATGATCTAAGGCTTTATTTTCTAGTTTCACCTTATAATCCAAGGCTTTTTCTCCACCAGATGTTGGATTAATAATAACCATTATTTTATTCATCTATCAATCTCCTGTCATTAGATTTCCGTACTTTAACTAGCCTTGTCAAGTTTCTTCCAGATAAATTTTGACCGCTTGATATTCCTGTTCTTTAGCATAGGCAAAAACCTCTGAAGCTCTAATGTAATCAAAGATATTTTCCTCTAAATCTTCATCCCAGGTCGATTCACTGAAGATTTGATTGTCTTGATTAGCCACATAGAAAACATCGAGGTGAACTTGATAAAACTCTTCATCTTCATTTGGGGCTTGCCTTACTAAGGATAGTTGAAACATTGGCTTATCAGATATAGTTGTAAACGTCCCTGTTTCAAATAAAATCATCTCATCCTCAATAGGCTCACGACACAAGTCTTCAAAGATTGCTACCATATCCTCTAAGGGCATCTTATCGGTGATTCTTACTCTTAAAAATTCAAGTGATTGCTTCATATTTTTTCTCTTTCTAGATGTTTTCGTTCTTAGAATAATCTTATTAAAAAATTGAATCCCTACACCTTTTATTATACTACATTAACAGAAAAAAGACTGAACTAGACGGCTTTCACCCTAGTTTCAGTCTAGATCTTTTTGATAATCGGAATAGCCACTGTAAAGACGTCTATCCCAACATGAACTTGCTTTACTTAAATTTGATAGATTAGGTCTAAGTTTAATTAAAAACAAGCTTTTTCAATTTTCAGCTTACATTTCTTTAAAATTCTCATGAGCAACTTCTTCAAAATAGTCATCCAGATGATGGTAAATATGCATATCTTCTTCTGAACCATCTTGTAAAACAGCATATACCTTCACTTTCTCATCATTTACAAATATGAAGTTATGTTCATCAAAATAAGCCTGATAACCCTTGTCAACTAAGGACCAGAGTTCATCTTTTTTAAAACTGAAAATATCTTTTTTTACTAGATAGGTTTTCCCGATTTCCATTTTTTCTCCTTTTAAATCTATCAAAAAATCCCATAGGGAAATCCTTTCTTTATGCACTATTAGTTTACTGAAATGTACTCTTCCCAGCGTCTGAGAACATCCTTTAAAGGGTCATCTAGGTAGGAACAAGCCTTTTCCTTAATCCAATCAGGTATACCATAAGCAGCTTCGGCTATACTTCCTGTTATCGCAGCGAGAGTATCACTATCACCTCCGAGAGAGATTGCATTTCTGATAGCATCTTCGAAGTCTGTACTTTCAAGAAAGGCAATGATAGCTTGAGGTACCGTATTCTGGCAAGTTTCATTAAAACGATAAGTAGGACGAATTTCATCTAGTGTTTGAGAAAGGTTATATCCATACTCTTGCTCTATGTGTTCCTTGATGAGTCTCTTACATTCTGTAGGGTTATCATTGATTGGTTCCCCATAGTCGCCACTATAACCTCCAAAGTAATAACGACACATAAAGATAGCATCAGACGTCGCCATAGCTCCCTTAATCCCTTCGGGATGATTATGAGTCACCTCTGCAGAAAGTTGTGCAAGAGCTCTTCTGGACGGCCAGGCTCCCGTTCGTGCACAGAAACTACAATCCATGACCCAAGCACAGGGAGAAACACGCATAGCTGAGCCATTGCCGAAGCTATTATAAGGTTCTCGATCGTCGCCATCAATCCAATTACCAAATCGAGCACCGTAACCTGCATCGGGATACATCCTACCATATTTTTTCATGGCATCAATAAAGTCATCCTTCTGACCGCCATTCATAATGGCTTCAGCAACAGCACAGGTCATAACCGTATCATCAGTGAAAAAACAGTCCTCACGAAATAAAGGAAAGTCCTTCGTTTTTATATTGTCCCATTCATAAACAGAACCTACAATATCTCCAACTATTGCTCCTAGCATAAGATTCCTCCTTGTTACATATCAGATTCAATACACATTTCCAATGATTCGCACTTTAAAAATGGCTCAACCAAATCAAGCCACTCTTGAGGCAGGTAAGCTGACAAATAGCCATGATTATAACCCTTTGCTTCATACAAGATCGTGTTTGGATGGAGCTGCTGAAATAATTTCGCTGATGCTTTCACACAGTTCAATTCTTTTTCACCATAAATATACAGAACCTGCGCCTTGCTATCAGAAATCGTATCCTTCAGTTTGTAACGCCCCATATAGGTTTTGTAAATGGTCACTAATGTTTTGATAGGAGTCCTTGGTAGATCCTCTAAATAATAATCTTTTATTTCCTCTGGATAAGCGAGTTTAGGATAAATTTTGTTCATCATGCCTAACTGGAGTTTACAAGAGAATTTACTAAACATCAGTTTACCAAATAAACGTATTAGAAAGATGCTGATTTTAGCCAACCCTGGTTGAGGAATACAGAGGCTTCCGTCTATGATGGCTTTCTCAGCTATATTGCTGTCTATTGACAAAAGCTCCATAGCAATTTGCCCACCAAGTGAAACACCACCGATTGCAAACAATTTTCCACCACAATTTGCTTTGATATAGTCTAGAATCTCCAAAGCAGAATCTTCAGTAGAAACATAATCAAGTTGATATTCCTCTCCGTGGCCATTTAAAGTGGGTAGAATAATACGGTATTCTTTTGACAAGATTCGTGCTTGACGAAGATAATTCCACCAAGAACTACCACCACCGTGTATCAGTATGATAGGAGGTAAATTCTCATCCCCAAATTCATGGAATTTCATATTTCAACTCCTTCCTGTAGGACTTTCACTAGCTATTTTTCCTCGTTCAATGAGTTTGAAGAAGCAGTAATACCGGCTCAACATCCTCAGTCATAGAGAACATATCCACATCCCTTTTAACAATAGCAAAGGTTATCGTAAAAAGGGATTACCTCGACAAACTGAGATTTTATTATTTCTTTTTCTTTGGTTTTGATGCAGGTAACTCATCATACATTGAATTAAATAAGCCGGTTAAATATTCTTTGTTGTCAACATCATCTACCAATAGCATTTCCTTTGCACCTTCATACGGCAATTCGTATTCTACATTCGGCATATACGATATTGCAGATTTGACAGGCTTCACTAAAAATCTATCATCATAAATTCCACCCATGATTTTCCCTCGATAATAAATTATATATTCACCCATCATTGCTCTATATGATATTTCTTCCAACTCGGACAATTGTTCTAAAACGAAATCTAAATATTCTTTACTTGAAGCCATAATCTACACCTCGTCAAATTCTAAGTTGTATATAACAACTAATACTATAGCATTTTAATTCAATTTTAACTTATCAAACAATCTCATTGTGAACCTCTTTATTAAATCCAAATCTATATAATGACCGTTGTACATATTTTACGCTAAACTAGAATCTATCAAACTAAGTCTATCCTGCCACCATACTGTTTTTCACTCTATCATTTGCTTCTTCAGTCCAAATATTGGTTTTATCACACTTATGATAAATGTCACTAATTCCTACATTCATATTACTCTTTTCGATCAATTACCTTCTTAATATATTCCATATCTTAATCATATTGTAGATGCAACATTTAATACATACTCCCTATAGAATATATTGTATCAAGAAAAGCTTTCTACCTGTTCTACTAAATCTAAAACAAGTTCCGAAAAGTTCTCCGCAATTTCCTCAAGGTCAACATAGTCATTGTTATATCCACGAACCTTACCGCTTTTCAGGTCTATAAATACGATGCTTCCATCACCTAAACCTCCGATAGGAAACACCGGGCCGTGTTCACATTCACTCATATACTCCTCGTATGCCTTTTCAAAGTATGTATAATTTTCCTCCAACTCCTTCAAGTTAAAAATCCATGGTTCTACCAAATAGCAACCACCTAGGTTAAGTAGCAGCCAGCGGTACTCTGCTGGTATGAAGGCATAATTTGCTTCAAACTTTTTTATATCCTCCTCTGACTCCGGTCGAATACCGTCTGTAAAGGCACTCGTTTCATAAGCTATCCCAATTCTATCAAGGTGCTTTTCCAAATCAACATTACACATTTTGCCCTCCTAGTAACTTCAATTTACTTGCTAGAAATCCTTTCATTTCAATACATTAATTAAGCAATAGGTACAACACTTGACATAAACACAATTGTCTCACAATGTGGTAATATTCTGCTTTTATACTAATAAACAAAAGGCAATTAAAAACATTTTAAAATGATACTGTGGAACGGAAAGTTGATCACTTCTTCCAAAAGAAACATCATCCATTCTATAATTTAAAATCCTTTTCCTTACAAATTCTATTACTAGCCAATATCGTATAAATTAAATAACCAACAAAAATGATAATAAAAATAACATAGCAGCCAGTTTTACAACTTACTACTTTTCATATGATAATTTACAAATGTCTTTCCAGCCACTCTATCTTTTTAAAATCCTTATTGTTATTTTGTTCATTTCGATAAGAATCTTGGGAAGAAGCCTTGTAAATACTTAAAAACTGTTCCAAGCTTGGAAGACGAAAAGTGATGTCATCGAGATGAATCAGCTCTATATCCAATTCCGAAACTCCTGCAAAATCAGGTAAAGAATCAATACTTCCGAATTCAACGCTCAGACCATCCTTTTGGAATTCATGCTCATGAATATCTATTAAGACGTAGCCTAAGTCTTTCATCACTTTCATTATCTTGTCCCAGTCATAAATTCTGAGATGATCAGGTGCTTCCCAACCTCTAGGGTCACCAGGCACATGAATGTCAATGTCAGACGGCCCCCAATTTTCTTTCGTTCTAAACTCCAATCCCAAAGACCCCATCAGTGTCGGTGTAATTCCGACTCGATTTAAATGGAAACAAATGGTTTTAAATTCTTCAAATAAGAGACTCATGTTTACTCTAAACCTTTCATATAAATGTTCGTTATTTCTACTTTATTACCTTAAACAAAATCATTTTCATTTTCTAGAGTATGTCCAGTTATTTTGGATACAAATTCTTTTCCTTACTAATTCTATTACTAGCCAATATCGTATAAATTAAATAAGCAATAAAAATGATAATAAAAATAACATTAATTTTTAACACAAAATAGAGATTTAACAAATTTGCGAACGCATGAAAGAATATACAGTACCCCACAGATTTCGTTTGACGGTAAAGAAGCCCTAAAACAAAACTTAAAAATAATGTATATATAAAAAATAAAATATAAGGAAATCCTTGATGACTTTCTCCAACTATAAACCATAAAGGTAGATGCCAAATTCCCCAAATTGCTCCTACAATCAAATTAGATTGCCAATAAGTATATTTTTTATCAAGTAACGGTTGTAATATCCCTCTCCATCCTAGTTCTTCATGTCCACCACCGAAAAAAATTAATTGAATAAAGAATAGTGGCATTAGATAAATGGATACTCCATTTAATTCTAAGGAAGATACAGAAAATAGTATCGAAATTGCTAACATATGAATTATGAAATAAATACTACTATTTTCTCTCTTATTAAATAAAAAATGTTTAAATTTTATATTATTACTTTTCAAATAAAACACACTTGCAATAGCTGGTCCGAGTGCACCTACTATATGTAAAGATCTCCCTATAATCGTTTCTAATCCCAAAATATGAGATTGCGTAATTATGGTAAGAAGCCCCCAAGCTATATAAGTAATTCCAAATGTAATATAAAGATAATTTTTTAAATTCCTTTTATCAATTTCTGTCATTCCATCTCCATATCTTGATTATTTTAAATGTAATATTTGTTACTGCTTATTAGTTGGTCTTGATTATAACTACCTATATTCTATCATAAAAACACAAAAAAAGCCTTACATTCAAGGCTTTTCATTATTCATTTCGTCAATACTTTAGTTTCATAGATTCAGATTCGCATGATAAAAACTAGTCAATTTTCTCTATAATATTTCCAAGTTTATTCAATATAAGACATGAATGATCATTTAGTGGAATTATGGGAACATCAACAAGTCCTTCAGCTATATCCTTATTTGCTTTATCATTCCATGAATCATAATGGACACTAATTAAAAACTGACTAAAGATTCCTAATCCATTTTTTATCTTTATCTGATGATCTGAATTATCATTAGGTGAGACATAGACTTTTTCTCCTAATAATAGGGCTCCTGCAGAAAAACCTATAACTTTCGCCCCTTTATTAATCATGTGATCGATATAATTTTTGAACTCCTGATTGACGTAAGTAGCTATATATTTTTCCGTATTTCCACCACCAATGATAATTAGATCAGCATCTAAATAGCTATCAAAATCAATCTGCTCAGAGTCCAAAAGTAAGTAATCAGTGTTTAGATTAGGAAATTGACTTTGGAAAACTTCCGTGTACTTTTTCATATAGGGTTGCCAATTATCTCGAAAAACTGTTAAAATAACAATTCTTCCAATCTTCCTTGATGACACAATTTTATTAACAATCGTATGGTTCTTTATCGGCGGATTTCCACCCATTAAAAAAATTTGTTCGTCCAATCTTTCACACTTTCTAAAAAATACATAAGTGTTGACCACGTTCTGAAATTATAATTCTTTCTTAAAATGGATAATTCTATTTGCCTCCTGAAATCCAATATTGAGATGAAATTTTATAGAATCGGTATTCGTTAAAGTACAGTCACTTGCAAATTCCTTACATCCTTTATTTTTCGCCCATTCCTCACATTTTGTACAGAGATTTTTAGCAATATCCTTTAAACGATATTCCTCGTCGACAATAATCCCTTCTAAGAATCCAACAGGACTATATTTACAACCTTCAACATAATCAAATCTGAGTGAACATAGTGCTAGACCTATAATTGTGTCACCTTCAACTTCAGTAAAGATTGCAGTATTTTTGCCATTCGTATATCTCTTTACTTCATCAATAGCTTCTTTATCGGTCAATTGGGGCCATAATTGTTTCATTAATTTAGCCGTTTTTATAGAATCTTTTGTTATTCCATCCATATTGATGTTCCTCCGCGAATTACAAGCAAATGTTACGAATCATGCTGTTACTTTGTTACTCATTGATTGATACCAATACCATCCCCTTCTACTTTTCGACTGTCTCAGATCGGAAGAGTAGAGCCACGCACTCAGCGGTTCGGACTTACCGTATCATCGCGTCGGTGCCCCTCCTCATTCTACGAGTCCTATCCCATGGGCGGAGCATCTACTTCTACTTCGCTACTATGTAGCTCGTACAAGTAGTGATACCGCCTCAACATGATGCGTTTGCGGAAATAGGTCAACCGGCTGGACTTTCTTCAATTCATAGCCCAACTCTTGGTAGAGTTTGATATCACGCGCCATGGTGGCGACGTTACAGGAGATATAGGCGATGCGGTCAGCTCCTGTTTGGGCGCTTGCTTTGATAAAGCTTTCGGTTAAGCCCTTGCGTGGTGGATCGACTAAAATAACGGTTGGTTGGATACCTTCCTTGAGCCAATTCTTCATAGCATTTTCTGCTGTATCACAGACATAGTGGGCATTGGTGATGCCGTTTATACTAGCATTCTTCTGGCTATTCTCCACTGCTTCGGGGATGACTTCTACGCCATAAACTTCCTTGACATGTTTAGCGACAGATAGTCCAATGGTTCCGATTCCTGAATAGGCATCGATCACCACATCATCTTCTTTTAACTCCGCAAAGTCAATGGCTGTTTGATAGAGTTTCTCCGCCATTTCTGTATTGACCTGGTAAAATGCCGGTCCAGAGATTTGGAAATCATTGCCCAACATTTGATCAGTAATGTAATCTTGACCATAAAGTGTACGCCATTCTTTCCCGAAAATCGCATTGGTGTTTTGGTCATTGATGTTCTGCATGACAGACACAATTTCTGGAAATTGCTTGACCAGTTGTTCAATCAATTGTTCAACCCGGAAAATATTAGGACGAGTTGTCACCAAAACAACCATGATTTGACCTGAATGATGTCCGCGACGTACAACAAGGTTACGAATCAAGCCTGACTGTTCTTTCTCATCAAATGGCTTCAAGTCATAACGACGAAGCAAATCACGCAGTGCAAGTATGACCTGGTCAATAACTGGATCCTGAATGTAAAAATCTTCCAAGGGCATAAGGTCATGAGAATTTTTACGGAAAAAGCCAGTTTCTAAAACACCATTTACTCGGCGAACAGGAACCTGGGCCTTGTTGCGATACTTGATCGGATTTTCCATACCAAGAGTATCAGCAACCTCTACATCCCTGATACCAGCAATCTTATAAAGACTGTCTTTCACTTGCTTGGTTTTAAACTTGAGTTGCTCTGGATAAGCTAGATGCCCCAAGTCAGCAATCCCTGAACGTAAGTAAGCCAAATCTAAGTCTTGATTACGATGTGGAGATTGAAGAAGGTATTCCTCGACCTTACCAAAACCAACCTTTTTATTAACTTTAAGGACACGCATGAGGATTTTTTCAGTCGGCAGAGCATTCTCTACAAAAAAGACCAAGCCATCAATCTTTGCAACACCTGCTCCTTCATGAGTCAAATCCACAATCTCAACTTCTACAATATCATTTTTCTTTAACATATTCTTCACTTTCTATGAGCCGACAAAAAAAGACGGCAACAATCCTGTTACCATCTATTATACCATGAATTAACCTAAGCACCAAAACTCTTGAAGAAATCAAGAATGGCTTGCCAAATAGAGCTGAGGATGTTTCCTCCATCTTGAATAGCTTTATTGGCGTCAAAGTTAAGGTCGATATTGCTGAAACTGTCACCAGCTTGCGCAACGATACTTTGTTTCAAATCTTTTAAAGTCTTTGTAAAGTCTTCGTTGTTAAGAATATCACTTTTAGAAAGATTAAAGGCAAAGTTGATGATGACGTTGACCTGGTTTCCTGTAACAACTTGATCCAGTTTGTAGTTCTTCAAAGTATCTTCGACAATTTTACGAACATCATCTTCTGTAAGTTCACCTTTAGACTCTTTAGCCTTAGCAACTGCTGCCTTGATATCGGCAAGAGCTACATTCAGCTTATTGGCATCGAAGCCTGATTTGTCCTTGTTTTCATCGTTAATGTCTGACAAGGCCTTGAGCTCTTCTTGAGCTAAGTCTTTATTCTCTTGAGGTAATTTTACACCATTTGACTCAAGGGAATAGTAAATACCTGCTAGGGCACTTTCCCCAGTAACTGGAATTGGAGCTGCAACTGTGATTCGCGCGTGTTCGACACCCAAAGTAACAGCCGCATTACGGTACATGTCTTGGGTCACTTTTGTGATATTTTCAGGTGTTTCAATCTTGACTTCAAGTGGAGATTTATCTCCTAATTTTTGAATTTTTGCTGATGAATAAAGTTGAAGACTAGAATCGTTGGCCACATTCATAATTTTTGAGTAGACATCGGGTGTCATGGTCTTCAAGTCTTTAGTATCTTTAGAGGCATTATAGCCAAGTTTTTTAAGTGTTTGATTTTTTTGATCTTCTGTTAGTGAAGAACCCAAGACATACTCAGGTTGAACATAGGTTTCATCAATTACTTTTTGAACATCAGTAGCTGCCTGGGCACTTTGCAGTGTTGCAACCGCCAAAAGAACTGCAGCACTCGTCAGAAAGAATTTCTTTCGCATGAGACGTTCCTCCTTTTCTACTCTAGCATATTAAAGTATCCTTAAAGAAAACTTATAAAAGCATCTAGAAATTCTAGATGCTTAAAATAGATTAAAAATTTTCATAATATAGAGATTTAGTTGAACCTGTCTAGAGTAATAATAGTTTCCCCCATCGACATAGAGTTCTCCGCCCTGAAAGATAGAAATGGGATTGATGTAGCTATAGGTTTTCCCTGTTGTATTCCCTAAGGTCGGCGCAACTGTATCTCTTGAGTATTGCTTAGCTAGAGCAATCGTATTTTTCTTCCCATTTTGGGAGATAAAATCAATATAAGCAGGCCCAAAGTTATAAGCTTGAATGGCTGTCCAGACATCCACTCCTTTTTCTTGAGCTAGATAGAGATTATCTGTCAAAGTTTGAACACCTTGACGAATACTACTAGCGTTATCGTTAATGGTATCAGTAGAACCGCTAGCAGACTCACTAGACTGCATCACGTCTCCTTCTTTACCTTTGGTTTCTGTATAGATCATGGCGAGCACAAGCTCTTCGTTTGCTGGAGTATCTCTTTCATTCAAGATTTCACGTACCATGGGTTGGTAGGTCATAACTTGTTTGACATCCTGACGAATGAGATAGGCTTTGTATCCAGCGAAAAGGAAGACTGCTAGCACCAGCACTCTTCGTATAAGTTTAAACATTATTTATTTTGAATATCCTCGATGTTTTTGATTAAGATAGAATAGGTTCCATTATCGTTTTGGATGAACTCAACGGATTCTGCATCTTGATAGACATTGTTTGGTACGATTAGTTCAATTCCGTTTGACAAGGAAAGTTTCTGATTTTCAAATCTCTTCAACTGACGACTGGCATCAATCTCATCAAACTGAACTGGCTCTGGCACCGACTCTTTGACCTGGTCAATAAAACTGAGACGAGCTGTTAGATTATTATCAAAGAGATCATTGGCTAATTTTTCTGGAGAGAGCTCATTGTTTTCCTCAAGATTGTTGAAAATCGCAGATTTTACTTTTGATTGAAATTGAAAATCATCCGCATTAAAAGTTTCCGCAATTTTCTGAGCAGTTTTTTCCAGTTCCTTGATTGACTTCTTAGGTGAAATCTTTGGTTGTGCTTGAATAAGATTCTCAGAAAAATAGTTTAAAAAAGCTCCGTTGTACTTGATCCGTTTTTCAATCAAGTGGTATTTACGGTTTTGAAGGTTAACTACTAGGGCTTCATCAGCTCCAGTTCCAAACCCCGGAAGGTTATTCTGCGTCAACTTAATTGGATTATCAACTTCGCCACCTAAGTGCGTCAAGGTCTCACGCAATGCAATTCTAAGAAAAGCAAAATGTTCGACTCCTTCTTTTGAAAACAGGACAAAGACTAAATCATTTGTCTTTTGATTTTCAGATACAGAAAATTCTTCTTTCCAAAGGTTTGCTATTGTCACAGATGTTGCCATTAGATCTTCTGTGATATTGTTGAAAAATGGATTATCTTCTTCAAAAATTCCAGTTTTGGCATCGTCCGAATACACACGCTCCACTTTTTTACGCAAGTATTCCTCTATTTTTGGAGTGATATTGAGAAACTTATCCGCTAGGAACAACTCTGTGTCATCAAGGCTGAACTGATGGATGATGGCTTTCTTGATATAAATATCCATAAAATATTAGTCCTCGTATAATGGGAAGGCATCTGTCAAGGATTTGACTGCACTTCTCACTTCTTCTAAGACAGCTTCGTTTTCTGCATTCTTAAGGGCTTTAATAATAAGTTCAGCAACTTGACGGCTTTCTTTTTCACCAAAACCACGAGCAGTAATTGCTGCCGCTCCAATACGAATACCACTAGTCTTAAATGGTGACAAGGTTTCATAAGGGATAGAGTTCTTATTTAGGGTAATATTAACTTCATCCAGCAAGTTTTGAGCTACTTTTCCACTTTCTACAACCTTAGTGACATCCACTAGGAAGAGGTGGTTTTCAGTGCCACCAGAGATAATACGGAAATCAGGATCTTTCAGGAATACTTCAGCCATAGCCTTACTGTTCTTGATGATCTTAGCAGCATATTCTTTGAAAGCTGGATCCAAGACTTCTTTGAAGGCAACAGCCTTAGCAGCAACAACATGCTCTAAAGGACCACCTTGGATACCCGGGAAAATAGCAGAATTAATCTTCTTAGCTAAGTCTTCATCATTGGTCAAAATCAAACCACCGCGTGGCCCACGAAGGGTTTTGTGGGTCGTTGTAGTTGTGATATGTGCGTATGGCACCGGGCTTGGGTGAAGACCAGCAGCAACCAAGCCGGCAATATGAGCCATATCTACCATGAGTTTAGCACCAACAGCATCAGCAATTTCACGGAATTTTGAAAAATCAATAATTTGAGAATAGGCTGAAGCACCAGCAACAATTAGTTTTGGTTTTACTTCTTGGGCTTGTTTCAAGATGACATCAAAGTCCAAGAGTTCAGTCTCAGGATCAACACTATAAGAAACAAAGTTGTAGGTTTGACCAGAGAAGCTTACAGGAGCTCCGTGAGTCAAGTGTCCACCTGCTGCCAAATCCATTCCCATGACCGTATCACCTGGCTCAATCAAAGCCATGTAAGCCGCACAGTTGGCTTGGCTTCCTGAGTGAGGTTGGACATTGGCAAACTTGGCACCAAAGATTTCCTTTGCACGTTCAATAGCTAGACTTTCAACGATATCTACTACATCAGTACCACCATAATAACGACGTCCTGGGTAACCTTCGGCGTATTTATTAGTCAAGATAGACCCTTGAGCAGCCATAACAGCCTTAGAAACTACGTTCTCTGAAGCGATTAATTCAATATTATTTTGTTGGCGTTCCTCTTCTTTGGCAATGGCATTCCAAAGATCCGCGTCATAGGCTTTAAAATCATCTTTGTCAAAAATCATAGGTATTCTCCTTTTAGTAATTTAATAAATCGTTTCTGCATTTTATCACAGGTATAACCAACTTTTTCGTAAAATGCATGCGCACTTATACGATGGTCTGCAGAGTTCAAACGTATAAACTTGTAGCCACGTTTTTCTGCTTCCTGTTCTAATCCTTCAAGCAATGTTTTACCGATTCCTTTACCTTGTGTTTGAGGTAAAACAGCTAAAGCCAGGATATTAAAACCTGGTTTTGAATAAAGGGATTCATAAACCTCAGCATGAACATAACCAAGTAAGTCATGGCTAATTGAATCCTCAAAACCAAGTAGGAAGTGATGGGAGTCTTGAGACAGTTTGGCTAGTTGACTAGCCGTTTCCTCAGGGCTAAAATCATAACCTAAAGCATCTTTGTTAATCTCATAAATAGATGAAACATCTGTTGCTTTCAAAGCACGTAACATATTATACCTCCTTAAAAGGAAATGCTGGTATCTTGGCAAGAATATCTTCTCGAGTAATTGAACCTTGGCGTAGAATCTTCGCCTCGTCGCCAGATAGGTCTAATATAGTCGAATCTTGACCTGTTAAAAAAGCATCATCTTCTATTCCTAGAACCTCTTGTCCGAAGTCTTTTAAAATTTCTTTAAAGCTAACTCCACTTGATTGGCCTGAGATATTGGCAGAAGGTCCGATTAGGGGGCCAAACTCACGAATCAACTCCAGAGTTACCGGATGACTCGGCATCCGAAATCCCACTGTCATCAATCCTGAATTGACCCAGTCAGGAACTTTGTCATTAGCTTCTAGGATAATAGTCAATGGGCCTGGCAAAAAACTTTCAACGAGTTTTTGTAAATAAGGTGGCTGATTCTTAGAAAAGTTCAAGATATCGTCTAAACTAGCGACATTGAGATTGAGTGCCTTATCTCTTGGACGACGTTTAAGCTGGTAGACATGATCAACAGCTTTTTTATCTAGCGCTTTTGCAAAGAGGCCATAAACTGTTTCAGTCGGCAAAACTACAGCTCTACCTAGTTCCAACTCTTGCTTAATTTTCTCCATCATCAATGACTACCATCCTATCTTGGCCAAATTGGTCTTTGAGCGTTCGAACTCGTTTCTCTGGAAGATTTTCCATAAAGAGAGCGGGCACACTTTGACCTTGTTTGTAGCCAATTTCAAGATAAATCTTACCACCATCATTTAGATAGTCCTTGGAGTCTTCCGCGATTCTACGGTAGATAGCTAGGCCATCCTCGTCAGCAAAAAGTGCCAAGTGTGGTTCTGAATGCAACACATTCAAGCCAACTTCTTCTTGAGCTTCACGAGAAATGTATGGTGGATTGGATACAATTATATCATATTTTGAAGAAATTTCGGAGAAACAGTCTGATTTGATAAAAGAGAGATTTTGATTTTGAGCCTTAGCATTTTCCATTGCTAATTCTAAAGCATCCTGAGAAATATCTGCAGCTGTAACCAACCAATCTGGTCTATTTTTAGCTAGAGCAAGGGCAATCGCTCCGCTCCCTGTCCCAATATCAAGTACTGAAAGATTCATCTCAGGATTTTCAGCCAAAATCAGTTCTACCAACTCTTCTGTCTCTGGGCGAGGAATCAAGACTCGCTCATCCACCTTTAACTGCATCCCAAAGAATTCAGCAGAACCAATGATGTACTGGGCAGGTATATGTGCTGCCAGTTTCGTGTAAATTTCCTCCACAAATTGTTTTTCTTCCTCTGTGACTTCTTGTTGGAGGGCAAAAACGAAGTCTGTAAAAGATAGATTTTTTAGGCTACGATAGACAAAGGAGAGGCTTTCTGCTTCCTCTCCTTTTGCTACTAACTTTTCCTCAAAATCTTTAAACATTTGAGCTAATTTCATTATTTATTTAATTCTTCCAATTTTTGTGTTTGGTCATAAAGAACCAAGGCATCTACAACTTCATCCAATTTACCAGCTAGAATTGTATCAAGCTTTTGTAGAGTCAAACCAATACGGTGGTCTGTGACACGGTTTTGTGGGAAGTTATAAGTACGGATACGTTCTGAACGATCACCTGTACCGATAGTTGACTTACGCTCAGCGTCTTGCTCATCTTGGGCAATCTGTGCAAAGTGGTCAGCAACACGCGCACGAATAATCTTCATAGCCTTCTCACGGTTTTTCTGTTGGGTACGTTCTTCCTGCATCTCAACCTTGATATTGGTTGGCAAGTGAACGATACGAACGGCAGTCGCAACCTTGTTGACGTTCTGTCCACCAGCACCAGACGCGTGATAGATATCAACACGAAGATCTTTTGGATCGATATCGTATTCTACTTCTTCTACTTCAGGCATGACAAGAACTGTCGCTGTTGAGGTATGCACACGGCCTTGGCTTTCTGTCACAGGGACACGTTGCACACGGTGGGCTCCTGACTCATACTTGAGTTTTGAGAATACAGACTGACCTGACACCATAGCAACCACTTCTTTGAAGCCACCGACACCATTCATAGAAGCCTCCATGACTTCAAAGCGCCAGCCTTGAGATTCAGCATACTTTTGGTACATGGTTAGAAGGTCGCCAGCGAAAAGTGCAGCCTCATCTCCACCAGCTGCTCCACGGATTTCAAGGATGATGTTCTTGTCATCGTTTGGATCTTTAGGAAGGAGCAAGATTTTCAGTTTTTCTTCATACTCTTCTTTTTCAGCCTTAGCATCCTTGAGTTCTTGCTTGGCCATTTCTTCCAAGTCAGCATCTCCGCCAGACTCTTTAATCATTTCTTCAGCATCAACAATGTTTTGGAGGACTTGTTTGTATTCACGGTAGGCAGTTACGGTATCACGAGTTGAAGCTTCTTCTTTTGAAAGCTCCATGAAACGCTTGGTATCAGAGACCACATCAGGGTCGCTCAGCAATTCTCCCAACTCTTCATAACGGTCTTCTACAGCTTGTAGTTGATCATAGATATTCATTCTTACTCATTCTCCTTATTGATTTCAGGGGCAAAATAATGTTTACGACATACCGAGATATAGGTTTCATTACCACCTATCTGGATTTGATCACCTTCATAAGTAGGCTTCCCATCCAGTGTTCGTAGTACCATGGTCGCCTTTTTCTTACAATACTGACAGATGGTTTTAATCTCATCAATCTTGTCTGCTAGTAACAACAGATGTTTTGAACCTTCAAAAAGTTCATTACGAAAGTCATTTTTCAGACCAAATGCCATAACAGGTATGTCTAACTCATCGACGATACGAGCCAAATCATAAACATGATGACGCTTCAGAAACTGGGCTTCATCGACCAAAACACAGTAGGGTTTAAATTCCAAATCTCGAATCAAACCATAAATATCTGTATCATCTTCGATAGCAAGGGCTGGTCGCTTCATACCAATTCGACTTGAAACATAGCCTACACCATCTCTTGTATCCAGAGCTGAAGTCATGATAACAACTCCCTTTCCTTGCTCCTCATAGTTATAGGCTACCTTAAGAATCTCAATGGTCTTTCCAGAGTTCATAGTCCCATAACGATAATACAACTGTGCCATGCTTCTATTTCACGTCCATTTCTAATTTTTTGCTACATTCTAGTATACCATATTTTCCAAAAGCTTTAAACGGCAAAATGTGGTAAAATAAAAGAAATCATTTAGTGAGTGGAGGAAATTATCATGCCATTTGTACGCATCGATTTATTTGAAGGACGTACGCTAGAGCAAAAGAAAGCTCTAGCCAAGGAAGTAACTGAAGCTGTGGTTCGCAACACTGGCGCACCACAATCTGCCGTTCATGTCATCATCAACGATATGCCAGAAGGAACTTATTTCCCGCAAGGTGAAATGCGCACTAAATAAAGCTTAAGCAATACGCTTAGGCTTTTCTTAATAAGTGACATTCATTGAATAAAACACTATATTTTGTTACAATTTAAAGAGATATTAGTCTATAAAAACAAACGAATAAAATTTAAAGGAAATAAAATGATTACTCGAGAATTTGATACCATTGCCGCAATCTCGACACCGCTTGGTGAAGGGGCTATAGGTATTGTCCGCCTAAGCGGAGCAGACAGTTTTGCTATTGCGCAAAAGATTTTTAAAGGCAAAGACTTAAGTCAGGTCGCCAGCCACACACTGAACTACGGCCACATTGTTGACCCTATAACTGGTAAGGTTATGGACGAGGTAATGGTAGGTGCTATGAGGTCTCCTAAGACCTTCACTCGTGAGGATATTATCGAGATTAACACCCACGGTGGGATTGCCGTAACCAATGAGATCCTCCAACTAGCTATCCGTGAAGGGGCACGTATGGCAGAGCCGGGTGAGTTTACTAAACGTGCCTTCCTCAATGGTCGTGTGGACTTGACTCAGGCTGAAGCTGTTATGGACATCATCCGTGCTAAGACAGACAAGGCCATGAACATTGCTGTTAAACAACTAGACGGTTCCCTGTCTGACCTCATTAACAATACTCGCCAGGAAATCCTCAATACCTTGGCTCAGGTTGAGGTGAATATCGATTACCCTGAGTATGACGATGTGGAGGAAGCCACTACTGCTGTTGTTCGTGAAAAGACCTTAGAATTCGAACAACTCTTGACCAATCTTCTAAAGACAGCCCGTCGTGGTAAAATTCTGCGTGAAGGGATTTCAACGGCTATTATTGGTCGCCCAAACGTTGGGAAATCAAGCCTGCTCAACAACCTCCTGCGTGAAGATAAGGCCATTGTAACTGATATTGCTGGGACTACCCGTGACGTCATTGAAGAATACGTCAATATCAACGGTGTCCCACTGAAATTGATTGATACTGCAGGTATACGTGAAACGGATGATATAGTAGAACAGATCGGTGTTGAACGCTCCAAGAAAGCCCTCAAGGAAGCTGACTTGGTTCTACTGGTGTTAAATGCTAGTGAACCTCTGACCACTCAAGACCGACAACTTCTTGAAATCAGCAAAGATACCAACCGTATTATCCTACTGAATAAAACTGACCTACCAGAGGCCATCGAAACTGAAGAACTTCCAGAAGATATTATCCGTATTTCAGTCCTCAAAAATCAAAACATTGATAAGATTGAAGAGCGCATCAATAACCTCTTCTTTGAAAATGCTGGCTTGGTCGAACAAGATGCTACCTATCTATCCAACGCCCGTCATATTTCATTAATCGAAAAGGCTGTTGAAAGCTTACAAGCAGTTAACGAAGGTCTTGAACTGGGTATGCCAGTTGACCTTCTTCAGGTTGATTTGACCCGTACCTGGGAAATTCTTGGAGAAATTACTGGTGATGCAGCGCCAGATGAGCTGATTACCCAGTTGTTTAGTCAATTCTGTTTAGGTAAATAAGAAAAAACTAGGTCAAAAAATGCTAGTCACCTAAAAAGAGGTTGGGACAAAAGTCCTAGCCTCCCAATTGTCTTTGGATTGTCGAGCAAGACGCAGTGGTTGAGTGGGCTCTACTACGCTGATTGCATCAGCTTTTACAGCCCTACTCAACTGTGCGGAGGTGGGACAACGAAATCGAATTCTAACGAATTACCGATTTCTGTCCCACTCTATTTTTCTTACAATTTCTAAATTAGATCCTACCTTAGCAGATAGCTGAAACAAACCTTATACTCAATGAAAATCAAAGAGCAAACTAGGAAACTAGCCGCAGGTTGCTCAAAGCACTGCTTTGAGGTTGTAGATAGAACTGACGAAGTCAGTAACATATATACGAAAAGGCGACGTTGACGCGGTTTGAATCTGATTTTCGAAGAGTATTACTAGTTCTTTCCTATTTTCACTTAGTCTTTGGGTAATTTCCCAGCTTTTTCAAGCATTTTTTTGATTAAATAAGGCATCTTGACATTTTCACGACCTTTTTTCTCAATCAATTTTTTAACAAATTCTGGCATTTGTAAGTCTTGTGATTCATCTAGAATATTCTTAGTTTCCTCCGAAGGAACTAATTCATCAAAGGTCTCTTCTTCTGGGAAGAATTCTCTAAATTCTTTATGTTCGTTAGCTCGGACAGTATTAACCAAGGCATCAATTAAACGAGAATCTGTATTTGGCATTGGTGGACGATGGTAGTTCACCCCCAATTCCTGACACAATTCATAACATTCCACATCGTTGTCAAACAAGACTTCAATGTGCTCACTGATAAAACTAATAGGTACAAAAATATAATGATTTGGATGTTCTTTCTGTTCTCTGAGATACTCCAAAACATCTGGCTTAATCCACGGAATACCAATATCACTTTCGCTCTGCCAAGTGTTGGTATATTGCTCTGGATCCAAGTCTAATTTCTTCGCAATTAACTTGCTATTTTCAAAAATTTGATCGATATAGGGATCACCAAAATCTAAGGCAAAAATGGGCACACTGTGGGCAGAAAAGATGACTTTAAAGCTATCCTGCTTTACTTCTTCATTTAAAATCTTAGTAATTTCATCCGCCCAATAGTTTAAGAGCGCTGCTTCTTGATACCAGTCCTTAATAACTAAAAACTGAATTTGTTTGCTTTCTAAAAATTTCTCATAGCCCATAACAGAGTAAAAAGAATAATGGGGCTCCAAAATCAAGCAAATACACTGCTCAATACCATCTGCTTCCATCTGGTCAATCACATCTGGAATAAAGGGTCTAGAAAATTTATTAGCAAAATAGACACTATATTCATGTCCTAATCTAGCTTCTACCAAGGCAACCTCTTCACAGGTAATTTTTTGCAGAGGAGTTCCTCCAATTCGTACATAATTGTTATAGAGTGTTTGAATTTCGTGGTCTTGAGGTCTCACTCCACGACGAATATTTGTGAAAAAATCAGCTACACCTTCAAAGGTAATCTCTTCTGGTGAACCAAATGTCATCATTAAAATTGCTTTTTTCTGTATCCTTGTGATGTTTTTATCTTTTTTATTGTATCACTAAACAACTCATAAGTAAACGCTAACATAAGGCTATTATCAACTTTCCGAATTTTGTTTTTATCATCTTTCTATGATACAATGGTTTAAAAAGAAATGAATAAGGAGTTTTTATGAAATACCCTACACTACTAGAGCGTTTTTTAACGTATGTCAAAGTTAACACACGTTCTGATGAGCAGTCAACTACAACACCGAGCACTCAAAGCCAAGTAGACTTTGCGACTAATGTTCTCATCCCAGAAATGAAACGTGTCGGTTTGCAAAATGTCTATTATTTGCCAAATGGATTTGCTATCGGTACTCTTCCAGCTAACGATCCTAGTTTTACTCGTAAGATTGGTTTTATCTCCCACATGGATACTGCAGATTTTAATGCGGAAGGTGTGAACCCGCAAGTTATTGAAAACTACAATGGCGGAGTTATCGAGCTTGGTAATTCTGGTTTCAAGCTTGATCCGGCAGATTTCAAGAGTCTTGAAAAGTACTCTGGACAAACTTTGATTACGACTGATGGGACTACCCTTCTCGGTGCTGACGATAAATCAGGTATCGCAGAAATCATGACAGCTATCGAATACTTAACTGCTCATCCTGAGATTAAACACTGTGAAATCCGTGTCGGCTTTGGACCTGATGAAGAAATTGGGGTCGGCGCCAACAAATTTGATGCAGAAGATTTCGATGTCGACTTTGCTTATACAGTTGACGGCGGTCCTCTTGGTGAACTTCAGTACGAAACCTTCTCTGCTGCAGGTGCTGAACTCCATTTCCAAGGTCGCAATGTTCACCCAGGTACAGCTAAGGGACAAATGGTTAACGCCCTTCAGTTAGCCATTGATTTCCACAATCAACTTCCTGCTGGTGACCGACCTGAACTGACTGAGGGTTACCAAGGCTTCTACCATCTCATGGATGTGACAGGTACGGTCGAGGAAGCGCGTGCTAGCTACATCATTCGTGACTTTGAAAAAGAAACTTTCGAAGCGCGTAAGGAAGCTATGCGAGCTATTGCTGATAAGATGAACCAAGAACTGGGTAGCAATCGTGTTACTTTAACATTAACTGACCAGTACTACAACATGAAGGAAGTTATCGAAAAGGATATGACACCAGTAACCATTGCGAAAGCGGTTATGGAGGACCTTGGTATCACACCTATCATCGAACCAATCCGTGGTGGAACAGACGGTTCTAAGATTTCCTTTATGGGAATTCCGACGCCAAATATCTTCGCTGGTGGAGAAAATATGCACGGCCGTTTTGAATACGTCAGTCTTCAAACCATGGAACGTGCAGTTGATACTATCATTGGTATCGTATCCTACAAAGACTAAAAAAGAAGTAGCTAGGCTACTTCTTTTTTAGTTTACTACTTTCTCACTTGTTTCAGGAGATGTCGTTTTTAAAAGTGAGTTTGACTCTTCACTTGTTTGTGAAGTGCTAGTTTCAGCTGGCTTCCCTTTAGATTGGAACTCTTGATTTAACAAAACGATTTCTTGAGCGACCGTCAGCAAAGCTTGCTTGTCTTTACTTGCCGCTGCTAGTTTATCAAACAAGGCATCGACTTTTTCAAAATCAGCATCTGAACCATTTTTCAATTCCAAATAAGTATGAAGGGCAATGACTCCGTTGTATAGTTGTTGATAGAGAGCCACGACCTCTGGATCTTGTTTTGCATTTTCACGTTCATTCTGAATAGTCTGTGAAATGCGTTTCAGAAGATCTTGGACTTGTGTATTTAATTCATCAAGATCTGCGTCTTCTTTCTCCAAAGCAGCTTTCAGATTTTTTACTTCGTCAGCGAGTGAGGCTTTAACACCCTCTTCCTTGACTTGAGCCACTAATTCATCCGCTTTTGTTAAAAGATCTTCTACCTGCCCTTTTAAGACATGATTACTTTGTTCCTCAGGTTTGATATCGTCATACAAACCTTTCAAGAACTCATAAACAGCAGTTTTAGCACTATGACCATCAACTTTTTCTGTATCTAAGATTGTTTCAGAAGTCTTGCTTGCAACCGGCTCATTTTTCAGTGCTTCTTCAACTTCCAATTTTGTTTGGTAGATTTCTGGGAAGAGTTTGTTCAAGTCAGTTGCCTTAAGGAAGGACTGGGACTGATATAGTGTCCAAGTTAAGTTGGCAACTTTACTGCGGAGATTGTCATTTAAGCGTCCATCAGATAGATGTTGGTAGAAATACTTGATGTATTCTACTGTCGTAACACCAGTACGGTCATTAAAGTCCTGCAAAGCTTGTAGTTTAGCTTCAACTGCATCTAAACCTGCTTCATCTTGGGCCAGTTTATTTTCTTGAAGCTGAGTCAAGAGATCCTTTTTAGGAAGTCCATAAGCATCTGTATCCAAGGTATTAATCTTATCTACTAAAGCTTGATATTTCTTGTCTAAAGGACTAATTTCTGTTGGTTTGACACTAGAATCAATATGAATATACTGCTTGTCAAACAAATCCAAAGCTGCCAAATATCCTGCAGTTGAGTTGGTTGAGAGTTTCTTCATATTTTCAGAAAATTGCCCCAAAGCAAGCTCAATCTGTCTTTGCAGACTTGGCTTATATTTGTAAAGTTCACGACTTTCTGCGAGAAGTTGATCAACCTTATACTGTACTGCTTTTTCATCAAAAGCACCAGGTTGGTAAGTTGACTGTAAGGCTGGAATTTTGTTTTTCAAAGCGACTTCATAACCTTTAGTTTGAACCTTGATGTAGTGGTTATGGTCTCCATGAGGAATGACGAAACTACCATTTTCAACTTGCAAACTATATGGAGAGACTCCATCACGTAGAGCGGTTGTATAGAGCTCATTTAGAAAATCAAGCTCCGCATCACCAGTCTGAAGTGGAATACGAACGTGTTCCTTACGAACGGCATAAGGGTGAATGTGAGTTGGGTCATAAGCTTGGTCTGGATTACCAAATACAAAGAATCCATTTGAAATACGAATCGCTTCAAGTGGAACACCATAAGTTTTAGAGATGTAAGCTATCTTTTCTTCATCACTGGCGTCTCTTGAAAAAGCATCTACATCTTTTGCAAGTGGTTTAACAGGTTCTGTCTGCTGATGGCTATGAAGATGGTCTTGTGCAGCTTTAATCTGCTCCGCTGATAAATCTTTCTTAAAGAAATAATGGGCATGGTCTCCATGTGAAACTACAAAACCTTGCTCATCCTCACTAATCACGCGATCAGCAGCGAATCCGTGATCATGGTCTTTACCATGGTGGTGATCATGTCCGTCTTCATCATGGTGGTCATCTGATGGATTAGGTTTAACTTCAGTTTTAGATTTCAAGTGTTCTTGAGCTTCTTTGATTTGTTGAGCCGTCAAATCTTTCTTGTAAAAATAATGATTGTGGTCTCCATGTGAAACTACAAAACCTTGGTCGTCTTCACTAATTACTCGATCAGCTGCGAAGTCATGGTCATGCTCTTCTTCATCGTGATGATGATTAGCATGATCGTGGTCATGGCCTTCTTCGTGATGATGATCAACATCTTCGTGGCCATGGTTGTGGTCATGGTCTTCGTTTGGTTTACTTGGAGTTTCTACAGGATTTGATGGCGTTACTAGACCTGAAAGTGGTATCAAGCGTGCAATCTTTTGCTCCAAAGCAGATAAACTACTATAAGGGATGAAATGGTAATGATTTCCATGAGGGATAGCAACTCCATTAGGCGTACGACTGGTAATTTTAGCCGGGTCAAATACCAAACCATCAGATTCTTTATAGCGTTGACTAACTGGTAAAGCATAAAGCTGTTCTAGAAGTTTTTGAAGATTATTTTCTTCTTGTACTGGATTGCTTGTAGCTGGTTTCTCTACTTGATGACTTGGTTCAACACTTGGAATCGGTTTGTAGTCTGTTAGACTTTGTTGACTTCCTCTTCCAGCAAGGTAAGCTTGAGCGGCAGCCAATTCACTTGAAGATAGAGCACTCTTAGGAACGTAATGATAATGGCCACCATGAGGAACGATATAAGCGTCACCTGTATCCTCTAAAATGTCTGCAGGATTAAAGACGTAACCGTCATCAGTTGTATATCGACCTTGTGCTCTGGCAGCAATAACTTCATTACTTGTACTGCTACTATCTGATGTGTGTTCTTGTTTTTGTTTCTCGATTTGGTCTTTGGTACGAATATTATCTGCATGACTAGCATCCTTCAGATAGACATAATATTTGCCATCCACCTTGATGATATAGCCACCTTTAATCTCATTGACAATATCTCCATCACTTAGTTGATAGTTTGGATCTTTCATGACCAATTCTTCACTAAAGATGGCATCATAAGGCACCTTACCATTGTAGAAATGGAAATGGTCACCGTGGGAAGTCACATAGCCTTGATCTGTAATCTTAGTAACAATCTGTTCAGCTTCTATTCCTTCTTTTTGGTTAACTTGGTCAGGTGTCAGATTTTCATTCTTTTTAGCATCAGACTCTTTACCGTCAACATAGGATACACGGTTATTTTCTTTGTTCTCAGGCGCTTGATGTTGATTTAAAGCGTAAGCACAGACACTTAAGGCAAGGACCACTGCAGATCCTGCTAGATATTTTTTATTAATTTTCATAAACTCCTCATTTCAATTCTTCAGCTAAAATAGCTATATTGTCTTCTAAATTTTCCAAGTAGGACTTGTCATTTTGTGGGTCGGCCTCTAAAGGATTGAGTGTTTTAAGACTCACACCTGTTGATTTGACAAGTGTATCAGCGACCTTAGACGAAACATTACTCTCTGTAAAGATGGTTTTAACCTTATAATTCTTTACAAATTCTTGAATCTCTGTTAACTGTCTCGGACTTGGTTCTTGGTCTGGTGAAATGCCAGCAATTCCAAGTTGATTCAATCCAAATCGTTTTGCCAAATATGAAAAGGCTGTGTGTTGGGTTACAAAGGTCTTTTGATTGGCTTTTTCAAAGATGGGTTGATATTTCTTGGTTAAATCATGAGCTTTGGCACTAAAACTTTGTGCGTTTTTCTGATAAGTTTCTTTGTTTGCGCTGTCTAGTTCGGATAACTTGTCAGCGATAATCTGCGCTTCTTCTGCAACCTTTTCAGGATCAAGCCAGGTGTGAGGATCATACAAGGTTTTCTCATCAATTCCATCTCCGGCTTCCATATCTTCTAATCCAGGTACGCGCTCCAAGATCATACCTTCTGATGCTTCTAAGACTTTTACTTTAGACTTTTGCAGACTTGGATCCAAACTTCCCGCCCATGATTCTAAGGTATGGGAATGATAGACGAAAACATCTGCATCATAAATGGCTGCAATGTCATTTGCGGATGGTTCGTAAGAATGGATACCTGAACCAGACTGAATCATCCGAACGTCATTTAGGTCGCCAGAAATTTCTTTGACCATGGCATAGATAGGATAAAAACTAGTTACAATCTTCATTCCCTTAGTTTCATTTCTATTCTCTTGACTGGCTTTTTGTCCACACGCTCCTAAGGCAAGAGCAAAGAATGCCATCATGACCCATAGGATACTTCTTTTTTTCATAACAACTCCTTAACTAGTGTTTAACCAATTAATTAACTAGTAAACATTCTACTCTTTAAAATTTAAGATGTCAAGTTATAAATTCATTTTTTTCCAAAATTTTACTAATAGAAAAAGCATCCTTAAGGATGCTTTCTTATAAACTACCAATGTTGATTTCCGGAAAGTTTTTCTGAAGAATTTTCCAGAATTCTTCTAATTGCTCTTCTACTCTATTGGTATTTCTAATAGTCAAGCTATGCTTTTTAGAACTATCCTTTCGAGTATATACCAACTGATAAACTTTGGTAAAACGGCTATAACTTGTACGTACTAAATAGATCCTCCACACATCTCTAAGATCTAGAGCTTGGGTTCCTTTGTAATAAGTAATGAGATGATTCTTATACAAAATAACTTTCAAGTCCTGGTCGTAAAATTCTGCTTGAGTATCAAGCAGCTCAAGATTTCCTTCTAATTCAGGATACAAACAATAAAGTTCCTTGAACGAATCAATTGTTTTCTTTCGTATGATAAAGGCTGCGACTAAGGTCATTAATCCCATACCAGAGAAAATCACAATACCAAAAATATAGCTTAAGCTATCCCTAGAATATTCACTGAGACTGAGATAGATTCTTGTATTCATATTACGAGCGACTACTGATTTAGCAGGAAGAATAGAGCTAATAAATTCATCAAGATTGATAATCTTAGTGTTCTTAGAAGTATTGACAAAATTGGTATTAGTGAGGGGTTCTAACTGTATACCTGTAAGAGTTCCAGGATTATCAGCAAGATTGTCTGCGTTCTCAAGAAGTTTATTAATTGACTCATCTTTCACTTTAGACTCAACTACAGCAAACTTTCCTTCACCTTCCTTGCTATATTGCACAATATAAACAACAGTTCCACCATCAACTTCACCAACAGGTTCAGGATAGATACCGTAGACTGACATAGTAACTTCTTTTCCAGTATCAGTCGTATCTGCAAACCTCTCTGTAGGCTTCTTGTGCATTTGACCTAAGAATCCTGAAATAGAAGCAATCGCAAAGAATACTAGCGAAAGTATCAGTACAGAAATAAAACCCTTATTTCTTTTTTCTTTAAACATGATTTTCTCCTTTAATCTCTTATTAGAATTATACCAGACTTAAGTATATATCTCATCTCTGATCCTTGTTTTTCTAAGATTTTAACAAAATAAAAAGCTCGAATTTTCATTCGAACTTCATTTTTATTTTCTTGCAGCTTTTTCATCTTCTTCAAGCTGTTTTACCAGTTGTTCAACACTATCAAATTTTACCATATCTCGAATTCGATCTAACCAATAGACAGTCACTGTTTCTCCATAAATATCTTCGTTAAAATCAAAGATATTGACTTCAAAACGTTCTTCTTCTCCATCAAAGGTTACGTTTTTACCGACACTTGCCATTCCTCGATAGAGTTTTCTCTTAATTTCGATATCAACAGTATAAACACCGTCTGCCGGCATATAAGTACGGTCCAAAAGAACCAGATTGGCAGTGGGATATCCAATTGTCCGTCCACGGGCATTCCCATGTACAACAATTCCTTTTGTCGGAAGAGGACTTCCTAGCAACTGTCCTGCTTCTTTCACATCCCCTTCAAGGATTGCTTGTCGAATACGAGTAGAGCTAATCTTCCCTTTTTCATCTTCAACAGCAGGAACGACAATTACCTCTCCATCAAAGATTTCTTTTAAATCTTCTGCTGATTTTCTATCAGAACCTAAACTATAGTCAAATCCCACTACAATTGTATCTGCTTTAGCTTCTTTAACAAAGGTATCTACGAACTCTTGAGCTGTCATATTTGCAATACGACTTGAGAAATCCATCAGATAGAGATTTTCTACTCCAGCTCTCTTAAGCTTACGTTCACGCTCTTCAGCATTTAGAATATGAAGAAGGTTCTCTGGCGAATAAGAATTTAAGGTTAATTTTGGTGATTCATGGAAAGTGATTAAGGCAACACTCAATCTTTTTTTAGCAGCTATTTCCCCAGCAATGCTAAATAATTTTTGATGTCCTAGGTGAATACCGTCAAAATATCCCAATACAAGGACGGTTGGACCTGGTGTTGCAATGTCTTTTTCAGTTTTTATAGGTATTGTTACAATCATAGTCATATTATACCAAAAAGAAGAAGGCATTCAAAATATTACGAATTTAAAAAGACTATAGGCTACTTTTAACTTCTTTTCTCAATTGCTCCAGAGTTTCGATGTGATATTTGTCCATGACTTTTGGTAAGTTTTCGATGATATCAGGACAGGCGTAAGGATTGGTAAAGTTTGCTGTACCGACTCCAATTGCTGAGGCACCCGCCAAATACATTTCTAATGCAGCTTCAGCAGAATCTACGCCCCCCATACCAATGATTGGAAGATTCGTTGTTTGAGCGACTTGACGGATAAGTTTAAGAGCTACCGGAAAGACTGCAGGCCCAGACATACCTCCTGTCTCATTTGCGATAATCGGCTTTCTAGTTTTAAGGTCAAAGCGCATACCAACAAGAGTATTGATCATCGTAAGACCACTAGCTCCTGCGTCCTCTACTGCTTTTGCGATGGTCACAATATCAGTTACACTTGGTGTCAATTTAACGTAAACTGGCACATCTGATGCACCTACGGCTGCTTTTACCACATCATAGGCCAAATCCGGATCTTGACCAATTAATAGGCCGTGATTTCCATGGTCGACATTTGGACAAGAGATATTGAGCTCAATGGCTTTCACGTTTCTTGCCTTGGAGATACCACTAGAAACTGCTGCGTATTCTTGTTTCGAGAATCCTGCTACATTGGCGATTATAGGGAGATTGGGATACTCTTTTTCTAGCCAAGGTAACTTTTCAGAGAGAACGACATCTAAACCAGGATTTTGTAGACCAATGGCATTCAGCATACCAGCAGGTGTTTCTGCCACTCGTGGAGTAGGATTCCCAAAGCGTGGTTCAAGTGTTGTAGCCTTTATCATGATAGATCCTAACAGGTCTAAATCATAGTATTTGGCATACTCTTGTCCGAAACCAAAACAGCCCGATGCGGGAATGATAGGATTCTTTAGTTCTAAGCCTGGTAGAGAAACTTGTAATCGATTTGTTGTCATGTAGACTCTCCTTATAAAACAACTGTTCCTGTTTTAAAGACAGGTCCATCTTCACATACACGTTGGCTAACTGTCTCGCTATCTGGAACTTTCAAGACACAAGCGTAACAAGCTCCTATACCACAGGCCATACGAGATTCTAGAGATAGATAAGCTCTTGGATGGTCGTAAAATGTTTGATTGATGTATTTCATCATGCCTGGCGCTCCGCATGAATAAATGGCATCAAATTCAGTGTCACATTTGTTAATCACTACAGAAACATTTCCTTTAATCCCATAGGTTCCGTCGTCGGTTGTTACAAAGACTTGACTATATTGAGCTAACTCATCTTCCAAAATAACAGCATTTTTTGAAGCAAATCCTAGAACAGTTGTAATTTCTACGCCTCTCTCATAAAGTTGTTTAGCTACTTCAAGTAAAGGAGGCACTCCGATTCCTCCACCAACAAGAAGAACTTTACTATGCTTGTCTAGTTCAGATAGATCAAAGCCATTTCCTTGAGGGCCCATGACATCTAAACTATCACCTTGTTTCAATGTTGAAAAGATTGCTGTACCAGAACCTTCGATGCGATAAATAAGATGACATTGTTTCTTAAGCTTATCTATAGATGAGATTGAAATTGGACGGCGCAAGAGATGGGCATCATCAGGTACACGCAAATGAAGAAATTGACCAGCTTTCATAGCTTCAACCATTTCGCCTTCAAGAACGAGCTCAAAGATCGCTGGCGCAATTTCCTCTTGAGATATTACTTTCATATTCTCCAAGCGAATAGCTCCCATCCGCTTTTTACAATTTGGATTCATAACTTTTCCTCCTTAAATTTTAAGGGGATCAGATAAAGAAAAAACCTTGCAATTGCAAGGTTTCAGTTAAGATATTCACACAAAAGTAGCAAATAAGCACTTGCTTACCTGCTTCTATCGTAGTTTCTTTTCTCTGACACCTTGTGAGTCTCTCTGGACTTCCCTTAAAGGTTAAATTTTCACTAGTATACTGCATCAAGCCTAAAAAGTCAAGTAAAAATAGGTCAGGTATCAGTTCATAAAAACTGCTTATTTTTGTGAAGAGAGAATTTTCTCCAATTTTTGATAATCTTTGACACTATCAATTTCGTAGATAGAATTTTCTTCCAACTCTTCTACATATACATCTAGTTCTTTGATATTATCTTTGACCATGTTGTCCCAATAGAGGTCCACAAACTCACCACTTGCATAGGCTTCATCGATAAAACCAACAATTTTCTCAGCTGTTGGAGCATCCCAGAATGATACACCACTCAAGATGCGTCCATTTTTGCTATCTACAATGATATCTTGAACTTTGTAATCATCTCCGTAAACTAGTAACCACTCATTATCACAATCCTCACGATAAACGCTGAAATAAGTTGAACGCTCGATATCATTACGGAACATATTTTTGAAAAGATAGTTATCCGCATCGATAACATAGCTGTTGGCCAACTCTTCTTTTACCAGGTAGAGAGAATAAAAGTTATTGTAATCAGCATACTTATCATTGAAGACCAAACGAACACCGTATTTTTCTTTAAGGTAGTCGAATTGTTCTTTCAAATAACCTACAACGATAATAATATCATCAATTCCACGTTCTTTTAAAAATTCAATTTGATATTCAACCAAAGGTTTTTGGTTGACTTTAACCAAGGCTTTGGGAGTATTTTCTGTCATAGGTCTCAAACGAGTTCCCAATCCCGCTGCTAAGATAATCGCTTTCACGCGTTTTCTCCTTTATTCTTTAATAATAATATAAACACCAGCCATTACGATAAGTGAAGTAATGATGGTCAGTAAATTAAGGGGTTGCCCCAAGAAAATTGCTGCAAACAAAACAGTCCATACTACATAACTCACATTCAGACCTGTTGCCTTTGCAGGCTGCAATCGATTAATAGCAATATAGTAGGCTAGATAAGAAATCATATTACATGCTGCAAAGACAATCATAAGTCCCAACAATTGTCCGTTTGCCACTTCTGCAAATGAATGATGCGAGAAGAGAACGATAACAAGATAGGACAGGAAGGAAGTTACTTGTCGAATCAAGAGGGCTTCGAGTTCACTAAGATCACTTTCCATAGCAAATGAGCTTAGAACACTTTCACTCCCCCAAGCAAGCGCACAAATCAAGGCACAAAGAATTCCGATATAGAAGGAATTGACTTGTTCAACCTTGTAGGTTTGAGCAATAATTCCTGCAATGATTAACAAAATTCCAAATACTGTATTCTTAGAAACCTTATGCTTTAGAATAAAGAAGGCAAGAAGGACAGAAACTGCAGGATAAATCGCTGAAACAGACGAAGCTAAGGAACTACCAATGTATTTGACAGCATAGAGGTTAGCCTGCATACCAATCGGCCCAGCTAATAGTGCTCCAACGATAACACTGACATTTCGAATGTTTAAGAAAATTGAAAAGCGAACTTTTCCTTCTTTAACGAGTAGATATCCTAGCAAGATAAAAATACTCAGGAAATCGTGTGCAGCTGCTACTACAAAAGGCGAAAGATCTGTGAAGATTGAAAAAATATAGGCACTAATGGTTAATCCTAATCCCCAGAATACACCTGAAAGTAAACCAAAAGAAACTCCATTTTTAGTTTTCATGAGAACCTCCCTTAAAATCCAATTCTTTTACTGCTCGATTGTAACGAGAGATTCCATAATCTCCAAAGTCTGCACCATTTTCTTCTTTGTAAATAGTCCAAAGGCTCCAAATAATATCTTGCAAAATTTTATAAATTCGAATTTTCTGTCTCGAAACAGGAGTCTTTTCACTCTCGTAATGAGCCAAAAAGTTTTCCTCTTCTTCTGGAGTGAATTCAGACTCTAGAAAGAGTGCCGCAAGGTCCCACATAGGATCGTTCATGGATGAATATTCCCAATCAATCAGATAAAGATGTCCGTCTGGTCCTTCAATAAAGTTTTCTGGAACCAAATCAATATGACATGATTTCTTCTCAATACCAATTTCTTCAAGCTCATTTTTTAAAGAAAGAACTGATTTTCTGACAGCTTCATAGTTTGGATAGTAAATCTCTCCTTGAATCAAGGATTCATATTTTTTGATTTCCTCAAAAGGAGCAAACTCTCCTTTTAATTCTTTACCAGATGCATGAATCGTTTGTAGAATGGGAGCAATTTTCTCAAATCTAGTTTTAATGGTATCTAAATTAAGTGTTTCAGCATTTTCAATGTATTGATTAACTTTGATACCAGCTTCAATATCAAAAAGATAATTCTCTACATCTAATTTCAAATCTTTCAACAATTCAAGATTGAACTTTTCATTCTGGCGGTCGATTAATTTATCCGTACCTTTACCGAAAAACTTAACGATATACTGGTTTGAGGATGTTTGAACCAAATAGTTTTGATTGGTCATCCCACCCAACTGTTCAACGCTATGAATTTCTTCATCACCTGATAATAAAGAGGCGATCTTTTCTTTAACAATTTCCTTCACAATTATCCCTCATTAGACTTCCCACTTAAATACTGTCTTGAAGGCAGTATTAAGGTCTGTTGCAAAAACTCGATGAATATCCTTAATCTCTCTTACTGGTTCTTCAAGATAGATGATATTCTTCAAACGATTGGCAAACTTCTTAATCTCCATCATATGGATGGCATTTTCAAAGTCAAGTCGCCCAGAACGAGAAGAGCCGACTAGTAGTAAACCTTTTTCCAATGAATCACGAGTGTTGATATTAACCTTATACTCGCTAACCCCCATCATCAGAATGGTACCTTGTGGTTTGATGTAACGAATTAAGTCATTAATAGCAGGTCCACATCCATCACCACCACAGCATTCGAAACCATGGTCAAAACTAAGGTCCTCTGGGATGCTATCCGTAATATAGAGCTCCTTAGCAAATGAAAAGAGTTCCAATTTCTCCCAGTGGCGGCCAATGACAATAATTTCAGCTTCAGGCAAGGTGTAGTTGATAATATTAGCCACGACAAAAGCTAAACTTCCATCACCAATAACTGCAATTCGTTGACGTCTACTGTGAGAAACTGTCATGAAACGATTCATAGCGTGCATACCCACGCTGACAAACTCTGTTATGGCAGCAACTGTATCTTCGATGTCCTCGTAGGCAACCACACGATCCTTAGGGAGAGAAACAAATTCTCGCATGAATCCATCGTAGCCACTTGATAAGAAATATGTTCCAGTCATGTAATTTTCGTAGAATTCCTCATCACTTTGCATAGGTGGTTGATTTGGAATCATCACAACCTTCTGACCAACTTTGTAGGTACCGGTTGGATCAGAAATAACTGTACCACAAGACTCATGAATCATAGCCATTGGTAGTTTTTTCGCTAAAATTTTGGGATCGCGTTTACCTTGGTAGTAACGTTGATCCGCGTGACAAACCGCCATATAATTTGGTCGAATGAGAATATGATTCTCTTGGTCAATCTCTTCTTCCTGATATTTGATATTAATAAACTTTGGTTTTGTCAGTTGATAAATTTGATTAATCATGTCTCTAGTCTTTCTCAATCATGCTTTTAGCAATCTTCAAGTCTGTTACTGTTGTAATTTTAAGATTTGAGTATTCACCTTTTGCTAAGGCTACATCTTTACCTTTAATGACAAAGATTTTACATGCATCTGTCAAAATTTCTTTTTCTTCTGCTGATAAAGAACCATAAAGATCTATAAAGTCCTTACAACGGAAGGTTTGAGGAGTTTGCCCTTGATAGAGATGCGCACGATTTGGAATATCTGTGATAAATTGTCCATTTGTACTTTCAACAATGGTATCCACAGCTTCAACTACAGTATCAACAGCATCATGATTTTGTGCAAGAGCAATGTTATCTTGAATCATTCGAAGTGTGATAAAGGGGCGAACTGAATCATGAGTGACCACGATATCATCTTTCGTGATTGGACGGTAAGCATCAATAGCTTCGATAATCTTTTCAATACTAGAATTACGATCAGCTCCACCTTTTGTGATGACGATACGGTCCTTATGGAGCGGTAGGAATTTTTCAACTAAATCCTCTGCGTGTGTCACCCAGTCTCCGTGAACTCCAACTACAATCTTTTCGATACTTGGCTCTAAGACAAATTTTTCAATTGTATGGATTAGGATTGGGCGATCGCCCAACTCAAGAAATTGTTTGGGTAGATTACTAATACCCATGCGCGTGCCGGTTCCACCTGCTAAAATTCCAGCGTAAATCATATCGATTCTCCTTTGGTTTGTTCTAAAAACTCATTCTTTACTATTATATCATAATCTAGCATTATCTTGAAAGAAATACTAGTTTTCTCTAGATAGTACTAATGACCCGAGCACTATATACTTACAGCGTTTAAGAAATGAACCCTTGCATTCTTAAGTCTCGATTAATATAGAGTTCTTCAGAATAGTATAGAAAGCTTAAAGAAACCTTAAACTAGTTACATATCTATCCTGAGATTTTAATTAGACTTTTCTAGTTAAAATTGTTAAAATAAGATGGAAAATAAAAGAAAAGGAAGCTAACTACCACCATGATGAATATGCAAAACATGATGCGTCAAGCTCAAAAACTTCAAAAGCAAATGGAGCAAAGTCAAGCTGAACTTGCGGCTACAGAATTTGTTGGAACTTCTGCTCAAAACCTTGTAACTGCTACCTTGACAGGTGATAAAAAAGTTGTAAAAATCGATTTTGATCCTGCGGTTGTGGATGCTGAGGATATTGAGACTCTATCAGATATGACCGTACAAGCACTCAATGCTGCACTTGAACAAATTGATGAAACTACTAAGAAAAAACTTGGTGCATTTGCAGGTAAGTTGCCATTTTAATCATAGAAAAAAGAGGCTGTTTGTCAGCCTCTTTTAATTTATGTTAATAAGCAAAGAATTCAGTTGCTTTCTTCAACAGTAAGTCGCTGTATTCAGGGTCTTCCTGAGCCGTTTGTAATTCTTCTTTTATTTTTTCCAAGTCGTCCGTAATCATCCCATCAACTCCCAAATGAAGGGACTTGTCGAAAGCCTCAGTTTCGTTAATCGTCCATACATAGAGTTTTTGCTCCGTATTCCATAATTTCGTTACAAAATATTCGTCCAAAGTAGAGTACTCCATTGTGTAACCAGTTGCCAACGTTCTAGGAAAAACAGAATTATAGGGAAGAATAAAGTAAACAGGAATATCCTTATCATACTCTCTTACTTTTTCAATAACCTTATAATCCAAGGATTGCATTTGATGACCATAAACCTTAATTTTTGCACCGTATTTTTCTAGAAAATGTTCCATCATCTGCGGGCTATCTTTGTGGCTGGTCTTAATTTCAATGAGTAGTTTCTGATGTAATTCATTTGCGCGAGTTAGATAATCATCGAAACTTGAAATCTTTGTATCATAACCGTTCTCATGAATGTCAATCTGCTTTAACTCTTCTAAGGTCAAATCTTGTGGTGTTTTATTGATACCAGCTAATCCTCTAAGATTCGCATCATGCATCATAACAAATTGTCCATCCTTAGTTTCCTGGATATCCATTTCTATTAAATCCGGTTTTAATTGAGCAGTTTTTTCCAAGGATTGGATTGTATTTTGTACACCATTGCCATTTGATACGCCACGATGTGAAATTACAAGTGGCGGATTGACTACAGGAGCTTCTAGATAATTATATCCTTCAATTGCAAAAAAAGTACTTGCACAGACCATCACACCCCATCTCATGATATGGTCCTTCTCCCGTCTTGGCATAATGTCAAGTTCTTCTCCTGTTAGAAAAGAAGAGAATTTAACAAGGAAATAGGTTAATGCCATATAATGAAAATTCTTGATGAGAACAAAGTTAATAATAGCAAGGAGTAGAGATTCTCTCTGAGTAAGGCTATCCACTATATACTGGATTGATAGTAAAGGGATGAGAGGAAGATAGAAGAATAGATTGGTTTTTACAATAATTAAGAATAAATGCCAGGCATAAAACCAAAAGAAATTCTTCGTTTTATCCAAACTATAAATAACCGCTTCCTTGACCGTCATCTTTTCATAAAAGACCTTGGGCAGAGTGAACATCAAGCGAACAGAAACATAAAAGAATAATAGTGATAAGCTAATAATGGCTACCCACCACATCCAGTATTTATCTTCCATATAGGTTTGAATAAACTCTGGTATTACGATTTTATTGAAATAATAAATCTTAAATATCTTCCTGATAAAAGGAAATAGCATTGCTACAAATAAAAAGATAAACAAAGCTTTTGAAATAGTCATCTTCTTCATAAAAGCAAGGCTTTCACGAAATACTTTTCGACTATATTCTATGAGAGTTCTCTTTTCGTGATAAAGTAGATGACGTGCTCCTATAAAGAGAAGGCTGAGTTGAAAATAGGCTACAAGCAGATTGATGGCTATTAAGATTACGAAGCCTAGACTGACTATAGGTGCGTTTTTTATAATAGCAAAAATATTGTTGTAGGATATAAACAAATATCCTGTTTGACTCAATAAAAATCCAGCTATCACTGAGTTTAGTGGCATCCAGATATAGTCAACCAACATAAAAATTAAAAAGAATAGAAAGAGGATTTTATCTAGATTTAGGTAAATCTTTTTAAAACCCAATTTTTTTGGTTTTTCAGGTTTCATAAGAACTCCTAATCAAACAGCTGAGATAAATCTAAACCACCAAATGGATTCGAATTGAGGCTACTCTGAGAATTTAGTAAAAGTCTACTCTCATCTGACTCCAAAAATGCTTCATAAACACGGGCAGTCATTCGAGCATCTTCCAGACTATTATGAGATTGCCCTTTAAAACCCAGAAAACTAGCAACGGTTTGTAATTTAAGATTAGCGATTCCGTGGAGATCGGTGCTACGTCTCTCTAGCGCTTCGTTATAGACATCAACTAGATATTGCTGACTATAGTCAAATCCATGCTCTAGTAGAATCGGTAAATCACTTTTTGCTGCATTATAGCCAATGAGAGGCAAGTTACCAACGAAATCTTGAAATTGTTGCAGGACTTCTTCTACCTTTGGTGCGCCTTTCAGAGTCTCGGAAGTAATCCCCGTCAAGCCATTGATAAAACTCTTCAAAGGAACATCCGTGTATACATAAGAATCAAATGCTCCTACTTCTTCACCTTCTTTAAAATGTACCGCTGATACTTGAATCAAATGAGTTTTATCCTGGTGTTTATTGAATTCTAAATCGAATGAGATATACTCTCTTAATGTTTCCATCTTATCATTCCTTATTGATTTGTAAAAAGAAACCACCTGGCTAATCTTAAAAACCAAGCAGTTTTTTCTTATTTTCCAAATAAGCGAGCAAAGAAGCCTTTCTTCGATGCCTGAACTTCTTGCTTAGCTTGATCCAACTCCAACTGGAGTGTTTCTTGATCCTTCATAGCTTGAAGGGTTAACTGTTGTTGTTGGTCCAATTGCTTATCTTTTTCAGCGATTTGGCGGTCTTTTACACGCATCTGTTCATCTTTTTCAGCAAGTTGCTTATCTTTAGCTTTCAATTGCTCATAAAGACGAATGATTTCAGCGTTCTTTTCATCAACAAGAATCTCCATGAGCTCTCGTTGCTTCACTTCATCACTAACTGGTTCATCTTCAAAGATGGTCTTTTTGTAGATTTCTTCAAGTTTGATCAATCCACTACGAGTAACAACAGTAACACCTTTGTCGTTTTTTGTAATATCTTCTTCAGGTAATTCTTTGACACGATTATTGATTGCTTGTCGGGATAGACCCAAGACTTCAGCAATCTCACTGACAGTCATTTCAATACTCATAATATCCTCTATTTTTCTCTAGCTTTTCTTAAATTAAATCTTATCATAAGTAAGCTAAACTGTCAAATAACACTGTGTTTTCAATGGTTTTTTAAGCTATAAAATTTTAAGAGAAAACCTTTCTTGGTTTATAGAGATTTTCACGTTTCTCCAATATAGCAAGTAGTTTCTCACCTTCAAAGGCTGCGACTTCTTTCTCGCTATGCTCTAACTCAATAAAACGACCAAAACGGACTTCCTCTGCCTGCTGTGGAGTAAGATAAACCTTAACTAAATCCCCTGTCCCAATCTCAATCGGATGTAGAAAATCGAGTTGTCCTGCCTCTACTTTTTCGGAAATTTCTTCTAAAGTCAGGGCGTCCTCGAGTTGCAAACCTGCAGCACTGGTACGTGTTAATTGAGACATATGGGCCGCATAACCAAGTTTTACTCCAAGGTCAACAGACAAAGTACGGATATAAGTTCCCTTACTGCATTTCACACGAAAGGTAAATCGCGCAAGTCTATCCTCATAAGAAATGGGACTCGTTCTTTCAAAATTATAAATCGTTACCTGACGCTCTGGACGTTCGACCTCCTGACCAGCACGCGCATACTCATAGAGCTTGCGACCATTGACCTTGACAGCTGAGTACATAGGAGGAATCTGAGTAATAGGTCCAGTCAGACTGGCAATGGCTTCATCAACAACTTTTTCATCCAAGGGTGACAAAACAGGTGACTCTGCAATGATTTCCCCACTAGCATCCTCGGTTGTTGTAGAATAGCCGAGAGTGATCTCCCCCTCATAAATCTTACCCTCATCTTGCATAAACTCGACCATGCGTGTCGCCTTTCCAACTGCAATGGGTAAAACACCCACCACATCCGGATCTAAGGTACCACCATGGCCAATCTTCTTGGTACCTAAGATTTTTCGCAGTTTAAAGACCACATCATGCGAAGTCATCCCTGCTTCTTTCTTTAAGTTGATAATACCGTTCATTTTTGCTTTCTAATTTCCTTTTCACTTTATATCAACATACTCTATCTTAGACAGATTTTAAAACTATATCAGCTCATCCTTCTAAATATTTCTTCGCTTCCTGAACATAAAAGAGTTCTGGATTTTCATGGGCGATACTTTCAAACAAATTACGGGCACGATCCTCATCTCCTTTTAGCTGAGCATTGAGAGCTCCGTAATAAGAAAACATGATTCGAGCTAACTTATTTTCTGGTTCGGCAGTGTCGAAGTAGTCGTTCACTTCTTGATTAAACACGATATCTTTTATGGCTTGAGTTTGGGCGACTAGTTTAGCCTTACCATCTTTCGAATCTGGCGCCTTGGACAACTGTTCCTCAAAGAGAGCAATATCTTGTGAATCTTGAAGATGGATGGAAACCAACAATTGACAATAAGTTAATCTTAGGAACATGTCTGTACTAAATCTCTTCCAAACTTTTTTTAAATTAATTTTTTCAAAATTTTCTTTCGCAGCTTGAAAATCTCCTTTCAAATAAGTCACTTGTCCCTTAACAAAATGGAAATTTTCTTGGTACGTTGCTCTATAGGGCTTAATAGATTTTTCAGATTGAACCCTAAACATGTCTTCATAGAGTTTAAGATTAATAGCATCGTTTAACATTAGATAAGCAACTTTGCTAGATATAAATCTTAAATAAAATACAAAGACGAGAGCGAAAAAGTCAATAACTAATAATATGAGTCCCAATATTTTCAAATTACTTTGAAATACTAAAAATACTGCCATCACATCAACAGCCAAGACTAAAAATAAGCAAATTAGAATAGCCCTATCAAGTTGTAGAAGAGTGTTTTCTGTCGCCCTACTTACTTTTTTTTCTACTAATTTCATATATTACTCTCTTATTCCTCTGCTCCTAAATATTTCTGCGCTTCCTGAACATAAAATAGTTCTGGATTTTCATGGGCGATACTTTCAAACAAACTGCGAGTACGAGCTTCATCTCCTTTTAGCTGAGCATTGAGAGCCCCGTAATAAGAGAACATGATTCGGGCTAATTTATTTTCTGGTTCAGCAGTGTCGAAGTAGTCGTTTGGACTCTTCTTTTTAATAATATCCCTAATAGCTTCTATTGTATTTAAAGCATCCCTTAACCTACTACTTTGAGAATTCGTCCTCGTATATAAATGAGCTAAAACTTCAATCTGGTTTGAAACATCTTCTGTTCTATTAGAGTGAATTAGAGAAAGAATACTAAAGTAAATTTTAGATATTTGAATCTCAAATTTCTTATTAAAATTCATATTCTCAAGACTGATGCACTCTAAATTATCAAGTGTTTCTTTAAATTTCCCTTGGTAGAAAAAAACTTGAGAAACAGCTATTAAATAGTTTACATTATTGAACAGTTGTTGCCCCTTTAAAGAGCGATCAGCGATATATTTATAATAATTTACATATTTCTCAAAGTTAATATCGTTTAAAAGGAAATTTGCTACAGCTTTTTGAACTAATTTATTATTCAGTAAGATTAATGTTTCAAAAGTAAAACATAGAATGGTCCAAAAAAGGAATTTTATAAAGTCTAAATCTCCACCCTTAAATAATTCTAGAAGCATGCCTATAAACGATAAACAAACTATAGGAATTAAGTAACCGTAAACCTTTTTGGTATGTTTATATAACTTAGGAATTTCAAATTCAGAAATTTTTAAAATATAATTATTGACTATTCTTTTCATCATCATCCTCAATCGTAGAATCTAAACATAGAAATGCGCTTATTAATACTGGTGTAGCTTTTGAAACTAAAATTTTACATCTTTATTTGCAAATATTTTAATCAAGCTTTTCAATTTTATAAAAATCCTCCAAATAAAATTGTTTACTAGATTCTCTAAGTAAAAAATTTTCAAAATCATCTTCATCTTCAACTATTGTATACATTCCGTTGTTAACGATAAAATAGTCATTATTGATCTTGTAGTGTCCATCAGAAAGTCCTGAAAATCAATGTCTTCTAACTTCAATGTGTCACTTTCACTAAGTGTTAAACGTAAACGAAGGGCTCCCACTTTCATATAGTCTTTAAGAGAAATTGCTGCATATCCTCCAAATGCTTGTTTTTCTGGACTAGATGACTTTTGATTTTGAACTGCTTTTTCTTTAATAAAAGAAGTGATTCTAAATGAACGTGATATTTGAAAACCTGGGCTAGCTAATGGCTGATCTTCAGCATCAAATACAGATAAATCATAGCCTTTCTTTTTAATAGCATCTTCTACTACAGTCCTAAAATCTTACGTAATTTAAAAACCGCATCATGCAAGGTCATACCTGCTTCTTTTTTTAAGTTGATAATACCGTTCATTTATTAACTTTCTAAAAATACTAAAACTCTATTTTGGAAATTCTTATTCTGCTCATAAAGTGCATGCCCACATTCTGGTAAAATGGTGAGTTGGCTATCTTTGATATGTTGATGCAATTCAAGCGAAGCTTCAACGCCTAGAACATCATCTTTTTCTGCTCCAATAATGAGTGTAGGACAGCTGATTCTTTCCAAAACAACCAGACTATCATGTTTTAAGCAAGATACAGCCTGAATAGAAATACGTTGTTTATCTTTAATGCGACCAAAGATTCCCATAACATTATAAAGTAATCGCCACTTTTGATAGCTCTTTTGCGTGTAGGAGTGCTTTGCAATATCCAGCATGAGATGCTTAAAATTTCCAGATTGACTGAGTTTTTGCCAATGCTCAATTCGTTCTCTAGCAAGTTGACTAGGTTTTGCTGTTGTCACAGCCAAAACTAGCTTTTCAACCTTTTCTGGAAAATCTACAGCTACCCATTGAGCAATCATTCCACCTTGCGAAATCCCCATAACATAGGCACTGGTAATATTCAATACCTCCATTGCTTCTGCAACATCTGCTACCATATCCCTTGTGCTATAACCCCTCCTCAACTCATTGATTCGAGAAAAAACATAAATTTTGTAACGTTCAGCAAGTATACGGTATGTGATTGAAAAAGGCATAGCCATACCTTTAACTGTTTGTAGTCCATCGCCCAATCCTGGTATAATCACCAGAGGTTGATTTCCTTTACCAAAGGTCACATAATCCATGCTCTTATCATTAAAATATAAGGTTTTCCCTTTTGTTGAAGACATTACTTCGTTCCCTCTACTATTTTTTCAATATTTATTTATATTGAGTTTTTAAATGCAAGGCAAAGCCGGCAGTCACTTTTTCAAATCCAACTGCCTGATAAAACTGATGTGCAGCATTTCGTTCAGCGGTTAATCCACTATTTAGAGCCAGTGCCTCAACTCCTTCTTTTACCGCTTGTTTTTTCAATTCATCGATTAGCCTACTAGCAATTCCTTGTCGTCTTTTTTCTTTTGCAACTGACAAAGCTAAAATACGATAGTAAGATCCGTCTGCTTCAAAAAAGAAGAGCTTTGCATAACCTAAGAAACCTAAAATTTCTTCGTTTCTTTCAGCCAGAAGACAGCCATAATGCGGTTGAGAAAGAATCATTTCTAAACGTCGAGACAGCTTAGAAGCTGACGTTGGATAGCCCAAATCTTCGTATAAAGACAGTAGGGCTTCAGCATCTTTCATGGTTGCTTTTCGTATCTGCATAAGAGTCTCCTATTCCCCCTTCAAGGCTTCAAACTTAGCCTTCATGGTTGGATTTTTTCTGGTCAATTTTTTAACAGAAACATCATCCAGCTTGTTGTTGGCGAGGCGGAGTTGGTTCTCGGATGTGGTGAGGAATTTCTTGACCTCTTCCATTCGTTTGATGGCCTTGTCGATTTCATCAATAGCCTTGCCGAAGTTAACAGAAGCCGAATTGTAGTTCTTGGCAAAGGCAACCTTGAATGCATCTAGGTCTTCTTCAAAGTGGGTGATGTCGATATTTTGCTCACGGATAAGTGCTAGTTCTTGCTTGTATTTAAGAGTGTTAAGAGCCGCATTGCGTAAGAGACCAATCAACTGGATAAAGAACTGGGGACGGACCACATACATCTTCTCATACTCGTGGCTAACATCAACAATCCCTGTGTTAAAGTAGTCGTTATCTGCTTCAAGCATACTTACCAAAACAGCATATTCACAGTTTTTTTCTCGACGATCCTTGTCCAACTCCTTGTAGAAGTCAGCATTTTTGTGTTTCTTTTCGGTCCCATCTGCCTCATTTTTCATCTCAAACATGATGGAAATAAATTCTAGACCATTTTCATCAAAGTCACGAAAGATAAAGTCCCCTTTAGACCCACGAGCAGAAACCTTGTTGTCCTTTTCGAAATAAGCGTTTGGGAAGGCAAAGCTTCGAACCTTATTAAACTCACTCTCAGCATACTGCTCTAGACTTTCTCCTATGGCCTTAGTTGATTGTTGAGCTTTGAAATTTTTGTAGAACTCAACCTGCTCATTAGCCGCCTTGAGCTGTGCTTCATAGTTTTGTTTCACCGAAGCAAGAGAAAGCTCGTTTTCTTTTTCTTGTAAAAGGAGCTGATTTTTGACCTGGTCTCTTTCTTTCTCTAGATTAGACAGTGTCTTTTGCAGTTGGTTTTCATGCTCCAAGCGCAAGGTCACCAACTGATTCTCAAGTTGTTGAACTTCTTTTTCTTTCTCTAGCAGACTTTGGCTAGCGGTTTGCTCTACTTCCTTTTTCGCCAATTCTTTTTCAGTATCAAACTGTTGAATCTGGTTTTGTAACTGAGCAATTTCTTGGTCCTTCTTGGCTAACTTCTCTTGCTGCTCATTAAGGGCCTTTTGCTCAGCTAAAGCCAACTCTTGCCGAATTCGCTCATGAATTTCCTTGTCAAACTCAGCTGTTCGAACTTGAGAAATCAACTCTGCATATTGACTTTCATTTACTGTAAAAACTTCCCCACAATTTGGACATTTAATTTCGTTCATGATTTTCCTCAGTATTTAACATTACTACATTCATTATAGCATGGATAAACAAAAAGAAAAAGTTGGAATCAATCCAACTTTTAATCTACGTATGTATCTTCGTTCTTGTTTAAGAAGGCGTAAGGCAATCCAATCAGAAGTCCACCACCGATGAAGTTACCAATAAAGGTTACACCCCAGTGACGTAGGATATTTCCAATACCGAAGTTTGCAATAGAATCGGCAGCGACACTGAACTTAACAATAGCAAATGAAGCAAAGTTTGCGGCGATGTGTTCATTTGTTAAGAATACAAACATGTAAATAGCTGAAAGAACCAACCAAAGTTTGGCACCACCATCTTTAACTAAAACGAAAGAAAGAATGGCGATGTTTACAAAGACATTGGCCAAAATTGCTTCAAGCAAAACTAGTTCATTTGAACGGCCCAATTTCATTTCCACAACTCCAGAAATAAAACTATCATGGGTCAGGTTTGCATAAGCAGCTGAATGAGCGAATCCCCAACCAGCGATAAGCGCTCCGATTAAGTTAAAGAAAGTACAATATAGAAGAATTTCAGCTGTTTTTCTCCAGCTAATTTTTTTCAAAAAGCTACCAGCTGTCAAGAACATCATGTTTGATGTAACTAACTCAGCATTCAAGAACACGATATAAGCCAATCCCCAAGCGAAAACAAATGGGAAAAGGAAGCGTCCGCTACCTGGGACAATCTTATTAATCAAGTCAGCTCCAACTGCACCAGCTGCTGTACTGAAAGTTAAGAAAGCACCCGCAAACATTGAACGAATAGCATACTTGAATTTACTGTTTGAATAAAGACTTTCTTTCTTTTTACAAGCAAATTCAATTTTTGAAATAAATTCTGATGAGACCATATAAACTCCTAAAACTTTTATTTGTGAATATTATAACATAAAATCGAAATTATGGGAAGGCTTTCCTAAATCAATCACTAATAATTTTTAAAAATATCGGAATCGTTTACACCCTTGTAGTTTTAAGGTTTTACACTTCAAATATCTCTGAAAACAATTCCTGAACTTCTAGAGCCGTTTATTATAATTAATATATTTTTACTAAAATAAAAAGAGAGAAACCTAGCATTTCTCCCCACTTCTATTGATAAATTTTAGTCTACATAACTCTCTTCATTTTGATTTAAAAAGGCATATGGCAAACCAATCAAAAAACCACCACCAATTAAGTTAGCGATGAAGGTAACTCCCCAATGGCGTAGAATATTTGGAATATCAAAGTTAGCAATTTGATCAGAGACAATACTAAATTTAATAATACTAAAGGATGAAAAGTTAGCTGCAATGTGCTCGTTTGACAAGAAAACAAACATAGAGATTGCTGATAAGATAATCCACAGCTTAGCAAGGAAGTAACTAGCACTAGGAATGAATAACATATTTGAACTTGCTTTGATCAAAAAGACTTTCCTTCTTACGACAATTATAATCTATCTTCAAAACGAACTCTGAAGAACTCATAAAAACTCCTTAAAATATCTCTGTTAACATTATAACATGAAATACTTTAAGTGGAATAAATTCTTGTTCTTTACATTTGAATGTTAGCAAAAGCTTCAATTTCTTCTGCAGTCAACCCGACCAGCTCTGAAACCCACAAGCCGACAATATCTGATAAAACAGAATCGCAGACATATTCATTCTCACCATGACCATATTTACAAGTGAATAGAGGGGTTCTTATCGCTGATTGATAAAAATTGAAGGCTAACTCTTGCAGTTTCTCTGGCTGAAATTCGAGTCCCAACTCTTGTGCAAGTCCAGCTCTCACTTTATCCCACTCTTCGCCTTTTGACTGGTAGTTTTCTCGTGCTTTATTGAGAAATCCTTGACAGAATTTTACCAACAAATCCTTGTTTTGATAGAGTAAACGACAAGAAAAATCAGTGATAGAACCAGCATGGAGTAAGAAGGTAAGCAAGTCATCAAGGCTTTCTGCTACCCGACCAACTTGGCCTTCACTCCCTATAAAGCCGATACTATCATCTTCAAGAATTACATATTCTCCCCCGCTACCATCTTTAGCAAAGGCTATGGGCGAAAGAGAATAAGCTTCATTGTTCTGAGAAAATTCAACCTCTTTCAACTGGTCATAAAAGAGAATATCGCATTCTTGCATCAATAAAATATTTAGTTGTTTATCTTCTCTTATTACTTGTAGTTGATTCATATTAGCTACTCTCCTAGCTTTGACAACTGTCATAAGTGACAACAATCCAATTTTAGCAATCGACTCTTAATAATAATAATAGATTTTAATATGGCACTTCTTGGCCACATTGGCAAGATTTTTCACTAACTCCTCGTTTCTTTTGCTTTTCCCAAAATGAAAAGTAAAAGATTTTCCATCTTTCCTTGTAAAATACAGATGATACCTGTCCCCATTCATTCTTCTCCCTCGAATGTAATCAATATCAATCTGTCTAATTTCAGCTAGAGGAACAATCCTTTTTCTAAAAAGAATAATCGTATGAATGTATAATCTTCCCTTTGCAATATGAAAAGGATCCAACATACTCCCACCACTTTTTAAGGATGTCTTAACTCTTTGGAAAAAAAGATAGAAATAAAATAGTGCTAAAAAAATTAACAAAAATCTAATGACCTGATTTTTCCAAAGGACTTCAAAAACTGAAATACGATAACTATACATATTAAAATAATTCCTTTTTTCTTTATTATACCACTTTTGTTGAAAGGCTAGGTTTATAGACAAAGAAAAAAGACTGAACAGAGTTCAGACCTTTTTATGCATACTTGATATGATTTCATTATCTAGTCAAATCAATACGTTGACCAATTTTACCAATGATAATTGCTCCGACAATGAGTGATGCGAATTCCCCGATACCAGTAGTAAACCATGTAAAGAAGAATGGTGCTTCAGCTACAATTGATAATTCAGCAGCAATTGTTACCATTGAAATTGAAAAAAGAATTGAAAAGAAGAAATGATCTTTACGAATCAATCCATTAAATAGATAGTCTTTACTGTATTTGCTAAACAACAAAACTCCTAAACTTAGGAAGACGAGTGTTGAGCCGCCACCAACAGCGACATCAATGAGTCCAAAACTGAAGAAATTAGCAATCATACATCCAAGCGTAACACCGATAATGTACTTAGGATTATAAAAAGCTAGGAAATTCATCATTTCAGAAATACGGAATTGGTAAGCACCGTAGCTGATGGCATTGAGTGGTGGTGTGATTGTCAACACCACATAAATAGCTGCGACAATGGCAATGTCTGCCAAATCACGGACAGTTAGTTTTTTCATGTTTTCTCCTTTAGCGGCTATTCCGCGTCTAATATGCTTGGTGAAAGAAGCTAAGCACCAAGGGTTGACCAAGTCAACTTTATTAGTATAGCACATTTAAAGCCTTTATGCTATACTAATCTTATGAAAAGATACATTAAAAAATTCTTCGATAACGAAATTTTGTCCTATTTATTTTTCGGTGTTGCTACTACAATCGTTTCTGTAGGAACTCGCATGATTATTTTTTATTTGACAAAACAAGAATTAACAGCCACTGCTTTAGGGAATGTAACTGGTATCCTATTTGCTTTCTTTACCAACGACACTATTGTTTTTAAACAAAAACGAGCAAATTGGTTTAGACGTCTTATCAAATTCTCAGGAGCTCGACTGTTTACCTTCTTACTCGATATGGGTTTAACTTTTATTTTCGTCACGAAGTTTCCTCATATTATAGGTCAATTTGTAGGTGATGATATTAATATAATTAATACAATTGAAATAGGTATTGCTCAAGTTACAATTGTTGTCTTAAATTACCTTTTTAGCAAGCTTTTTGTATTTAAAAATCATTGAGCACTTTTCTTGCATTCAACATAAATTTACGATATAATGTTGTCTGTAAAAATTTGATAAAATTTCGAAAGGAAAAAGATTATGTTAAAGGATCTTAAAAATTTCTTGCTCCGTGGCAACGTTGTTGACCTTGCTGTCGGTGTGATCATCGCTACTGCTTTTGGTGCTATCATTACTTCATTCGTTAATGATATCATCACTCCACTTCTATTGAACCCAGCCCTAGAAGCTGCTAAAGTTCAAAATATCGCTGAGCTTGCATGGAATGGTGTTACATATGGTAAATTCTTGAGCGCTGTCATCAACTTTGTAGTTGTTGGTACTGTTCTCTTCTTCATGGTTAAAGGTATTGAAAAAGCTCAAAACCTTCGTAAGAAAGAAGAAGCTGCTGAAGAAGCTCCAGCTGGTCCAACTGAATTGGAAGTTCTTCAAGAAATCAAAGCACTTCTTGAAAAAAAATAAACATTTAAAAGGATTTAGATATTGTCTAAATCCTTTTTTATTGGGAAAATTAATGTTTAGATGACTCTTGAGTTACACCATCTTTTTTGATATAATGAGGGAAGTTTCCACCCTTAGTGTAATGGATATCACGTAAGATTCCGGTTCTTGAGATGGGGGTTCGATTCCCTCAGGGTGGATAGATATAAACGTAAAAGCAACGGTTTACGTTGCTTTTTTCTATATTAATCTTGTCTTTGAATATAGATCATTGATACCAACGAAAGAAGAATAACTCCGAGTCCGATAATTAAAAAGGAAACTAATTGCACACTTGGTAGAAAGGTCATCAAACCTTTCGCAATCGGCATAAAGAGAATTGCCAGTGTAAAAATGGTACTCAATACCCTCCCCAGATAGTCTCCATCAACCTTGGTCTGTACCTGAGTGAAAAAGTGAATATTAAAAATTGTCATAAAGAGTTCACAAATTAGGTTTCCTGAAAAAGTAAGAAAATTAGGTAGTGGCAAGCCCATCATGAAAACTCCTACTCCTGTGAGGATCAATAAGTATAAAAGTGTATTCATGCTGGATTTAAATTTATTTGCAATCAATGCTCCTATGATTGAGCCAATTGCACCCATGGTTAAGATAGTTGCATAGGCTCCCTCTACACCATAGATTTTATTTGAAAAAGGGAGCAAAAACTCAAAAGCTGCAAAAAAGAAATTCACACTGGAAGCCACTAACAAGAGAAAGAAAATTTCTTTTTGATGCCAGATATAGTGCAAGCCATCTTTGATATCTGCAAAAATATCTTTCCCTGTAAAACTCTTCTGCTCTTGAACCTTTGGTTCTTCTTTGGGAAGTAAAGCGACTAGGGCAAAAGCGATGAAAAAGGTCAAAGCATCTAACAAGAGCGTCAGATGGAGACTAGCAAATTGTAAAACAAGGAAAGAAAGCACCGGAGAACTGACTCCTACAACCTGTAAAACTAACTCCAAGCGAGAGTTATAGGTCACTATCTCGTCCTTTGCTACCACCTCTGTGATAATAGCTTTATTGGCAGGCCGAGAAAAAGCAAAGGCAATGGCCTGGACAATATTAGCAAAGATCAAAGCTCCAATCATCCAGTTATCATTTCTGATAAAAGAAATGACCAGACAGAGAATCCCACAAACCAAGTCTGTTGTCATCAAAATCTTGCGACGGGAAAAACGGTCTGAAATCACGCCTCCAAATGGATTAGCTAGTATAGCTGTCACCAACTCAGAAATCTGATAAATCCCTAGCACGGTTTGCCCAATCGTTCCCATCGATGCCAACCAAACACTATTTCCATAATCATAGAGCATATTTCCTAGTTTGTTAATAGCTCCACGACTAATCAACTGTACTGCATATCGATTCATAAAAACTCCTCTCAAATTTTGAAACTATTGTATCAAAACTTGAAGGAGTTTCTCATTTTTCCCTTATTTGGGAAATTAATCTTTTACAAATTTATCGTAATGTTCCTGATAGTAAGCTACCTGCTCCGGAAGACCTAGCACATCAAAAATATGCATGGCTTCCTGCATTTGTTTACAACCTTCTTCTTTTTGCCCCTTCTGATAAAGAGCAAATCCTTTAAGAAAGTGGAATACATTACGCTCATAGAGTTTGATGCTCTTACCTATAATCCTCTCTATATAAGTTTCAAAGTAGGTGGCATTTTCAAAAGCAAGATGTTCTAAACAATGCTGGTAACAATTAAGAGCTAAAATCAAGACCAGTTTTCGATGGCGGCCAATTTCTTTGTAGAAATCTTCCCTCTCCATCACTTCTTTACCAAGGCGATTAACATAGTCCACATCATAAAAGCTATAGAGATTGCCAAAGAGAATCAACTCATACATGGTCCATTCATCTGTTTGGAAAAGATAATCTGCCACCTTATCCAGATCACCTTGCTTCATAGTGAAGCTAGCATCTCTTTGACAAATCAGACCTTGTAACAAAATCCAGTTCAGCTCAAAATAGAGGAGATTTGTTGAACTCTTAGCTTTTTCAAGTTGTTCTTCTTGAAGCTTTTGAAAACCTGCAATATCATTTGAGTAGTAAAGCGGAATAATCTGAGCCATCAAGCCGACATGCTCATGATGTTGAAAATTTCTAGTCTTATACATAAAATTCTCAATCGTCACGTGAATATTATCTAATATTTCAAAGAAGCGAGATGCAGCTAGATCCGACTCCCCCAATTCAAATCGGGATAATTGGGAGGTCGAACAGGTCTCTCCTGCAGCTTCTTTTAGAGAGTAATTTTTACTGATTCGAAATTCACGAAAAACTTTTCCAAGATTTTCCATCTTACACCTGCTCCGACAATTCTTCCCACTCCAGCATAGCATCTTCCTGACGATGGCTAATTTTATCCAGTTCTGCTTGCAATTGCATGAGTTCATCCGCATCATTGGTGGTATGCATTTGTTCAGAGATAGCTTGGGCTTGAGTTTCTAGTTCTTCGATTTCTATCTCAAGACTTTCAATTTTTCTCATCAATTTACGCAGTTCTTTTTGACTGTCCTTTTGAGCTTGGTAGTCATTAACTGGAGAAGCCTCTTTTTCTTGGCTAACAGCTGCCGCTTCTTCTGCTTGGCTAGCTGCTAGCTCTGCTTTTTTATCAACATAATAGTCATAATCACCCAGATAAAGTGTTGAGCCATTCTCAGATAATTCTAGCACATGAGTGGCCACTCGGTTGATAAAGTAACGATCATGGCTGACAAATAGAAGAGTCCCATCAAAGTCAATCAGGGCATTTTCCAAGACTTCCTTGCTGTCGATGTCTAAGTGGTTAGTCGGCTCATCGAGGATCAAGAAGTTGTTGTTTTCCATGGAAAGTTTTGCCAGAAGCAAGCGAGCTTTCTCTCCACCTGAAAGCATTCCAACTGATTTTTTAACATCATCACCAGAGAAAAGGAAGGCACCTAGGCGATTACGGATTTCAACTTCTGGCGTCAATTTAAAATCATTCCAGAGTTCATCTAATACTGTATTGCTCGGAGTTAACTTACTTTGCGTCTGGTCATAGTAACCAACCTCAACATTAGCACCAAAGCGCTTCTCCCCCTTGATGAAGGGAATCTGGTCCACAATAGATTTAATAAAGGTCGTCTTACCAATACCATTAGGACCTACAATCGCTACTGCATTCATCTTACGAAGGTCGAGGTTGATAGGCTCTGATAATATTTCTCCATCATAGCCAATAGCAGCATTTTCAACTGTCAAAACGACATTACCAGATACTCTATCAGAATGGAAGGTCATATTAGCTGATTTCTTACTAGCTTCAGGCTTATCCAAGCGCTCCATCTTCTCCAGTTGTTTTCGTCGAGATTGGGCACGTTTAGTCGTTGAGGCTCGGACTAAATTGCGATTGACAAAATCTTCCAGAGCAGCGATTTCCTTCTGCTGCTTTTCATAGTTTTTAGCTTCAGTTGCGAGCTTCTGCTCCTTCTGCTCCACAAAGCTTGAGTAGTTTCCTACGTATCTGTCTAAGGAATGTTTGGTTAAGTCGAGTGTTATGGTTGCAACCTTATCAAGAAAATAGCGGTCGTGACTGACGATAATGAGGGCACCGCTATAGTTTACAAGGTAGTTTTCTAACCAAGCAATGGTTTCAATATCTAGGTGGTTAGTCGGCTCATCCAAGACCAAAAGATTAGGCTTTTCAAGGAGCATTTTAGCTAGCGCTAGACGAGTATTTTGACCACCAGAAAGCTCAGCAATTTTCATCTGCCACATAGACTCGTCAAACTTGAACCCATTTAAGATAGTGCGGATATCAGCTTCATAGGTAAATCCTCCAGCCTGACGGAAATTTTCAGATAGGTGATCATAGTCAGACATGAGCTTATCTAGTTCTGCCCCAGTCTTTTCCCCCATCTCTAGCTCCATCTGACGAAGCTGTTTTTCAGTAGTACGTATGTCGTCAAAGACATGAAGCATCTCGTCATAGATGGTATTTTCTGATTCAAATCGACTATCCTGTGCTAGATAAGAAAGAGAAATATCTTTTTTCTTGTTGATTTCACCAGATGTCGGTTCTTCTTCTCCGACCAATATCTTGAGTAAAGTAGACTTCCCAGCCCCATTTTTCCCAACGAGTGCGATACGCTCCCGTTCATCTACTTGTAGGTTTATATTATCAAAAAGAACTTCTCCTGCAAAAGAACGTTCAATTTTATTAGCTTGTAAAATAATCATGTTACTATTTTACTATCTTTTTCCGTTTTTCACAATTCCAATAAAAAAGTTCGAGCTTTAAACTCGAACTTTTAAATTTTAATAACCGATACCACCACGGAATGTACGTGCCATATCTTTTAAGTTATAGTTCTTAGAAGATGTGTCGATTGTCCATTTACCATCTTTCTTAGTCATCCTGATTTCGTAACCTTCTTTTTGCATATTGTCACTAGTATCAAGTGGAGTTGAATCAAATTGACTTGGTGCATTTTCTAGAATGTACTTCTCACCAGCCTTCATAGCTTCTGAGTAGTTGCTGTATTTACCTTTGTTTTCTTCGTAGAATTTACGGCTCAATTCATGAACATTCAAGTTATTCAAATCGATTGTTTCTGGTCTTACATAGACAACCGCATAGTCTGGCAAATAAGTTTTTACTTTGTAATCAACTTTTGCTCTTTTAGCATTTGCTTTGATATATGCTTCTACAAATGTACGAAGTTCAGAATCAGAAGGTTTATAGTTGTAGAATCCTTTACCGAATGACTCGATGAATTTCTTGATAAATTCTTCTCTGTCTGCTTTCACATCATTTGTAATCAAATCAGAATCATTAGAAGATTTCTTATCATCAGATTTCTTGTCATCAGATTTCTTATCATCAGATTTCTTGTCATCAGATTTTTTATCGTCTGATTTTTTATCATCAGATTTCTTGTCGTCTGATTTCTTGTTGTCTGACTTTTTATCTTCAAGTGCAACGATTTGGCTTTTATCATTAGTAAAGCTTACATTTGATGCACCACCAGTGTTTTCTCCATCTAGGTAAACAGCATCTACATATTTTTTCATAGCTTCTTTTGCTTCATCAATATTGTCTTCGTATTGACTTGGGTCAACCTTGATAGCTACGTCATTTTTATCCTTTTTATTATCTTTTACATCATCGTAAAAGCTTGGCGCAAAGTGAAGTTCATATTTAGCGTCTTTATCAACTTCATAAACTACGTAACCAGCTACACTCTTACCTTTAGATAGGCTATCTCCATATGACATGAATTTGGTTTTACTGTCTGACTCATAAATTTGAATTGGTTCAACTTTTTCGTCTTTTTCGTTATAAAGTGCAATATCTTGGCTAGTAAAGCTAAACTGTTTATCACGATTGTTTTTAATCTCAACTTGAAGTGCAAGATAGTGTGAATTTGAATCTTCATCTTTAGGAAGAACATACATACCGTCTTTAACAGAAACTTCGAAATTTGAGTTAGATGCAGTACCATTATCACTTGCTTTTTTACTATTTCCACAAGCTACCAATGCTAAAGCAGTCAAAACTAAAGCTGAATGCTTAAGAACTTTTTTCATAATAGAAAATCTCCTTTTATTATTTACTATATTGTACCATACAGTCAGAAATTTTCAAACTAGAAACAGGAAATCGCTTTAAAAACATTGCAAATTTTTAAATATAATAAATTTTTACTTATTCTTTGATTTAAATGAATTTTAAATTCATATAACTGAGCCACGCTATCGTTTTACTAAAACTTTAAATCATGGTATAATGAAGGCGATTAGATTATATATAAAGGAGATTTCATATGTCTTACCAAGAAAATTACCAAAAATGGGTTGATTTCGCAGAACTTCCAGACTACCTTCGCAAAGATTTGGAAAATATGGATGAAAAAACAAAGGAAGATGCCTTTTACACAAACCTTGAATTTGGTACTGCTGGTATGCGTGGATTGATTGGTGCTGGTACAAACCGCATTAACATCTATGTTGTTCGTCAAGCAACTGAGGGTTTGGCTCGTTTGATTGAGTCAAAAGGTGGAAATGAAAAGGAACGTGGTGTTGCCATCGCTTACGATAGCCGTCACTTTTCTCCAGAATTTGCCTTTGAATCTGCAGCAGTTCTTGCAAAACACGGAATTAAATCTTATGTTTTTGAAAGTCTCCGTCCAACTCCAGAGCTTTCATTCGCTGTTCGTCACCTCAACTGCTTTGCGGGCATCATGATTACTGCTAGCCACAACCCAGCTCCATTTAACGGATACAAGGTTTACGGTGAAGATGGTGGCCAAATGCCTCCACACGATGCAGACGCTTTGACTACTTATATCCGTGCGATCGAAAATCCATTTGCTGTGGAAGTCGCTGATGTTGAGGCTGAAAAAGCATCTGGTTTGATTGAAGTTATTGGTGAATCAATCGATGCAGAATATCTCAAAGAAGTAAAAGACGTTAACATCAACCCTGCCTTGATCGAAGAATTTGGTAAAGACATGAAGATTGTCTACACTCCACTTCACGGTACTGGGGAAATGTTGGCTCGTCGTGCTCTTGCTCAAGCAGGATTTGATTCAGTACAAGTCGTTGAAGCTCAAGCAATTCCAGATCCAGATTTCTCTACTGTTAAATCTCCAAACCCAGAAAACCAAGCGGCCTTTGCCCTTGCTGAAGAACTTGGTCGTCAAGTTGGTGCAGATGTTCTTGTCGCAACTGACCCTGACGCAGACCGTGTCGGTGTTGAAGTCCTTCAAAAAGATGGCAGCTACCTTAACCTTTCAGGTAACCAAATCGGTGCTATCATGGCTAAGTACATCTTGGAAGCCCACAAAAACGCTGGAACCCTTCCAGAAAATGCAGCCCTTTGCAAATCAATTGTTTCAACTGACTTGGTAACTAAGATTGCTGAAAGCTACGGCGCAACCATGTTTAACGTCTTGACTGGTTTCAAATTTATCGCTGAAAAAATCCAAGAATTTGAAGAAAAACACAATCACACTTACATGATGGGATTTGAAGAAAGCTTCGGTTACTTGATCAAACCATTCGTACGTGATAAAGACGCTATCCAAGCTGTCCTTGTTGTTGCTGAACTTGCAGCCTACTACCGCTCTCGTGGTTTGACACTTGCTGACGGTATCGAAGAAATCTACAAAGAGTACGGCTACTATGCTGAAAAGACAATCTCTGTTACTCTTTCTGGTGTTGACGGGGCTGAGCAAATCAAAGCCATTATGGCGAAATTCCGTGAAAACGGTCCAAAAGAGTTCAATGGAACTGCTATCGCTGTCGTTGAAGACTTCAAGGCTCAAACTGCTACTGCTGCTGACGGAACTGTTACAAACTTGACAACTCCTCCAAGTGATGTTTTGAAATACACACTTGCTGACGGTTCATGGATTGCTGTTCGCCCTTCAGGAACAGAACCAAAAATCAAGTTTTACATTGCAGTTGTAGGTGAAACTAACGAAGATTCACAAACTAAGATCGCAAACATCGAAGCTGAAATCAATGCTTTTGTAAAATAATTAATTGAAAGATGAGATGTAATGATCTCATCTTTTTTTCGTATCAAATCTAAGCATTTTTAAAAACTTTATGGCATACTAGATTTATCAATGAAAGCGAGGTAATCTCATGGAACAATTTTTAGAAAATATTAAAGATCTCGAAGTTACAACTGTAGCTCGTGCGCAAGAAGCCCTTGAAAAAAAAGAAACTGCAACTTTCTTTATTGGCCGTAAAACTTGTCCTTACTGCCGTAAATTTGCCGGAACTTTAGCTGGTGTCGTTGCCGAAACAAAAGCACACATCTACTTCATCAACAGCGAAGAACCAAGCCAGCTCGATGCATTGCAAGACTTCCGCTCACGTTATGAAATCCCTACAGTACCTGGATTTGTACATGTTACTAATGGAGAAATCAAGGTTCGTTGTGATTCTTCTATGTCTGCACAAGAAATCAAAGAATTTGCTGGTTTGTAAAAAGCATAAAAAAAGAAGGCACTCGCCTTCTTTTTTATATATCTGTCAATGGTGTTGCAGTGTCTGGAGATGTATCGTAAACTTGAAAATCCACTCCGACTCCCAGGTCTGCTTGAGCTAGCTGATTGACCATGGTCATATGGGCAAGTTCCTTGATATTATTTTCCTTAGATAAATGGCCCAAGTAGATTTTTTTAGTACGATTACCTAGTGTGCGAATCATAGCATCTGCTCCATCTTCATTTGAGAGGTGGCCAAGGTCAGACAGGATGCGTTGTTTGAGTCGCCATGCGTATGATCCAGCTCGCAGAATTTCCACATCATGATTGGACTCAATCAGGTAACCATCTGCATTCTCGACGATGCCAGCCATACGGTCACTAACATAACCCGTATCCGTCAGCATAACAAAGCTCTTATCATCCTTCATAAAGCGGTAGAATTGGGGAGCAACTGCATCATGGCTAACTCCAAAACTCTCAATGTCGATATCTCCAAATGTTTTAGTTTTTCCCATTTCAAAGATATGTTTTTGAGAAGAATCAACATTGCCTAGATACTTACTATTTTCCATGGCTTGCCAGGTCTTTTCATTTGCGTAAAGATCCATGCCATACTTACGGGCCAAAACACCAACACCGTGAATATGGTCAGCATGTTCATGCGTTATCAAGATAGCATCCAAATCCTCAGGTTTACGATTGATTTCACCCAACAAACTTGTAATCTTTTTACCGGATAAGCCTGCATCTACTAAAATCTTTTTCTTAGGGGTTTCTAGATAGAAGGAATTTCCACTAGAACCCGATGCTAAAATACTATATTTAAAGCCTTTTTCACTCATTCTTGTCTTCTACTTCATCCTCCCATACTTCTTCTTTTACAGCATCATTATCATAAGGAAGAACAATGGTAAAGGTTGAACCCTTGCCATATTCACTCTTGGCCCAGATAAATCCATTGTGTTGCTTGATGATTTCTTTTGCTATAGCAAGACCTAAACCAGTCCCACCTTGGGCACGACTTCTAGCCTTATCAACCCTGTAGAAACGGTCAAAAATCTTCGGTAAATCTTCTTTAGGAATTCCAAGTCCTTGATCAGAAATGGATAAAATCATCTGGTCATCAGTGGTTTTCATGCTAACCGTAATTTTCCCACCATCAGGGGAATACTTGATGGCATTGTTAAGAATATTATCGATTACCTGAGTCATCTTGTCTGTATCAATTTCAATCCAGACCGATGTAATGGGATAATCACGAACCAACTCGTATTTCTTTTCTTGATCCTGGGCTCGTATCTTATCGAAACGGTTTAGGATAAACGTAATGAAAGCTGTAAAGTTAATCAATTCAACATCTAAATGGCTAGTTGCATTATCAATACGCGAAAGATGCAAGAGGTCCGTCACCATTCGCATCATACGGTTGGTCTCATCTAAAGATACTTTGATAAAATCAGGAGCAACAGGTTCATATAATGCACCCTCATCCAAGGCCTCAAGATAAGATTTTACACTGGTCAAAGGAGTTCGCAATTCATGACTAACGTTTGAAACGAAAAGCCTTCTCTCGCGCTCTTCCTTCTCTTGTTCAGTCGTATCATGTAGGACTGCTACCAAACCGGAGATAAAACCAGATTCTCTACGAATCAAGGCAAAACGCACACGCAAACTGATATACTCTCCATTAACATTTTGGGAATAAATCATCAATTCAGGACTTTGAGTTATTAAGTCTCTAAGCTCGTACTCATCTTCAATCTTGAGCAACTCTAAAATGTTCTGATTTGATGCTTCATCACTTACGACGCCAAGTTGCCTCTTAGCCATATCGTTAATCATCGTGATTTGACCACGACGATTTGTTGCAAGAACCCCATCTGTCATATATGACAAAATACTATGCAATCTTTTACTTTCCTGCTCAAGGTTTTCCTGAGTTAGACGAATAACTTCAGACAAATCATTTAAGTTATTCGTAATGTTAGTGATTTCAGTATTCCCCTGCATATCCAGTACTTGAGAATAATCACCAGCAATTAAATCTTTAATCTTTTGATTTAACTGTTTGAGTCGGATATTATCTCTACGGCCTTCAAGCAAGAGAAAACTAACAAGCATGATAAAACCAATTAAAATGAGTACAAAGACGAAATCTCTGGTTAAAATTGTTTGTCTAATTACTTCAATCATTATTTCTCATGTAATAACCAACACCACGACGAGTTAAGATATATTCAGGTCTACTTGGTGTGTCTTCAATCTTCTCACGTAGACGTCTAATAGTGACATCGACAGTACGAACATCACCAAAATAATCATAACCCCAAACAGTCTCAAGGAGATGTTCACGAGTAATAACTTGACCAAGATGAGAAGCTAAGTGATGCAACAATTCAAACTCTCTGTGGGTTAAGTCTAATTCTTCCCCATATTTTTTTGCCACATAAGCATCTGGAAGAATCTCTAAATCACCAATTTGAAGGCTTTGTAATTTAGTATCTTCCTCTTGGTTATCCACCGCTATCAACTCGGTCCGACGGAGTAAAGCTTTAACACGCGCTTGTAGCTCACGATTTGAAAATGGTTTTGTCACATAATCATCCGCACCAAGCTCAAGGCCAATAACCTTATCAAACTCACTATCTTTTGCTGAAAGCATGATAATTGGAACACTGCTTGTCTTTCGAATCGTTTTAGCCACTTCAAGACCATCAATTTCTGGAAGCATCAAGTCCAAAATAATAATATCAGGTTTTTCAGCTTCAAACAGTTCAATCGCTTCACGTCCATTAAAGGCTGTAACAACTTCATAGCCTTCCTTGGTCATATTAAACTTAATAATATCTGAGATTGGTTTTTCATCATCTACAATCAATATTTTTTTCATATAGTCACCTTTTTCCTTGTATCAATTATACCAAAAAAATGCAAAGAAGACACGAAAGACTAGTGTTGTCAGCATCTTTTTGAATACTCTTGCCAAATTTTTTGCTGAGGTTTTGCTAGTGGGTAGAGGTCAAACTCTTCAGGAGTTAACCAAACAACTTCTTTGTCGCTATACTCTTTACTATCAACTACTTGTCCCGCTAAGATTCGTACATGCCACTTTCGATGGCTAAAGATATGCTTCACTTCTTCGAAATCACTATCCTGCCACTCAACTTCTAAATCATAATCCTGCTCAAAACTTTCTTGCGGTGATGGCCCAAGTTGAATAGACGGTTCAGCAACCTGATTAAAGAGATTTAGTTCTTCATCTTTTGAAAATTCATCTACCTCAATCAAAGGGAAATGCCAAAATCCAGCAAGTAACTTTTCACTTTCATTCTTTTCTAGTAAAAACTGGCCTCGATTATTTTGCACAACTAAAGCATTTAAAAATATAGGAACTGGTTTTTTCTTTGGCGCTTTAATAGGATAGCGATCCATTGTTCCATGTTGATAGGCAGCACTAAAATCTTTAACTGGATTATCTTCTGGCCTCGGGTTAACGGGCGCCTCAATATCTGAACCCAAATCCATCAAAGCCTGGTTAAAATCACCTGGACGATCTGGGTCAATCAAAATTTCCATCATAGCTTGAAATATTTTTCGATTGCTAGGATTTCCAATATCATGATTGACTTCAAAGAGACGAGCCAAAACACGCATAACATTTCCATCAACTGCTGGTTGTGGTAGATTAAAGGCAATACTTGAAATAGCTCCAGCCGTATAGGGACCAATCCCCTTCAGACTTGAAATCCCTTCATAAGTGGATGGAAATTCTCCTTTAAACTCATTCATAATCTGCTGGGCTGCTATTTGCATATTACGAACACGAGAATAATAACCAAGACCTTCCCAAGCTTTTAATAAACGTTCTTCAGGTGCATTTGCTAGACTCTCTACAGTCGGAAACCATTCTAGAAATCGTTCATAATAAGGAATGACTGTATCAACTCTGGTTTGTTGCAACATGATTTCTGACACCCAGATATGATAAGGATTTTTAGTCCTTCTCCAAGGTAGGTCCCGCTTATTTTCGTCATACCAAGCCAATAACTTTTTTCGAAAAGAGAGAATCCTCTCCTCTTCCCACATGGACACGCCATATTTCTCCAAATCTAACATATATCTAGTATAGCATATCCTTATAGGATACTCAAAAAATGAAAATTGTCCTTGTTTTAGTATCGACTCTCTTATCATGCCTGACTATCAGACATATCTCTACTCTTTCTGTTATTTTCTATCTTTTTTTGATATAATGACTTTTAAATGAATCTTTAAAGGAGATATCAATGCGTTTTAATCAATTTAGTTATTATCCCGTTACAAACAAACAAGCTTTACAAGAATTATCTGAGCTTGGATTCAAGCTTGATCTTTCAGCTTCACATAAAGAACAGTTTGAAGCCTTTGTTAGAACTTGTTTCTTTAATTATAAAAATACCGACTATCCACTTTCCGCTTTAGCAGTTGATAAGGAGACTGATCTTCTCACTTTCTTCAATTCAGAACGTGAATTAACTGCAGAGATTTTCTATACTGTAGCATTCCAGTTACTTGGATTCAGTTACTTAGTAGACTTTGAAGATAGTATTGCTTTTCATGAAGATACAGCATTCCCAATTGTTTACGGAAATTTGATTGATAATCTCTATCAACTCCTTAACACGCGCACTAAAAAGGGAAATACCTTGATTGACCAATTGGTGAGTGATGGTCTTATTCTTGAGGACAATAACTACCACTACTTCAATGGTAAGAGTTTGGCAACCTTCTCTGCAAACAATGTCATTCGTGAAGTTGTTTATGTAGAAACTCGCGTTGACTCTGACAAGGATGGTCTGCCTGATCTCATTAAGGTAAACATTATCCGTCCATCTTATCACGGCAAAATTCCAGCTGTTATGACTGCAAGTCCATACCATCAAGGAACTAATGATAAAGCAAGCGACAAAGCTCTTTACAAAATGGAAGCTGAACTAGAAGTCAAGGAACCACATGAAATTACGTTAGAAAATCCAACCCTGGACTTGGTTGAACCCGTTGGCGAAGCGGATCTTGTTGCTGATGCTGAAGAAAAGCTCACTCATATCAATAGTAGTTACACACTTAACGACTACTTCCTTCCAAGAGGATTTGCAAATATCTACGTATCTGGTCTTGGAACCAAGGATTCTCAAGGTCAAATGACCAACGGAGATTACCGACAAGTTGAAGCCTATAAAAATGTCATTGATTGGCTCAATGGTCGTTGTCGTGCCTTCACAGACCACAGTCGTAAACGTCAGGTCAAGGCTGACTGGTCAAATGGAAAAGTTGCCACTACTGGTCTTTCTTATCTAGGAACAATGTCTAATGGTCTTGCAACTACAGGAGTTGATGGTTTAGAAGTCATTATTGCTGAAGCCGGTATTTCCTCTTGGTACAACTATTACCGTGAAAATGGTCTTGTGACAAGCCCAGGTGGCTATCCTGGGGAGGACTTCGATTCATTAGATGAATTAACTTATTCTCGTAATCTCTTAGCTGGTGACTATATCCGTGGAAACAAGGCTCATAAAGAGTCTATAGAAGAACTCAAGAAAAATCTAGACCGTAAAACGGGCGATTATAACCAATTTTGGCATTACAGAAACTACCTACTCAATGCCCAAAAGGTTAAGGCTGAAGTTGTCTTTACTCACGGTTCACAAGACTGGAATGTAAAACCACTTCATGTCTATCAAATGTTCAATGCTCTTCCAAGCAATATTAAGAAACATCTCTTTTATCATAACGGTGCCCATGTTTATATGAACAACTGGCAGTCTATTGATTTCCGTGAATCCATGAATGCCCTGTTGACTCAAAAATTATTGGGTCAAAACACTGACTACCAGCTTCCAAGAGTCGTTTGGCAAGATAACACCAGCCCACAAACCTGGTTAACTCTTGAAGATTTTGGAAATCAAACTGACCATAAAACTTTCTCTTTAGGTACTGAAGAAGCTGTCATTGAAAATCATTACCAAGATTCTGACTTTGAACGATTTGAAAAAACCTACCAAACCTTTAATAATGAATTGTATCAAGGTAAGGTCAATCAGGTTACCATAGACCTGCCAGTGACAGAAGACCTTCATATCAATGGGCGTGTTAAACTGAACCTTCGTCTCAAGTCAAGTACAAACAAAGGCTTACTTTCTGCTCAACTTCTCGAACTTGGTCAAAAGAAATACCTACAACCATATCCAGGTGTTTTGGCTGCTCGTACGATTGATAATGGACGTTACCATATGCTGGAAAACCTTTGCGAGCTACCATTTAGTCCAAATGCCCAGCGTGTTATTACCAAAGGGTACCTCAATCTCCAAAACCGTCATGATTTATTGAAAATTGAAGAAGTTAAGCCAGATGAATGGATGGAATTCCAATTTGAACTACAACCAACTATTTACAAACTAAAAGAAGGTGATACTCTTCGTCTTGTGCTCTATACTACTGATTTTGAGATTACGGTACGTGACAATACAGATTATCAATTAACTGTAGACCTTGCTCAGTCAAGTCTCGAAATCCCTTATCAAAAATAGTTAGTAAACCAGAAAACCCGTGATACGAATATCACGGGTTCTTTTATTCTGATTTTTTTCCTTCTGCTTGTTTTTTGGTTCTAGCTAGTCTCAGAGCCCTATTTGGATTGAGTCGATTAAAAAGTTCTTCTAACTTCTTTTCATTCCACACATCAGCAGCTGAAACAAAATTTCCGTCAGCATCTCGGAAAGATATTGGTTTATCACCCATAGCTATCTCCTAGTCTACAAATTCAAACTCAAATTTACCAATACGAACAAGATCCCCATCCTTAGCGCCACGAGCACGCAAAGCTTCATCAACTCCCATACCACGCAACTGACGGGCAAACTTCATAACAGACTCATCGCGGTCAAAGTTGGTCATGTTAAAGAGTTTCATGAGTTTTTCACCGGAAAGAACCCATGTTGCATCATCATCACGACCAATCTCAAATGGTTTTTCTTCTTCATCAAAGCCATAGTATGCTTCTTCTTCCATTTCAGATTCATCGTAAATTGGAAATTCTGGCGTCTTATCAAGAAGTTCAGCGGTTGCATCTAATAAAGGTGCAAGGCCTTGCTTGGTCAAACCTGAGATCGGGAAGATTGGCGGTAATTCCTCAAACTCATCATAATTAGCAGCCAATTTTTTCTTGAACTCTTCAAGGTTTTCTTGACTCTCAGGCATATCCATTTTATTGGCAACAATAATCTGTGGACGCTCCATCAGACGAAGGTTGTAAGATTCCAACTCTTTGTTAATAGCTAGATAATCTTCGTAAGGATCACGTCCTTCACTAGCTGACATATCAATGATATGAAGGATAACGCGAGTACGCTCAATATGGCGAAGGAACTGAGTTCCCAAGCCCACACCTTGACTAGCACCTTCAATCAAACCAGGGAGGTCTGCCACTGCAAAGGACTCACCTGACTGGGTACGGACCATACCAAGATTAGGTACAATCGTGGTAAAGTGGTAAGCACCAATCTTAGGTTTTGCAGATGTGATGACACTCAGTAAAGTTGATTTTCCAACAGAAGGGAAGCCCACTAGACCAACGTCAGCAAGGATTTTTAGTTCTAGCTGCAATTCACGTTCCTGACCAGGTTCTCCATTTTCAGATATCTCAGGAGCAGGATTTTTAGGTGTAGCAAAGCGGATGTTTCCTCGACCACCACGACCACCGTAGGCTACGATAAACTCTTGCCCATTCTCAATCAAATCTGTAATAATTTTTCCTGTTTCAGCGTCACGCACGGTTGTTCCTTGAGGCACACGGACAATCAAATCTTCTGCTCCTCTACCATGCATTCCTTTTGTCATTCCTTTTTCACCTGATTGGGCTTTAAAATGACGATTGTAACGGAAATCCATTAGAGTACGCAAACCTTCGTCTACTACGAAAACAACGTTACCTCCACGTCCTCCATCACCGCCCCAAGGACCGCCGTTAGGGACGTATTTTTCTCGGCGAAAGGCAACCATACCATCGCCACCATTACCAGCCTTTACTTTAATCTTGGCTGTATCTAAAAACATACTCATATTCTCTTCTCACTTCAAAAAGGGCTGGGAAAATCCCAGTCACCCAACTTATTGCCAAACAATAAAATGATTAACTTTTTAGAATCTGCTAAATACACCAATGGCCGTAGCAAAGATACCTGCCAATGTTACAAATAACATCACTAATACGACAAACATTGTAAGTTTTTCAAAGAATGTTTTTTTACGTTTACCATTATCACCGAATGCCATGTTTTCTCCTTTACTCTAATATTCTAATATTAATACTCATCAGATACAGGAGCGATTGCCCACAAGATCAAGTAAGCAATAAGTCCTGCACCATAACAGAAAGCCAAAACTCCCCAAATAACTCGTACGATTGTAGGGTCAATATCAAAATAATGTGCTAAACCAGCGCATACACCACCGATTTTTTGATCTCTACCACTTCTCATAAATTTCTTTTGCATATTTTTATTTCCTTTCTTTGATTTGATTAATCATTTAAATATTTTCTTAAATTTCTTAATTGTTTTCTAGATGCCTTAAGCATACGCTTCGAACCTTTAACTGGCATAGTAACAGCCTGTTGCGGAATATAGAAGACTGTCTTTAAAATACGTTTTGTAACTGGTTCGTCAGCCCCTGTTTCTTTGGCAAAATTATTTGAAATAATGACGTCTAGATAAAACTCATGAACTCTTCTACCAAAATTCTCAGCAGAAATTTCATATAATTTTTCAGCCAAATGTTTTTCATCCATTGATGGAGTTACAAGTATTGCCTCTAGGATTGCTCCTGCTAAATCCCTTTCCTCGTAATAAAGAGTTCCAAACATTTTATCGTTGATAAGATTATCCAGATAGGGATTGCCATGGGCAATGACAGGCGTTTTACTAGCTAAACTTTCTAGATAAGTCAAGCCCTGGGTCTCACTTGTCGAAGCTGAAATAAAGAAGTCAGCCGCCTTGTAATAGAGTGCTGTTTCACTCGGAGGAATCATACCAGTAAAGATAACAGAATCTTGAATTTGTAAATCTTCTGCTTGTTCCTTAAGAGTGTCTAAATAAGGTCCATCACCAGCTACAACCAGTTTAACTTTTGGTTCTTCTTTGAGAACATCTGGTAGGGCTGCAAGAACTGCTTGAATATTCTTTTCGTAAGACACACGAGAAAGACTCAGAAGCATCTTTTCGTCATTCTTGATACCTAGCTTATCTCGCAGGTCACTGATGTGCTCTGGTCCAATCTCAGGTCGTTCAAACTTAGCAAGCTCAATACCTGTAGGAATGACACGCTTTTCAACTTTTACCTTATAATCAGATAAAAGGTCACGCACGATTTCACTCGGACAGATAACCCCATCAACATCATGCAGAAAACCTCGGACAAGATATTTGACCATACTAGGACGAATCAACATTCCCTTGGCAATATAGTGAACATAATCTTCGTACTGGGTATGATAGGTATGAATAACTGGAATTTTCAATTCCCGCGCAATCCAGATACCTAACAAACCAAGAGAAAATTCTGTCTGCGTATGAATGATGTCTAACTGATATTGTTTTGCAATCTCAAGAGCTTTAGTAAATCCACGGTAAGCGAAACGCCGGTCTTTAAAGGCAAAGAAAGGGACGCTTGGAATACGTATAATCTGCCAGTCTTCATAACGATTGACATCCTTATCAGTTGTTGTAAAGATAAAGACTGCATGACCTTGCTTTTCAAGCTCTGTTTTTAAGGTTCGAATGCTGGTTGCAACACCCGACACCTGTGGGAAATAAGTATCTGTAAATAATCCAATTCGCATATACTACCTCATTTTTTTCCTAAAGCCGCTTGCTCCCGATAAAATTTAAGCCAGATTTCAAGTAGGTGCTCCTCTGAGTATTCTCTTGAAATAGCCTTAGCCTTTTCTTTCAATTCTTTTAATGTTTCTGGATGCTCACGATATTCCAAAATAGCTGATTTCATCTCATCCACATCAGCAGTTGGTCTATAATTTCCTTCTAAAATGACCTTATAAAGATCTAAGTCCCGAAGCATAATGGGAGCTTCACAACTCGCAGCTTCTAGAATAGTCATCGGAAAGAGCTCGTTATAGCTAGGAAGTAAGAACAAATCTGCCAAAGCATAGAGTTCTCTCATCCGTTCTGGCTCAACAATTCCAGGGAAAATCAGATTCTCTGGAGGATTATCCATGATTTTTTTATAGCGTTCATAACCATCGGTAATCCCACCAAAAGAGAAGCCTCCAGCCCAAATAAAGGTGATATCCGGTAGTTCCTCAGCTAGAGTGATAAAGTCATCAATCCCTTTACGTTTTTGAACCTGACCTGCACCTACAACTACAAACTGGTTATCAGTAATCCCCATGTCTTGTCGAAGTTGACTTACTTCTTCTTCAGAAAGTGGATGCCATTTTTCTTTGTTGACAAAGTTAGGGATATAGGTCACTTTTTCACGTGGAATACCAGCCGCAACCAAATCTTCGATAAAAGTAGGATTAACCACAACCAAATGTTCCATACGGTCATAAAAAGAAAATACGTAGCGTTTCACAATACCTTTTAGAAAGAAGGGAATCTTCAAACTGCCCTCTAAGGTATCAGGCAAGAAGTGGACATAACCAATCCTACGACCTGAACGCTTCTTTTGAAAAGTTGACAGATAATAAGGAAGGTCGATTGTATGAAAATGAGTAACATCAGCTTCTACAGGAAGATTCTCCGTTACAATTAGTTGGTCTTTCGCATCACGTTTCAAAAGTTGCACAAGTTCACGGTAAGCTCCAGAAACACCTTGTCCTGCTACCTTTTCACTCGAACTTAGCATGTTGATGCGTAATTTCTCTTTTTCCATACTATCCATTATATCATTTTATTGAAAGAAAATCAGCAAATTAAAAAAGAGATAGCATAAAAGCTAGGGAATTTCCTAACACTTATACTATTTCTCTTTTTAATATCAATCTACTTAATTCCTAAAGCAATACGCGCATAGCGACTCATTTTTTCAACGGTCCAAGCTGGATACCAAACCAATTTAACTTCAACATTGGTAACCTCAGGAACATCTGTCATAGCATCATAAATTTGATCGGTCAAGAGATCTGCTAATGGACAACCCATAGTCGTTAAGGTCATATCAATCTCAGTATCACCGGTATCACCATCAAATCGAATCTCATAAATCAGACCTAGGTTGACGATATCGATTCCTAATTCTGGGTCGATAACTTCTTCTAGAGCTGTCAAAATCCGTGTTTTGATGTTTTCAATTTGCTCTTCTGTGTAAGCCATATTCAGTCTCCTCTATCTTAATCCTCGATAAAGTCACGAAGCGGTTTGCTTCTACTTGGTTGGCGAAGTTTTCTCAAGGCCTTAGCCTCAATCTGACGGATACGCTCACGAGTGACATTGAAGACTTTACCCACATCTTCTAGAGTACGCATTTTACCATCATCAAGACCGAAACGTAGACGAAGAACATTTTCTTCACGGTCAGTCAAGGTGTCTAGCACTTCGTCCAACTGCTCACGCAAGACGATACGAGTTGTGTAGTCTACTGGATTTTCAATCACTTCGTCCTCGATAAAGTCACCAAGATGACTATCGTCCTCTTCACCAATAGGTGTTTCAAGAGACACGGGCTCTTGAGCAATCTTGAGGATCTCACGAACCTTATCAGGTGTCATATCCATACGTTCAGCAATTTGCTCAGGAGTAGGATCTTGTCCTAATTCTTGAAGAAGGTTACGCTGCTCACGAACAAGCTTGTTAATGGTTTCAACCATGTGAACTGGGATACGAATGGTACGAGCTTGGTCAGCAATAGCACGTGTAATAGCCTGACGAATCCACCAAGTTGCATAAGTTGAGAATTTGAACCCTTTCGAATAGTCAAACTTATCAACGGCCTTCATCAAGCCCATATTTCCTTCTTGAATCAAGTCAAGAAATTGCATGCCACGTCCAACGTAGCGTTTTGCAATAGAAACAACCAAACGAAGGTTGGCTTCAGCTAGACGTTGTTTGGCTTCGATATCTCCTGCCTCCACTGCAAGAGCCAACTCTTTTTCTTCTTCGTTAGTAAGAAGAGGTACGACACCGATTTCCTTCAAGTACATACGGACAGGGTCATTAACCTTTGCAGATGTAGAACCAATCAAATCTTCATCACTAAGCTCTGGTTCTTCCTCAGTACTTAAGACACGTTCGCTTGGATTTCCTTCGTTATCGGTAATTGCAATACCAGCATCTTGAATGCGTTGCAAAAGATTTTCAATTCCTTCAACATCTAGAGCAAAAGGAATTACAAGGACATTGTTGATTTCGTCGTCTGTTGCAGTACCAGTTTTTTTATGGTTACGAATAAACTCTGCAACTTGGACATCAAAGGTTGTTACTTCTTTTTGTTTTTTTGCCATTCTTACTCCATTCTTCTTTTTTGGGCAATTAAGCGTTCAAGCTCTTCTATAGCAGTATCTGTATCACCTACATGACTAGCTTCCTGAACTTTCTTTTTGATTTGCAAGTTTTGTTGATTCAAAAGAGCACGTTTTCGAGACTCTTCGACTTCTTTTAGCTCTTCTGGAGACATTTCAGAAGGTAAATCCAAAGACAATACTTGATACCAAGCATTCTCAACTTCTCTGGTCTGATTTGCCAAATCTTCTGAGGAGATTGTACCATTATCAATCAACAGCCCATACAAGGTTTGAAACTCAGGTGTTTCAAAAACAAAATCATCTCTTAAACGATAATCATTGAGAACCAATGGATGCTCCATCATCCGATAGAGAATATGTGCTTCAGCTCTCATGACTGCCGTCAATTGTTTAGAAACCGACATAGTAATTGGTGTCGGATTAACAACCTGCTTCACTTTTTCTTGTCTTTGTCTGACACGACTTTCGTTGATGATGTGCTCAACTTGTTGATAATCAAAAGATGGTAAATGATCCGCCAACAAATGAATATAGGTGTTCTGGGCTGTGATAGAAGGTTCTTTGACGATAAGAGGTGCAATTTTCTCTATAAAATCAATTTGTGCTTGGAGATTCTCACTGTTCTTAGGTTTAAAATGATGAATATAAAACTCAATCGGACTAATACGAGTATTGGCCAAGAGATAAGCCAGGTCTTCTGCAGAATTTTTCTGCAAGTATTCATCTGGGTCCATAGCATCAGGGATTTGGACAATCTGAACTGGCAAATCACCTAGTTCCTCTAGAACTTTAGCGGTTGCTGCTTGTCCTGCCTTATCACCATCATAAGTGATAATCACTTTTTTTGTAAAGCGTTTGAGATGTTCAACGTGTTCAGCAGTCAAGGCTGTTCCCATGGATGCTACTGCATTTTCAATACCGGCACGGTAAGCTGCAATGACATCCATAAAGCCTTCCATCAGGTAAATTTCAGGAGCTTTGCCCGAGCCTTTTTTTACCCTATCCAAATGATATAATTCGTAACTCTTGTTAAAAATTGCCGTCGCCCGACTATTTTTATACTTGGCAGTTTGAGAATCTGCTTCTTGCCAAATTCGACCAGAAAAGGCAATCACCTTTCCTTGATCATTTGAGAGTGGAAAGATAATGCGGTTATGGAAGGTATCAAAGAATTGATTGCTATCAGAAAGATAAAACAGACCTGAATCTAGCATGTCCTTTTCACTATAATCGTCTCGCAAACGTTGATAGAGATACGAACGTTCAGCAGGTGCTAGACCTACCATAAAATGTTTAATGACATCATCAGTCAAGCCACGTTTATAGAGATAGTTTCTCGCCTCTTCACCCATCTTCGTTGTCATGAGGATCGCATGATAAAAGCGTGCAGCCTTGTCATGCATCTCATAGAGGTTTTGATGGGGTGACGTATGTGAGACAGAGTTATTTACTGGAGTTTCAAGGTGCATTCCGAGACGTTCGCCCAAAATCCTTACTGCATCCGCAAAGGTTACTTGTTGATACTCCTCAATAAACTTAAAGACATCTCCAGAACGACCACATCCAAAACAGTGGTAAAATTGCTTGTCTTCAACCACGTTAAAGGAAGGGGTCTTTTCACCATGAAAAGGACAGAGCCCTAAATAGTTCCGTCCAGATTTTTGTAAGGAAATCACTTCTCCTATGATTTCGACAATATTGGTATTGTTTTTGATTTCTTCGATGACTCTCTTGTCAACCATAAACAATACCTCCATTTTATCACAGTTTACTTTATATAGTATAGCTTATTTCTGAAAAAAAGTAAACCATTTCATACGCTTTACATGAGACTATTTCATAAGTTTCCAGCTGTCATGAAAAAGTGAATCTTTTGAGCAAACCATTCTAATATTTGAAAGATAAATAGAAAAAATTAAAGACTATTTCACTTGATCTTCGAGGTTATTTTTCAATATTCTGCTAATATACTGACCATCTTTTCTACTGATGCAAGCCGTTGCAAAAGTCATCGGTGCTATATAAACTTCTCCTCTATAGGATGGGTCGGTCAATACAGGCATAGAATAATAGGCATTCTTTTTATTTTTAAGGTCAATAAACCATTTACCTCCTAGGTGCTTACGGAAGGTTTCACCGATATAAACAGTCAAGTAATCCAACATCTTGCGGTCTGCTATCAAAACATGGTGGTCTTCGTAGTGAGCCAAGATCCAAGCCTCCAAATCATCCAAGGACTGAATGCTATAGTCTAAATTTAGCCCTTCTTTCTCAGCAAACTCCCTAGTAAAATAGTCCATCTTAAATCCAATTTGAAAAATCCATTCCTGAAAATCTTCTTGTGTGTATGCCATTGTTCTACCCCCTTAAATAATCTGTATCTAATTCTAGATGGTCTTTTCTTTAAAGTTACATTTTATCTAATTATAAATCACTTGTATGTCAATCTCAATCCTTAAATCTTAGATTATCTTGTTTTTATGTAAAAATTTCCTTTAATCGTTTTCGTAATAACTTATTTTGAAGCTGAGCTATGAGTAGACAGTTCTTGTCGTTGAACGCAAGCTGTATGGTAGACATAGTCTAGTTTTTCTGATTTCTTCTAGTTTGGTCAAAATGAAGTTGTGACCGCATTATATCTTGTTCATTTTATAATTAAAATTGCATTATACCCACTATTCTACTAGTACTTATAGGATTAACCTTGACATGGTTACAATTCCTAGGTTTAATTTTTCACTTTATTTCTGACTATATTATTTATACTCCACTTCCATTTTAAAAACTATTAATTTATTTGATAAATTTTTTACTTTAATATTAAAATCTATTTTGGAGTTAAACGTAAAAAGAAAAGTTTGAGATGTATCCATAATAATACCTTCGTGATCGACACCAATGCCATTATGAGGATTCTCTAACACAACGATTTTTGTTGTTTCTGTTTCCGAATCGTATTTCCAGTGTTCAACCTGACTTTTCTCAATATTATAATGTATACTATTATCATAGTCAGACCAACTCCTCCCGTATGATAACTTTACCTTACTATCTGTACTTAGACGAGTTAATTGAATATCCGTATAAGAATCTAAGCTTATTGAATTCCCCTTAATTACTATATATTTTTCAGAGTTTGGCAATAAAATATGATATCCTCTTGTTAATTCCTTAATAATCATGACTATTACTATTATTATCAATAAAAGAATACATTTTTTTCTCATTCGTTTTTTTCCTCTATCTGGCTTCAAATTATCTAGTCTTTAAAAAATCTATTTAATTCAATTAAGAAAAACTTAGTGGCACAATCTCTACATCCCCAAGATTGTCAACTGAGTAACGTTGACTACCATTTTTAAACCAGCGTTTTAGAACGACATCATAGAGCATGAAGTGGGATTTTTCGTTAATCCAAGCTTCATCAATCCCATGAGGTTTTAAATACTCTAGTACTTCGTTTGGATTTGTTAGGTAAAAATTAGGTATCGAATCCCCTGTTTTTGACTGACGTGATAATTCTTTATATGCCTCCAAATCTAGTTTTCCCTTATCCTTATTTCTTATATTATATCCAGCTAAGGAGTACGCTACCGACCATTTAGAATCTGAGATTTCGACTGATTGGTTGAGTTTCTTATAATTGTAGTCATATTTTATATAAAGATATCTCCCATCAGGTAATAGTTGCTGGTATTCAATAATAAAAGTTTCTTCAAAACCCACAATCACTTCTAAACTTTCATTTTCAGACAATCCTGCATCAAGTCCTATGGGAATTATCCAGTCTGGATCTCTAAACGATTGACTCCCGTCAACGGCTTTACTAAAATCAGCGAGGCCAGGTAAGATACCACTATGGGTTTCTGCATAGTTCATCTCTAGAAAAACATTACTTAAAGATTCATATACTTCTTTATAATAATTCTTTTGATAGACACGATATAGACCAAACAAAGTTAGAAAAACTAATACAGTTATGACTAGAATTTTTAAAATTTTTTTCATTGACATTTTTCCTTACCTAGAACTTATATACTCTTTGCTGTCAAAATATATTTTTAACGTCTTATTTTAAAGACGAAATAACATTCAGACGATACAATCTTTTTAGAAATTTTATTTCTCTAGGTACCATTTCCTTAGAATCATTATACTATAAAATCTTAGACGGTGACAATAAGACTAGTTTTTGACAACCCCCCTTTAACACAAAAAAACTAGAAGTAGAAATCCTACTTCTAAGTTTTTAATGATACATGTTTTAAAAATTATCTATTCAAACAACTGATAGTAATCTGAAATCTTCATCTTGGCTTTTTCTTCCTTGTTCAAATCTTGGATGATACGCCCATCTTTCATAACAATGAGACGATTTCCATACTTAAGAGCGTCTTCCATATGGTGAGTAATCATCAAAGCTGTTAGATGGTCCTTGCTGACAAAGTCATCTGTCAATTCCATCAAGGCCACACTTGTTTTAGGGTCAAGGGCTGCCGTATGTTCATCCAATAAAAGGAGTTCTGGACGTTTTAGTGTTGCCATTAAGAGACTTAAAGCCTGTCTTTGTCCACCTGATAAAAATTCAATCGGTGTATCCAAATGCTTCTCTAGACCATTGCCAACCTTCTCAATGGTTGCTTGAAATTCTTCTTTATAGGCTGAAAGTTTTCTTGGAAATAAACCACGTTTTTCTCCACGAAACTTAGCAATCAAAAGGTTTTCTGCGACTGTCATACGTGGAGCAGTCCCCATCTTAGGATCTTGAAAAACTCGAGAAAGATACTTGGCACGCTTTTCAGGGCTAAAATGAGTTACATCCTCGCCCATGATGCGAATGCTACCACTTGTCAAAGGTAGAGTTCCCGCAATGCTGTTAAAGAGGGTTGACTTCCCTGCTCCATTTCCACCCAATATCGTGATAAAGTCATGTTCATAAATTTCAAGTGAAACATCGTTTAGGATAATTTTTTCCTCGTCGAAGCCATTTTTCACAATTTTTGTGGCATTTTTTAATTCTACAATTGCTGTCATTTGCTTAATTTGACTCCTTTCAAGTATTTATCCTTAAGGGTTGGAATTACCAAGCAAGTTGCCAGGATAAGAGCACTGTACAAACGGAGGTAGCTAGTGTTAAAGCCGAGAGCAATAACCCCCCATACCAAGAATTGATAACTGATGGAACCAACAACAATAGTAACCAAACGCTCTGCTAGGGTAAGGCTTTTGAAGAGGACTTCACCAATAATCAAGCTGGCAAGACCAACTACGATAACCCCGATACCACGAGAGACATCTGCATAGCCTTCTTGTTGAGCGATAAGGGCACCTGCGAGGGCAATAACACCGTTTGATAAAACCAGACCCATAAGCTCCATACGTCCTGTATTTATACCAAAACTACGAGCCATATCTGGATTATCTCCTGTCGCGATATAAGCTTGTCCCAATTTAGTATCTAGGAAGAAAAGCATAAGAAGGATAACCAAAGTCACAAAAATCAAACCTGTCAGTAATTGATTAATCTCAGATGAAAAAGGAAGAACGTCTTGGATTTGCTTGGTATTTAAAAGCCCAAGGTTTGCTCGTCCCATAATCATGAGCATGATAGAATGACAAGAAGTCATGACTAAAATTCCTGATAAAAGGGTAGGAATCTTCCCTTTCGTATAAAGAAGGCCCGCTGCTAAACCAGCAAGACAACCCGCTCCTACAGCTGCTAAAGTCGCAAGAAAAGGATTAACCCCTTGGGTAATGAGAGTAACTGCAACTGCTCCTCCCAAAGGGAAGGAACCTTCAGTTGTCATATCTGGAAAGTTCAGGATTCGAAAGGTCATAAAGATTCCCAAACCTAGAATAGCCCAGACCAATCCCTGTGAAATAATAGATATTAGCATGTTTGATTCATTTCCTTTATTCTAAAAATTGGAGGAGATGTCTCCAACTCCTCCTTTATTCTTATTCGATTACTTGACCAGCTTCTTTGATAACTGATTCAGGAATAGTAATTCCAAGTTCTTGAGCAACTTTCTTGTTGATCACTGATTTACCAGTTGAGAAGACATTGACTGGTGTATCTGCAGGTTTTTCACCCTTCAAGACTTTGGCAATCATTTTACCAGTAGCAACACCAAGATCATGTTGGTCCACAACGACTGATGCCAAACCTCCAGCTTCTACCATGGCAGTCGCACTTGGGTAGATTGGTTTTTTAGCTGTTTGGTTACTTGATACTACAGTTGAAAATGCAGATGCGATTGTGTTATCAATTGGAACCCAGATTGCATCAACTTTACCAGTCATAACGTTCACTGTTGAAGCAATTTCGTTCGTTGAAGGTACTGCAAAAGTTTCTACCTTCAAACCAGCTTTTTCAGCGTAAGCTTTGAACTCTTCAACTTGTGATTTAGAGTTATCTTCGCTGCTTGAGTAAAGAGCTCCAACTGTCTTGACATCAGGTGTCAAAGCCTTAATTAATGCTACTTGTTGTTCAGCAGGGTTATGGTCGGATACACCTGTAATGTTTCCACCTGGTTTTTCCAAGTTTTGTACAAGGTTAGCTCCAACTGGGTCTGTAATAGCTGCCATGATAACAGGAAGGTCTTTTGTTGCACTTGCTAGACCCTGAGCTGCAGGTGTCGCAATTCCGACAACAACATCATTTCCATTTGACACCAATTGTTTACTCATTGTGGCAACCTTACTTTGGTCACCTTCTGAATTCATAAAGTCGATTTTAACTTGGTCGCCTTTATAGCCTTCTTCAGCAAGTCCATCTTGGATACCTTGGTAAATCAAGTCAAGCGATGGGTGACTGACGAACTGTAGAACACCAACTTTAGCAGTTTTGTTAGCTGTTTCGGTTTTAGTATCTTGTTTCGTTAAGTTAGAGTAGACCAAGCTTCCTCCAACTACAAGTGCTAGTGCTGCAATAATACCAATTAAACGTTTATTCATATCTATTTCTCCTTATTTCACTTAAACTTAGTAATGTTCATTACACTTTCAATATAACTTTACCAAGCGTCGCCATCGTTTGATTTCCATCATTTTTTCCTCCCCATAGAAAAAGTCCTCACACAAAAAACTTGTGTGAGGACGTCGATGCGCGGTGCCACCTCAATTATAGGAACTATTCCTATCTCTCTTACTCGCTTCACGAGTTGCACTATAAGGTGTGCTCACCGAATTCTTATGATTTCAAATTCTTCATAACATTCAGCCCAATTTTCATCATCTTCATCTATCTGTTTTCACCAACCACAGACTCGCTAAAAAAATTCGATGATTACTTTCTGAATGCTTAAATTATATCATTTTACTAAAACTTGTCAAGGGTTTTCATGAATTATTTATAGAATTTATGAAAATTACTACGGTTTTTGGTAAAAATAGCTTGTATTAACCAGAATTACGCAATCCTGTAGCAATTCCGTTAATAGTCGTATGAATTAATCTTTCTTCTTGAGAAGATAGTTCGCCACGACGTTGGCGCTTGATCAACTCCAACTGAATATAGTTCAGGATGTTGAAATAAGGCATGCGATAGTTCAGACTATCTTTCAAATAGGTATTTTCTGCCAAAAGCTCCTCATGACCTTCAATAGCCAAGATAACGTTCTTGGTCAATTGCCATTCATCTAGGATGGTGTAGTAAATCGCCTGCACTTCTTCGCTTTCGCAAAGTTTAGCGTACTCAAAAGCAATATTCATATTTGATTTTGACAAAACCATATCCACGTTGGAAAGAAGCGACTGGAAGAACGGCCAGTTCTGATACATTTCTCTAAGTGTTTCAATATTTTTAGGATCTTGATCGATAAATTCCTTGAAACTTGAACCAACACCATACCATCCTGGGAACATCACACGGCTTTGTGACCATGAGAATACCCAAGGAATCGCACGTAAACCACTGATTTCAGTAATTGTTTTACGGGCTGCGGGACGAGAACCGATATTGAAACTTGAAATAGCTTTAATTGGACTAGATTCAAAGAAATAATCATAGAAAAGCTCATTTCCAAATACGAGTTCACGGTAAATATCGTAACTACGTTCTACAACTTGGTCCATGATAGCTTCATAACGGTTTGAAGTATTGGTATCACTCTTTTTCTTGGTGATCATACGGTTGATAGCTGCAGATACCAACATTTCAAGATTATAGTAGGCTGCATCCTTGTTTCCGTATTTGTTCCCGATAACCTCACCTTGTTCAGTCAAGCGGATGCGATCCTTGATAGACTTAAGCGGTTGCGATGCAATGGCATCATAGGTAGGGCCACCTCCACGACCAACAGTACCACCACGACCGTGGAAGAAGGTTACTTTGACACCGAACTCGTCACCGATAGCGGTCAATTGTTTTTGAGCCTTATAGAGTGTCCAACAAGATGAGAGGTATCCTCCATCCTTGTTACTATCAGAATAGCCAAGCATAATTTCTTGGTAGTTGTTTTTAGAATCAATCCACTTCTTAGCAAGTGGTAGAGAGAAATACTTTCTCATTGTTTCTTCAGAATGATCCAAGTCCTCAATCGTCTCAAAGAGTGGAACGATTTGGACACGCGCTTTTTCATTATCAACCAGTCCAACTTCTTTCAGCATAATGGCCAATTCTAGCATATCTGATACGCTAGTCGCATGAGAGATAATCGTTTGACGAATGACATCTTCTCCCAAACGATCTTTTAATTCACGGGCCGTTTTGAAAATAGCTAATTCTTTATCAAGTAGTTCAGACTTTTCAGCGTGAGTCGCAGACAAGATCCGAGGGTCCTCTAACAATTCGTGTAAAAGCAACTCACATTTTTCATCTTCTGATAAATCACTATAGTGATCATTAATTCCAGCAGATGCTAACAATTCAGCAACACAGGCTTCATGAACACTTGAGTCTTGGCGCATATCGATAGATGCCAAGAAGAAACCAAAGACTTCAACAGCCTCCAAAAGCTCTGCAAAATCCCCAGTAAGCAAGGCTTCTGCCTTATTTTCAAGCAATGAATCTTTAATGATAGCTAAGTCTTGTTTAAATTCTTCAATTGTTTCGTAGTAAGGAGGTCGATCTTCAGCCAATTCTTGAATAGCTCCTGAGAGACGATTACTGATGTAGTCAGTAACCACTCCTTGTTGATGTCCTTGAGTTCCAAAGAGTCGTTCAATATGATGACGTTCATCAGCCGATGAACCAATAAGAGCCCACTCATTTAGATTCAAAAGCGTTTGAATTAATTTTGATTGAATAAAGTGAAAAGCTCGACGATAAGGTTCTTTCTCGCGGAAAACAGAAGTATCTTGAGATTGAGCTGCCATTTCTTCAACAGCCTTACTTGTCTTAGATAAATTAGTAGAAAGAGAGAAGGTACGGTAAAGACTAGAAATCTTACTGATGTAGTAGTTTAAGATCACTTCACTTTGAATGGTAGCAGAACGCATGAGTGTCTCAGCAGTTACAAATGGATTGCCATCACGGTCTCCACCAATCCACATTCCCATGGTGATAGGTTTTGCTTGTTTTAGGTCAATTCCCTGCTCTTTTGCAAGACGCTTATACTCTAACATTAGATTTGGTACAGCTTGTAGGAAAGAACTATTGTAATATTCCATCACGTTTGTGATTTCATTCGTTACTTTTAGTTTCTTCTCACGAATCATATCCGTCTGCATGATAATCTCAATGTAGCGACGAAGATCATTGTGCCATTTTTCTTTGTTAATAAGGCCCATTCTCACATCACGGTATTTACGCAAGAGAGTATGGATATGATTGGTCAAATCCAGCATACTCTTACGTTGAACCTGAGTTGGATGGGCTGTTAATACTGGCACCACGTTCAGATGTTCAAGAATTTCAGCAGCATTTTCTTTTTCAGCAACCATTTCAATGGTTGTTGACAATTTACCAAGATAATCTTGGTCGATATTGTTTAGATGGTTAATCTCGTATGCCAGGTCAACGTCTTCAGAAATGTTAATCAAAAGTGGCAAGATAGAGAAATATCTAGAGATATAGACCATTTCATCATTAGTAAGGCTTGTAACTACTTTATCAAGACCTTGATAGTCTAATTTTGATGACAACTCCTTTAACTGAATGATCTTGTCAAAGGTCTCAGAAGGAAGCATATTTTTCGTAATATCTTCAAGTAAATCTGTCAAGATTTGAACTTCTTCCTGTACGACAGTTTTGTTCCTATTATTTTCTAGTTTTTGAAGAGACATATTTTTCTCCTTATCACTTTTCTTAAAGCTGTGATTCGTATTCACTATAAAGTTTCGCTCGTTTTTCACTAGCATCAATATTTAACACAAAGGCGATGGCTACAGATAGAACTAGGAGACTATTTCCCCCTTGAGAAAGGAACGGGAAGGTTACACCTGTTGAAGGTATCAATCCTGAAATTCCACCGATATTGACGAATACCTGAATTAAAATCATCCCACCGATACCAATGGCTACCATTGAGTTAAATGGATCCTTTGCTCGAACCCCCACCAAGATGATGCGGAGGATTAGGAAGAACAAAAGAGCCAAAATAAGACTAGCACCTACAAATCCAAACTCTTCAATCACAATTGAGAACACAAAGTCCGTATGCGCCTCAGGTAGATAGCCACGCTTCTCGATAGAATTCCCTAATCCTAACCCAAACCATCCACCATTAACCATAGCGTAGTATGAATTCGCTAACTGGTGTCCTGCACCAGCAACATCATCAAATGGGTTAAAGAAGGCACTGAATCTCTTAGCTACATATCCAAAGACTGGAATTTTAGAAACCTTATCAACCCCGATCACTTTAATAGCTGTCAATGTCACAGTGGCTAGAGTTGTAAGTATAGCAAGAATCGTTGCAAACCATCGATGCGCTATTCCACTAATTGAGTACATCAGTAATGATACCAAAAATAGGATAGTAGCATTTCCTAGGTCAGGGAAAATAGCCAAGCTACCAATCATTACCAGAAGTACAAAACGCCAGTCATTAAAGGATCTAGGGAGCCATTGGTTTTGAGTTAAAACTTGGAAGTCATAAACGCCAATCTCTTCTTGTTGTTTTGAAAAACGTTGTGCCAAGTACCAAATAATGATAATTTTCAAGTACTCTGCAGGTTGAACGGTAATCGGTCCTACCTTGATCCAACCGTAGGCTCCATTAATAGGAATCCCAATCAAACGAGCTAAAGCTAGTAAAATGAGCTCAGCAAACATAACGATGAATAACAATCGCTCGTTGCGAAGAAATCCTAGCTTCAACTTATAGATTACTGCAATCAGTAGTAAACTAACCAACCAAAACAAGGCCTGATTTCGCACTAATTGAAAGGCGCTCGTCCCCTCTTGAATCAAGGATGCACTTGTTGTCGAATAGACCACTATCAAACCCAGTACTGATAAGAGAATATAGGGCACTAAAATGGAATAATTCAACAGGTGCCTTTTACTAATTTTCATATTTCACCATCTACAAAATTTTTAATTTTCTATTAATTCTAGTTTTACTAGCTATTATACCATTTTTTAGACTAGAAAAAAACTCTTACCCATTAAAGCCTAGAATTTCAACTTTTAACAATGAAATGCTCAAAAAAACTCTACCTTTCAAGAGTAGAAAGATAGAGTTTTCATCTTTAGTTTGAAGGTGTTGTTGTAGTCTCAGCAGCTGTTGTTGTAGTTTCAGTCGCTGCTGATGTAGTTGTAGTTTGGGTTGATGTATCACTTTGGATGTACTGAGTAAAGATATTTTGGAAGGCTGGGTCTTTGACCTTGATATTTGCTGCCTGCAACTCTTTACTAATGACACCTTGAACGAAAGTAGCATCATTTTGTTTTTGAGTCAGGATAACTGTCTTCAATTTTTCTTTATAATCTTCCCAGTTAGAAGATTTTTCTGTTTTCTTAATTAATTTTACAATATAGAAGCTGTTTGAATAAGCTTGTGTACCTGGAGCTGTAATCACATCTGAGATTCCATCAACATTAAGTGCAAAAGCTGCTTTTTTAACAACGTCTGGTAATTCTGTTGATGCAGAGTCAAAGGTGATTTCTCCACCATTTGCTTTTGTCTTTTCGTCTGTTGAATTATCCTTAGCCAATTGAGCAAAGTCAGCTCCAGATTCTTTTGCTTTAGCTAGTACTTCTTTAGCCTTATCCTCACTGTCAAGTTTAATAACTTGAGCAGTAACATCTGGTGTGTACTCTTCATATGCTTTCTTGTAGTTTTCATCTGTTAATTCAGCTTCTGCTGCTTTCTTAACAGCGTATTCAACTAATTTACTTGTACGAATTTGAGCTTTACGACTTTCAGCTGTCATACCAGCACGAGAAAGAACGATTTGATAGCTATCTCCATATCTTTTTTGCTCTTCAGCCACAGCATCATCTACTTCTTTATCACTCACTTCAGATCCATACTGCTTTTCGAAGACTTTCTGAATTGTCATATTGAGCAAGATTTGTTGTGCAGTTGAGTTGTTTTTCACTTCTTCATAGAATTGGTGCTCAGTGATGACATCACCCTTCATAGTAATGAGGTCAGCTCCTTGAGAGCCATTTGAACAAGCAGCCAAAGTAGCTACCGATAACAAAGTGATGGCACCAGCCAATAATTTTTTCTTCATGTTTACTCCTTTTTGTTCACTAGATAAATGTTTACCTTATCTATTTTACTAAATTGTCTTAAAAATTTCTAAAATTAGTCAACATCAGGCAGCTCTACTTCTACTTGATTTTTTCTCAGCATCAAGATTCCATCCCCAAGAGGAACTAGACTAGCTGTTAAACCTGGATTGTCTAAAGTTGCATCGAATAGTCTTTGCAAACCACGATAAATTGTTCGTTGCCCACGGCGAACTTCCATAATATCCTTAGCAATATCTCCACCTTGGAAGATATCATCTAAAACGACTACTCCTCCAACCTCAAGGTGTTTGAGGATTTCTGGCAAAAATACGATGTATTTGGATTTTGCAGAATCCATAAAAACAAAATCATAGGTCTCTGTCAATGTTGACAAAACGTCTACCGCATCGCCTTCCAAAAGAGTGATTTGTTGGCGATTATCAAACTTGGCGAAATTTTCCTTGGCAAAACCAATCATTTCAGGATTCCGATCAATGGTTGTTATTTTTGCATTTGGAGCATGATTTGCCATTAAAAGAGCTGAAAATCCAATTGCTGTTCCAATTTCTAAAATATTTTTTGGTTGAATTGTTTCCATTAGGAAACGGAAATAAGCGACTGTTTCATGAGGAATGATAGGAATATTCTCCTTGCGAGCAAAGTTTTCTAGTTCTTTTAAAGAACCAGTCACCTGCTCTTGTCTGTGGCGCATAAATTCCACAATCTCATCCTTAACAACAGGACGCCGCATGTTATGATTGGCATTTTTACTGTATGACTCAACCATCTTATGCCAGTCCTAATTTGTCAACTAGGGCTTCAAACTCGTCCAAACGTCGTTCAAAGACAGCAAAGGCATCATTGAGATAGTCTTCTTTTTCCATGTCAACACCAGCTTTTCGCATGATATTAAGTGGATAATCTGACTTACCTGCCTTGAGGTATTCAATATAACGGTCACGATCTTCTTGGCTACCGTGAACAATCTTTTCAGCTAAGGCCGAAGCTGCTGCAAAGCCTGTTGAATATTGATATACATAATAATTATAGTAGAAATGAGGGATACGAGCCCACTCGTACTGAATTTGAGGATTGTCTTCCTTGCTCAAGCCGTAATATTCTTGGTTCAAGTCAGCATAGAGATTGTTTAAGAACTCGCTTGTCAAGACCTCACCATTTTGATCAGCTTGGTGGATTGCGTGTTCAAATTCAGCGAACTGAGTTTGACGGAAGACTGTACCACGGAAGCCATCTAGGAAGTTGTTTAAGATTGCAAAGCGAGTTGCATCATCTTGAACTTCCTCTAGCAGTTTTTCTGTTAGGATATTCTCATTAGTTGTTGAAGCAATCTCTGCCAAGAAGATTGAGTAATCTCCATAGACATAAGGCTGGGTTTCACGAGTATAGCTAGAGTGCATACTATGACCAGTTTCATGGACAAGAGTAAATAGATTATCTAGATTGTCCTGCCAGTTAAGAAGCATAAAGGCGTTGGTATCGTATGACCCACCAGAATATGCACCTGAACGCTTACCTTGATTTTCATACACATCTATCCAACGTTCACTGAAAGCTCGTTTCACACGACTCAAGTAATCCTCACCAAGAACAGCCAAAGCTTCTTCTGCCTTCTTCAAGGCTTCCTCATAAGTAAAACTGTATTCTATTGAAGACAATGGAGTATAGACGTCGTACATCTTAAGATCTGGAATACCAAAGATTTTTGAGCGAAGAGCCAGATAACGATGTAAGAGTGGCAAATGCTTACGAACAGCAGATACTAAGTTGTCATAGACACTCTCTGGTACAAAGTTGGCTGCAAGAGCTGCTTCACGCGCACTCTTGTAGTTACGAACCTTAGCACGATAGTTTTGCACTTTGACATTGGTCTGCAATGTTTTAGCGTAGGTATGTTGGTATTGCTCATAGGTAGAGTATAGTGCTTCATATGCACCACGACGAACTTCACGGTTCTTAGATTCTACTAAGCGCATATAGACACCGTGTGACAACTGTACCTCGTTACCATCTTCATCTTTCACTAGTGGAAAGACAATATCCGCATTGTCTAAGATAGCGAAAGTTTCACTAGCTGCTCCAAAGATTTCACCAGCACCTGCTAATAACTCTTCTTCACGTTGTGAAAGGACATGGTCCTTATTTTGCAAGAGTTTATCAAAGTAGTGTTTATAAGGCTGAAGTTTTGGTTCTTCTGATAAGAAGTTTTGGTACTGGTCTTCGGTAATTGCCATAAATTCTGGCTCATAGAAAGAGAATACCTGGTCAAGTTGACTATAAAGAGTCATTGCTTTTGCATAGTATTCTTGATATTTAGCAACTCGTGTATCTTGGTCGTTTTTCATATGTGCGTAGACATAGAGTTTTTCAAGACGACGACTCAAGTCCAGATAACGCTCTGTAATGTTAAGAAGGCTTTCTGCACTGTCCAAGAGATGCCCCTCAAGACTAGCTGCTTGTTTTGTCTCTTCGGTCAAAAGAGCTAGTTCTTCTTCCCATTTTTGGTCTGTTTCAAAGATTGTTGATAGATCCCATGTATCTTTTTCATTGATTTCATTTCGTTGTAATACCATAAATTTCCTCCATCCTTTCTATTTTACCATATTTTTCGAGAAATATTGCTGATAAAAGGCAGGTGGATAGAGCTTTTGTTGCTGTTTTTTAGGATTCCGTTCATAATAGGCCTGAAAGTTACGAAAATAATCATTTAGATTTTGATTTATTTGACAAAAATGACCATTTTCTATCGGCCTTACTTGGGGATACCAGTCCTGAGGCTTCAAATTTAATAAGTTCTCTCCTCTTAAGTAAGCTTGGGCTTGCTTCTTCATCCAATAGGGATTTTGATAATAGAGTTGTTTTTGAATGTAATGACAAATCTTCCTGTCCTGCTCAACTGAAAAAGTGATAAGGGCTTGTTGCTGATAAGGACTCCGTAAGATTTCAAGAAGATTCCCTTTGCCATAAGAAAATTCCTTGACCTGATAGTGGAGTTTCCCTTTCAAATCTTGATGGAGTAGATACTTGAGTCTCAAAACTTGTTTTTTATGGTCTAATTCCCAGAGATGAAATCCCATATTATTACTGAAATAAAGAAAATCTCTCTGAAGTTTAGTCAGGCGCTCTTTCAACCAGAGCTTTTCACCGAGCAACCATAATACTTGAATTCCAGAATCTCTATAACCATTACTTCTCTCCTGCAACAGTTTAGAAGACAAGTGACTGCATTGAACCTCAATAGCTAATTGCTTATTGATGAGGATATCTGCGATTTGCTTAAGTTCAGGAATCGGATATTCCATTTCTACTTCAGCATCTTTCTTAGCCCAATTAAAAAGTGCAACCTTATTCTCTAAATGTTCTGGTCCTTCATTCTCATGATAAAAATCACAACTTTTTAAACTTTCATGCGCAAAATGAGTTCTTACATTTTTTCCGTTTTTCAAGCGAACACTCGTTCCGCAAGCTGGACAATAATAAGCTTGTTTCTTTACTTCATTCTCTAACGCGTTGATTAAATGACCTTTTTTATCTCTAGCTAAAAACATAAACTCTCCTTTTCTACTTTATTCGAAAAGGATAAGAAAAGAGAGTGGGACAGAAATCGGTAATTTGTTAGAATTCGATTTCATCGTCCCACCTCCGCACAGTTGAGTAGGGCTGTAAAAGCTGATGAAATAAGCGTAGTAGAGCCCACTCAACCACTGCGTCTTGCTCGACAATCCAAAGACAATTGAGAGTCTAGAACTATTATCCCAGACTCTTCTTCACTATAACATCTAGTATCACTTCCGTTTGTTCTTCAAACATTTCTGCAACATGGGAATGAGATTTGATATCTGATCATGTTTAATGATGGAAACACCATATTCTTGACAACGATTGCTAAAAACAGGATTAATCCTGCCGGAGCATACAATCAATTTTAAACAATTATCTCCTGCAAAATGATTGGCATAAACTTCGAGCTCGTTGATAGCTTCAACTGATAAATCAGTCATTTTACAAGATATGAATACAACAGAGTAATCTTTTCGAAGGACTACATCAATTTCATTCTGAACATTATCTACTTCTGGGAAAATGCCATTCCAGTCAATTTCAGCACCAATCATACATTCATCAAAATACCCCGATTCTAAAGCAAGTAGATAAATATAGAGCTCTAAGATATGCCCCTTGGTTCTACAAAGCAACTGTGCTTCTGAACTCGGAAATGTATAAGAGACACTATCAGATGTTTCCTCTTCTATCTTTAGTAAATTAGCTTCTATCAATAAAGGAATCAATGCAGTGGGATAGGAGTAAGTTTTCCCGTTACTTCCTAAAACTTTGGCAGTTTCCGCGTGAAAATCATTTGTTTTTGCCAGTGCAAAGAATTGGGTAATCTGATACCATTTTTCAGGATTTTCGATTGCATATTTGGCCAATTTTTTTATAGCTAGCACTTGCTTATTAGAATGCTGAGGTCTTCTTGATTTAAGGACTTTTCCACCACGTAAAGCTATCAATTGTTCAATGGATAAACTTGGGATAGCTAAATCTTTATCCTTTATGTTACCCCTATCCCAGGAATACTGCCTTCCTTGTTCAACATCCATAGCAATAATGGGAATACCTTTCTCCAAACCATACTGATATAGAACTATTGCTAATAGATTATCTCCACCAAAAACATCGATGGTCACTGACTCAAAATCATTGATAAATACGTCTAATTCCTGGCAGATATTTTCTAGGTGGAATTGTCGAAAATGTACTTGTTTTAAGTGTGGAACTTGTTCCATTAGAAAATGCTTCAAGGATAGCTTATCTTCCTCAGCAATTTTTCTAGTAGAAAGGTATAAAATCTCATCACAATCACTGACAAAAGCTTGGTAGACATTTTTTTCAATGGTATGACGGTCGTATAGTTCAATTAAAAGACTAGGCATATTGTGACCTCCTAGAGCAGAAACGATTTATAAGAATTGGTAGCTGATAAGAATTCTTTTTATCATCCGGATACTTATATAGTTTTTAGGTACCTTATACTTCTAGTATAGCATAAAATAAGACTTCCCAATGATTATTTAGGAAACGAAAAAGAGAGTGGGACAGAAATCGGTCATTCGTTAGAATTCGATTTCGTCGTCCCACCTCCGCACAGTTGAGTAGGGCTGTAAGAGCTGATGAAATCAGCATAGTAGAACCCACTCAACCACTGCGTCTTGCTCGACAATCCAAAGACAATTGAGAGGCTAGGACTTTTGTCCTAGCCTCTTTTTCATTTATTTTACTTTTTTAGCCAACATGGTCGCAAAGCGTAGTTGGATACGATTGCCGTTTTCGTCACGACGATGTAAATGCCCTGGATTTTCATTGTACTTAACCAATTCCCAGTCCTTGTAGTAATTTGCCAACTCCCCCTCTTTAAAGGTGAATGGGAAATTAACAGAACATGGGTAATCCTCTGTATCCATAGCACAAACAATCAAATTATAGCCACCGATAGAGGTTTGTTCTTGCATATTTTGAATGATAGACGGAATACGATCTGCTTGTAAAAACATGAGCACAACCGTTGATACGATAAAATCGTAAGTTTGACCAATGCTAGCTGAATTGATATCGTAGAGACCAACAGGCATCTCTAAATCTTCTTGCTCTACGATGCTTTGCAAGATTTCAAGGGATAGCTCATTTTGATCCACTGCTGTAACATCAAATCCATGTTGAGCTAAAAAGAGTGCATTTCTACCATGCCCACAGCCTAGGTCTAGTGCCTTACATGGTTTGACCGTCTGCATAGCTTCTAGGACTTCCGAATGAACTGGATTGCTATTGTATTTCTTTGGGAAATAATCCTCTGGTTTACAATAAAATTCCAAATACCACTCCACATCATCTGTAGCAGCTTCTACTCTGTGCCAAGCTTGAGGTTGTGCCATAGGATTATCAGCACCTGCTTCAAAGAGGTGCTCAGCTATAACTTCTCCCTCTTCAGTCAATTCAATAAACTTAAGAGTCCCTTTTAATACGGTAATCTTGCCCCAGGTTCCGACCTTAGTATTGTGTTTTCTTTGAACAGCCTCTGGCATAGTGTCTTTATTCCAGACAGGCATGCGTTTGTAGGCAACTAGTTTTTCCATATTCTACACTCTTTCTATCGATGGTTAACAGCTTTCATAACACGCGCAATATCACGATTTTGCTCACGACGTTTGATAGACTCACGTTTATCGTAATCGTGTTTCCCTTTTGCAAGTCCTAAAAGTAACTTGGCATAGCCATCTTTGATATAAACTTTAAGAGGAACCAAGGTCATACCTGTTCCTTTAGTTTCTTGCTCCAATTTCTGGATTTGCTTTTTATGAAGGAGAAGTTTACGACGACGTTCTGGCTCCTGGTTCCAGATGTTGCCCTCTTCATAAGGAGCGATATGGACATTACTCAGCCAAACTTCCCCATTCTTAACCTGGGCAAACCCATCTTTCAGATTGATGCGGGCTGCTCGAACACTCTTGATTTCAGTTCCTGTTAGGACCATTCCTGCTTCTAGCGTATCTACGATTGTATAGTCGTGGTGCGCCTTTTTATTTTGCGCGACGACCTTTCCCTCGCCCTTTGCCATGCTTGGCTCCTTTCTTTGCTACTTCCTTATAAAAAGGTTTCTTGCTTTTTTTCTTCTTGTCTTTTGATGAATGCTTGCGCCTATCACTTGAGCGACCAGCTTTTTTCTTGTCTTCTTTCTTATCAGAACGACGACCTCTATCCTTGCGGCCAGACGGTTTTAAACCTTTCTCAATGACATCAAACTCGCTTGGGATAAAAGAAAAATCAATCTCACCAGTCATCTTATCAGCTCTTTCAACACGAATACGTATCTGCTGACCAATTCGGAAAGTAATTCCTGATTTCTCCCCACGAAGGGTTAAATCACGTTCGTTAAAATGATAGAACTCAGGCAAATTAGTAATGTGAATTAAACCTTCGACTGTATTTGGTAATTCAACAAAAAGACCAAATTTGACGATACTTGATACAACAGCATCATACTCTTCACCAACATAATCTTCCATGTATTCAGCTTTTTTCATAGCCTCGACTTCGCGCTCTGCCTCGATGGCACGACGCTCACGATTTGAAGATTGAGTTGCAATCTCTGGAATGACCTGTTCAAAATGCTCCGCTACTTCTTTAGAACGTCCATAGTCACGAATCATACGGTGAACAAGGAGGTCCGGATAACGGCGAATCGGACTGGTAAAGTGAGTGTAGTAGTCTGCAGCTAATCCATAGTGACCGTGATTATGCTCAGAATAACGAGCCTGTTGCATCGAACGCAAAAGCATCATCGACAATACATCCGCGTAAGGTTCTTCCTCAACGGCGCGCATGATATCTTGGAGGACTTCTTGACTAATCTCACTAGCAGTTCCGTAGATTCGTAAGCCAAAACTAGAAGCGTAATCAATAAACTTCTGAACTTTCTCAGCTTTAGGTTCCTCATGGATACGATAGATGAAAGGTAAATCAAGCTTGCTAAAATGCTCAGCAACTGTTTCATTAGCAATCAACATAAAGGACTCAATCATACGTTCAGCAGTCCCACGATGACGAAGAACAATATCTACTGGTTTCCCTTTCTTATCAACCAATATTTTAGCTTCATTGGTATCAAAATTTAGAGCTCCACGCTTAATCCGCATATCTTCAAGAATTTCATGAAGCTTGGCCATGAGTTCGATGCTAGAAACAATTTTCTTATACTCTTGTCTCTTCTCTTCATCACCTGCTAGGATGTCATTGACATCACTATAGGTCATACGGTAGCTTGTCTTGATAACAGTCTGTGTAATCGTATAATTACGAACACGACCATTTTTATCAATCTCCATAATAGCAGATTGAGTCAAGCGGTCCACTTGAGGGTTAAGAGAACAGATACCGTTTGAAAGACGCTCTGGCAGCATTGGAACTACACGGTCTGTCACATAAACAGAAGTCGCACGATTGAGGGCTTCCTTATCTAGAGCAGATCCCTCTGTCACATAGTAAGAAACATCCGCAATATGAACTCCTAGTTCAAAATTACCATTCTTCAATGGCTTTATGTGAACAGCATCATCTAAGTCCTTAGCATCCGCACCATCTATAGTAAATGTAATTTCATCCCTCAGATCTAAGCGACCTTCCATATCTTTCTCTGATGGAGCATCCGGAACACTCTCAGCTTCTTTGAGAACAGCTTCTGGAAACTCGGATACAATGTCCATTGATTCCAAGACCTCGAGGACATCAATCCCTGCATCTGTAGAATGTCCAACCACATCTAAGACACTGGCAACAAAGAAATCGTGTTTCTTACTTGGGTACTTATCAATAAAGACCTTGAGAACTTCTGTACCGTCTAATTGAATAGCTGGCTTCTTAACATAGATAGGTTGACTAATCTTTTGATTTTTAGAACGGATATAACCCGCATACTTGGGTTTTTCCTCATCAAGAACGATTTGACCGACAACCGTCGTCAAACTGTGTTCTAAAATATCAATAATCTTAGCTTCAGCTGCTGTACCTTTCTGTCGGTCTGCAATCTTCTTAATTACAATTTCAACAGTATCGCCATCAATGGCATAGTTAACATCATTTTTTCCTACAAAAAGGTCATCTTCTTCCCCTTCTAGGCTTACAAAACCAAAGCCATTTTTGTGGGCATGAAAAGTTCCTTTAAGAGTAATCTCGTGTTTCTTCTTTTGGTCCAAGGTGAGACTACCATCTTCTTCAAAGCGAATTTGGTGCTTCCTTTCCATCAGGGACAAGGTTTTAATGAGCTCTCGAAAGTCCTTGGAACCATCCTTTCCAAGAGCTTGAGCCAAGTCATTTACAGTGACTCGTCCCTTTTCTTTTAAATATTCTTTTATTCTATCTTTCATGTTTTCTTTCTAGATTGTTAAATTTTTTCTTTTTGGCGTAAAACCTTATTTCTTTCAAAAATAAAAATAGGCAAAGACCCAGTCTCGCCCATTATTTTCTTATCTACTTGATAATACCGTCAATGCTAAGGCAATGGCTAGCCAGAAAAAGACTAAGATTCCTGTCAAACGTTGCATTACGGCTTCAAAACCACGCGCTTTGCTACGTTCAAACAAATCACCTGAGCTGGCATCAAATACATTGCTAGATTGATTTTTAGTTGGTTGCATAAAAATTGCAATCACAATCACAACAGATAATACTAATAAAATGGTTAATAATAGGTTATACATATCAAACTCCTTAAAATCCCTATTATTCTACCATAATTTCTACTTAGATTCAAGATGTAGAGTCACTTTTCTTTCTTTGGGACAATACTTTAAGACTTCAATCTTATCTGGATGTGTTTTAGAGTTCTTACTGGTTAGATAATTCATGCTGCCACAAGAGGAGCATTTTAGATTAATTTTTACACGCACTAGATTTTTGTATTTGATACTATTTTAATCTAAGATGACTTGAACAAACAATACCAAAATTCTCCTTCCTAACAAAGTTGATTTATAGACACATTTCATCAAGCAACTGAACTACCTGAGCTATCAGCTGTTCTTGATTTCCATTATTATCTAGACTGTGGCTAGCCAGACTAATTTTTCTTTCTAAAGGCCATTGAGAGTTTAAACGGGATTCGGCTCCTTCTTTTGAAATTTGATCCCGTCTCATTAATCGCTCCAATTGAACATCACGATTTACATAGACTAACCAAGTTTCGTCAAACCAGGAAGCATAGTTCTGCTCAAAAAGCAGGGGAATATCCATGAAAAAGAGTGCTTCAGTCCGAACCAACTGATTTCGTAATGCAACTAACTCCTCACGAATAATTTCTCCTTGGGTCCTCCTAGACCATTCCTGCTCTTCGGGCTTCGAAAAAATAAGGCTAGCAAGAATGGGGCGATTCAGTTCACCATTCTCAAGAAGGATTTTCTCCCCAAAGTGCTCCACTAAAATTTGATATAGACGTCCACCTGGTTTTTGTAGTTGGTGCACAAGGGCATCCGCGTCAACGACTTTAAACCCTTTGTGTCTAAGAAAATTTGTAACAGTTGACTTCCCAGATGCAATGCCTCCAGTAATTCCAATGATTTTAGCCATTACTTCCTCCTTTGACACTTAGGACAAAAGTGAGTTCCACGACCACCAAGTTGAATCTTTTCGATAATAGCTCCGCAACGCGAACAAGCTTGCCCCGTTTTGTCATAGACTTGATGAAATTCCTGCATGGTGCCATCTTCTCCAAAAGCATTGGTATAGGTTCGGATAGTGGACCCGCCCTTTTCAACGGCCTGTCCTAGAACCTTAATGGTTTCATCATGGACTTTTCTAGCCTCTTGGGAGCTTAAACTATTAGAAGTTCTAGAAGGATGAACCTTCGCTCTCCAAAGAACTTCATCAACATAGATATTACCTAATCCTGTAACCAAAGTCTGGTCGAGAAGATGTGATTTGATTGGTTTTTTAGACTTTTTCAAGGCAAGTTTAAAACTTCCTAAATCAAAATCTTGCTCAGTCGGTTCCGGACCAAGTTTTTTTGAAATAAAGTAAGAATCCAAGAGTTCGGGTGCTAACAGTTCCAAGGTACCAAATTTACGGACATCCTCATAGACTAAAGTTCCGCCATCCTCAAAATGAATCAACACATGGGCGTGTTTACGTTCTGGAACTTGGTCTGGATAATAAAAATACTTGCCTTCCATTCTCAAATGAGAGATTAGAACTTTGTCGGATAAATAGAAAAGTAGATACTTGCCACGACGTCCCATTCTTTGAATGACTTGACCAGGCATTTCCTTCTGAAATTCAGGCAAATCAGTTTTAATCATCTTGGGGTAACGAATGTCAATGTTTGAAATCTTCTTCCCCAGAATCAATTTTTCTAGTCCACGTCGAACCGTTTCGACCTCTGGTAATTCAGGCATAGATCCTCCTTCTTAAAATTTCAATTCAAATTGCAATAATTTTTCAACTTCTTCTCCTAAGACAGTTTTTATATTTTTTAATTTATAATTTTTTTCTACTATATCCTTTTGTATCTCTAAATCAATTTCACCAAAGCGATTAAAAGGAATAGGAATTTTAGTATCCAAAATTACATTTCTTTCTATTTTGGTATACTCATTTCTACCATTTTCACCACTTCTTCCCTTAACCTGTTGTCTTAAAAGAGGTTCTAAATTATAAGCAATATAATCAATGTTTGTTTTTTCCTGTTTAGGAATTAAAATCATTCTATCCGCATTCAAAGAAAACTTATCATCTATTAAAGTTATCTTTCCAGCTATACCATTGACAGAGATTGTAGCATAACAACCATCAAAATCAAAATCATTTCGGTAGCCAAGGGGAACAGAATTATTAGCTGAGTAGACAGGATACTTCCCCTTGTTATCCAAGCAATATTTTTTAGTATATTTACTAAAACCACGTTTCAAATCAAACAATTCAGCCAAGGTTATATATATATATATATATATGGAACGCCGTTCGAATTAAAGTCCAGATTCGATTGAATAAACTGATATCCTTGCTTCTCAATATTTTTTTTCATTTCAAGGATTGTTTGAGAATTTTGTACAATCTGATTTTGCTTTTCAAGGTCAATTTCCCCTGAAGAGGTAAGAGGAAGCACAACCTCTAAATTTTCTATCATAGACGCATTTAACTTCGTATACTCATTTTTACCATTTTCTCCTTTTCTCCCTTTAACATGGGAACGAAAAATTGGTTCTAAAACTTGTTTCAAGTATATAGGGTTAACCTCACTCGCATATTCTTCTCTTATAACTAACGGGCGTACTTTTTCACTTAAACTAAAGCGACCCTCGTGATAAAAAATATAACCTGCAAGACCATCTATATTGTAAGTCAAGCAGTTTTCAAAATAGCGAACAGGAAATTCACGTTTTCCATCTCTGCCCACAATTACAGCATTGTCTTTCACATAACCATAACTTGGTAAGTTATCACTACTAGCACCATAAACTGGTATATCGCCTGGATTTTCTTTCACAAATGTCTTGGTAAATTTAGAAGAATTTGTTGAGATGGTTAAGTCAAATAAATCTGCAACTTTAATTGAGGTAGTCTTAGGAGTCTCTCCCGACATAATATCTACATTTACAGACTTGATTACCTCAATTTTTTCAGCTAATTCTGCTTTGCGTGCTTCAATTAATTCAAACTTACGAACAATTTCTTCTTGTTTTTTAAGGTCGAATTCTCCATCTTCAGTAACTGGAATGCTAACTCTTATATCTTTGATTTGAGACCAAGCTAATGATGGAACATCACCACGTTTTACAGAATTATAGAATATACTTTGAAAAACATATTTAAAATAAGATAAGGATAAATTATCCACTTTACTTATTAAAATAGCTCTGTGTCCCCCAACATTGTATTTACCTTGTAAAATTTCCAGAGTTCCTGCATACTCTCCATCTGTTGTATAGGTTAAATGAGGAGATTCATATTCATAAGTATCTATAAATCCAAAGGAAGTTTTAGTTGAACCAGTGTAAACTTCAAACTCACCAGTATTTTTATTAACGTAAGCTTTCGTATACTTACTATTTCCTCTTTTATTGGTAAATAGTTCTGAAAGTGTTACAAGTTTGCTTCTTATTTCAACCATTCTAACTCCTCCTTGAAATCTTGCATAAGAGAAATCATATCATCAATCATTGCTTGGAATTCATCAATCGAAACGACTTGTCTTTCTTTTTTTAGACCAATAGCAATCTTTTCTTCTTCAGACCACCAATTTTCAATAATCCAACTCTTCTTACTATCTAATTCCTCAATCGGAAGTAATTTTAGTCTAGAGTCATTTAAAAGATGGGATTTAATCGGTTCTTGTAGATTATTTCTATCTTGATGTTGGCGATAATAATTATACTTGATGACAGCTTGCTTTAAGTCATTTTCTTCAGAATCAAATCGATAAACATCTAAGGTTTCACCAATACTACCTGCAATATAGGTGAAAACAGGATAATCTTGTACGATATTATTTTCAATATCAATCTCTTTTTTCTTACGAATGGTTAAAATGTAGGTTTTTTTAGGTGTGTTGAAAAAAGCGTTAACTGGTAAAGAAATCAAAGCGTCGATAAAAAAGAGTTCTTTTAACTTTTCTTTTAACTTTTTATTTGCATGATTAGAAAAAATACCATCCGGTAAAACAATATTGGCTACACCACCATGTTTTACGGAACGCATAATCCACTCTAAAAAGAGAGCTTCAACACCACTACCACCATACTTATAAATATCCCTATCTTTGGCCATTTCTGACATTTCCTTACTTTGATAATAAGGAGGGTTTGCTAAAATTAGGTCGTATCTATTTTCTTCCAGATTTTCCAGAGTACCTAACATACTCTTATGTAAGTAGAATGAATCATTTAATAGTGTTTTCGCAATTGTTTGCACGTCTTTAAAACTATTATTTTGCTGGAATAGTTCAGAAAAATAAATTAACGTATTAGCTTTAGCAAGAATAATTGTGATATCGTCTTTATCAGACATCATCTTGTCATAGCCAAAAAATCGAATTTTAGAAGTTAACTTTCCTTTAGAGTAGCTATAACTATCTTCTATACGTTTTTCAACTGCTTCAAGCAAAAACTTACCAACACCACAAGCAGGATCACAAATAGTCATTCCCTCAGAAATATCTACCATAGAAACCATTTCGTCTACTATTTTTAATGGTGTAAAAAACTGCCCCATATCACTCTTGTCATCACTATTTTTCATGAAGGTTTCAAACAGTTTTGACTTGAAGTCTTTACTTATATTTAAGAATTTCCCATATTTTTTATCGTATTTTTCAAATTCTAAAATAACAGATTTAAATACTGTATCCGTATTATCTACGCTGACAAATTCGTTTTGTTCATCTCTTTCAATATGAAAAACTTGACCATTGATAATGCTTGTCCCATCTATACCTTTTGGAAACAGTTTAACCATTGTCTCTCTAGCACCTTCTAGATATTTTCCTAAGACGTAGGCGGTAGAACATCCTTCTTTTTCATATAAAGAAACAATATATTCAAAACTATTTTCTCCATTTAAAACACCAATATCAGATAAATATTTAAAGAGAAACAACTCAACAAAAGTATATAAAGACATCTTTGCTGATGCAAAAGTTAAATTCTTTAAAATTCGATTAATCTTTTGAGCTAAATCAGTAGGATCTAAAAATTCCTTTTTCAATATCTGATTATTTGTTTCAGAAATAGATAATGAAATATCATTAATGAACTTGACAATTTGTTTGCCATTTTCTTTTGGCTTTATCGCTAAATTAATTTCATTTCCATTCTCATCTAAAATCTTTTCCCCGTTTTTAGGATTAATCCAAATAAAAGAATCACCGTCGCTTACAATATAAATAAGTGAACCCAAAGCTTTAGCAACATCTATCTCTTGTTTAATCGCTTCTTCAATATCCTTATCACTCTTAAATTTACTTGGTATCTTTTGCTCAACATAGATAATTACGTTCTTATTATCATCTAGAATTAAAACATCTGGTTTTTTATTCCCAAGACTTCTCTTTAGATTTACATTCTTAATAATATTTGATTTAATCAATTTATTAACAGTTGTTGCACCAATACTATAACATTCATATTTATCAAATATTACTGGTGTGGAAAAAATACTATTTTGAATTAACTGCTCTGACATTTATTATTCTCCATTATTATTCAGTTATACTAAAAAACTCTCTTAAAGAGTTTTTTTAATATTCTTTTTCGTTGTAACCAAAATCGGCAAGATCTAATTTCTTATCGCGCCAATTTTTCTTAACCTTGACCCATGTTTCTAGGAAGACCTTGTCTCCTAACATGAGTTCGATATCTTTACGAGCCATGGTTCCAATTTTCTTGAGCATGGCACCGCCTTTACCGATAATAATTCCTTTTTGGCTATCACGCTCGACCATAATGGTTGCTCGGATATGAACCTTGTCTGTCTCCTTATCACGTTTCATAGAGTCTACCACTACCGCAACTGAGTGTGGAATTTCTTCACGAGTTAAGTGTAAAACTTTCTCACGAATCATCTCTGATACTAGGAAGCGCTCTGGGTGGTCTGTGATTTGATCGGCTGGGAAATATTGGAAACCTTCTTCTAAGTTTTCGCTCAAAATATCAATCAAACGCGAAACATTATTTCCTTGCAAGGCTGAAATCGGAACAATTTCCTTAAAGTCCATTTGATTACGGAAATCATCGATTTGAGCCAAAAGTTGGTCTGGGTGCACCTTGTCAATCTTGTTTACCACGAGAATCACAGGAACCTTAGCAGCTTTGAGTCGTTCGATAATCATATCGTCACCCTTCCCACGTGGTTCATCAGCAGGAACCATAAAGAGAACGGTATCGACTTCACGAAGAGTGCTATAGGCTGACTCTACCATGAAATCTCCAAGAGCTGTCTTAGGTTTGTGAATTCCCGGCGTATCGATAAAGACAATCTGTTCCTTATCGGTCGTGTAGATTCCCATAATCTTGTTGCGCGTTGTCTGCGCCTTGTCACTCATGATGGCAATTTTTTGCCCCATGACATGATTCAAAAAAGTTGACTTCCCAACATTGGGACGTCCTAAAATGGCTACAAAGCCTGATTTAAATGTCATAGTTACCTCTATAATGTTTAAAATAGCAAATCCCAAATCCTAGGGATGAAAATGATAAGTCCAGTCACTGCAGCAAATAAAGACACAACAAGAACTGCACCTGCAGCCATGTCTTTAGCCTTCTTTGCAAGCATATCGAAGTGATAATGGCTAGCCAAATCCACTACATTTTCAATAGCAGAATTCAAAATCTCAAAAGCAATTACTAAAAAAATGCTTAATAGGAGAAAGAGCCATTCAATTCTGGAAACCTGAAAAACAATGCCTGCAAGTAGAACTAAGAGAGAAGTCACCGCATGCTTTCTCATATTACGCTCTTCTTTTATGGCAGTAAAAATACCTGTCAGGGCAAAATCTAAACTTGAAAGCAAGTCGCGATTCTTCCATTTTCGTTTATTGTCTTGTAAGTCCATAGGCTGTTAAAATTTCTTCTTGTAAACCGAACATCTCCGCTTCTTCTTCCGGAGTGTAGTGATCATAACCGTTTATGTGTAAAAAACCGTGCACAGCTAAAAAGCCCATTTCACGTTCAAAACTATGACCGTACTCTTCAGCTTGCTCATGCGCTTTATCAATTGAAATGAATAACTCGCCGATATAAGAATCAAATTCTGACATCATTTCTGCTAAGTCAGGATCTTCTGCCAAATCATCTTCGTCAAAGGTAATCTCTAATTCAGGTTTGTATTCAAGACTAATAACGTCTGTTGGACGATCAGTATCACGAAACTCTAGATTGAGTTCATGACTGCGTTCATTGGTCACGAAAGTGACTGCCATCTCCTTGTCTTCTTTTCCAATCTTTTTCGCAGCAAATTCCAAAATTTCTTGTGTTTGCTTTAAAATTTCTTTAGAAACCTGACCAGTTTCATCTACCATTTCAATATACATGCGTTTCTCGATTCTCTTTACTTGGCTTTATTATACCATATTTCTATGATTTTATTCTACCTTTTTGATATAATACTATGGAATACATTCATAAGGAGAGAACCATGTCATTTGATGGATTTTTTTTACACCACATGGTTGAGGAATTGCAGACAGAACTACTAAATGGCCGCATCCAAAAGATCAATCAACCTTTTGACCAAGAATTGGTCCTTCAAATCCGTAGCAACCGTCAAAGTCATCGCTTGCTCCTTTCTGCACATCCTGTATTTGGTCGCATACAGTTGACAGACACGACTTTTGAAAATCCTGCTCAACCTTCAACCTTTATCATGGTATTGAGGAAATATTTACAGGGGGCAGTCATCGAATCTATTGAGCAGATTGAAAATGATAGAATTGTTGAAATCACTGTTTCTAACAAGAACGAGATTGGTGATGATATTCAGGCAACACTTATCATTGAGATTATGGGGAAACATAGTAATATTCTTCTCGTAGACAAGTCTAGCAACAAAATTCTTGAGGTGATTAAACATATTGGTTTCTCTCAAAATAGTTACCGGACTCTCCTACCTGGTGCAACTTACATCGCCCCACCAAGTACAGAGGCTCTCAATCCTTTTACCATCAAGGATGAAAAATTGTTTGAAATTCTACAGACACAAGAATTGACAGCTAGAAACCTTCAAAGCCTTTTTCAAGGTCTAGGTCGTGATACGGCAACCGAGTTAGAAAGACAACTGCTTAGTGATAAACTAGCCAATTTTCGAAACTTTTTTAAGCAAGAAACCAACCCTTGCTTAACGGATAAATCATTCTCTTGTGTACCATTTTCCAATAAATTAGACGTAGATTTTTCAAGCCTTTCTCAACTACTTGATGTCTATTACAAAGACAAAGCCGAACGTGATAGGGTGAAGCAACAGGCTAGCGAACTCATTCGCCGAGTTGAAAATGAACTGCAAAAGAATCGTCAAAAGCTTAAGAAGCAAGAAAAAGAACTGCTTGCCACTGAAAATGCTGAGGAGTTCCGACAAAAAGGTGAGTTACTAACAACTTTTCTACATCAAGTTCCAAATGACCAAGACCAAGTCGTCTTAGACAATTATTACACCAATCAGCCAATTACAATCGCGCTTGATAAGGCCTTAACACCTAGCCAAAATGCTCAAAAGTATTTTAAGCGATATCAGAAGTTAAAAGAGGCTGTTAAATATCTAACCGAACTAATCGAAGAAACAAAATCTACTATTCTTTATCTGGAAAGCGTGGAGACAGTTCTCAACCAAGCTGGACTCGATGAAATTGCTGAAATTCGTGAAGAATTAATTCAAACTGGCTTCATTAGAAGACGGCAGCGAGAGAAAATTCAAAAACGTAAAAAGCCAGAGAAATATCTGGCTAGTGACGGTAAAACCATTATTCTCGTTGGACGAAACAATCTTCAAAACGAAGAATTAACCTTTAAGATGGCACGAAAAGATGAACTTTGGTTCCACGCTAAGGATATTCCAGGAAGCCACGTCGTCATCTCAGGTAACCTGAATCCCTCTGATGAAGTCAAGACGGATGCTGCTGAACTTGCTGCCTACTATTCGAAAGGACGTCTTTCTAATCTCGTTCAAGTGGATATGATTGAGGTTAAAAAACTAAATAAACCAACTGGTGGAAAACCTGGTTTTGTCACCTATACAGGACAAAAAACCTTACGTGTTACACCTGATTCCGAGAAAATTGAATCCATGAAGTTGTAATATCAGTCTTATTTTAAAAATATTATTACTTCACTTTTACACAAAAATAGGAGGGGAGCTCAATGCTACGGCATATTAAATCAACTTTAACTATTATATTCGGAGCTGCTATCTTCGCCTTCGGACTTACTTATTTTGTTGTTCCACATCACTTGTTCGAAGGTGGAGCAACAGGGATAACCTTGATTACCTACTATCTCTTTAATATCCCTATTTCGCTGATGAATATCTTGATTAATATCCCTCTCTTCCTACTAGCTTGGAAAATATTTGGACTAAGATCACTATATTCTAGTCTACTTGGAACTATTGCCGTCTCCGTCTGGTTAGCTATCTTTGAGAAGATTCCTCTTCAGTTTAACCTTGAAGGTGATTTGGTTGTGGTTGCTTTAGTAGCTGGTGTCCTCCTAGGTGTTGGACTTGGTGTTATTTTCAACGCGGGTGGAACAACTGGTGGCACTGATATCGTCGCTCGTATCCTTAATAAATACACCAATATCTCTGTTGGAAAATTGCTTTTTGGACTTGATTTTCTGATTCTAATGTTGATTTTAATTATCTTCCACGACCTACGTCTTGTAACCTATACTCTCTTATTTGACTTCATCATTTCAAGAGTTATTGACTTAATCGGTGAGGGTGGATATGCTGGAAAAGGATTTATGATTATCACTCAAAAACCGATGGAATTAGCCGATAAAATCAACGAAGAACTCGGTCGTGGTGTTACCTTTATCTCAGGACAAGGCTACTATAGCAAAAAGGACTTAAAAATTATTTACTGTATTGTCGCAAGAAATGAAATTGTCAAGATGAAAGAAATGATTCATACAGTTGATCCGATGGCCTTTATCACTATCACGGAAGCCCATGAAATTCTTGGAGAAGGCTTCACTTTCCCAGCTAGAGACGAAGTTTCTTAACCTTAAAATAAAAAAAGTAACTTCAATAGTTGAAGTTACTTTTTTAATGGCATATCATCAATTATTTTTCCGCTGTAAGTGCAGCCATTGTGATGTAGTTGTATGGTTTATTGAAGTGTGGCAAGAAGAATAGGTCTGTCAATGCTAATTTATCAATTGTAACGTGTTCTTGAATTGCAAGTGAGAACATGTGAATTCCCATGCTAATTGCTGAATCACGAGATACCATTTGAGCACCAAGGATTTCACGGCTGTCTTTATCAAAGACGATCTTGATAGCTACTTCATAGTTGTCATGTTTCATAAATTCTGGTTTTTGAAGGTCGTTAAATCCAGTTTCAGTTGCGTTGTAACCTGCAGCTTTTGCTTTTTCAAGTGTCAAACCAGTTGAAACCATGTGAAGACCATAGATAGAAATACCATTTGATCCTTGAACACCGATTCCTTCAAGTTCATGTCCACAAGCGTTGAAAGCACCTACGATACCTGTACGTACAGCGTTTGAAGCAAGTGCGATGTAGCTAGTGTCTTTACGAGCGTTATCATAAACAGTCGCGCAGTCACCAACAGCGTATACACCTGGAATTGAAGTTTCTTGTTTCTTGTCTACAAGGAAGGCACCGTTACGGAAGAGTTCAATCTTACCGTCAGCAAGAGCTGTGTTTGGACGGAATCCAACTGCAAGAACAACCATATCCACATCAAATGTTTCTTTGTCAGTTACCAAGCGTTCTACTTTACCATCACCTTCGATAGCTTTAACAGTTTGACCAAGTGCCAAACGGATGTTGTGGTCTTCCAAGTTTTTAGCCATCATTTGTGTGAAGTCTTTGTCATAGTATCCGTTCAATACAGTATCAACGATATCAACAAGAACAACTTCTTTTCCAAGACGTTCGAAAGCTTCAGCAAGCTCAACTCCGATGTAACCACCACCTACAACAGCGATACGTTCAAGGTGTTTGCTCTTATCAGCAAGTTTGTTGATAACTTCTTCAGCATTTTGATACAATTTAACGAATTGTACGTTTTCAAGAGTTGCTTTAAACTCACGGTTCCCTTTAACAATTTCAACACCTTCAATTGGCGGCAAGATTGGAGTTGAACCAGTTGCGAAGATCAATTTGTCATATGATTCTTTGTGTTCTTTACCGTCAACTTCAGCAGTAACAACTTTATTGTCATAGTCAATTGAAAGAACTGGTGAGTTCATGTAAACTTTAGCACCTTTTGCTTCCAATTTTTCTTTATCAGAGTAGAACAATCCTTCAGGACCGTCGATTTGCTCACCAATCCAAAGAGCCATTCCACATCCAAGGAATGAAATGTTTGAGTTTTGGTCAAATACAACGATTTCGTTTTCGTTTCCAAAGTTGTCCAACATAGTGTTGATACATGCAGTTCCAGCGTGGTTAGCACCCACGACTACGATTTTACTCATAAGATAAATCCTACCTTTATTTTTTTATTTACCTTTCAAGTATACCATTATCTGTGAACGTTTTCAAGATTTTTAACCCGTTTGATGTTATTTAAGAAACTTTTTGAAATATATGTTAACTCGTTTTCAAAGCCTTATCATAGCTTTTTGACATTTTTAAATTCTTGCAAGCATATTTCTTGACTTTTTGTAAAAAATAATTTGTGAAAACGCTGACTTTATGATATTCTATTTATATGGAAATGAAATATAAATTCTTAAATTGTGATACATTCAAGATTTGTAGCTATTTCCGAGTGATTTGAAGGGAGTTGATTCTTTGTCTCTCAGTTCATCATCTGAGCGATTAATGGGAACTACGATTACTATTTCCTTAGTCCATGAACAAGCGGACAATCTTCTCCGTCAAGCTTTTGATTTGCTAAAGGAACTTGAATTTCGCTTCAACGCTAACAGTTCTGAATCCGAATTAATGGAAATTAACTATCAGGCAGGTATTGCCCCAGTTAAAGTCCATCCTGATTTGTATGAACTCATTTCATTAGGTCTGGAACACAGTCTAGCACCTAAAAGTCATCTCAATATTAGTATAGGACCTTTGGTTCAAACCTGGCGTATCGGTTTTTCCGATGCAAAGGTTGCAAGCCCTGAAGAAATCGCTTCAGCCTTACCACTAATAAACCCTCATTTTATTAAACTCGATTCAGTCAATTCTACAGTTTTCCTAGAAAAAAAGGGAATGAAAATCGACTTGGGGTGTTTAGCAAAGGGGTACAGTGCAGATAAGGTTGCAGCTTTCTTGAAAGAAAACGGCGTCACTTCTGCTCTTATTAATCTTGGAGGAAACATCCTCACAATTGGGAACAACCAATCAAAAGATGGACGTCCGTGGCAAATCGGCATTCAAGATCCAAACAATCCACGTGGTAATCACCTTATGACCTTGTCTATTACTGGAAAATCAGTGGTTACATCTGGGATTTATGAACGGCATCTTGAAATCAATGGCAAGGATTATCATCACATTTTCGATAGTGAAACAGGTTATCCTCTTGAAACGGATTTAGCTAGTTTAACCATTATATCTGACCGCTCTGTTGACGGCGAGATATGGACCACACGATTATTTGGCGAACGTAGCGCCTCTATTATGTGGCAAGTCGAAAATATTGATGGTATCGAAGCCATCCTCATTGACAAAGATGGACGCTTAGCTTGTTCATCTGGTATCCAACGATAAATAATTAATAATGCAAAAAGAGAAAGGAAAGCCCATGCTTAAACTTATTGCTATTGTAGGAACTAACTCAAAACGTTCCACAAACCGCCAACTGCTTCAATATATGCAGAAACACTTTGCTGATAAAGCAGAAATCGAATTGGTAGAAATTAAAGATCTACCTGTATTTAACAAACCAGCTGACAAACAAATCCCAGCTGAAGCTACGGAAATCGCTGCTAAAATCGAAGCTGCTGATGGAGTTATTATCGGTACTCCAGAATACGACCACTCAATCCCAGCTGTTCTTATGAGCGCTCTTGCTTGGATTTCATATGGTGTATTCCCACTTTTGAACAAACCTGTCATGATTACAGGTGCTTCATATGGTACACTCGGTTCATCACGTGCTCAATTGCAACTTCGTCAAATTCTTAATGCTCCTGAAATCAAAGCAAATGTTCTCCCAGATGAATTCTTGCTTTCACATTCTCTTCAAGCATTTGATCAAAATGGTGACTTGGTAGATCTTGATGTCATCAAGAAATTGGATGCCATCTTTGATGACTTCCGTATCTTTGTTAAAGTTACTGAGAAATTGCGTAACGCACAAGAGCTTCTTCGCAAAGATGCTGAAGATTTTGATTGGGAAAATTTGTAAGATAGGAGATCGAAAGAATGAAATTTGTTGGACTTGTTGGATCAAACTACGATCAATCATATAACCGCAAACTCTTGGAGTTCATCCGCCGTCAGTTTAAATTTAAATTTGAACTAGAAGTTTTGGAAATCGATGAAGTTCCAATGTTTAACCAAGACGAAAAATGGGACGAGAGCTTCCAGTTGCGCCTTCTTTACAACAAAATTACTCGAGCTGATGGTGTGATTATTGCTACTCCAGAGCACAACCACACTATTTCTGCTTCACTTAAGTCAGTCCTTGAATGGCTTTCATACGAAGTTCATCCATTTGAAAACAAACCAGTTATGATTGTGGGTGCTTCATACTACGATCAAGGAACTTCACGTGCTCAAGTTCACCTTCGTAAAATTCTTGATGCACCAGGAGTAAATGCCTACACATTACCAGGTAATGAGTTCCTTCTTGGAAAAGCCAAAGAAGCTTTTGATGCAAAAGGAAATATTATTAACGAAGGAACTGTTAAATTCCTTGAAACTTGCTTAGATAACTTTGTCAAATATGTAGGAGTCGTATCTAATTTGAAAAAACCAAAACCAATTGAACCAGAAGACTTGGATTGTGGAAAACCAATTGCCACAACTATTACAGAGGTTGACCCTGATGATCCAGAATGGGTAGAAAAAGTTGCAGAAATTACAGGTGCTGTTTCAGGTGATACATACGTTAAACTTGACCATGGTATCCTTACAGTTAACCAAATCGATATGTTCTTGAAAGCTATGCCTTTTGAATTGACATATGCTGATGACAACAACCAATTCCTCTACTACAACAACGCTCACCAAGATCCAGAAACAATGTTTGCGAAACGTGTACCACCTCAATCTGGTAGCCGTATGTCAACAGTTCACGGATCACTTCCACCTGCACGTATGAAAAACGTTGAGTGGGTTATTGGTACACTTCGCAATGGCAACCAAGAATACGTACGTACAATTGTTCCTGGTTCACCTGCAGGTGTTATCAATACTCACAACTACCAAGCTATGTACTATCCTGATGGATCATATGCTGGTATCAATGAAATTGTCTTTAACTTCCAACCATGGCTTGACTGGTACTTGAAAGAAACTGGTCAACGTTTGGTAGGCGGTAGCGGACCTTTTGCTCCTGCTGCTGGAGGTCACGGTGATGCTGATGCTACTTCTGGTGCATCTGACGCTGGAGGACATGGTGATGGTGGCCACGGAGCTGCTGATGCTACTTCTGGTGCAAGTAACTAATAACTAACTAAAAGGAACCCAAAATGGTTCCTTTTTTATAATAGAAATCTCGGTTCGCACTCACAAACCGAGATTTTTTTATTTATGAATTCGGATCATCAAGACTACGGCCGTGTAAACCTTTTTCGCGTTGTACTTGACGAAGTTTTTCAGGAGTCACATCATTACCATCTTCATCGACGATTTTGATTCCTTCAATGTGGTGACGTACTGAACGACGATAACCTTCGATATATTCCTCACGAAGTTTGGCTTGTTCTACTTTTTCTTCCGCAGTCAAGCCTTCTGTTTTTTTCTTTTTAGCAAGTTCATTAATACGAGCGATTTTTTCTGGTGTCATATTTTGACCTCCAATCTATTTTTCAATTACTATTTTGTATTAAGACGATTAAAAGCAGCCACTGTTTTTGCTTTATTCACAAGTTCAGCAAGAATAGCCAAACGATTATTCTTAACATCAACATCCTCTGCCATAACCATGGTATTGTCAAAGAATCCATCAATAACTGGACTAAGAGCAAATAGCTGTGCTAATTTATCGCTAGCTGAACCTTTCAATTCAAGACTTTCTACTGCTTGAGTAAGTTCTCTTTCTTGTTCATTTTCAAAGAGATTTGAATCGACTTTGACTGATCCTTCTGCTTTTTCTGCCAAGTTAAAGGCACGAGATAGAGACTCAACTGATGATTTATAATCTTCAGATTTTGCTGCTTCAGTTAAGGCTTCTGCTGCTTCAATCATATCTGAAACAACAAAGTTTGAACTTGCAAGAACAGCTTCTTTGATATCTTTTGCAGTAGAACCCATCATCTTATCAACACGAGCTTTGATAAAGTTCAGCACTTCTTCTTGGTTATCGTAGGTTAAACTATCAAACGATAAGGCATAAAGGCTTGCAATCAACTCGTCCATTGGAATATTCCAACCGAATTCTTCTAAGATACGAACAATCCCTTGTGTTGCACGACGGAGGGCATAAGGGTCGTTTGAACCAGATGGAATCAAACCAACAGAGAAGAAAGATAAGAGAGTATCTAATTTATCAGCTAGTGCAAGAATAGCTCCTACTTTAGATTCAGGGAGAGCTCCCTCAGCTGAATCTGGAAGATAGTGCTCACGAATAGCTTGCGCCACTGCAGCATTTTCTCCTGCAAGAAGAGCGTACTTCTCACCCATGATTCCTTGAAGCTCATCAAATTCACCAACCATACCAGTTAAGAGGTCAAACTTATAAATGGCTGCAGCACGAGCAAGATCAAGTGTTTCATCTACTGATAAGCCAGCTTTTTCTGCTAACAGGATAGCAATTTGCCCAGTACGAATCATATGCTCACGAAGTGAACCAATCTTTTCATGGAAAGTTACATGCGATAACTTGGCTACAAGATCTTCAATCTTCAATTTTTGGTCTTCACGCCAGAAGAATTCTCCGTCTTCCAGACGTGCAACTAAGACTTTCTCATTTCCTCGGATGACATTTTCCAAGTGTTCGGCATTCCCATTGCGGACAGAAATGAAGTTTGGTTTTAGATTTCCTTCAAGGTCACGTACAACAAAGTAGCGTTGGTGAGTTTCCATTGAAGTCACTAAAACTTCTTCTGGAACTTCAAGGTATTTAGGATCAAAATTACCAATAAAGGCTGTTGGGTATTCAACCAGATTCAAGACTTCATTCAAAAGCCCTTCATCAATCTGTACTTGAACTCCTTGTTCTGCTTCGATAGCCTTGATTTGTTCACGAATCATATTTTCGCGTTCAATGCTATCAGCAATGACATAGACTTTTCGTAAGTCTTCTTCATAACTATCAGCGTGACGGATTTCAACTTCATGTCCAAGGAAGCGATGACCTCGACTGACTCTGCCTGAATGAATATCAAGGAAATCCATATCAAGAGCTTTATCATCCAAAAGAACAGTCAACGTGTGAACTGGACGGATGTATTCAAAGGTATTATTTGCCCAGTGCATGCTGACAGGAAAACTTAAACCAGCTAAAACTTCTGGAATTCCTGCTAAAACTTCCTCGGCTGGTTTTCCAGCTTCATGTTTAGTTACATAGACATATTCTTCACCTTTGATTTCACGGAATTCAATATCATCTACCGTCAAGCCTTTTCCACGGACAAATCCTTGGGCAGCTTTTGAGAAGTTTCCATCAGCATCCAAGGCAATTTTCTTAGAAGGTCCTTTAAAATCTTCAGTCAAATCTGTTTGTTGGTCTGCTAAACCAAGAACGCGAACAGCCAAACGACGTGGAGTCGAGAAGGTTTGAATTCCTTCGTATGAAAGGCGGTTCTCATTTAAGAAGGCTGCCATTTTTTCACCCAGTTGTTTTTCACTTGGTGTGACAACGTAGGCTGGTAGCTCTTCAAGTCCTAATTCTACTAATAAGTTTTTTGTCATGTTTTTTCCTTTACATCTTCTTCTTTTTGACAGGCACCTTAGGTACTGGGGACGTCACTAACTAACTTTGTGAGGCTGTAGGAAAATCCTATGTCTCCTTGACATAAATTTCCAACAGTCTCATCAAAGTGGATTTAGTCAACTGATTTTTGAACCTAAGGTTTCAAAAATCCCCATCAAGCAGTACGGCAGTGCCTATCCCTTTAGCAAGTCTTCGACTTGCCACTAGGTGGCTACGTAGGCTCATTTTGTTAGCCTTTTTTATTCTTGTAACTCTGTTTACTCTTCCTCTTCTGCTAGGAGTTTTGCACGTGTGGTTTCGTCGAGAAGTGGGTAACCGAGTTTCTTACGTTCTGCTACGAAGGTCTTGGCTACAACACGGGCCAAGTTACGGATGCGAGCGATATAACCGGCACGTTCTGTAACAGACACAGCTCCGCGAGCATCAAGCAAGTTAAAGGTATGTGAACATTTCAAAACGTAGTCGTAGGCTGGGTGAACAAGCCCTAACTCCAAAGCACGTCCTGCTTCTTTTTCGAATTTCTCGAAGTTAGAAAGAAGCATATCTTGATCTGAAACTTCAAAGCTGTATTTTGAGTGTTCGTATTCTGGCTGAAGGAAGATTTCTCCGTATTTAACTCCTGGAGCCCACTCAATATCGTAAACAGAATCTACTTCTTGGATATAAGAAGCTAAGCGTTCCAATCCATAAGTCACCTCAGCAGTTACAGGACCAGTTGCCAAGCCACCGACCTGTTGGAAATAAGTAAACTGTGTGATTTCCATACCGTCAAGCCAAACTTCCCAACCAAGACCTGCAGATCCAGTTGATGGGTTTTCCCAGTTATCTTCAACGAAACGAATATCGTGTTCCAAAGGATTGATCCCCAATTTTTCCAATGACTCAAGGTAAAGTTCTTGAATGTTTGATGGTGATGGTTTCATGACCACTTGGAATTGGTGGTGTTGGTAGAGACGGTTTGGGTTTTCCCCATAACGACCGTCTGCTGGACGACGTGATGGCTCTACATAAGCCGCATTCCATGGCTCAGGACCAATAGCACGAAGAAAAGTATACGGACTCATTGTACCTGCACCCTTTTCGTTGTCATAAGCCTGCATAAGCATACAACCCTGGTCATTCCAGTATTGTTGTAAAGTCAAGATAATCTCTTGAAAGGTTAGTTTTTTAGACATTATTTACTCCTTTATTATAAATTATTGCGACATGAGTCTGCCTCGTCGATTATACGAGGCAAGACGAGTTAGTACTGCGTTTAGCTCAGGCACCCTAGTGCTGAGCGTGGTGCAGTCCGACTGTAAGGAGGTCTCTGCCACTGACGCAGTGGAATGTCAATTTTTTAGACATATTTTACTCCTTTATATTTTTTATGCACTCAACTCAGAAAACAAAAAAACCGTGTCTTTGCTCCTAAGTCAAGTGACCTAGGGGCGTCAAAAACGCGGTTCCACCCTAATTTATTACTTCATTATCTTTATTAAAATACCAAAAGCGCCACACTTATCTCTTAACCACCTGACTCCCACTACCACAGGCTCGCTTAGGATCTACTGATAAGATATTCTTTCTTGTCATCTATTATAACAAAAAGGAATTAAAAAGTAAATTTTTTACATAAGGAATCACTACTAAATAATCTCATGATAAAACAACTATTGCTCTTATGCCCCTTCTAGAACAAAAAGAAAAACCGCTACTCCTAAGAATAGCGGTTTAATCATGTTTTTAAGCTACAAATGTAGTCGCTCTATTATTTAAGAGTAACTGAAGCTCCAGCTTCTTCCAATTTAGCTTTGATTTCTTCAGCTTCTGCAGTTGGAACGCCTTCTTTGATGACACCTGGTGCACCATCAACAAGTTCTTTAGCTTCTTTAAGTCCAAGACCAGTGATTTCACGTACAACTTTGATAACGCCAACTTTTTTGTCACCAGCAGCTGTCAATTCAACGTCAAATGAGTCTTTAGCAGCACCAGCGTCAGCAGCACCAGCTGCAGCAACAGCTACAGGAGCAGCTGCAGTTACACCAAATTCTTCTTCGATAGCTTTTACAAGGTCGTTCAATTCAAGGATTGAAGCTTCTTTAATTTCAGCAATAATGTTTTCAATGTTCAATGCCATTGTTATTTCCTCCAAATATGTTTAAATTTAATTTTGTTATCTTTTGTAGCTAGGCTACGCTGCGTAGCTTAAGATTAAGCTGCGTCTTCTTTGTTGTCTGCAACCGCTTTGACTGCAAGAGCAACGTTGCGCACTGGCGCTTGAAGTACAGAAAGGAGCATAGAAAGGAGTCCTTCGCGGTTTGGAAGAGTTGCAAGAGCAACGATTTCTTCTTTAGATGCGACAGCGCCTTCGATTGCACCACCTTTGATTTCAAGTGCGTCAGCGTTTTTAGCAAAGTCGTTCAAGATTTTCGCTGGTGCGATAACATCTTCGTTAGAAAATGCTACTGCAGATGGTCCAACAAAAACAGATGCAAGATCTTCAAGACCAGCTTTTTCAGCTGCACGACGTAAGATTGAGTTTTTAATAACTTTATACTCAACTTCGCTTCCACGAAGCTCACGACGAAGAACTGTATCTTGTTCAACTGTCAAACCACGAGCGTCTACAACGACGATTGATGCAGCAGCTTTCATTTTCTCAGCTACTACGTCAACTAGTTCCGCTTTCTTAGCAATAATTGCTTCACTCATTAGTGTGTTCACCTCCGTAATTATTTTGCTTGGGGAATTTTTCCAAAAGAAAAACGCGCCCAAACCTAGACACGAAAGTACAATACGCTTCTTTTTACATGATACGTTTTGTCCTCGGTAGGATATTTATGAGTCGAGCTCCCCTACTGTCTTAGGCAGTTTTTTCAAACCGTTTATAAGTATACCATATCTGTCATTTCAAAGCAAGTCTTTTTCTCAAAAAATTTTTTTAATTATTTGTCCTTCTTCTGCTGCTTTTTTAATAAAGAAAATACTTAGATTTTTCATTGAATAGAAAGAATTGGAACTAAGTTAGTATAGATTAAGAGTGCATGAAAAGATAACATTAGTAGATAAAACATAAATGGTGTGGAGTGTGTGTTCTGAATAGCTTGGCTATTTTTATGACCGTCTATATAAATAGATAATGACAAAAAAAGCAAGGTGATTCCATAAATAATACTAATATGTAGAAATATTTCCCCAATAACACTAAAAAAGAGAAAACCAAAAATGGGTATACTGAAAACCATTAGTGCTATCGATCCAAAAGTAATTTTAATGAGGGAGATCAGCAAAAAACTATAGGCTGTAAACGTAGTAAATGTCGATACTATTATTCCTGTTTTTTTCTGTTTGGCTAAATAATGAATAACAAAAATCGGATATACAATATCAATCATCTTAACTCTCCATTTACTAAGATACTTTACTATAGTTTAACTATTTTTCTTCAGAAATGCAATTTACTCCTTGACTAGTTTAAAATTTTAGTGTACTATACAACTGTATATACAGATAAAAAGGAGTTATTATGAACACACAAAAGAAAACCCAATTCATGACCGTAACCGCATTACTGACAGCTATCGCTATCCTCATCCCCTTATTCATGCCCTTTAAACTAGTTATTCCTCCAGCTTCTTATACTCTAGGAAGTCACGTAGCCATTTTTATTGCTATGTTTCTCTCACCATGGATGGCTATCTTTGTAATCGTGGGTTCAAGTATCGGCTTCCTTTTGGCGGGTTACCCAATTGTCATCGTCCTTCGAGCTCTCTCACATATCTTCTTTGGAACTCTTGGAGCTTTCTATCTTCAAAAATACCCTCAAACCTTGGATAATCCTAAATCTTCTTTGATTTTTAACTTTGTACTCGGTTTGGTTCACGCTATTGCTGAAGTGTTGGCTTGTATCATCTTTTACGCTAGTACAGGAACAGACCTAAAAAATATGTTCTATGTCTTGTTTGTATTGGTTGGATTTGGTACTATTATCCATAGTATGATAGACTATTACTTAGCCTTAGCTGTTTATAAAGCACTAAAAAAACGCCATTAAGAAAGAGACTATGACAAAAAATAGAAAAGAAGCCCTCTTACAACTTCTAAAGGAATCACAAAAACCTCTAAACGGCCAAAGTTTAGCAGAACATTTTCATGTCACTCGCCAGATTATTGTTCAGGACATTGCTGTTCTTCGTGCAGATGGTGCTCCTATCTTATCAACCAATCGTGGATATATCTATAAGGAAAGTAAATCAAATTCTTATGTACATAAACTTTTTAAAGTTAAACACAAAGAAGAAGATATGGAACAAGAACTCCTTGCCATTGTTGATAATGGTGGACGAGTTCAAAATATCCAGATAGATCATCCTGTTTACGGAGAAATCGAAACCCTCCTCAAACTAAGTTGCCGTAGGGATGTCGAGCATTTTTTAAACCAAGTCAAGACCTCAGACTTTAGACCCTTATCTGAATTAACAGATGGCGTCCATTATCATTTGATTGAAGCAGAAAATAAACAAGACCTTCTCTATATCGAGAAAGCCTTGGACAAGTTAGGGTATTTGGTAAAGGATTAAAAAGTTTTCTTTTCCCATCCGTCTTCTGTACGACGACGGTAGAAAAATTCCGACTTGTCAGGTGCTTCCATCATTTCCATCAAGGGTAACATATCATAGGCCAGATTCAAATTTGGAATCTGGTCTTTTTGTACCCAGTAAACTTCTCCTTCATCTGAGGAACGAAGGGTACCTGAGAACTCAGTCGCCTTATAACAAAAGACAATATAACGCTCTCCTGTATCTAAGGGCCAATTTTTAATGCCGACAAGTTGAGGATTTTGGATTGTCAGACCTGTTTCCTCGTATATTTCACGAATAACTGACTCTGCAAAAGCCTCTCCATCTTCAACATGGCCTCCTGGAAAAGCATAGCCAGACCAGCGATTGCTTTCGGGTGAACGATACTGCATGACCACGCGCTGCTTTTCAAGGTCTTCAATCATACAAATATTGGTAAGAATGGTTAATTGCGCTCGAGACATAGGACTCACTTTCTAATAATAATTTTCTATCTTGTACTTAATTTTAGACTTCATAATCAAAGGATTAATCAAGTCGTGATATTCACGAATATCATCAAGAAAAAAACCCCTATTAATTCTTATCTCTTTGTCTTTACTATTAACTTGATAGTCTATACTGATAGGTATGGATGAGTCTGGAATGAAAGATAGGAAAAAGAATATCATTAACCAGATTAAAAGAGCGAAAAATCCACTGAGAGCTTGAAAAATCAGATGATGCCATTGAAAAATCCTCGTTTTATAAAAGATGGTCCACGGCTGAATAAATAAGGTTAGGCAGAGGCCAAAGAACCAGATATTCCATAAAATTGGTGTAAAAGCTAAACCAAACAATCCTAAGATAAAATGAATCAGTACAAATACCAGGCACGAAAGGTAAATTACCCTAAATACAGTCAGATGTTTCAGCATGATTAACTCCTTTTCTTTTTAACATATTTGGAAATTAAAATAATCAAAGTAGCCACTAAGAAGAAGGTTATATAAGTAAGAATTGGAAACCAGATGTAGCGGTGATCTAGAGATAAGAGAGAAGGTAAAATCCCTTTACTATTTTTCCCACCAATCCCAATAAAGAGATGAACTATTAAACCGATACTATTAAGATAGATAAATAAATCTGCATATCTTTTTATCGTCATTCTTGTCCTAGTCAAGTCTAGGAACCAATAGTCAAAGAATTGATATACCAGGCAAAAAAGATTTATATATATTGGAAAACTATAGTTGATATCTCTGTATGGTGAAGGAATAGGAAGACTTTCAAAAATTAGATTCAAACTTAGTCCTATTGCTAGGATAAGACCGAGGATCAAGAAGAATCCTAAAAATTTATGAGAATCTAGCCAAAGATGAAAACTTTCTTTCATTGAGAGATTCTTTTTTGTATTTGAATTTCTTTTATTCTTTTTCATTTGTGTGGATTTTCCCTATTTTCTTCTTTTCCCTTTTTCTTTTCAATATGCTTGGCAATCAAAATGATCAAAGCAGCCACTAAGAAGAAGGTTATATAAGTAAGAATTGGAAACCAGATGTAGCGGTGATCTAAGGTTAGTAAGGGAGGAATAGACTTTCTATTTCTACCCATTATTCCAAAGAAAGTGTGAAACAACAAACCTACTCCATTTAGGTACAAGAATGGATTTGCAAAATCTTGGACTCTAGTCATTCCATCGAAATTATCTCTAAAAATACCCTGATAAAGTATATTCACTAAGAATATTAGATTCATAATAAGTGGAAAGACATAATTGAAGTTTTGATATGGTTTTGGAACAAAAGTTGTTCCAAGCAACAAATAAAATAACCCGATAGCTGAGAACCAAAATACACTACAATCTAATAGAAAAGCTATTTTTGAATGCTGTAGCAACCACAATTTTACTTTATCTAGCCAGCTCATTTTTCGATTTGGCATATAGAGTTTTTTTGATTTTTTCTCTTTTTTATTATCTTGTTTCATGATAATTTTTTAACTTCTTCTGCTACTTTTTGGAGATGTTCTTCACGCATACTTGCTGTATTCACATCCCGTCCAACTTCACCTAGTACGCACACGCGCTTAGTTTTAATTCCACAGTGATTCAAGACCGCATTTTTCAAAATAGAGATGCCATAGCTATCTGGAATGTTGATAGGACCTGAAAAGATTTTGTACCACCAAGTAGGCGCCATCGAGGTCGCATAAATACAGGCCGTTTTCCCTTTTAATAACTTTTTAAACTGCTTACCTCTGAGATAATTCCAGATAAAGCTGCCCTGATTATTGGCCGAGTAGGCAATCCCCGGTGTAAAGACCCGATCAATCCAACCTTTCAGAAGACTCGGCATACTACTCCACCAGATGGGATAGACAAAGATAAAATGGTCTGACCACTGGATTAATTCTTGGGAACGAAGGATAAAGGGATCTTCATCCATCCGTTTTCGATAGCCGTAGCGAAGGACAGGGTCAAAGTCCTCTTCATTGAGATTGATGATTTCAAGCTCATGATGCATTGTGTCAATATTGTTTACAATGGTTTGAAAAATAGCCTGGCAGTAACTTTCCTTATCAGGATGTCCATTGATAACTAGAATTTTCATAAGTTCTCTCCTTCATCTCTTTGCTTCATTCTATCTCTTTCACTCTTTAAACTCGATTAATTGATAATAGTTCAAATATTGATAGATACGTCTTTAGGAATCTTTATTTGAAGAACACACCATCCGCAATTCCTTAACAGGTTTTCCTAGTTCAAGTATTTGTTCTTGGCCATCAACAGTAAAACCCATTTTTTGATAGAAAGCAATGGCTCGCTTATTATCTTTCAATACCCATAAATAAATTTCAGAAAAATGATCAAGAGTCCTCAAAGCTTCCTTCATTAATTTCTGAGCAATACCTTTTCCATAATAGTCTTTTAAGACATATAAAGCAATAATTTCACCAGCTTGAATAGTCTCATCACGAAAGTTTCCATAGCTGATAAATCCAACGACCTGCTTTCCATCCATAGCAATCAAGGTATTTTCTGGATACTTTTGACTAAAAAAACGACATCTATCTAATGTCATAGTCTCCTGAAATTCTGGAGGCAAAAGATCGTCATAAGCCTCTCTCCACGTTTGCCAGTGAACAAGGGACTTACCTTCTATCTCTTCAGGAGTTTCCATCTGTTTGACAGTGATGACCATTTGCTTCCTCCCATTCTTCTCTCAAAATGCCATATTTAATACTATCAAAATATTTGCCTTGATAATAACGAACTTTTGGAATATGAGCTTCTTTTTTCATTCTTAATTTCTCAGCCAATTTCATCATACCAAAATTTCCTGACCAAGTTGTCAAACCAAGATGCTCCAACTCCAAGTAATCCTGAAATGTCCGATCTATCCACTGTAGCATAGCAGCTTTTCCAATTCCAGAGTTCCAAAATTTGTTATCATAAATACAAATTCCCAATTCCATCCATCTTGTTTGTTTACATACCCAGTAGCGCGAAACAGTCCCAACTAGTTTATCATCAACAAAAATGCCAAGGCGATTTGAGTTGTTTAGAGTAGATTCTGATTTTTGGAGTTTAAATTCTTGAAAATTAGGAAAATGCTGATAATCGTCATAATAGGGAGCATCATACTGCTTCCAAATTGGATTAGATTGTGAATAAGCAATTTCCCACAAAGACACCAAATCTTCTTCAATTAATTTTCTTAAATCGATCATATTTATTCCTCAATCCAACGCCTTGACTTCCAACATCATATCACGTATTTGAGCTGCTAACTCGAAATCAAGCACTTCGACGGCTTCTTGCATTTGTTTTTCTAGTTTCTTGACAAGGTCTTTACGTTCTTGTTTATTGAGGCTATTGATATCGACTTCCTTATCCTCTTCCTTAGCCACAGCTTTTGTGACAGAAATCAGGTCACGGATTTCTTTCTTGATTGTCTGAGGTACAATACCATGTTCTTCATTATAGGCCATCTGGATTTTACGACGGCGAGCCGTTTCATCAATGGCACATTGCATAGACTGCGTCATAGTGTCCGCATACATGATGACATGCCCCTCGCTATTTCGGGCAGCACGACCGATGGTCTGAATGAGTCCACGCTCATTACGAAGGAAACCTTCCTTGTCAGCATCGAGAATAGCAACCAAACTTACCTCTGGAACATCAATCCCTTCACGAAGGAGGTTAATTCCGACCAAGACATCAAAAACACCCAAACGCAGGTCACGGATAATCTCTGTTCGCTCTAAAGTCTTGATATCCGAGTGCATATATTTGACCTTGATTCCCATTTCTTTGAAATAGTCAGTCAAGTCTTCAGCCATTTTCTTGGTCAAGGTTGTAATAAAGGTACGTTCGTTCTTTTCAACACGGGCATTGATTTCACCCAAAAGATCATCAATTTGTCCCATAGTTGGACGGACTTCTACTTCTGGATCCAAAAGACCAGTCGGACGAATGATTTGCTCAATAACGGTATCAGTCTGCTCGTGTTCATAATCACCAGGTGTCGCTGAAACATAGACGATCTGGTGAACATGACTTTCAAACTCTTCACGACGGAGAGGACGATTATCCAAGGCAGATGGCAAACGGAAACCATAATTCACCAACATTTCCTTACGAGAACGGTCACCATTGTACATGCCCTTGATTTGTCCCATGGTCATGTGGCTCTCATCAATCATAATCAAAAAATCATCCGGGAAGAAATCAAGAAGGGTGTACGGTGGCTCTCCTTCGCTCCGTCCATCCATGTGACGGGAATAGTTTTCAACGCCGTTTGTATAGCCCATCTCACGAAGCATCTCGATATCGTACTCTGTACGCTGTTTCAAGCGTTGCGCTTCGAGGAGTTTACCTTCCTTCTCAAAGATAGCTAACTGCTCCTCCAACTCAGCCTCAATCTTAGCAATAGCTACTTCCATGTGGTCATCATTGGTCACAAAGTGAGTGGCTGGGAAAATCGCCAAATGATCCACTTCGCCCAGAACTTGACCAGTTAGAGCTTCGACTTCACGGATACGGTCAATCTCATCCCCGAAAAACTCAACTCGAAAGGCATGCTCATCACGAGAGGCTGGGAAAATCTCCACCACATCTCCACGTACACGAAATCTACCACGTTGGAAGTCAATGTCATTGCGCTCGAACTGAATGTCCACCAAGTCATTAAGCAGTTTATCTCGAGAAATCTCAAGACCCGGACGCAAACTTACCACACTATCAGCATATTCTTTAGGGGAACCCAATCCATAGATACAAGAAACTGATGCCACAATGATAACATCATTCCGCTCCAAGAGAGCTGAAGTTGCTGAGTGACGAAGCTTGTCAATTTCATCATTGACCGAACTATCCTTCTCAATGTAGGTATCGCTAGAAGGGACATAGGCCTCTGGCTGGTAATAATCATAGTAAGATACGAAGTACTCGACTGCATTTTCAGGGAAAAATTCCTTGAACTCCCCATAGAGCTGACCGGCCAGAGTCTTATTGTGGGCAATAACCAAAGTTGGTTTATTGACTTTAGAAATGACCTGACTCATGGTATAGGTTTTCCCTGTACCCGTCGCCCCCATCAGAATCTGAGCCTTCTCGCCACCCTCGATATTATCGACCAACTGCTCAATCGCTTGTGGTTGATCTCCTGAAGGTTGGTATTTTGATACTAGTTTAAATTTATTATCTGTAATTCGATTTATCATAATAGCCTCATACACATTTTCTATCCTTCTATTTTACCATAAAAAGGAAAGAGTTTCTTTTTCTCAACAGACCACCTTACCTTATTCTATGTTATATCTTCTTACATAGAAATATAAAATATTTGCCGGATTTAATTTTTTCTGCTATAATTTGAAAATACCCTGAAAGGAGACATCACATGAAGAAAAAAATCCTAGCATGTTTGCTAATTTTATTTCCTATTTTCTCATTAGGGCTCGTAAAAGCTGATACTGAGAAAACCAAATATGTTATCGCCAGCGACTCATCTTTTGCACCTTTTGTTTTTCAAGACTCAAGTAACCAGTACACTGGTATCGATATGGATCTCATCAAGGCTATTGCCAAAGACCAAGGTTTTGAGATTGAAATTACCAACCCTGGCTTTGACGCAGCTATTAACGCTGTTCAATCTGGACAAGCAGACGGTGTCATTGCAGGAATGTCTGTAACTGATGCCCGTAAAGAAACTTTCGATTTCTCAGATTCTTACTATACAGCAAATACTATCCTCGGTGTTAAAGAATCAAGTACCATTTCTTCTTATGAAGATTTGAACGGTAAGACTGTAGGTGTCAAGAATGGTACAGCTTCACAAAGCTTCCTAACAGAGAACCAAAGCAAATACGGTTACAAAATCAAAACTTTTTCAGATGCTGCATCTATGTATGATAGTTTAAATACTGGTTCAATTGATGCCGTCATGGACGATGAGCCTGTTATTAAATATTCTATCAGCCAAGGACAAAAATTAAAAACACCAATCGAAGGTACACCAATTGGAGAAACTGCCTTTGCTGTCAAAAAAGGAAGCAATCCAGAATTGCTAGAGAAGTTTAACAAGGGACTCGCAAACCTTAAGGCGAATGGAGAATTCCAAAAAATTCTAGATAAATATCTAGCAAGCAATTCTACTACCACAACCTCAACTGCTGATGAAACGACTATTTGGGGCTTGTTGAAAAACAACTACAAACAACTTCTCAGCGGACTTGGTATTACTCTCTCATTAGCACTTCTTTCATTTGTAATTGCGATTTTCATCGGAATTATCTTTGGGATGTTTAGTGTCAGCCCATATAAATCCCTCCGTATGATTTCAGAGATTTTCGTTGACGTTATCCGTGGTATTCCATTGATGATTCTTGCTGCTTTCATTTTCTGGGGGATTCCAAACTTTATCGAATCTCTTACAGGTCAACAAAGTCCAATCAACGACTTTGTCGCTGGTACAATTGCACTTTCCCTAAACTCAGCTGCCTACATCGCTGAAATTGTTCGTGGTGGTATTAAGGCCGTACCTGTTGGACAAATGGAAGCTAGTCGAAGCCTTGGTATCTCTTACAGTAAAACCATGCGTAAGATTGTCTTGCCACAAGCAACCAAGCTCATGCTTCCAAACTTCGTTAACCAATTTGTTATCACTCTTAAAGATACAACGATTGTATCTGCCATCGGTCTGGTCGAACTCTTCCAAACTGGTAAAATCATCATCGCCCGTAACTACCAAAGTTTCAAAATGTATGCAATTCTCGCAGTCTTCTACCTTGTGATTATCACTCTTCTTACTAGACTTGCAAAACGCTTAGAAAAGAGGATTCAATAATGGCTAAGTTAAAAATTGACGTTCATAATTTACATAAACATTATGGTAAAAACAAAGTTCTTAAAGGAATTTCAGCAAAATTCTACGAAGGAGATGTTGTCTGCATTATCGGTCCCTCAGGTTCTGGTAAATCTACTTTCTTGCGTAGCCTAAATCTTCTAGAGGAAGGAACAAAAGGAACTATTACAGTTAACGGCTATGATTTGACGGATAAATCTACCAACGTGGACCATGTTCGTGAAAATATCGGAATGGTGTTTCAACACTTTAATCTCTTCCCACATATGACTGTTTTGGAAAATATCACTTTTGCTCCTGTAGAACATAAGTTAATGACCAAGGCTGAAGCTGAAAAATTGGGTATGGAACTCCTTGAAAAAGTTGGATTGGCTGATAAAGCTAATGCAAATCCTGAAAGCCTCTCCGGTGGTCAAAAACAACGTGTGGCTATCGCTCGCGGTTTAGCAATGAACCCTGATATTATGCTCTTTGACGAACCAACTTCTGCCCTTGACCCTGAGATGGTCGGCGATGTTCTGAACGTTATGAAAGAGTTGGCTGAACAAGGCATGACCATGATTATCGTAACCCACGAAATGGGATTTGCTCGTAAGGTTGCTAATCGAGTTATCTTTACAGCAGACGGTGAATTCCTAGAAGATGGGACACCTGATCAAATATTTGATAACCCACAACATCCTCGTCTAAAAGAATTTTTAGACAAGGTTCTAAACGCCTAGAAAAACTGCAAGGGACACCTTGCAGTTTTTTTGTTACTTGTATTGGAATTTTGGATTTTTTAGAAAATTATGATAAAATAGAGGGTATATAATCGAGGAATTCCTCACACCTAGGATATCTAGGGAAGTAAATAGAAATTAGGTAGCTGGATGTCATCTAAAGTTATTGTTACAATTTTCGGTGCTAGTGGAGATTTGGCTAAACGCAAGCTCTACCCTTCACTTTTTAGACTTTATAAATCAGGTAATTTGTCTGATCATTTTGCTGTTATTGGAACTGCTCGTAGACCTTGGAGTAAGGAATATTTTGAGTCTGTTGTAGTCGAATCCATTTTAGATTTGGCAGATAGCGTAGAAGAGGCTCAAGCATTTGCTAGTCATTTTTACTATCAAAGTCACGACGTTAATGATACCGAACACTATATCGAATTACGCAAGCTTCAAGCTGAGTTAAACGAAAAATATCAAGCTGACCACAACAAACTCTTCTTCCTCTCAATGGCACCACAATTTTTTGGTACCATCGCTAAACACCTCAAGTCAGAGCAAATCGTTGACGGTAAAGGCTTTGAACGTTTGATTGTTGAGAAACCTTTCGGTACAGACTATGCTACTGCAAGCAAACTAAATGAAGAACTCCTAGCAACATTTGACGAAGAACAAATTTTCCGTATCGACCATTATCTTGGTAAGGAAATGATTCAAAGCATCTTTGCTATTCGCTTTGCCAATATGATTTTTGAAAATGTTTGGAATCGTGAGCATATCGATAATGTTCAGATCACCTTTGCAGAACGTCTAGGTGTTGAAGAGCGTGGTGGCTACTATGATGAATCAGGTGCTCTTCGTGACATGGTTCAAAACCATACCCTCCAACTTCTGTCACTCCTTGCTATGGACAAGCCAGCAAGCTTTACAAAGGATGACATTCGTGCGGAGAAAATCAAAGTCTTCAAGAACCTTTATCATCCTTCAGATGAAGAATTGAAAGAACACTTTATCCGTGGTCAATATCGTTCTGGTAAAGTTGATGGTATGAAATACATTTCTTACCGCAGTGAACCAAATGTAAACCCTGAATCTATGACAGAAACCTTTGCTTCAGGTACCTTCTTTGTAGATACTGATCGTTTCCGTGGTGTACCTTTCTTCTTCCGTACAGGTAAACGCCTAACTGAAAAAGGAACACACGTAAACATTGTCTTCAAACAAATGGATTCCATTTTTGGAGAACCCCTAGCACCGAATGTGCTTACCATCTATATCCAACCGACTGAAGGATTCTCTCTCAGCCTTAACGGTAAAAAGGTAGGGGAAGAGTTTAGCCTCGCGCCAAATTCTCTTGACTATCGAACAGATGCGACTGCTACAGGTGCTTCACCAGACCCATATGAAAAACTGATCTATGATGTTTTGAACAATAACTCAACAAACTTTAGCCACTGGGATGAAGTGAGTGCATCATGGAAATTAATTGACCGTATTGAGAAGCTTTGGGCTGAAAACGGTGCTCCCCTTCATGACTACAAGGCTGGTACCATGGGACCTCAAGCTAGCTTTGATTTGCTTGAAAAATACGGAGCTCAATGGACTTGGCAACCAGATATCGCCTATCGTAAGGATGGTCGACTAGAATAATTAAAAACAATCCTGCAAGAATTCTTGCAGGATTTTCTTCTATATCAGACCTTCTAGAAGACCCTTCATAAAGTTTTCAGAATTGAACTCACCGATATCATCGATTTTTTCACCAAAACCAATCAGCTTAACAGGAATATTAAGTTCCTCACGGATAGCCAAAACAACACCACCTCGGGCAGTTCCATCAATCTTAGTTAATACAATCCCAGTAACAGGAGTAATTTTTGAAAACTCTTTAGCTTGTACAAGAGCATTTTGTCCTGTTGAAGCATCCAAAGCTAGGAAGGTTTCATGAGGGGCTTCTGGCACGACACGTTTGATAATACGACCAATCTTTTCCAACTCTGCCATCAAGTTTTCTTTGTTTTGCAGACGGCCTGCTGTATCTATCATCAAAATATCAATACCTTCTGCTACTGCTCGCTCCATCCCATCAAAGACAACGCTGGCTGGATCAGCTTTCTCAGGACCTGTTACAACAGGAACATCTACACGACGACCCCATTCAGCTAACTGAGCAACCGCACCCGCACGGAAGGTATCAGCAGCAACAAGCATAACCTTTTTACCAGCTTGTTTGTAACGGTGTGCCAATTTCCCGATAGAAGTTGTTTTCCCGACTCCATTGACACCTACAAAGAGCATGACTGTCAAACCATCTTGGAAGTTGATGCTTTCATTGTAGTTTCCATCTTTCTCGTAAAGCTCCACCAATTTCTCAATGATGACACGACGAAGGGCTTCTGGTTTTTTAGCATTCTCAAGTTTAGCTTCATAACGCAACTCTTCAGTAAGATTTGAAGCTACCTGAACACCAACATCACTCATGATCAGTAGTTCTTCTAGTTCTTCAAAAAATTCTTCATCAACTGAGCGAAAATTAGCAAAAAAGGCATTTAAACGGGCACCAAATCCTGTACGAGTTTTCTTGAGACTGCGATCATACTTTTCCTGTACAGTCTCTTCGACCTGAGGGGTTTCCTCAATTGCTAGATCTTCTTCCACTTCCTCGGTCGTCTCTGGTTCAAGTTCTTCAGTGATTTCAACTTCTGTCTCGTTTGATTGAGTTTGATCAGCATCTTCCTCAACACTTTCACTTAAAGTTACTTCTTCAACATGAGTCAATTCCTCTTGAGGACTGTCTGCCTCTTCGATTTGAATTGGTTCATCTTGAGAAAAGTCAACTTCGTCAACTGGCTCAATGATAGGTTCTTCTACAACCTCTGTTTCAGATGAGCCATTGTCGATTTCTTCCTGGTCTTCTTCTGGTAAGTTGTCTTCTACAGGCTCTTTAGTTTGGATGTCTTCAGTTACTGGTAGCTCAGTTTGTTCGCTATCATCCGATAAATCAATGTTTTCTAGAGCCTCTTTGACAACATCTTCAATCTTTGGTTCTTCTATTTTTCCAAATAAACGGTCAAATAATCCCATCCTTTAATTCTCCTTCAGTACGTATTTTTCAATTGCCCAGGCAACAGCTTCCTCGTCATTGGTCATTGGTGTCACTACATTTGACACAGCCTTTACTGCTGGAACAGCATTTTGCATAGCGACACCAAGACCGGCCCACTCAATCATCGAAAGGTCATTAGCCTCATCTCCGCAGGCCATCACCTGACTTTGATCAATCCCTAGGTGCTCAATCAGTTTAGCTAAACCAGTCGCCTTATGGACATTTTTTGGTGACCATTCTAGCAAGAGTTCACGAGATTTAAAAATCTCATACTGGTCAAATAATTCTGGTGAAATCTTCTGAATAGCCGCATCCAAAGGCTCCTGAGGAAAGGCTGTCACGCATTTATTGTAGGTCACCTGACTAGACAAGTCTTCAAAAGCAATTGGTACAAACGTTAGAGCCGGGTTAAACTGGGCATATAAACTTTCTTGGTCAGATTGGATTTGATAGACTGTTCCTTCTGAAATGGCATCTAATGGGATTCCTAGTTTTTCAGTTTCTTCATAAATACGCGTCACATCATCAATAGAAAAAACTGTCTTATCAAGGATCTCACCCGTATTTTTCTGAACCAAACCACCATTAAAAGTAATGGTATACTCATCCTCATGCCCATCTGTACCAAGCTCTTTAAGGAAGAAATCCATGGCCTTGAGGGGACGTCCAGTTGTTAGGACTACCTTGACCCCTTGTTCACGCGCAGCCTTTAAAGTTGCCTTGGTACGATCAGTCAATTTCTTATCTGTCGTTAGCAAAGTTCCATCCAAGTCCAATGCGATTAATTTAATATCCGTCATTACAATCCCTCCATATAAGCAATAACTGACTGGTCTTTGTGGTGACCGATAACTGTTTCAGCAAGTTCTAGAATTTCTGGGCGAGCATTTTCAGGTGCGACCGGGTGTCCTACAACCTGCATCATGTGAAGGTCATTGAGATTGTCACCGAAGGCCATCACTTGATCCATATTCAGATTTAACTTCTTAGCCAATTCGACAATCGCAACTCCCTTGTCCACATAATCAAGAACAATATCAATGGATTCAAAACCAGTCGTCATAGCCTTAACACCAGGCACATGTTCATTGACCCAAGCTTCTCCGGCTTCAACTGTCTCTTCTGTAAAGTTAGTTGTGAATTTGAAAATCTCATCTGTGATATCTTCAAGACTAGCTATTTTTTGGATATTTTCATTGTAATGATGACTAAACATGAGATAGGTTTCATCTACAGTATCTAAAACATAGCAAGCTTTCTTACCAGTCAAGAGCATCTTCTTCTCATCGAAATAAGGTGAAGTCTTTAGCTTTTCAAAAGTTGATAGGTAAAAATCTCTAGGCATGGTCGCTTCATAGAGGTCTTGTCCATGAAAACGAACCAGACTCCCATTTTCAGCAATGAAAATAATCTCATCTTTAACATCCGCAAAATGCTTTTCAAGTGATAAGAGACCACGACCTGATGCTACAGCAAAGTAGATTCCTTTTTCTTTATAAGAATGGAGAAGCTTTTTTAAACGCTCCATATCAAATTGGCCAGCTTCATCTAGAAAAGTCCCGTCCATATCAGTTGCGACTAGTTTAATCATAAATACTCATATTCTCCAGTTGTAAATCTATCTTCTATTATACCATAGAAAAAGTAAAAAAAGACGTGCTGAATTGACACGTCCTTGTCTTCTATAAATCAACCCCTAGGGACAATTGTTATTATAAATATAAGCCCTTCTCTACACTTTCCTGAATCAAATCTTCCGTCAGTTTCCATAATTCTTCTGATTCACTTTTTATGAACTTTTTCTTTTCTAATACCATGTCTGCACTGATATTATCAGGGTTATAATTTAATTCTGAAACTTCTAAGTGATTTATCAGTGGTACCAATGCATCGATCACTCTTGCATATCTTGCTTCAGCACTCTGACCTTTTTCAAATTCCAACCACAAATTTTTCATATTCAAATATCTCTCTTTTGGAAGGAGGCTCATTGTTTTTTCTATAGATTCTAGCTCTCTATCATGAGAATGAACCTTTTTTTCATTATCAAAAACCCAAGTATCTCCGGCATAAATCTCACCTAAATCATGAATCAATAACATAGAAATGACCTTCTCCATATTCAATTTTTCAGGATAATAATCTTGAAGAACTATAGCAGCTATCGCACCTTGCCAAGAATGCTCAGCACTATTTTCAAACCGTCCATCAAGGGTTCTATTAAATCTTGTTACTGACTTCAATTTCTCTATTTCTTTAATAAAATCAACTGAATGTTTCAAATTACTCATTGCTGCTCCTATCTTATTTTAAATTTTAGATATAATATCAAAAAATATTAATTTCATCAAATATTTCCCGTATTTGCAAAAAAATAAAATAGCGCCTAATCCATATGAGATTAGACGCCTATATAAAATAAGTTTCGTTTATTCATCAGTTCAAGGTTCTCTTATCCATATTTGGCAAAGAGAGCTTAAACTTAATAATACAGAGTCGAATCACAAAACCAACAATTGAGAGAATGATAAAGGCAGTAATTCTTGGAAAATGGAGGACAAAGGCCAACCAGTAATAAATAACGCCAATTACAAAAGATAGAAGGGCATAGATGTCTTCTTTTAGGACACTTGGAACTTCATTGATCAGGAGGTCTCGGATAATACCACCACCTGCTCCCGTTAAACAGGCCAAAATCCCTGCAGACATCAAATTCAATTTACTATCAGCTAAAGCTGTAGCTCCAATTAGAGAGAAGATAATTAAGCCAATCGAGTCAAAGATAAGATAAGCTTCTCTCAGCCACTTGTAGAATTTTTTTTCTTGACTTGCATTGGCTTGTTTTGAAGTCACAAAGACATACATGATGACTGCTACAAAGATAGAGACATAAATCGGTCCAGGATCTGCGAGAGCGGAAGGAAAACGACTGATAATAGAATCTCTCAAAATCCCACCGCCTACTGCCGTTACAATTGCCAATAAACTAATCCCAAAAATGTCTAAACGTTTACCAAATCCTTTGATGGCTCCTGACGCCGCAAAGGCTATAGTCCCAACATAATTACAGATCATTAGGAATAGATCAAAATCCATATAAGCTCCTCAATTTATTTTTGTAACCTTTCCGACTTCTTGAAGGTCATTCTACATGCTCTAACTTGAAATTACATATTGAAAACAAACTAAGCATCCATATTCTCTAAATCTTTTAGTTTAACAGAGACAATCTTAGATACACCAGATTCTTGCATGGTCACCCCATAGATAGAGTCTGCTGCTGCCATGGTTCCCTTACGGTGGGTAACGACGATAAACTGGCTGTCCTTATCAAATCGATTGAGATAATCACCAAAACGCTTAACGTTAGCCTCATCGAGTGCGGCCTCTACCTCATCTAGTATTACAAATGGAATGGTCTTAACACGAATGATTGAGAAGAGCAAAGCTAGAGCTGACAAAGCCTTCTCCCCACCACTCATGAGGTTGAGGGATTGGATTTTCTTACCTGGTGGTTGCACAGAGATTTCGACACCTGCAGTCAATAAATCTCCTTCTGTCAGGATTAGGTCTGCTTGACCACCACCAAACATCTGCTTAAAGGTAACTTTAAAGGACTCCCGAATGGCTTCGAATGTTGACTTAAAGCGCTCTTTCACTTCATCATTCATCTCTGTAATGGTCTCAAGAAGTAAGTTTTTAGCAGAAAGAATGTCATCTCGCTGACTATTCAAGAATTCTAAACGTTCGTGCACTTCATCAAACTGTTCAATGGCATCCAAATTGACCGGACCAAGTGAACGAATGGATTTTTCCAAATCCTTAACCTTTTGTTCAGCGATCGCTAAATCTTCTAACGGATTAGCTTGTTCCAAAGCTTCTGTATAGCTAATCTGATATTCTTCAGTCAATTGACTTTGAAGATAGCGAAGGCGATCCGTAATCTTCTCCTTGGTCGCTTCTGCTCGTGTTTGCTTACGAATCAATTCTTCATTTTGCTGACGAGCTTGTTCTAAATGACTGGCAATATCATCCAGTTGTCCCTCAATGTCGTCTAGTTCAAACTGCTTACGAATCAATCCTTGTTGAATTTCTTCCTTCTGACTCTTGGCTTCTGCTTCCTGCTTGGTCAAAAGTTCTGTATCAACTTTTTCAAGATTGTCTACTTTTTCTTGCAAAAGACGTTCAATCTCTTCTTGTTCGATATTGAGGTTCTCAAGTTCTTTGTTAATCCGTTCAATATCCGCAACTTCGTAACGTTTTCGCCCTATCATTTCTGTTTTGAACAGACGTTCTTGAGAAAGTTTATCCTGCAAGTTTTGGTAGCGTTCCTGAATAGCATTTTTATTGGACTTGATTTCTTCGATTTCAGATTCCAGCTTTTGCTTTTCAGTTGAAATAACTGCAAGACGTTCTTGGCATTTTTCCTTTTCAGCTTGCCAATCTCCACCTCTGAGGTTATTTAATTCTTTTTCCTGAAGTTCTAGAAGGGTTTCAAGTTCTTCGACCTGCTGGCTAGTTTGTTGATAAGCCAGATATAAGCCTTGTTCCTGGATACGAGCTTGCTCTCCCTGGGACTTAATAGTCTCCAAAGTTTGGCTAAGTTCATTCAAGGATTCTTGAACTGACTTCAGATTTTCTTCCTCTTGGCGAAGAAGTTTTTCTTCTTGAGCAATCTCTTTTTGCAACTGCTCCAATTCAGGCTTGATGAAAATGCTGTTATTTTGACGATTGGCCCCACCAGCATATGAACCACCTGTTCGTAGTTCTGTACCGTCTAGCGTTACCATACGAACTTGATAGCGTACCTTACGAGCAGCATCACGCGCATGCTCAACTGTATCAAAGATAGCTGTAGTAGCTAGCAGATTTTTAAAGATAGCTTCAAGCTTGCTATCAAATGTCACCAATTCATCTGCCATACCAAGAAAACCAGGACTTGAGGCAATCACATCTTGATTCTGACCTGAAATGCTACGAGCCTTAATGGTTGTCAAAGGTAGGAAAGTCGCACGACCAGCTCGATTTCGTTTAAGGAAGTCGATAGCTTTAGTCGCTGCCTGTTCGTCTTCAACGATGATGTGTTGGCTACTTGCACCAAGTGCAATTTCAAGAGCTGTCTGATAACGAACATCAAAGGTTAAATGTTCACTGACTGCCCCGATAATACCACCCAAGCGATTTTTTTCTTGGAGAACACTCTTAACACCCGCATAAAAATTGCTATGGTTCTTAAGAATGTTTTCCAAACTTTGCGCCTTGGCCTGTTTGTTTTTCAGATTATCCAAACGGTCAAAGAGTTGATTTTGCTGACTTTGATAAGCCTGCTTTTGTTCTTCTTCTTGCTTAGCATTGGTCTGATAGTCAGCAAGTAAGCTTTGTACTTCTTCTTTAGCTGATTTAAGGGCAAGCTCTTGCTCACTAGCCTTGGACTTGGCAGAAGCCAATTGTTCCTTCAAGGATTCTAATTGTTCTTCTTGCTTTTGAGTCTGTTGGCGACTATTTTCAAGGTCATTCTCAATCCGTGTCAATTGGTTAGAGACATCCGCTTCTTCCTGTAAGAAAGCCACGAAACGTTCACGCAATTGCTCAATCATTTGATCTGGATCATCAGAAAAAGCTAATAACTCTGCTTCTAAACGATTGAGTTCCTTAGTATTGACCGCTAAATTTTCTTCTAACTGACTGAGATTTGCTTCTTTTTCTTCCTTCTCCTGAATGAGAGCATTTCTCTTTTCGTCCAAACTAGCTAATCGTGCTTGAGCTTCTTGTTGATTGAGAGCGACTTGTTCTGTTTCCAGTTTTGACAAGGCTAACTTACGCTCTAACTCACTGATTAGACCAGTCAAATCCATCAGTGTGGACTGGTCTTTTGACATTTCAGCTTGCAAATCATGACGTTTCTTTTTAAGAGTTTGGTTTTCTTCCTCTAATTCTTCACGTTTTTGATAGTAGTTCGTCAAAAGTTCTTGAACTTGGTTTAATTCTTCTTCTGTTAAATCCAATTCAGCTTTACTGGCTTGAATTTGTGCAACCAAAACATCCAAGTAGATAGCCTTACGCTGACCATCTATTTCTATAAATTTACGAGCTGTAGCTGCTTGCTTTTCTAAGGGCTTGATTTGATTGTCTAACTCATAGATGATATCTTCCAAGCGGTCTAAATTGTCTTGAGTTTGTTGCAGTTTACTTTCTGTCTCTTTTCGACGAGTCTTATACTTCAAGACTCCGGCCGCTTCTTCAAAAATAGCCCGACGCTCCTCAGGTTTGGAATTAAAAATTTCTTCGACCTTCCCTTGGGAAATAATAGAGAAGGAATCGCGCCCAAGACCAGTATCTAAGAAAAGGTCATGAATATCACGAAGACGGACTTTTTTGCCGTCAATCTTGTACTCGCTATCTCCCGTACGATAGATGTGACGCTCTACCTTAATTTCCTGGCCTGCATCCTTGATAAAGCCGTCCTGGTTATCTAGAGTAACAACTACAGAAGCATAGTTTAATGGTTTTCTACTTTCTGTTCCTGCAAAGATGACATCAGGCATCTTCCCACCACGTAGGCTTTTTACACTAGATTCACCTAGTGCCCAACGCAGACTTTCCGTGATGTTTGATTTTCCAGAACCATTAGGTCCTACAACTGCTGTTACTCCTTGGTCAAATACAACCTTGGTCTTGTCAGCAAAGGATTTAAACCCTTGGATTTCAATTTCTTTTAAATACATGAATCCAGCCCTTCCTCAACTGCATTTTTAGCGGCTTCTTGCTCGGCCAATTTTTTAGATCGTCCTTGACCAGTACCTAGACTCTTCCCTTCGACAAGGACTTCCACCTCAAACATCTTATCATGGGCAGGTCCATTTTCCGAAATCACCTGATAACGAATATCAACGTCCCCATTTACTTGAAGCAATTCCTGGAGGTGAGTCTTGTAGTCTTTAATCATTTCAAAATCACCAGCTTCAACCTTTGGTATCATGACTTGATAGATAAATTCCTTAACACTAGCCAGACCCTTATCTAAAAGGAGGGCGCCCAAAAAGGCTTCAAAGGCATCACCCAAGATGGTATCACGATTGCGACCACCTGATTTTTCTTCTCCTTTGCCTAGCTTGATAAACTGATCAAACTGGCAATCACGCGCAAAACCAGCTAAACTCTCTTCGCGAACAATCATGGCACGAAGTTTAGATAAATCACCTTCTGGTTTTTTAGGATATTTCTTGTACAGATATTCTGAAATCAATAATTGCAGAACAGCGTCTCCTAAGAATTCCAAGCGTTCATTGTGTGAAATTTTTAAGAGGCGGTGCTCATTTGCGTAACTAGTATGAGTAAAAGCAGTTTCAAGTAATTGTTTATCTGAAAAAACAAGCTCAAAACGTTGCTCTAACACGGTTTCTAATTCTTTCATAAGAACCTCTTTCTAAAACATTACAATACACTCCATTATACCAAAAAAAGGATTCATAGTCAGAAAATAACCGTTAAAACGACTTTTTCTCACTTATCTCTAAAATCAATCCATTACTAGCAGTCTAGCCTATTTTTTGGTATAATAAATCTTATGGAAATTGAAAAAACCAATCGAATGAATGCTCTGTTTGAATTTTATGCAGCCCTTTTGACTGATAAGCAGATGAACTATATCGAACTCTACTATGCAGATGACTATAGTTTAGCTGAAATCGCTGAAGAATTCGGCGTTAGTCGCCAAGCTGTTTATGACAATATCAAACGTACAGAAAAAATACTGGAAGATTATGAAATGAAGCTTCATATGTACTCTGACTACATTGTTCGCAGTCAGATTTTCGATCAGATTTTGGAGCGTTATCCAGAAGATGCTTTTCTACAAGAGCAAGTTGAGATTTTAACAAGTATTGACAATAGAGAATAAGAGGAATAAATATGGCATTTGAAAATTTAACAGAACGTTTGCAGAACGTCTTTAAAAATTTACGTAAAAAAGGAAAAATCACCGAGAGCGATATCCAAGAAGCAACCAAGGAAATTCGTCTAGCTCTTTTAGAGGCCGACGTTGCTCTTCCTGTAGTCAAGGACTTTATCAAAAAGGTTCGTGAACGTGCCATTGGGCATGAAGTGATTGATACCCTCAATCCAGCCCAACAAATCATCAAGATTGTAAATGAAGAGTTAACCGCAGTTCTTGGTTCAGATACAGCTGAGATTATCAAGTCTCCAAAAATCCCAACTATTATCATGATGGTCGGTTTGCAAGGGGCTGGTAAAACAACTTTTGCGGGTAAACTTGCTAACAAACTTAAAAAGGAAGAGGATGCTCGTCCTTTAATGATTGCGGCCGACATCTATCGCCCTGCTGCTATTGACCAGCTCAAAACACTGGGACAACAAATTGATGTTCCTGTCTTTGCTCTTGGGACTGAAGTTCCTGCAGTTGAGATTGTTCGCCAAGGTTTGGAGCAAGCTAAAGCCAACCACAACGACTATGTCTTGATTGATACGGCCGGTCGTTTACAAATTGACGAGCTTCTCATGAATGAGCTCCGTGACGTTAAAGCCTTGGCTCAACCAAATGAAATTCTCTTGGTCATCGATGCCATGATTGGTCAGGAAGCTGCCAACGTTGCACGTGAATTTAACGATCAATTAGAAGTTACTGGTGTTATCCTTACAAAGATTGACGGTGACACTCGTGGTGGTGCGGCCCTTTCTGTTCGTCATATCACAGGAAAACCAATCAAATTCACTGGTACTGGTGAGAAGATTACCGACATTGAAACCTTCCACCCTGACCGTATGGCCAGCCGTATTCTCGGTATGGGAGATATGCTGACTCTGATTGAAAAAGCTTCCCAAGAATACGATGAGCAAAAAGCCATTGAAATGGCTGAAAAGATGCGAGAAAACACCTTCGATTTCAACGATTTCATCGATCAGTTGGATCAGGTACAAAATATGGGGCCAATGGAAGATTTACTCAAAATGATTCCAGGCATGGCCAACAATCCTGCCCTTCAAAACATGAAGGTGGATGAGCGCCAAATTGCTCGCAAACGTGCCATCGTCTCTTCTATGACCCCTGAAGAACGTGAAAATCCAGATTTACTAACACCAAGCCGTCGTCGTCGTATCGCTGCAGGTTCTGGAAATACCTTTATCGAAGTCAACAAGTTCATCAAAGACTTTAACCAAGCCAAGCAACTCATGCAAGGTGTCATGTCTGGTGATATGAACAAGATGATGAAACAAATGGGCATCAACCCTAATAACCTTCCTAAGAATATGCCTGGCGGCATGGATATGTCAGCCCTTGAAGGCATGATGGGACAAGGTGGTATGCCTGATATGTCCACTCTTGGAGGAGCTGGAATGCCAGATATGAGCCAGATGCTCGGTGGAGGTCTCAAGGGTAAAATCGGAGAATTCGCTATGAAGCAATCCATGAAACGTATGGCTAATAAAATGAAAAAAGCTAAGAAAAAACGCAAATAAAAAGGACTCAGTTGAGTCCTTTTTATTCTAATTATCTATAAAAGAAACTTTCTGGTGAAATAACTGCTGATTGACTAATCGTCGAAGCTTCGATTAAACGGTCCTTTGTCGCATCAGATTCACCGTTATTTGAGTAGGCAGGATTGCCAGCAGGAATCAATACATATGAGAGAGGCCCATAAGGATTAGATTCTTCTAAGTTCAATGTCAAAAGAGGTAACTCTGGATTTTTACGAAAGGCAGTTACTTGGAATGTTCCTTGTTTACCCTTGTGGTGTTTTATTTCTTTACTTGTAATTGTAACAGTTTCTCCGCTGCTATTAGTCCAATTCCCTTCAATGCTAGATACATCTCCAGAAAAAACAGAAGAAATATCAGCTTTTAATGTTGATTGTGTTTCTTTTGTAACATCCTCTTTATCTTTACTAGTATTTTGTTTAAAGTCGTTCCAAGTCACTTGTTTAAAATCAACTTTTTCAGATGAAATACCTAAAACTTCTGCTGGTTCATTCCCTTGAAACTGTTTAAAATCTTTCTTCACAATTTCTTCTAATTTCCCATCTTTTAATTGATAAGAGATTGCTTCCCAGTTTGGATCAGTACCTTGACCAGCTAAATACTGTAACGTTCCGTCTTTGTAAATCGTTAGACTACTTCGCATTGATCCACCACCAGTACCTGCTCCTTTTACAAAAACTGGTTTCCCATCTTTCAATGTGTATATGGCTATGATAAACTCTGAATCACCAATTAGAAGTTCCTGGGTTTTATCATTGTTAATGTCATAAAAAGCATATTTTTTTGTGTGCCCATTTTCTTTTATTTGAGCTAAGTAATTCATTACCATAGCCTCTTGAGCTTCTGTTCCCTCTACTGCTGATTTAAGCGCATCATTACCGTTAGTGGTCAACTTCTCAAATTTTTCAATAATCGACGCGTATTGTTCCTCTGGTTTCAACTCATTCTCAGTTGTAGATGTAGTGCTTACTTCGCTTGTTTGAGATGTTAACTCTGTTTTTTCTGGTTTTCCTGAACATGCAGTCAATAAAAGTACCGAACCGAATAAAACTAAGAAAGCTACCTTATTTTTCATAAAAACTCCTTCAAGAAATTATTTCATCAAATATCAATTTACAATCCCAAAAATCTTCTTACTCTCTATAGTAAGAAGATTTCTTAATATTTTATCGTTTTTTTCGTAATGTTGCAATCCCAAATGCACCCAGAATAGCACCTAAAGCGATTAAAGCAATATTTGATTGTTCACCCGTCTCCGGCAGTGTTTTTGCTCGCTCTACTCGTGAATAAATTGGCTTACTTGATGCTTGTTGCTGACTTGTGTAGGCTTGACCATTAACAGTAACATTGCCTTTGTCATCAATAGTGACTGCCTTATTATCGTCAAGCGCTCTGTTCAAACTGTTAATGTCAAATTCAGGAAGTTCATCAGCAATTGGTGCTCCATTAGGAATAGCAACAATTGTGCCGTCAGGCAATGTTGCAATGACATTATCTTTTGCTTTTTCTTCCAAATCTTGAAGTTTGTCAAATTTACTTTGAATTTCATCAAGTTTAGTTTGTTCAGTTTTAAGTGTTGTTTTAATCGCTTCAACAAGATTTTTTGCGCTTTTAGCTTTAGCTTCAGCATTTTTAAGTACATCTTGTTTTTCAGCTAATGTTGTTTGAGCTTTAGCCAAATTGATTGGTGCTTCAACATAACCTTTTAATACTTCAGCAAGAGCTTTAGCCTCTTCAACTAAACGGTTTTTTTCTTCAACCAATTTAGCTTTTTGAGCTTTAAGAGCTTCAAGTTTTGATTCTTGAGTTTTAAGTTCAGTTTTTGCATCAGCAAGAGCTTGAACTTTTTGTTCTTGAACACGTTTAGCTGATTCAAGATCTGATTTAGCATCATCAAGAGCTTGTTTCTTAGAAGCAAGGTCAGCAGAGAAGTTATCAACTGCTTTTTGAGCTTCAGCTTGACGTTTTTGTGCACTTTCAAGAGCAAGTTTTGCAAGACGCAAGTTGTTTTCAGCAACAGTTGTTTGAATTGGTGTTGCAGTAGCATCAGCCAATGTCTTTTCTGCTGAAGTTTTAAGTTCTAAAGCGTTAGCGTAGTCAGTTGATGCTTGTTTGAGAGCATCGTTAGCTTTTTCTGAAGCGGTTTGAGCTTTAGCTTTTTCAGCTTTAGCGTCTTCATATGCTTTCTGGATAGCTTCAGCATTTGTTGGGTTAGTGAGTGGTTTACCCGCACCACTAAACACAATTACTAACCAGTAATCACCGTTGATGTTTGCAACATCAAGTCCAACCTTTGACGCACCGTCAAGGTTAGCTTTTAAGTGTCCCCATTCTGCATGAGCGTCAGCAAATGATGTTCCTAATAATGCATTAGCAACAGCTTCTTTCAAATCATGCATGTTTTGGAAGTTTTTCTTTTTACCTAGACGAGCTAGGTTTTCAACTCCGCCCGTAATGTGTCCGTGTGTAAGTGGACTCTTACCACGTTCTTTATAAGCTTTAGCTTTTTCACTAGCAAACGAAATAGCTTCTTTTGTGACACCAGTGTTTTCTTTTGATGCAACAAGATATTTACTATTGTCTTTTAATTGTTCACGGATTTGTTTCAATCCTTCAACATACAAGTGAGAAATTTCTTCTTTTTGTGCTTGAGTTAGATTGTCAATATCAATTGGTTGATTTTTAGCGTTTTTACCAATTGAAACTTCTGTGTTTTCAATTACTTTAGCACCAGAGTCAGTCATAAAGTCATTATCACCTGAAGCGATATCTTCTTTGAATTGAGTCAAGTCTGGAATTTTGACAATATCAACGCTATCCAAAGCTTTTGTAGCTGTATTAAGTTTATCTTTAGCTTTAGTAAGTGTTGATGATGTATCATTAGCTTTTTGAGTAGCTGAAGCAAGGTTATCTTTAGTTTTGTTAATTGAAGTTGTTTTAGCGTCAACGTCGTTTTGAGCGTTATCAATAGCTTCTTGACGTTTTTCATCAGCTTTCTTAGCATCAGTTAATGCTGTTTCTGCAAGAGCGACATTTTTTTCAGCACCCTTAGTTTCAGCTTTAGCTTGTTCAAGTTTATCTTCAGCTTGAGCAAGTCCAGTTCCTGAAATTGCATCTTTAGCAGATTGAACTTGAGTTTCTTTAGCAGAAACATTAGCATTAGCATCAGTAAGTGCTTGTTCAGCGTTAGCTACATCTGTCTTAGCAGTGTTTACAGCTTCAGTTTGAGTTGCAATGTTTGAATCAGCAGTAGCTGTTTCTTTAGTGTTGGCTTCTTGGTCAGAAAGATTAGCTTTTTGGGCCGCTTTATTAGCTTCAATATTTTCAGGCGTAGCCTTAGAAGCAACTTCTTCAGCGTGTTTAACGTCTTCAGTAGCTTTTGCTACTTTTGAATGAGCGTTAGACACTTGTTTGTTAGCTTCATCAGCTTTAGCTTGAGCATCAGTAAGTTGTTCTTTAGTTTGGTCTACAACTTTCTTTTGAGCATCAAGAGCTAGTTTTACATCTGATGATTTTTCAATAGTTGGCTTTTCAACAAGAGCTGGTTCATTTACACTTGTTGTCGTATCTACATCAGTGTTAGCTTCTTGAGCTAATGTAGGAATAGCAGCTGATGCAAGTCCAATAACTGCTGTAGTTGTCAGAATTTGCAATTTCTTCATCAATTTCTCCTTTAATCACTTATTGAGTGATTTTTTATAGTTTCATTATATTATTTTATCATTTATTAGTGTAATATTCAACACTTATTATTATTTTAAGTGTAATTTGTGCTACTTATTATTTATAATTTTTATCTTTACAATAATAGGTGAAGGTAAAAAAATATGAATCAAAATAACTTACAAACATTTATTGCAAAAAGAATTAGATACTTACGCCTTAAAAAAGGATTAAGTCAAGAGAAACTATCTGAATTGGCTGGATTGGGTTCTAAACATATTCATAACATCGAAAATGAGAAATATAATTTTCAAATACAAACACTGAATAAAATTCTAACTGCTCTTGAAGTAGATGAAAAAACTTTTTTCAACTTTGATTTCCCAATCCAAAGCAAAGAAATTGAAAACATCATCAGTCAACTTGAACAGCTTCCAGAGCCACAAAAAACAGATATAATAGATGCAATATCGACTTTATTAAACAATATAAATAACCATTAAAAAAACGCAAATAAAAAGGACTCAGTTGAGTCCTTTTTTAGTTATTTCGTAGTTTTTCCAAAGTATCTTTAAAGATAGCTGGAATATCGGAAGTAAATTCCATGGTTTCACCCGTTCTTGGATGGGTAAATCCAAGTGTCTTAGCGTGGAGAAACTGCCCATGACCTTTCAAAGTTTTACGAGGACCATAGACCTCATCTCCAGCAACAGGATGACCGATGTAAGCCATGTGTACACGAATTTGATGAGTCCGCCCTGTTTCCAGTTGCAACTCTAATAAAGTATAATCACCAAAGCGTTCCAAGACTTGGAAGCGTGTCACTGCTGGTTTTCCTTTGGCAGTCACAGCTTGTTTCTTACGGTCTTTTTCGCTACGTCCGATTGGTGCCTCGATGACTCCACGGTCATTTGGGAGATTACCGTGAACAATAGCCCAATACTTTCGAAGAGACTTCTTATCCTTCAATTCTTGAGCCAGTGCCATATGCGCTTCATCATTTTTAGCAATCATCAAGAGGCCTGACGTATCCTTATCAATACGATGAACAATCCCTGGACGCAATACACCATTAATGCCTGATAGGTCCTTGATATGATACATGAGGGCATTAACCAAGGTACCACTAGTATGACCAGCGCTTGGATGAACAACCATCCCTTGAGGCTTGTTAACTACTGCTACATCCTCATCTTGATAAATGATTTCTAATGGAATATCTTCCGCCACATACTCTAAAGCTTCTGGTTCTGGAACTTGATAAGTGATAATATCCCCTTCTTGAACCGAGTATTTAGCTTTTTTTACCTGTCCATTGACCAAGACCTGACCAGACTTGATTTGTTCATTGGCGAGACTACGAGACAATTCTGTCAAATCAGACAAAGCCTTATCTAAACGTACCCCGCCGGTTTCAATTTTAATTTCCATTCATTTCCTCTTTTAGCATTGCAAGCAATAACACCACTACTCCTACTGTCAGATAACTATCAGCCACATTGAAAATCGCAAAATTGATAAAGTCTAAGTGGAACATATCCACGACAAATCCTTGACTGATGCGATCGATAAAGTTCCCAAGGCCACCTGCAATAATCAAAATCAATCCAAAGACTGTCCAGGAGGAATCCTCTATATGCTTATGTAGATACCAGATAGCTCCAACCATGACTACCAGGGTAATCACTGCAAAAAACCACTGTTGATCTTGGAGCATCGAAAAGGCAGCTCCTCTATTTTGCAGATAGGTTAAACTAACTAGATTTGGGATCCATGACTTGATTTCACCAAGAGCAATAGTCTTAACGACATAAGACTTTACCAATTGGTCGAATAGGATTAAGGATCCTATAATCCATACTACTAGTCCTCTTTTTTTCATGCTTTCCTCTTCTGATCAAAATACTCTTGCATAACTTCTACAAATAAGGTTCCCGCTTGGCTCAAGTCTACTTCCTCACGTTTCACATAAACCATGCGATTATTGAGATTATCATTTAGAGGAATAACGGTGATTCCGTTCACACTATCGCTATCTAAGAATCCAGAACCAGTCGCATAAGCATTTGTTCTTTCAAGAATTCCATTTAAAGTAGCGCGGTCTGTTACGTTAAACATCTGAGAGCTAGCACTTGTATCCACAAAGTTTTCTGAGTAATAGAGATATTCATCCTTCTCTTGTGTGAAACGAACTGTTGGCAAATCAACTAAATCCTCCATAACCAACTCTTTTTTCTTAGCTAAAGGGTGACCTTCACGAAGATAAATATGCGTCTGGAAAGGAATCAACTCAATCACTTCAAGGCCTAACTTTTCAACCCGTTGCATGATACCCTTTTGGTTTTGATTATTGAGGTAAATAATCCCAATCTCACTATGACCTTGGGCTACTTCATCCAAAATCTGAACAGTTGTAGATTCAAAAATACGGAAATTTTTATAGTCTGGGTACCGTTGAGAAAAAGTTGTGATAGTCGGTGGCAAGAAATCATAGTGCTGGCTGGCTATTGAAAACTCATCCTTTTCCTCTTCAGGATTGGCATACTGGTTCTGGAAAACATCAAATCCTTTGACCAATTCTTGTGCCTTTTCATAAAATTCCATACCGCGACGAGTAAGGAAAGTTCCAGAACTGGTTCTGCGAAAAATCTTGAAGCCGAGCTCTTTTTCCAAGTCTCTTACAGAAATAGATAGACTCGGTTGGCTAACGTACATCTTCTCAGCTGCTTCACGAAAAGTACCACTATTAGCAATAGCCACAACGTAGCGTAATTGTTGAATATTCATGATTTCTCCTTCGATTTCTATCTTATCATTATACCATAAATCAAGCCTATCCAACAAAGGAAAATCATGAGACAGACACTTCTAATCCAAGCAAACAAAAAACACCTTTCAAGTTAGATAAAATTCTAACCAAAGGTGTTAGTGTTCATATTATTTAGCTGCTGCGTAAAGTTCATCTACTTTATTCCAGTTAATCACTGAGAAGAAAGCTTTGATGTAATCAGGACGAACGTTGCGGTATTTTACGTAGTAAGCATGTTCCCAAACGTCCAAGCCCAAGATTGGTTTCTTACCTTCTGAGATTGGTGTGTCTTGGTTTGCTGTTGAAGTCACTTCAAGTTTACCTTCTTTGTTAACAACCAACCATGCCCATCCAGAACCGAAACGAGTTGTTGCTGCTGCAGTGAAGGCTGCTTGGAATTCTTCGAATGAACCAAAAGCTTCATCGATTGCTGCTGCAAGTTCTGCTGAAGGAGCTGTCTTTTCAGGAGTCATCAATTCCCAGAAAAGAGCGTGGTTCAAGTGTCCACCACCGTTGTTGATAAGAGCTTGACGGATATCAGCTGGGATAGAGTCTACGTCAGCAAGCAATGCTTCGAGGTCTTCACCAATTTCAGGGTGTTTTTCAAGAGCTGCATTTGCGTTGTTTACGTATGTTTGGTGGTGTTTGTCATGGTGCAAGTGCATTGTTTCAGCATCAATGTATGGTTCCAATGCATCGTAAGCGTATGGAAGATCTGGTAAGATAATAGCCATCTGTAATACCTCTTTTTCTTTTTATATAAAAATGATAACGCAAACAACCTATTTTTTCAAGTTATTTGCTCAATTTGATTGGCTTGCAATTTGCAACAAAGCCTTCTCAAACAGGTAGCCTTTTTCGTAAACACCAGTCTTAATTTGATAATCTGCTTGGATAAGATAACGAATGGAATCCTGTAAGAAATTCAAGGACAATTCTCGCGTGTCACGGAGGGCAAACTTGATTTGATAGGGGTTAGGATTACGACCAAGATAGTGACCTAAATTGCTAACCATCTGAGTCTCTGTCTGACCAGACTCTTGTAAAATTTTCACTTGTGTATAGAGTCTGAACTGCCCCAGCATAATGGCAATCAGTTTAATCTCATCTTCTCCCTGCAAGGTCAAATCTTTTACTAAATCACGAGCCTGATCGATCTTCTTCCCTAAAATCAATTGGGTTAGATCAAAGATATTATCCTGCAAAGTCTTTGGTATGGCTTCAACAATATCTTTTTCTGTTATCAGACCACTATCCTTATAAGACTGTAAGAAGAGCAAGTTTTTCTGAATTTCACTGAATTGAAAACTAGATTTGATAAGCAACTGTTCAAAAGATTTTCCATCAAAGGAAAGTTCTTGTTCCTGAGCCCACTTTTGAAAATAGGCTCGCAACTCTTGCTCTTTAGGTTCAAGAGCCTCAAACACAGTTGCATCTCTCTTGAGCAATTTGACCAAACGTCTCTTACTGTCTAACTTGCCTTCAGCAAAGATTACTAATTTACTTGAGGGTACAGGATTTTCCAGATAGTCTTCAAAGGCCTTGAGCTCATCATCAGTTAGATAGCGTTTTTTAGCAGTTGTAATATCCACAAAGTGATCTAGGATCACGATTTTTTCATCCGCAAAGAAAGGAAGACTGACCAACTCTAGCTCCAAGCTTTTGTAGTCTACTTCTTTCATGTCAAAATAAGCAAAATTCAAATCTGCAGGATCGTATCCGATTTGCTTTAGAACCTGAGTTTTCATGATGTCGTACTGGCCTTGATCAGCCCCTGTAAACAGGGTCAAACTAGGAAGGTTCGCTAAGGATAGCTTTCGGCTTTCTTCTATGGCTAGCATCTTTTCTCCTTTCTTGTTAGTTTAGCTTCTATTTAATCCATATAATTCAATTTCCCACGGAAATCCTCTAGGCTTTCGTAACCTTTTTCCACCATGATTTCTTTGAGTTCCTTGGTAATACGCTCAAAAGCACCGACTCCTTCTTTATGAAGGGTAGTTCCTACTTGCACCATGCTGGCACCACAAAGGATATGTTCAAAGGCATCACGACCGGTTAAGACTCCACCAGTTCCGATAATTTGAATGTGAGGATTTAAACGTTGATAAAAGGCATGAACATTAGCAAGGGCCGTTGGTTTGATGTATTCTCCACCAATCCCACCAAAACCATTCTTAGGACGAATCACGACTGACTCATCTTGAATATAAAGACCATTTCCGATAGAGTTGACACAATTGACAAACTTAAGTGGATATTTGTTAAAAATAGCTGCTGCTTGATCAAAATGTACAATATCAAAATAAGGTGGAAGCTTAATTCCTAGAGGTTTTGTAAAATACTCAAAGACTTCTGATAAGATACGATCTGTAGTTTCAAAGTCATAGGCAATCTGTGGTTTACCAGGAACATTTGGGCATGAGAGATTGAGTTCAGTTAGACCACGAAAATCACTCTCTTGAACCTTTTTCAAAATAGTGTGAGTTTCCTCTGGAGACATTCCAACCAATGATAAAAAGAAGGTACGGTTTGGTTCTTTTTCTTGTAATTCCAATAGATACTTTAAGTAATAGTCTAAACCATTATTTGGGAGGCCCATCGAGTTAATAGAACCTAGTGGAACATCTTGATAACGTGGTTCAGGATTTCCCTGACGAAATTCCAAGGTTGCTGTTTTTGTGACAAAAGTTCCTGCTGCTGAATTTTTGACACCTTCCAACTCCTCAATGGTCATACAAGCAACTCCTGCTGCATTCATCAAGCAATTATCAAATTCAAAACCAGCAATCTGTGTTTTAGTTGATACCATGATTCTATTCCTCCGAATTCCTTTATATCTCTACTATTATACCATACTTTGACAGGACCCCTTTCATAAAAGTGGGTCTATAAAAAGCTGTGCAGATTCATCTAAAAAAAGGAGCTGATTCAAATTGAAAGAATTTTTAGAAAATTTGTGTTTTATCCTTTACACTGAAAAATTTTTCTGCTATAATGTCTCATGTAATAAAATATGACAACATAAAGGAGAACGATATGACATCTGCTAAAGAATATATCCAAAGCGTGTTTGAAACTGTAAAAGCTCGTAACGGGCATGAGGCTGAATTTCTCCAGGCGGTTGAAGAATTCTTCAGCACATTGGAGCCTGTCTTTGAAAAACACCCTGAGTATATCGAAGAAAATATCTTGGCACGTATCACTGAGCCTGAGCGCGTGATTTCTTTCCGTGTTCCTTGGGTTGACCGTGACGGTAAAGTTCAAGTGAACCGTGGTTATCGTGTTCAATTTAACTCAGCTGTTGGACCATATAAAGGCGGACTTCGTTTCCACCCAACTGTAAACCAAGGGATTTTGAAATTCCTAGGATTTGAACAAATTTTTAAAAATGTCTTGACTGGACTTCCTATCGGTGGAGGTAAAGGTGGATCAGACTTCGATCCCAAAGGCAAGACTGATGCTGAAGTGATGCGCTTCTGCCAAAGCTTCATGACTGAATTGCAAAAATACATCGGACCATCTCTTGACGTACCTGCTGGTGATATCGGTGTTGGTGGACGTGAGATTGGTTACCTCTACGGTCAATACAAACGCCTCAACCAATTTGATGCCGGTGTCTTGACTGGTAAACCTCTTGGTTTCGGTGGTAGCTTGATCCGTCCAGAAGCAACTGGTTACGGTTTGGTTTACTATACTGAAGAAATGCTTAAAGCAAACGGCAACAGCTTTGCTGGTAAGAAAGTCGTGATTTCAGGTTCTGGTAACGTAGCCCAATACGCTCTTCAAAAAGCGACTGAACTTGGTGCAACTGTTATCTCTGTATCTGACTCAAATGGCTATGTCATCGACGAAAATGGTATCGATTTTGACCTTCTTACAGATGTTAAAGAAAAACGTCGTGCTCGTTTGACTGAATACGCAGCAGAAAAACCAACTGCTACTTACCACGAAGGTTCTGTATGGACTTACGCTGGCAACTATGATATCGCCCTTCCATGTGCAACTCAAAATGAGATCAACGGTGAAGCTGCGAAACGCTTGGTTGCTCAAGGAGTTATCTGTGTCTCTGAAGGAGCTAACATGCCTAGCGACCTTGAAGCTATCAAAGTTTACAAAGAAAATGGAATCCTTTACGGACCTGCCAAAGCGGCCAATGCTGGTGGTGTTGCTGTATCAGCTCTTGAAATGAGCCAAAACAGTCTTCGACTTTCATGGACTCGTGAAGAAGTTGATGGACGTCTCAAAGACATCATGACCAACATCTTCAACACAGCTAAAACAACTGCTGAAACATATGGTCTTGGTACTGATTACCTTGCAGGTGCTAATATCGCAGCCTTTGAAAATGTAGCAAATGCTATGATTGCCCAAGGTCTGGTTTAATTTTTAGAAAGCATATAACTCCTCACATCCCATGTGAGGAGTTTTTCTTATTCACAGAAAAATACCTATCCAAATGGATAGGTATTAAATGATTACAATTTACTTGCTACGGCATCCAACAATTCTTGGATCTTCGCTTGGTTGCTTCCTCCTGCCATGGCCATGTCTGGTTTACCACCACCACGTCCATCAACGATTGGAGCTAATTCTTTAACCAAGTTACCTGCGTGGATGTCTTTTGTCTTGCTGGCTACAAGAAGGTTGACCTTGTCACCGATGGCTGCGACAAGAACAAGCACATCAGAGTAGTCTTTTTGCTTCCAGTTATCTGCAAAGGTACGAAGAGCACCTGCATCTGAAACAGAAACTTGGCTCGCAATGTAACGGTGGCCGTTTGCTTCTTGAACATTCTTGAAGACATCGCCTGCTGCCGCTGCTGCCGCTTTTTCCTTCAATTCTGCATTTTCTTTTTGCAATTGACGGAGTTGCTCTTGAAGACCTTCCACCTTATGAGGAACTTCCTTGAGTTGAGGTGCTTTCAAGGTTGCTGCGACTGCTTTCAGAGCATCTTCTTGTTCACGATAAGCTTCAAAGGCTTCCTTACCAGTCACTGCCAAGATACGACGAGTTCCTGATCCAATCCCTTCTTCTTTAACAATCTTGAAGAGACCGATTTCAGAAGTGTTACCTACGTGAGTACCACCACAAAGTTCAACTGAGTAGTCACCAATGGTTACAACACGTACTTCCTTACCGTATTTCTCACCAAAGAGGGCCATAGCTCCCATTTCTTTAGCTGTGTCAATATCTGTCTCAACTGTTTCCACTGCGATAGCTTCCCAGATCTTTTCATTGACTTGTTGCTCAATAGCGCGCAATTCTTCAGGAGTTACAGCTTGGAAGTGGGTGAAGTCAAAGCGAAGGAATTCTACTTCGTTGAGTGATCCTGCTTGAGTTGCATGGTGACCAAGGATATTGTGAAGAGCTGCATGGAGCAAGTGAGTTGCTGTGTGGTTCTTCATGACACGATGACGACGATTGCTATCGATGGTCAAAGTATATTCTTGGTTTAAAGCAAGTGGAGCATGAACTTCAACGGTATGAAGAGCTTGTCCATTTGGTGCTTTTTGAACGTCTGTCACAGTCGCTACTACGTTTCCTTGAGCATCCAAGATTTGACCGTGGTCCGCAACTTGTCCACCCATTTCAGCGTAGAATGGTGTTTCTGCAAAGATCAGTGAAGCAGTTCCTTCTGATACACTTTCTACTTCTGCATTATCAGCTACGATAGCCACCAACTTAGAAGGCAATTGGCTAGCATTGTAGTTGAAGACACTCTCAACAGTAATGTTTTGAAGGGTTTCGTTCTGCATACCCATAGATCCGCCTTTGACAGCAGACGCACGCGCACGTTCTTGTTGTTCCTTCATGGCTGCTTCGAAGCCTTCACGGTCTACAGTCATTCCTGCTTCTTCAGCGATTTCTTCTGTCAACTCTACTGGAAATCCGTATGTATCATAGAGTTTAAAGACATCTTGACCAGCAATGACAGATTGTCCTTTTTCTTTCAAGTCTGCTACGATACCCTGGGCAAAGTGTTGACCTGAGTGAAGGGTACGAGCAAATGACTCTTCTTCGCTCTTAACGATTTTCTCAATAAAGTCACGTTTTTCAAGAACTTCTGGGTAGTAGCTTTCCATGATTTTTCCAACAGTTGGAACGAGTTTGTAAAGGAAAGGCTCATTGATACCCAATTTTTGACCATGCATAGAAGCACGACGGAGAAGACGACGAAGGACATAACCACGACCTTCATTTCCAGGAAGGGCACCATCACCGATAGCAAATGAAAGAGAACGGATGTGGTCAGCGATAACTTTAAAGCTCATGTTGTCGCCATCTTGGTCATAAACCTTACCAGACAATTTCTCCACTTCACGAATGATCGGCATGAAGAGGTCTGTTTCAAAGTTTGTCTTAGCCCCTTGGATAACTGCCACCAAACGCTCCAAACCAGCGCCCGTATCAATGTTTTTGTGTGGCAATTCCTTGTACTCGCTACGAGGAACAGCTGGGTCAGCGTTAAATTGTGACAAAACGATGTTCCAGATTTCGATATAACGGTCATTTTCGATATCTTCTGCAAGAAGACGAAGACCGATGTTTTCTGGGTCAAAGGCTTCTCCACGGTCGAAGAAGATTTCTGTATCAGGTCCAGAAGGTCCTGCACCGATTTCCCAGAAGTTGTCTTCAATTGGGATCAAGTGACTTGGATCTACTCCCACTTCAATCCAGCGGTTGTATGAATCCTTGTCATCTGGATAATAAGTCATGTAAAGTTTGTCTTTAGGGAAGTCAAACCACTCAGGACTTGTCAAAAGTTCATAAGCCCAAGTAATGGCTTCGTCACGGAAGTAATCCCCAATTGAGAAGTTTCCCAACATTTCAAACATGGTATGGTGACGCGCCGTCTTCCCTACGTTTTCAATATCGTTGGTACGGATAGCCTTTTGCGCATTGGTAATTCGTGGATTTTCAGGAATAATAGTTCCATCAAAGTATTTCTTAAGAGTTGCTACCCCTGAGTTGATCCACAAAAGGGTTGGATCGTTTACTGGAACCAAGCTAACAGATGGTTCTACCGAGTGACCTTTGGTCGCCCAGAAATCAAGCCACATTTGGCGGACTTGTGCACTAGATAATTGTTTCATTTGTATCTCCTTTTTACTAATTTGAGTCTCTTTCTAGCATTTCTACATAGTCGATAGCGACACAGAGGGAAATGACTAGGTCTGCATAAGATTCGTCGTAGACTGTCACGGTATAGGTAGAAGTTAAATGGAAGAGTTCCTTAGCAATCTCCGCAATCACTTGATCACGATCATCGAGGAGTTTAAAGTTTAAATCCCAGATATTTCCTTCGATACGAAGACCGAGGTTGTCAAACTCATACTTATCTTTGAAGAAAGTCAACTTCTTTCGGATATAAAAATGATCTCCATTACTGAGTTGAATCTCAAAGCGTGGCATGAAGGTAAGAATTTCTTTACTAATTCCACTGACTTGTTCACCAACTGCATCGTAGATGGTAAAAGTCTTTGGAATCTTAAAAAATGAACCTTCAACCTGATAGGCGACATTGCCCATTTCATCCTTGATATCAAAGCGTTCACCACCTAGGCGAAATTTTTGTTTGACAAGAAATCTTCTCATAAGTACCTCCAAAAATAAAAGACAAATCCATATCACGAAGGGCGAAAAACCGCGGTACCACCTTCATTCAATGAACTTGTCATTCTTTGATTCTTATGCAATTGTTCGATTGAGTAGCATGATTTTCTATCTTAGATGGCTCGCAGCACCGCCAATTCTCTGAACTAAGATGGAGAGAAAACCAATTCTCAACTCTAGTATTATACCGTTTTTGGAAAGGTTCGTCAAGATTTATCATCTTAAAGATACTGCATCAAGCAATAAATTCTGAAAGCTAGATGCTAATCGTCTCGCCTACAGAAAGAGTTTTATATTTAGCATCTTCAACTTCTTTTTTTGTCGTCTGGTAATGACTATAATCGTCAATATGAATTGGATAGATATTTTGGGGCTGAAGTATAGATTCTAATTGTTGTAACATCTTTAAATTCATTGTGAATGGACCACCAAATGAATCTGATTTAACGGCTCCAAGATTTACAAAAATAGCATCAATGTTTTTGGGAACAAAATCAGTCAATCTTGGATATAAAATCGTGTCACCTGTAAAATAGATTATTTTAGTTTGCAATGGACTTGTGATTGTTATTTGATAACCATTAACTTTCCCAACTATTTTTTGCATTATAAAATTACTCGCATGATAAGCTGGTATAGCTTTAATAGCAATTTCATACTCATCAACAGAAAAATATTGCTCTTCTCCCCATTTTAAAACTATATTTTTTAAACATGACAATCCTTCTGTAATTTTTCTGTTAGGAGAAATGACCGTTTTGTCCTTCAGGTATCCTTTGCCAACATCATCTAAATGATCTTGATGACCATGAGTTATTAGCCATACATCAACTTTATTAAGAAGAGACTTATCATTATTGACATTAGTTTGTTTCTCGGACACAAATCCTTTAAACTGAACTAAAGTTCCTTTGGGAGATAAATCAGGATCAATTCCTATATAAAATTTATTATCAATGGAAAGGATTCCACATGCAACTCCACAATAAGTAAACGAAATAAACATAATACTCCTACAAATAGTTTCCAAATCACTTTTTCTATAAAAAGATAAATTCTTTAAGATTAGAAAAATTATAGCACGATTCAGAAATTATTACTAGTTACCACTTATAACCATCATAAAACCTAGCTATAGAAACTTTATTAGTTACTAATAGCCAGGTTTTATTTTAATTTAATTGAAATTATTTCCGACAGCAAAAATCTCCTACTTCCGATACATCTTAAACTGTAGGAAGAGGTCACTGTAGATTCCTGTCCATTTATGGTCAAATTTTTCATAAACTTCTAGGTGTTTCATTGTATCTGCATCTGGATAGAAGGACTTGTCCTCTTTTGTCTCTTCAGGGAGCATTTCCTTAGCAGCATTGTTTGGTGTTGAATAGCCAACATACTCAGCATTTTTTAGAGCATTTTCAGGCTTCAACATGAAGTTGATGAAAGCATAAGCTGCATCTTGGTTCTTGACAGTTTTAGGAATAACCATGTTATCAAACCAGAGGTTACTTGCTTCTGTCGGAACGACATATTTGAGGTTAGGATTCTTTTCCAACATCTGACTAGCTTCACCTGAGAAAGTCACACCAATGGCAGCATTGTTCTGAATCATGTAACCTTTCATCTCATCGGCTACAATAGCCTTGATATTTGGAGTTAGCTTGTAGAGCTTATCGACCGTTTCCTCCAACTGCTGTGGATTTTTAGAGTTGAGGCTATAGCCTAATGAGTTAAGACCTAAACCAAGCACCTCACGCGCCCCATCAAAGAGCATGATCGAATCCTTGTATTCTGGTTTCCAGAGGTCATCCCAATGTTCAGGTGCTTCTTCTACCATGGTTTCATTGTAGACAATTCCCAAAGTTCCCCAGAAGTATGGGATAGAGTACTTGTTGTTTGGGTCAAATGACTGGTTGAGAAACTCTGGACCAATATTCTCAATTCCCTCAATCTTACTATAATCAAGTGGAACTAGAAGATCTTCGTCCTTCATCTTGTTGATCATGTATTCACTTGGGATGGCAATATCATAGGTTGTTCCACCTTGCTTGATTTTCGTGTACATGGCTTCGTTAGAATCAAAGGTTTCGTACTGAACTTGGATTCCCGTTTCTTCTGTAAATTTCTCTAGAAGTTCAGGATCGATATAGTCTCCCCAGTTGTAGATGACCAATTTTTGACTATCACGACTATTGATTTTACTATCAAGATGGTAAGAAATTCCCCATAAGACAAGGATAATCGCTAAAATTCCTGCTAAAAATGAATAGAGTCGTTTCATGCTTGCTCCTCCTTCTCACGTGAAATAAAGTAATATCCGACAACCAGGATAATACTAAAGAGAAAGACCAAGGCTGAAAGAGCATTGATTTCTAAAGAAATTCCCTTACGAGCTCGAGAGTAGATCTCAACTGACAAGGTTGAAAAACCATTTCCCGTTACAAAGAAGGTCACAGCAAAGTCATCTAATGAATAGGTGAAAGCCATAAAGTAGCCTGCGATGATTGAAGGTGTTAGGTAAGGGAGCATAATTTCCTTGAACATTTGGAACTGACTAGCCCCAAGGTCATAGGCTGCATGAATCATATCCCCATTCATCTCTTTCAATCGAGGCAAGACCATGAGCACTACGATTGGAATCGAGAAGGCAACGTGACTGGAAAGAACCGTCAGAAAACCAAGTGAAAACTTGAGCTGTGTAAAGAGAATCAAGAAGCTGGCACCAATCATAACGTCTGGTGCAACCATCAAAATGTTATTAAGAGATAGAAAAGCTTCTTGGTATTTTTTGCGTGATTGGTAGATATAGATAGCCCCAAAAGTTCCAATCACTGTCGCAATCAAGGCTGATAGAAAGGCTAGTAAAAAGGTTTGAACCAAAATCAGCATGAGCCTTCCATCACCAAACATGGTTTCAAAGTGAGACAAACTAAAACCTGTAAAGCTATTCATATCATCACCGGCATTGAAGGCATATCCGATCAGGTAAAAGATTGGCAAATAAAGGACGATAAAGACAAAGGTTAGATAAAGATTCGATAATTTTTTCATCGTTCTCTCCTTTCCTTAGTCACCCACATAGTAATGAACATGGTCAAGATAAGAACAACACCAATGGTTGAACCCATACCATAGTTGTCATTAGTCAGGAAGTTCTGCTCGATGGCAGTCCCCAAAGTAATCACTCGGTTCCCACCGATCAAACGAGTTAACATGAAAAGACTCAAACTTGGGATAAAGACAGATTGGACTCCGCTTCGAACCCCGTTCATTGACAGAGGGAAGATGACATGGCGGAAGGTTTCCCACTTGGTTGCACCGAGGTCATAGCTGGCATTGATGAGATTGTTATCCATATCATCCAGAACATTGAAGATGGGCAAAATCATAAATGGAAGCTCGATGTAGCTTGCGACAAAGATAAATGAGAAATCCGTAAAGAGCAACTGTTGCGAACCAATTCCGATAAATTCCAAGAATTGGTTAATGGAGCCATTTTGACCAAAAATTCCAATAAAGGCATAGGCCTTGAGCAGTAGGTTGATCCAAGTTGGCAAGATAATCAGCATGAGCCATAGTTGACGGTGTTTGAGACGGGTCAAAAAGAGGGCTGTTGGATAGCTGATCAAGAGTGTCACTAGAGTTACAATCCCAGCATAAAGAACCGAATTAAAACTCATTTTAAGATAGGTTAAGTTTTGCGACGCGAAATAGGATTTATAGTTTTCTAAACTGAACTGGCCTTCGATGTTGAAAAAGGATTGTCCAAAAATCAAGACCAAGGGTGCCAATACGAAGAGTGCAATCCAAAGCATGTAGGGCACTACAAAGAGTTTAGAGGTTGTTTTCTTCATCTCTTTCCTCCTCGATAGCGTTGATCAAACCTGCTTCATGCTCTTCGATTTCTACGTATTCTTCGATACGAGCATCGAACTCTTCTTCTGTTTCATTGAGACGCATGATGTGGATGTCTTCTGGTTCAAAGTCCAGACCGATTTCCTCACCAACGATGGCCTTACGAGTCGAATGAATCATCCATTCATTGCCAAGTTCATCATAGGCGATAATCTCATAGTGAACCCCACGGAAGAGCTGCGTATCGACCTTAACTTGGAGCTTTCCTTCTTCAGGAAGAGTAATACGCAAGTCCTCTGGACGAATGACGACTTCGACTGGTTCATTTGGTTTCATCCCACCATCGACCGCTTCAAATCGTTTGCCATTGAACTCAACCAAGTAGTCCTCAATCATAGTTCCTGGCAGGATGTTTGATTCACCGATAAAGGTGGCTACAAAGTGGTTGATAGGCTCGTCGTAGATATCAACTGGTGTCCCAGACTGAACGATTTCACCGTCATTCATAACGAAAATCCAGTCACTCATGGCCAGGGCTTCTTCCTGATCGTGGGTAACAAAAACAAAGGTAATGCCCAAGCGTTGTTGGAGTTCACGGAGTTCGTATTGCATGTCTGTCCGCAACTTCAAGTCAAGCGCTGACAAGGGCTCATCCAAGAGTACAACACGAGGTTGGTTGATGATAGCACGGGCAATAGCCACACGCTGGCGTTGCCCTCCAGATAGCCTGCGGATCGAACGTTTTTCATATCCTTCAAGCTGTACCATCTTGAGGACTTCTAAGACACGTTGTTCGATTTCTTTTTTATCGACCTTACGCAATCGCAATGGAAAGGCCACATTTTCAAAGACATTCATATGTGGGAACAAGGCATAAGATTGGAAAACTGTGTGAACATCGCGCTTATTAGTAGGGATATCATTGATTCTTATGCCATCCAACAAAATATCACCCGTCGTTGCATCCAACAAACCTGCGATGATATTGAGAATGGTTGATTTCCCTGAACCAGAAGCTCCTAGCAGTGTATAAAATTTTCCTTCTTCCAACTCAAAGTTAATATCCTTGAGAACCGTAGTGTCACTATCTTCAAAAACTTTAGAAACGTTTCTGAATTCGATAATTGGTTTTTTCAATTCCTCTAAATTCCTTCTTCTTCGTAAAATAACAAATTGGGACCTTGTTAGCATGCTAAAAACAAGTGTCGGAAATAAAACGTCCTAAACCTTTTATCTAGCAATAAAATCCCAATCTTTGAATAATATGTAAAAATAATGTTATTCGTGTTCACCCAAAATGCGAACCTCTCGCTCTAAGGTAACACCAGAATGTTCTTTAACTTTTTCAATGACAGACTCAATTAAGTCTTCATAATCTCTTGCGGTCCCATCGGCTACATTAATCATAAAGCCTGCATGTTTTTCTGAGACTTCAACACCACCGATACGGTAGCCCTTCAAACCAGCTTCTGAAATCAATTGTCCTGCAAAATGCCCGACTGGACGTTTAAAGACAGAACCACATGATGGATATTCCAAAGGTTGTTTGAGTTCCCGAAGGTGGGTCAAGCGATCCATTTCTTGTTTGATTGTCTCATAATTCCCAGGAGAAAGTGAGAATTTAGCTGATAAGACAACTGCTCCAGAATCTTGAATAGCTGAATGACGATAACCAAAGGCTAAATCTTTGACTGATAAAGTCTCAATTTCACCTTCCTTTGTCAAGACCTGACAGGATTGCAGGATATGTGCAATCTCACCACCGTAGGCACCAGCGTTCATAAAAACAGCGCCACCGACACTTCCAGGAATGCCACATGCAAACTCAAATCCAGTCAAACTATGACGAAGAGCAATGCGAGTTGTTTCGATCAAGTTAGCTCCAGCTTCCGCTTCAATGGTATAACCATCGACCGAAACATTGTTGAGCTTGTCACACATAATGACAAAGCCACGAACTCCGCCTTCTCGGACGATAATATTACTGGCATTTCCGAGAACCATCCAAGGGATATTTTCTTGATTGGCAAACTTCACCACACGGGCCATCTCATAACGATTGCGAGGAAAAACCAAGTAATCTGCCTCTCCTCCGACTTTTGTATAGGCATAAGATTTTAAGGGCTCATCGAAACGAATATCGATTCCTTTTAAGGTTTCATTTATTTTATCTAATACAGTCATTTTACTCTTCCTTTTATAAAATACATTCTATTATACCATTTTTAGGAGCATTTTTCGATGATTTGATGAGCTTTTTTATCCATACAGATAAAAAAGAGGTTAGACCTCTTTTGCATGATTATTTTTTATATAAGATTGTTTTTGTAAAGTATACAAATAGGACAACTTCCACTGCTAACAACCCTTCGACTAGAAGCGGATTTGAAATCCAACCAACCTGAGATAGACTCGGAGCCAAATCAAAGAAGGCATGTAAGCCATAAGCAGTTGCTAGATAAATCCAATTCTTTTGACGAACTGCTTGATAAACCCAGAAAGTGAGACCGATTTGCATAATCAGAGCAAGCACACGCTCAACACCTAGTAAATAAACCTGCCATCCAGATAGAGATTGAACTGTTTCAAGTGTATTTTGGGGAAGGATATTTGCCAAATCTGGATTTGAAGACTCTAATAACGAAAAGAGGATCAAAAGACTAATCAAGCTCCCCACTCCGAGGTAGAGCAATTCCAAGCCACCATGACCAAGTCCATAGGCGAGGGCATCCGAATCTTTCAAAGCTCTCTTCTTCTCTAACCATTTAAAGAAGACAAGGCGCGCCGTTTCTTCAAAGAAAGCTGCCATAGTGATTCCATAAAGGACATATAGAAAAGGATGCTCCTGCATAAGCGAAATGGTTCCATCTTTTTGTGGATGAAGAACGATAAGGTGAACAATTTTCTCCAGTACCTGAGATGAGACAAAAAATGCGACTGCCCCAAGGCCTAAAACTGAAAGGTTAATCTTGTACTTCTTTTTTGAGAACCAAATGGCAGCTATGAGAATTACAAATAAAGCTATCATTGTGATTATTACATGAATTTTCATACTTTTCTCCTTTTATTCAGCCTGATCGATATCTTTTTTCATCTCATCAACATTGAACTTAGCAAAGAGGTACTGACGATCCTGGACAGGGAAACGTTGATCCAACTGATCGACAGCTCCAACCTCTACGATTCCTTCCTTGATGACAAAGTCCATAACGTGACCACCAAAGGTTAGGTCATCTGAGATAAAGTGCAAATGATAGCCTGCAACACTGACACCATGGAAAATTTCAGGTGTCCAGAATCCAACGATAGTCCCAGAGACATTTTCGCAACTATATTCAGGCTGATGAGTCGCAACCTCAGCGAACTTTGTTTCGGATGTTGATTTGGGAATCATGCGAACATGCATGTGTTTAAAATCACCATGAATTTTAATCGAACGGAAAAGATTTTCCCCATCATAGTAGGATTCAATTCGTTTTTCTAGTTCCTTATCAGTCATCTCAAAACGCTGACGGAAAATAACTTCTGCTTGGTGGGGGACAACTGCCGCATAAGGAATCAGTGCGTCTGGTGAAACTTCTACGATTTCAGGCTTATCCCCTGAACCCTTAGCTTGATAGGCTTTCCCATCCAAGACAATCAGTTCTCCATCAATAGAGTCCAAGGTTCCTAGTCCTAAATCCCCATGTTCAAGCAACTCACCAACGGTCATGGTCCCACCGTATAGTCCAGCCATCAAGGCTCCCAAGGTATTGTATTGGAATAATTTAACTGGTTCTTGCACCTTTATCATCTCACTCTTCTTTGAAAATTTTACTTACTAAGTATATCACATTTCTTCTTAGAATTGAACGCTAGACTGCTGTTTAAAACTCAATGAAAATCAAAGAGCAAACTAGGAAACTAGCCACAGGTTGCTCAAAACACTGTTTTGAGGTTGTAGATAGAACTGACGTAGTCAGTATCCCATACATACGGCAAGGTGAAGCTGATGTGGTTTGAAGAGATTTTCGAAGAGTATAACATTGCCAAACGTCTAAAAAAAAGGTACAATGTAACAAAATCAAAAGAGGGCTGGAATGAAGCAAGAAAGCAAGTACGAACAAGTTGTTCACTATCTAAAAGCAGAGATAGAATCAGGAAAACTTCAAACAGGAAGTCGTCTACCTTCTATCCGTAAACTCAGTCAAGACTTCCACTGCAGTAAAGATACGGTACAGCGTGCACTTTTGGAACTCCGATACGAGAAATACATATACTCCAAACCTCAAAGTGGCTATTATGTTTTAGAACAACAAGCTAGCCACGAAGACCTCGTTATCTCGGTCAATGACGAACATGCTGCTGCCTATGATGATTTTCGTCTTTGTGTCAATGAAAGCTTGATCGGTCGAGAAAATTATCTCTACAACTACTATGAACACCAAGAGGGTTTAGAAGAATTACGACAGTCTGTTCAGAAACTACTGTTTGACCAAGCTATCTATAGTAAACCCGATCAATTAGTCATGACAACTGGAACCCAGCAAGCACTGTTTATTCTTTCTCAAATTGACTTTCCAGGTAAGGGCCAAGAAATACTGGTCGAACAACCAACCTATCACCGAATGAACCAACTTCTGCTGGCTCAAAATATTCCCTATCAAACCATTGAACGTCGTGTGGATGGCATTGACCTGAAAGAACTTGAGAAACATTTTAAAAGTGGTAACATTAAATTTTTCTACACCATTCCTCGAATCCACTATCCTCTGGGTCATTCATATTCTGAAGAGGAGAAACGTGCTATTCTTGACTTGGCTGCTAAATATCAGATTTATATCGTTGAAGATGATTATCTGGGAGATCTAGATCCTAAAATGGGACAAACCTTTCATTATCTTGATCAAAATGATTTGGTTATCTACATTAAGTCTTTTTCAACCAGTATATTTCCCGCTCTTCGAATCACTGCTCTCATACTTCCAAATGTTATGAAAGAAGCTTTTGTCACCTATAAAAACATTCTGGACTATGATAACAACCTCATTATGCAAAAGGCTTTATCACTCTATATTGATAGTCAACTCTTTGAAAAAAATAGAGTAGCAAGATTGACACTACAAGAAAAAAGTCAGGATCAGGTTCAGAAACTTTTAAAAGCTTATCCCATTTCCTTGCCAATCTATCCACTCCATGATGGAGTCTTACTTGATCTTAGAGACTATCCTAAGATTGCAAGTCTCAAACATAGTCCTTTAAATCTCGACTTTTTTGAATCATCCTACATTGAAACTTGTCCTTATCAATTTGCTAAGGTACCTTTAGAAAATCTTGAAGCAACACTAAACTACTTAAAAACAGAGCTGGATTAAAAACCAACTCTGTTATTTTTTATTGTTCTACTTCTGTTAGCTTGGCAGCTTTTTCAAGATATGTTTGATAAGTACCGTCATCTTTCAATTTTTGGATGACCTTATCTACTACTTCCTTCAAATCTGAATTGCCTTTTTTGATAGCTACAGCATTTGCTTCGCCTTCTTTCATGGTCAAGCTTACTGTAGCAACAGCCAAGTCAGAATTCTTCGTTGCATAGCTTAGAGCAACTGGTTCATCCATATGAACAGCATCAACCTTACCTGATTGAAGCTCATTAACTGCTTCTCCCATATTGGTCAATGAAGTCAACTGTGCTTTTGGAAGTTGGTCTTTAACCATTGATTCTGGAACAGTTCCTTTTTGAGCAGCGATATTTGCGCTTGCTAGAGAATCCAAATCCTTGTATTTTTCAAGGTCAGACTTTCTAATAAGAAAGCTAATTTTGTTTTCATAGTAAGGAATTGAGAAATCGAAAACTTCTTTTCTTTCTTCAGTTGCACTGATTCCCGCAATAGCCAAATCCGCTTTCCCAGTTTGAAGACTGGTCAAGACATTATCAAAACTCATGCTTGAAATTTCCAATTTCACTCCAAGTTCATCAGCGATTGCTTGTGCCATATCAATATCAGCACCTACAACTTGGTTTTTGCCATCCACTAAAGCTTGAAACTCAAAAGGTGCATAGTCTGGACTAGTTGCGACCACTAATTTCCCTTTTTGTTTGATAGCCTCTACTGCAGACTGTGAGCTTGAGCTAGACGATTGACATGCTACTAAAAAGAAACTTGCAAGAAAACTACATAATACAAATATCCATTTTTTAAATTTCATAAATAAACAACCTCTCTGTTGATTTTGTATAATTATAACTCCACTAGATTTGTTTGTCAAGAGAAAACTTTATAAATATTTAATTTTCTCATTTTATTTATCAAAAAAGGAGCTTTTATTCACTTTCAGCTCCTATTTTGTGTATATTTAATCAATTTTACAATTCTACAATCTTACCTGTTTCAAAGTAAACAACCCATTCACAGATATTCTTAGCATAGTCACCGATGCGCTCCAAGTATGAAATCACTTGGAAGTAATCACGACCTGTGACGATAGCTTCTGGGTTCTTTCTGATTTCATCAGTTGCAAGATCACGAATATTTTCAAAGTAATGGTTAATTTTTTCATCCATAGAAGCAACTTCGTAGGCCTTATCAACAGATCCGTTCAGGTAAAGTTCGAGGGTTGTTTCCACGAAATCTTTCACATCACGTCCCATCTTTTTAATTTCTTCTTCTACGGCAGGGATGCGCTCTTCTCCCTTCATACGAATGGTTGCCTCAGCGATGGACACAGCATGGTCTCCCATACGTTCCAAGTCAGAAACAGCCTTTAAAACTGTTAGGACTGTACGCAAGTCTTGAGAAACTGGCTGTTGAAGGGCAATGATTTCAAATGATTTCTTTTCCAGTTTCAATTCGTATTCATTGACTTCTGAGTCTTGCTCGATAACTTCTTTTGCCAAGTCACGGTCATGGGTGACAAAAGCACGTACGGTACGATTGATTTGCGAAAGGACCTCTTGTCCCATTGCGTAGAATTGGTTGTGCAATTTCTCTAAATCTTCTTCAAATTGAGATCGTAACATCTTTTTCTCCTTATCCAAATTTACCTGAAATGTAGTCCTCAGTTTCTTTATTTTGAGGATAGAGGAACATTTCCTTGGTATCGTTAAATTCTATCAAATCTCCATTAAGGAAAAAGCCTGTTTTATCAGAGATTCGAGATGCTTGCTGCATGGAACGAGTAACCAAGAGCATGGTGTACATGTCCTTGAGGCTATATAGGGTTTCTTCGATTTTTCCAGCTGAGATAGGGTCTAAAGCTGAGGTTGGCTCATCCAAAAGAATAATCTTTGGACTAGTCGCCAAGACACGGGCTACACAAACACGTTGCTGTTGACCACCTGAAAGACCTATAGCAGAGTCATGCAAGCGATCCTTAACTTCATCCCAGATTGAAGCACGCTGTAAAGCCTTCTCCACTGCTTCATCCAAGACCTGCTTGTCTTTTTCCCCATTGATACGGAGACCGTAAACAACATTTTCGTAGATTGACATTGGGAATGGATTAGGTTGTTGGAAGACCATTCCGATTTCCTTACGTAATTCAACTGTATCGGTGCGTGGACTATAGATATTGTGCCCATTATAAACCACTGATCCAGTAGTGGTCACTTCAGGATTAAGGTCACCCATACGGTTAATAGCCTTTAGAAGTGTTGATTTCCCAGATCCAGAGGGACCGATAAGGGCTGTAATTTCCTTGGGTTGAAATGATAAGGAAACACTATTCAAAGCCTTCTTTTTATTGTAATAAACAGACAGGTCTTTAATCTGCAAAATCGGTTCTGTCATACTGTTTCCTTTCTAACCAAAGTGTCCAGTTACATAGTCATTGGTTGACTGTAGCTTAGCATTTTGGAAAATATTAGCAGTTTTATCATACTCGATTAAATCACCCAAGTAGAAAAATCCAGTATAGTCACTTGCACGCGCAGCCTGTTGCATACTGTGGGTTACGATAATAATGGTAAAATCCTTCTTCAACTCCAACATGGTTTCTTCCAGCTGAGCTGTCGCAATCGGATCCAAGGCTGATGCCGGCTCATCCATCAAGAGGATGTCTGGTTTTACTGAGATAGCACGAGCGATACAGAGACGTTGCTGTTGACCACCTGAAAGCATCAAGGCTGACTTATGAAGGTCATCTTTGACCTGATCCCAGAGGGCAGCCTGGCGAAGAGAGGTTTCTACAATTTCATCAAGAACCTTCTTGTCCTTAACGCCTGCACGTTCGTGTGCAAAGGTGATGTTGCGGTAGATTGATTTAGCAAATGGGTTTGGACGTTGAAAAACCATTCCAATATGCTTACGCATTTCATAGACATTGATTTCAGGACGGTTGACGTCAATTCCTTGGTAGAGGATTTGGCCTGTAACCTTAGCAATATCAATAGTATCGTTCATACGATTGAGACTACGTAGGTAGGTTGATTTCCCAGAACCTGACGGACCAATCAAGGCAGTAATTTTATTTTTTTCGAATTGCATATCCACGCCCTTGATGGATTCATTCTTACCGTAGTAAACATGTAAATCCTTCGTAGAGAGGGCCACTTTTTCTTCTGGAAAAGTAATGATATGCCTTTCATCCCAATTATATTTTGACATGGCTTCTCCTTTAGGCAGCAGTTAATTTCTTATGTAGATAGCTTCCGAGTTTACGTGCTCCAAAGTTAAAGATCAAGATAAAGATGAGGAGCACCGCTGCAGAACCTGCTGAAACCAGAGTTCCATCAGGAATGGTTCCTTCACTATTGACTTTCCAGATATGGACAGCCAAGGTTTCTGCTTGACGGAAGATTGAGATTGGACTAGTTACGCTGAAAACATTCCAGTTAGACCAATCAAGAGCTGGTGCAGATTGACCTGCTGTGTAGATAAGGGCTGCAGCTTCTCCAAAGATACGACCTGATGCAAGCACAATCCCAGTTACAATCCCGGGAAGAGCTTCAGGAATAACCACATGAAGGACTGTTTCCCAACGAGAGAGGCCAAGCGCCAAACCAGCTTCACGTTGCGTATGGTGAACGTGTTTCAAACTGTCTTCAACGTTACGTGTCATTTGTGGAAGATTAAAGACTGTTAAAGCCAAGGCACCTGAAATAATGGAAAATCCATACTCAAACTGGACTACAAAGATCAGGTAACCAAAGAGTCCCACAACGACGGATGGTAGAGATGACAGGATTTCAATACAGGTACGAACAAAATTTGTAATACGACCTTTTTTGGCATACTCTGCTAGGAAAATTCCAGCTCCCATTGATAAAGGCACAGAGATTAATAAGGTAATTACTAAGAGGAAAAAGGAATTATAAAGCTGAATCCCAATACCACCACCTGCTTGATAAGAAGATGATTTCCCTGTCAAGAATGACCAAGAAACATGTGGCAAGCCTCGAACCAAGATATAAAGAATCAAGGAAGCCAAAATGGTCACAATGATTCCTGCAATGGTGTAGAGGACAGCTGTAGCAAGTTTATCTAATTTCTTAGCGTGCATAGTTTTTCTTTCCTCTTTCTTTCGTAATCAATTTAATCACACTGTTAAAGGCCAAACTCATCAAAAGCAATACTAAGGCCAGTGACCAGAGAACATTATTATCAACAGTTCCCATGACAGTATTTCCGATTCCCATAGTCAAAACGGATGTTAAAGTCGCTGCTGGTGTCGTTAATGAAGTTGGGATAACTGCTGAGTTACCAACGACCATCTGAATCGCAAGGGCTTCACCAAAGGCACGCGCCATTCCGAAAACTACTGCCGTAAAAATACCTGAACGTGCCGCCTTCAAGGTTACACGCCAGATTGTTTGCCAGCGGGTTGCACCCATAGCCAAACTAGCTTCACGATAATGACGAGGAACTGCACGTAAGCTATCAGTTGTCATGAAGGTAACAGTTGGCAAGATCATAACGAAGAGAACAAAGATACCTGATAAAATACCAAAACCTGTTCCACCAAAGACAGTACGAACAAACGGAACGACGACTTGTAAACCGATAAATCCGTAAACTACCGAAGGAATCCCTACTAGAAGTTCAATAGCTGGTTGCAAAATCTTGGCTCCTTTTGGTGATACTTCTGTCATAAAGACTGCAGCTCCAATGGCAAATGGTGTTGCAATAAGAGCTGACAGGATGGTAACAATAAAGGAACCTAAAATCATTGGAAGGGCACCAAATTGTTTACCTGACGGATTCCAAGTTGCACCAAAAAGAAAATCAAAGATATTCACACCATTGACAAAGAAGGTCGATAAGCCTTTCTGAGCCACGAAGATCAAAATCATAGCAACGATGATGACAATCAAAGATAGGCAGGCAAAGGTTAGCCCTTTTCCTAATTTCTCAAGACGAGAGTTTTTTGAAGGAGAGAGCAATTTTTTTGATAATTCTTCTTGATTCATTATTGGCTCCCTTCTAGCGCTGTCACAGTACCTGCAGCATCTTTTTCGACTTTCATTTCCTTGACAGAAATATAGCCCATTCCTTTAACAATTCCATTCTGAGCTTCGTCCGAAAGAACAAAGTTTAGGAATTCGGCAACCAATTCATTTGGCTCACCAAGGGTATACATGTGTTCATAAGACCACAATGGCCAATTATTCGTTGTAACGTTTTCTGAGTTTGGCTCATAACCATTGAGTTTGATAGTCGCTACTGAGTCATCAACATAGGCAAAGGCTAGGTAGGAAATGGCACCCGGTGTTTGAGAAACGATGGACTTTACCATTCCGTTTGAATCTTGCTCCTGACTTTGAATCGCTGACTGACCATTCATGATTACACTGTCAAAGGTCGCACGAGAACCTGAGCTAGCTGCTCGGTTGATGATTGAGATTGCTAAATCCTTACCGCCAACTTCTTTCCAGTTGGTAATTTCTCCTGTAAAGATTTGTCGGAGCTGTTCTGTTGTTAGGTTATCAACATTTACTTCTTTGTTGATGATAACAGCTATACCCGCAACAGCTACCTTGTGGTCAACTAGGGCTGTGGCATCGATACCATCTTTCTCCTCCGCAAATACATCAGAGTTCCCAACGTCTACTGCTCCTGACTGGACTTGAGACAGACCAGTACCAGAACCACCACCTTGAACGTTAACTGTTTTACCAATATTAGCTGATGCAAATTCATCTGCTGCAGCCTCGACTAAAGGTTGGAGGGCCGTTGACCCAACAGCAGTCATAGATTCCCCACGATCAATCCAACTTGCACACCCTGCCAGTGAACCAGCAAGTAAAAGAGTCGCAAGAGAGAGGGTGAGTTTTTTAAATTTTTTCACTATTTGTCTCCTTGAAAATAATGATGAATAGCTTGGATTTACGTCCTAAATTCCTAATAATCTCACGAAAAATCCATACTTCCACTATAACATAGAATACTGATTTTGACTAGTTTTTCACCTGAAACCTCAATCCTTTAGGGAAGTAGTTCTTCAGAGTATTTCCAGTCACTTTTGCAAAACCAAAACCATTACCGCCTACCAAAACTTGGTACCAACCATTACTAAAATTTTGCTCCAATTGCACCGTTTCACCTGCTACGTATTTGCCAAAGTCTTCTTGAAGAATTTCAATCGTTTGCTTGACTTGACTCGGTTTCAAAGCTAATCCAAGAGCAAAACTTGGCTCAAAGCGTTTTTTCTTAAAAGTTCCAAGATGAAGACCATTACGAGCTATCTTAAGTTTACTAATATCTGGTAGGACTTCTGGTAAGAGATAAAGTTGGTCCCCAAAAACTTGTAGAACTCCTAGTAGTTTTTCTTTTAAATGCTTCTTCTCAAAATCTTGCCACAAACTCAACTGTTCACGACTGAGATTCGTCTTAGAAGGCTTGAACTTCCCAGGTTTGTTTTGTCCCTTAAACTGAAGATGGGCAACAAACTGACCTTCTCCCTTAAAATGATGTGGATACATCCGAGCTGTTTCAGGCAAATCAATCCCTGGGATCATACCATTGATATGTTCGATTGGAATCAATTCAAAATCATAGTTATCTAGAAGCCAGTGAATGATTTCCTCATTTTCTTCTGGAGCCCAAGTACAAGTAGAGTAGACAAGTCGACCACCATCAGCCAACATCGTTACTGCATCCTCTAGAATTTCACGCTGTAGGTTTGCACATTGGCTAGGGTAATCTTCACTCCAATAATCCATAGCGTCAGGTTGCTTACGAAACATACCTTCTCCTGAGCATGGCGCATCTAAAACAATCAGGTCAAAGTACCCTTTAAAAACCGTGGCCAAGCGTTCTGCAGATTCATTGGTTACAACGACATTAGTCGCACCAAAGCGTTCCATATTTTCAACCAAGACTTTCGCTCGTTTGTTTGAAATTTCATTAGAAACTAAAATCCCCTCACCAGCAAGATAAGCTGCCAGCTGAGTTGATTTCCCACCTGGTGCTGCTGCTAAGTCCAGTACCTTCATACCTGGTCTTGGCTGAGCTACTTGTGCAACCATTTGTGCAGCAGGTTCTTGGGAATAGACCAAGCCAGTTACATGTTCTGGTGATTTGCCTGAAACCTTCCCATAGTAGCCCCAGGGTGTATTGGGAATAGCATCTGAAAAAGAAAGCTGTCTTTCTTTTAAGGGATTGATACGAAAGGCAGAAACAGCTTCATCATCAAAAGAGGCAAGAAAAGCTCTTGCCTCATCTCCCAATATTGTTTCATATTTTTTTACAAATCCATCTGGAAATTGCATGTAGGTTTATTTCCTTTCATAGATATAGGATTGAATCTCATCTTTCATCTCGACTGGCACCATCATAACGGCCTGTCGTGTTTGAAAATCGACTTTCTCACCAGCAATCGTAAAAACCTTATAACCCAAACTCTCACCTAGAATACTTGCAGCCGCATAATCCCAAGGTTGTAAATAAGTGATATAAGTTAAAAGTCTACCTGATAGCACCTTGGCAAAACTAATAGCGGCGCTGCCATAAACTCGTGTACCAAGTGCAGCGTTTCCCAAATCTGCTAAGCCCCATTCGTTAGTCGCTAACATTCCAGAATTACCAGCTACCAAAAATTCTCTCAACGGTTTCTTTTTAAATGCTGGTAAAGATTCATCATTGCGACAGGGCGGGAAGTCCCCTCCACCATGGTAGCAATCACCCTTCATAACATCATAGATAATCCCAAACTTACCAACACCGTCCTCAAAATAGGCCAGCATAACAGCAAAGTCTTCACCTTGAGCGACGAAGTTGTTGGTACCATCAATGGGATCAATAATCCACACAGAACCTTTCCCTACTGCTGCACGCAGGCAGCCTTCTTCCGCACAGAACTGATCATTCGGATAGCGAGACCGTATTTTCTCAATGAGTAAGGTTTGAACTTCTTTATCTAACTTCGTTACCAAATCTGTAGGGGAAGACTTTCTCTCAACATGGAGTTCTTCTTTCATATGTTGGAGAATGTATTCCCCAGCTTCCCTGACAATTTCTTTGGCAAATATAAATTTATTTTCCAAGTGAAATCTTCCCTTCTCCTTTTTCTTTGGCCAACTGGACTGCTCGGTAGAAAGAATATCCACTAACTGATTCAAATTCACGTCCCAAACGCTTTTCTTCGCTCTTACTTGGAACGACTGACTTGAATACCTTGTAGGAATCTAAAAGTTTCTTAGCATCTACCTGTGTCTCATAGGCAGCTTCAACATCATTAAAAAAAGAAAGCACTGAAGCAAGTTCTTCAGTGCTCCACGACAAATCTAGTGGGTAACTATACTGTTTATTCATCTAATTAATACCAGCTCTCAAAGTAGCTTCTTTCAATTCTTGCTTGCGGTAACTACGAGGAAGAAATGCACGAATCTCATCTTCATTAAAGCCAATCTGCATCCGTTTATCATCAATGATGATTGGACGACGCAAAAGACTAGGATATTGCTCAATTAAATTAAGCAACTCTGTCACCGAGATACTTTCCACATCGATATTTAACTTTTGGAAAATTTTTGAACGAGTTGAAATGATGTCATCGGTACCGTTTTCGGTCAAGGAAAGAATGTGTTGCAGTTCTTTTCTTGATAAAGGACTGGTCATAATATTGTGCTCTTGGAAAGGCACTTTATGATTATCAAGCCAGGCCTTTGCCTTACGACATGATGTACAACTCGGTGATAAAAATAGTGTAATCATGCTATTCTCTTCTTTGCATACTTTTCTTACTCTATTATACAAAAAAATAAAGCGCTTGACTAGTTATTTCCGTAAAAAAACCTACTTTTTAAAGAAAAATAGGTTTTTCGTACAATTATTTAAAACAATTTTATGCATTTATTCTTTTTTCGGTAATTTTTTCCAACTTAGTAGATACATGAAACCAAAAAGCAGTTCATACAAGCAGAAAAATAGGAGAAAGGCATGCAAGAAAAAATTCTCTGGTAGGATGAGAATAACTGGATCTTTTGCAGGATCAAACAGCCAGGTATCATCACCTACAAAAAGTATCTGATGGAATAAAGTAAAGAACTGTTCAAATCCAATGAAAACACCAACTAAACCAAGAACCAAAGGTAGAGAAAGCATGATCAAAAGACCTCTGCGATAAAGAGACAGAAACCCTTTCTGAATGACCTGCTTCCAAAAAAGATAAAAAATCGGTAGAGTAACTATCGCTACACCTTGAGTCAGATGGAAGAGTCCCTTCACAACTGCAAAATGATGGAGCCCAGAAGCAGACGATGGAAAATCCGGCATTGCCAATACTTGATTCAATGGATTGGTCAAATAATCCATCAAAACATTAAAGTTATGCTGGATGGTCTGAGATTGGAAAGGAATACTGCTGGTCAGGTTTAACCAAGAAATCTCCAGAGGGTAAACCAACCAAGCTAGATAAATGGTCAATAAAATGGCAAGGGAGAGAAGAAAGAGAAGACTCCCACCAAAAGTAAACTTAGTTTTCATCGAAATTCCACTCCGCAAGACTTGAGAGGACATGGGTTGGCGCGATTGGTAAATCAGCTACTTCTTCAGGTTTTGTAAACCCTGTCGTCACCAAAAGGCTCGGAATTCCATTGTCAATACCAGCTCGAATATCAGTCAGATAATTGTCCCCGACCATGACAATTTCTTGGCGCTCAAGTCCTAAGTGCTCGACAGCCTTATCCATAATAATAGCGTTTGGCTTCCCAATATAAACTGGTTTTACGCGAGTTGCTGCTTCGAGAAGAGTAATCAGTGAACCAGCACCAGGCAAAAGACCACGTTCAGTTGGAATATTTAAATCTGGGTTAGTACCGATAAAGTGAGCACCTTTATGGATAGCTAGGGTTGCCGTAGCAAATTTTTCATAGTCTACTTGCCAGTCTAGACCAACAACCACATAGGCTGGATTTTCTTTATCTTCCACGTAGCCTGCTGCTTGAATCGCTTCCTTAAGCCCTGCTTCTCCGATGACATAGACTGTCTTTTCAAGTCCTAGATCATTCATGTAATCAATAGTCGCCAAGGTTGCAGTATAGATAGTTGATACAGGTGTATCGATGTTAAACTGATTGGCTAACATCTCTTGGACACTTTCAGGTGTACGAGTGGTGTTGTTTGTTACAAAAAGATAGGGAATCTCTCTCTTTTGTAACTCGTGAACAAAAGCTTCTCCCGCTGGTATTCTGTCTTTTCCCTTATAAATTGTTCCGTCTAAATCGATTAAATAGCCTTTATAAGTCATACATTTTCTTTCTAATCTTTGTTAATTTCTTGCCAGATTATCTTTGCCTGAGCATTGATATCGCCATCACTTGTAACTTGGTGATTACTCTCTAACCCATTTAAATCATAACTAGAAGTAATCATTCCACCTGGTCGAACTTCCTTGACATATTTGAGGTTGATTTTTTTAGGGATATGGTTGGTCAGAAAATCTGCTCCCATAACCTCAAAGACCCAATCTAGGTATTTGCTATTATTGACATGCCCATTCATATCCAAGTCGTAAAAACGAACATGATAGTCCTTGCTGATTGCATCTTCTAGCTCCTCATATTTTGGCCCACGTATCAGTTTTTTAGAAAACTCAGATTGATAAGGGGCAACAATTTCTGGTTCTACAGGGTGAACCTTTCGACTCTCACGATCCATGAGGACAAAGGTAGCTACCATGTGGATGATTTCTTGACCAGTTTCATCGTAAATGGTAAATCGGCGATAGCAAAAAAGACGGTTATAAGTCAAGGCTTCTGTTTCAATCGTAATCTCCTCAGCAAAACGAGGCAAACGAACCACATCGATGTCATAATCTGTGATAATCCAGACTAGATTGTACTGTTCTAAAACATCCTTGTCACTTACTCCCAGTTCAATTGACTGCATTCCTGATACCTGCAAAGATAACAAAATCACATCTGGTAGCTTGATATGACCGTTCATGTCAGCCATATCGAAAGGAATTTTCATCTTCATTTGATAAGTTAAGCCCATAATTCTACTCCAATATAAATCTTTCTGCTACTGTATCTCCTAAAAAGAGACCTCTCTTCGTCATTCTCACTCGGTCACCGTCAACCAGCATAAGCCCCTGTTGAACCAAATCTCTGACAATTTCTCCATAAAGTCCATCGAAAGACCGCTCAAATTTTTCTTCAAATCGTGTCATGGAAACACCAGACTTCTTACGAAGGCCAAGAAACATCTCTTCTTCCATCTGCTCTCGCAAAGTTAAATGTTCCTCTGTAATTCGGGCATTTCCCTCTTCTACTGCCTTCAAATAATGGCGGATAGGCCCATGATTTTTATAGCGAACACCATTGACATAACCTGAAGCTCCTGCGCCGATACCATAATACTCGGCATTATCCCAGTACATAAGGTTATGACGACTTTCAAAACCTGGTTTTGAAAAATTTGAAATTTCGTAATGCTCAAAACCAGCCCGCTCTAATACAGCAATGATATATTCGAACATCTCAGCTTCTACTTCTTCTTTAGGAAGTGGTAACTTTCCACGCCGCATGCGATTCATAAAGACCGTATGATTTTCCAAAATCAAACTATAGAGACTCATATGGGGAATGTCCAAAGCGATGGCCTTGGCAACATTATCCTTTACTTGTTCCATAGTTTGACCGGGAAGAGCGTAAATCAAATCAATAGAAATATTATCAAATCCTGCTAATTTAAGACGATCTATATTTTCATAGATATCTTTTTCCAAATGGCTTCGACCAATTTTTTTCAGCATTTTATCATCAAATGTTTGCACACCTAGTGAAACACGATTGACAGCTGAATTCTTTAAAACTCCAATCTTGTCCTCATCCAAATCACCAGGATTGGCCTCTATGGTTAATTCTTCTAAAACAGACAAATCCAGATTCCTAGTCAAACCGTCTAATAAAACTTCCAATTGTGAAGCAGACAAGGCTGTCGGTGTCCCTCCTCCAATATAGAGAGTACGCAACTTTTGAATATCATAAGAAGCAAACTCTTCTAAGAGATGCTCTAGATAGCTATCTACCGGTTGATTTTTAATAAAGACCTTAGAAAAGTCACAATAATAACAGATTTGTGTACAAAAGGGGATGTGCACATAAGCTGATGTTGGTTTCTTCTGCATAGTATTTATTATACCACAAAGACTTCCCTCAAGAAAAAAATCACCATTCCTGATTCTATAGAAAATCAAGAATAGTGATTCTATTTTAGTCTTCTTCGATTTCGATGACGATTTCTTGACCGTCTTCTTGCTCTTCAACAACTACTTTTTCTTCCAATTGTTCCTTGAGATTGTTCAAGGTCTCTTTTGAAGCTTCAGCCGCTTGTTGAGCATGGTATTTTGCTTTATCTAGGACTGTATCAATCGTAATTTCCCCAGATTCGATTTGTTCCTTAGTTTTAAGAACAAATTCTTTGGTTTGATCTTTGACATCAGTCAGCTTTTCACAGACTTGTTCTTTTGCGTATTCTGGATCTTCTTTCAGATCTTCTAAAAAGTCTTGTGCTTGACTCGTAACGCGTTTCCCTTTTTCACTTGTTAAAAACAAGGCAACAGCCACACCTGAAACAGTTCCTAAAAGGATTGATGATAATTTACCCATGAGTTATCTCCTTTTTATTTTTTAAAAAATTTACTTGCAAAACGAACGGCAGACAAACCTGCACTAGTCTTTAATGTTTTTGAACCTGCAGATGATGCTTTTTTACTCAACACACGAGCCTGCTCATTTAAATCAGAGACAGAAACAGAAAGATCTGCTACTGCTGTAAAGAGTGGATCAATGGTTGCAACTTTGACATTGATATCATCAGCAAGAACATTGACTTTGGCAAGAAGCTCGTTTGTGTGATGTAGAGTAACATTTACATCTGAAGTTAGCGTTTTAACAGTATTTTCAGTTTCATCGATTACACGTCCAACTTTTTGAAGCGTAATAATCAAATAAACTATAAATACAATCAAGGCGATAGCCACAAGAATATAAGCAACTTCTAACATTTTAATTCTCCTTTTTTACATTATAAAATGGTGCTTTTTTTCGGTTTTGATAAATAATAATATAAATTCCAAGACCAATTAAGAAGACGGATAATAACTGAGATACTCGAATTCCTAAGAACATGAGACTATCTGTGCGCATGCCTTCGATAATCATACGCCCAAATCCATACCAAATTAGATAAAAAGCTGTGATATGACCACGACGAATACCCTTTAATCGGCGTCTAAAAATAACAATTAAACTAAAACCAATCAGGTTCCAAACAGATTCGTACAGGAAGGTTGGTTGGCGATATGAGCCATCAATATACATCTGATTCTTAATAAAACCAGGCAAGTAGTTAAGATTTTCAACAACTGCACCGTATGCTTCTTGGTTAAAGAAGTTCCCCCATCGTCCAAGGCTCTGAGCAATCATAACGCTCGGAGCTGCTATATCTAAGAAGTCCCACGTGTTGATCAATCTACGATCAGCGAAAATATAGAGTACAATCGCTCCAGTAATTAAACCACCATAAATCGCAAGACCACCATTCCAGACAGCAAATATCTCTCCTAAATGTTGACTATAATAGTCAAATCTAAAAATGACATAGTACAGTCTCGCGCCGATGATTGACAAAGGAAAGGCAATTAAGATAAAGTCCAGAATATCTTCCGATAAGATATTCTTTTTAGGCGCTTCTTTACTTGCTAAATATACCGCTAAGATAAGGCCAGAAACGATACAGAGTGCATACCATCTAATAGCTAACGGACCAATTTGAAAAGCAACTGGATCAATCATTTTGCACCTCATTCTTTTCAATTAGTTTCGTCAATCTTTCTTCAAAGAGACGTGTCGCATCAAAGCCCATTTCCTTAGAACGATAGTTCATGGCAGCAGCTTCGATGACCACAGAGATATTACGTCCTGTTTTTACAGGAATTCGAATACGCGGAATAGAAACACCTGAAATTACCAACTCTTCAGCATTGTTCCCCAAGCGGTCAAAGACCTTATTTGTATCGTAATTTTCTAGATAGACAGCCAACTGAACCTGTGAAGAATCCTTAACAGCACTAGCTCCATAAAGGCTCATGACGTCAATGATACCAACTCCACGAATTTCTAACAAATGTTTCAAAATTTCAGCAGGTTCTCCCCAAAGTGTCATCTCATCCTTAGAATAGATATCTACACGATCATCTGCGACTAAACGATGGCCACGTTTTACGAGCTCAAGACCAGTCTCACTCTTACCAATACCGCTATCTCCTTGAATCAGAACACCCATACCATAGATATCCATCAAAACACCATGTACGCTTGCGCGTTCAGCTAAGCGAGAGTCAAGATAACTAGACAATTCGCCTGAGAGACGACTTGTAGCTGTACGACTTGTTAAGATTGCAATTTTACATTCTCTAGCAGCCTTTAACATTTCTTCAGGAACAACTAGACCACGTGCAACAATAACTGCTGGTGTTTCTGGCTGGAACATTTTTCTCAAAACAGTATAACGGTTGTGAGAAGACATGCTGATCAGGTAAGACCACTCCTTCATTCCCAACAGTTGAATCCGCTCTGGAGTGTAGTAATCAAAATAGCCTGTCATTTCAAGACCTGGTCTCGTTATATCTGCAGTATTGATTTCCTTTTCCAGTAATTCAGGTTCGCCATAGACAATGTCCAGTCTAAGCTTCTCAATTACTTCTTTTACTGAAACCGACATATATTCCTCCTTCAATTGAGTTCTCTCTACCATTATATCAAATTGTAGCTGGAAGTTCGTTTTTTTAACAGTGTTTACGCTATTTATTTGACTGATAATATTTGAACCATACAAAAAAGGGACTAGACAATGAAATATTGCCTAATCCCTTCTAATTTTTTAACAGTTTAATTAAATCATAAATAATGGACTTTAGTTATCTTTTTTCTTTAAACCCAATACTCCAAGACCAGCTACCAAGAGTGCTACACCTGTTGCAAACAATGATTCTTTAGAACCTGTATTTGGTAATTCTTTTTTAGGTTCAACTGTTGTAGACGTAGTCTCAGGTTTTGTTTCTTCAGTTGTTTTGCCTGAAGTTGTTTCTTCGCTTGATTTACCTGGAGTTGTCTCACCTGTTGTTGTAGTCGTTGTTGACTCAGATGTTGTTGTAGTGGTTGTTGGCTCTTGGGTTGTTGTGGTTGTTGTAGTTGGCCCACCTGTCGTTGTAGTCGTGGTTGTTGTTGGCTCTTGGGTTGTTGTAGTTGTAGTTGTGGTTGTTGTTGGCTCAACTGTCGTTGTAGTGGTAGTCGTTGTTGGCTCTTGGGTTGTTGTAGTAGTCGTTGTTGTTTGTTCTACTTTTTTATACCAGTGGATACGATTTCCTTCACGATCTTTTTCTGTTTTTACAAACTCATAACCATCAATAGTAGCCGGATCTTTCCAACCCTTATCCTGTGGTTTAAGATTTTCTTTTGTATCGATATCTTTGTAGTCTGTGACAAGCGTATCAAGAACTAATTGTGCACCTGCAGAGTCATTGATGATACGGTAAATATAGATACCCTTTGAATCTTTCCCATCAATAGTTGCCGTAGCTACTTTCGAAACATCATATTGCATTTTTTCAAGATCAATCTTAGATTTATCGATGATATTAATACGGTTTTGACCAACACCGAAGAATACACCTAATTCTTTTGGAACATCTCCTGAAATCATTTCCATTGTTATTTTCTTTTCAGAGATAGAAGTAACTTTGAATGTTGGCTCAACACCTGTCGGGAATACATATGCGCCATATTCATTGACTTCATATGTACTATATACAGGCAAGATAAATCTTGAAGTAAATGTATCTCCTACTTTGAGTGCAGTATCACCACTTGTTTTCCACTCGATACCTGAAGCATCATTGAATTCTAACTCAACAGTTGAACCAACTTTCATACCTTCACTTCCACGAACTTGGAATTCTGTATATGTTTCATATGAGCCATCTGCATTGAACTTAATTGTATTTCCAGAAGGTGGCATGTTAATTGAGTTTGTATCGGTTGCAAATTGTTCTACTTTCGGAATATCTACTGTACTTGTCACAGAAGAAGACCCCACTTTAATCACTTGGTTTAAAGTGTAGTCTTTATTTGCGATTACAGCTCCATTATAAGCGTTATCTGATTTAATTTGGAACTTGACCTGTTTCAATACATCTGGTTTTTCAGCTTCAATAGCTTTCGTAAATGTAATTTTTAATGTCGCGCGTGTTGATTCCAATTGAGCTTGTCGCATTTGAGCTGTATCGTTTGAACCTTGACGTGCTTTATTGACGTTTTCAAACGAAACAATTGAAATTTTACCAATTGTCTTACCTTCGTAAGTGACATCCTTGCCATTTAATTGATTTAAGATAGCGACGTTTTCTAATGTAACTGTAACATAGTCGCCTTCTTTCACATCATCTTCTGTAATTGAAAAAGAAAGGTCTACATCTGTATAGTATTCAAAGTATTTAATGTCATGGTTTTTTATGGTACCAGTCACTTCTGCAGCTACTTCTCTAGCTTCACGTGCAGGAGTTTCTGTAGTTGTTACAGCTTCAGCACTTGTTGTAGAAATTTGCTCAGCTGTCGTTGTTTCTTCAGCAGTGATAATTTCTTGACTTTGAAGCGCAGCCAAAAGCACTCCAGTAGACAACAAAGTGATCAATAATTTTCCAAACCTTTTCTGGTTTTTCATCCCTATTTACCTCCGTGTAAAATTACACTATTTTAACATGATTTTACTATATTTTTCAATTAATATCAACTAAAACGAATGATTGTTTTAAATGTCAAATAAAAGTAAATAGAGTTATAATATTCAGTTATTACACCCTTAAGTTTGATTTTTATCCAATTCCTAAATAATCATTGAAACATGTAAAATTATTCGGGTCTTAAGAATACAAAAAAGACTAGACAAGTCTAGTCTTTCACTTCAATTAGAATTTTTTACGTTTACGAGCTGCTTCTGATTTACGTTTACGTTTTACAGAAGGTTTTTCATAGAATTCACGTTTGCGTGTTTCTTGAAGAGTACCAGCTTTAGTAACCGCACGTTTGAAACGACGAAGTGCATCGTCAAGAGATTCATTCTTACGTACTACTGTTTTAGACATTTTTTTCACTCCCTTCAAGTTCAAGATCTATTCTATTTTACATGGAATGATATAAATTGTCAAGAAAAAATGGTGCAATCTATTCATTTTATTCATAAAAAAAGAGGACATTAGAGGCCTCTTTTAAAAATTATAGTTGTTCTAAATCAATTATTTAGAAGAATTCTTTTTCAGAACTAGAGCACTTGCAAACATCACAACACCTGCAATAACTAGTGCTAAACTAGTAGACTCCCCAGTATTTGGAAGTTTTGGTTTTTCCTCAGTTGTAGTCGTACCAGGAACATCTGGTTTTGAAGTTGTTGTTGTCGTTGAAGTTGTTGTTAGCTCTTCTGTTGTTGTCGTTGTCGAAGTAGTCGTTGGCTCTTCTGTTGTTGTCGTTGTCGAAGTAGTCGTTGGCTCTTCTGTCGTTGTTGTCGTTGAAGTAGTCGTTGGCTCTTCTGTCGTTGTTGTCGTTGAAGTAGTCGTTGGCTCTTCTGTCGTTGTTGTCGTTGAAGTAGTCGTTGGCTCTTCTGTCGTTGTTGTCGTTGAAGTAGTCGTTGGCTCTTCTGTCGTTGTTGTCGTTGAAGTAGTCGTTGGCTCTTCTGTCGTTGTTGTCGTTGAAGTAGTCGCCGGCTCTTCTGTGGTCGTTGTTGTTGAAGTTGTTGTGGTTTGTTCTTTTGGATTGACAATTGTTTTCGTAACTGACTTATCTGCTCCAAAATCTGTTGCATTTACTTCTGTATCTGCAGCATTAATAACATAACCTTTTGGCGCTTCAACCTCTGTGAGAATATACTTATCTTTTAAAAGACCAGTTACTGTAATTTTTCCTTCAGCATCTGTAACATATTCTCCAATAACTTGATTATTAGCTTGTCGTACGACTTTAAACTTAGCACCAGCTACTGGTTGATTTTCATCGTCAACTTTATGAATATTAATCGTAAATACGTATCCAACCCCAGAACCACCTGCTACTTGAACGACAGTAGATTGCTCAACATATTTAACGGCCTTTCCTTTACCTTTTAGGACAGCATCATTATTTAATACTTCTCCGTCTGCCGGTGAATAATTGGCTTGAACATTATATTCAATGCGGTATTGGTCATTTTCTGTGATATCACCAAGTTCAATAACAAATGACTGGCCATCTTCACTTACTGTAACAGTATGTTGGTCTGTTACATCTGTTCTATCAGTAAATTCCCAAAGACCATTGACATAATCAAACTTACCTTTGATTACACGAATGCTATCTTTGATATAAGTTGCATTAGAAAACTTCAATGTATCTTCTACTGTAGCATTTTGAAGACTTTCCTTAGTACGGTTGATTGAGATGGTATATGAAAGAGTCTTTTGATCCTCACTACTTACCCATCCTGTTTTAGAAAGTAACACAGGATTTCCATCTCCAACACCGGTGAAGTTAACTTTTCCAACTACTTGTGTTTTCCCATTAATTGTAACCTCGACAGGGATTTCTCCTTCTTCAGGATGTTTTTGGAAATCTACTCGAGTATAGACATAGAAAGAACCTTTGGTATCAGAGTGTTTTTCAACATAATCAGTATAGGTTAAGACGATATGTTTTTTTGTTTCATCAATCTGAGCATTTGCAATAATTTCATTTGTTTTCTCATCACGAATTTCAAAGTTTTGGGATTCTATATATAGAAAATCTGATAAATCAACTGTAGTTGTATCGCCAGCTTTAACATTTTTATCTGTTAAGTCATAATTTGCATTTAGCTTAAATGTAACCCACTGCTGCAAATCTTTATCAAGATTACCACCTTTTTCATTCGTAATATTGAGTGAAGTAATTGTGTCAACAGTCTTGCCACTGGTTGTATTTTCTGCAAAAGCTTTGCTCAAGCTAAGAGAAAATAGAACAGTAAATACGCAAATCATCAACGAAAAAAATGTAATTTTTTTCTTATTCACCTTAAATGTTCTCCTTAAATTTAATGGTTTTAACAGTAAACGAGTTCAGTATACCAGTATTTTTTACTAAAGTCTAGTTCTAATCATAAAATAATTTGAAATATAATGACAAAATAATAATTTTATATTTTCATTGTGTTCTAAAAACATTTTTTATATTATTTAAAGTATTTATACTATTTATTTCTTATCGTGTTCTGCATTTTTAACTTAGTACTGTTTAGAAAAAAGCCATCCAAACGAATTGTTTGAATAGCTCAAATGATAGAATGACATTTTTTAATTCTTTAATAGGCTTAATGCTCCAGCATCCGCGATAATAGTTACGTCCGGATGGTTTTGCAAACTACTTGCTGGAAGACTTTCAGTAACTGGGCCTTCAACAGTTCCAGCGATGGCTTCAGCCTTAGATTCACCATAAGCAAAGAGAAGAATAGATTTTGCATCTAGAATATTTTTAATTCCCATTGAGATAGCTTGTGTTGGTACATCTTCAATCTTATCAAAGAATCGAGCGTTTGCTTCAATAGTTGATTGATCAAGATCTACAAGATGAGTTTCACTATCAAACGGAGTTCCTGGTTCATTAAAGCCAATGTGACCGTTTCGACCGATTCCCAAAATTTGCAAATCAACTGGATGGTCAGCAAGAATTTGATTATAGCGTTCTACCTCTTCTTCTGCATTATCTTTGACACCACGAGGTAAAAAGCTTTGCTTAAATGGCTTTTTATTGAAGAGATTTTCTTGCATAAAGTAACGATAAGATTGAGGATTATCCCCATCAAGACCTACGTACTCGTCCAAGTTTACACTAGTAAGATTTGAAAAATCAAGGTCACTTTTAACGATTTCCCCGTAAAATTCAAGTGGGCTGCTACCAGTCGCAAGCCCTAATGTTTGAGCACCGTTTGCTAACTTTTCTTTTAAAATTTCAAAAGCTACTTTTCCACCTTCTTCAGGATTTTTCACTTGAATAACTTTCATAATTGTTCCTCCATATTTCTTTATTTTATTATATGGTATAGACCAATTTTTGTCAAGTGAAAACGGTTTAATATTTTAAATTTTATAGGATGATGTTGAGTAAAAAAAGAGAAGACTAAACTTGTCTTCTCTTTTAATTGTCAGAATGGATTAGTCTTCTTTTTTCTTTCTTGACAAAGCATAACCTGCAGTAGCTAAACCTACAAGTGCTGAATATGTCATGAATGATTGTTCAACTGAACCAGTATTTGGTAATGATTTCTTAGATGGTTCTGGTTTTGGTTCGTGTTTTGGTTCTGGCTTAGGTTGTGGTTTTTCATCTTTCTTGATAACTACAACATTTTTATTCCATTCAACAGCTGGTTTTTCTGTTTCTTTCTTAACAGGATCCTTAAGCAACTCAGGTGCTTCTGGTTTAACCGGTTCACTTGGTAAGACAGGTACAGTTTTATATTCTGGTTCTGTCGGTGGAACTGGTTTTTCTTTAACAGTTGGAACTTCTGTCAATTCTGGTTTTTCAGGTTTAACTGGAGGTGTTGGTTCTGTTGGTTTAACTGGCTCTTCACCTGGATCTTGAGGGAAGCCAACGTTTGAGTTGATAGAGAACCAATAGAGAGTTGCTTCGCCTGTTGCGTTAGCACCTTTTGCTGTAAATTCAAGATGACCATCTTTCAAAATAACAGCAGCACCACCATAGTAAAGGTAAGGGCTCTTAGGATCATCCCAACCCTTAGTTTCACTTGAAGAGTCTGCATTAAATGTAGCACCTTGATCCATGTATTGGTTTTGTTCTTTAGCAAATACTTCTTTTGTCGATGAATCTTGGTCTACACTTGAATTTGGAAGTTTGATAAACTCTTTGTCACCAATGTTTACAGACTCAACGTGAGGAGTATCTTGGTGTTTCATTTTTGGTGTGTATCTCAAAACACCTGATGTAGCGTCTACAGTGTAAGAACCGATAACGTCTGATTTATCACCGAATGTGTAATCTTCAGTACCAACTGAGTGACCATTTCCGCCACCAGATGCGTTCACTGTTGTAGCATCAACTACTGTTTCTTCAGTTACTTTGAAGGCATCATCAACCCATGTTGCTTTTTGAGCAACAATTTTCAAAGGATTATCAGCATTGATATCAACTTCTGCACTACCGAAGTCAGCTTTTCCGCTTTTCACAACGACATCCGCACCATCAAGTTTTGGTTCACTTCCGTCTGAATATGGATCCCAAGTTCCACGAACTGTATTGCCTTCGCTATCTTTAGCTTCAACAACTAGAGGACGAGGTTTGTCATTTTCAACATAAGATGCACCATTCCAGTGATTAAGTGAGTTAAGGGCAAGGATTGCATTATGTTGTGACAAATCAATCAATTGGTCATTTTCATCATAAAACTCAATGTCAACACCAACTGTAACTGGGTTTTCAGTATCTGTTGAGCTACCAATTGTCATTGTAACAGCTGGATCGTTATAAATTTGAACGATTCCTTTCCCATCTGATGATGGAAGGCTCTTCACTTCGTATTTATAAACAACTTTTGCAATACGTTTTTCTTCGCTACCTTTTACAATTTTAGCTTGAGTAAGTCCTGTGTATGTCACATCAAATTTATCTCCGACTTTTACAACTCCCCACTCAATTTCATTGTTGGCATATGGGTTTGTAGTTGTCAAATCAGAATCTTGTAGATTCTTTGTTTCATACATTTTAGTAGCTTTACCATCACCGTACATACGAGATTGACCTTCTTTTGTCAAGTAAGTTGTTAATCCAGTTGTTTGGTGTGTGATTTTAGTTGTTTCGCCATCAGCAAGTTCTTCAGAGAGGAATGTCAAATCTTGTTTGTACTTCTCAGGATTTCCACCACGCTCTGCAACCATCTTATTGAAGGCATCTTTAGCATCATCGTAATGTGCTTTTTTCTTGTTGTAAATTTCAAGTTCAATCAAGTAAGCAGCTTGTGCTTCATCATAAGCAGCTTTTTTAGTTTTGTAGTCAGCTAATTTAGCTTCATACTCTGCTTGAGCTAATTTATTGCTTTCAGTAGCTTCTTGATTTGCTTTTACAGATGCATTATATGCTGCAAGAGCTGTGTTATACTCTTCAAGCGCTTTTTCATAAGCAACACGTGCTTCTTCATTACTTTTTTCTACTGCTGTTTTTTCTGCTGTTTTTTCAGTCAATTCTTTTTTGTAAGCAGTAAGTTTTTCGTTGTAAGCAGCAAGCTCTTTATCGTAGTTTGCTTGTGTAGCAGCATTTTTAGCATCAACTTCAGCTTTTTCTTTTTCGTAAGCTTCTTGATTTGCTGCCACTTCAGCTTTATAATCAGCTACAGTTTTATTAATATCAGTAACTTGTTTTTCGTAATCTTTAGCAGCAGCTTCCTCTGAATCTTGCTTTTTAGTCTCAGTTTCTTTAACTTCAAGACCTTCATTTGTGGCAGCAGTTTTAGCTTCTTCCAACTTCTCTGGAACCGCAACTTCTTTTGTTTCTTCTCCAGCTACTGTTGTAGTTGAAGTAACAGGTGTAGTTGCTGATGAAGTTTCATCGGCAGATACTGTAGCAATACCTGCAACAGCAATCACTGTTGCAACTGCAACAGAACCAAAGGCAACTGAGGTTTTTCTCAAGGCATATTTAATCGTTTTATTATTCTTTAACGATGACATGACAAACTCCTTTTTAAATGTTTTTTTTATGCTTCTCAAGCAAAAAGAATTTTTGTTCTTCGAAGTCAGAAAAATCGTAACAAAAATAATTTAAAAAGTCAAGTATTTTTATATATTTTTTCAAACTTTTTTCACTTTATTTTCAGGGTTTTTTCATTTTGATTTCAAAAAATTTACGTTTTTGTTGACATTTTCCTATGATATGTCGTATAATTTCAACTAACAAAATTTAATGATTGGGGGATATAATGAAATCTTCAAATAACTTTTCTCAAGAAAAAGGTCACGGCTATTTCCGTAAGCGGAATAAAGTACTTGTATCTATGATTACGGTCTTTGGTTCTTTAATGTTAAGTTCTGTTGCTATGGCAGATGAAGTTGCTTCAACTACAACTTTATCTACAAACGTAACTACATCAAGTCAACCAGCCACTAGTACTGAGACCACTAGTGAGCAACCTACTACAACAACTAGTGAGGAGACCACTAGTGAGCAACCTACTACAACAACTAGTGAGGAAACCCCAAAGACTTCTTCAAGTGAAGAGACATCATCTTTGCCTCAAACTGCAAGTGCAACTGAACCAACAACTCGTAGTACTTCAGTGGCAACAAGCACTTATAACACACCAAAAATCCAAAACGATGTAACATTTAATAAGGCCACATATAAAAGTGGGGAGGATGTTAGCATCTCAATCAATAATCCTGACGTAACTTCGTCTGATTTGACAGTGTCTCATTTAGACAAAGTTATTTATGAGTTGAAAAATGCTCCAGGAAATTCACTTGTCATTCCAAACTCTGTTTTCTCTCCAAATTCTGGTTATCTCATTGATATTATTGGAAAGAATGCTGATGGAAAACAAGAATTTCACAAAGTAGCTGGTCTATCAGTCGAAGATGATTGGACAGTATATCCACGTTATGGTGTTGTAGCAGGTTCAAAAGACAATCACAATTCTATCACTAAAGAGCAAGTGGAAGGATATAAAAATAGTATTGACCAATTGGCCAATATGCACATCAATAACTACTTCTTCTATGACGTTTATAATACACCTGCCAACCCATTCCCAGCTAATGTTGAACGATTCACACAAGATTGGGCTACTTTCTTGATTCCGAAAGGTGAAACAGATCCCGAAAAACGTAAAACATACTTACCGGTTATTGACACAGAAGCTGTAAAAGAGTTGGTTTCTCATGTCCATTCGACTGGTGCTAAAGCTATGCTTTATAATATGATTTACGCTGTGTCTCTTGATGAAAAAATCCCAGACCAAGTAAAAAGTGCTATCGTACGCAACTTGCAAGATCACTTCAACTTTGGAAAGACTGGTGATATTACAGCAACAGACATCCAACAATTTCTTGATCCAGGAGATCCGAACTGGCAAAACTTTATCATCAATGTGATGTTAAAAGCCATGAAAGAAGGCGGATTCGATGGTTGGCAAGGGGACACTATGGGGACTAACTTGGTTGAAAAAGTTAACGAACCTGGAAAAGCTTTCTCTTTAAGTGAAAACTATCCAAAACTAGCCGCAGCTGCAACAGAGGCCCTCAAAAAAGAAGGCTATGACTTTATGATCAACGATATCTCTACTGGAGATGCTGATCGATTAGGAAAAACAAATGTTTCTGCACCATACGCGGAAGTTTGGGGAGATAGCATCGCCCATGATTCTACCTACCAAGCCTTAACACGCTTGACTGAGCGTATGCGAGATTTATACAACGGAAAATCTCCAATTATTGCTGCTTATACACATCGTGAAAAACATGCAGCAAAACTCAGTAAAGATAATGAATTGCTAACAGATGCAATTATTGCAGCAAGTGGTGGTTATCATATGACAACTGCTGCTCTCAATACCTCTCAAGACGAAAAAGGTTTTGGTGTTATTCAGGCGGAATGGTACCTCAATCAAAACTTACCAGTCAATGCTGATTTTGCGAATGCAGAATTCAACTACCAAGAATTCATCGTTGCTTATCAGGAACTCCTTCGTGGGCGCGAAACCTTAGCACATGATACTCGTCGCATCGGTGACAATACAAATGTTCTTGTAGATGGAAACTTTATCGGTTCTAATCTTGATAATTCAGACAGTGTTCAACCAGGTACCGTTTATACCATCACAAAAGAAACGAAGACCGGCGATCGAATTGCTCATTTAATTAATTTAGTTGGAATTACTGAAAACAAATGGAATAGTGCTGTTAATTCCACTACCAAACTGACTAACATCCAAGCCTTTGTTCCACTCGGTAGAATTTCAAAAGATCAGGCTGAACACGCTAGCATTTACTGGGCTACCCCAGATGCTGTAGAAGGAAAGTATAATATTAAACTTCGTGAAACTACTGCCAACGTATATTACGATAGCGGTGCGGGACAATGGATGGCTGCAATTGATGTTCCTAGCCTTGATGTGTGGGATATGCTCTATGTCAAACTCAATGAGGTTGCCCGTTTAATTTATCAAGATGAAACTGGTAAAGAACTGGAACGTTCAAAAGACTTTGTTGGTCATACTGGTGAAAAAATTGACTACTCAACAAAAGATACGATTGCTAAATATTTGAAGCAAGGTTATAAACTAGTTGAGAACGAATTTGATAAAAATGGACAAGCAAAATTTGACCGAGATGCTTCAAACATTAATGATGATGGCGTACAAGAATTCATTGTTCGCTTTGCTCCAAAAATCGTAGATTTTTCTGAGACACAGCCAATTCAAGTTGGTCAAGTTGTTCCAGGAGATACTGATGGCAGCCTCTATCCAACTCCTAAAGCTCCAAATGGAAAATCTATTAGTGATCTCAATCATTTATCTGAAACAGTGACTCGTACCATCACATATGTGATTGAAGATAAGAATGGACACAATCGTCAAGAAGCTGGCATCACTTCAAAAACAGATAGTTTAAGCTTTAGCCGCAAAGGGACTATCAATTTGGTAAGTGGAGAAACTACACTTGAAGATTGGGAACCTAAAGACGGCACTACTTTCGCAGATTATGAAAATCCAGTCAAAAACGGATATGTTATCGTATCTGAAGAATCAAATGCAACAATCACTCCTGATCTTAAGAGATCTGGAACTCATACTGGGATCCTAGCTGAATCAGATGACATTTCTGATATTGTTGTCTACCGACCAGTCGGTGTTTATGCAATTAGTTATGCATCAGGAAAAGAACCATCAAATGCTATTAAGGAGATTCCTTATCTCAATGATCCTTCCAATCCAACTGCTATTTCAGCGCCAACTGCAACTCTGCCATATATTGAAGGATTAGAACCTAAAGATGCAACTGGAAAAGTCTTAACCTTCGTAGACCCACTTGATGAAACTAAGGGTTACCTTCTTCCGACTGCAACTTCTGCCACTATTGATACACCAATTACTTATACCATTTCTCAAGGAACAGTGACTGTACTCTTCCTCATTGCAGGTAGCAATACAGAACTACAAGACTCTCAAACAGTTTTTGAAAATGCAGACTTTGGTACGAACTATACTACAGATGCACCAAAAGTCATTACCAAAGACGGTCTAGTCTATAATTTAGTTGGTCATCGTGAGGGTTCTGCTGATGTTTCAGGAACAGTATCTAAGGGAAGTAAAACAGTAATTTATGACTACAAACTTGCTACAGGAAATGTAATAGCACGATTTGTCCTTCAAAACACCACAACTGAATTGCAACCAGCTGTCGTTATTGCTTCAAATGCAGATAACGGTTCTGCCTACATTGCTCTTGCACCGGACGAAATTTCTTATAATGGTCAAACATACGAACGTATTAGCAGTGCACAACAATCAGGCAAAGTCGGAGTAGGAACTACAGATTTGATTTTTGAATATAGAGTCAAAGAATTACAAACTCCTAAACCTCAACCTAAACCTAAACCCCAACCTCAACCTAAACCTCAACCTAAACCTCAACCTAAACCTCAACCTAAACCTCAACCTAAACCTCAACCTAAACCTCAACCTAAACCTCAACCTAAACCTCAACCTAAACCTCAACCTAAACCTCAACCTAAACCCCAACCTCAACCTCAAACTCAAGTTCAAGGTTCTGAACGCCAAAAAGAGTCAATACAATCAGAAAAAACTTTGATTAAACCTGGTAGTCAGCTACCTGCAACGGGAGAGCAAAATTCCCAATTAGCATTTCTTGGTTTTGCTTTTCTCACTGGATTTGCAGGTCTTGTCGGTTATAAAAAGAAACAAGATTAAACTACTATAATTTTAAAAACCCAAGGAATAAGTCCTCGGGTTTTTTTAGAAAATAACAAAGAGGCTTTGCTCGTAAGAGCAAGGCCTCTTCATTTTAGAGCTAAAATTGCTATTTCAATACCAAAATATTGATGTTATCTCAATCTTAGTCTTCACGTCTTTTTGGTTTTGCAATTAAACCAAGACCTACTAGACCAAGGGCCACACCTAGAGCAACTAATCCAACTTTAGATTGCTCACCAGTATTTGGCAACTCACGACCTTTAGGTTTTTCAGGAGTTGGTGGCGTTATTGGTGGTGTTGGCGGTGTCGGTGGTGTCGGTGGTGTCGGTGGTGTTGGTGGTGTTGGTGGTGTCGGTGGTGTTGGTGGTGTTGGTGGTGTTGGTGGTGTTGGTGGTGTTGGTGGTGTTGGTGGTGTTGGTGGTGTTGGTGGTGTTGGCGGTGTTGGCGGTGTTGGCGGTGTTGACGGTGTTACCTTGTTGTTAAACTCAGTATCTTCAGGCATTTGTGAAGTAAGAGTCAACACTTTACCATCCTTAGTTACAGTAACTCCAACAGTCGCTACCATCTTATCGTACTCAACTCCAGCCTCTGTACCTTTCACTTCTTCTACATGATAGATATAAGTGCCTTCTTGACCACGTTTGAATTCAAGAGCTGAGAACTTGATTTTACCTTCAGCATCATTGCTTACGGTTTCAATCACGTTACCATCTTTGTCTTTCAATACGAAGCTGAATTCACCAGCTTTCAACGCACGACCTTCCAATTTCTTAGTGAAGTTGAATTCAACTTTAACTGGAATATTTACAACACGTTTTTCAGTTGGTTTTTCTGGTTTTTCAACTGATTTCTTAGTTGGATCGTATTGGTGAACGATTTGAGAAGCTGTATTTTCAATATCTACACCTTCCTTAGCAGTATCCTTGATTCGTGCAAGAATATCAAACTTGTAGTAACGTCCAAATGCTAATTTAGCAGTGTCGATTACTTGAGTATTTTCTGCATCTCCAAGTGACTTAGTCAAATCAGCCTTAGATGTAGCAGTAATGACACCATCCACAATTGAGATATCAAACTTAGCTGTAACATCTTCACCAGTTACTGAATCATAAGCTTTAATATCGGCTACATTAACATCCAAGTTTTCGATGTCATATTTATCTGTAATACCAACAGATTGGATATTGTGAGCTTCTGTGAATTTAGTTGTATCCAACCATACTTGGTAAACAACCTTATCACCTTTGTGGAGTGTTTGAGTATTGATATTTTGTGCTTCATTATTATCAACTTTGTCCACATATGGGTCTTTGTTGGTATCAGCTACTTTATCAGTCAACTCTTTATCATCATCCAGAAGCTTGTTATCCGTAATTGAGAATTTAGCTGTATCCAATACATATTTCTCTGGTTGGAACTTAGGTTCTTCTGGTGGAGTTACAGTGTTATTGAACTCTTTATCTGGAGCGTCTGTTACTGTCTTCACAAGTGCTTTAGCTGTACCTTTGTGTTCAACTACTACTGTTACTTCAGCCTTCATAGAGTCGTATGTGACTGTCGCGTCAGATCCTTTAACTTCTTCAATTGTGTACTTGTAAGTGCCTTCTTCGCCTTTCTTGTATTCAATGGCTTTGAACTTAACGTTTCCGTCTTTGTCGTTCTGAACTGTTTCGATTTCAGTACCTTTAGAGTCTTTCAATACGAAGCTAAACTCGCCAGCTTTCAACTCACGGCCCTCGAGTTTCTTAGTGAAGTTGAATTCGACTTCAATTGGAACTGAGTTGACACGTTTTTCAGTTGGTTTTTCTGGTTTTTCAACTTTCTTCGTAGATGGGTTGTAGTAGTTTACAATTTGCGCTGCTGTATTTTCGATGTCTACTCCACCTTCAACGTCTGTTTTAACAGTGGCTGGGATATCGAATTTATAGTAGCGACCAAACTCGAATTTAGTTGTGTCGATGATTTGTGTATCGTCTGCGTCTCCAAGTGACTTAGTGAAGCCAGCTTTAAGAGTTGCGGTCATAACACCATTTTCAACCTTGATGTCGAACTTGTCAGTCACATCAGCGCCAGTTATTGAATCGTAAGCCTTGATAGCTGAAGCATCTACATCAACCTTAGTTTCATCGAAGTCATCAGAAATACTTACTGATTGGATGTTATCCTTGTTGTTAGCGTCGAACTTAGTAGTATCAAGCCATACTTGGTAGTAGAGCTTAGCTCCACGCTTAACAGTCTTTGTATTAATGTTTTCTGCTTCGTTGTTGTCAGTCTTATCTGTGTATGGATCTTTATTGGTATCTCCGTACTTGTCTGTCAACTCTGCATCATCATCAAGAAGTTTGTTATCAGTAATTGAGAACTTAGCTGTATCCAATACATACTTCTCTGGTTGGAACTTAGGTTCAGTTGGTGGTGTTACCACGTTGTTAAACTCTTTATCAGCGATATCGCCAAGTTTAGCTACCAAAGCTTTAGCTGTTCCGTCGTGTTTAACTGTGATGGTTACAGTTGCTTTCATTGTGTCGTATGTCACAGTAGCATCTGTACCTGCAACCTCTTCAACAGTGTAGTTGTGTACGCCTTCTTGACCCTTCTTGAATGTAAGAGCTGAGAATTTCACATTACCATCTTTGTCGTTGGTTACAGTTTCAACTTCTTTACCATTTGAATCTTTCAATACAAAGCTGAATTCGTTTTCTTTCAATTCACGTCCTTCTAGACGTTTAGTGAAGTTGAATTCAATAGAGATTGGTACTGAGTTTACACGTTTTTCAGTTGGTTTGCTTGGTTTTTCAACTTTCTTCGTAGATGGGTTGTAGTAGTTCACTACTTGAGCCGCAGTATTTTCGATGTCTACTCCACCTGCAACGTCTGCTTTAACAGTTGCTGGGATATCAAATTTGTAGTAACGTTCAAATGCAAATTTTGTTGTGTCAATGATTTGAGTATTGTCTGCGTCTCCAAGTGACTTGGTGAAGCCAGCTTTAAGAGTTGCAGTCATCACACCATTTTCAACCTTGATGTCGAACTTGTCAGTCACATCAGCGCCAGTTACTGAATCGTAAGCTTTAATTTCAGAAGCAACGACATCAACCTTCGTTTCATCGAAGTCATCAGTGATTCCTACTGATTGAACGTTTTCTTTGTTAGTTGCTGAGAATTTAGTTGTATCCAACCATACTTGATAGTAGATCTTATCTCTGCGGTTAACAGTCTTGGTATTGATGTTTGCTGCTTCGTTGTTTGAAGTTCCATCAACATATGGATCAGTATTTGTTTCACCATATTTATCAGTCAACTCAGAATCATCATCAAGAAGTTTGTTATCAGTGATTGAGTATTTTGCTTCATTCAATACATACTTCTCTGGTTGGAACTTAGGTTCTGTTGGAGGAGTTACTGTATTGTTGAACTCTTTGTCAGTTGGTTCAGTTACGTTAGCAATCAATGCTTTTGCTGTTCCGTCGTGTGATACTGTTACAGTTACTTCTGCCTTCATAGTATCGTAAGTGACAGTTGCGTCTGTACCTTTCACCTCTGTTACAGAGTAAGTGTAAGTACCTTCTTGACCCTTCTTGTATTTAAGGGCAGTGACTTTTTTACCAGCTTTATTTGTGTACTCTACTGGAGAGAATTTAATCTTACCATCTGCATCGTTGGTTGCAGTCGCAATCACAACATTGTCGCTGTCTTTCAACTCAAATGTAAATTCGCCAGCTTTAAGCTCACGACCTTCCAAACGTTTTGTGAAGTTGAATTCTGCAGTGATTGGTACACTGTTCACACGTTTCTGAGTTGGTTTTTCAGGTGTTTCTACTGATTTGCTTACTGGGTTGTAGACATGAACGATTTGGTTGGCCTTATTCTCAATATCAGCTCCTGCCTTAACATCTGCTTTGACAGTGGCTGGGATATCAAATTTATAGTAGCGACCAAAGGCGAATTTAGTTGTGTCGATAACTTGAGTATTATCAGCATCACCTAAAGACTTGTTCATAGAAGCTTTAGAAGTTGCTGTGATGACACCATTTTCAACCTTAATGTCAAACTTAGCAGTTACATCTTGGCCAGTTACACTATCATATGCCTTAATATCAGCAGCATTAACTGTTACTTTTTCAGCGTCATAAGTATCAGAGATACCAACAGATTGGATGTTATTCTTATCTGAGAAGTTTCTAGTATCTAACCATACTTGGTAAACTAATTTCTCACCACGTTCAACGGTCTTAGTATTGATATTTTCTGCTTCGTTGTTCGTAGTTTTATCAGCATACGGATCTGCATTGGTTTCTGTATACTCATTAGTCAACTCGTTGTCATCATCAACTAATTTAGTACCAGTGATGTCATACTTTTCTTTGTTGAGTACAAATTTTTCTGGTTGGAAAACAGGTGTTTCAGGAGGAGTGATTTTGTTGTTGAATACTTTATCTTCCTTACCATCAGTTGATGCACCGTTATCATCTACACCACCAGTTGATGATACGCTTGTTACTGTAGTAAGTGTATGACCGTTCTTAGCAACCTTAACTGTAATAGTTGCCTTCATCGTATCGTAAGTCATACCAACTTCTTTCGTTGCTGGAATAACTTCTTCTACAGTATAGGTATGTGTACCAATCTTCGTATTGTCAAATGACAATTCAGTAAATGTTACAGTTCCATCTTTTTTGTTAGCTACAGTTTCAACTTCTTGACCGTTTGTATCTTTAAGGATGAACTTGAATTCGCCATCTTTAAGTTCACGACCAGCCAATTTCTTAGTGAAGTCAAATTTCACTTTAACAGGAGCTACAACATAGTTGTTGAAGATTTTATCATCATCACTTGATTTGAATCCACCTTCAGCACTGTATTTAACTGAAGCTTGTAAATCACCTTGAGCGTTCTCAGTTACAGTAACTGTCATGGTAACAGTCATTGCATCGTAGTCAACGTTAGTATCAGAACCTTTTTGTTCAGTGATCTTGTATTTATAAGTACCAACTTTGTTAAAGGTAAGTTTGCTGAATGTAGCTTTGCCACCTTTATTAGTAACTGTTTCTTCGTGCTTGTCAGGAGTACTTTTCTCTTCTGTTAATTTGAACGTAAACTCACCATCTGTCAAAACGCGTCCATCCAATTGTTTTGCAACTTCTGGAGTCACTTCAACTGGTTCTTGTTTGACATAGTAGTAAACAGGTTGTTTGTACGGTGTCAAAGAGTTAAGCAAGTCAACGTTGGTACCGATTTGTACATATGCACCATTTACTAATTGGCTATTTGGTGAAAGGTGACCAATATTGTCCCCTAAAAATGGTACGAATACAGTTTTCTTAGGCGTGTATCCAGCAGCATTTTGAAAATCAAATGAAACTTCTACACCATTTGGATGATTCACACCTTTTGAATCAGTGAAAGGAATAGTATAAAGTGGAGACTTCTTAACTACCAAGTCTTCTGTATTTGCTTTTCCTGGTTTAATCGGCTTGGTTTCTGCTAGCAACATGTAGCCATCAGTGCTCAATGTACCATCAGAACGTTTACTTTGTTGTTTTGGATCTAGAAGATAAACACGAACAACAACAGTTCCATCTTCACCAACGATTTCTTTAATCCGTTTGATTCCTGCACGTTCTGCGTCCATGAATTTAGTTCCAACTTTGTAAGGACGGCTTACATAACCAGATGTTGAATCTGGATCTGCTGTTTGATACAATTTGTAGCCATCAAATTGACGCTCGCCAGACGCTGTGAAATTTTGTCCTTCCATGGCTTTAGTTGTGTATTTGGCTAAGTCAACTTCATTACCATTTGGCTCATAATCTTGAACTGTTGGATTAGTTTTACCAGCGTTAAATGTAGTGTTGTTTTTATCAACTACTCTGTAGTAAGTTGTTTTTTCTACAACTAATGGAATTTTAGCATTTGTATCAGTAATCGTACGCCCGTTATAAGCCGGCTCTACAACATTAATAACATCTGTAGATGTACGTGCATTATATACATCTTGATATAATTTTTGTTCAGCTTCATTCTTAGGGTTTACTAAAGCTTGGATACTTGCTCCAACTTCATAACCTAATTGGATAAATGGTTGGTCTATTTTACCAGGACCTGTTCCTGTACCTGGGTTGTAATCAACTTGCCAAGTCAATTCTCCCTTAGAAGCAGTTTTAGTAGTATTGAATTTTTGAATACCACTTGTTGCTGTAATTGTTTTTGTTTCTACTACATTCCCATTCGTTTTATCAATCAATTCAACAATTGTATCTGTTGAAGTATCAAATTTCTTATAAGCACGTGTATAGTAATTTGTATTATAACGTTCGTTAAATTTGGTCAAATCTACAATACTGTATGTATACCAATCTCCTTCTTTTCTAGCGTAAGCAGCTGGTATGTCTTGAGACTTAACAGTTGCCCCGTTAGGATTAGTAATAGATGGATCAACAGTTTCCCCATCTTTTAAATAAGTGCTAACACTTACTGGTTTAGTGTTGTGATCTCCAGTAACAGCTTCGTCAGTAGTGGCACGACGACTACGTACTCTTGGTTTGTTTGATTCATCTATTGCTGGTTTTGCTTCAGTTGCAGCTGCTTTCTCTGCTGCTGCTTTTTCTTCTTTTTTAGTTTCTCCTTCAGCAACTTCTGGTTTTGCTTCTTCTGCTTTTTCTGCTGGTTTAGCAGTTTCTTCTGCAGTAACTCCGCCTTCAGTTGTTGCTGGTTTTGCCTCTTCTGCTTTTTCTGAAGACACTGGTTCAGATTTAGGATCTTCTGTTTTAACCTCAGATGCTGGTTTTGCTTCTTCAACCTTTTTTGTTTCAGCAAGCTCAGTTGTTGCAACATTTTCGACAACATTCACTTCCTTCTTAGAGGAATCCTCGCTACCACTATCCTTTTTCACCAACTCTGTCTTCTCTTCAGAACTTGGTTGCGTAGGAAGTTCAGAAGCTTTTACCGCACCACCATTTGCCAGCATAAAGCTAAGGGTTGTTCCTAAAAATACGGATGCAACACCTACTTTATATTTCCGCAAAGAAAAACGTTGTTGTTCCTTTCTTATCATTTGGATATATTCTCCTTTTATATTTTTTTACTATCAGCAGAAGAAATTATACCATATCTGAACATAGGATACAATATTTTTCTCACGCTTTAGCAATTCTATCATACCATAAGTCTTACCTAACTTCAAATAATTATGCGCTCTTGAAATCGTTTACTTCGTTATATTTTAGACCTTTTAAACCTACTCTAATTTATTATATATACTTATATGTAAATGTACATTATCCTATATTATGTCTATTTTTTTAAATAAATAAATCTAAAATTATACTATTTTTATATATTTACTCATGCGTTGGTTTTACATATAATTTTTTGTGAAAAATGATAGCAACGCTTTCAACAAAAAAAGATTCTCTTACGAGAATCTTTTTAATCCTAGATAGCCTCTGTAACAAAACTTCTGCTTTCTAAAACTTTTAACATCGCATCTGCTGTGTCTAGAGCTGTAAATAGTGGAACTCCATGTTCAATTGCTGAACGTCTGATTTGCTCACCATCTTCATCAGCTGTCCGTTTGGTACCAACTGTATTGATGATTGCTTGAATTTTTCCTTTGCGGACGTAGCTTGGAATATCGTGTTCATCATGACCAATCTTTCCAACGAGTTGTGCCTGCAATCCATGACTTGCAAAGAACTCTGCAGTTCCTTCAGTAGCAAGGATTCCGTAGCCAATATTTTGGAAACGACGAGCCAAATCTAGTGCTTCTTCTTTTGCATCATCTGCGATAGTGAAGACAACATTCCCAAAGGTTGGCAAGTGAAGATAAGAAGCTTCAAAGGCCTTGTAGAGAGCTTTTTCAAGGGTAGTATCTGATCCCATAACTTCCCCTGTTGACTTCATTTCAGGGCCAAGAAGGCTGTCTACCTTAGCTAGCTTGGTAAAGGAGAAGACTGGCGCCTTGATATGAACGCGAGTACTTTCAGGGTAAAGTCCATCTTGGTAACCAAGTTCTTCGAGACTTTGACCGAGAATCAACTTAGTTGCTACCTGAGCCATTGGGATATTGGTTACTTTTGAAAGGAATGGAACAGTACGGCTGGCACGAGGGTTTACTTCGATAACGTAGACTTTCTCATCCTTGATAACAAACTGAATGTTCATCATACCAAGACAGTTGAGGCCAATTGCCAGACGCTTAGTGTAATCTGCAATCGTGTCTTGTACCTTTTGAGACAAGGTTTGTGGAGGGTAAACAGCCATTGAGTCACCTGAGTGGACACCGGCACGTTCGATATGTTCCATGATACCTGGAATGAGAACATTTTGTCCGTCTGAGATGGCATCAACTTCACATTCTTGTCCAACGATATAAGAGTCGACAAGAACTGGATGGTCTGGACTTGCCTTAACCGCAGTACGCATGTAAGAACGAAGATCATCTTCATTCTCTACAATTTCCATGGCACGTCCACCCAAGACATAAGAAGGACGAACGAGAACTGGGAAACCAATCTTACGAGCTGCAAGCACCGCTTCTTCTTCATTGGTTGCGGTCTGGCCAGGTGGCTGTGGAATATCCAAGTCTTTGAGAGCTTGCTCAAAGAGGTCACGGTCTTCGGCACGGTCTAGGTCAGCAACTTGAGTACCAAGGATAGTTACACCAGCTTTTGCCAATGGCTCAGCAAGGTTGATAGCTGTTTGACCACCAAACTGAACGATAACACCTTTTGGTTGCTCTAAATCGATAACATTCATAACATCTTCGAATGTCAATGGTTCAAAGTAGAGTTTATCAGATACAGAGAAGTCTGTTGAAACTGTCTCTGGGTTTGAGTTCATGATGATAGCTTCATAGCCAGCAGCTTGGATTGCCTTAACAGAGTGAACAGTTGCGTAGTCAAACTCCACACCTTGACCGATACGGATTGGACCAGAACCCAAGACTAGAACAGATTCCTTATCAGACTTGATCGATTCATTTTCCCAACCATAAGTAGAATAGAAGTATGGAGTTTCTGATTCAAACTCTGCTGCACAAGTATCAACCATCTTGTAAACTGGGACAATCTTGTTTTCCAAACGTAATTGGCGAACTTGGTCAGCTGTAGTATTCCAGAGTTCAGCAATCTTACGATCTGAGAAACCATTGAGTTTTGCTGTTTTCAGGACATCGACATCCTGAGGATGTGCGCCCAATTTTTGCTCAATCTCAAAGATATGCAAGAGTTTATCTAGATAGAAGATATCAATCTTAGTCAAATCTGCAATCTCTTCAGGTGTATAACCGCGACGAATGGCTTCTGATACGTAGAAGAGACGGTCATCTTGTGCTTTGACAACTTTTTCAATCAAGGCATCATCTGAAACATCTGCAAGCTCAGGCATTTCATTGTGGTGAACTCCAATTTCAAGCGAGCGACAAGCTTTAAGGAGAGATTCCTCAATGTTACGACCGATGGCCATGACTTCTCCAGTTGCCTTCATCTGGGTACCGAGACGACGTTCACCCTTTTCAAATTTATCAAATGGGAAACGTGGAATCTTGGCAACAACGTAGTCAAGGGCTGGCTCAAACATGGCATAAGTTGAACCTGTAACAGGATTAATAACTTCATCCAAGGTCAACCCTACTGCAATCTTAGCAGCCAATTTAGCAATTGGATAACCTGTTGCCTTAGAGGCAAGAGCTGAAGAACGAGATACACGAGGATTTACTTCGATGACATAGTACTTAAAGCTATGCGGATCAAGTGCCAACTGAACGTTACATCCACCTTCAATCTTAAGAGCGCGGATAATGCTCAAGCTGGCGTCACGAAGCATTTGGTTTTCATAGTCTGACATGGTTTGCGCTGGGGCAAATACGATGGAGTCCCCTGTGTGAATCCCAACTGGGTCAAAGTTTTCCATGTTACATACAACAAGGGCATTGTCAGCTGAGTCACGCATGACCTCATACTCGATTTCCTTGAAACCTGCAATAGAACGCTCAATCAAACACTGGGTAACAGGTGACAATTTCAAACCATTTTCAGCAATTTCACGTAACTCTTCCTCGTTGGCACACATACCACCACCGGTACCACCAAGAGTGAAGGCAGGACGGACGATAACGGGGTATCCAATCGTCGCAGCAAAGGCAACTGCTTCTTCAACTGTATTTACAATTTCAGATTCTGGAATCGGCTGTTTCAGCTCTTCCATCAATTGTTTAAAGAGATCACGGTCCTCAGCTTGGTCAATGGCAGACAATTTAGTACCGAGAAGTTCTACTCCAAGCTCATCTAAGATTCCGTTTTTAGACAATTCCATGGCCATATTAAGCCCTGTTTGCCCCCCAAGAGTTGGAAGCAAAGCATCTGGACGTTCCTTACGGAGAATACGAGTCACAAACTCAAGTGTGATTGGCTCGATGTAGACCTTGTCTGCAATTTCCTTATCAGTCATGATGGTTGCAGGGTTTGAGTTTACCAAGACAACCTCATACCCCTCTTCTTTCAAAGACAAGCAGGCCTGGGTTCCAGCATAGTCAAACTCAGCAGCCTGACCAATAATAATTGGACCAGAACCAATCACCATAATTTTTTGAATATCAGTACGTTTAGGCATAGTTTATGATACAAAGCCCGTCAAGAACACAGTGAAAATAGGAAACTTGGTGCAGACGCCTTCAGCGTCAAATCAATGTTTATCTTTTTCACACAGTTCTTAGGGCGTGTTCACTTCCGCGAACAATGTATCTTCTCCTTTCTATTCGTCGCCTCACAGAGCGACATTAAATAAGATACAAAGGACGATAAGAAAGCGACTGAATTTTAGGAAACCATAGAAGGATTTCTATCCTTGTTGGTTTATCTAAATTCCGAGCTTTCCGTCCGTGTTCAATTCCATAAATTCTCCGACGATTTCTCACTCGTCTTTAGTTTGCTTGTTTGAAAACTTCCATCATCTCGATGAATTCATCAAATAGATAACTTGCATCATGTGGTCCAGGAGCTGCGTCTGGGTGGAATTGCACAGAGAAACCTGGTTGGTATCTGTGGCGTACACCTTCGACTGACTTGTCATTGATTTCTTCATGGGTGATGATTAAGTGCTCTGGTAAATTCTCACGGCTAACTGCATAACCATGATTTTGACTAGTGAAGTCCACGCGCCCAGTTGCAATTTCACGTACAGCGTGGTTAAAGCCACGGTGACCAAACTTCATTTTATAGGTCTTCGCACCATTTGCCATGGCAAAGAGTTGGTGCCCCATACAGATTCCAAAGATTGGAATTTTCCCGAGAATCCCACGAATCATATCAAGAGCTTCTGGTACATCTTCTGGATTCCCAGGCCCATTTGACAACATAACTCCATCAGGATTTAAATGCAAGATTTCCTCAGCTGTAGTTGTATATGGAACTACAGTTACGTTACAATCACGTTTAGATAGTTCTCGTAAAATAGAATGTTTTAGTCCAAAATCAACAAGAACAACACTTAATCCAACTCCTGGAGCAGGATAAGAAGTCTTGGTAGAAACTTGTCTGATATTGTCAGTTGGTAAGACAGTCGCTTGAAGTTGGTCCGTAATGTGGTCAATACTATCGCCAGCGTGTGTTAGAGTTGCTCGCATGGTTCCATGTTTACGGATAATCTTTGTGAGTGCACGAGTATCAATTCCTGAAATACCAGGAATTTTCTTTGCTTTCAAGAATTCATCCAAGGTCATTTGATTACGCCAGTTGCTAGCTTTACGTGCCTCTTCGAAAACTACAACTCCCTTACAAGTAGGACTGATAGATTCGTAGTCATCACGGTTAATCCCATAATTCCCAACTAGTGGATAAGTGAAGGTCAAGATTTGCCCATTATAAGACTGGTCAGTAATGGATTCTTGATAGCCTGTCATACCTGTGTTAAAGACAATTTCCCCTGTCACATCAATATCTGCACCAAAGGCCTTACCTTCAAAAATTGTGCCATCTTCTAAAACTAGAAGTCTTTTTGTCATATTTTCACCTCTCGTGGACGCTCACTGGCGTCTTTTAACGTTTTGTGTCTTATTTGGCTTTTCTACTTGCCAATACGGATTCTAAAATTGCCATTCGAACAAAGACCCCATTGGTCATTTGTTGGACAATGCGTGATTTTGGTGCCTCAACCAAGTGGTCAGCAATTTCTACATCTCGATTCACTGGAGCCGGATGCATAATGATTGCTTTTTCTTTTAAGCGATTGTAGCGCTCTTGGTTCAAGCCATGTTGAGCATGATAGCCTTCCTTTGAGAAGATCGCTCCACTTTCGTGACGTTCATGTTGAACTCGAAGCAACATCAGAACATCCACCTGATCAACAATCTCATCAATGGTTACAAACTGTCCGTAGTCTGCAAACTCTTGACTTCTCCATTCCTCAGGTCCTGCAAAGTAAAGTTCCGCTCCCAAGCGCTTCAGAATTTGCATATTGGACTTAGCCACACGTGAATGGTCCAAATCACCAGCAATCGCAACCTTGAGCCCTTCAAAACGACCAAATTCTTGGTAAATTGTCATCAAATCAAGCAAGCTCTGGCTAGGATGTTGCCCTGATCCATCACCACCATTGATAATCGATGTCGTAATGGTTGGACTCGCAATCAATTCTCTGTAGTAATCAACCTCTGGATGACGAATAACGCAGACATCTACACCAAGAGCAGACAAGGTAAGGATTGTATCATAGAGTGTCTCCCCCTTGTTGACTGAGCTTGTATTCACATCAAAGTCCAGTCGCTCCAATCCCAATTTAATCTCAGCAACTTCGAAAGACTTATGCGTTCTTGTCGAATTTTCAAAGAAAAGATTGGAAACAATAGGATGGTCTTCGTAGGGTAACTGAGCACCGTTTTTAAACTCGATCCCTCGTTTAATCAATTTCATAACCTGATCCACAGTGAGATCTTCCATGGACACCACATGTTTGAGTGCTTGTTGATTTTCTGACATGGCTACTCCTTTAGCTATTAAGCTTCTTCAGTAATCAAAACTCTATCTTGGCCATCAAGTTCTGTCATCTCAACGATGATTTCTTCAGAACGACTGGTTGGAATATTTTTCCCTACGTAATCTGGACGAATTGGCAATTCTCTGTGTCCACGGTCAACTAGTACCGCAAGACTCACGCGCGCTGGGCGACCATGTCCGACAATGTTATCAATAGCAGCACGGATTGTACGACCTGTGTAAAGAACATCATCCACTAAGATAACTTCGCGGTCTGTCACATCGACAGAAACTAATGAAGTATCCTCCCCACTTTTGACATCGTCACGGAAAGGTTTTGTATCTAGTTCAACAACAGGAACTGAGATATTTTCCAATTGTTCCAAACGTTCTTGGATACGGTGAGCAATAAAGACACCACGTGTTTTAATTCCCGCTAAAATGATTTTATTCAAATCTTTGTTGCGTTCGATAATTTCATAAGTGATACGCGTAATTGCTCGCTTGACGGTTAATTCGTCTACAACTTCTTTTGTCTTCATGACAAACCTCCAAAAAGAAAAGTCTCCTTACACAAGGAGACTTGAGAATGTATAACTAAGCGAGCCATACTGCAAACAGTATAGACTTACCCTTCTACTTTACCGAGCTCCTTGCCTGCCTCACGGGACAGGTTTAAAGGAATATTTTATTGTCCTTACTATATCACAAAGCCTAGTGCAAAGCAAGTAAAAACATTCAATGTTTGGCCTTATAATGAACTAAAATCGTATAACTGTGGATAGTGTTCGCATTCTGGATTTTTGGGATGACAGATAGCACGACCAAAGTAAATCATGGCCTGATGCGCCGCCAACCACTTTTCTGGTGGCAAGACATCCATGACACGTTTTTCAACTTCTAATGGTGTAGCTGATTTTTTAACAATGTCATGGTGTTTGCAAATGCGCTCCACATGGGTATCTACCGCAAAAGCTGGAATTCCAAAACCCACACTCATGACTACATTAGCCGTTTTACGCCCAACTCCCGCCAAACTTTCTAATTCTTCTCTAGTCTGAGGAACTTGACCATCAAAATCTTCTAATAACTGTTGCGCACATTTTTTAAGAAATTTTGCTTTATTTCGATACAGACCTAAACGAGAAATATGTTTAGCAATGTCACTCTCACTTGCGTCCGCCATGGCTTGAGGCGTAGGGAAGGCTTCAAAAAGAGCTGGAGTCGCCTTGTTTACTGCCGCATCTGTCGTCTGAGCAGACAACATAACTGCAACTAAAAGTTCAAAATGATTGCGAAAATCTAGACTAGGTTTTGCATCTGGAAAAAGAGCTATAATTTCCTCAATGACATGACGGGCACGTTTCTTGGATAAAACCATCTATTCGTCTCCATCAAACAGTCCTTGTAAACCTGCAAAAGGACTACTTTCTTCTTTCTTGACTGCTTGTTGAGCTTGATATTCTTCCTCAGTCATGATTTGCCAATCATTTCCAGAAACAAATCCCTGACCTGCTTCTTCTTCTGCCGTTAAGACCTTGATTGGAATGTTTAGCAAGATATTATCCGAAACACTTTCAGCCAGGTCGATTTCACCATTTTCGATAGGTAAAACCAAGTCATCATCAAGAACTTCTTGGTCCAGATGATTAGTAGCACCTTCCATAAAGACTTCTGTCACTGGATAAGACTCTGCTAACTCAACAGGTTCCATACTACGGCTAGAAGCAAGAACTATAATGTAAGATAGTTGATAATCTAGGAAATACATACGGTCTTCGTACTGAACTTTTCCTACTGCGACAATATCTTTTACATCTAAAATTTCTTGGTTACGCTCACGTAAGTCAGCTGACAGGTCTAGAGTTTGCTCAAAATACAAACCTTCAGGCTGCTTACGAACTTCTTGAATATTTAATTTCATACTTCCTCCATAAAGATTTACTCACTTGATTATACCATGAAAGGAGGCCAAGTAAAGCCTCTAAACTTTTAAAACATCTTTCTGTGTTTTTTTGATATATTTATTATGACAAATTTATTTTTTGTGCTATACTATAGGCATCAATACATGAGCAAAGGAGGACGCTCATATGGAAGACAAAGCTCTTTTAACAGAAGCCTATCAGCTCGTTTCAAAATTAAACCAAACAATACAAAGTTGTAAACAGGGATTGCCAGATGATCTACGCTTACAGCAAAATATAGACGAAATTCTCAGAGCACTTAAAAAAGCTGACGAACTAGACAACGCCATCTTAATTGAACTGGAAACTTTTTACCAACGGACTAGTCTTTTGATTGGACTTGGTTCACTGAAATTAAATGACCATGCCCGCACTGCTTGGCGAAACTATGACAAGTTCCACTACGATCACGTTAAACATACGTTGACACTTTATGGACCTGTTTTTGGTCTTTAAAAATAGAGGATTTTCTGTCTAAATCTTGACAAATTTTTTCAAAAAGAGTATGATGATTCCAACAATACTCGGAGGTAAGGGAGACATGAACAACTAAGTCTATCAAATAAAGGACCTTTATTTAGTAGATCTTGTTTCTGTCTCTTTTTGTGCGCTCTTTTTTCTGCTGGATTTTCAGCCCTTTTAAAAGAGGATTTTTTGACATAGACAATTGGCTCTACTAGGTAAAGTAGAGCTTTTTGTTATGCACTATGGACATTCTAGAAAGGGTAACAATATGATAAAAATCAATCATCTGACCATCACACAAAACAAAGATTTAAGAGACCTTATTTCCGATTTAAATATGACTATCCAAGACGGAGAAAAGGTCGCTATTATCGGTGAAGAAGGAAATGGAAAATCAACCTTACTTAAAACTTTAATGGGAGAAAAATTAGCTGATTTCTCTATCAAGGGAGACATTCAGTCTGACCTTCAGTCTCTGGCCTACATTCCCCAGCATCTCCCTGAAGAACTGAAGAAAAAATCTTTACAGGACTACTTCTTTTTAGAGTCTACTGATTTGGACTACAGCATTCTCTATCGCTTGGCTGAGGAATTGCATTTTGATAGCAATCGTTTTTCTAGTGACCAAGAGATTGGCAATTTATCAGGAGGCGAAGCCTTAAAAATTCAGCTCATCCATGAGTTGGCTAAACCCTTTGAGATTCTATTTTTAGATGAACCTTCAAACGACCTAGATCTTGAGACGATTGATTGGCTAAAAGGTCAGATACAGAAGCTTAGGCAAACAGTTATTTTCATTTCTCATGATGAAGACTTTCTCTCTCAAACGGCAGACACCATTATCCACTTACGACTAGTCAAGCATCGAAAGGAAGCTGAAACCCTAGTCGAACATTTAGATTATGATTGCTATAGTGAACAGAGAAAGGCTAATTTTGCTAGACAAAGCCAGCAAGCTGCTAATGACCAACGAGTCTATGAAAAAACCATGGAAAAGCATCGCCGAGTTAAGCAAAACGTAGAAACTGCTTTACGTAACACTAAAGATAGTACTGTCGGGCGACTACTGGCTAAAAAGATGAAAAATGTTCTTTCTCAAGAAAAACGCTACGAAAAAGCAGCTCAGTCCATGACCCAAAAGCCACTTGAAGAGGAACAAATCCAACTTTTCTTTTCAGATATAGAGCCATTAGCGGCTTCAAAAGTCTTAGTTCGACTGGAAAATGAGACTTTATCTATTGGCGAGCGAATTTTGGCTCAGGGGCTACAATTAACTGTCCGTGGTCAAGAAAAAATCGGCATTATCGGTCCAAATGGCGTTGGCAAATCCACTCTTTTAGCAAAGTTACATCAACTACTAAGTGGCAAAAGAGAGATTTCGCTTGGATTTATGCCACAAGACTACCAAGAAACACTGCAATTGAATCTATCCCCAGTAGAATTTCTCAGCCAAACTGGACACAAAGAGGAAATACAGAAAATCCAATCTCACTTAGCCAGTCTTAATTTCAGCTATCCAGAGATGCACCCCCAAATCCACTCTTTATCTGGAGGTCAACAAGGTAAACTCCTTCTTTTGAATTTAGTGCTGCGAAAACCAAACTTTCTCCTTCTGGATGAACCCACACGAAATTTTTCTCCAACTTCTCAACCAGAAATCAGAAAACTCTTTGCCAATTATCCTGGTGGTCTGGTCACTGTTTCGCATGATCGACGTTTCTTAAAAGAGGTCTGTACGAGTATCTATAGTCTGACAGAGCATGGTTTAGAAGTAGTTGATTTACAAGAACTTTAACTTTTGGAAATAAAACATCCAGAGGAAAACCTCTGGATGTTTTTTACATATGTTTCAAACGCTCAATTCGTTCTGAAATGGGTGGATGGGTATAGAATAGTTTTTTTAAGAAGCCTCTCTTTTGAGGATCGTTAATATAAAGTGCACTACTAGCATCATCCACATGATGACTCATGGGTTGACTATTGTCTAATTTTTGTAAAGCATTAATCATCCCTTGGGGATTACGAGTCAATTCTACACTTGAGGCATCTGCTAGAAATTCTCGTTGGCGAGAAATGGCTAACTGTACCAAAGTTGCTGCAAGAGGTGCCAAAACTATGGCTAGGAGAGAAATGACTAACATAATCACTTCAAGTCCTCCACTGTCACGGTCACTATTTCTTCTACTACGTGATGCTCCACCCCACCACATCATACGACCAGCCATACTAGATAAAAGGGTAATGGCACTGGCAAGAGCAACAGCAATGGTAGAGATTCGAATATCTAAGTTGCGAATATGACTAACTTCATGCCCGATTACAGCTTCTAATTCCTCACGATTCATGATCTCTAGAAGTCCTGATGTCGCTGCAACAGCAGCATTTTGAGGATTCGAACCTGTGGCGAAAGCATTCAAACCCGGGTCATCAATTACATAAACTCGTGGCATAGGAATTTGCGCCACCATAGCCATATCCTCAACAACATGATAGAGAACAGGTTCTTCATTCCTGTCAACTTCACGCGCACCATTCATACTCATGACAATCTCTGTAGATTGAAAAATCATGGTCAAGGCATAGATGAAACCGATAATCATGGCTATAGTCACGCCCCCAAATCCTGAGTTCATGAAAAGATATCCAACTGCATAACCTACAATAGCTAACAAAAGAAAGAAAATAATTAATAAAACCCAAGTTTTGCGTTTATTACTAGCGATTTGTTTGTACAGCATCTTAGTCACCTAAACCACTAAAATCAACTCTAGGAACAGCCTTTTCTTCTTCTGGAGTCTGAAGGAAATCCGCTGCCTTGAAGCCAAAGATAGCCGCAACCAGATTACTTGGGAAGGTTTCTAATTTAACATTGTAGTTGCTAACGACACTGTTATAAAGTTGGCGAGAATATGATATTTTGTTTTCTGTGTTAGTCAGTTCTTCTTGTAAGTGAGCAAAGTTGCCACTAGCCTTCAAGTCAGGATAGTTCTCTGCAACCGCAAAGATACCAGATATCTGACGAGTCAGTGCATCACTAGCTTTCATGGCTTCTGCAGGTGTAGTTGCTGCAGCTACTTGTCTACGGAGTTCAGTCACCTTTTCAAGAGTAGAACTTTCGTATTTAGCATAACCTTTTACTGTTTCAATTAAGTTTGGTAAGAGATCATTTCGACGCTTCAACTGAACATCAATCTGACTCCAAGCTTCCTTGGTCTGCATACGATTTTTCACCAAACCGTTATAGCTAACAATCAAAAAAATAACAATCAGAGCCGAAACTCCAAGAATAATCCAAGTCATAATCTTATTCCTTTCTGCTTTTAGATTAGTACAAGTATATCAAATTTCCATGTTTTTGTGGTAAAATAAGATGATATACAAGAAGGATATAACTATGAAACCAGAAACTTTTTACTCACTACTTGACCAACAGAATATTAATCTTACTGAACAGCAAAAATTTCAATTTGAGCGCTATTTCGAACTCTTAGTCGAGTGGAATGAAAAAATCAACTTGACTGCAATTACTGAAAAGGAAGAGGTTTACCTTAAACACTTTTATGATTCCATCGCTCCTATCCTACAAGGGTTGATAGAAAACCAAGAAATTAAGTTACTTGATATTGGCGCTGGTGCAGGATTCCCAAGTCTCCCTATGAAGATTCTCTACCCTCAGCTAGATGTGACCATCATTGATTCACTGAATAAGCGCATTAACTTCCTTCAGCTTCTGGCTGAGGAACTTGATTTAGAAGGGGTTCATTTCTACCATGGACGCGCAGAAGACTTTGCCCAAGACAAGAATTTCCGTGCCCAATTTGACATTGTAACAGCACGCGCGGTTGCCCGCATGCAGGTTCTCTCTGAGTTAACCATTCCCTATCTTAAAGTTGGTGGAAAACTTTTGGCCCTTAAGGCCAGTAATGCCCCTGAGGAATTGACAGAATCCAAAAATGCTCTCAACCTTCTCTTTAGTAAAGTTGAAGACAACATCAGCTACACACTTCCTAATGGTGACCCTCGCTACATCACTGTGGTTGAAAAGAAAAAGGAAACTCCAAACAAATATCCCCGTAAGGCGGGCATGCCAAATAAACGCCCACTTTAAAAATTTTAAAAATATACCACAAAATCTTGCCTCGCTTTCTCATTTCAAGGCTCGGGAAAAAATGATTTACAAAATCATACCTCGCGTCTTTGTTTCTTGGCTCGGGAAAAAATGATTTACAAAATCTCACCTCGCTTTCTCATTTCAAGGCTCAGGAAAAATTCGTTTACAAAACGAATTTTTTCTGCTATACTATCCTAAGCAAAGGTTTTTAATGTCATCCCGTGAGGTGACGAAGGCGTAGAAATATATGAAATTCTTTAGGAATGAGATAATCCTCTTTTTAAAGATGTCTTACTCTGAGAGCCTATTGCTGTAAAATAATGGGCTCTTTTTTGATGCCCAAAAAGTGAGGTATTTATGAAACAAGAATCAACTGTTGATTTGTTACTCGACGTTGACCAACGTCCTTCTTTTGGTAAGGGAATTCTACTCAGTTTCCAGCACGTTTTCGCCATGTTTGGTGCGACCATCTTGGTGCCACTGATTTTGGGAATGCCTGTATCTGTTGCCCTTTTTGCATCAGGTGTCGGAACACTGATTTACATGATTTCCACCGGCTTTAAAGTTCCAGTCTATCTCGGTTCTTCTTTTGCCTTCATCACTGCAATGGCTCTTGCTATGAAGGAATTGGGCGGCGATGTCTCTGCTGCTCAAACAGGGGTTATCTTGACTGGTTTAATCTACGTTCTTGTTTCAACTATCATCCGTTTTGCTGGTACAAAATGGATTGATACACTCTTGCCTCCAATCGTTATCGGACCTATGATTATCGTTATCGGTCTTGGTCTTGCAGGCTCAGCTGTAACAAATGCTGGTCTTGTTGCTGATGGCAACTGGAAAAATGCTCTTGTAGCAGTAGTTACCTTCCTCATCGCTGCTTTTATCAATACAAAAGGAAAAGGATTCCTTCGTATCATTCCTTTCCTCTTTGCCATTATCGGTGGATATATCTTTGCAGTCTTTCTTGGTCTAGTAGACTTCACACCTGTTCTTCAAGCTAACTGGTTTGAAGTTCCTGGTTTCTACCTACCATTTAGCACAGGTGGTGCCTTCAAAGAATATAACCTATACTTCGGTCCTGAAACAATTGCAATCCTACCAATTGCTATTGTAACAATTTCTGAACATATCGGAGACCACACGGTCTTGAGTCAAATCTGTGGCCGCCAATTCTTGAAAGATCCTGGTCTTCACCGTACCCTTCTTGGTGACGGAATCGCAACATCTGTATCTGCCTTCCTCGGTGGACCAGCCAATACTACTTACGGTGAAAACACAGGGGTTATCGGTATGACTCGTATCGCTTCGGTCTCAGTTATCCGTAACGCTGCCTTTATCGCAATTGCCCTAAGCTTCCTTGGAAAATTCACAGCCTTGATTTCTACAATCCCTAACGCCGTACTTGGTGGTATGTCAATCCTTCTTTACGGGGTTATCGCCAGCAACGGTTTGAAAGTTTTGATTAAAGAGCGCGTTGACTTTGGACAAATGCGTAACTTGATCATCGCAAGTGCCATGTTAGTACTTGGACTTGGTGGAGCGATCCTTAAACTCGGTCCAGTTACACTTTCTGGTACTGCCCTCTCAGCTATGACAGGTATTATCCTAAACTTGATCTTGCCATACGAGAACAAAGACTAAAATGTATTCATAAAAAAATCCACTCATTCGAGTGGATTTTTTTCTTAAGTCCTCCAAGCAATCAAGAGATATAAAAGACTGGATCCGAACATATCTGCAAGAGCATGCATGAGAAAGAATGGCAGTAAGTTCTTGACTAGATACTTGTACAAGAAATAATAGAATAGTCCATAAACAAGACCAATAACCAAGGCCCAGAGTAATCCTTGATAGGTATGGAATGAAATCCGTATGATGACCGAATATACTAAAACCAGCCACTGATGCTTTTCTTTTACTGAAGTCAGTAATCCTAAGAAGAAAAATTCTTCGTAAAAACCATTTAGCAGAGCATAGCCAATAGCCATTGGAGTTAAGGCCATGAATTTTCTAATGATTTCCATAGGGTCTATAAAAGGGAGCAGTTGAGGATTAAAATAATTGTACTCGCCACTGAGAGTTGTAATAATATCACCGAAGATCCCAACTACAGCAAAAATAAGGGGAACCCAAATGAAAACCGACCATGACAAGCGGATGGGAAGTTGTTTAAAATCATAGTTTCGAATCAAGAGATAGAGGAAAGTAATCCCTAACATGATCAATTGAAAAGTAAAATTACTTGAATAAGCTGCCCCATCGCTTGCTACATTTGTTGTAGTTTCTGCAACGCTCGTCACAGTCGAAGGTGATAGACTCTCCATAAATTGCTGGGTGGATCGAATGATAAACTCTCCAAACATTAAAACAGTGATGATTAAGATATCAAACCATTTTAAGTATCTTAAAGGTTTAGTAGGATGAATACTCTGGATAAAATTCATATTTCCTCCATAAAACTTTGTATTTGATAAAGCCATTATAAACTTTCAATCTTAAAATTAATTTAATTGATGCTAGAACATAAAAAACAACCTTTTTATCAGGTTGTTCTGCCTTTAAATAGACCTGTTTTTCTTTTCTAGCATTAAATCCTTTAACGAAATAATAGTCACAGCTAATAGAATCATTGCCATACCAAGAAAGTCTACAGGATAAAAAATATCTCCCATAATCATAAAAGCAAAAAAGACTGCAGATATTGGCTCAATAGAGGCCAAAAGACTAGATTTGACTGGACCGATCATACTGGCTCCCTTAAGAAAGGCTGTGTAGGCAAATACTGTTCCAATAAGAATGATTCCCGAAAAGGCTAGAAAAATATCAAAAGACATCGGTAAACGAGCACCAATAATCCCAGTAAATGGCACTGCTACAAACCCAGAGATGGTCATTCCGACACCAATGACCAAAATGCTCCCCCACTTTTGAATGAGTTTAATAGGTAAAATAATATAAAGAGCATAGGTTAAAGCAGAAAACAATCCCCAAAAGAGACCTGCTGGTGTCATAGAGAGCTGATCCAACTGACCGTGAGTCGCAATTAAAAAGGTTCCACCTATTGCTAAAATCATAGAAAGGATTTCGGCTATAGTAGGTGCTACCTTATCCTTTATACATGTGTAAGCAAGAATTCCAACAGGACAGACATACTGAAGAACCGTCGCTGTGCCAGCATTTGTCTCCTGAATAGCCGATAAATAAGCCAATTGATTCAGAAAGAGGCCAAATAAAGAAAATAGTAAGAGAGAAAACAGACTTGATTGATCCTTTAAAAAAGCTAGAAATTGCTCTTTGGACTTAATATACGATAAAAGAACTAAGAGGAGACCTGCAATAATTAAACGGATATTGGTTAGGACTAGAGCCGATATCCCATGAACCATTAGGTACTGTCCGCTGGTCCCAGACAAGCCCCAAGCAATACCAGCAATCACTGTAAAAAGAGTTCCTTTCAGAGCTTTTGACATACTTCCTCCCTAGTCTGCTTCACGAATTAGGTCCATGACCTGATTACGGTCTATGATCCACTGCGCACGCTCGTCTTTTTCGTAAGTTCTATTGGACAAGAAAATAGCTGCTTCCTGCTTCTTGCGATTCCACATAATAAAAGTTCCAGTATAGCCTGTATGGTCTAGCCAATCACCTTCAAGATTCCAGGCCAAGGATCGTTCCTTATCACTCAAATCTGAAAAATTCTGGCTTAATCCTGCAGCAAAATCATCCTGTAAATAATGCTCTAGGAAGATTTTCAAATCTTTAACAGTTGAAAATAAGCCAGCACTCCCGGCATGTCTACCTAGTAAACGAGCCTTGGGATCATGCACCACTCCTGCCTTCTGTCCCTGAACAGTTGGAACAGCACTGCTAACTGGTCCAAACTGAGTTCCCTTCATCTTCCATGGATCTAAAACTTGCTCTTGTAAAATCTGGTCTAAGTCCTTCTCAAAGTAGTTCTCTAAGAGAAAACCGAGTAAGAGAAAGTGCACATCCGAGTATAAAAAAGCTCTCTTCTCTCGGCGATTCAAATGAAACATGGCTTCTCTTAGTTGGTCCGCTGAGAGCTGATCTCTGTTAGGTATATAAGGATCCAAATCTGTCGCATGCGTTAGCAATTGTCGAATGGTGATGTCTGGATAATCCGCCTCTGGAAGATAGGTCTTTATGGATTGATCGAGCTCTATCTTGTCTTGCTTCCACAAGAAGGTTAAGACGGTTCCTACGCCAACAACCTTACTCACACTAGCCAAATCATAGACCAAACCCTCACGAGTTTTTTCAGCTGTTTCTGGATTGGCTACTCCCAGGTACCAGTCAGACCAAACACCATCCTGATAATACGCAAAAGAGGCACCAGGATAAATCCCTGCCTCAATTTGTTGCTCTATTTTTTGAATGATTTCTTGTTTCATACTTCTTCAAACCACAATTCAATATTGTTGGTATCCTTGGTTAGGAAAAACTTTTCAGACTTTGGTACAAAGTAGCCTACAGTTTCAAAACGTTGACGAAGATTAGCTAAGTCAAGTGTTTGTACTTGGAATTTCAACATAGACAAGTCCCAAGTTACATTATTGTCAACCAGCAAATCACTACCTTGGGCTTGTTTAAAAGCTAGCCCATTTTCGATTTCCTCTTTTTCAAGGAGGCTTGTCGTCTCTTCAGGCAAGTTAATCTCCACTGAAATATCAAATGCTGTCAAATACTGCAGTTTTTCATCATTTGAAAAAGCGACTGTTTCATCAACCTTTTTCAAGTCTTTGATATCATCTTCTGCATGGATAAGGACTAGGTCCCCTTCTGGAGAAAGAACTTCAAAAGCATACCCTTTGGTTCCTTTGTATAATTGAGGGATTTTACCCATTCTAGCAAGTAGTGCTTCAATCTCAGATGGATTCTCTACTTTTACAATCAATCTAGCTAATTTTTTGGTCCCTTCAACCTTACGGCTTCTCATACTCGGTGATTCTTCTAAAACCATTTTTTCAATGCCTGACTGGTCTCCTAGAGATAGAAAAGCAGACTCCTCAAGCAGGGGTTTCATACCCAAGGTTTCGATATAAAACAATTCATTTAATCTTCTATTATTTACCTTTAGCGTCGGGATCATACGCACAATTTGATTTACATTCATAAATTCCTCCAACACTTTTTATTTTAAAGGATTTTATTCTATTTTACAAGTTATTCAACTAAAAACTTTAACTATATTAACCCTTTGAATCAGTAACCCCCCTTCGTTATCAAAAGGGGGGCTTGTTATATTTTAGTAAAATACTTTCTTAGTTCTTCCAAGAAAGTATTGCTTGAAGGCCGTAGTGATCACTAACTTGTGGACTTTTCTGACCATCAAAAACTACTTGTAAGTTTTCTACCTCTATATCCTTTGTCGTAAAGACATAATCTATCCTTAGAGGTTCACTGTTACCCTTCCAACCATCAATTTCAGGAGGAACAGTATAGCTACCGCTTCTGTCTTTTGCAACTTCAAATGCATCTTGTAAGTCTAGTGGACTGGCAAGAATAGCTTGGTAACCCTCTTGACCTGCAGGATTATTGAAATCACCAGCTAACAAGAGAGTCTTGTTCAATTCTTTCAGAACTGCTTCAAAGCGTGCCCACTCCTCTTGGAAACCTTTATTCCACCAAGAAAGATGCACACTCGCAACTGCAAGCTCTTTGCCTTCCACTACTGTTTCAGCTAATGCAACTCGACGAGTGTGATAATCAGTTGGATCATCTACATCTGAAACTAAAATTTCACGCGCCTCAATTGGTGTTTTAGATAGAATGGCCACACCCTCATGATAACGATCATAACCGATATGGTTGTAGGCCCAGGTCCAATAATATTTGTGACCTTTTTCAGCTAGTTTCTCTACCAAAAGACGCACATAATGGTCTTGGTGAATGGGTTCTGCTGAAGGTAACGGATGATATAGCGGGCCCGCTTCTACTTGCTCTGAAGTAATTTCTTGGTTGATTTCCTGAAAACAAATCAAATCATAGCTGTTTTCAAGGATATCTTGTAACAAGAGCTGAAATTTTTCTTCAGGATTTTTTTCCATCCAACTATGAGTATTGAGTGTTAAAAACTTCATACTTTTCTCCTATAAACAAGAGGTTGGAAATAGATTCCAACCCCTAATCGATTACAATTCTACTTTCGCAACTGCTGTGTTAGCTGCAAGAGAACCGGTTTGTTCTAATTTAACTGATTTAATCGCATCACCATTTGTGAAGACAACCACAGTTGTAGTTTCACGACCAGCGTCACGGATAGCACCCAAGTCAGCTGTGACAAGAAGATCACCCGCAGCAACCTGTTGTCCTTCAGTAACACGAACTGTAAATGGTTTTCCTTCAAGACTTACTGTGTCCAAACCAATGTGAACAAGAACTTCAAGACCATCTGGAGTCACAATACCAAGAGCATGTTTAGTTGGGAAGATACTTGATACCGTACCTGAAACTGGAGATACAATGTTTCCATTTGATGGTTCCACTGCAAATCCATCACCCATCATTTTTTGTGAGAAGACAGGATCCTTAACTTGTTCCAATTCGATAACTTGACCATCCGCAACTGAGTAAACTTCTTCGGTTACACCTTTGTATACAACAGCATCTTGTTGAGCTGCTGCCATTTGACTTGGAAGAGTTTCAGGAATTACTTCACCTGAGTCAAGAAGATCTTGGATATCTGATTTCAAAACGTCTGCTTTAGGTCCGTAGATAGCTTGGACACCTTGTCCTTTCATGACAAGTCCCATAGCTCCTTCTGATTTCCATTGTTCTTCTGTTCCAACTTTTTCAGCGTCTTTTACAGTAACACGAAGACGAGTCATACATGCATCCACATCGACGATGTTAGCACGTCCACCAAGAAGGTTGATGATGTTAACAGCTTGAGAAGCTTCTGCAACTTTTGACTCACCAGTAGCTTCAGATTCTGATGAACCTTCGGCATTTTCGTAGTTTCCGTTACGTCCTGGAGTTGCGTAGTTGAATTTCTTAATCATGAAGTTAGCGATGAAGTACATGATAACGCCAAAGAGTACTGTCACCCAGATAAAGTTCACAATATCCATACCAAGACCAGCATTGATAGCTAGTGGAGTACGAGTCAAGAATTCGATTGAACCAAATGAATGCACACGAAGGTGAACAATATCAGCCATTGCAAAGGCAGCACCTTGAACAAGAGCGTAGACAAGGTAAAGAGGTGTTGCGATGAACATGAACATATACTCGATTGGTTCAGTAACCCCTGTAAGGAATGTTGCAAGAGCTGTCGCAATCATCATACCTTTGTATTGGTGTTTCTTATCTGGGTCAACGTTACGGTAAATCGCAACGATGACACCCATCAAGATTCCGAATGAACCGATCATTTGTCCAACTTTGAAACGAGCTGGAGTTACAGTTGTAAGAAGGTGTTGGTATTGGTCTGGATCTGTTCCTTTAAGGTTTACAAGGTCTGTTACCCATGCAAGCCAAAGTGGATCTTGACCAAATACTTGAGTTCCTTTTGCTGCACCAGTCATGACATCATAAGTACCACCAAGAGCTGTATAGTTCATTGGGATAGTCAACATGTGGTGAAGTCCGAATGGCAAGAGCAAACGTTCCAAAGTACCATACAAGAATGGTGCTAGAACTGGAGCTGTTTCTTGTGAATTGGCAATCCAGATACCAAAGTTGTTGATACCTGTTTGAACAAGAGGCCAAAAGATTGAAAGAAGGATTGCAGCGATTGCTGAGCGAAGGATAACTACAAAAGGTACAAAACGTTTTCCGTTAAAGAATGAAAGTGCATCAGGAAGCTTACGGAAGTTATAGTATTTGTTAAAGGCAGTTGCCCCTACAAAACCAGAAATAATCCCTACAAACACACCCATGTTCAATGCTGGAGCTTCAAACACACTGATGAAATAATCAGAAACCTTGATAGAGTTACCAAAGATTGTTGAAACCATAGCATTAGGATCTTTCAACATATCACTGCTTACACTAAAGATTGTACCAGTGATACGGTTGATTAAGATAAAGGCAAGTCCTGCTGCAAAAGCACCACCTGCACGTTCTTTAGCCCAGCTACCACCGATAGCAAGAGCAAATAAGATATGTAGGTTACCGATAACTCCCCAACCGATTTGCTCAAGAATTCCACCTGTAATAACAAGTGGAGCAAGATTTGGGTCAATCAATGCAAGCGACTTACCGATTGAAATCATCAAACCAGCAGCCGGCATAACAGCGATAACCACCATTAGAGCCTTACCGAATTTTTGCCAAAACTCGAAAGACAAAACATTTTTGAATGTATCTTTCATCATTCAAATCTCCTTATTTTTATTTCAATGCAAACGATTTACGAAAACGTTTGCACCAATCACACCTCTATTATACCACTTTAAATTTTTTTGTAAAGTATTTATATAAGATTTTTTGATATTCAAAGTTCCTTACTTCTCTTCCATCGTTTACTGACTTTGAGTTTACTAGTGTTTTCTGATATAATATTACCTATGAAATCCTATAATACCTTGAACGATTATTATCGAAATTTATTCGGAGAAAAAACATTTAAAGTCCCTATCGACGCTGGATTTGATTGTCCCAATCGCGATGGAACTGTAGCACATGGGGGCTGTACTTTTTGTACGGTTTCTGGATCTGGAGATGCAATCGTTGCTCCTGATGCTCCTATTCGCGATCAATTCTATAAAGAGATTGACTTTATGCATCGTAAATGGCCTGATGTCAAAAAGTATTTGGTTTATTTCCAAAATTTCACAAATACACATGAAAAGCTGGATGTGATTCGTGAACGTTATGAGCAAGCCATCAACGAACCAGGTGTCGTTGGCATCAATATTGGAACTCGACCAGACTGTCTACCCGATGAGACTATCCAATATTTGGCAGAACTGTCAGAACGAATGCACGTCACTGTAGAGTTAGGTTTACAAACTACATATGAAGCAACTTCTGAATTGATTAACCGTGCCCACTCCTATGAACTCTACGTGGAAACGGTCAAGCGCTTGAGAAAATACCCTAAGATTGAGATTGTAGCCCATTTGATTAATGGTCTACCAGGTGAAACTCATGAGATGATGGTGGAAAATGTTCGCCGCTGTGTGACTGACAATGATATTCAAGGGATTAAACTTCACCTACTTCACCTCATGACCAATACGCGTATGCAACGAGATTACCACGAAGGACGCTTGCAACTGATGAGTCAGGACGAATATGTCAAGGTCATTTGTGACCAATTGGAAATCATTCCCAAACATGTCGTCATCCACAGGATTACAGGAGATGCACCTAGAGATATGTTGATTGGTCCTATGTGGAGTCTCAATAAATGGGAAGTTCTAAATAGCATTGAAACTGAAATGAGACGTCGAGGTAGTGTTCAAGGATGCAAGGCTGTAAAACAGGAGTTTGACAATGAAAAGACCACTTGAAATGGCGCATGATTTTCTTGCCCAAGTCATCACCCAAGAAGATATTGTCGTTGATGCGACCATGGGAAATGGCTATGATACCCTTTTTCTTGCCAAGTTAGCGAAACAAGTCTATGCTTTTGACATACAGGAACAAGCTCTAGAAAAGACTAGTCAACGCCTACTAGAAGCTGGCTTCACCAATGTAGAGTTAATCTTGCAGGGGCATGAGACTGTGGATCAGTTTGTAAGGGAAGTCAAGGCTGCTATCTTTAATCTAGGTTACCTTCCTTCTGCTGATAAGTCTATCATTACTATGCCTCAAACAACCATCGAGGCACTTGAAAAGCTCTGTCAAATGCTCGTTAAAGGCGGACGAATAGCTATCATGATTTATTACGGGCATGAAGGTGGAGATATCGAACGGGATGCAGTCATGGATTATGTCAGTCAGTTACCGCAACAAGAATATACTGCTACTATCTATCGCACCCTCAACCAAATTAACCATCCACCATTTTTAGTTATGATTGAAAAATTAGAAAGGTATCGACATGGATAAACAATACCTAAAAGATAAAATCGAAACTCTTCGTCACAAATTCGTCGAATCAACCCAACACGAACGTGCAGTTGGTATGTTGGATGAGGCCCATATGAGCAAAAAAATGCTGAAAATCAAGAAAAAAATGATTTCACTTGAAATGGAACGTTGTCAGAAGAAAATCGAGCATAAGGACTGCTCAAAAATTGATCAAAAAATCCAAGAACAAAAGGAACTTTTTGAAAATTGTTGTAAACAAAAATAGGGAGGTGGAAAATGAATTTACTTTTTTATCTCTTGGTTTTTTTACTAGTTCTCATTGTTTCTAGTACAACCAACAAGCTGCTTCCTTTTTTACCCATGCCTCTGATTCAGATTTTGCTGGGAATTGGGCTTGGCCTTTGTTTACCTAACAACCAATATCACTTAGATACTGAGTTATTTCTAGCTTTAGTCATTGGCCCACTACTATTCCGAGAGGCTCAAGAAGCAGACATTACCTCCATCCTCAAACACTGGCGGATTGTCCTCTTTTTGATTTTTCCAGTTATCTTTGTTTCAGCCCTAAGCATGGGGGGACTCGCTCATGTCCTTTGGGCTAGCTTACCATTAGCCGCCTGCGTAGCAGTTGGTGCAGCTTTAGGCCCTACTGACCTAGTTGCCTTCGCTTCCCTTTCTCAACGTTTTACCTTCCCGAAGCGGGTTTCTAATATCCTAAAAGGGGAAGGTCTTCTTAATGATGCTTCTGGACTAGTAGCCTTTCGGATGGCTCTCATCGCTTGGACAACAGGAACATTCTCACTTACCCAAGCCGGAACTTCATTAGCTATTTCCATTGTTGGAGGATTTGCAGTTGGGCTTATAACAGCCTTAATCAATCGCTTCCTCCATAGCTTTCTACTCAGTGTTCGTGCAACGGATATAGCAAGTGAACTCTTATTGGAACTCAGTTTACCTCTCTTAACTTTTTTCATTGCTGAAGAGCTTCATGTCTCAGGCATCATCGCCGTTGTTGTTGCTGGGATTCTGAAAGCCAGTCGTTTCAAGAAAATAAATCTCCTTGAAGCGCAAGTTGATACAGTTACTGAGACTGTTTGGCAGACTGTAACCTTTATGCTCAATGGTTCAGTCTTTGTCATTCTTGGGATGGAACTGGAAATGATCGCGGAACCAATTCTTAAGAGTGCATTTTACAACAAAGTGCTTCTCTTAGTCAGCGTTTTTCTCTTGACCTTCCTGCTTTTTGCTATCCGCTTTGTCATGATCTATGGATTTTACGCATTTCGGATTAAGAAGCTTCATAAAAGTTTAAACAAATATGTCAAAGACATGCTCCTCCTTACCTTTTCTGGTGTGAAGGGAACTGTATCCATTGCCACTATCCTTTTGATACCGTCTAATCTGGAACAAGAATACCCTCTTCTACTCTTCCTCGTAGCTGGCGTAACCCTGGTAAGTTTCCTGACGGGATTACTAGTACTCCCGCACCTTTCTGAAGAGAAAGAACCATCTAAGGATCAGCTCATGCACATCGCTATCTTAAACGATGTCGCCATGGAATTAGAGAAGGATTTAGAGAACACAAAAAACAAGGTTCCACTCTATGCGGCTATTGACAATTATCATGGACGTATTGAAAATCTTATTCTTAATCAAGAAAACAAAGAAATTCAGGAGGACTGGGAAGCTCTTAAACTCTTGATTCTCAGTGTTGAAAGCGATGGTTTGGAACAAGCCTATGAAGAAGGAAAGATTGGAGATCGTGCTTATCGTGTCTACCAACGCTACTTGAAAAATATGGAGAAAAATATTAAGCGAAACTTTGCTTCTCGACTAACCTACTACTTCCTTGTCACCATACGCATTCTTCGTTTTCTACTTCATGAATTGCTCACATTTGGAAAAACCTTCCGTTCATGGAAAGACAAAGAAAACCAGAAACTTCTTGCCATTGATTATGACCAGATTGCTGAACTCTACCTAGCCAACACAGAAATTATTATCGAAAGTTTGGAAAACCTTAAAGGGATTTATAAGAGTTCTTTAATCAGCTTTATGCAGGAATCTCGTCTCCGCGAAACCAGTCATATTACTAGTGGAGCCTTTGTGGAACGGGTTATCAATCGTATCAAACCCAATAATATTGATGAAATGCTCAGAGGTTACTACCTTGAGCGTAAGTGTATCTTTGAATACGAAGCTCAAAAACTCATCTCAGCCCAGTATGCCAAAAAACTTCGCCAAAATGTCAATAATTTAGAAACCTATTCCTTGAAAGAATCAGCTAATACCTTACCTTACGATATGATGGAATTAGTTCGAAGAAATTAAAGTCTATACCAAACAAGACAGAAAGAAAGTTGGAGGATTATGAAATGAAAAAGTTGTGGAAACAGCTGACTGATAGACCCTTATTAAAAGCTTTTTTGCACTACTATCAAGCCTCTGATAGTGAGCTAACTAGCGTTGCTGTTGCCTACTATTGGTTAATTTCAATCTTCCCTTTGCTCATGATTGTAGTCAACATTTTACCCTACTTTCAAATTCCCATCTCCAACTTTCTATTAACAATCAAGGAATTTTTGCCAAATACAATCTATGAAGTTGTTGCAAAAATTGTCAGAGAAGTTCTGACTCAACCATCAACAGGTTTACTAAGTTTTGCTATCTTATCAGCTCTTTGGACTTTCTCCAAATCCATGAATTTTCTTCAGAAGGCCTTTAATAAAGCCTATGGAGTAGCAAAAAATAGAGGAATTATCTCACACCAGCTGATGAGTCTCTTGGTTAGCTTTGGCCTTCAAATTCTCTTTGCGCTTGCCTTATTCCTCAGTATGTTCGGCCATATGTTATTGGACCTGCTTAAAAACTACTGGAAATCCGAAAGCACTCTGTTTTCCTATCTACAAGATTTTACAGGTCCGCTGATCTACGCCTTCCTTTTTGCTATCGTGATTATGCTCTATTATTTCCTACCAAATGTTAAAGTCAGTCGGATTCGATATGTCATACCTGGAAGTTTGTTTGTACTAGTTACCACTATTGCTTTATTAAACATCTTTGCAGCCTATTTCAACAATTATGTCAACTATCTCGTCGACGTCAGATTTTTCAGTTCTATCGTCGTTGTTGTTATAATGTTCTGGTTCATTATCATTGCCAAGATATTAATTATCGGTGCAGTCATCAATGCTAGTGTTCAAAGTTTGAAGGATCCAGACTTTAAAGCAAATCAATAGTTTTTATCGATTAATACTCAATGAAAATCAAAGAGCAACCTACGGCAAGGCGAAACTGACGTGGTTTGAAGAGATTTTCGAAGAGTATAAACAAATCAATCCCCCAGTCATTTGATACTGGGGGATTTTTGAATTTCCTACTTTATTGTCCACTAGTGAGGGCTTGCAATTCTGTTTTTAGATACTGAGCCAAGTGTTGGTGAGCAAAAATATTGGCATTTTTTTCTGCTGTAGGATTGTAGTTGGTGTTGGTATTTACATCATAGACATAAATGTCTCCACTCTCTGACTGAACCCATTCAATAGCAGCAACTTCAATCTGAGCATTTTTCAGGAAATTCTCATAAGCCTCTCTTCGAGAATCTGGTAGAGGTTCTGTAATCTGGAATTTTTCAGACGTTTCCAGTTGTTCTGGTCGCTTACCGATTTGACAACCATCTGCTGGACAAAGTTGGAAACCATCTGAAGAATCAATCGAAACAGTATAGAGGAACTGTTGATTGATAAACTCTGAACGACGGATACGTCCATCACTTGGTTTGATGTAGGCTTGTAACAAGGTAATCCCGTCCACTGAAGGTTCAAAGAGGGGACTATTGACATAAGCTTCTAGTTCCTCTTCATTTTGGAAGAGTTGAACGCCTAATCCCTTACCTGCTCGATTGTGCTTGGTAATCAAAGGATAAATGTTTAATTTTCTTGCTGCTTCAATGATATTTTCTTGACCCAAAACTGCAACTGTCGCAGGCGTTTCAATACCAGACTCGTTTAACTTCAAATATTGTTTAACTTTACTGATTTCAAGATTGATAGCGCCAGTACCATTCACAACTTTGCGTCCGTGTGCTTCTAGCCAGGTAATCACCTGCTCTGTAAATTCTGGCGCATAGCGATGTCCTCTGGTATGAGAAGACGCAGACATGCGATTGTAAAAGATCCCTTGTGGCGGTGGGCTTTGCAAATCTAAAATCCCACTAGACAAATCCCATAGTTCATAAGGGACTTCTAATTCTTCCAACCATTTGACCAAATGCTGGGTCCATTCTAGATTCTCATGAATCACATAAACTTTTGCTTCACTCATTTTTCATATCTCCTTAAGAAAAGCTGACTGATAATTGGCTTTCCTTTTCTTCTTCCAAAATATATCCTTCTGTTTTTTCGATAACGCTGACTGTTAAGATTTGACCCAAAACATTGATCATGGTACGGCCTGCATTAACAAAGAAATCAACTGCAAAAATCAAGGCCACTCCTTCAACTGGCAAGCCCAATTGAGGTGCTGCAGCTAGCAGAACTACGATAGCTCCTGATGGTACAGTTGCTGCAGTTTTTCCAATCAAGGTCAACAATAAAACAGTAAACAAAAGACTTGATAATGATAGTTGAATGCCGTAGGCATGGGCAATAAAGATTGTCGCAACTGAGAAATAAACTGCGGCTCCTTCTAAGTTAAAAGTATATCCTAAAGGAACAACTAAATCAATCGTGTGCTCGTCATGCCCCTGTTTTTTCAAATCTTTAAGAAGTGATGGCAAGACAACACTAGAACTACCAGTAATAAAAGCCAGAGTCAAAAGACTCCAATTTTCACGAAAGGCTGATAAATACGGAACTTTAAAGAATACAGCAATCAAAGGGAAAATAAGGAGAACCAAAACAGTATAAGCCAAATAAGTTCCAATTACAAACTGACCTAGTCCAATCAACTTGTCGACACCCGTAGTTGCAACATCTTTGGCGATAAATCCAAAAATTCCAATTGGTGATAATTTAACAATCACTGCGACAATCTTATAAATGGCTTCAATCCAGATTTGGAAACCTTCAATAATCTTCTGAGATTTATCAGTCTTAAGATTCCCAATTCCGTAACCAAGAAAGATGGCAAAAACGATAATTGGCAATAGAGCGCCATCTGAAAGAGATTTGACAATATTTGATGGAATGAAACCAAGTAAAAATTCGCTGAACTTGACATTGTTAGCAATCCCATCAAGGTTTCCACCAGTTTGACCAATATTCACTCCTTGACCAAATCCTAAATAGTAACTAGCAAATACAAACAAAAGAGTAATGGCAGTTGTTACGGCAAAAAAGTAAACCAAACTCTTGGTCAAGATTTTTCCGAAAGATTTTTTTCCGATAACTCCAGCTACTGCAACAACGATGGTTGGGAAGATTAGCGGAATGATAACCATATTGATCAATTTAATAAAAGCTTGACCTAAAAATTGATAAAAGCCTGCAAATTGTGGCCAGATAAGGGCAGCGATAACCCCCAAGACCAAAGCCACCAATAATTGAATGCCTAGTGAGAGTTTTGACCATAAAGTAACTAATTTCATAAGAAACTCCTTTGTTTTATTTGCTACTCATTCTACTACGATTCTTCTCTCCTGACTAATATATATTTTTTATTGTCACCATAAAAAAGATTTATCATGAAGGTTCAAACTATTCTCGTTTAGCAGTGTGAATCTCATTGATGCTCAAGTTAGTATAAAAAATCAGTTTCTAAACAAAAATTTTTAGAAAAACACTGTTAAATCAAGGAATATGCTTTCCTTTTATTCAAATTTTATGATACAATATTGTTATGATTTTAATGAAACTCGCTTCCGTCTTGCTTTTGGTACTAACCTTGGCTTTGGCTATTATCTTTAGTAGATTTTTTAAGTTAAAGAAAAGGGGAATTAACTTTGCTGATTTGGCTTTTCCTTTTCTAATTTTTGAATATTATTTAATCAGTGATAAAGTTTTTACCCATAATCAACTTCCCATTTTGGGGGCAGCCCTATCTTTACTGGCCATTATTCTAGCCTTTTTCTTCCTAAGCAAAAAACGTAGCTTTTATTATCCAAAATTCCTTAAATTCTTTTGGAGAGCTGGATTTCTACTCACATTGCTCATCTACATCATTATGATTGTTCAAATCTTTATGATGAAATAATACAAAGCATGCCAGCACCTCAACAGTTGGCGACAAGTTTTCCACATGAGGTGCTTTTCTAATGACATTTCAAAAAGAGATTATTAAAAAAATAGGAGATAAAACAAGTGAAAAAAACGCTCTTGGCAAGTGCCATCACGCTTTCTTTTCTAGGATTCGCAACAAACTCAGCTTTTGCTGAAGAAAAACACCTACAAACTACTACAGCAGAAACAACGCAACAGCCTACAACAACTAACAAGGTTGAAACGAAGGAAGCAGTTCCTTCTACTGAGGCAAGTTCAAGCCTGCCTACAACATCTACTACAACTCCAAGTACAAGTTCAGACAAAAAAGAAGAGACAAAAGCGCCAGAAGTCAAAAAAAATGGTTGGGTATTTGAAGAAAATATCTGGCGCTTCTATGAGGCCAACAAGGCTGCTGTCAATTGGAAAAAAATTCACGGTAAATGGTACTACTTCGATAAGGACGGTATCATGCTCAGTGATACGATTTATGATGGATACATCCTGACTAGTAGCGGGGGTATGGTCGATAGTGGCTGGGCTAAAATTAAAGATAAATGGTATTATGCTAATCCATCTGGAAAAATCGTTAAACAAGACTGGAAAAAGATTGGCGGTGTATGGTACTACTTTGATAAAGACGGTATCATGCTCAGCAACACCATTTTTGACGATTATCTCTTTACCAATAGTGGGGCTATGGCCGAGAGCGCTTGGGTCAAACAAGATGGTAAATGGTACTATGCCCAAGCTTCTGGCAAATTAAGTAAAAATAAGTGGGATAAAATTGGTGGTACTTGGTACTACTTTAATAAAGATGCCACTATGGCAAGTAATCAATGGGAAGGGAGCTACTACCTAAAAGCTAGCGGTGCCATGGCTGAGAAAGAATGGATTTTCGATAAAAACTATAATAGCTGGTTTTACTTGAAATCAGGTGGTACTTATGCAGCGCGTGAATGGATTGGCTCATACTACCTCAAGTCAGGTGGTTACATGGCTAAGAGTGAATGGATTGACGACAGCTACTACAATGCCCGTTACTATCTAGATGAAAATGGTGTCTATGTCACAGGAACTCGTAAAATCGATGGAAAAGCACATCAGTTCCAAAGTAATGGAAAATGGATTGGTGAAGTTCCAGTAAGTCGTGGGTTTGAAAAAGGAAAATACACGAAGACTGTTTTCTTAGATCCAGGACACGGTGGTAAAGATCCTGGTGCTGTTTACTATAACACGAATGAAAAAGACCTCACTATGCAAGTTTACAAAAAACTACGCAAAGAGCTAGAAGGTCTTGGTTATACCGTTCTTTCTTCGAGAGATAGTGATGTCTATGTTGACTTTATTACTGAACGTTCAAAAATGGTCAATAATACTAACTCAGATATCTTCATAAGTATTCACTTCAATGCTAGTGGAGCTCCTGCTTCTAACCGTTCTGGAATTCAGACCTATTCTTACGAAGACGACCCGGGCTATCGCTCTAAGATTAATCCATACTGGCATAACCATCCTGATCGTATCAGTGAAAGTAATCGCCTGGCTGCTGATATCCACTATTCTCTTCTAGCTGAAACAGGTGCCAAGGATGCAGGTCTCCTCCAAAGTAGCTTTGCTGTCCTTCGAGAAACGGATAAACCAGCTGTTCTATTGGAGCTTGGTTACATTGACAATTTCAACGAAAACCAACAAATTCGTAGCGATGCTTACCAAAATAGATTGGTGGCAGGTATTGTCAAAGGTATTCAAAAATATTACGCAGGCAAATAAAGAAAAAACCTCGAGAAATCTCGAGGCTTTTTTTGTATTATGCTTCTTTCTTATTAGCGTCAGGAAAGAGAAATCCAATTCCCACACAAGCTAGCACACCAGCACCGATAACTAAACCACTTGAAAGTGGCAAGATATCAAGAATGGCATTGGCGATGATAAAGGCAATGATCAAGCTCATGAGACTGGCCTTATAATCTTTTTTGACTAGATTTTCAAGAGTGAAAAATAGAAATAGACCTACTGGAAAGAGTGCCCAGATATTAACATCCAAACTTGGCCATCCAACCAAACCAAAATACAAGACTACTGCTGCAACGACTAAAAATCCGATACCTAATACTTTTTTCATGATATAACCTCATTTTCTATTTTGTTAGGAAGCTTTATCTCCCCTTGACAATTACTACTATAACAAAAATAAAAATCACAAACAATAGCTTTTGCCTATGTGGTAGTCATGATAGACTATGTGGTCAGAAATTAATAAAAAGGAAAAAAGAAGTCCAAGAGGACTTCTTTTAGTCTGCCGATTGCAGGGTTATTAAAAACCCTAACAATCGCTGTTATATCAACACTTTCAAGAGTGGTCGGTCAATATTTGGTCAAAATAGTGACTAACTTATTTTTTGACTAACCTTCACTTTAACTCTTTTTTTGCCTTATTAATGGAATTCTAAGCTCTTTATCACTCAGGCAATTCCACTTTCAAGCTCATATCCGTCGGTTGTAACACTTTCTGAACAGCTGCGAGAAAGGCTAGTCCATTATCCGATGGAGAATATTGGAAGGTGATATGGATAACTTTTTTGTCAAAACTATCGCCATATCGTGCCACATACTGCTTGCTTTCGAGGAAGTAGATGTAGTTGTTGAGTTTTTCTTGAAGTTTCAAGAGATGTTCCTCTTCTAATGACTCAATCCATTTGTTTTCATCAATCAACAACAACTCTAGATGATCATCAGAGACGCCCATCGCATCGATGCTTGTAACGTCTAGTTCAATTTCCTCAACTTCTTTAATAGACTCTACTACTTTAGGTGGATTGTCATATTTTTCCTTGAATTCCTTAAGAATCTTCTCTACCTTTTCCACCTCATAATACTTGAAAGAAGGAATTGATTTAATATTTCCAATTAATCGACCATAATATCCACTAGTTTTTAACTCGTTAGGAAGTTTTTCTATTGTATCAAGTATAAGAGGAACTAATTTTCTTGTATCAATTTCAAAAGGAAGGGGCTTATATTCCGCCAGAATAAAATCTTGAAGCAATAAATATTCTGTAACTTGCCATATTTTCTTTTCATCAATACTTAAAGAGAACTCTTTTAATATCTCAAATGTCCTTTTCTCTATATCTTTATCACCTTCTACATATAGAGGGAATAAACAATATTCCATCAACACCTGAATATCAGTGTATTCTGTTATCATTGAGTTGCGTTGTTGAAAACGATACCTAATATCCTCTCCAAGAAATGTTTCTGCTTCTTTCCCTTCCTTCATTATTTCACGATAGTCTTTTACAAAATTTTGATAGTTTTCTTTATTTTTCAATTTGTATGCCTGCATTTATTTACTCCATTGGTTAATTCTAAAAATTCCCTCAACTCATAGTATATAAACAAGTTCCTCACATGCTATGTCAAAGGTGATACAGCATCAAAACTTTACTTTTCAATAGAATTTAAAAAATCATCAATATCTTGGCCTTCTAAACTTTTGACCTTAACTCCCTGATCTTTAAAGATTCCTAAAGGTGTTTCGATTATTTTTAATACTTCAATGTCTTTTCGGCTAATCTCTTTTGCCCATTCTAATTTGTTTATCTGCTTGAATCCCAACTCATCCTTTATTTGATTTTGGTTGGCGCTTGGTATTATTTCAAACCAATCTTTCTCAATATTTCTTCGAATCATCCCACTACTAACATCAAAAGAATGGCCCTTATATTGAATTTCATAATGAATACTGTATAGATAGTCTAGCTCCTCTATCTTGACTTTTTTGACAAAATGATCTTTAAACACTCGACCACTTATTTTAGAAACATATGCTTCAAAGCCTTCATCTTGAGATTTGCTATGCAATGTAATTTTGCTTTCACCAGCAAATTGTTCAGCTGAATATCTAATGCCTTTATATATCGCGTACATATTTTCTCCTCAAAGAGTTTCAGTCTACAACCAACCCTTTGCTTTTAAAAACTTGTCGGGAATGCGAAGCTCGATTTCCGCCATAATTTCTTTTAAGTAGCTGTCCCAATCTGTTATCTGGCTGTAAACAGCTGGTTCTTTAGTGATTGACACCTTCACTTCTTTCGTTAAAACAATGAAGAATTCACACATGTCATTTTCATAATCAAATTCAATCGCGAAGTAATCGTAAGCCTTAAAATCTATTTTAAAAGTTTGATGATTGGGTTCGTCAACTATATCGTATATACAAAATGTTCCAATTCGCTTGGCAAAAACTCTATCCAATATATCGCAGAATTCATCCGCTAAAAAATCCATTTGACTTTCAAACATTGCAATATACCTCTTCTTTTATACCATCCCTTGGCTTTTAAAAACTTGTCGGGAATATGAAGCTCGATTTCCGCCATAATTTCTTTTAAGTAGCTATCCCAATCTTTTATTTCACCAAAGCCGACCATACTTTTACCACCATTCAAAGAGGCTCCGTATCGCTCACCTACAAAAAGAGAAAAGCTACAAAATCCTCTATCATAGTTGAAGAATATTAAATAATAATCATACGCAACAAACCGAATTCCAAATCGCTGATAAGGTAAATACTCAACAACATCCACAATTTTTGGCTCAGTGATGCGATCACCAAATACACTTTTGATTTTTTCTCTCGTCTCTTCTGCTAGTCGAAGCATTTTATTGTCTTCCATTCGATTCCTCCTTTTCTCTTACAACCAACCCTTGGCTTTTAAAAACTTATCCGGAATTCGGAGTTCGAGCTCATCCTTGATTCCTTTTAAATAACTATCCCAATCTATTATTTTGCTATATACAGCTGGCTCTTTAGTAAGGGATAGCTTCACTTCTTTCGTTAAGACAATGAAGAACTCGCACAGGTCATTCTCATAATCAAATTCAATAGTAAAGTAATCATATGCCTTAAAATCAATTTTAAACGCACGATGATTGGGTTCCTCAACTATGTCGTATATGCATGTATCATCCACTCTCTTCCCAAAATAAGTTCGAAACATTCTGCTCGTTTCTATAGCAAACTTCCCAGTTTCATTTAATTCCATAATATTATTCTCCTCAAAGAAATCATTTTCTTTAAAATCTATTTGGTCAATTCTTTAATAAAACTTCCGCTCTATCTGAATCTAGAAAGTCTTTCAATAATTGCAAGGTTTGTTCGACTGACTTTCTATCACGTCCATACACTCTTTTTAGGCTCTTATCATCGATTATCTTGGATAAAAAGGTGATGGAAAATCTTTGCTCATCAGTTTGAGTGAACCAAATGTTAAACAAGCCACCCTCTCCAGCTTCCAATTGCCTATTTTTACCGGTTGATGATATCCCCATCGTCATATGATAACCCTTATACACGAAGGGAAAATTAAAATTTTCATCTTCTCCTTCATGAATGGCAATCGTATCAAGATCTATCGAAAAAACTTGCTCTAACGCTTTCTTGACATTCTGATAGCCTAGACTCTCTCTTATAGATAAGTAACCTTCGCTCATTTATAGCCCTCACTTTATCAATCCTCGACGTTTTCGTTCTAAATCAATATCCATCCATTACATAACTAATCTTGTAACATAGCTAAAAACTCTGTAAAGTTATTAGCTACAAACTCTATAGTAGGCTCCAACTCATACGATTCCTCGTGGTACCAGATACAAATGCTTGGATTTTCGGGATTCTCAATATAGTTTAGACAAATAAAGTCACCGCTAAACAATGCTGCTATGGGGACCAACTCAAATCCCAAAATATCTTCATGAACAAACAAACGTTCATCCAGTTGGGACATTACAACATCAATGTCATACACGCCTAGTGGATTGTCTTTTGTGTTTTCTAATACACACAAGAATCGTTCAATCAAAAAGGACCTATTTTTTAAAGAAAATAAATTTTTAGAAGGACGAAAACCATTTTTTCTCATTATAAAATTCTTATAATCGTCAGGTAATTGAACTTTCCACGCAACTTCTCTTTTCTGTAATAACGCATCAGTTGGCAGTGGATAGATGACTGATTGTTCTTGTTGTGGCATATTTTCTTCTCCTACATTTTCTCGCCTTTTACTTCCTCAAACCATTTTTCAAACTCTAGACGTGGAATCAATTCCTCATCCTTGTCATAACGCCCTTCATAACTATAGCGACTATCAAGACTGTTTTTCTTGGCATCATAAATCAACCACATCTCAGTTGGGTGTTCACGGTCATATTCTTGGCAAACATCAAGCATTTTCTGTATATCTTCAAGACCAAACCGTTGTACTGCTACCATCATATTTTTTGAAGTATCTACTTTTTTATTTAAAATTTCATTCACCGCATACATTTTTGTCACAGTTCCATTAATTTTATAAAAAACATCAAAAGAAAGTAACGCTTCTTCAGAGATACAATAAATGTATACTTTTTCTGCTTGATTTTGGACATATTCCATTGCTAGTGAAATCATGCTAACTTGAACTTCCATAAATTTATCTTCAAATTGGGACATCTTCTTCTCCTATAGTTGCTTGTTTTTTACTTCCTCAAACCATTTTTCAAATTCTAGTCGTGGAAGCAATTCTTCATCCTTGTCATAACGCCCTTCATAGCTATAGCGACTATCAAGGCTGTTTTTCTGAGCATCATAAATCAACCACATTTCAGTTGGGTGTTCACGGTCATATTCTTTGCAAATATCAATCATTGCCTCTACATCCTTGATACCTTCCTTTAACAAGGCAGTTTGTAAACTAATATCAACATGAGAGTCTTTAGGTAAATAATCATTTACTAAGTGTTTGTGTACAATATTTCCCTTAATCTCATAGAAGAGATTAAAACTATACAAACTGTCCGCTATCGCATAGATATATACTTTTTCTGCTTGATTTTGGACATATTCCATTGCTAATGAAATCATGCTAACCTGAATTTCCATAAATTTATCTTCAAATTTTATCATGTTACTCTCCTACTCTAACTCAGATAAATTCGATCTGTATTGTTTGCTTACTCATCATGGACTGCACTTCCTTGACAAGTTTATCTATCTCGTTCTGCGTGATACGAATGTGGTTGTACGGTGGCTCCCAATTCTGTAGACTTGACCTATATACAGTAAAACTACCATCGGTTAACAATTCTCCCTTCGCTTTTAAAACATAACCATTTTCATAGTCAAATGTGATGATAGACCTTGTACCAGAAATTTTCATTCTACTCCCTTTTCTTATATCCCTTTCAGATTAAACTTGTAGAGCACTCATAACTTTTTTATTTGGTATTCCAACATGATAGAACTACCTTAAAAATCAATGTTAACGTTTTCCATTATTATACCATACAAGCGCTTGATATGAGGGGTTTGCTAGTTAAAAACTAACAAAAAAACACTGAATCTTCAGTGTTTTTCATTATATAGGATTGCAGGGATCGAACCTGTGACCTTCGCGTTACGAGTGCGGTGCTCTACCAACTGAGCTAAATCGGCGATTACCCTTATAGTATAGCACTATAAGGAAGGATGTCAAGGAATTCTTAACCCATCTTTTTAATCAAAATCTGACAAGGATTTTGAGGCCCCCAAAGTTGTGGAAAAATCTCTAATTTTTTAAAGCCAAGACTGCGATAAAAGACATTTGTTCGATCATAATCTTTATTAGAGCCTTCTGCTACTGTTTTCACTTGTAAATAATCAACGTTTTTGCGTGCTTCACTTTCTAAAGTAGCAAGCAACTGACTTCCAATTCCTCTTCCTTGATGAGCTTTTTTTACACCGAGACAATCAATCTCTGCACAATCTTCACTAGAATAGGACAAGCTTACAAAGCCAAGCAAATCACTCTCCTGAAAGGCGCCCCACACCTTCAAGTCCTTGGCTCCTTCGATGTAGGCTTGCGTGCTTTCTGGTATTCCAAACCATTCTGGCAAATCCTTTAAAACCTCAGCGACAACTGCCATTTTTTGCTCTTCATCCTTAACTTCTTTAATAACAAGCATCATAAGTTCCTTTCTTGATTTTAGTCTTACTTTAGCTCTTACGAGCCTGCACTTTCGTAAGCGTCTAATCCCCTATCCCAGAGTTTCAGAGAGATGCAAAAGAAGATAAGAGAAATCAGAATCAAACCACCAATATTAAAGAGTCCATCCTTGCCTTGCAAGAAATAGCCGGCAGGATAGTAGGCCGTAAAGGCGAAAGGTACAATAAAGCTAATTAACCAACGAAGGAGCGAATTGTAAATGGAAATCGGGTACTTGGCAAAATCATTAAACATATAGAAAATGTAAATCATGGCACCTGACTGCTTGGTCCAAAAAGCGATACTGGCTGTAGCAATTTTTAAGGAAGTATAAATCAAGGTCGCAAAAGGAATACAAACTAGAAAAATCAGGAATTTTGGAAGAGTCCAAGCAATGCTAGTCGCCGTTGTCGCTAGTAAAATTCCACCGACCAAAAGTTCACCCAAGGCATCAATCTGAAAGGTCTCAACGAGGATGTGAAAGAGAGGATTGATAGGACGAGTCAGATACTTGTCAAACTCCCCTTTTCGAACTAGTCGTTGACCTAAAGCCCAGAGATTGTCAAAAAAGAGATGGTCCAATCCCTTAGGAATCAAGGAAAAACCATAGATAAAGGCTATCTCTTGAAAGGTCCAGCCTTCTAAGGAGGGGATATGTTGAAAGATGACATTGAGAAACAAGAGGTTCAGGCCTTGAGTCAGAAAGACTCCCAACACACCAACCACAAAATCTACCTTGTATTCCATGATTTGCTTGATGTACTGTCTGATAAAAATCAGATGCATGCGTTGATATTTTTTCATACTAACCTCCCTGAATGGTGATAAATGACTGGACTCGTTTCCAAATCAACTGAGACAAGCCCACCATCACTATAAGCCAGAAAAGCTGAAGCAAAAGTGCTTGAAGAATCTGACTAGCATCGTATTTCCCAACAATGATCATAACCGGAGTGTAAATCAAAGATGAAAAAGGCAAGAAGGAGAGAATAGCTGAAACCACCTTTGGAAAGAAAGCCAAGGGAATCAAACTCCCAGACATAAAGGCCACTATGGAAGTCTTAAGTAGGTTGGAACCCCAAAGATTTTTAAATACAAAGGCTGAAAATCCAAAGCAGATATTAAAGAAAAAGTTAATCAGATAGGCCAGCGTTAAGCTAAAAAGATAAAGGGTAGTTAGTCCCAGCACTTCTACAATCCCTTGCCCAGATAAGATTTTCATCAAAACAATGACACTTAAAAATGGCAGTCCAACAGAGATAAAAATCAACCACTTGGAGCCAAGTTCAGTGAAAAGGTAAGAGGCCGCAAAATGCACTGGTCTCAGCAAGCGCATGATAATGGAACCATCCTTGACCTCATCACCAATCATAAAGGAAGAATCCGACCTAGTCAGAAGATTAGTCACAAAACTCATGATGATGTAGAGGGTGATATCCGCCATACTGAAGCCCTGAATCAAAGGCTCCTGGGAGGAATCAAAGACAGCCTTCCAGAGATAAAAGGCCACAAAAGCACCCATGACATCGCCAATCCGATAAAGAATAAAGTTGACTCGATAGCTAATCAACTCTTGAATCCCTGCATTGATAAAGGGTTTATAACGTCTCCACAATTTGACCATCTTAGAGCTCCTTTCGATAGAAGCGACGGATAATATCTTCAATATCCGTATCTACCATCTTCAAATCACGGACCTCAAAATCAGATAAGGTTTGCTTGATAATATCGGCTGATTGGTAGCGGGAACTATCAAATTCAATAGTCAGGTTATTTCCTTGTCTATCAATGGACATATCAGGCAAGCCTTCATAGTGAGAGATGAGATGACTTTGACCTGGCGTCAGATCGAAGGAGAGAGTCTTCATCTTTCCAAAGGTTTCCTTGAGTTGGCTAACCGTTCCATCAAAAATCTCTTGCCCCTTATCAATCATAAAAATCCGATCACAAAGTTGCTCAATATCACTCAAATCATGAGTGGTCAAAAGAATGGTTGTTTCTTCCTCCTGATTGATCTGGGTGATAGCCCGACGAATGTTATCCTTGACCGACACATCCAACCCAATAGTCGGCTCATCTAAAAAGAGAACCTTGGGATTGTGAAGCAAGGAAGCCGCAATATCCGCCCGCATCCGTTGACCTAGTGAAAGAGTCCGAACAGGATCCTTGATAAAGTCCTTCAAATCCAAAACTTCATTCAAAAAGTCCATGCGCTTGTGAAAGAGCGAGTCCGGGACATCGTAAATCTCCTTCAAAACCGTGTAAGTCTCTTGCAGGGCCAAATCCCACCATAGCTGGGTGCGTTGTCCGAAAACGACTCCAATATCCTTGACATAATCTTGGCGATTATCCTGTGGAATCTTGCCATTAATCCGACAAAAACCAGATGTCGGTTTCAAAATTCCGGTCAGCATTTTAATGGTGGTTGACTTCCCAGCACCATTTGCCCCAATAAATCCTAAAATCTGCCCTTTTGGAACCTCAAATGTCAAATCCTTAACCGCTTCAAATGTCTGCTTTTCAGGATGAATAAAGGAACGCAAAGCCCCCTTTAAGCCCGGTTCCTTGACTGTCTTCACAAAATTTTTCTGAAGATGTTGCACTTCTATCATTGCCATATCTATCTCCCTTTAGTAAGAAACAACATTGTATTTTTGACTACAAAAATTCTAAATCCTTACTTTCTACACCTTCTCAATCTTATTAGTTCAGAAGGATTTATACCAACCTATTATAATCCAATAAAAAAAGGAATGCAAGCGTTTTCTTATAGATTGTGAAATGTGAGATTTCTCTCTTAAAACACCAAAAAACCTACCCTCAGGGGCAGGTTTGTTGTAAAGAAAAAGAATTTTTTTAATCAAAAAATTAACGATTCTACTATTAATCCTTCAACATTTAATGATTGTCATCAGTCTAAAATGATTTCTATCCCTCAATTCCTCTTTAAAAAATCTTCAATCTGAGAAACTATTTCATGACTTTGATAATGATAAAGGTCGTGTGGTGCATCCATATAGATGACTTTCACATTAGACTGTTCACTAGCAAACTTCTCTGCGTAGCGCTTCCATTCAGATTGACTAAAGCTTGTATCTTGACCGTTAGAAACCAGTAGTAAGGTAGGGATTTTGGGATTGATGCTAGAGGGAACTTTCTTGGCATTTTCCTTTACCATACGGGATTCATGAAGCATAGCTTGTGATATCAACTGCTTATATGCTAGTAATTTATATTGTTGTCGTTCAGCTTCAGTCAGAGTTGGATTTTTTATATAAAAGGACTCAGGGAAATAGCGTAATAAGCCAATCTTACTGCTCCAATAAGCCACAGTAAGCAATGCCTTATTATCCTTTAAATCTTCATAACTAGCTGGCAGTGCCCAATCCAGACCAATCAAGGCTTTCACTTCATCAGGATATTTTTCCTGCCAAGCCAGACTCTCAAGACTAGCCATAGAATGAGACAAAATGATAAAAGGCCCTGTGACATTAGCCTGAGAAAGAGCTTGACGAGTCTCAGACAAAACCTCCATCACATCTCTTGAATGATTGCTATCATCACTATAACCATATCCCGCTCGCTCCACGATGACTACCTTGTATCTTTTCGATAAGGAATCCGACACATTCTTAAAGTCCAAGATTGGAGAAGCAATACCGGCACCTGAGAGAACGACTATAGTCTCTGGACCATCCCCTTCAACGTAGACATTCATTTGATGCCCATTGACAAGAACTCTTTGACCCATAGGTGTTAGTGAGGCTTGTTCTTTTTCTAGACTAATACGGTGAAAGATAAATGTAGCCGTTAGAAACAAAAGAATGAAACTAATAAAGCCAAGGCAACATTTTTTTAGTTTTTTCATAGCATTATTGTACAAAAATTAGAATCTTTTAGCAACTTAGGGATGGTTCTTCTCCAGTTTTCTATATTTCGTTTGCGAACTTCTTCTTCACTCATCAAATCTTGTTCGTAAGTAGTTTTCCAACTCCTCTTGGGATAAATCACTAGGAAGTTCAAACACATACTCATAGCCTTCATCACAAAAGGAAACCTTTTCTTCAGCTGGAAACCATTTCCGAAGCCAGATGATATAGGATGCATAATCTTGTAACCTGTTTGTTGAATCAAAGTAATTTATCACAAAAATATTTTTCTTGCTACTCAAAGAACTTTCCAAGGTAAGCTGAGGACTTTGATAATCCCAAGAAAGCGAGTAAGCTTTTTCAGGGTTAGTCCTTTCTCTGATTATAATACCTGGGAATTCTTCTCTCAAAGCAGTACAAAAGGCTTGTAAATCTAGGAATATGTGTTCTTTACTCTCAATAAAGATAAAATCAGCAGTACTCATCAATCTCTCCCCTTCTTTTTAAACTTTAAACTGAAAACAGACCTTAACCATCAATGGTAAAATTCTCCAGACACTCAAATGCCTGCCCCTGATAGTCAAAAGAAAAGATATGAATATCATCAAAAGTTTGATCGCAGAAAGTAACGGTTTGTCTTTCTGGCTCGATGATGGGTTTACCCAATTTTTCAGTAGCTTCTTCATCTGTGAAATGACCATAAAATTCTTGTAAATGAGGCAATATAAATGCAAGAATACGAGACCTGTTTCTATGGTAATTGGATGCAAGCAACTGAGCTCCCACCTCAAAATTCACACTTGGTTTTTCTTCCCAAGCCACAAGAACATCATCTACTTCATGAAGGTAGGCTTGTAAGGACTGATCGAATATCATAGCTATTTTTCCTTTCAAAAGTTGATTAAAAAGCTAGTTTTACCCAAAAAATCACTAAATGATTCTCTCCATCCTCATTATATCACTTTTTAAATAAGGTTGAGAAGAGTTGAAAAATGAGAAAACCCACCCTCAGGGGCAGGTTTCTGTTTTGTATGGTTAAGCTAGATTAAGCTTTACCTTCTGAACCGAATACGTCGATACGTTCTTCAACTGATGCTTGGATAGCTTTTACACCGTCAGCCAAGAATTTACGTGGGTCGAAGAGTTTCTTCTTGTCGTATTCTGCTTCGTTTGCTTCGTAGTCACGAGCAAATTTACGAGTTGCGTTAGCGAATGCGATTTGGCATTCAGTGTTAACGTTAACTTTAGCAACACCAAGTTTGATAGCTGCTTGGATTTGATCATCAGGAATACCTGAACCACCGTGCAATACGATTGGGAAACCTGGTACAGCTTCAGTCAATTTTTGCAAGTGATCAAGATGAAGACCTTTCCAGTTTGCTGGGTAAGGACCGTGGATGTTACCGATACCAGCTGCCAAGAAGTCGATACCAGTTGCAACCATTGCTTTAGCATCTTCGATTGGAGCCAATTCACCATCACCGATGATTCCATCTTCTTCACCACCAATAGTACCAACTTCAGCTTCTACTGATACACCATTTGCATGCGCAAATTCTACAACTTTACGAGCTTTTTCAAGGTTTTCTTCAACTGGAAGGTGTGAACCGTCAAACATAACTGAAGTATAACCAACTTGGATACACTCAAGTGCATCTTCGTAGTGACCGTGGTCAAGGTGGATAGCTACTGGTACAGTGATACCCATTGATTCAACAAGGTTAGCGATCAAGTTGCGAGCAACTTTATAACCACCCATGTATTTAGCAGCACCCATTGAAGTTTGGATCAAAACTGGAGCTTTTTTAGCTTCTGCTGCGCGCAAGATAGCTTGAGTCCACTCAAGGTTGTTTGTGTTAAATCCACCAACTGCATAACCGTTGTCACGAGCTGCTTGGACAAATTTTTCTGCTGAAACGATTGCCATTTTATCAGGCCTCCTGTATATTTTTATGGGATATCCCATTTACATTGTTCATTTTATCACTTTTTAACAAAAAAAGCTAGTTTTTCCTGTAGTTTGAATTGAATTTCTTCTATTTTAAAATATGTAAACCTTTTCCTATTTGTTCCCTTCCTTGTTCTAAGGCAGGTTCATATAAAAGATCAAGTGGTCTTCATATCGTTCAAATCGATAGTCAATTTCTTCGTTTTCCAATAAACTTTTAACGACGAAGAGTCCCAAGCCAGCTCCCTTACTTTGTCGACTCGAAGTCGTAAAGGACTGTTCAAATTTATCTTGCTCCTCAGGTGTACAGGCGTTCTCAATAATCATCCAACCATCTTCTGCTCCAATTTTTAAATAACCACCTTGAACAGAGTGTTTCACCGCATTGCTGATGAGGTTGGAAAGAATGAGCTTGAGTACCGAAGGATTTAGATAAGTTTGTTGGTCAGTCAGTTGATTCACGACTGAGATTTCTCTCTCTTTGGCTAATAAATCATAATCCTTTAAAAGAAGATCGGTCATTTCAAGAAGGTTGATTTCTTCCTTCTTGTCTCGCAACTCCTGCACTGAAGAAAGGGAGAGGATTTGCTGAACGTGGTGACTCAAATCATCTACAATTCCTAGAGAGACTCCTAGATAATGGTCTCTATCTTTATAGCGCCCAATATTGGCTTGCATATTTTCTAAAAGAATCTTCAGACTCGCAAGAGGTGTTTTCAGTTCGTGAGAAGCTCCTCGCAAAAACTCAACCTTCATCTTTTCCAGTTGGAGGATGGCCTCGTTCTTGTCATGCAAATCCGCAATAACATTTAAGAGATGCTGATAAAGGCTATTGATTTGTTCTTTAAGATCACCAATTTCATCTTTAGAATCCACGCGCAACCTCACTTCTGTATCCAAATCCATCATCCGTCGAGTCACTCGTTTGATTTCCAAAATAGGAGCCACAATGGTTCTAGCATAGATAAAGGCGATGAGGAGCGAAATGATGAACGACGCCAATAAAGTATAAGGCAAAAACTGAAGACTGATTTCTTCTGCTTCTTTTTGCAAATCCATAGAAGCTAAAAACTGCAAGGTCATAGTCTGACCATCCTTGGTCTCAATTTCTCTTTCCTCAATAACCAAGGAGGCTGTTTGTCTTTGTTTATCAATAGGAAGATTGTCATTGACCTCCAACTTATCTGGGGTCATCTCTCCCATAATGGCTCCCTTAATATCACTGCTTTGAGAATAGAGTTCAAGAACTTCCTGAATGGCTTGACTATCCTTTCCTTGAAGGGATTGTGCAATTTCTGTGGCCTTCTGCCCAACACTTTCCTGACGATGACTGAGATAGATCGGAGGAAAAAGGAAATAGATAGCCAAATGCAAACAAATGACCAAGGTAGAAAATACCGAGAAGGTATAGACAAAAATCTTTTTAAATAAACCTGAGCGTTTCATTTTCTCTCCAATTTATAACCAACATTGCGCACGGTAAGAATACAGTCTAAATCCAATTTTTTCCGCAGTTCCTTGATATAGACATCGATCACTCTGTCAAAAGGGACCTCATCTGTCACCTTCCATACAGCATCGATAATCTGCGACCGCGTTAAGGCTCGTCCTTCATTTTTGACCAGATAGTCTAAAATTTCCAGTTCTTTTGCATTCACTGCAACTTCTTGACCAGCTACTTTTGCGCTATAACTGTCAAAGTCAACCTCGGTGTCCCTATAGGTAAATATTCGACCAGTATCATAATGACGTTTGAAGATGGCATCCACTCGTACCTTTAACAAGGATAGGGAAAAAGGCTTTTCCAAATAACCATCTGCTAAAGCAGCAAAAGCACTCATCTTATATTCTTCGTCCTGAAAGGCTGTCAACATCAAAACCGGAACTTGACTGTTTTTACGGATTTCAGACAAAACCTCTAAACCATTAAGTTTAGGCATTTGAATATCCAAGAGAACCAAGTCTACTTGATGATTGGAAAATTGTTCTAGAGCTTCTTCTCCATCTCTTGCCTGAATGGTTTCATAACCACAATCCGTCAAATAGTCACTAATTCCCTCACGGATCATGTCTTCATCTTCTACAATTAGAATCTTCATATAAATCCTTTTCTATCAAAAATGCTACCTATATTATATCTCATTTGAGTGAGAATAGGTAGCAGGTTTTTTTATTCACTATCCAACAAGAGTTCTTTTGGTTGTTTAAAGAGGAGATTACTTGAAGCAAGTGCCATAACTAGCACTACTAGAACCAAACCAAGTACAAAAACGATAGCAAAGTCAGATGGTTGAATGGAAATATCCAGACTTGAAAGTGTCTTACTAAAGCCGTCAACTTCTGCACCACCACCAAGATTAGAGGCTTGGGCTGCCTTACTAGCTTGCTTAGCCACATCTGATGTGACATTTGCAAGAACTGTATTTCCAATGGCACGAGCCGTATAGTTGGCTAGGAAGTAAGCTGAAATAAGTGCTGGAATAGCAATCATAACTGCTTCTGTGATAAAATGTCCTAAGATTCTTCCCTGTTTAAGACCAATCGAAAGGAGAATTCCAACCTCTTTCCGACGGGCGTTAATCCAAAGTGTAAGCAAGAGAGCAAGTAGAAGAACTGAGAAGCTCAAGCTACCCCAGAAGAGAAGATTAGCCATCTTGTACATACCTGAGATCGATTGTTCAAGGGCAGGGTAGTTAGATGAACTCTTAATCAAGCTATACATTTTCCAGTTAATACCGTTGATAGAGGCAATTTCTTGCATGACACTATCTAGGTTCTTATCTCCAGCTACAAAGAAGGTTGCATCTCCGTAAATAGCAGTATCTTCAGTATAACCATAGAGTTGGGCAGCTGTGTGAATATCTGTGATGGCTGTATTCTCATACAGTTCCTGTGAATAGGTCACAGCAGATTTGTTATGTCCATCAAAAAGTCCTTTGATTGTTACTTCTACTGTTTCCTTGGCTCCTTTTTCATTATCTGCATCGTAGATATTGGAGTCCAGCTTGACCTTGTCTCCGACCTTCCAGCCATGTTTTGCAGCCAAGTCTTTGTGCATGAGAATCTGGTATTTATCATCCTTGGTTAAATGCTCCCCTTCGACCAATTTGTATGCTCCTGATACAAACTTGTCTTCTTTAGAAGAGTCATTGACTCCTGTTATCATTAAACTACTTCCGAAACGTTGAGCACGATCTGGAGTTAGATTTTTCTTGGTTTCAGGCGTTTCAATCAATTCATAGCCTGTCAAATCACCGATAGCATTAATTCGTTTGATGTAGGATTCAATGGCCTTATTCTCGGTAATTTTTTTGATATCTTCACCCTTGATATTCCCAGCACCACGTGGAGTTCCTTGATTGACCCTGCGGTTGATTTGCATGGAGAAACTATTGGTGATATTTTTAAAGGTTTCTTGAGAAGCCTTGGCTGTCGCTCCCTTGATAGACAAGCCGACCAAACTCAAACTAGCCATCAAGAGAATGATAAGAAAGATCACAATAGACTTAAAAAATTTTCTTGTGACATAGGCAAATGCGTTGTGTAACATAAGATTCCTTTCTAGATTTACTTCGCTTATATGTTTTTATATTTCTTTATTTCCCTTAAATAGTGCGGACGGGAGCAACTTCATTTTAGAATTTCATCCCTAATTTTTGAGCCATCTGTCTCAAAAATACCGTCCTAGATAATAACAAAGTTATTATCTAGGATACCACTATAGCGGGAAATAACTGTTTAAGAATCACTTCGTTTATAATTACTTAATATATTACTAAAGCAATTCCAAAAGTTTAAGAAGTAGACTCTATTTTTCAGTCAATTTCTTATCCTTCAATTCAAGTGTAATATCTGACGCCTGTGCTACTTCCTTGCTGTGGGTCACAACTATGACACACTTGCCTGTTTTCTCAGCAAGAGATTTGAGTAAATCGATGATATCCCCAGCTGTCTTAGGATCTAGGTTCCCTGTTGGTTCATCTGCTAAAATCACTGGTGCTTCAGATACAAGGCTACGAGCAATGGCAACACGTTGTTGTTGCCCACCTGATAATTGGAGAACATTCCGCTTGATTTGACTTTCATCTAAACCAAGTTCAAGAAGAGTATCCTTGCTGGCTTTTTTATTAACCAAGCGGATATTTTCCAATGGAGAAAGATAATCAATCAAGTTATAGTTTTGGAAAACCAGAGAGATATGGTGCATACGGTGATAGGAATAACCTTGTTCACGAATGTCTTTACCATCAAACTTAATAGCACCTTCGACTGGGCTATCAAGTCCTGCTAAGAGAGACAAGAGTGTTGACTTCCCAGCTCCTGATTCTCCGATAATACTATAAAACTTACCAGGTTCAAAATCGTAATTGATTTTATATAATACTGCTTCTGCAGTGTTCTTGTAACGATAAGTAAGATCTTGTAATTGTAGTAAAGTCATGATTTCTCCTTCATTAACTAATAGATGATAAAATTTCTTTCGGTGATTTTCTAAATAAAAATAGGAAACAAAGTGCAACTGACAAGCAGCTGATCATAAGTAAGAAAATATAAGATTCTCCAAATGATAGAAGACTTGTTGAAAGATTCGTTGCTTTTGACAGAGTATCTTGTAGGGCAGCTTGGTCGCCACTTGCTAGTACAGTCTTCAAGAGATAGGAAGTAATGGCATTCCCAGCCACAAATGCAGGCAGAATAGATGCCAATGAAACCAAAATGACTTCTAGGCAGAATTGACTAAAGATTGCTCCTTTTCCCTTACCTAGTGCCAATAAAATACCAACTTCGTAGACACGCTCTCGTAACCAAAGGGACAAGACCAAGACCAACGCTCCTACACCAGCAATCATAATGCCATAGAGGAAAATTTGTAAGAAGGTTTGGAAGGTCGAAACTGAATCCTTGATTTGTTCAAAAGCCTTATTTTCCTTTTCGACTTGATAACCTTTCGTTTCCAGAGATAACTTTTCAATCTCTTGAATGATACTGTCCATTTCTTTTGGATTTTCTAGATAGAAACGAGCGGCAGTGACTTGAGCATCCTTATTTCCAAGAAGAGTTTGGCTACTTTCATAATCTGTATAAACTGTATTTTCACTAAAGTCTGAGCTAAGACCAGTAAATTTCTCTTGTTTTTTACCTGAGAATATACCAACGATTTCATAGTCTAGACTTTGTCCACTACCAGCTTCTACTTGACCAGGATTTAGACTAATCTTATCCCCAAGTTTTAGGTTATTCTTCTTAGCCAATTCCTCGTGGACCAATATTTTCTGCTTATCCCCTTTTTCGATATGTCTTCCTTCTTTAAGGGTAAAGGCAGAGCTCGTAAAGGAAACATCCTTGGATGAATCTTTCAAAGCAATTAAACTGATAAGATTTTTTTCAGCTTCTGTCAGATCATCCCTTTGGATACTTTGTTCTCCAGTAACTACTTCGTTGTCAGTCAACTTAGCTATTGTTTCTAGCTCTGGGAAAATCTCCTCAAGTCCCTTTATTTTTTTAAGGTCATCTAGTTGAGACAGCTGAAAGGTTTGATCCGGCTCCATTCTTTTAATAAAAAAAGATGTATTCAAGGAGCGGTAGAGATTATTCTCTACTGTTTTGTTGGACTTCATGAGCGTCAGACAAGCAGATATTCCAGCCAATAAGACAAATAGAATCAAGAATAATATGAAACTTCTAAGCCGTTTTCTGCTGACGTAAGCCCAAGCTCTTTGAGTGGGATTCATATAGCACCTCCATATTTGTAAAACCATTATAATATTCAAATATGAAATGTTTATGAAATTACAAAAAAAGAGAGTGGGACAGAAATCGGTAATTCGTTAGAATTCGATTTCGTCGTCCCACCTCCGCACAGTTGAGTAGGGCTGTAAAAGCTGATGAAATCAGCGTAGTAGAGCCCACTCAACCACTGCGTCTTGCTCGACAATCCAAAAACAATTGAGAGGCTAGGACTTTTGTCCCGGCCTCTTTTTTATAAAAAAATAAAGAGCTAGCAATGCTAGCTCTTATCCTATGCGGAGAGAGGGACTTGAACCCTCACGACCTAAAGCGGTCACAGGATCCTTAGTCCTGCGCGTCTGCCAATTCCGCCATCCCCGCGTCGATTACTTTACTAGTATATCAACTTTGAAAAAAATTGTCAAGACTTTTTTCAGATTTTTTCATCTTGAAATGTATTATTCTGTAATTTCAAGCAAATTTTCATCAAGCAATTTTGCACCAAGTGTATTCTTAAAATGTCCAAGTGCAAAGGCATGATTTTCAGGCCAAATAGATGCTACAGCTGGTTTGACTACTTCAATCTGATAACCAAGATTGTAGGCATCAATCGCCGTATGCAAAACACAGATATCAGTCAGAACTCCTGTTAGGATAACAGTATCCACACCACGCTCTCTGAGACGGATATCCAAATCTGTTCCAGAAAAAGCCGAATAGTGACGTTTGTCCATCCAGAAAACACGACTATCATCAGCATGTTCCTGATAAAACTCGGCTAGTTTACCAAATAAATTTCGGCCACTAGTCCCAATAATATTATGGGGCGGGAATAGTTTACTTTCAGGATGAAAAACATCATTTTCTTCATGGGCATCGATTGTAAAAAAGATATAGTCTCCACGTTCAAAAGCCTTTTGGGTCACCCGATAGATAGGATCGGATATTGCTTGAGCCGGAGCTCCCGCAGTTAATTTCCCATGATCCGCAACGAAATCTTCTGTATAATCAATTGAAATCAGTGCCTTAGCCATTAATAGTCCCTCTTTTTCACTTCTTCAAAAATATCTGGAATTAAAACTTTGAGATAGGTTCCTTTCATCCCAAGAGAACGACTTTCAATAATCCCTGCAGATTCAAGTTTACGAAGGGCATTCACAATTACAGAGCGAGTGATACCAATACGGTCTGCAATGACTGAAGCTGTTAATTGACCTTCATTACCATTTAATTCAGCTAAAATAGCCGATACTGCTCTAAGTTCAGAGTAAGAAAGTGTGTTGACCGCCATCGTTACAGCAGTACGACGACGAATATTTTTCTCATCTTCCTCGCGTTGGAAATTCAAGAGTTGAATCCCTACTACAGTGCTGGCAATCTCAATAAGAATCAAATCATCTTCTTCAAACTTCTTATCATTTCGCCAAATAATCAAAGAACCCAAGCGAATACCTGAGACATGAATTGGAGCAATCGTTGTCAAACCATCTGGAAAGTCTGAACGACTTTCAGTTGGAAAAACACTCAAATCATGTTCCACTGGAAGGTTAGACTCCGTATCATAAATCATGTTTGCTGCTTGAATATATTCATCAGGGAAAATTTTTGATTGGAAAAATTGCTCTACACGGTCATTATTGGTCTTGTAGCGCATGAAATATCCCAAGAGACGTCCTTTACTATTTAAAATGCAGGCGTTGCAATCAATGATATCTGCCAATTGACGCGTAATTGCATTGTAGGGAAGATCATCTTGCAACTTCTCCTCAGAACGCTTTAGGATTGATGTGATTTTTCTTGTTTTTTCTAATAAATGTACCATTATTTACCTCGCATATAATCGCTTTCATTATATCATAAAATTCTGACTACTTCAACAATTATCTGAAAATTGTTTATTGAATTGCAATTCATGACTATTGGAAAATTTTTGCTAATTTTTTCATTTTTCTTATTGACAGCGTTTTATTTTTTTGATAAGATAATATTACAAGATAACAAATTTATAAATCTAAATTCTCGTATGAATGTTTATATGACTCTCGGTCTCCTTATATATAAAAGCGATCCACCTCAGTGAACCGCTTTTTTTGTTATTTATCTCCTTTGTTACGAATCACAAAGCCTGTTTTCTTCTCGCTTGAAGTATTGCGTGGTTTTTTATTGTCCTTACGGTAACGCTTCTCTTTATCAAAGCGGTCGTTTGAGCGTCCACCTTTACGATAGTCATCATGACGACCATTGCCACGGCGATCACGATCTCGTCGATCATCCCCACGACGGCCACCACGACTAGACTTGCCTTTTCCGCCAAATCCACCACCAGATGGTTTAAATGGCAATGGCTTTTCACGCGCAATTTCAACTTCTGGAAGACTATCTGGATCCTGAACCGTCAAGCTAAGGATGTACATAGCCAATTCTTCTTGGCTGAATTCTGCAGCAAGTTTACGAGCGTCTTTTGCGAATTTCTCGAAGTTTCCACGAATGGCTTCATCAGCAAAATCACGTTCAATCTTCTTGAGAGCGACTTGTTTTTTGGCTTGGAAGGCTTCTTCTGCTGTCGCAGGCTTGAGACCTTTCATGCGTTTCTTAGTCAAGTTCTCGATGATTTGGAGATAGCCCATCTCATTTGGTGCTACGAAAGTAATGGACTGACCTGACTTCCCTGCACGACCTGTACGACCGATACGGTGTACATAGCTCTCTGGATCTTGTGGAATATCATAGTTGTAGACATGAGTCACACCAGAAATATCCAAACCTCGAGCTGCAACGTCTGTTGCAACGAGGACATCGAGGTTACCGTTTTTGAAATCACGTAGGACACGAAGACGTTTGTTTTGATCCAAATCTCCATGAATCCCTTCTGCTCGGAAACCACGGATTTTAAGACCACGAGTCAACTCATCCACACGACGTTTGGTACGACCAAATACAATTGCAAGTTCTGGCTGCTCCACATCCATGAGTCGAGTCATGGTATCAAATTTTTCTTGTTCCTTAACACGGATATAGTACTGATCAACTAGTTCTGTTGTTAACTCTTTGGCAGCAATCTTGACGTGCTCAGGATTTTTCATGAACTGAACACCGATGCGTTTGATGGCTTCAGGCATGGTTGCTGAAAAGAGCAAGGTTTGACGATTTTCTGGGACACGGGAGATTATGGCTTCAATATCTTCAAGGAAGCCCATGTTGAGCATTTCGTCCGCTTCATCAAGGATAAGAGTTTCAATATCTTGCAATTTCAAGGCCTTGCGTTTAATCAAGTCAAGGAGACGACCTGGTGTTCCTACTACGATATGAGCCCCTGATTTAAGAGCCTTGATTTGTTTTTCAATACTTGAACCACCGTATACTGAACGGACTTTCACACCCTTACTACGACCAAAGCGGAAAAGTTCTTCTTGACTTTGAACAGCCAATTCACGAGTTGGTGCAATGACCAAAGCTTGGATAGTTGCTTCTTCTGTACGAATTTTTTCAAGGGTTGGCAAGCCGAAAGCTGCAGTTTTCCCTGTACCAGTTTGAGCTTGTCCGATCACATCTTTCCCTTCAAGAGCTAAAGGAATGGTTTGCTCTTGGATGGGACTTGCTTCTACAAATCCTGCTTTATCAACTTCTGCCAACAAATCGGCAGAAAGATTAAATTCATTAAATTTCACGTTATTCTTCTTTCTAAAGATGGTGCGAAGCCATCCTATAGCGCTTAGTTTATACTTTTCTTGTCATGACGTACTTTCATAGCTTTTATGAAAGACCGTGTTGCTTCTTTTCCACGAAAGAAAAGTACTGCATTTTTGCAACTTATCTAGTATAACACAAGAGAAGGTCAAAAGATAGTCTAACCACCTGATTAAATCATGTAAACGATTTTTCTATTTTTTAAACTTGTTTCCCAAAAGCTTTCATGAGACTATTTTAGACCAATATTTTTTCCCGTAGCAGATTTGTGCAAAAGTTTTTTTCTTGTGCTAGAATGAAAATCAAACAGGAGGATTTAAAAATGTTAACATACGATTTAATTGTCATTGGATTTGGTAAGGCAGGTAAAACTCTGGCTGCTAAGCTAGCTTATGCTGGAAAAAAAGTAGCTCTTATCGAGCGCAACAAGGCCATGTACGGCGGAACTTGTATCAACATCGGTTGTATTCCAACTAAAACCTTATTAGTTGCCGCAGAAAAGGACTTGTCATTTGATGAGGTCATGGCTACTAAAAACACTGTTACTACACGCCTCAACGGTAAAAACTATGCTACCATTGCTGGTACTGGCGTTGATATCTTTGATGCGGAAGCTCACTTCCTTTCAAACAAAGTCATCGAAATCCAAGCTGGTGATGAAAAGAAAGAACTGACTGCTGAAATAATCGTCATCAACACTGGTGCTGTTTCAAACGTCTTGCCAATCCCTGGACTTGCTACAAGCAAGAACGTCTATGATTCAACTGGTATCCAAAACTTAGATCAATTACCAGAAAAACTTGGAATTCTTGGTGGTGGAAATATCGGTCTTGAATTTGCAGGTCTTTTCAACAAACTCGGAAGCAAGGTAACAGTCTTAGATGCTTTAGATACTTTCCTACCTCGCGCAGAACCTTCTATTGCTGCTCTTGCTAAACAATACATGGAAGAAGATGGCATTGAACTACTTCAAAATGTCCATACTACTGAAATCAAAAACGACGGTGACCAAGTCCTTGTTGTGACAGAGAATGAAACATACCGTTTTGACGCCCTACTCTATGCAACTGGACGTAAACCAAATGTGGAACCTCTTCAACTTGAAAATACAGATATAGAACTAACTGAACATGGTGCAATCAAGGTCGATAAACACTGTCAAACAAATGTTCCAGGTGTCTTTGCGGTCGGAGATGTCAACGGTGGGCTTCAATTTACTTACATTTCACTTGATGACTTCCGTGTCGTCTACAGCTACCTTGAAGGAGATGGTAACTACACACTTGAAGACCGTCGCAATGTACCAAATACTATGTTCATCACACCACCACTTTCACAAATTGGTTTGACTGAAAACCAAGTAGCTGATTTGAAACTTCCATACGCTGTGAAGGAAATCCCTGTTGCTGCAATGCCTCGTGGTCATGTAAATGGAGATCTTCGTGGAGCCTTCAAAGCAGTTGTCAACACTGAAACCAAAGAAATTATCGGTGCAACTATCTTCTCAGAAGGTTCTCAAGAAATCATCAACATCATTACTGTTGCCATGGACAACAAGATTCCTTACACTTACTTCACAAAACAAATCTTCACTCACCCAACCTTGGCTGAAAACTTGAATGACTTGTTTGCGATTTAAGTTGAAGTCTCATCTTAACTAACAGCCCTCTTTGGGCTGTTTTTACTTCTGCGAAATCTCAAATCTGTGTTTTCCTTCTTTTATGATATAATAGAAACATGAAATTAAAAACTACTTTGGGCCTTCTTGCTGGGCGTTCTTCTCATTTTATTTTGAGTCGTCTTGGACGTGGAAGTACGCTCCCTGGAAAACTTGCCCTTCAATTTGATAAAGATATTTTACAACATTTAGCTAAGAACTACGAGATTGTTGTGGTAACTGGTACCAATGGGAAAACCTTGACGACCGCTCTCACTGTCGGTATCCTAAAGGAAATTTATGGTCAAGTTTTAACGAATCCTAGTGGTGCTAACATGATTACAGGGATTACAACGACTTTCTTAACTGCAAAATCTTCAAAAACTGGAAAAAATATTGCAGTCCTTGAAATCGACGAAGCTAGTCTCTCACATATCTGTGATTACATCCAGCCTAGTCTTTTCGTCATCACCAATATCTTCCGCGATCAGATGGACCGCTATGGGGAGATCTATACAACCTACAAGATGATTTTGGATGCTATTCGAAAAGTTCCTACTGCTACTGTTCTGCTGAACGGGGATAGTCCGCTTTTCTACAAGCCAGCTATTCCAAATCCTGTTCAGTATTTTGGTTTTGATCTAGAAAAAGGTCCAGCGCAACTTGCTCACTATAATACTGAAGGTATTCTCTGCCCTGAATGTCAAAGCATCTTAAAATATGAGCTCAATACCTATGCCAACTTGGGAGCTTATATCTGTGAAAATTGTGGATGCAAGCGTCCTAATTTGGATTACCGTCTGACAGAATTGGTTGAATTGACTAACAATCGCTCTCGCTTTGTTATTGACGGTCAGGAATATGGTATTCAAATCGGTGGTCTCTACAACATCTACAATGCTCTGGCTGCGGTTGCTATCGCCTGTTACTTAGGCGCTGATTCTCAATTGATTAAGCAAGGATTCGATAAGAGCCGTGCAGTTTTTGGACGCCAAGAAACCTTCCATATCGGTGACAAGGAATGTACGCTGGTTCTTATTAAAAATCCCGTTGGTGCTACCCAGGCCATCGAAATGATCAAACTAGCTCCTTATCCATTTAGTCTATCTGTTCTCCTCAATGCCAACTATGCAGACGGGATTGATACTAGCTGGATTTGGGATGCTGACTTTGAACAAATAACTGACATGGATATTCCAGAAATCAATGCTGGTGGAGTACGTCATTCTGAAATCGCTCGTCGTCTTCGTGTCACTGGCTATCCAGCTGATAAAATCACTGAAACAAGTAGCTTGGAACAAGTCCTTAAAACGATTGAAGCTCAAGACTGCAAGCATGCTTATATCCTTGCGACTTATACGGCTATGCTAGAATTCCGAGAATTACTAGCCAATCGTCAGCTTGTTAGAAAGGAGATGAACTAATGGTTTATACTTCACTTTCCTCAAAAGACGGCAACTATCCATACCAGCTGAATATCGCCCACCTCTATGGTAACCTCATGAACACCTACGGAGATAATGGAAATATCCTTATGCTCAAGTACGTAGCTGAAAAACTTGGGGCTCATGTAACAGTTGACATCGTTTCTCTCCATGATGACTTTGATGAAAACCACTACGACATCGCCTTTTTCGGTGGTGGTCAAGACTTTGAACAGAGTATCATTGCTGGTGATTTGCCTACCAAAAAAGAAAGTATCGATAACTTTATCCAAAATGATGGTGTTGTTCTTGCTATCTGCGGTGGCTTCCAACTATTGGGCCAATATTATATAGAGGCTTCCGGAAGACGCATCGAAGGCCTCGGTGTTATGGGACACTACACACTCAACCAAACCAATAACCGCTTTATCGGTGATATTAAAATTCATAATGAAGAATTCGATGAAACCTACTATGGATTTGAGAACCACCAAGGTCGCACCTTCCTCTCAGATGACCAAAAACCACTGGGACAGGTTGTTTACGGAAATGGAAATAACGAAGAGAAAATCGGTGAAGGTGTTCACTATAAAAATGTCTTCGGTTCTTATTTCCACGGACCTATTTTATCCCGCAATGCAAATCTAGCCTATCGCTTGGTCACTACTGCTCTTAAGAAAAAATACGGTCAAGACATCGTCCTTCCTGCTTATGAGGATATTCTGAGCCAAGAAGTCGCTGAAGAATACAACGATGTGAAAAGTAAGGCAGAATTCAACTAATCATTAGATTCCAATATGCTTCGGCAATTGGAATTTTTTTAGGCTCTTTTCCCCTTCTCCCTTGCATTTTCTACTAATTTTTGCAAAAATAGAGGGGTAGAAAGAAGGTAGCATATGTCTAAATTACAACAAATCCTAACATATCTTGAATCCGAAAAGCTAGACGTCGCTGTCGTATCTGACCCCGTCACAATTAATTACCTCACTGGCTTTTACAGTGATCCACACGAACGTCAAATGTTCCTTTTTGTCCTTGCAGATCAGGAACCGCTTCTCTTTGTTCCAGCACTTGAGGTTGAGCGTGCAACTAGCACTGTTTCTTTCCCAGTCGTTGGTTATGTGGACTCTGAAGACCCTTGGAAAAAAATCCAAAATGCCTTGCCACAATTTGATTTCAAACGTGTAGCAGTTGAGTTTGATAACCTCATCTTGACTAAATATCACGGTTTGAAAACTGTCTTCGAAACTGCTGAGTTTGAAAACTTGACTCCACTGATCCAACGGATGCGCTTGATCAAGTCAGCTGACGAAGTGCAAAAGATGATGGTAGCAGGTGTCTATGCAGATAAATCCGTCAAGGTTGGTTTTGACAATATCTCTCTTGACAATACTGAAACTGATATCATTGCCCAAATCGACTTTGCTATGAAACGCGAAGGTTATGAAATGAGCTTTGATACCATGGTCTTAACTGGCGACAACGCTGCAAACCCACACGGTATCCCTGGAGCCAATAAGATTGAAAATAACGCCCTTCTCCTCTTTGACCTTGGTGTGATGGTCAATGGTTATGCATCAGATATGACTCGTACGGTTGCTGTCGGGAAACCAGACCAATTCAAGAAGGATATTTACAACTTGACTCTAGAAGCTCAACAAGCTGCCCTTGACTTTATCAAACCTGGTGTCACAGCCCATGAAGTAGACCGCGCAGCTCGTGAAGTGATCGAAAAAGCTGGCTACGGTGAGTACTTCAACCACCGTCTCGGCCATGGTATCGGTATGGATGTTCACGAATTTCCATCAATCATGGAAGGAAATGACATGGTCATCGAAGAAGGCATGTGCTTCTCAGTTGAACCAGGTATCTACATCCCTGGTAAAGTCGGTGTGCGTATCGAAGACTGCGGTGTTGTCACTAAGGATGGCTTTGATCTCTTTACAAGTACCAGCAAAGATTTGCTTTACTTTGATTAAAAAGTATTTTATAAAAAATAAGATGGAAAAGCTTAACTTTTCCATCTTATTTTTTGATTTGATAATAAATTTTATCAGCGATATAACCTTTTCGTTCAACTGCATTTGGAATTGTCTTCCAAAAAGTCATACCCGCCTTTTCCATCACACGACCAGAGGCGGGATTTAAGCTTGCATAGCAAGCATTAACCTCTTTAAATCTAATCTCATCCAAACAGTATGATAAAACAGCCTTCAGGGCTTCTGTCACAATTCCTCGTCCCCAGTAGTCCATCCCTAAAATATATCCGATTTCACAGCTAGAGTTTGTTTCATCAACACTGACAAGACTAATATCTCCAATAACGTGGTCTGGATTATTTTTTAGACAAATGGCCCATTTGTAATAGTTAGGATTGTCGTAGGATGCTACCCATTTGTCAATAGAGTTTTGAGTCTGTTCGACATTCAGGTGTGGATCCCAAGTAACATAAGTTAGATTATCTAGACGAGAAGCCCAATTCTCAAACATGGCTTGAGCGTCATTTTTTACAAATCTCCTCAAAATCAATCGTTCAGTTTCTATAGGTTGTGTACCTAGTGCTTTCATAATGCTAACTCTCTTTCTATTTTATGGATGGGCTCAAACTTGCATTGACCTATCTCAGTCTCCTATTTCAAGTTATAAAGTGAAAAAGGTCCTCCGGACCTTCTTCGCTTTTGTATTTTCAGACTCGGGGTAAAAACACTTTACTCATAAACATTGAGAAAACAACAGTTTCCTCTAATTTCATGACGCAGTAGCTGTCTGACTTGAAATACGCTTTATCAAGCTTTTTCAAGCCTAGTCAGCCTTGCGGGGGTGAGACTATGAAATCGAACTCTTCGAGTTACCGATTTCTGTCTCACTCCCAAAACGTATCAAACACGGTGATTGGTAGGTGGCGTTTGTGTTGGCCTTTATGCCACCATTTTTCAATGGTTGCTTGCGCTTCTGGGTTTACTTGCTTACCTTCGAGGTAATCATCGATTTGATTGTAAGTGACTCCCAAGGCTACTTCATCTGCAATACCTGGTTTTTCTTCTTCCAAATCTGCTGTTGGAACTTTTTCATAAAGTACTGGATCAGCTCCAAGTTCCTTCAAGAGTTGTTTCCCTTGGCGTTTATTGAGGCGATAAAGTGGGAGAATATCTGCACCACCGTCACCAAACTTGGTAAAGAAACCTGTGACATTTTCTGCAGCATGGTCAGTACCAATAACTGCTCCGCTATGGGCACCCGCAAGGGCATATTGGGCAATCATACGACTACGAGCCTTGATATTCCCCTTGTTGAAATCTGAAACAGGACTACCTGTTGCTTTAACTGCTGCTGTCATAGCATCTGCAGAGTCCTTGATATTAACGACCAAGCTCACATCTGGCTGGATAAAAGCAAGTGCTTTTTGAGCATCATCCTCGTCAGCTTGCACCCCGTAAGGCAGGCGAACAGCGATAAATTGATAAGAATCATCTCCTGTTTCAGCTCGCATTTCTTCCATAGCTAGTTGTGCAAGACGCCCAGCTAAAGTCGAGTCTTGACCTCCAGAAATACCTAATACAAAGGTTTTCAGGAATGGATGCTTCTTTAAATATCGTTTTAAAAAGTCAATCGAACGACGGATTTCTTCCTGGGCATCAATAACTGGCTTAACACCTAATTGTTGGATAATGGTCTCTTGCAAACTCATTCTTCTTCTCCTTCGCCTAGAGCTTCCTTACGCATCTTATCAATCAAGTCCATCTTGTCTTGCCAAATATCATGTGCCAAGTCTACTGGATAATGTTGTGGGTTCAGAACACGTTTGTACTCGTCCCAAAGTTTATCAAATTCTTTACGAGCATAGGCCTGAATCTCAGGTAGACTCGGTAAATCATAGACCAGCTTACCGTCCTTGAAGATGTCCACCAAAAGAGGAACGGCATCAAAATTGCGGACAGTTTTCTTGATGTAAGTATAGGTTGGATGGAACATCTTGATTTCTGTCATACTAGCAACATCGACACCATCATAGGTAATGTAGTCACCTTCTGACTTGCCTTTTTCACGACTGGTAATACGCCAAACCTGTTTCTTACCAGGTGTAGAAACTTTTTCAGCATTGCTTGATAGTTTGATGGTATTGCGCATATGACCATTTTCATCTTCAATAGACACAATTTTATAGACTGCGCCAAGAGCAGGTTGGTCATAAGCAGTAATTAACTTAGTACCTACACCCCATACGTCAATCTTAGCTTTTTGCATCTTGAGGTTAAGAATGGTATTTTCATCAAGGTCATTGGATGCATAGATCTTAGCATCTGTAAATCCAGCCTCATCCAGTTGTTGACGAACTTTTTTAGAAATATAGGCGATATCTCCAGAGTCAATGCGGACACCAAGAAAATTAATCTTGTCACCAAGTTCACGCGCAACCTGAATCGCTGCTGGAACACCGATACGAAGAGTATCGTAGGTATCCACTAGGAAGACACAGTTTTTGTGAGTTGAGGCATAAGCTTTGAAAGCCTGATAGTCATTTCCATAGACTTGAACCAAGGCATGGGCATGTGTTCCTAAAACAGGGATGCCAAAGAGTTTCCCTGCACGGACATTACTGGTTCCATCAGCACCACCAATAACAGCGGCACGAGTTCCCCAGATAGCTGCATCCATTTCTTGTGCACGACGTGTACCGAACTCCATCAAAGGCTCATCTTCAATGACTGAACGAATGCGAGCAGCCTTGGTTGCAATCAAGGTTTGAAAGTTGACGATGTTCAAAAGTGCTGTTTCTACCAATTGACACTGAGCCAAAGGTCCCTCCACTTGAACGATCGGTTCATTGGCAAATACCAAGTCACCTTCTTGAGCAGAACGTACAGTCAATTCCATCTTGAGATTACGGAGATATTCCAAGAAGGCGCCATGATAACCAAGCGATTCCAAATAAGCAATATCACTCTCAGAAAAGCGCAGGTTTTCAAGGTATTTCACAATTCGTTCCAAACCTGCAAATACAGCATAACCATTTTTGAAAGGTTGTTGGCGGAAATAAACTTCAAAAACTGCTTTCTTGTTATGAATGCCTTGGTCGAAGTAAACTTGCATCATGTTAATTTGATACAAATCAGTGTGCAAAGTTAAACTATCATCTGGGTACATATACTGTCCTTCTTCCCTATTTGTAAAAAGATGAAAATGTTTCTTCTTTTCTCATAAATTAGTACTATTATAACACATTTTCTCAATATTGATAAAAAGCTAACAAGCTATTCCATGCTCTCGAGCTTATCCATATCTTTTTCATACTTTTTCTGAGCCCATTCACCATAACTTTTCAAACCTAAGTTTCCAATAAATACCCAAGGAAGATAAAAGATATAGGTAAATACCCAAGCAAAAATGTATTTAAAATGTAGAGGATTATGCTGATAAATTTCGATATTGAACTGGTAGTTTTGTAGCATCAAGGTAGCTGTAATCACTAGAGTTAATAATAGGCAACCTAAAATTGTAAAATGAAAACGACTATAGTAGGTCACACCGAGATTGCGAGCACGGGTGAAAAAGTAAAAAGTCCCTATGATAATAATAACGAGAAGCATACTTGGATTAAAAAGGCTTGGTGCTAACACTGCTATGAAATAAGCTAGAAACAACAATCCGATAGAGATATGAAAACTCTCTGCACTAGCTTTATTCATCAGTTGTTCTTCTCTTTCGTCTAATAATTGATAATAATAAAATTTATTTTTCATCTTCTTCCTCCCAAAATAATTGGTCTAAAGTTTTCCCTAAGCATCTGCAAATAGACTGGCAAAGCGAAAGCGAGGGATTATACTTTCCAGCTTCTATCAAGCCGATAGTCTGGCGCGTAACCCCGACAGCTTCTGCCAAGTCACCTTGTGTCATATCAAGCTCTACTCGAGCTAGTTTTAATTTTAAATTCTTAGCCACTTGTAACCTCCTCCTTAATTTTAAAAGTCGCGCTTCTTTTTCAACTTTATTATATCATATATTTTACATTATGCAATATATATCTGTCATTTTGTGCGATTTTTTTAACAAAAAACTCTCTATCAGCTAAATGATAGAGAGTTTTCTGCTTATTCAAATTTTTTCAAAATATCTACAACGTCACTTCTCTGTTTGACTTGATAGGCTTTGATGCCTAGGCTTTCAGCTACCTTAGTGTTGTCTGCTATATCATCAAGAAAGACACAATTTGCTGGGGCCAACTGATATTTACGGAGAATTTCTTCAAACATTTTTCGATCAGGTTTGATAGCCATAATATCACAGGAAAGAACAAACCCATCTAAAATCTTTTCTAGAGGTGCTAGTTGATTTTTCAATAATTCATAAAAAACTGGTGAGGTATTAGATAGGACAAAAATACGATGGCCATTTTCCTTTAAACGTGCAAGAAGTGGAAAGACTTCCGTGTAAATATCGATATAGGCAGGCCAGTTCCAAATGACTTCTTCAACCTTTTTCTGATAGCAATCTCCTAACAGGGAAAGAACCTTATCAACCAATTCTTCTCGAGTCAAGGTCCCCAGGTCCAATCTTTCCCAGAGTCCCGACTGGAAAATCGCCTTGTCTAAAATTAGATAATCTTTCTGGGTTTTAGCTACAGATTTCAAAATCTTATCCTTGTTCCATTCTAGTAGAACATTACCCATATCCAGTACGATATCCATCAACCTACCTCCATCATTCTGTGAACAATTTTTTTAAGCGTCCAATGTCTGTTTATAAATCTTTTTGATAATAGTGCCTTTGTCCAGTGCAGGGGTAGTCTTTTAAGGTAAAGACTTCCTGGTAACCATGTTTCTGATAGAAGGCTGGCGCTTGAAACTGATACGTATTCACAAAAACGTAGCGACAATTTCTCTTCTTAGCTTCACTTTCTGCTCGCTGCAATAGTTGGGAGCCAATTCCTTGTCCTCGCAAGTCTTCTTTCACAAATAAATACTCGATTTCTAGCCAATTTCCAAAGGTCTCTGCTACTAAACCAGCCAGGAGTTCACCGCTATCATCTTCAACGTAAAGGTTAAGTGGCTCACTTTCAGCTGCTTCCCTTTTGGAACGATTATAAGAGCGAATCAAATTCCCTATTTCTTGTGCTTTCTGAGACTCTGTATTCTCCAATCGAATGTGCATCCAAACCTCCTCGAAGACAACTAACGCCTTGATTATATTCCTATTTTAAAGAACTGTCAAACTAAAAAACTCACCAACCTAAGTTGATGAGCTTCTGACTTATTTTCTAAACTTCCATTGGCTATAAATACCAAAAGCAACAATCCAGATTGCTGAACCTCGAGCTCCCATTACAGTTGATTCTTGTAAGAAGAGAGTTCCAAATACAAAGATAAAGAAGAGCATAGTCAGAGGATTTAGCAAGCGATATTGGGGCATGAGATAGCCATCTGCCATAAAGTCTTTAGACTTACGATACTTGAGATGGGCTACCATAATCAAGATGTAGATGGCAATATAAACACCTGATGAAGAAGCTGTAATCAAAGCAAAGGCATCTGATACACCCGGAAGTACATTGATGAAGGCTGCAAAACCAATTAATACGGCAGAAGCAATGATTGCATTCTGAGGAACATTGTGGCGTGAGAGGGTATCTGCCTTAATAGCTTTCAAGAAACGATTTGGTGAATCATGGGCAATCTGATACAAGTGACGACCTGTTGAGTAAAGGGTTGAATTTAATGCTGACGCTGCTGAAGTCAAGACAACAAAGTTAATCAAAGCAGCCGCCCACTTAAGACCAACAAGTTCAAATACCGTTACAAATGGTGAATCTGCTGCAGAAAGCTCACGCCAAGGAATAATAGACATAATAGCTAAGAGAGCTCCACCGTAGAAGAAGATAATTCGTAAAGGAATTTCCTTAACAGCCTTAGGCAATACTTTTCTTGGATCCTTAGTTTCAGATGTAGTAACACCGATAAATTCAATCATCAAGTAGGCAAAGAAAACCATCTGGAAGGCCATGACAAAGTTCATACCACCATTTGGGAAAAGGGAGAAATGCTCACTAATATTTGTCAGGCTTGCTGAACCATAAGGAGTTTCAAAGCCGGTCAAAACCATAAAAACACCTGTCGCAATCATGGCAAGAATAGCCACAATTTTAATCATGGCAAACCAAAATTCCACTTCACCAAAGATTTTAACGGCAATCAGATTGACTAGTCCTAAAATTGTTAGAAAGACAACCTGAATCAACCAAGATGGCCAGGATGGAAACCAAAACTGAACATAGTGCGAGATGGCTGTAATCTCAGCCATTCCGATAAAGATCACCGATAACCAATAAGACCAAACTGAGAAATAGCCCCAGCCCTTACCTAGATAACGAGTAATAAAATTGATAAAGGTATGTTGCTCTGGGTCCTGGTACAACATCTCTCCGATAGCTCGCATCATGAGATACATAAAACCACCAGTAATCATATAAACTAAAACAATCGAAGGCCCTGTTAAACTAATCGAGCGACCTGCCCCGAGAAATAATCCTGTTCCGATTGTACCGGCGATGGCCATAACCTGAACATGGCGATTGGTTAGGCCTCGCTCCATTTTACTCTTCTTTTTGTGCTTTTTTTCTGAATTCATCTTGTCTCCTTAAGTTTTTAACATTAAGAAAAGGAGTGATAGGAAACGCTTTCTCTAAATCAACTCCTTCTTTTTAGACTATTAAGCGGTTTTTTCAACCTTTAAGATTTTAACATCATAGCTTCCAGCAGGTGTTTCGATTGTAACAACATCACCTTTTTTCTTACCAATCAATGCTTGACCAATTGGGCTTTCATTTGATACTTTTCCTGCAAAGGCATCTGCACCAGCTGAACCAACGATAATGTATACTTCCTTTTCGTCTTCTCCAACTTCTTGAATTGTTACAGTTTTTCCGATAGCAACTTCATTTTTTGCAACGGCATCGCTGTTAACGATTTCTGCGTAACGAATCTTAGTCTCTAGACTTGAGATTTGTCCCTCAACGAAGGCTTGCTCGTCCTTAGCTGCTTCATACTCACTGTTTTCTGACAAATCACCATATGAACGAGCAATCTTGATACGTTCTACAACTTCTGGACGACGTACTAATTTCAATTCTTCTAATTCTTTTTCAAGTTTTTCCTTTTCTTCCAAGGTCATTGGATAAGTTTTTTCTACCATTTTTCTCAACTTTCTTTTAATTGAATTAATAAATATATGCTTTAAAGCAAAATTATGTGGAAAACCACATAATTTTAGTTTGTGCTATTTGATTGGTTTAATTTACTATTGATATGTTCTTGAACATTGCGTTCATGTTCTTCTAGTGTTGTTGCATAGTAAACTTTACCATCTTGAACATTGGCCACAAAGTAGAGATAGTCACTCTTTGTCTGATTGATACTTGATTCGATCGCATCCAAGCTTGGGCTATCAACCGGACCAGGCATTAGACCTACTTTTGTATAGTCATTGTATGGTGAATCAATAGATGTATCAATAGCCGCATCATCAGAAAGACTGATGTTTTGACCAAGTTTTCCTTCAGCATAAAGGATAGCGATATTACTTTGAAGTGGCATACCAAGATTCAAACGATTATAGAATACACCAGCAATCAGCTTACGATCCTCTGTCTTAGCCCCTTCTTTCTCAACAAGTGATGCAATTGTCAAGAGCTCATTTACGGTTAGGTTCTTTTCCTTAATAGCAGCATAATGTGAAGAAAGGTTCTTATCCATAGCTGCAAGCATTGAATCAATTAAACTTTCAACAGTTGTATTTTCTTTAATCGTATAAGTCGCAGGGAAAAGATATCCTTCTAAGCGATAACGAACACCACTATCTTTTGTAGGTAAGCTTTCAAGAAGATTTGGATATTTGGCAACCTCTTGAGCAATAAAGTTCTCATCCTGAACTTTGGCCAAGAATGCTTCCGCTGTCAAAGGTTCTTTAAAGTCCCCTTGAAGTTGGCCAACAGTTTGAGCAATTTGCTCTAATGTATATCCCTCTGGAATAGTCAAGTTTGCAAGTGTAACCTCTTGAGGTTCAGGTGTCCCACCTTTTTGCAACTCTTTAATGACATCCTCAACACTCATACTCTTTTGTAGATTATAATAGCCAGACTTCAATCCAGTGTAGTTTTTATACTTGGCATAAAGTGTAAAGACCAAACCATTTTTAATGACACCTGATTTTTCCAAAGTTGAACCAATTTCTTGAACATTAGATCCGTCTGGAATCTGAACAGTCATATATTGTTTAGAATTTGGATCCACTGGTTGCAAAGCTGATTCAGCATAGCGAAGACCAAAGAAACCGCCAGCACCAAATAGAATGAGTAATACCAAAACTGTCACTAAAAATCCTTTTAAGCGGGATTTCTTCTTTTTCTTGGCTGGTTTCACAGTTTCTCTCCGACTTCTTCTAGGAAGTTCTGCTTCTTCAGTAGCTTCGTGATTTGTCAATTCTTCCTTGTGAGGCGCTAGGTTTACTGCTTCTTTGTCTTCGGAAGCAGTATCAAATGTACGATAAGAAACTGAAACCTTAGTTGGTATTGAATTCATTTCATCTTTATCTGAGACTGATTGAGGTAACTCAACTGATGCTTCTTCTGCAATTTCCTCTGTAACCTCTTCTTTTAGATCTGGACGAGGTGGAACAGCAGGTGCGTTCTCAATCAATTGTTCAACGGTTGAAACAGAATTAGCAATCAGCTCTTCTTCTGGAGTTATTACTCGTTCTTCTGTTTTTATATCAGAAGAGTTCATCAAATTTGAAAAGAGGTCATCTGTTTGTTCTGTTAAACTTTCCTCTTTCTTTAATCGTTCTAAGTCTCGCAAAATTTGCTCTTTAAAACTCAACTTTTCTTCATTTGAATTTTCGCTCAAAGGTATTTACCTCCTTGTTGATAATCCTTAATATTATATCTTAAAAACTTGAGAAAAGCAACCTTAGAAGCCTTTCCAATCACTAATTCTTGTTTTCCCAGACCATATCATACCATTCTTTGCCTGCAAATTGGGATTTAGACTTCCCTTCATTGACAAAACCATGCTTCTCATAGTATTCAATCAGGTAGTCATGGCAAGTTAGATTGATTCCCTCTCGTTCATGCTTAAGAGCCACTTCTTTAAGAGCAGTCAGTAGTTTTCTTCCTAGCCCTAGAGATTGAGCTTCTTTAGCTATAGACAGACAAGTTACAGAAATATAACCACCTTTCTTATGACTGTGGTCTTTTATTTCCTCAGTGAAAGACTGATCTTGCAAATAACGGTGAGGGACTACTGGTCCTTCAATATAACCGAGTATCTCCCCTTCTTTTTCAGCCACTAAAAAACTAGTCTGAATCTCTTTTAGGTGGGCTTCAAAAACAGAACGAGGAATGGCTTCTTCGATTGAAAAATTTTCTAGTTCAATCTCTAAAATACGGTCTAAATCACTAAGTCTAGCTTGTCGAATAATCATAGCTCCTCCTTATGAAAGGGATTCTTCCACCACATGAGAAAATTAACTTCATTGCTGACTCCCACGTCTACTATTCCTTGCTCCATAAATTCATTCATCTCAAAATAAGACAGCAATTCATCCTTGCAAAGAAGATAAATACCGAGACAATTTTGTTGAAGAGCAACTTGTTTCAAGGCCGCCAGCAGCAAGGTTCCAAATCCTTGCCCTTGATAATCCGGATGAACAGATAAGCCATCAATCACAAGATTTCTATTACTAATAGCTTCTCCATCTGCCATCTCTACTATCCATCTACTTACTGAGGATGTAGCAAGAACTGTCGCTGAAATATAAGCAACTACCTGATCATCAAGACAAGCTAATAGAAACGTATCCGCATGATTACGGATACGTTCTTCTATTATTTCTCTATTCATGTTTTCTAGGAAGTTTGAATTACTTTCTTGTATCAAGCAAATCTGATCAATATCTGATCGCTGAGCTTCCCGAATTTTAATTGGAAATTCCATAATCTTCCTTATTGAACATTGCTTGTCAAATTAGACAAGAGACGCTCGAATGAGTATTCGTAAGTTTGAATATCTCCAGCTCCCATGAAGACATAGACAGCATTATCATGGTCTAGAAGAGGAGAAACATTTTCAACAGTGATGACTTGGTGTTTTTTATGAATCTTGGCTGCTAAATCTTCAACCTTAACATCACCATGGTCAACTTCACGAGCTGATCCGTAGATTTGTGCTAGGTAGACTGCATCAGCTTGATTCAAGGCTTGGGCAAAATCATCCAATAAGGCAATTGTTCGAGTAAAGGTATGTGGTTGGAAGATAGCAACAATTTCCTTGCTTGGGTATTTCTGACGAGCTGCATCCAAGGTCGCAATGATCTCAGTTGGATGGTGAGCAAAGTCATCGATAATAACTGTATCATTGACAATCTTTTCTGTAAAGCGACGTTTTACTCCACCAAAAGTCTTCAAGTGTTCACGCACCAAATTCAAATCAAAACCAGCAGTATAAAGCAAACCAATGACTGCTGTGGCATTCATGATGTTATGACGACCGAAGGTTGGAATGTGGAATTGACCTAACTCTTGTCCACGGAAATGAACTGTAAAGGTTGAACCAGTTGTTGAACGAAGAAAATCGCTAGCTACAAAGTCATTTCCTTCAGCTTCAAAACCATAATAGTAGATTGGTGCATTTGCCGTAATCTTACGCAACTCAGCATCCTCACCGTAGATAAACAAACCTTTAGTAATTTGTTTAGCATAATCATTGAAGGCGTTGAAGACATCCTCTAAGCTTGTGAAATAGTCAGGATGGTCAAAGTCGATATTAGTAATAATAGAGTACTCTGGGTGATATGGCATGAAATGACGCTCGTACTCGTCTGATTCGAAGACAAAATACTTGGCATTTTCAGAACCACGACCTGTACCATCTCCAATTAGATAGCTTGTATCAGTGATGTGTGACAAAACGTGAGAAAGCATACCTGTTGTTGAAGTCTTACCGTGTGCTCCAGCAACACCCATGCTGATAAAGTCACGCATAAAGCTACCAAGAAATTCATGATAACGTTTATAGCTTAGTCCATTCTTGTCTGCATAAGCAATTTCAACATTGTTATCTGGACGAAAGGCATTCCCAGCAATGATTTCTAGATCCCCTTGAAGATTTTTCTCATCAAAAGGCAAAATCTTGATCCCTGCTTGCTCTAATCCTCGTTGTGTAAAATAGTATTTCTCTACGTCAGACCCTTGCACCTTATGCCCCATTTGGTGCAACATCAAGGCCAAGGCACTCATTCCTGATCCTTTAATTCCGATAAAATGATAGGTTTTTGCCATCTTTTTCCCCTTTACTCTGTCATATTTGTCAAGTTTAACTCTTGAGCAATTTTACGTTCTTTTTCTGATTGATGTTCTTTTTTGTTATAAATTTGGCTTTTCTTTAAAAAATCATAATTATTTTTCTTAGGTCCAAGTTGCTCTTCTTTAGTCGTTTGTTGCATCTGAGGAGCAGTTTCAGCTAAAATATAATGGCTTTGAGTTAATTTTTCACTATATTTGGTAAGCTCACCAGGATTTTCCTTTTGGAAAGGAGCTGTTGGCTGATTTGCCTGCCTTACAACATTATTTGAAGGTTTATAACGTTTGGTAAAACTAACATCTTGGGTCAAATACTTTGCTGAACGTTTCCGTTTCAAATCAGCTCTTGCTTCCTCACGAGCCAGTTCAGCGTAGGATTTTTCCTTTTTTTCAATCCGTTTATCTGATGCTTGAATCGGCGACTTTTTTTCTGTCGTAATTGGTGACCATTCCAAGTAGTTTTTGTCCTGGTAGTCTCCCTTGATATTACTAATCAAATCCGACTCATCATATAAGTTCATAAATGGCATCTCTGTCAGCATAATTTCATCATCTGACACTATTGGAAATCTTTCTTGTTTCATTTTTATTCCCTTTCAATACTCCATTATAGCGTAAAGTCTTGATTTTTCAAGTCTTGGGTTCAGAAATTCCTAATATTTCTTGAATTTCAGTAAGCGTGAGACTTCCACGAGACTCTGTTCCATCTAATACTTCTGAGACCAGATTTCTTTTCTGCTCTTGTAACTCTTGAATCTTTTCTTCAATTGTTCCTCGAGTTACTAGTCGATAAACTTCAACAGCTTGTTCTTGTCCCATACGATGAGCCCTACCAATAGCCTGCGATTCAACTGCTGGATTCCACCATAAGTCGACCAGAACAACAGTGTCCGCACCAGTAAGATTGAGACCAACTCCACCAGCTTTTAGAGAAATCAAAAATACATCGCATTCCCCTTGGTTAAAAGCTTTGGTCATTTCTTGGCGTTCCTGTGAGGGAGTTGAACCTGTAATCTTAAAGGAAGTTAAACCAAGCTGTGGCAACTCCTCTTCGATGCGGTCCAACATCCCCCTAAATTGAGAGAAGATGAGTACACGATGATTTCCCTCAGCAATTTGACTGAGCAGATCTCGTAAACTATCAAGCTTTCCGCTATCCCCCTTATAATCCTTCATGAATAAGGCCGGAGTATCACAAATCTGACGGAGACGCATGAGACCCGTTAAAATTTCGACACGATTTCGTTGAAATTCTGACTCAGTTACTTGCACCAAGCGTTCTTGCATCTGTTGCAATTGAGCTAGATAAATGGCTTTTTGCTCATCTTCCAGTTCATTCTTATAAACCACTTCGATCAAATCAGGTAGTTCAGTAAGGACATCCCCTTTTTTCCGACGCATCACAAACGGTTTAATAAACTGAGCAACTCTATCGGCTGGTAATTTCATAAAGTCTTTTTTTGCTGGTAGAAGCCCTGGCAAGACAATTTGAAAGATAGACCATAATTCCCCTAGATTATTTTCAATTGGTGTTCCAGAAAGAGCAAAAACTGATGGAACCACAAACTTTCTCAAAATCTTAGCAATTTTGGTTTGGGCATTTTTCATCACTTGGGCTTCATCCAAAAATAGAAAGTCAAAAGACATCCGCTTGTAACTGTCACTATCCTGACGGAAAGTGGCATAACTCGTCAGATAAATCTGATGATTTTCTGCTAAAACAGTCTCACGATAAGGTTTCAATCCATGTACAACAGCTACATCTAAATGAGGTGCAAATTTTTCAAATTCATCAGCCCAGTTATAAATCAAACCAGATGGAGCAAGAATTAAGACACGGGTATTGTCTTGAAGCTGGCTACTTAGAAAAGCGATAGCTTGCAGGGTCTTGCCAAGCCCCATATCATCTGCTAAAACTCCACCAAATCCATAATGGTGAAGCATTTGAAGCCATTGAATTCCCTTTTTCTGATAGTCTCTGAGTTCTGCTTTGATATTCAGAGGTTTCATTGGAAAATCTTCTGGATGCGTTAAATCATGTGCCAAATGTCGGAATTCTTCAGTAAATGTAACTTGATCCTGGTCCTTAAATAGATAGGAAAGTGTATAAGCTAAAGATTTACGAGCATGGAAAGAATCACTCTCCATCTCTTCAATTCCTAAATCCTCTAGATCCTGACGAATACGCTTGGTCTGTTCATCGAAATAATAGACCTGATTAGAGGGACTGATATAATAATCTTGCTTTGCGACTAAGGCTTTCATCGCGCGATTGATTTCTTCTTGATCAATATCCTGAAAATCAAATTGAATTTCTAAAAGAATTCCCTTCGAAGATATCTGAACTTGAGGCTTCTGAACCCGATAAAGATCTTGTAGGCTCTCTGAAATCTTTAATTCTCCAAGGGCTGCAAAGGCTGGTAAAACTTCCTGAAAGAAAGCATGGACACCTTCTGCTTTTAGACTTTGACGCCACGATTGAAATTCCGCTTCAAATCCTGCTGATAGAGCCAACTGAAAAATCTGTTTCTCTAGTTGAATATCACTAGCAAAAGGGAGATTCTCTAGTTCATTACGGTTCCTAACTAAGCAAGTTTCATATTGAAACTGCATATCTAGACGAATGGAACCATCTTCTTCTCGTTCCATGTAGAAAGAAGGACGGAAAGAGTGGATTTTAAGACCATCAGGAATATCAACTGTTCCAAGGTTTTTAAAGCGTGATAAGGTTGATGCTAAGCGATCTCGATCGCTGGTATCAAATTGTAAAATCTTTTTGCCGCTACTGTCCAAAGGCACTTTTCTTAATGTATCTAACAAGCTGGCCTGTTCTTTTGACAAGAGATAAAAAGTTCCTTTTGAGAATAGTACTTGTCCTCTATAAAAGAAATTGATTCCTGCCCGTTCAGAAATTTCCATCTCATAATAGTTGGATTTTTCTTCAATCTGAAAAGAAAATAAGCCTGCTTGACCATCAAAATCCTGGAAAAGAAGATGGTGATATGTCGAAAGCTGATGATCAAATTGAAATACACTTAAACCCATCAGTAGGCTAGCACCCTGTTCAAAAAGAGACTTAGGGAAATAGAGGTGTCGTCCTTGATTTGGGAAAAAAATAGTGTACTCAACCTTCTCGACAACCAAACCTAGTAAGAAATTCAAGACTTCCTGGCTGCCTTTATCAAAGTGCTCAAATCTTAAAGAAGACTCGTAACTTTTTCCTATCATGTAAGGTTTGTTAGCCTCAATAACTTTTAAGAAAAGAGGGATATCTCTAATCACATAAAACTTTTCTTGTTGAGAAAGACCAACCCTTAACGTCCAGACAATGCGATTAGTCCCTGCTTCCACCTGTCCTTGAGCAGAAAGCTGATATTTATCAGCCTGACTTGGAAGTTGGATTGATTCTAAAAAATTCCCTCCAATAGTTACCTGTGACTCAACAGTCTCTTTCTCTTCCTGATTAGCCTCCAAGTTAAGCAAGATTTTCTGTCCTAGCTGGTCATTTTTAAAGTAAGTTTCCAGTGCTGCCAAATGAACACAGTAACCTCTTTTTTTGAAAAAATCACATGCACAAAAAATTAAATCATCATCCAAACTATAGCGAATTTCTTCATTTGCTACACGCGCATAGATATAATGGTCTTGTTCTTTAACGATTTCAATCTTACCAGTTTCGTAGAGTGCTACTCCCTCCATTCGAAGTTTCCCTGGAATCAATTTAGCCATAGTTTCCCCTTTACTTTATCTCTTAATTATACCATATTTCTGCCTATGAAAATAGCCTTCTAGGAAGACTTTTCTCCTAAAAGGCTAGTTTTTATTTATTTGAAAAAGTGACCAGCATTCGTTGGCAAACTTCTTCCAAGACAGATGTAGGCATGGCCACATTTAAGCGAGCGTGGAGGGCTCCTTCTTCACCAAAGTCTAAGCCTCTGTTCAGGATAACCTTGGCCTCATCTCTTAAGAGACTTCTTAGCTCGTCATCGTTTATATCATAGGCTGAAAAATCAAGCCAAATGAGATAAGTTCCTTGAGGTTTCATGACCTTAATTTTAGTTTCTTTTCCAAACAAATCCACTACATAATTGATATGCTTCTCAATCAGTTCTTTGAGTTCTGTCAACCAATCCTCTCCATAGCGATAGGCAGTTTCTGTTGCCAAATATCCCAAACCTGAGATTTCATGTTGATTATTGGCTAGCTGACGTTTTTGGAAAGCAAGTCTCAACTTTGGATTCTCGATAATAGCGTAAGAATTTTTCGTTCCGGCAATGTTAAATGTTTTGGTAGCACTGCTTAAAATCAGTGAAAATTCTTTAAAATCGTCATTTACCGTATTGAATGACTGGTGTTTATTTCCAAACAAGGCTAAATCTTGGTGAATCTCATCAGATACTAGCAAAACACCATGTTTTTTGCACAGTTGTCCAATCTTTTCCAAGACTTCTTTCTCCCAAACTCGTCCACCAGGATTATGAGGATTACAAAGAACATAAAGTTTCACATCCTCTTCGACAAATTCTTTTTCTAATTGATCAAAGTCAATCTCAAAGAGTCCATCTTTTTCCACTAGAGAATTGGTGATCAATCTACGATTATTGAGCTTAATGCTCCGAGCAAAAGGTGGATATACGGGAGTGTTAATGAGCACTGCTTCACCCTCTTTGGTAAAGGCTTGAATGGCTGTTGAAATGGCTGGTACTACTCCTTCGATAAAGACCAGGGAATCCTTATCAAAGCGATAACCATGGTGTTTTTCTTCCCAGTCTTGAACTGCTTCAATCAATCCATCACTAGCATAGGTATAGCCATAGACTAATTGCTCTGCATAATCATGAACTGTCTGACGAATCTCTGGTAAAACCTCAAAATCCATGTCTGCAATCCAGGCTGGCAATACTTGACGGTCAGTCTCTGCTTCTTTCCATTTATAGGTATGATGTCCAAAACGATTGGGCAAGGTCGTAAAATCATATTTTCCCATAATTTTATCCTTCCAAGGCTTGACGCAAGTCTTCAATCAAATCTCTAGCATCCTCAATCCCAATAGACAAGCGCAAGAGGTCATCTGTCAGTCCATAAGAATGACGAACATCTGCAGGAATGTCTGCATGGGTTTGAGTGGTTGGATAGGTAATCAGGCTTTCTACACCACCTAAGCTTTCAGCAAACGAGAATACTTTCAAAGTATTTAAGATATGAGGAATACGCTTCTCATCTGCTACCTTAAAGGAAATCATTCCCCCGCGTCCTGTATACAAAACTTCTTTGACAGCAGGTGATTGCTCTAAAAAGGCTACAATTTCTTGGGCATTAGCAGTTGAGCGCTCCATACGAAGTGACAAGGTCTTCAGACCACGAATCAATTGATAACTATCAAATGGTGACAAAACAGCCCCTGTCGTATTGAGATTGTAAAAGAGTTTTTCGTATAAATCAGCACTATCTGTCACAACTACACCAGCTAGCACATCATTATGTCCCGCAAGGTATTTTGTTGCTGAATGAAGAACAATATCTGCTCCATCTTCAATTGGACGTTGGTAAATCGGACTGTAGAAGGTATTGTCTACGACAACCTTAGCACCTTTAGCATGAGCTAATTTTGATAATTTTTCAATATCAAATTCCAACATTAAAGGGTTGGTTGGTGTTTCGATATAAAGTACATCCACATCCTTTTCTAGCTCAGCAATCAACTCTTCTTCTGTATTAGCATAGGTAAAGTGGAAACGTCCTTCTTGCTCAACTTGATTGAACCAGCGGAAAGAACCACCGTAAAGGTCACGGACAGCCAAAACTTTGCTTCCTACTGGAAAGACACTAAAGGCCAAGACAATCGCAGACATACCTGAACTAGTTGCCAAAGCATAGTTGGCGGATTCAATGGCAGCCAAGACTTCCTCTGCTTTACTACGAGTTGGGTTTTTAGTACGTGTATAGTCAAATCCAGTTGATTGACCGAATTCTGGATGCTGATAAGTCGTTGAAAAGTGGAGTGGAGTTACCAAAGCTCCCGTTGCCTCATCAGACTTGATACCTGCTTGTGCTAAAATTGTGTTAATGTGAAATGATTTGCTCATACGTTACCTCCAAATCTATACTAACTATTGTACCACTTATTTTGGAACCTTCGTTTTCTTGTTTTCAAGAGCCAGTTATAGTTTCAAACTATATGAAAAACGATAACCTAATTAAAGGTTACCGTTTTTACATTTAGAGTCCCTACTTAACGTGTTTAGCTAGATCTTCTTGAGCTTTTTTATTAGATTCTTCTTTTTCTTTCAGCCATTTTTGTCTAGCTTCTTCATACTCGGCCGTTGTAACAACTTTATCTTGCAGTTTAACATATTTGTAGGATTCAACACCTTTATTTCCTGCTTGAGAGAAGGCAGCAGAGAATGGGACTGTTTTTCTGATTCCTGGTGTACCACCTTTAGATACGTTCGGAAGTGTGAGGGCACTATCCACCAACCAAGCTTGTGCTTCAGCGTACTTATCATAACGTTTGTTCAAATCTTGTTCAGCATTAGCTTCTTCCAACATCTTAGTATAAGTATCCAAACCAACCGCGTTTGCTTTGGCATTTGCTTCTCCTGGTTCCAAACCAAGGTTTTGCAATGAACCACCACTTGTCAGACTTAGAGTATCAAGATAGGTTGATGGATCTTGATAGTCTGGTCCCCAACCACCATTGTAGAGGTCGTAGTCTTTTTGAGCAGCTGTGTTTGCAAGATAACCAATACTATCCATTTCTTCTGTGCTAAGCATTTGAATATCGATAACGACATTATCTGCACCCAAGACTGACTCGATAGATTGCTTAAATGAACTTGCCTCTTGGACACCTTTTTTGAAGGTTTGATCAACTGGTAAATCTAGGTGAATTGGGAATTGAACGCCCTTAGCTTCCAATTCTTTCTTAGCTTGTGCAAAGACTTCTTTGGCCTTGTCGGCATTATAGTAAGCATCTTGTGCATCAGCAAAGTTCACATTTTTCCAAACTTGACCGTAGTTAACCATCTTAGAAGCTACGACATCACCAAAATCTTTACCATCGAGGGTTACAAATGACGGTGGAACGAGCAAGTTTCTGATAATCTTAGTTGCTCCCTCTTCCCCTTGTGACTGAGCTCCATAGGCAGTACGGTCATAGGCAAAGTTCATAGCTTGACGGAACGATTTATTCAAAACAGCTTCTTGTTGGGCTGTCTTTTCAGCATCTGTCGTTTTTGATGTGTGATTATATGATTTTCTATCTAGATTGAAGTTAAAGTAGAAAGAAGTCGCATCTTGCATACTATAGATGATATTATCCTTGTATTTCTCTTGTACACCTGCAAAACTTGAACTATTTGGATAGAGACGAGCAAAACTATAAACACCTTCGCTAAAGTTACGAACAAGCGCATCTTGGTCGCTTCCATCATAGTAAGTCAACTTGACATCATCTACAAATACATTTTTTGCATCCCAATAGTTTGGATTTTTCTTGTATTCAAGAACAGATTTCGAAGTGAATGATTTGAGAATAAACGGACCATTATACAAGATATTTGATGGGTCCACCTTACCGAAATCATCTCCTTTTGAGTTCAAGAAATCAGCATTTACTGGGAACAGAATAGTTGCAGTTGTTTTTGAATTCCAATAAGGTTCTGGTTGAGTCAAAGTATATTGAACAGTCTGGTCGTCAATAGCTTTTACTCCAACTGTTGAAAAGTCTGTAGTTTTTCCGCTAACATAGTCTGCCAAACCAGCAACAGAATCTTGCACTAGATACAAGGCTTCTGAATTTTTATCCGCAGCATACTTCAATCCTGTCACAAAATCTTGTGCTGTCACTGGTGCATACTCTTCACCATCTGCTGTATACCATTTGGCGTCCTTACGAAGTTTGTAAGTATAAGTCAAACCATCTTTGGAAACAGTCCAATCTTCTGCCAATGAAGGAATGTAGTTCCCGTATTGATCATTTTCCATCAAACCATCAACCAAGTTTGTCACAACATCACCTGTTGTTGCACGGTTTTCTAGGAGATAGTTAAGACTTGAGGGGTCATTACCATATACATAATTATATGTCTTTGTAGAACTAGCTGAGTTGCTACAAGCCGCCAATAGCAGACCGGCACTTAGGGCAACGCCTGCTAGCGTCAGATATTTTGCCTTAGACTTTTTCATAAACAGAACCTCCAAATTTAAATATTTGTATCATTATACAGCTATTGTTTTTTTTAGTCAAGTGATTATGCTCTAAAATTTATATTTTTCTACATTTTTTATATTTTTTTGTATTTTTTTAAGAAAAAAAGAACAATTTAGACTTTTTTTACGTAAAAAGTTCAAATTGTTCGTTTTATTTATAAACTATTATGATAATTTTAATTGTGCTCGCAACTGGTTAGCTTTTGCCTGTCCAATGACCTTATCCAAAAGTCGAGTATAGAGAGTCATGAAGCCATAGAGGCCTCCACCGATTGTACCGATCAAGGCGACATAGAGGAAACTCCAGAAACGACCAGTTGGTTGGAAGACAAATCCAAGAATCCATTGTAAGAAGCCTACTAGGATAAACATCACTAGTGTCAAAATAGTGACTAGAATTGTTCTCTTCAAGATAACCTTACGACGAGCTCCAGTAATCCGACAAATTTCACGGTACATCAAAACAATTGGTATGATGAGACCGATTGTCGTTGAAATGAGAGGACCATAACTATGGAAAATAGCTATCGATGGCAATTGCAAAACAATCTTAGCAATTGAGCCATACACAAAATACAAGACTGCCTTGCGGTTACGGAACATAGCCTGAAGCATTGGTGACAAGACCATGTACAAACCTAAAATTGTTGACTGCAAGACCGCAAAGACAAACAAGCCCATTGCCAAGCCGTCTGGCTTACCGTAAAAGACTGTATAGAGTGGTTCTCCCACCATTACGACTCCAACTGTTGCAGGTATCAGGAATAAGAAGAGCATCGTGATACTATCTTGTACCAAGCGAGAAGCTGCTGGCAAATCACCCTTGACATAGTTCTCCGTCAAGAGAGGTAAACCAACACTACCAATCGAAACTCCAACCGATATGAGAATCATGGTGATTTTATTTGGATTGGCAGAGAAATAAGAAAACATGACAACTAAGTCTTCATTACTGTAGTTGGTAAACCACTTCATGCTATTGATAAAGGTCATCTGGTCTAAGATTTGGAAGAGTTGAATAGCTGAACCAGTTATAATAAAGGGAATAGCTTCCTTAATCGTATCTACCAAGAGACCTTTACTATCAATCTTATCTCGCGTTTCAAAAACTTTTTGAAGCAATCCCTCTTTGTAAAGGAAATAGATCAAGACTGCAAAACTAGCCACCATTCCCACAAAGGCTGCAAAGGTAGATTGGGTGACTGCTGCTAGATAATCTTTCGAACCGAGCTTCATGATGATAAAAGTCGCTAAGAGCATCCAAATGACTCGGATAACCTGTTCAGCAATTTGACTCATAGCATAAGGTTTGAGATTATTCATTCCTTGGAAAAATCCACGAATCACACTCATAGACGGGAAAATCAAGACAGCCCAAGCTAGACTTTGCATAATGGGAATCAAGTCCTTCCCTACACCGGAAAGATCTGCCAACCAAGGCGCAAAGAGATATAAAACCAAAGCAAAGGCAAGACCCAATACAGTCATAAAGCCTAAGAAGCTCCGAATCAGGGCAAAACTATGCTCTTCCTCATGCATGGTATTGTATTTAGCGACCTGCTTAGCAACTGCAACTGGGATACCTGCTGTCGAAATCAACAAGAACCAGGCGTAGATATTATAACCCATGGTAAAGAGACCGTTAGCCGTTGCAGCATAAGTCCCCATCCAGATATACCAGGGAATAATGTAAATAGCTCCGAGCAGGCGACTAATAAAGTTACTTGCTGTTAGCCAGGCAGTCCCTCGTAACATCTGGGCCTGCTGATGATTATTTTCGTTAGACATAACTTCCTCATTCATTTTTAATAACTAGGAAATGTTCCTTATCTTCCATTATAAACTTTTCCTTGTTACTTGTAAAATTCAGACTTTCAGTTTACAATAGAAAGTATGATAAAGATTGAAACTATATTAGATATTTTAAAGAAAGATGGTCTCTTCCGTGAGATTATCGACCAAGGACATTACCACTATAACTACAGCGATGTTATTTTTGATAGCATTAGTTATGATAGCCGAACAACCAAAGAAAATACTCTATTTTTTGCCAAAGGAGCTGCCTTTAAAAAAGAATATCTGTTTTCAGCTATCTCACAAGGGCTTGGTTGGTACGTGGCAGAGCAGGACTATGAAGTTGGTATTCCTGTTATTGTTGTTAACAATATCAAGAAAGCCATGAGTTTGATTGCCATGGAATTTTATGGCAACCCTCAGAATAAACTCAAAATTCTTGCTTTCACTGGAACTAAAGGAAAAACAACAGCGGCTTACTTTGCCTATCATATCTTGTCCCAACGCTACCCAACAGCTCTCTTGTCAACAATGAATACAACTTTAGATGGTAAGACTTTCTTTAAATCTTCCTTCTCAACACCTGAAAATATTGATCTCTTTGATATGATGGCTCAAGCGGTTAAGAATGGTAGAACTCATCTGGTAATGGAAGTTTCCAGCCAAGCATATCTGGTAAATCGAGTGTATGGTTTAACTTTCGACGTGGGAGTTTTTCTCAACATCACACCAGACCATATTGGACCGATTGAGCATCCAACCTTTGAAGACTACTTCTACCACAAGCGTCTCTTGATGAAAAATAGCCGAGCAGTTATCATCAATAGTGATATGGATCACTTCTCTGTACTGAAAGAACAAGTAGAACATCAAGACCATGACTTCTATGGTAGCCAATCTGATAATCAAATCGAGAACTCCAAAGCCTTTAGCTTCTCAGCTACTGGTAAATTAGCTGGAGATTATGATATCCAGTTAATTGGATACTTCAACCAAGAAAATGCTATTGCAGCTGGACTCGCTTGTCTTCGTCTAGGGGCTAGTCTAGAAGACATCAAAAAAGGGATCGCAGCAACTCGCGTTCCTGGTCGTATGGAAGTCCTCACTCAGAAAAATGGCGCAAAAGTATTCATTGACTACGCACATAACGGTGATAGTCTGAAAAAATTAATCTCAGTTGTTGAAACTCATCAAACTGGAAAAATTGCTCTAGTCCTTGGTTCTACTGGAAACAAGGGAGAAAGCCGTCGTAAGGACTTTGGACTTCTCCTCAATCAACATCCTGAAATTCAAGTATTCCTAACAGCTGATGATCCAAACTACGAAGATCCAATGGCCATTGCAGATGAAATCAGTAGCTATATCCATCATCCTGTTGAAATGATTGCTGACCGTGAGCAAGCCATCAAGGCTGCTATGACTATTACGAGCCAAGCTGAAGATGCTATCATTATCGCTGGTAAAGGTGCTGATTGCTACCAAATCATTCAAGGTAAGAAAGAAGATTATCCAGGTGATGCGGCTGTTGCAGAACGTTATCTATAGTCAAACGAAACGAGGCTAGGAAATTTTCCTAGCCTTTTCTATTGTTTCATAAATATCAGTCTTTCCTTGTCCAAGTCCACTGCTAATTCATATTTGCCTTCATCATTTTTTCGGATATATCCTAAGACTTCTAAACTATCGACAAAGATGTCTCTGCGCTTTTGCTGGACTTCATATTTTTTGAGAAACTTGAGCAAGAAGGTTGTCATATACTTGAGAGCATACTCGGGATTGACGTCTCCTAAAATGTCATACAGTCTCTGCTGTTCTTTTGTCAGCGGATATTGGTGCTTGACCTTGTAAAAGTAATTAGACAAGGTCATCTTTTCCCTTGCAAAATCCGTATACTCTTCTAAAATAGCTGCATTGGTTTGATTGCGCAATTCAGTCTGAAAATGTTTCCCTAAGATTTCTTGATAGATTGGACTATCATCTCTCACAAAAACTTCCTGGTCTAGTTCAAGAGATTCTGTAGACTCTAGAAAAGGGAGATTGAGATAATAGCGTTTATTTTCTCGAAGGATGAGGCCCGCTTTAATATATTCCTCCATCATCTTGTCCACTGGCTGATCTGGAAATTGAGCCTTGATCTGCCGCAAAATTACATCATCCTGCTGGTCTAGATAGTTGATCAAGTCCTTAAAAAAAGGCTGACGCGTCAAGCGTGTGGGATTAATAATTGTAATCATCCGTATATCTTTCTTTAAACTGTAGACGGGGAGACTGGGCCAACTGACTGGGATTGGTTCCTGGCTGATTCAGAGGCGCAGTTAGTCCTAGTTCTCGGTAGTAATCTTCCCAAAACGAACTAATCTCTTGTTCTCCTTCACCAAACTTCATGGGAATGGTCTCAAAGATAGGAAGTAGTTCAGCGATGAACTGGGAACAATAGAAACCATCTCCATTTGGATAAAAGGAAGCATTGTAGGGAGCACCTAAAAGGTTTTCTGCTCGCTTTTTGACTTCTTTGTCATCAATCTCTGCATAGCGGTATAGGTCATATACCTTCTCAGCTTCAAAGAAATCTTCAGGTGACTGGGCTAGGACGCCACCTTCCGCCGTAGCATGATAGACCTTTCCGTCTAAAAAGATAGCCACATGGCTATAGTTCCCAGTTGATGCCTGGATGGCCTGCCCCATTTCCGTATTTTCTCTCACAAAAATCAAATCGCCAGATTCTAACATGGTCTCCTCCTAGCAAAAAAGGAGCCGAAACTCCTTTTTAACAATGGGTTATCCCCTTTATCATTAAGCATTAAAGCTTTCAGTCAATTGTGGTACCACTTGTTTCTTACGTGAAACAGCACCTGGAAGGAAAGCGTGGTTGTTTTCAAGTTTGAAGTTGAAAGCTGCTTCTACCTTGTCCATATTAGCACCAAGGGCTAAAATTTCTGAGTTTGAGTTGACGATGTCTGTAATCATCAAGACAAAGTCAGAGTATCCATTAGCTGCATTTGCGGCTTGGATAGCTGCTTCGATTTCAGCTTGACGTTCCAATACTTCAGCAATATCGACTGTATTAACTTGGGCAACACGAACATTATTTCCGTTGAGTTCAAACGTCTTAGCATCGATGTCGATCAATTCTTCAGCAGATTTGCTTGCCAAATTTGTACCAGCCTTAAGCATTGAAAGACCGTATTCTTCCAAGTTCACACCAGCCAATTCTGCCAATTCAGGCGCAATCACCTTATCAGATGGGTGAGTTGTTGGAGATTTCAAAAGAAGGGTATCTGAAATCAAACCTGAAAGCATCAAACCTGCAATTTCTTTTGGAACAGCTACACCGTGTTCTTTGAACATGCGGTAAACGATAGAAGATGCTGATCCAACTGGCTCCAAACGCATGTAAAGTGGGCTAGCAGTTTCAAAGTTAGCCACACGGTGGTGGTCCACTACACCGTAAACTTCTACTTCAGCGATATCTGAAACAGATTGTTGGAATTCATTGTGGTCTGTTAAGATGACTTGCTCTGCACCTTCTGCTTTAGCTGATGTGATCACGCGTGGTGCTTCCACACCAAAATAGTCCAATACGAAAGCAGTTTCTTCATTTGGAGTTCCAAGAGCTACTGCTTCTGTATCCAAACCATAAGCTTCTTTTGCAAGATAAGCAAAGGCTACAGATGAACCGATAGCATCTGAGTCCGGATTTTGGTGACCAAATACTAGAATCTTAGACATGATAATACCTCGTTTCTTTATTCTCCTTATTGTAGCATTTTTTTTAATTTTTGACAAAAGTAAGAGGAGTCAAATGACTCCTCGCTACATGTCAAAAGTATTGACTAAATTTTTATTTTGATACTCTTTGAGATAATGTTCTTTTTGCAAGCGTGTTTGACGTTTGAAAAGAGCTTCTGCAGACATGGCTTCTTCCTTACTATCAAAACCTTCCGCAAAAATGAGTTTAACTGGCAACCGAGCTCGTGTATACTTGGCTCCTTTACCACTATTGTGGACAGCAACTCGTTTCTTGACATCTGTTGTATAGCCTGTATAGTAGGAACCATCACGGCACTCAACCACATACATATAAGCCTTATGAACCATAGTAAATCTCTTGAATTTCTGGTGTATAAGTACCATCACTATTATGAACAATGAGTGGTGGTAAAACCTTAAAGCCACTAGTGGAACCGTCCTTGATAGCCTCAATCAAAAGCATATTGGCTTCCTTTTCCCGTTTAGGGTAAACAAATTGTAGGCGCTTTGGAGCTAGATTATGCTGTTGGAGTGTAGCTAAGATATCTAATAATCTATCTGGACGATGAACCATTGCCAAACGCCCGTTTGATTTGAGAATACTTTGGGCACTACGACAAATTTCCTTGAGATTGGTCGTAATTTCATGCCGAGCTAAAAGGTAATGCTCGCTTTCGTTCAGATTAGAATTTGCGTCCACCTTAAAATAAGGTGGATTGCACAAAATCAAATCGACCTTGCTCCCCTGAATGTAGCTAGGCATGTTCTTCAAATCATCACAAATAACCTGCATCTGCTCTTCTAAGCCATTTAAACGAACCGACCGTTCAGCCATATCAGCTAGACGTTCCTGAATTTCTACAGATAGAATTTTAGCCTTGGTACGACTACTGGCAAATAGTCCAACAGCTCCATTACCTGCACAGAAATCTACTATCAACCCATTTTTAGGGAAACGTGGAAAACGCGACAGAAGAACACTATCCACCGAATAGCTGAAAACCTCTCTATTTTGAATAATCTTGATATCTGTAGAGAAGAGTTGGTTAATGCGCTCTCCTGATTTTAATAATTGTTCTTCGTTCATACTTCTATTATAACAAAATATAATAACATCACAATGATTTGAGGGATATCAATTACTGTTTTTCTTTAAATGCTCCAAGGCTTCTCGAGTCCAAACAGGCATCATGCGGCCAAGCGGCGCGAATCCATGTTTAATGCGATCATTCGAAAAACGTCTCCGTCTAGGAAGTTGATGTTTTTCTTCTTCCAAGGTACGAATGGAAAGGCTAGCCTTCCCTGTATATTCATCAAAATCTACCACCTGTACCTGGACTTCATCACCGATTTTTAAAACCTCGTAAATATTCTCGATAAATCCTGTCCGAATCTCCGAAATATGAATCAGGCCTGTCACTCCTGTTTCTAACTCAACAAAAGCTCCATAGGGCTGAATCCCAGTAATTCGGCCATTTAGCTTATCACCGATTTTCATTTTAGTCCTCAATTTCAATAGTTTCAATTACGACATCTTCAACTGGCTTGTCCATGGCACCTGTTTCGACACCTGCAATTGCATCCAGAACTTCATAAGAAGCTTCATCCGCAAGTTGACCGAATACAGTATGACGACGGTCTAGGTGAGGAGTTCCACCTTGTTCTGCATAAATCTCAGCAATTGGCTCTGGCCAACCACCACGAGCAATTTCTTTTTTAGAATATGGCAAGTGTTGGTTCTGCACGATAAAGAACTGGCTACCATTTGTATTTGGTCCAGCATTGGCCATAGAAAGGGCTCCACGCACATTGTAAAGTTCTTCTGAAAACTCGTCCTCAAATGACTCACCATAGATAGATTCACCACCCATACCAGTACCAGTTGGGTCTCCACCTTGAATCATAAAATCTTTAATAATACGGTGGAAAATCACACCGTCATAGTAACCATCTTTTGATAGAGCAATAAAGTTGGCTACTGTTTTTGGTGCGTGATCAGGGAAAAGCTTGACACGCATATCCCCATGATTTGTCTTAATAGTCACAATCGGACCTTCTACTGCTTCAATGTCTACTTGTGGAAAATGTAATTCTTTTTCTACCATACCAAATCCTTCTAAGGCATCAAAAATGCCATCTTCTTCTAATGTTTTTGTAATATAATCTGCTTTTTCTTTGATTTTGTCATGAGAAACACCCATAGCGATGCTAATGCCTGCATAATCAAAGAGCTCCATATCGTTCAGTCCATCTCCAAAGACCATGACGTTCTCAGGTTTAAGACCTAAATGTTCTACAACTTTTGCTACACCAGCTGCTTTTGAACCTGAAATTGGTACAACATCTGACGAATGTTCATGCCAGCGTACCATACGCAAAGTCGATGCTAAACTTTCAGGCAACATCAAGTCATCTCCCTGATCCTCAAAGGTCCACATCTGATAAATATCTTCTTTTTGGTAAAAATCAGGGTCCACCTCTAAATCAGGATAAATCGGGTCAATCGCCTGGCTAATCATCTCTGTTCGCCTTGATAGTTTAGCAGCATGACTTCCCACCAAACCATAATCAATCCCAACTTCTTTGGTCCAAGTAATATACTCTTCAACCTTATCTTTAGCAATTTTGTTACTATAAATGACATTGCCTTTTTTGTCCTCAATATAAGCACCATTCAAAGTTACAAAGAAATCAGGTTTGAGGGCTTTAATCTCTGGGACGATACCAAAAATGCCTCGACCAGTCGCAATTCCTGTCAAGATTCCTTTTTGGCGTAATTGTTTAAAGACTGTTGGAATAGTACTTGAAACAAAACCTGTCTTTGAATTTCGTAAAGTATCATCTATATCAAAAAAGATAATTTTAATCTTCTTAGCCTTGTATCTTAACTTGGCATCCATTATAATACCTCCTTCAATTCACTCTTTCCATTATACCATAAAGTAGAAAAATCCCACATCCCCAAGAAAATCCTTGTATCTTATCCGAATTCCTTTACTAGATACAACACCAAATCATCATTATTTTGGCTAGTTGCATTCATTTTCAAGGGTTGATTTCGATACCAAACACCTGTCCCATCTGGAATATAGCCCCGTCTGATATACAATCTCTGGGCAGGTCCATAGCCTGAGTGCAAACCTACACCCAACGTCACTTTGTCTGAAAAAAGCTTTACTCGTCTTTCTGCCTCTTCCATCAAGAGGTTTCCAATTCCTTGATTTTGAAAAGGCTCAAAGACATTAAAATCTGAAAGTTCCGGAGCCCTTCCAGCAAAGGGACCCTGCTTAGCATCGGGTAAAATAGTAATGTAGCCCGCTACAGCACTAGTAAAGTCAGCAATTAACACTTCCCTCTCTCCACTTTCCTGCTCTTTAAAATATCGAGTTAAAATCTCCTCTCTACTTGGCCAACCTTGGCTGATAAATCCTAGAGATAGATCTTTAATGTCAGATTCTTGCATTTTTCTAATTGAACATGTCGTCTTCATAAGCTGCTCCTTTAAAGCTTTGTCCTACCATTATAGCACGATAATAAAAAGAAAAAACCTAGTAAGAAAAAAGGAGCTTACTAGGTCAAAAAGTAGCTCTGTCCAACAGAGGCCTGAAAAAGAGGTCCACCCGGACCCCAACTCGCTCTCTCATTTCAATGCTCTTGAAAAAAAGACCCACCCGGGTCTTTTTTTTTAATCTTCGTTTACGAAAGGCATCAAAGCCATTACGCGAGCGCGTTTGATAGCTGTTGTTACTTTACGTTGGTTTTTAGCTGAAGTTCCAGTTACACGACGAGGAAGGATTTTCCCACGTTCTGAAACGAAACGGCTAAGAAGCTCAGTATCTTTGTAATCAACATATTCAATTTTGTTTGCTGCGATGTAATCAACTTTTTTACGGCGTTTGAATCCGCCACGACGTTGTTGAGCCATGTTTTTTCTCCTTTATAGTATTAATTGTCCATTAGAATGGTAAATCATCATCTGAAATATCCAAAGGATTGGTTGCTCCAAATGGATTTTCATCACGTGAAAAGTCTGGTACTGAATTTGTAGAAGCTGCATGATTCGCAGTTGGTGCAGAATAAGCTCCACCACTTTGTCCTTCACGAGCACTACGGCTTTCCAACATTTGGAAATTATCAGCTACGACTTCTGTCACGTAGACACGTTGTCCTTGCTGGTTATCGTAACTACGAGTCTGAATACGGCCTGTAATCCCAACAAGAGAGCCTTTTTTAGCCCAATTAGCAAGATTTTCAGCCTGTTGGCGCCACATAACGACGTTGATAAAATCAGCCTCACGTTCGCCGTTTTGACTCTTGAATGTACGGTTTACTGCAAGAGTAAAAGTCGCAACTGCTACATTTGATGGGGTATAACGTAACTCAGCGTCACGTGTCATACGCCCTACAAGTACAACATTGTTAATCATAATCTACCTTCTTACGCGTCAAGTTTGACGATCATGTGACGAAGAATGTCAGCGTTGATTTTTGAAAGACGGTCAAACTCTTTAAGAGCTACGTCATCGTTTGCTTCAACGTTAACGATGTGGTAAAGTCCTTCACGGAAATCTTGGATTTCGTATGCAAGACGACGTTTTTCCCAATCTTTTGATTCAACAACAGTTGCACCGTTGTCAGTCAAGATAGAGTCAAAACGTGCTACCAAAGCGTTTTTCGCTTCTTCTTCAATGTTTGGACGAATGATATAAAGAATTTCGTATTTAGCCATTGATATGTTCCTCCTTTTGGTCTAATGACCCCAAGTCTTTGCATGGGGTAAGTGAGGTTTGCTCACAATAAACTATTATACTAGAAAAAAATTTTTTTCGCAAGTGTAAAACAATAATAGTTTACTTTTTAGAGTTTTTTTGCTGCAGTTTTTGTAATTTCATCTACGAAAATATTCTCTTCTTCAAATTTCTTCTTCAAAGAACTAAGATCAACTGTTCCTTCAATTTGAACTTCAATAACAATTTTGCCATCTTTACGTGGAATATTAACAGTATGAGAAATATTAAGATTCTCCTCAACGATTAAAGAAACTATCTTACCTAGAACCCCAACTTCATTTTCAGTGATAAAACGAACACGAATTCCCTCTTCACCATAACCAGCGATTTCAAGAAAAGCACTGAATACATCTCGGTCTGTAATGACTCCATACAATTGTCCATTATCAACAACTGGTAAAATACCAATCTTATTTTTAAGCATAAGATAAGTTGCATCTTCTAAACTTGCATAGCCTGAAACAGTAACAACATCACGAATCATGACATCTTTTACCTTTGTCTTATTAAGCAAGTAATTCATCTCGAAGATTGAAAGACTAGTTGCTTTTGAAGGACTAGCTTCAGCGATTGTTCCCTCTGTTACTAAACCAACTAGTTTATCATTCTCAATAACAGGAAGACGGTGCAAACCTTGCTCGCGCATCAAATCTGCAGCGTGCGCTACAGTCGTATCAGGACTGATATAAACGACCTTTCGTGTCATAAAATCTTTAACTGCCATCGGAAATCTCCTTTATGTTTATAGTTTTATTATACACTTTTTACGGAAAGCTATCAAACGCTTTCATTTCTTTTTCAAGATTCAGATAACTCTGAGAACTTTACGAAAAAGAGCCCCACCTAGAGCTCTTATTATTATACTTGTCTGAATTGCGTCGCAATCCTTATCTGCCGACTAAAAAGGTCCCCCAGACTATAGAGGGATTGCATGCGCAATCTCCATCCACAACCTAAACTAGTCTCCCAGACTAGATGTTAATTGCTGACGCAATTTTTATCCGCCGACTAAAACAATCCACTGGATTGTTTTAGCCACCTAGATATGCTTTTCTGACTTCGTCTGATGCTGCGAGTTCTTTTCCTGTTCCTGAAAGAACAATCTTCCCTGTTTCAAGAACATAGCCTCGATCTGCGATTGCAAGTGCTTTATTAGCATTTTGCTCAATCAGAAGAACAGTTGTTCCTTGCTTTTGAATATCCTGAATGATATCAAAAATTTCTTGGATAAAAATCGGAGCAAGTCCCATTGATGGTTCATCTAATAAAAGAAGTTTAGGCGTTGACATGAGTGCACGTCCCATGGCAAGCATCTGTTGTTCACCACCAGATAGAGTAGCCGCATCTTGGTTCTTCCGTTCTTCTAAACGTGGGAAGCGTGAAAAGACTTTTTTCAAGTTTGCTTGATTTTCTTCACGATTTTTCTTGAGAAAGGCACCCATCTCTAAGTTTTCCATAACTGTCAAGCCAGGGAAAACGTGACGACCTTCTGGTACTTGTGAAAGACCTGATGCTACAATCTTTTGGGCAGGCATTTTTTGGATTTCTTGTCCCAAAAATTCAATTCGACCAGCACTTGGACGCACAAGACCTGATAGGGTACGAAGAATTGTAGTTTTACCAGCACCGTTAGCACCGATAAGAGAAACAACTTCTCCTTCATTGACTTCAAAGCTCACATCACGTACAGCTTGAATCATACCGTAGTGTACTGAGAGGTTTTCAACTTTTAACATAGACATTAGGCTTCACCTCCAAGATAAGCTTCGATAACACGTTTATTACTCTTGATTTCATCTGGTGTACCATGAGCAATCAAACGACCATACTCAAGGACATAGATACGCTCAGTAACTTCCATGACCAAGCTCATATCATGTTCAATCAGCATGATGGTGATTTTAAATTCATCCTTGATCCGACGAATTAATTCAGTTAATTCTGCAGTTTCTTGTGGATTCATACCTGCTGCAGGCTCATCCAAGAAGAGGATTTTAGGCTCTGTAGCAAGGGCGCGAACAATTTCCAAACGACGTTGTTGACCATAAGCTAAGTTTTTAGCTAAAGTTTCAGCCTCACCATCTAAATCGAAGATATTTAGTAGTTCTAGGGCTTTGGCTTTTAATTCTTTTTCATTCTTGTAAAAAGCTGGCAGACGCAAAAAACTAGCAAATACATGTTGTTTATGATGGTTGCTAAATGCAATGAGAACATTGTCTAATACAGTTAAGTCTTTAAAGAGACGAATGTTTTGGAAAGTACGTCCTAAACCAAGAGCAGCAATTTTATAGGGTTGCTTGCCATTTAACAAGTGACCATCCAAGGTTACTGTTCCTTCGCTTGGTTCATACACACCTGTCAGCAAATTGAAAAGAGTTGTTTTCCCAGCTCCGTTCGGTCCAATCAAACCAACAAGTTCACCTTCATTCAATTCAAGAGTTACATCTCCAACAGCTGTCAAACCACCAAAATGCTTGGTTAAATTTTTTACTTCAAGTAATGCCATTAGTTTTGTCCCTCCTTCTTACCTTTTTTAAAGAGACGTGATAGGCTCAATTCCCATGTTCCAAGAAGACCACCTGGTCTGAAAATCATAACGAGTACCAAGGCCAAAGCATAGATAATCATACGAACGCTAGCAACGTCTTGAAGGAACATATTCAAAATACCAAGAACAATCGCAGCGACAATTGCTCCTGTAATTGATCCCAAACCACCAAATACAACGATAATTAAAACGTTGATAGAGTTGATAAAGCTATAATCTTTTGGCACAACAGAACCGATAAATCCAGCTTGAAGGGAACCTGCAATACTTGCAGTCATAGCTCCAAAGACAAATGCGATAATTTTGATTTTTGTTGTATTGACCCCGACAGATTCAGCTGCAATTTCATCTTCACGAACAGACAAGGTTAAACGACCGATTGGACTACGAAGGAAATTCAGCGTTGCAATTGTCGTAATCACGGCAAAAATGTATACCATTTGCCAATTAGTAAAGTTTGGAATACCAAGGATACCAGCGGCTCCGTTTGTTAAATCACCACCATTGACGATTAGGATACGGATAATTTCAGCAACTCCAAGTGTCGCAACTGCAAGGTAGTCCCCCTTCAAACGAAGGGTAGGAATTCCAACGACCAAGGCAACCAAACCAGCAATGATAGCACCAAGCAACATAGCTCCAAAAAAGGCACCATAAGTTGGAGATTTAGAACCAATAATGGCTGCTGCATAGGCACCGATAGCCATGAACCCAGCATGTCCAAGAGAAAATTGACCAGAAAAACCAACGATAAGGTTAAGTCCTACTGCAAGAATAATATTGATACCGATTTGTTCTAGAATCTGAATATGGAAAAGGTTTAAAATACCAAACGAAACTAATAAGCTAATCACACCATATCCAAGCAACAAAAGGAGCAACCAGAGAATATTAACTTTTAAATTTTCTTTCATTGTTTACACCTTCTCTTTCACATTCTTACCAAGGATACCTGCTGGACGAACAATCAAAATCAATAGCAAGATTCCGTACACGATAGCATCACGGAAATCTGACATTCCGAAGGCTGTTGCAAAAGTTTCCAATAGTCCGATTACAAAACCTCCAAGAGCTGCACCAGGAATAATACCGATACCACCTAAAACGGCAGCCACGAATGATTTAATACCCGGAGTCATTCCCATCAATGGTTCAAGAGAGTTGTAGTAAAGGGCAATCAAGACACCTGCTGCACCAGCCAGAGCTGATCCTAATGCAAAGGTGAAACTGATTGTGCGGTTTACGTTGATCCCCATCAATTGAGCTGCATCACTATCTACAGATACGGCACGCATGGCTTTCCCCATTTTTGTTTTTTGCACGATGAGTTGCAAAAGAATCATCAAAACAATCGAAACAGTCAAAATCAACAATTGAATATTTGTTAGACTGATTGGACCCAAGTCATAACGAACTGTTTGGATTGCTTGAGGGAAGGCACGTGTATTGGCACCTACTAGATAGACCATTCCATACTCAAGCAAGAAGGATACCCCGATAGCAGTAATCAATACAGAGATACGAGTGGAATGACGTAGTGGACGATAGGCTAAAAATTCAATGATAACACCGAGGATAGCTGAACCAATCATAGATAAAATTAAGGCTAAAAAGAAATTTAAATGTAGGGAATTGATCAAGAAATAACCCATGAAAGCACCCATCATATAAATATCACCATGGGCAAAGTTAATCAGCTTGATAATTCCATAAACCATAGTATAACCCAGGGCTAGCAAGGCGTAAACACTACCCAAGATCAGACCATTGACAAGTTGTTGAAGCATATGGTTCACTCTTTCTATGTTTTATTTTTAGGATTATGTAAAAAAATAATCCCTTTATAAATACCGAAACAGGGAGTGAGTAAAAGCTCATTCCCCATTTACAATATCTATAAAATTAAGGTTTTACGACTTCTGCCGCATCTACTTTACCATTATTCATGGTCATCATGAAGGCTGTTTTCACAGTGTTATGATCTGCATCAAAGCTTGTTTGACCTGTAACACCTTCGAAGTTTTGTGTTTTAGCAAGGTTGTTCTTGAGATCAACTGAAGTTTTTGCACCTTTTGCTGCGTTAGCTACAAGGTAAACTGAGTCATAAGCAAGAGCTGCAAATGTTGAAGGATCTTCGTTGTATTTTGCACGGTAAGCTTCAAGGAAGGCTTTTGCTTTATCTGAAACATCAACAGTAGTTGAGAATCCTGAGATGAAGTAGATATTTGATGCGCGTTCAGCAGTTGCTTGTTGAACAAATTCTGCACCGTTAAATCCATCACCACCGATGATTGGTTTATCAATTCCCATACCACGAGCTTGGTTTACAATCTTACCAGCTTCTGTGTAGTAACCTGGCAATACGATAGCATCAAAGTCTTTATCTTTGATTTTTGTCAAAGCTGCTTGGAAATCTGTATCACCTGATACAAATGTTTCATCTGCTACGATTTCACCTGTGAATGAATCACGGAAAGATTTTGCAATACCTTTAGCGTAGTCGCTTGAGTTATCTGTATACAAGACAACTTTCTTAGCGTTCAATTTATTTGAAACGTAGTTTGAGATGATTTTCCCTTGGAAGCTATCTTGGAATGTTCCGATGAAGAGGAAATCTTGACCTTTTGTCAAACCGTCTTGAGTAGCACTTGGAGAAATCAATGGGACTCCAGCTTGTGTAGCATTTGCTACTGCTGCTGCAGTCGCACCTGAAGTCGCAGGTCCTACGATAGCTGCTACCTTAGATTGAGTCACAAGGTTTGTTGAAACAGAAGCAGCTTCAGCAGTTTCAGATTTGTTATCTTTATCAACTACTTCGATTTGTTTTCCATCGATACCACCTGCTGCGTTGATTTCATCAACCGCAAGTTGAGCACCCTTTTGCTCAGATGTACCGTAAGATGCTACAGCACCAGTTTCTTCGAAGTTGAAACCAATTTTTACAACTTTTTCATCAATTGGGTTACCAGTTGTGTTTGAAGCTCCTGACTTCACTTCCCCACAAGCTGCTAAGAGAGCTGTACTTGCAAGAGCTACAAGTGATAATGCAAATTTTTTCTTCATGTTTATCTCCTTTTTAAGTTCAATTTAAATTACATGTTAAGAATATACCGAATTATCAGAAAATTGTCAACAAGTTTCTCTCACTTTTTTAAATGATAACGTTTTCGGTGTTTTTATAGAGGTTACCAACGAAAGGAGTTTCTAATTCTTGGATATGACATCGTCTCACTTTCTTGATAAATTTCTCTTTTCCTAAGCGATTTACCAGCTCTTCTACTTCTTCTGTTGGGACATAAAGTTGTAGATACCGGTGTTTTTTAGAGTGATAACAAATATCGCCATAATTTGCCAGTTTTTTTGCATCACGATTATAGTATAGGTAGATAATCAGACCGGACCGATTTTCTTTTTGAAACATAATTCAACTTCCTTTTAACAATCTTCCTTTTATTATACCAAAAAAAACAAGCTCAGTCGAGCTTGCTTTAGTAGATTAACTCAAAGAATTATTAGCCATAATTTCATCAATGAAACCATATTCAAGAGTTTCTTGAGCACTCATCCAGTAATCACGTTCAGCATCTTTATGGATTTGCTCAACAGATTTGCCAGAATTATCTGCTAGAATTTGCTCCAAAGTCTTACGAGTTTTAAGCAAGTGTTCAGCAGCGATGGCCATATCAGTCTGTTGAGTACCACCGCCTGTACCACCCATTGGTTGGTGAATCATGTATTCTGCATTTGGAAGCATGAAACGTTTGCCTTTTGCTCCACTTGAAGCAATAATTGTTCCCATTGAAGCAGCCATCCCCATGACGATAGTTTGAACATCTGCCTTGATAAAGTTCATGGTATCAACGATTGCCAAACCAGCTGATACAGAACCACCCGGTGTATTTACATAAAGGTAAATATCTTTTGTACTATCTTGGGCATCCAAGAAAAGCAATTGGGCGATGACTGAGTTTGCCATATTGTCTTCGACTGGTCCAGTCAACATGATGATACGATCTTTTAGAAGACGTGAGTAAATGTCATACGAGCGTTCTCCACGACTTGTTTGTTCAATAACTACAGGAATCATTCATTTCTCCTTTTGATTTCTAATTTCTTTGTTAATAAGATTATTATATATCTTTGGTCAAAAAAGGTCAAATTTTTGCTCCATTCTAAAGACAGACACAAAAATTCAACCTCCTTTCAAGACTAAAACCAATGAACAGTTTTAGTGTATGCTTAGAATCTTATTTTGTACCGAACAAGCGGTCTCCTGCGTCACCAAGACCTGGAACAATATAGCCATGTTCGTTCAAACGTTCATCTAAAGCTGCAGTAAAGATTTCTACATCTGGGTGAGCTTCTTGGAGAGCTTTTACACCTTCTGGAGCAGATACCAGGCAGACAAATTTGATGTTTGAAGCCCCACGTTTTTTAAGGGAATCAACAGCCAAGATTGCAGAACCACCTGTTGCAAGCATAGGGTCAACCACAAAGATTTGACGTTGGTCGATATCTTCAGGTAATTTTACCAAGTATTCTACTGGTTGAAGGGTTTCTTCATCACGGTACATACCAATGTGTCCTACTTTTGCTGCTGGAACCAAGCTTAATAGTCCATCAACCATCCCAATACCTGCACGCAAGATTGGAACAATCGCTAATTTTTTACCAGCCAATTGCTTTTGAACTGTTTTTGTGATAGGTGTTTCGATTTCAACGTCTTCAAGCGGAAGATCACGAAGTACTTCATATCCCATCAACATTGCAATCTCGTTAACTAACTCACGAAAAGCTTTTGTAGAAGTGTCAGTGCGACGCAAGATTGACAATTTGTGTTGAATCAGTGGATGATTAATAACTTCAAGTTTTCCCATTTTCAGAATTCCTTCTTTCAATTTATTCTTCTTATTATATCAAAAAATGGCTTAAAAAGCTTTTTAAACCATTTATTTTTTTACAAATTCTAGATCAGGTGAGCTTCTTGGAGAGCTGCTTGCACTGTTTCAAGTGGTAAATGAGTCAACTCCGTTCCTTTTTCATGATAAAGGTGTTGGGCATAGTCATCCATACGGTATTGATTGATATAAACAACACGTTCACATCCCACCTGCAACAGTTGCTTGGTACAGTTGAGACATGGAAAATGAGTAACGTAGGCTGTAAAGCCCTTTGGAACGCCACGCTCTGCCCCTTGTAAAATAGCATTTACCTCTGCATGAAGAGTGCGGACACAGTGGCCTTCAATCACCAGACAGTCATGATCTATACAATGCTCTGTTCCTGATACAGAACCATTATAGCCTGTTGAAATAACCTTGTTATCCTTAACTAAAACGGCTCCTACCTTGGCACGTTTACAGGTTGAGCGATTGGCAATCAATAGGGCTTGAGCAGCAAAATACTCATCCCAAGCTAGTCTTTTTTCTGTCATAGCATTTCTCCTCATGTTTTATTTTTTGAAAAATGGCAGGCGTAGATCTGCGATTTTTTCAGCAGGAACCTTCATTCCATCCTTGATCCATTTTAGCAAAACCGATACGATAGCAGAACTCCAAAAAGAATGCAGGTAAGAGCTGACTCCTTTTGATTTTCCATAGTATTTTTCTAGAAATTCTTGCATGGCTTGCACAAAGATTTTTTCTAAGTGATAGTCCAGGGCAAGTTGAATAACCTTGGCTTCTTTCTTAGCTTCTCTAAAGAGGTGAACCCAAACTAGATAGAGATCCGTCTTGACATCGTAATGGCTTAGTTGCTCCATGATATTATGGACGCTTCGTTTAAAGACACTTTCTAAAATTTCTTCTTTGGATTCATAATTTCGATAAAAGGCTGCACGAGAAACGCCAGCACGTTTGACTAGCTCAGAAATGCTAATCTTAGCTAACTCCTTTTTCTCCAATAGTTGCAAAAGAGCTGTTTCAATCGCTTCTCTGGTTAGCAAATTAGATTCTTGATTGGATTTTCTAAGATTTTCAAGCGATTTTTCAGATATTTTACGTTCAGACATAACAATTTCTTTCTACTTGTGACAACAGAGAGGTACTACTTTTGTTTCAAGGGCTTTCATGATATAATTGTAAAAAAAGACAGAACCTTTGTCAATGTATAAGTGATAAAGATGGAGAATTTCTATGACTTGGAAGATTGTAGCTGACTCTGGTTGTGATTATCGTCAACTGGCAAATCCTGCTTTTGATACTGAATTTGTCAGTGTCCCATTAACGATTCAAGTAGCGGACCAGGTCTTTGTCGATGATGCCAATCTGGATATTGATCAGATGATGGAAACTATGTATGCGACTTCTGAAGCTTCTAAATCAGCTTGCCCTAGTCCTGATGATTATTTACGAGCATTTGAAGGTGCCAAACATATTTTTGTAGTGACCATCACAGGAACTCTGTCTGGTAGCCAAAACAGTGCTCAACTTGCAAAAAATATTTATCTTGAGGACCATCCCGATACTAAAATCCTTGTGATTGACAGCCTTTCAGCTGGTGGAGAGGTTGATCTCTTAGTTGAAAAGCTAAACGACTTAATTGAACAGGGATTATCATTTGAAGAAGTTGTCCAAGCAATTACTGCTTACCAAGAAAAAACAAAACTTCTTTTTGTTCTTGCTAAAGTAGATAATCTGGTTAAAAATGGCCGTTTGAGCAAGCTTATCGGTGCGGTTGTCGGACTACTTAATATTCGAATGGTTGGAGAAGCAAGTGAAACAGGAACATTAGAACTCCTCCAAAAAGCTCGTGGTGCTAAAAAGTCCCTTCAAGCTGCATATGAAGAAATCATTAAAGCTGGCTACGCTGGTGGACGTATTGTCATGGCTCACCGTAGCAATGAAAAATTCTGCCAACAACTCTCAGAACTCTTGCGAGAAAAGTACCCGCAAGCTGAAATTAAGATTCTTCCAACCTCTGGACTCTGCAGTTTCTATGCGGAAGAAGGCGGGCTCCTCATGGGATACGAAATCAACTAATAAATCTGACAAGAGATGTCTAATCATCTCTTGTTTTTTTATGGTACAATACTCTTATGAAACATTTTGATACTATTGTCATTGGAGGTGGCCCTGCTGGTATGATGGCTACAATTTCCAGTAGCTTTTATGGTCAGAAAACCCTTCTCATTGAAAAAAATCGGAAACTCGGAAAAAAATTAGCTGGTACAGGTGGTGGTCGTTGCAATGTCACCAACAACGGAACTCTAGACGATCTACTCGATGGCATTCCTGGAAATGGGCGATTTCTATACAGTGTCTTCTCCCAGTTTGATAACCATGATATCATCAACTTTTTCACAGAAAATGGTGTTAAACTCAAGGTCGAAGATCACGGACGCGTTTTTCCAGCCAGCGACAAATCGCGAACCATTATTGAAGCTTTGGAAAAGAAAATCATTGAACTTGGTGGACAAATTGCTACTCAAACGGAGATCGTTTCGGTTAAAAAGATAGACGACCAGTTTGTCCTTAAGTCTGCAGACCAGATCTTTACTTGTGATAAACTCATTGTCACAACTGGTGGGAAATCCTATCCTTCGACTGGATCTACTGGCTTTGGCCATGAGATTGCTCGCCACTTCAAACACACTATTACCGAGCTGGAAGCTGCCGAGAGTCCTTTATTGACGGATTTTCCGCATAAGGCCTTGCAAGGAATTTCACTGGACGATGTGACCCTAAGCTATGGCAAGCATGTCATCACCCATGATCTGCTCTTTACCCACTTTGGTTTATCAGGTCCTGCTGCTCTGCGCATGTCTAGCTTTGTCAAGGGTGGCGAAGTTCTTTCTTTGGATGTCTTGCCACAATTTTCTGAAGGTGATTTAGTAGATTTTCTTGAAGAAAACCGTGAAAAATCATTGAAAAATGCTTTAAAAACTTTGCTCCCTGAACGATTGGCAGAATTCTTTGTCCAAGGATACCCTGAAAAAGTCAAACAACTAACAGAAAAAGAACTAGAGCAACTTGTCCAGTCTATCAAAGCCCTCAAAATCCCTGTAAATGGCAAAATGTCTCTAGCAAAATCTTTTGTAACTAAAGGTGGTGTTAGTCTCAAGGAAATCAATCCAAAAACACTGGAAAGTAAACTGGTACCTGGCCTCCACTTTGCTGGTGAAGTACTAGATATCAATGCTCACACGGGTGGCTTTAACATTACTTCTGCCCTCTGCACCGGATGGGTGGCAGGAAGTCTACATTATGATTAAAATATTAAAGGTTGTGAAAAATGAACAGAAGAGAAGCAGTAGAATTTGTTAACATGTGTATGATTAAAAACGGAGACAAAGTTCTAGTTCAAGACCGAGTTAGTCCTGACTGGCCTGGCATTACTTTTCCTGGTGGCCATGTTGAACGTGGTGAATCCTTTGTCGATGCCGTCATTCGTGAAGTGAAAGAAGAAACTGGTCTAACCATTTCTAAACCCCAACTCTGTGGTATCAAAGACTGGTATGATGATGCAGATTATCGCTATGTTGTCCTCTTTTACAAAACAGAACACTTTACTGGTGAGCTACAATCTTCAGACGAAGGAAAAGTCTGGTGGGAGGATTTTGAAAATCTATCTCAATTAAAACTAGCTACTGAGGATATGTCTGATATGCTTCGTGTATTTGTAGAGGAAGATCTGAGTGAGTTCTTTTACTATAAAGATGGTGACGACTGGCTTTATGACTTGAAGTAATAAATAGGCTAGGAAATTCCTAGCCTATTTATTCTGCATTTGTCTGAACGTAAGCAGCAATGACATCTGATGTGTACTGGGCTGTTCCAGGTCCAAATTTATCAATATTTTCCTTAAACTCTGGGTTGTAGACATATCCTTTACCGATATATCCGAAGACTTCAATAGAGCAGTCAAATCCATAAGTACGAATGGCTTGTAAGAGCTTGGCTGCTTGCTCTTGGTTTTCAATTGCTGTTGCAGGTAAACCAGCTTGAAGATTTTGTGCCAAAGTTTGAAAGACTTGGTTAAAGGCGACCGTAGACTCATCTTCGCGACCCTTTTGTCGCTCTAGTGCTTGATCCATGACTTCTTGTCCATACTTCTCTACCGCTTCTTGCTGGTATTTTTGATGATCTTGATAGCTAAATCCAGTGAATTTTTCCTCAATGGTCATTTTTCTTTCTCCTTTTTGTTCTTGAATGGTTTTCTGCAAGGTGGAAATCAAGGTATCCAGATGTTGCCTTTCTCGAGTTAGATACTCCAACTGCCTAGTCAAATGTGGCAATAAATCTTTCCTTTCTTCCTTTAACAGCTCTGCTATTTTTTCTAAAGAAAAGCCAAGATACTTATAATACAGAATAACCTGAAGGCGTTCCAAATCCTCTTGACTATAGGTTCGATAGCCGTTTTCCGATTTTAAGGGGACCAAGAGTCCTATCTTGTCATAGTGGTGCAGGGTCTTGACAGAGACACCTGAAAGCTGCGCAGCTTCTTTTATTTGGTACATGATTTCCTCCTTACAAGGATAGTATAACCCCTCCCCTTAGGTCAGAGTCAAGATTTTTTTATAAAAGTTTAACTATTTTTAAATTTGGGGAAGATAATCGGTCTAAGCCATTGTCAAACTTTGACCTATTGTCCTCAGATTCGGAGAATTCCAAGTTAAAAAAAGACTTGAGAATCAACCTCGAGTCTTTTCTTTTTATGGATGACTAACAATCAATTCCAAACCTTGCCCTTCTAAGGTCCAAGCTTCAACATCACTTGGTAAGATAAAGTGGCTACCTTTTAGGATTGGATATTCCTTTCCGTCTACAGTCAATTTCCCTTGGCCAGCCAAGACGCTCAACAAGCTATAGTCAGCTGTCTTTTCAAAGTCAACTTTTCCAGTGATTTTCCACTTGTAAACTGCGAAGAAATCATTTGATACAAGAAGAGTTGAACGTAGGTCATCTGCTTTAACAGTCACAGGACGGCTATTAGCAGGCTCACCAATGTTCAAAACATCGATGGATTTTTCAAGATGAAGCTCGCGCAAGTTGCCATTATCGTCCTTACGGTCAAAGTCATAGACACGGTAGGTTGTATCACTAGACTGTTGCGTCTCAAGAATCAAGATTCCTGCCCCGATAGCGTGCATGGTCCCACTTGGTACATAGAAGAAATCCCCAGCCTTAACGGGAACCTTTGTCAGCAAGGCATCCCAGTTTTTGTCTTCAATTTGCTGACGGAGTTCTTCTTTTGATTTGGCATTGTGGCCATAGATAATCTCAGAACCTTCATCCGCGGCGATAATGTACCAGCACTCTGTTTTTCCGAGTTCGCCTTCATGCTCTAATCCATAAGCATCGTCTGGATGAACTTGAACACTGAGCCAGTCATTGGCATCAAGGATTTTGGTCAATAGTGGAAATACTGGCTCTGGACGGTTGCCAAACAATTCACGGTGTTCCGCATACAAAGTAGCGAGGTCTGTTCCTTGATAGCGGCCATTGGCTACCTTAGACACTCCATTTGGATGAGCTGAAATTGCCCAGTATTCTCCGATTTTTTCATTTGGAATGTCGTAGCCAAACTCATCACGTAGTTTAGTCCCACCCCAGATTTTTTCTTGCATTACAGAATGTAAAAATAATGGTTCTGACATCTTATTCTCCTGTCTGATTTTTCTCCCCTCATTATAGCAAAAAGCTAGGTCTAATTGAACTCTTTTTCACAGATTATAAAGTAGGGAGAAGATTTTATAAAAATAGTAACGATATGGATTTCATACTTTTGATAAATCTACAAGAAACTACTATCTCATAAGATTTGGAAGAATAAACAGCGTAAAGAAAGCTAGAGCAACCATCAGAAAAACTAATAAATAGATAGAAAATTTGAACAACCATGCATAAGGACCTGGTTTTAAAGGTCTTTCTACATAGGAATGTTTTGGTTTCTTAGGATCATAATAAACAGTTACCTTTCCTCCAATTGGAAATCGTTCCATTAAAGGTGATTTTGTTAAAGAGATGAAACTGTTCCTATAAATCTTGTATCTTAAAACCTGAGGAATTTCCCCATCTTCAAAATTATCCATTTTGACATCAGATACGATTGAACCTACGGGACTACTGATTGTATTTGAAATCGCATATCGAAATTTTGGCCCTAAAACCTTGTATCGGTTCCCATCAACAGTGTACTCGACAACTGGCAGGCTAATTCCGTTATAAAGAGCATAGGAATATCGGATAATAACTCCTTCCGTTCTTTCGGTGCATCTCTTGGCATTTCTGTAATTACTAAAGATAAAAATATCGAACATATAATAGGTGAAGGCAGCAAAGCCTAACGACATTAAGCCAAATAATAGAAAGAATGTTGTTGGCATCTTTTTCTCCTTAAAATATCATGATGATGACTCTATTTTAACAGAAAAGATGGGAGAAAAAAAGACCGGATGACTCCGATCTTTTAATAGTTCATATTCTCATAATCTGTTTTAAGAATCATTAAGGTTAACTTCAAATGACTAAGCATACTATTTCATACGATATAAATCAATCACTAGACCAGCAGGGCCTTTAACTAATAAGGACTCTGTTCCCCAATCCGTTTCACAAGGACCGTGTAAAATCTCGACACCAATCTCTTTTAACCGCTTTTGGTTCTGGTCGACATCCTCAACCTCAATGTGTAGAATGATTCCTGACTGAAAATTTTCCAAAGGAATCAAATGCTTTTGGGATAACATGAGACAATGACTGCCAATCGTGAACTGAGAAAAACTATCATCAGCATAATCTGCCTTTTTATCCAAGATATGCTCCAAGTCAGCACAGACTTGGGGAACATTTGAAACGATGATATCTATTTGATTTAAATTCATTTACTATCTCCATAAAAAGACCGGATGAATCCGATCTTTTCAAGTTTCTCTCTATGAAAATCAAAGAATGAAATCTACAAATCTCAAATTTAATTTTCGACAAGAGGAATTATTTAATTGCGCGTGATTGCAATCCTTCTTCTTCTAAGAAGAGGCGGAATGGTACAAGCTCTTCAGCTTCGTATTTTTCCTTGAAGGCTTTGATTGCTTCTTCTGAGTGTTGTTTTGGATCCAACTCAAGTACTTCTACTGGAAGTGGACGGTCTGGTGTGATGTGAGCATCAATAACAACAGTTTTACCTTCTTTGTTCAATTTAACAGCTTCTGCAACAACTGCATCGATGTCTTCGATACGGTTTACAGTGAACCCTACAGCACCTTGCGCTTCAGCGATTTTCGCATAGTCAGCATTAGGGAAGTCACAACCAAACAAGTGTTTGTTTGTGTCTTCGTATTTGTCCTTGATGAAGGCATATTTACCATTTGAGAAGACCACGTTAATAACTGGAAGATCGTATTGAACGTTTGTGATAACGTCTGGGTAGCACATGTTGAATGCACCGTCACCCATGATGTTCCATACTTGGCGATTTGGATTGTCTTTCTTAGCAGCGATACCACCAGGAAGGGCAATACCCATTGTCGCAAAGAGTGGAGATGTACGCCACATGTTCTTAGGTGTCATGTGAAGGTGACGAGTAGATGTTTGAGTAGTGTCACCTACGTCGATTGAGTAGATAGCGTCTTGATCAGCATGCTTGTTGATTGCATTGTAAACTTGATACAATTGCAATTCACCCTCAGTTTTACCTTCGAGTTTGTTCATGTAATCGCGCCAGTTTTGGTTGTTCTTCACGTTTGCACGCCACCATGGAGTAGACTCAACTGGGTTTACTTTATCAAGGATAGCTTTAGCTGCTTGACCTGCATCACCAAGGATTGAAGCGTCAAGAGCGTGGCGTTTACCAAGTTTGTAAGGGTCGATATCCACTTGGATGAATTTTTCAGTGTTTTTGAATGCTTCGTATACTTCAGCAAATGGGAAGTTTGAACCAAGGAAAAGAACTGTGTCTGCTTCAAAGACAACTTCGTTGGCTGGTTTCCAACCAACACGGTAAGCAGAACCTGTCAAACCTTCGTAGTTCCATTCGAAAGCTTCGAAGTTTTTACCAGTTGTGATGATTGGGGCTTTGATTTTACGTGACAATTCAGTAATCACTTCACCAGCTTTAACACCACCGTAACCAGCGTAGATAACTGGACGTTCAGCGTTGTTCAAAATTTCAACAGCTTTGTCGATTTCAACTTCGTTCAAAGCAGGAGCGATGAACGAACGCTCGTATGAACCTGAACCGTAGTATGAGTTTTCGTCGATTTCTTGGAAACCAAAGTTTACTGGAATTTCAACGACAGCTGGACCTTTTTTAGAAACGGCAGCACGGCAAGCTTCGTCGATTACTTTTGGCAATTGCTCTGCGTAAGCTACACGTTTGTTGTATACAGCGATACCGTTGTACATTGGGTTTTGGTTGAGCTCTTGGAAGGCATCCATGTTCAATTCATTAACAGGACGTGATCCAAGGATAGCAAGGAATGGAGTGTTATCCATAGCTGCATCGTAAACACCGTTGATCAAGTGAGTCGCACCAGGTCCACCTGAACCAACTGCAACACCGATAGATCCGCCAAATTTAGCTTGCATAACCGCTGCAAGAGCACCTGTTTCTTCGTGGCGAACTTGCAAGAAACGGATATCTTTGTCTTCAGCCAAAGCGTCCATCAATGAGCTGAGTGTTCCTGATGGAATACCGTAGATAGTATCTACGCCCCATGTTTTCAATACGTTGAGCATTGCTGCAGATGCAGTAATTTTCCCTTGAGTCATAATGATAACTCTCCTTCAAAATAATTTCATATATTTACAAAAAACGCTTTTATATGTTATTTGAAAACGATTCAGTAAATTTACATTCCTAATTTATCACATTTGCTTATAGTTTCATAAGAATGTGCTCACAAAACTTCATTCTCTATTACAGTACAGATTGAAACCGTTTTGAAAATCTGTTTTAGAATAGCAAAAAAGCGGTTAAGACCGCCTTTTTAATCGACTTTAGAAAAATTGAGCATGAGAGAACTAATTAAAACAGAGACTGAACTAAAGGCCATGGCCAATCCTGCAAGTTCTGGATTGAGTACCAAACCAAGACCAGAAAACACTCCTGCTGCAATCGGAATACCAATGAGGTTATAGATAGAAGCCCAGAAAAGATTGAGTAGAATACGATTAAAGGTCTTCTTACTCATATCAAAAGCACGTGCCAATCCTAGTAAATTGTTGGTTGTAAGGACAAGATCTGCTGATTCAATGGCAATATCTGTCCCAGAGCCCATGGCAATTCCGACATCAGCTACACTGAGGGCCGGCGCATCATTGATACCATCTCCAACAAAGGCCAGTTTGCCCTTCTTTTGAAGCTTGTGAATTTCATGTGCCTTTTCCTCTGGCAAGACATTTGCAATCACTTCTTCTATCCCAATTTGCTCTGCAATCGCATGGGCTACTCCAGCATTATCTCCGGTAAGCATGACCGTTCTAAGACCACGTTTTTTCAATTTAGCAATAGCTTCTTGAGCAGTTTCCTTAGGGACATCCTGCAAGGCAATTAAGCCTTTTAACTGACCATCTACGGATAGGAAGACAACTGTTTTTGCTTCTTTCTCAAGCAAATCAAATCGTTCTTGATAATCATGTGGAATATTGAGGTCAGCTAAAAGTTTAGCATTACCCAGCAAGACTTGTTTACCATTAATAATCCCAGTCACACCTTTTCCATGCGAGGCTTGGAAGTTTTCCACTGGGTAAAGACTAATTCCTAGTTCAGATGCACGATTAACAATAGCTTGAGCTAGCGGGTGTTGAGATACATCTTCCAGTGAAGCGGCCAAACTTAGCACTTCTCTTTCATCACCAATAACATCTGTCACTACTGGCTTCCCTTCGGTCAAGGTTCCTGTCTTATCAAAAACAATGGTTTGGACTTTTTGGATTTCCTGTAAAACTGTACCATTTTTGAGAAGAATCCCCATCTTGGCACTTCGTCCTGTTCCAACCATGAGTGCTGTCGGTGTCGCGAGTCCTAGTGCACAAGGACAGGCAATAATCAAAACTGCTACTCCATAAAGAAGAGAAGTCACAAAGCTATCTCCAAGTAAAACAAACCAGACCCAAAAAGTAAGAAGTCCTAAAATGACAACTGCTGGTACAAAAATTCCAGAAATCTTGTCGGTCAAATCTTGAATAGGAGCACGACTCGTTTGCGCTTTCTTCACAAAGTCTACAATCTGAGCCAACATAGTCTCAGAGCCCACTTTTTCAGCTCTAAAGATGATCGTACCACTATTATTGATGGTTGAACCAATGACAGCATCTCCAACTGATTTATCGACTGGAATACTTTCCCCAGTCACCATTGATTCATCAATACTCGTTTCACCTTCTAAGACAATACCATCAACGGCAATTTTTTCACCTGGTCGAACGCGAATGAGATCCCCAACTTTGACTTGTTCTAGAGGTATTTGAACATAAACATCATCACGCAAAACCTCTGCTGTTTTTGCTTGTAGGTCTAATAATTTTTCGACTGCCTGCGAAGTATTTTTTCGCATTTTTTCCTCAAAAACTGCTCCCAAAAGAATGAAGAAGAGGATAAATGCAGCACTTTCAAAGTAAACGGGCAGACCAGTGAAGAGGGCAACTAAGCTATAGAAATAGGCCACTAGGGTTCCCAGAGCAACCAAGGTATCCATGTTGGAATTGTGCTTTTTAAAACTAGCCCAGGCGCTTCTGATATATGGAACTCCAGCTACCAGCATAATGGGTGTTGTGGCTAAAAAGGTGCCCCAACGCATGACTTGGTGACTAATTCCTCCTGTAGACATCCCAATCATGAGAATCACAAGAGGCACAGTAAAGATACTAGTAATCCAAAAACGTTGTAAAAGACTGAGGGACTTTTTAGTTTTTTCAACAACGGTGTAGGTTCCCTTTTGCATCTTCATGCCACAAGAAAACTCGTGCTCACCCAATTCTTGAGGAGTAAAGCGAATGACTTTTTCCTCATCTTGAGCGATTGGTTCTAGAATCCCTTCTTCTTCGAAGAGAATCTCTTTATAACAGTTTGATGGTGTCACACGATGAAAGGTAATCTCAGCAGGAATCCCTTTTTGCAGTTGAATATGGGCTGGATGATAGCCTTTGTCTGCTGTGATACGGATTTTTTGGACACCATTTTCAAGACTTGCTTTTACAATTTCAGTCATATCATTCTCCTATTCTACAATCATCTTACCGTGCATCATGTTCATTCCACAAGAGAAGCCAAATTCCCCGGTTTCTTCAGGAGTAATCTCAACCACATATTGGTCTCCCATAGGTAAATCAGCATGCACCCCAAAGTCTGGAAAAACGATTTGGTCCAAGCAAGGTGAAGGGTCTTTTCGATCGAAAATAATGCGAGCAGGTTGCGATTTTTTGAGGATAATGGTTCCTGGAGTATAGCCCCCCATGACCTCCACTCGAATCTCCTGATAGCCATTCTTTTGTTGGGCTCTCTTAGCATCTTCTTGCGGTTTTTTGAAAAACCAAAAGAGGATAAAAGCAATCATTCCTAAAACAACAATAGATACAAATAGATTTAACATAGCGTCTCCTTTACATACAATTACATCTTACTTCTGTTACAGCACTTGCTTTTTTCTTTGAAATGACTTCTTCCAAACCTTCTAAGTCGGCTAGGGTAAAGTCACATTCTTCAATCAAATCAGCTAGCAAGAGCTTTATTCTTCGAGAACAAAGCTTGTCTTTGATATCCTGAACCATTAAGCCCCTACTATCATCTAGCGTTAAAAGGGCCGAATAGACAAAGGACTTGCCCTGTTTTTCCCGAGTCAAACATTCTTTCTCCACCAAACGGGCCAAGAGTGTCTGGATCGTGGACTTGGACCAGCTGAACCTTTTCTCTAATACTTTTATAAGATCCGTACTAGTCTGTTCTCCCTGCATCCAGATAATCTTCATGACCTGCCATTCTGCATCCGAAATCTGCATCAGTACACCTCCAAAATCTACATTTGTCAATTACAATTATCAGTATACTCTCAAAATCTACATTTGTCAACTAAAAAAACCGATGTTAAACATCGGTTAAATCATTTCACTAAAAAAGTTATCCTTGCCAATTTTCTTGGTCTTCTTTGAATCGTTTTAGGAGGTCGAGTCCTTCTGGTGTAATGTAGCCTTCTTCTTGGGCTAGGTGAATGAGCTCGCTGTAGTTTGAAAGAGTCACTAGTTTGACACCAGCATCTGCAAAGTTTTTATCTGCTTTTGGTAATTGATAGCTGAAAATGGCAACAACACCAAGAACATCTGCTCCTTCGCGTTTGGCAGCTGCAACAGCTTCAAGCACAGAACCACCGGTTGAAATGAGGTCTTCGACAACGACCATCTTTTGGCCTTGGGCTACACGACCCTCAATTTGATTTCCAGCACCATGATCTTTTGGTTTGCTGCGGATATAGGCAAATGGCAGATTCATCTTGTCAGCGATGATGGCACCATGCGGAATACCTGCAGTCGCTGTTCCTGCAATCACTTCGACTTCTGGGAATTCTGCCTTTATAGCTTCCACAAAACCATTTTCAATCAAGGTACGTGTCTCTGGGTAGGCAAGTGTTACACGATTATCCGTATAAATCGGTGACTTGATACCTGATGCCCAAGTGAAAGGCTCTTCTGGTTTGAGGTAAACAGCTTGAATTTTCAATAGATGGCTAGCAATGTCTTTAGCAAGTGTCATGGTTTCTCCTTTGTATTTTATACTTTATTCTTATTTCCAGTCTTGTGTCCATTCATCCTTGATAGCATGATAAGCTACTACTGGATCAGTGGCTTGAGTGATTGGGCGTCCGACAACGATATAGTCACTACCAATTTGATAGGCATCTGCTGGTGTCATGACTCGTTTTTGGTCCCCAACAGCAGCTCCTGATGGACGAATGCCGGGTGTCAGGCAAATAAATTCTGGACTGGTAGCTTCTTTGATGAGTTTTACTTCTTGAGCTGAACAAACCACACCATCTAATCCCGCTTCAGCGGTTTTCTTAGCATAATGAATGACGGATTCTTGAAGACTGGTTTGAATATTTTGAAAGTCTCTCATTTGTTCTTCAGAAGTTGAAGTCAGCTGGGTAACAGCAATCAATTTGGCTTCTTTCCCAAGACCTTCACGCGCAGCCTTCATCATCTCTACACCACCTGCGGCATGAACATTGGTCATGTCAACACCCAGATGAGACAAAACCTTCATGGCTGACTTAACCGTATTGGGAATATCATGAAGTTTGAGATCCAGAAAGACACTGTGACCTAAGTCTTTCAAATAAGAAACAATCTCCGGACCTGTGGCGTAATAGAGCTCCATACCTACCTTTAGATAGAGGCTCTCTTCTGCTGGAAATTGTGCTAAAAACTTCTTGACTGCGTCAAAGCTTGGAAAATCAAGAGCAATAACCGGACGAGATTCGCGCATACTTTTCTCCTTTTACCTTTGTCAGCGAGAGAGCATGAAAAAAGGAACCCGCCTACAGCAAGGTTCCACGAAAAATGGGTAGAATTCACCCTTTCACCGTCTAACCTTAGCTGCCTCTCTGGACTGCTTTAAAGGTTTTTTACTATTCTATTATTTAAAGCAATACTTGTCAAGTAAAAACAAGTAACTGAACAAATCATCTGAAACTTAGTGACTATGTGTTGTTTGAGTCGTCTGTGTTGTTTGATCTTGATTTCCTTGCTCAGCTTGTTTTTTCTTCTCTTCTTCCTGCTTCTTCTTTTCCTCTTCTTTGGCTTTGATTCTTTCGTCATCCAGAGCCTTATCCACTAGACTATAGCTATAGATACCGACCTCCATGTCAATACCACTAGGTACTGTCAACTGTGGTTTTATCTTACTATAGTAGGGTAATTTCTTCCCTAGTTCTGATAATGGCACCAAAATCTCGTCTGTATCATACATGGTAATCTTTAGAAGGTCACTTGTTACCTTACTTGGTGCAAGTTCAATCTTCTCAATCTCTTGCTTAATTTCTGGACTAACTTCATTTAGCTGAGAAATCAATGTTTTTATCTGTTCCTCATCGTTAAATAAAACAGATATGTATTTCTCAGGTAAGTTGTCAGAACTAACGGCAGTTGATTCAATACTTCCGCTTGATAAAATTGGATAATAACTATCACCAGAAACAGAGTAGGCTACAATCCCAAATTCCTTCACTTCAATGGTGAAGTGAACTGGAAATTGATAAACTATCTTTGCCGATTCGATCCAGTGATTTGATTTAACCATTTCCGCATGCTTATCTTTGTTTAAGAGTATGCTGATCGTATAGTCACTGTCACGAATGCCAGACGCTTCTCTAACTTGGTCTGCACTTGTCTGAACGTTACCCATAACCTCAATATGTTTCATTGTAGCCAGAGGGCTCAGAAGATAAATAGATAAGAATAAGATTAGAAAGCTAGGAACGAGGATAGTAACTGCTCGCCAGATATGTATAGAAGGAATGGCCGGTTTTGGAGGTTTACTCTTGGTTTTTACCTTTTTCTGTTTCTTAACCTTTTCGTCAACTTTTTCTTTCTCTACTTGATCCTGACTCTTAGCGTCTTCTTGTGAAATTTTCTCCGAATCTTTCTCTTCATTTGAAGTCTCATCGCTAGTATCCGAATCCTTCTCTTCAGATTTTTCGGATTCTTGGTCTACTTCATCAGAACTCGTAGATTTTTCTTCTGTTTTTTTACTCAAATACTCATGATGTTGTTTTTGCCATTCTGACACTTCTTGAGTACTATCAGATGACTCTGATACTTTTTCTTCTTTTTCACGAGCTTCTTCCGCAGCTCGTTTTGCTTCTTCTTCAGCCTTTTTTTGAAGATATTCTTGATTTCGTTTTTGCCACTCTGACAATTCCTTGCCTTGAGTGTCTTGATTCTTTTTATCCTTTGACATCAATTTTCCTTATGATAAATCTTTTTTTAGTAGCTCATAAAAATCTGCCACAGATTTTAATTCATGAGAATTCTTCATCGTGTTTTGATAGATCTCTTTGTTGGTCAAAAGTTGATTTACTTTTTCTTCCAAAGTAGACAAGGTCAAGTCACTCTCTTGCAACTCCTCAGCATAGCCTTTTTTCACAAAATAGGCTGCATTTTCAATCTGATCTCCACGGCTAGCTTCACGACCCAGTGGCACAATGACGTGCAATTTAGCCATAGCAAGGAGTTCAAAAATAGTATTGGCACCACCACGAGTGATGACCACATCAGCCAGATTCATGAGTGGTTGATAGAGTTCCGTCGCATAGTCAACACGGTAGAGGTTTGAACTTAGTTCATTTAAACTAGCATCTCCTGTCAGGTTGATGATATTATAGCGACTAGTCAGTTCTTCCTTGTGGTCTGTAACTAGTTGGTTAAAGACACGCGCCCCAGCAGAACCTCCAACAAAGAGAAGAGTTGGTAACTTGTCGTTGAAAGAAGTACGGATATCCACCATTTCTTCAGGTTCTTCCATAACTGGACCAGAAACCTTGGTCACAGCTCCTACATGTTCTACCTTAGTGAGACTAGACGCTTGCTCGAAAGTAGAGTACATCTTGGTCGCAAACTTATAGGCAATTTTATTGGCCAAGCCCATGGAGAGGTCAGACTCGTGGATAAAGACTGGTACTCTGCATACTCGCGCTGCGATAACAGGCGGAACAGATACAAATCCACCCTTAGAAAAGAGGGCTTGGGGACGAATTCGAAGCATGATAAAAAGCGATTGTAGAATTCCAAAAGCAACCTTAAAGACGTCAACCATATTTTGCCATGAGAAATAACGACGCAATTTCCCTGTTGCAATCGAATGGAAGGTAACATCTAAACCTGATTTGAGAATTTCATGATGCTCAATTCCATGTTTATCACCAATATAGTGGACTTCCCAGCCATCTTCGATGAACTTAGGCATTAACAAAAGGTTTAGGGTAACGTGTCCAACTGTTCCCCCACCTGTAAATACTATTTTTTTCATATTATCCCTTTAACTCCGCTACAGTGTCGATGAAAAGATCTCCACGTACTTCAAAGTTAGCATACATATCCCAGCTTGCGTTAGCAGGACTGAGGAGAACGACATCACCCTCTTCTGCAAGTTCATAAGCCTTGCGAGTTGCATCAGCAATATCTGTCGCATCGACATAAGCAACACCAGCCTTATCCGCCGCATGTTTCACACGCTCTGCAGACTGACCAAGGATGACCATTTTCTTAAGTCCAGTAATATCCGGAACCAACTCGTCAAACTCATTGCCACGGTCCAAACCACCAGCTATCAAGATAACCTTGCTATTATCGAATCCTGACAAGGCTTTTTGAGTTGCCAAGATATTGGTTGACTTGCTATCGTTATAGAATTTAACACCCTTGATTTCATCTACATACTGGAGACGGTGCTTAACACCACCAAAGGCTGACAAGGTTTCCTTGATCGTTTCATTGTCAACACCACGAAGTTTAGCAACGGAAATGGTTGCAAGAGCATTTTCCACATTGTGGCTACCTGGAACACCGATTTCATCCGCTGCCATAACCTTTTCTCCACGGAAGTAGAGAAGACCATCTTCAAGATAAGCTCCGTCAACCTTTTCAAGTGTTGAGAATGGTACTACAGTCGCGTTTGTCTTTGTAGCAAGTTCTTTAGCTAATTCCTGGTTGAAGTTTAATACTAAGTAATCATCTGCTGTCATATTGCTTTGAATATTCCACTTAGCTGCCACATAGGCTTCAAAAGAACCGTGATAGTCAATATGTGTTGGCATAAGGTTGGTGATAACAGCAATTTCAGGATGGAATTCCTGGATTCCCATCAATTGGAAAGAGGATAACTCCATGACAAGGGTATCCTTATTAGTCGCTGTTTGAGCCACTTGGCTAGCAGGATAACCGATATTTCCAGACAAGAGTCCATTTTGCCCGGCAGCAGTCAGAACTTCTCCAATCATAGTTGTAGTCGTAGTCTTACCATTAGAACCCGTAATACCGACGATTGGTGCCTCTGAAATCAAGTAGGCCAGCTCAACCTCTGTCAATACTGGAATACCTTTTTCTAGGGCTTTTTCAATCATAGGATTGCTATAAGGAATTCCTGGATTTTTTACCATGAGGGCAAAATCTTCATCTAACAATTCCAAAGGATGTCCACCAGTGACAACCTTGATGCCTTCTTCCAAAAGGCTCTGAGCTGCTGGATTTTCTTCAAAAGGCTTGCCATCATTAACCGTTACGATAGCACCTAGCTTGTCCAAAAGACGAGCAGCTGATTCACCAGATTTGGCTAAACCTAGGACTAATACTTTCTTATTTTCAAATTGATTAATTCGTTTCATATCTAGAACTCCATTTCTACTCTTACTATTTTACCATTTTTATGAAAATAAAAAAGCCACAAAGGGCTTTCTTATTTGTTTTTTGTCCTCTACCAACTATTCTACAGATTTGAGGGCTTCTAACATATCCACCTTTCGGAGATAATGATTGACAAAAAATCCTAGAATGGTCAAAATGACACTAACGTCTAAAACTGGGATGAGATAAACTTCCCAACCGACCTTGGGTTGAAAACGGAAGGTACCAGGAGCAATCATTTGAATGAGAAATTGATGGAGATAAAAGCCTGAGACTAGACCTAAAATCATTCCAACCAGTGACAGTATGATGGTCTCCCGATAGATGTAAAGGGTCACTTCTTTGTTATGAAAACCAAGAACTTTGATGGTTGAGAGTTCCCGAATCCGTTCAGCAACATTGATATTGGTCAAATTATAGAGAATCACAATGGCTAGTAGCACTGATACTAGCACCAAAATCGCCATGGTATGATTCAGAGAATTAGCAAAACTTTCAAAGAGCTGAATAGTTGAGGCATTTTGAACGAGGCCACTGACAGCTGCCTGGTCCATAAATTCTCCTGCGACGGTTTCAGTATTGGCTTCACTTTTATCCTTGAGTTGGACCAGATAAGTATTCATCTTGGGAGCTTGACCATAAATTTCCTCATAGGTAGCCTGATTCATATAAACAAAATGTCCCACGTAGTGTTCGGTAATGGCTCCAACCTTAAAGGTTTTCCCATCTATGATAAAGTTATCACCAACAGAAACTCCTGCCAACTGGGCTAATTTTTCAGTCAGAACAACTCCGTTAGATAAGCTCAGTCTTTCCCCATTTTTTTCTAAGATGACAAAGGGAGCCAGATCATCTTGATCCGTTACCATGATGGTCACTGTCTGAACTCCAGCCTTGCCAGTATACTTTTCCTCAATCTGCTTAGAGTATATCAATCGATAGCTTTCAACTTCATCACTCTGCAATTTTTCTTCTAGTCTTGCCTTATCAGAATATGAAGCTCGAGAATTGACAGAGAGAATCATCTGATATTGTTGCAAATCATTAAACTGCCTGTCAGCCACTCCAACCACAGAGGATTGAATACCAAGCCCTGCAAAGAGGAGAGCTACTGAACCTGCAACTCCAAAAATGGTCATCAGCATGCGTTGTTTGTAACGAAAAATGTTGCGGGAAGTTACCTTTTGGGTAAAGCTCAAATGAGACCAGATAAAGGTCATGCGCTCCAAGAGAATTTTAGAACCCTTGACTGGTGGCTTGGGTAGTAATAATTGCGCTGCTTCTTCATGCAACTCTCTACGAGATACAAGGTAGGCAGGTAAGACACTAGCTACTAAGCTTAGCCCTAGAGCCAAGCAACTATAGGTCCAGTAGAAATATTGCTGACTTTCTCCAACAATCATTCGCTCAGTGATGATATGCGAAATAGTAGGTGCTAGGATGTAATGACCAATCAAAATTCCAAAAAAAGTACCTAGAGTCCCAGCAACCTGACCATAAATCACAAACTTAGCAATGATATCTTTACTATGGTAGCCTAAAGCCTTGAAAATACCAGCATTGGTTCTTTCCTCGTCTACAAAACGGGTCATAGTCGTAAAAGTAACCATGGCTGCAACGGCATAGAGAACAACTGGAAAGATATTACCAACGGAACGAATACTCATAGCCGAGTTACTATACATGAGATAACCTTGGCCAGTTGGAGAACTCTTTCGATTATAGACATGATAGCTTGGCTCTATCAGAGCATTGACCTCATCCTGACTGGTCTGCCACTTAGCTTTTTCACTCGACAGATCCTTTTCAGCCTGGCTTAGCTTTTCCTTTTCCTGCTTGAGTTGCTCTTTGGCTTCTTCTAACTGACTAGATGCTTGACTTTTTTGTGGTTCTGGTAGTTGGCTCACTTGATTTTCTTGAACTTGTAAGCGCCTTTCGATTTCCTGTAGGCGACTCTTGCCAGCTGTCAAATTACTTTCAGCCTCGTCCAGTTGTTTCTTGCCTTCATCAAGTGACTCTTGAGCATCCTTCTTCATTTTCTCTAGCCGCGCTTGACCATTATCAGCAAGTTGTTCCTTAAGAGTCGCTTCTTCAGCCTCCAGCTTTTTTTCGTAATCGCTGGAAAAAGGATTAACATCTGTTAGACTAGTAAAACGCAAGCGGGCAATCGTGTAAACAGAGCTCTTAAAATTATCTTCAGTTACGACACAGTAGGCTGCTAGATTCCCATTGCCACTAGCTGAACTCCCCATATCCGTTTTTGAAAAAATATCTGGAGAGTGGACAAAACCTGTAATAGTATAACTATCACGTTTTAATTGAGAATTACTGCCCTTTTTTTGACTCAAATAAATGACTTGACCAATCTGATAGCGATCTTTCCAAAAGTCCGCCAAGGCTAACTCATCCTCTTGTTCAGGCAAACGCCCTTGGATCACCTCAAATTTTGAAATCTTGTCTGTCTTAGAAAATATCCGTATGGCATCTTGGGTGTTTGCTAGAGTCAAATCTGTCATATAACCAAACTCGACATCTGCTCCTGATAGATTTTGCAATTCTTCCTGGTCTGCCTGATCTAGACCATAATCTGCTATGACGGACATATCTGCCAGATTGGCTTTTTGAATATAATCCCAAGCTGTTCGCTCCATATTGGGACTAGCAACCTTGAGACCGACCAAGGCCAAAGACCCCAACATCATCAGAGTCAGGATGGATAAAAACCGTCCCTTTGAACCTGTGAAAGACTGGAGTAGGTCTTTCCAATATGTCTTTCTTTTCATCTCAGTACTCCAAATCATCAATATCCTGTGGTTGAGGATTGATAACAACGCTCTTGACACCAGCATCATGCATCTGAATCACGCGATCAGCTATGGGAGCTAGCGAAGCATTATGAGTCACGATGATAACGGTGGCTCCTTTTTTACGTGACATATCTTGAAGAATCTTTAGAACCTGCTTACCAGTCTGGTAATCCAAGGCTCCCGTTGGCTCATCACAAAGGAGAATTTTAGGATTTTTAGCCACCGCTCGGGCAATGGAGACCCGTTGTTGCTCGCCACCAGATAGCTGGGCTGGAAAATTATTGAGACGATGGCCTAAGCCAACATCCTTTAAAACCTGCTCAGGATCCAAGGCATCTGCAACAATTTCTGAAGCTAGCTCGACATTTTCCTTAGCAGTCAAGTTAGAAACCAAATTATAAAATTGAAAGACAAAGCCAACATCATCTCTGCGATAGTTGGTTCTCTGATGAGAAGTGAAATTCGAGATATTGGTCCCGTCAATCCAAACTTGCCCTTCATCATTTATATCCATTCCGCCTAGAATATTCAAAACTGTTGACTTTCCTGCTCCAGATGAACCAAGGATAATGACCAGTTCTCCCTTTTCAATCTCGAAGTTGACATCACGATTGGCTACGATTTCTGTGTCTCCTGTATGATATCTCTTATAGCTATTTTTCATTTCAATGTAAGCCATCCTATCTCCTCCTCTTCTATCCCTATTTTCATCTTTATTATAACTCTTTTGAGGAGAGAAAGAAAGCTTATCCTTGTAGACTTTAGAGAGATTTTTAAACTTCTAAAAAGCACTGAAAACAGGCCAGTATGACCTTGCCTTACTCACCTTATTTCTAATACTCTTCAAACCACGTCAGCTTTGCCTTGCCGTACTCGAGTACAGCCTTCGGCTAGCTTCCTAGTTTGCTCTTTGGTTTTCATTGACTATAAGGCAATTCTCCTAGTTTGATGTTTGGTTTTTGTAGAAAATCATCTCAATCTTCTTTTGCAATTGAGTCTTGAAATAAAAAAGCGAACAAGACCAGATTCTGTTTATCAGAAAACTAGTTTGTCCACTTTTTTAGTTAAGTTTGGATTGTTAGTCCAATCTCTATGATCAACATAATGTCAGATCATTTTATTCTTCGTCTTTTCTCTTGCCCATTGCAAACAAACCTAGGAGCATTCCCATAACACCTGCTGTTGCAAGAATAGCATTTTCCTTAGCACCTGTTTCTGGGAGAATATTTTGACGACTTGCAGGTGCCTGATAAGTCTTGTCTTGTGACATAGCGAGAGCTACAAGAGATTGATTATCTTTGTACTCTGGGACATCATTGACAGCTGCTTCAACTCCGTTTACACCACCTGTGTATTCCGGTACATCGTTAACTGCTGCAAAGACTGCATTAGCCCCACCTTTATACTCTGGGACATCATTGACAGCTGCTTCAACTGCATTCACACCTCCAGTGTATTCTGGAACTTCATGAACTGCTGGTGCAACTAGCTTCGATCCTCCTGTATATTCCGGAACTTCATAAACTGCTGGTTCAACTCCATTCACACCTCCAGTGTATTCTGGAACTTCATGAACTGCTGCTTCAACTGCATTCGCGCCTCCAGTGTATTCTGGAACTTCATAAACTGCTGGTTCAACTCCATTCACACCGCCTGTAAATTCTGGAACTTCATGAACAGCCGCCTCTTCTCCGTTCACACCGCCTGTAAACTCTGGGACTTCGTGTACAGCTGGTTCTGTCTTAGCACTTTCAACATCTGCTTTCGTCAATTGAATGCGGTATTCCTTAACGTGTTTACCACTTTCTGAAACAAGATGGATCAAGACTGGAAGTTTGTCGTCACCACTATCAACAACAGTTGCTGCAACTTGCTCGCCAGCTTCTACTGTCACTTTAGGACGATTTCCACGGTAGGTTACTTGGTAATCCACACGATCTTCAGAGAAGTCAGCAATCTCTTTACCATCCACAAGAAGTTTGGCAGCTGTACTATCCTTAGGTTCCTCACTTGGAGCGATAAAGGCCATCTCTGTAATAGCTACACCCTTGGTATCCGCTTTTCTTTCCATGCGCCATCTCATAGCCTTCGCTTTGACTGGAGCAAAGGTTACATGGATATCCGTTCCTGCTTGAATCTCTTGATCCGCACGGTATTCAACTTTCTCCCAGTTAGAAGGGGTGTTGAATGGGTGTTCTGGATCGTATGGTTGGTAGTTAGAGTAGTATTCTGGCGAATCAAATTCTGGTCCCACATAGCGCTCTAAGACTAGTTTAGAAGGCGCATCTGTTCCGCCATCTGAGAAGAATCGAATGCTTCCTTCAGCGACTGTACGTTCAACAATCTTGCCAGCTTCTCTAAAGATAACCCCTACTGAAACTTCTGGATTATCAGATGGAGTTGGAGACCAGTTGGTCCAACGACGGGTTTCATCATCAGAACCATCGTTAACATAGTCCACACGATCATGAGAATTTGGATCAATATCATTGGTTGCTGAGGCAAATGAACGGTTGCTATCATCATCGAAATCAGGGTTGTCTGATAGGTTTTCACCGAGTTTATCAGTCACACGTACTGCTACTTCAGCAGTTAAATCAGTACCTAAAACGCGACCACGAACTGTAAATTCACCTGCAGTCGCTAGATTTTCAGCTGGAACTTCATCCCATTCAACTGCCAAGTCTTTGACTTCATAGCCATCTTTACCTGAGAAGTAAACAGCGACTTTCGCAGGTAACTCAAGTGTATGCCCCTTAGCAACCAAGCGTGATGTTTTCACAGCAACAACAGGTTTACTTGCTAGCAAGTCCTTATCATTTGTAAAGTGTAGACGGTACTCTCCTAGAATATCTCCATTTTCAGCCTTAACAACAACACGAACTGGATCACCTTCATGTACGCTTGGAATCACTGTAGCAATACCATTATCTGATACACTTGCTGTTACAGTTGGTACCTTGTCTTCCTTAGCTTCTAAATAATAGTCAGTCAAGCCAGGGTTAAAGTTTGGCAAATCTTTTCCATCTACTTGAATTTGAGCTTGAGCTTTCTTAGCTGCTGCTACTTGTTTAGAGAAGACTTGCATTTCTGTAATAGAAGTTCCCCATTTACCATCTGGTCTAACCATACGGATACGAACTGCATAGGTATTGACTTTATCAAAGCTAAAGTGGGTCATTTCTCCAGCTCTCACTTGATCTGGAGCTTTAAGATTTGTCACTTGTTTCCAATTACGATCATCGTTAAAGACATGGTCTTCACTAGCAACAAAGCTTGGATTCTTAGGAACTGTTGGAACATCTTTTCCTACATAGTATTCAATCACATAAGACTTAGGTGCACCAACACCGTGGTCTTCGTGGAAGGCAACATTGAGATTGTCAACCGAACGTTTAGACAAGATACCAGAATCACCAAAGAGAATTCCTACCGATGCTTCACTTGTACGTTTCCAGTTAGTCCAACGGTTTGCTGGTTGGTCGTTAAATGAGATTAGTTTGTCATTAACATTGGCTACTGAGTCGCTTGGATTTGAGTCTGATGCAAAGGCAAGTGGCAACTCAGAACCTGTCCACTGGTCAGAAATGTTAGCACCAGTTTCTGTCTGAGCAGACACACGAACATGAAGTTTGGTTGGTAGTTGAGTACCTTCCACATGTCCTGTCACTGTAAAGCTACCTTCTTGTGCATATTGGCTCGGGTCAATAGCATCCCAAGTCACCTTAGCTGAAGATACTTGGCCGTTTGAGTGGTAAGTACGAACACTTTCTGGCAATTGAGGAGCTTCTGAAACAGGAGTTGTTGTCGTCACTTCTTCGACTGCAATGATACCTTCTACAGAAACTTTTGCATGAGCTTCGTTTTCGATTCCTTCAACTTTACCTAGGACATCAAAGCTGTGGTATTTAGCAAGGTCTTCCTTAGCAATTGCTTGCCAAGTCACCTTGTGAACTTTTGGAAATCCTTTGTCGTACTCTACAGTTACTGTCTCAGGTAGACTTGGTTCTTGGTTCAAACCTGTCACAACACTAACTGGACGAATGGCTTGGACAACTTTGCTTTCAGTGTTTGCTTGGATGTTCAAGTCAATCTGACCTTCTGCTCCTTCAAATTGAGCTTTCAAAGTTACTTGACCAGGTTTATGCAATTCAAGCATACCTTTACGAACAGCTACGTCTCCTTGACCTGATGTAGAGAAGCTTACCTTGTCAGCCTTCAATTCTGCCTGTGTACCATCTTGATAGTGAGCCAATACCTTGATACCAACTGTTTGGTCTTCTTTCAGTGCAGCTGCATTTTCTACTTCTAGGCTCAAACGTTCAATCTGCGGAGCTTCCTGCAAGAACTGGATAGCGTAAGTTTGCAATGCTCCACCATCATTTGGTTGAACATAAATACTTGCACGCATACCATTTGCTTCGTTAGCTTGAATAACAGTCACTTGCGCATTTTCAGCTAAAGCTTTGACTTCAGGTAAAGCAGTTCCATAAGCAAGTTTATGGTATAGAACTGGTTGATCCGTTGAGAGCCCTTCTACAGGCTGGTCTGCTACAGTTACAGTCGGTACTACTGGAGCAGCTGCTTGACCTTCTGCGACTACAAAGGTCGCATCGATTTGGTCATCACCTGAAATTCCTTTAGCTTGGATACGAGAGCCTGGGATAGCTAATTTAGCTTGATCTTCTGCTGCAACTTCCCACTTATCAACATCATAACTTCCTACAGTACCATCTGACAATACATAGGTAACAGATGGGTCAACCGTACTTAGATCTGTAGTTGGTGCAATTCTCTTAACTACCGGTAATTCTGTTTCGAGGGCCAAGACTTCAACACGCGCTTCTACATCACGACCATTTGCCACACCTTTAACAGTAAAGATACCAGGTTCGTTGACATTAACTGCTGACCATTCTACTGGAAGTTTTTCACGGCTACCATCACTATAAATAAATGCTACTTTTGAAGGCATTTTCGCTTCTTGACCAATAACGGTACGTACTTTAGGCACTTCTGTTCCTAAAACTGTTTTTTCTGCTTGGTCTTTTTTACCTGTGAAGATCGTTGTTTGACCAGATTTCAAGAAATCAGAGTGGGCAGTCAAAGTGAATTTCCCTGCTTGCTCCGTTGATTTGACAATCACAACACCCTTACCATTAAAGGCTTTGCGAATCCATGAACCATCTGCTTGTTCTTTGTAACGTTCGCGGCTGGCTTGTTCCCCGTTGTCCACACCGACAATCTGACCTTGTCCATGTAACTGGAAGCGAACTAGGTTATTGGCAGTTGGAACTACGTTTCCTTTGCTATCAACGATTTCGTAGTAGATATAAGTAAGGTCTTTTCCGTCAGCTGCAATAGCATTTTCTTCTTTGACCAAACGAACCCCTGCAGGTTCTCCAGCAGTCACAATCTTATCACGAGCAATGATATTACCTGCTTCGTCACGAGCTACTGCTTCTAAAGTACCAGCTTCAAAAGCAACCTTCCATTCAAGGTAAAGTTCATTCGGTTTAGCACCCTCTTGGTAAGTACGTCCATCACTTGTTTGTTTTTTAGTAAATGTCTTCTTGCCTAGAGTATTACCATTCAAGAATAGTTCTACACTTGCCGCATTAGAATAGGCACGGACTGGAATATTACCATCTGCATCCGCTACATTCTCTTTTAGGGTAGGATTTCCCCAGTTCCAGTGAGGAAGCAAGTGAACCATTGGTTTCTTCTCAGCAGAAACCCATTGGCTTTGGTACAAGTAGTAGTCATTTTTTGGAATACCTGCTGTATCTACGATACCAAAGTAAGAACTCTTAACTGGTGTGTGGTTTTGGTTGTGCCATGGAGTAGGTTCACCGATATAGTCCGTACCTGTCCAGATGAACTGACCTGCATAACCTGCATTGTCACGGTCAAAAGTCCAAGATGCAGTAGCTGTTTTACCCCAGCCAACACGGTCATTACCGTAGTCTGATTGCTCGTAATGACGGTAAGCCTGATTGCTGTGGACCAATTCACGTTCTGGTCGGAAATAACTTCCACGTGTACGAGTAGCTGAGGAAGTTTCAGAACCGTAAATCAACCAATTTGGATGTTTCGCACGAAGTTTCTTGTAGTTGTCTTCTGAATAGTTAAATCCAACCGCATCAAGTTCATTGGCAATCTTTTCATGGTCACCACTACCATCACCAAAGCGGAACTTATCTGCTCCCATAGTGACATAGCGTGTCTTATCAACAGCCTTAATAACTTGAACCAAGCGTTTAACTGTTGATAAAGAACGAGGTTTTCCGTCTGCTTCACCGATTTCATTACCGATAGACCACATAACGATAGCAGGGTTGTTCTTTCCTCGTTCAACCATGGTACGAAGGTCAAAATCAGACCATTTTTCACCTTTCTTAGCATCTGGGTGAGTGGCATCTTTGTCAAAGAAGCGACCGTAGTCATACTGTTTCTTACCACCATACCAAGTATCGAAAGCTTCTTCTTGGACCAACAAACCAAGCTCTGCGGCAATTTGTAAAGTTTGCTCACTAGCTGGGTTGTGAGTTGTACGGATAGAGTTGACACCCATATCCTTCATTTGTTTCAGACGACGGTATTCTGCCTTATAGTTTTCTTCAGCCCCTAGAGCTCCATGGTCATGGTGAAGAGAAACACCATGGAATTTAATGCGTTCACCATTCAAAGAGAAGCCTTCATTTGGTGTCCAGTTGTAATAACGGTAACCAAACAAGTCCTTCTTAGCATCGACCAATTGACCATCACGATAGACACGAGTCACCAATTCGTAAAGAGCTGGTTGGTCGCTATGAACTGTCCAAAGTTTTGGTTTATCAACTTGTAAAATAGCATTTAAGCTAGCTGATTGATGAGCTTTCAACACTTGACTAGCTGTACGAACTAGATCAGTTACAGCTTGACCATTACGTTCGATGATTTGGTATTCAGCAAGAATTTCATGATCTTTATCATCAGTATTGACAATCTTACTTGTTACATGAGTATCAACCTTGCCATTCTGTTGTTTTTCAAGGTCTGGTGTTAAGATAGTTGTTCCATTTTTCTCAGTATGAACCTTATCTGTGACTTGAAGAGTAACATCACGGTAAATCCCGCTTCCTGAGTACCAACGGCTACTTGGTTGTTTATTAATGGCATGCACTGCAACGACATTTTCGCGACCGTCTTTATGGAGATAGTCAGTGATGTCATATGAGAATTGGTTGTAACCATTTGGATAGTGACCAACTAGCTGTCCATTTACATAAACCTGAGAATCCATGTAAACCCCATCAAATGTGATACGAACATTCTTATTGAGGTCTTCTTCATCGAGTTTAAAGGTCTTACGGTACCAAGCATCACCACCATTGAGTTGGCCACCTTCGTTTTGGGCAGGTGAGTCATGGTCAAAGTCATTGTAGATACTCCAGTCATGAGGAAGGTCTAATTTCTTCCAACTAGAAACATCGGCATCTGGCTTGACCGCATCTTTGGCATTGGCATTGAGTTTGAAATGCCAGTTTTGATTGAATTCAACTTTTCTATCCTCAATCAACTGCTTCACCTCATCATTAGTTGCAGGTTTTAGCTCAGGCTTTTCTGTTTGTGCAGATTGATCTTGAGTCACAGCAGGAGCTTGTTTCTCTACATCGGAAGTTTCTTTCTTCTCGGCAGTAGCTTCAGTAGTTGGGGCCTCTTCTTTTTTCTCTACTTCATGTTCAGTTCTAACTGCTTCACTAGTGACAGTTTCTCTTGTTACAGGTTGTTCAGAAGCTTTTGAATCTACAGCTTCCTCTTTAGGAGTTTCTTTCTCCACTTTTTCTGTAGCAACTGCAATTGGAGTTTCATCAGCAGAAACTGGGGTTGCACTAGCTACACTTGCTCCAAATAAGACTGAGCATGTCCCGATAAGCACTGAGCATGTCCCGACCGTGAATTTACGGATGCTATAGACACTTTTACGATTCCAATGATCTTTTCCCATAGGGTTCTCCTTATTAAGTAACCGCTTCCATTTTTGTCGAAAGCGCTTTACTTTTGTTGTATTTATTACTTCTATTCTATAAAATAATATAGGAAACATCAATAGAATCCCTATAAAAATTATACTTTTGATTCTTTTTTCTATAATTTGTAGAAAACTTTGAAAATCTGAATGTACATTTAGAAAAATACATCAAAACAGCTGTTTCACTTATAGAAACAGCTGTTACTGAAAAACTATTCTGAATTTACCTTCGATTACTGATTATCCTTCTTTTAACATGTTTAGCATTTCATTTTTACGTTCTTCTAGCTCTGCAATTTGCTGGAGTAAAAGTCCTGAAAAATCACAATTAAGCTCTTCAGTTTCTCCACTGCTATACCAATCCAAAGCTACTATGTGATTGTCCTTATCAAAGCAGAAAATTACATCTCCATCCCCGATGACAGACAGAAATGGAATATAATCCTCAAAGCCCAGAGCGTGTAATTCCTTGGTTTTAATTCGAATATCTAAGAAATCTGGGATGCCATTTGCAATTCCAAAAACCTTAATACCTCGGCAGAAGGTCCAAAATGGTGCTACATCGTAAGCCTTGGCTCTTGGCCATAGCTCTTCCCTGACTTCCATAAAGAGACCTCCCAGAGCTGACATGGTGAATTCTCTGAAATCTTCTGGCAGACGAATGCCATATTGAGTTTCAAAATCCTGAACATCTTCTTCCGATGGTTCATTGCCCATGCAAGCGACAACTTGATAAGTGTCCTTATCATAGTGACGAAAATAATCATAAACTTCCTTGAGTGCCATTATCCAACTCCTTATCCTACATAGATATACTCAATAACCACATCACATAGTTGATGATCCTTGTCATAGCCAAAGTAAACAGGATAATTTCCATCTCCAAAACCAGATTGAATCATTGGAATAGTCAGGTCTGTATGTGGTATTTTAAAGTTAATCCAATCACCGCCTTCTCGTTGATATAGGGGATGTTCTATGGCATTTTGAGCAAAAATTTCCTGAAAAAAATCATCATAGATGTTTTTTTCAGGATTTTCTTGATACCATTTTTCTTCAAAATCACAGTAGGCATTTTTTGTATCAACATCGACAATAGTTGCCAAGCCTGCATCGACTGAAAATCCAAAATAAGAATCTTCTTCAACAGAATCCAGGTTTTCAGTACCAGTTAAAGCTTCATAGTAAACAACTGGAAGTTTATCTGTAAATTGAACTCTTGTTGCAACATACCTATAATGATCTTCTTCGATTTTAACTACCAAGGTTTTGAGAGGAAATGTTCCTTTTGGAACGGTCTCTAAATAGGGTTTTTCATTCCTACGGAGCCAGACCAAGGGATCCCTAACTAAAATTTCTCCACTTGGGAAGGTCACTTCCCCCATATCTAAGACAAAGACTTCCTTGCCGTCTATTTCTTTCATCTCGAAACACTCTGCGTAATTGACAGACGAGGTCAAAATATGTTTGATTTCTTGGTATTTTTGCAACCATTCTTCAGAAACTTGAAGTTTTTCCATCGGTCTTTCCTTTCTAGTTTAAAACAAGCATGTGTTGGAGTTAAAAACCGGTTTAAATCGAATCTAAATAAACCACAAATCCATCTGGTAAGATGATTTGTTGTCCCTCCTTAACTTGACAATGACTCGCTAAATCAACTGAATCTCTATCCAAGACAAAATTTTCCTTAGACTGATTAAAGATAGCCTGAACTTCTTTTCCTTCGTAGCTCCACTTCAAGGAAAGAATATCTGGTTTCACTTCTTCTAGCTTATTGATTCCATATTGAATAATGCTTGAAATTTCCTTACGGACCTTGATTAATTTCTTCATGAAATTCAGCATATCATTGTCCCCAGAAACACGATCCCAAGGCATGACACGACGGCAATCGGGATCTGGTCCACCTTTAAGTGCCAGCTCTGTTCCATAATAGATACAAGGAGCCCCTTTTTGAAGATAGAGGAAGGCGAGAGCAGCCTTGACATGCTGGATATTTCCTTTAGCGGTCGTGAGGATACGCTCTGTATCGTGAGAGTCTAAAAGGTTAAACATCACTTCCGAGATTTGTTGCTTGTAGTACATAGACTGGCTGTTGATTTCTGAAATAAACTGCTCCGTCTTTTTATGCTGACGCAAGAAATAATCCTTGATACTTTCAGAAAGAGGGTAGTTCATAACTGCATGGAACTCATCCCCTTTTAGCCAAGGCTGAGATGTATGCCAGATTTCACCTAAAATATACAAATCAGGCTTTTTAGCCAGAACTGCCTTTCTGAAATCTCTCCAGAACTGGTGGTCAATTTCATTGGCAACGTCCAAGCGCCAAGCATCAATATCAAAATTCTCAATCCAATAGGTCGCAACACTTAAAAGAAATTCTTTAACTTCCGGGTTGGCTGTATTTAACTTAGGCATATAGCTAGCAAAGGCAAAGGTACGATACGGTAATTCTTTTGGCTTCTTCAGTTTATCCTCAGTAATTGGAAATTCTTGAATATGGAACCAATCCTTATAAGCTGACTTTTCTCCATTCTTCAGAACATCTTGCCACTGAGCCGACTGATAACCGATATGGTTAAACACCGCATCAAGCATGATCTTAATGCCACGTTTATGAGCTTCCTCTACTAGATTACGAAAGACTTCCTTGTCTCCAAAGTGACGGTCAATTTCAAAATAATCCGTCGTATCATATTTGTGGTTGGTCGTAGCTTCAAAAATCGGACAGAGATAAAGCCCAGTGATTCCCAAATCTTTTAGATAGTCTAGATGATCGATAATCCCTTGCAAGTCTCCACCAAAAAAGTCATCTCTTTCAGGTGCAATCTCTGCATCCCACTCTCGAGCTCCATCTGGAGTTAGGTTTGGATTTCCATTAGCAAAGCGTTCTGGAAAAATCTGATACCAAACAGCTTCTGAAACCCAACTAGGAACCTGGCAACCATCGATTTCGTGAATATAAGGAAGTTTGAAACCATTGCCTTCAGCATCCAAGTTTTTTTGAGTATATTCTACACAACCCTTATCACCATAGTAGACACCCTGGCCTTCTGTATCAAGAAGTTCAAAGAGATACTGAATCCGTGCAAAATCAACAGACACTGTAACCTGCCAATAATCAAATAAAGCATCTGAGGTTACTTTTGTCATTTCCTTCTTGGCTTCATACTTATCCTCAATGAAAATAAAGGGATCACCATAATGCAAAATGACCTTTTGAATATCATCTTTCTTTGTTCTGATTCGGATATGCAACTGATTTTCTTTGTAAAGATAAGCATACTCTGATTCTGGTCTATGATAAATGGCTGTTAATTCCATGTCTTGTCTCCTATAATCAATAAAAACGCAAACGTTTTCATAAACGATATTTCTAGTATACTATTTTACAAGTTAAATTGCAATACTGGGTCAAGTTTCGCAAGAAAATAGGTCAAAATAAATACTCAGATTGATCAAGAAATATCAGCACCTATCAATAAAAAGCTCCCAAACTCAGCCTCACAGCCTAGTCAATCTGACAAAGAGCAAGTTCTTTTAATCCTCTGTCGTACAGGAAGGTTAAACAAAAGTTGTCTGTTATATTTTGAACCTTGTGTTTACTCATTCCTCTAGGCAAGGCTATATCGCACAATTCTCTTGTTGCCAGAGAAAATAGCTTTTGCTTGCCCTTCCAGTCATCATTTTTAAATAGGGGGCTCAGGATAAGATAAGGCGAATCCGTAAAAATTCCATTGACACCAGCTTTTTTGCCTAAAGCCTTTAAATGTTCAGATTCTAATAACTTTTCGATAATACGACCATCACTAGAGATTTTAACTAGGGCATAATAGTCCATGCCCCATTTATTGACAGAGGTTTGACTTTCTCCAGAGGTAAAGGCATAGAGCTCTTGCTGCCAATATTTCAGACTATCGATTTTAGGCCAAGCATCAGAGTTCGTGTCGTGGTAGTTTAAAGCTTTTTTATCAATATGCGAATAAGTGGTCCACTTCGCCTGCTTTTTCTCTCTATCAAATTCTAAAAGGGCAAAGTTTCTTGCCTGATTTGTATAAACTTGATCTTCAAAACACACGGGTATCTGGTCGCTATCTGATACTATTTGAAAATATCTCTCTTGTGCCTTTTTAGGAAGTATACTTTGCGAATCCTTTATGGCAATGATTTCTGGATGAGAAAAATCACCAGTATAATAGATTATTTCCTTGCCAGCCTTGATGATGCCAATATTTTGTCCATCTGTAAAGAGTATAGGCTCTTCCTCCCAAACATGGTCACAAGCCCAAGCATCTATCTCCTTGACTCCCAAAGGAGACACTTCTAGCAGACAGTAGCGATTAAAAGCTTCCTTCTCACTGGTCAATACAAAGGCTCTACCATCATGTAACATGACAGAATTGAAAACACTATTGTAGTCCTTGTCTAGTTCCCATTTGTTCAATAGGCTTAACTTTAACTTCCCCATTTTCTTCCTCCTAATCCATCACCACTCGTTGATGGCAAATAGAATGGCTGATCTAATATTTCTTAGCAATTGATCTGAAAGTTCATCGTATACTTGACCCAGTCCCTTGTCTTGTGCAAGCCATCCAGGACCATCATTCCAGGAGCCCATTCCTCCAAAAACATCAGCTGCACTTGTAGCTCTAAATATGCTTAGATGTTGCGGTGGAATTTGAGGTTCTGCCAGTCCTTTACCAGATTCTGGATCTAGCAAAAAGTTTCTAGCAGAGTGAAAGACTTTGGCAAAGTTCTCACATTCAATTTTACTTGCTAAATCTTCCATACGAGCCAATATGTCCTTAAATTCTTCTATATTATTTTCATAGTGGGGAAGGTCTTGAAAAGGCCTTTCCCATTCATACTCAGTGTAGGTAACATCCCAGCCCCTGACTGGGGAAGCAGATTTCCAATTTGGTAGGAAATAACTTGTCTTCCCATCTTTATAAAAACAAAGAATTGAACTCTGTGTTGTATTGGAGAAACCTAAAATACCTCTGTCTTCAACTGAAATGGGGCAAAATAATTGTAAGTCCTTCAAACCTTTTTCCTTAAGGTGTTCAAACCAATCAGTTACAGAAAGTTCCGTAACTTTCCCCTTTTCTGACGGCAGAATTTGAAAACTCATCTTATTTGTATATTTTTCAGGCTTATACCATATTTCTTTGCCACTTTTCAAAGCCTTCCTAGCTGCTGCCACGATACAGGCTATTTGATACATTTGTCCGTTCATATGATCTCATCCATTATCCCTTCAATCAGATTTCTAAGGCTCTCTGCTACATAAATCACTTGGTCAGGATCATGGATGTAGCAAATAATCTGCCCTTCCTGACCCTCCTGGTCTGGATCAAAATCCAGCATAAGATAACAAGAGTCACAATACTGGGCAAAAGGAAGCCATTTTTTATTAAAAAGATAAGGCTTAATCCTGCTATCACGCATATTTTCCAGGTCTTGACTAGAAAAATAGTCGGGAAATTCGGTTAACAGAGCATCTCTATTTTGAAAGTACTTTTTACAAGTCTCAATTTCCTGTAGACTCATGAGAGAAAAAGTCAGATCTCTCTGGTCAATCACACAAGGTAAAATAGAGAGGTATTTACTCCCATTCTTATAGCTATAAAGCTCTTTGAAGTCACTAGGTAGACGAATACCAAATCTTTCCTCAAAGCCTTGAAGCTCTTCCTCGGAAGCACCAGAAATATCCTGATAATCTTCCAGATATCCTTCCTCTACAGGATCATCCAAATCCCAGTCTTCAAAACACTCACAAATATAAGTTTCTATTTTTTTAACTTGGTCAATTAGTTGCATAATCCCACCATGATTTCTTTATTTTATCTGTCTTCCAATGCTTTTTACCGATTATAACTTGGTTCTTTTAAGTCAATTGGGTTAGGATTTTGCTTAATCCATGCAAGAGCCAATTGGCAGAGGCGGTCCAGGCGAGGCTCGTCATCATTCTCTTTGCTATGGATTTGCGCAATGACTTGCTTGATTTCTTCCAATTCTTGATCTGAAAGAGAGCTTCCTAAAGACAGGTAATGAGGCATAGCCTGTAGCATCTTGCGGTAATCCCTGTCCCAGTTTGCCCCACCATTACGATCCAGTTCATCTCGGACTCGACCTGGTATACGGATAACTTCTCCCTGAACAGTTTTGGCTGGCCCACTCGAAGGGATTAAGAAGGACCAAAGTTGCTCATATTGTTCCTCCCAGGAACCTTCTACTAGCTTAATCGGTGAAACTCCATCATGAGTAAGGCGTTTTTCTACAGGCTTGACGTCAAAGAGCTCATAGAGTTTTGCTAATCCTTTATCTGCAACCTCTATGTAGTCAGGATGGATACTTTCTCGATGAAATTCAAAATCCTTGCCGATTTGCTCAACTCTTTCCTTCATTTTAGAGGTTTTCTTAGCACCTGCTTCTAGTAACATAGAGGCAATTTCAGCAGTTTGGGCAATATAGATCCCCCGACAAACCATCAAGACTGAAGCTAGTGGAGTTCTTCCCATATCATTCTCTACATTGACATTTGCTCCCTTGTCAATTAAAAATTTGACTGTTCTAGGATGAAAAAATTCAGCTGCCATATGTAGAGGGGTCTCGCCATAGGTATTGGGCTTTTCAATGTCTGCCCCCAATTCACACAAGAGTTTTACTGTATCTCTACCCAAGATTGCTTGACGGTATAAAGGAGTCGCTCCATAATAATCTGGGACATTTATATCTAGGCCCTTTTCTACCAGCCAGATAACCAATTCATCCGGGACTCCTCCCATATGCAAGGGTGTACATAAGCTAAATCTTCCATCATGGGCATTCAACTCACACTTGTCATACACGGCCTTTAATTGGTCAATATTGCCGTCAGTCAGTAGTTCATTAAAGTCCTTCGGTAAGGTTACTCTTTTCTTTGCCATCTTTAGTTCCTTTCTTCTGATTTAGCATCTAGGGCAAGCCAATGAAGATTGTCAACAGTTTTCAAAGTCCGGACTTGTCCATCGTAATCATTTTTCAACTCAAGACCGTTTTGCTCAATAGATATATGATTGTACCAGTGGTCTAGGCTGGCGTATTTCCCCATATGAATGTTGATGAGTATCGTCGTTATGGGATTCCAAGTCCCTTTTTTAACCGTTTCTGCTAAGAGGTAGTAAGCATCTAAAAATATGAGATTTCTCCCATAGATCCAAAAGGGCAGTTCAAGTTCTAACAAAGGTAACTTGGCAGAAAAAATCTCATCACCGTGTGGTGGCACGGTTTCATAATGAAATTCTATCTCACTGCCACAATAGGCAATCAAGGCTCCCTGACATCCGATATTTTGAGGAATTCCCTCCTCAGCTACTATAAATTCCATGACCTGCTCCTTTTATTTTCAACCATAAAATCCGACCAGACTCTGCCAGAATATCAAACTGGACTCATGGCCTTTTCTAGTCATCAAGTGGATGAAGTCACTTTCACAATCCTTCCAAACTGCAGATTGAGCCGTTCCCATGGCTCTAACAAATGCTAGAAAATCTGGTGCCAGCCATATTTTTTCATCATAGGTCATCTCTGCATCAAGAGCATAGACAGTCCCAGATTGACAATCCAGCAAAATAGTGTAGGGATCTCCATTTGCAATGATGATCAAGCCACTTTCTTGTAGAGTCGAGTAATCATGGTATTCCAAATTGCGATTGATCAGCCAAGTAAGACTAGTGCCGTCCCCATATCCAAACTGGTAACTTAAAAAACCGACCTGCCCCCAGTTATAAGCCAGAATATATTTCCTAAAAATCGGATCCAAATCTTGGATTTGCAGTTGTTTTTTCAAACGATCCAGTTCAGACACAGGTAGATCTGTTTGGCTCAGGACAATTCCTTCACTTATCTCAGGGGCAAGTCCTTGTGTTTCTTCTTCAATAATGGAAATGATTTGGTCAATTGTCAATAATTCCATTGTCAACCTCCGACTATAACTAGTCCATTTTCTAGGGCAAACTAGTTAATTTAGGTCTTCTTTTTTCTGATGAACTTTCTTATCTCTATTATACCTCAAAGCTATCTAATAGGGATAAACTACCAGTATTTTCAGGGATTATTTTTAATGAACAACTTCTCCTAATTAAAGCAAAAAGCCCTTCCTCAAGGGAACAGCTTTCTCACTTATAATTAAAGGTTTCTCCTGCCAACTTATCTGCCAGCTTAGGAAAGAGAGTATAAAACTTGTGGGCTAGATTGAGTAAGACTGGAAGATTAAGCTCTCGTTTATTTTTTCCTATGGTCTTAACGATTTTTTTCGCAACTGTATCTGGCTCCAGTAGGAAGCGGTCGACCGATTTGAGGTAGGTCCCATCTGGGTCTGCCTGGTCAAAAAATCCTGTACGGATAGGTCCTGGATTGACCGTTGTCACATAGACACCATAGGGCATGAGTTCGAGACGTAAAGCATTTGAAAAACCAATGGCCGCAAATTTGGTCGCTGAGTAGAGACTGGACTTGCTAGTCGCTATCAATCCTGCCATGCTGACGATATTGATGATATGTCCTTTTCGAGTCTCCTTCATAAGAGTTCCAACCAAACGAGACAGATTCATGAGAGCAAAGGTATTAACCTCAAACATCTGATGAATATCTTGATAAGAAATCTTGTCAAATTCATCAAAAATCCCGTAGCCAGCGTTGTTAATTAAAACATCAATCTTGCCATAACGCTGGTAGAGTTCAGCTACTAGCTCTTCTATGGCTTGAGCATCGGTTATATCCATTTCAATCAATTCAGCATGTGGATGGTTTCCGTATAATTGAGCTAATGTTTCCTTATTTCTACCAAGCAAAATGAGTTGATCATCTGGTAAAAGTTTGACCATTTCTTGGGCTAGACCACCACTAGCTCCTGTTATGAGAATAGTAGACATACTTTTCCTTTCTCAATCTTCTAGATTTCCACTTCTTCTAGGTCTTTAACCATATGGACATTTTCAAAAATCGTTGCCGCATCTTTCTTGAGCTGGCTGATATCCTTAGAAAGAAAACGAGCGCTGATATGGTTGAGTAAGAGTCGTTTGGCTCCTGCTTCTACTGCGACTTGCGCAGCCTGCATATTGGTTGAGTGGCCATGATTGCGGGCAATTTTCTCATCCCCTTTGCCATAAGTAGATTCATGGACAAGGACATCCGCATTGACAGCCAGACGCACACTGGCATTAGTTTTTCGAGTATCACCCAAGATAGTGATAATCTTACCTGGACGTGGAGCTGAGATGTAGTCTGCTGCCTTGATCTCAGTGCCGTCCTCTAATACGACATCCTGACCGTTTTTAATTTTTCCAAAAAGCGGTCCAAATGGCACACCAGCAGCCTTGAGTTTTTCTGCATCCAAGGTTCCTTCAAGGTCTTTCTGCATGACACGATAACCCACACAGAAAATAGTGTGATCCAACTCTTCCGCATAAACCGTGAATTTATCAGTTTCAAGAATTTTCCCTAGAGAATCTTGGTCAAATTCATGAAAATGAATCTTATAAGGCAGACGTGAACCAGACACACGCAGACTTGTCAAAACAAAAGATTTGATGCCTTGGGGGCCATAGATTTCCAAATCTGTCTGCTCTTCATTGGCCTGAAAGGCACGACTTGAGAGAAAACCAGGCAAACCAAAGATATGATCTCCATGCAAATGGGTGATAAAGATTTTGCTGACCTTTCGTGGTCGAATTGTGGTTTCCAGAATACGGTTTTGCGTTCCTTCTCCACAGTCAAAGAGCCAGACTTCGTTAATCTCGTCCAAGAGTTTCAGAGCGAGACTTGAAACATTGCGGGCTTTAGAGGGCTGACCAGCCCCCGTTCCTAAAAATTGAATATCCATTTGATACTTTCTAATTAATCAATATATAACATAGCAGTTCTGTTTTCAGAGCGATAATACAGCTTGCCAGAAAAAGCTCTAGCTTCTTGTAGTAAATCCTCTTGGCTATATCCCTTTAATCGCTTTCTTCCATCTGCTAAGTTCTCTAAGTCAGTTAAAGCTGTGAGATTTTCCATGCTAACAACTTCTTCGTCTCCGATAGCCTTCGTGTAGATGTTGCCAGACTCCTCAAAAACGAGCTGATGAGGGAAAATTTGCGCAATCTCAAAGAGTAATTCATCCGTAATGACTTCCTCAGCTTCTGAAAAAATGCGACCAAGACCTTCTTTTTCGTAGCAAAATCCAAAGGATTTACCAGATAGATTGAGGCGAATAAAGGGCTTGTTTTCTAGAGTGAAACTTGGATCAGTATTATAAAGATTCAACTCCCGACTCAATTCAGCAAAATAATCTGTCGCGGCTTGAGGGCTCTTCTTTTGGTAGAGTTCTGCAAAGTAGGCATTCACTACGCTGGGTGGAGGAGTGATGAGAGCTAGCTGTTCCTGGTCAGATCTACCAGCTAAAAGCTGATCTAGATAGACCTTGTCCAGACTCGTATATCCACCATACTTGAGAGCTAATGTTTTAATATCAGTCATAAAATTCCTCTAATCTCCATTTGTTTTTCTCAGAAATGTAGCCTGTGATGACTTGACCATCATCTTGGTAGTCACGTTCTTCTAGAATCGCAACACTTTCTAAATCATGAATCTTGTAAGATTTAGAAAAAGGCACGCGCAGGGTAAATGCTTCAAAAATTTCCTTAATTTTACCTAGCAATAAAGTCTGCAACTGTTCTCGACTATCTTTAGACTTTGCCGAAATCAGAGCGTATGGCGTTTGAGTAGGCGTAAAGTCCTCCACTAAATCCGCTTTATTATAAAGGGTCAAGCGAGGAATATCCTCCATATCCAAGTCTTTCATGATGGAGAGGACCGTTTTTTCATGTTCCTCATGGTAAGGATTGCTGGCATCGATGACATGAACCAAGAGATCTACATGCTTGCTTTCTTCTAGAGTAGATTTGAAACTAGACACCAACTCTGTCGGTAGGTCTTGAATAAAACCAACGGTATCGGTTAAAGTTACTTGTAGATTCCCTCCCAGATGGATGCTTTTAGTTGTAGCATCAAGAGTCGCAAAAAGCTCATCCGCTTCATACTGGGTCTTGCTGGTCAAAGTATTCATAATAGTTGACTTCCCAGCATTGGTGTAACCAATCAAACCAATCTTAAAGGTGCTTGACTCCAAACGTTTTTCTCTGACTGTCGCTCGATTTTTCTCAACCACCTTGAGTTGGCGTTCGATATCTGTAATCTGGTTGCGAACGCTCCGACGATTTAGTTCTAGCTGACTTTCACCTGGACCACGGGAACCAATCCCCCCTGCCTGACGACTAAGCATAATCCCCTGACCAACCAAACGAGGCAAGAGGTACTTGAGCTGGGCAAGATGAACTTGGAGCTTGCCTTCATGACTGCGAGCTCTCATGGCAAAGATATCCAAAATTAACTGCATACGATCAATAACTTTAACACCTAAGACCTCCTCTAAATTGACATTTTGTCGAGGGGTCAGACGGTTATTGACGATGACCGTCGTGATTTCTTCTGCGTCCACCATTTGAGCAATTTCTTCCAACTTACCAGAGCCAACAAAGGTCTTGGAGTCGTATTTTTCGCGTTTTTGTCTGTAGCTATCGACGACGACCGCCCCAGCTGTCTTGGCTAAACTAGCCAGTTCCTCCATGGAGAGGTCAAAATTATCCATGCCCTGGAGTTCAACTCCAATCAGCAGGACTCGCTCCTCTTTTTTCTCCGTTTCAATCATTTAAAAACTCCTCAATCTGGTTTAAAATGCGGTCTTTCACACCAGATTCTCCTATCTGATAAAAGGTCACCTGCATGCGATTGCGGAACCAGGTCAACTGGCGCTTGGCAAATCGGCGAGTCGCCTGTTTTAGGCTGTCACTAGCTTCTTCCAAGGACTGCTCTCCACGAAAATAAGGGAAGAGTTCCTTATAACCTATCCCTTTAGCAGCCTGCACATCTGGACAATGGTCAAACAACCATTTAGCTTCCTCCAAAAGTCCAGCTTCAAACATCAGGTCCACTCGGTGATTGATACGCTCATAAAGCTGACTACGCTCATCATCCAAGCAAATAATCAGTGGTTCATATAAACTTTCTTGATTTTCCAAGTCTTGAGCAAAATGGGCAATTTCTAAGGCACGCATGGCACGACGACGATTAAATTGGGGAATTTCAAGGCCTGCTTGATCCACCAGATGGGCTAAGACCTCATCTGAAAAAGACTCTAAGCTAGAACGGTAGGCTAAAATATCCTCATGAGGTGTCTCGCCACCTAGATGATACCCCTCTAGCAGACTCTGGATGTAAAGTCCTGTCCCACCGGCGATAATAGCAAGCTTACCACGACTTTGAATATCCTCAATGGCTGCCTTGGCTTCAGAAACAAAATCAAAAGCCGAGTAAGACTCGGTTACATCTCTAACATCGATTAAATGATGAGGGACAGTTGCCTGCTCCTCCGGACTAGCCTTGGCTGTTCCAATGTCTAGTCCTCGGTAGACCTGTTGGCTATCTCCACTAACTACTTCGCCATTGAATCGCTGAGCAACTTCAATAGCGAGAGCAGTCTTTCCAACTGCAGTTGGACCAACAATCACAATTATTTTGCTTTTCATCGTTTTTCCTTGAAAAATTCCCATTTTTTCGTTACTATTATTATATCACAAAATGGACAGGCAGAAAAATGCTATTTCTTAAGCTATTTCCGTCTGATTTATAAATAAAAGGAGGAAGACTCATGGCTAAAGGATTTGCTAAAGGTCTCGTAACAGGTGTTGCAGGAACTGTTGCTGCTGTTGCAGGTGCAGTATACGCATTCAAAAAGAAAGTGATTGAACCAGAAGAACAAAAAGCAGCTTTCATCGAAGAAAATCGTAAAAAAGCAGCTCGCCGTCGTGTATCACGCTAATCAATAAAAAAGAAGTTGGATTTTCCAACTTCTTTTTATGTTATTAAATAGCCAAATCAAACTTCAACTGCGGTTTCACAGGATCATAGTCAACCAACTCAAAATCCTCTGCTTTAATATCAAAGAAGTTTGTCTTGTCTGGTACATTCAAGACCAAACGCGGTTGGCAATTTGAAGGTTCACGACGGAGCAATTCCTGAGCTTGTTCAAATTGATTATCATAGATGTGAAGATTATTGATAAAGTAGAAGAATTTTCCAACTTTCCAACCAAAATGTTTAGCAATCATCATTTGAAGAGCCACATATTGCATGGCATTGATGTGATGAGCTACCAGCATATCGTTAGAACGCTGAGTCAAGGTCGTATCCAGATAAATTTTCCCATCTACACGACGGACATCAAACATGGTCTGGAAGGCACATGGAAGAAGGCCATCTGTTTCCTCAAAGGCTTGGTAATCCCAGAGAGAGATGATATTGCGACGGTTCCAAGGATTAGCTTCCAACTGCTTAAGGATTTTGTTGATGATATCATGCTTCTTAACCACAGCCCCATAACGCTCACCAATTGTCCCTGTATCTCCCACTTCCCAGTCATTCCAGTAGTGTACATTGTACTTGTCATTAAGAACCTCTAGGCTATTGGACTGGTCTTGGTAGATCCAAAGAACTTCCTTGATAGCTGATTTGATGGCAATTGGACGTAGGGTTGTAATGGGAAATTCACCCTTTGACAAATCATACTCTGCAAAAGCCCCAGTCACATACTTAGAGTTAGCAACAGTTCCATCCTTATACTTGGGACGAGCCTGTTCTGAAAAGACTCCTTCATTGAGAATTCGCTCAATATTTTCTTTAAAAATTTGATCTGCTTTTGTCATTTACTCTCTCCTCAACGTTTATTCTTAACTAGTATAGCATAAAAAAAGAAAGGAGGAAAATCACTCGCTTCAAGATAGTGATTTTCTCCTTCTTTTGCTTCTTATTGCAAGACAAGAGATGCTGCTCCGATAACTCCAGCGTCATTTCCTAGAGTCGCAAGAGCTAGCTTAGTTGTTGTGCGAACTTGTGGGAAGGTATTTTCATCATAAACCTTTTGCACGCCTTGAAGAAGGAATTCTCCTGCAGCCGATACACCACCACCGATAACGATTGTTGATGGATTTAGGATGGAACCAATGTTGGCACACGCGATTCCCAAGTAACGTGAGAAATTACGGTAAACGATCAAAGCGAGATCGTCCCCTTCTTTTGCCAAGTCAAAGACAGTTTTAGCGGTTACTTCTTCACCATCGTCGATCAAGCGTTTTAAGGCTGCATCACCTTCATACTCATCTGCATAACGACGAGTTAAATTGACAATACCTGTTGCTGAGGCTACTGTCTCAAGACATCCTTTTTTACCACAAGTACATGCGATTGGTTGGTCAAAATCAACTGTGATATGGCCAAGCTCACCTGCAGCACCTGCAACACCGTGAAGTAATTTTCCTTCTGCCACGATACCGCCACCAACACCTGTACCAAGTGTCATAAAGACAACATCTGGTTGGTTTTCACCAGCACCCATCCAACGCTCACCAAGAGCAGCTACGTTAGCGTCATTGTCGATAAAGAATGGAATACCCAAGGCTTTTTCCATCTTTTCTTTGATTGGTTGAAGAGTTTTCCAGTTGAGGTTATAGGCTCCGATAACAGTTCCATTTTCACGGTCAACCACACCCGGTGAACCCATACCAATCCCTTGGAAATCTGCTGCAGACAATCCAAGTAATTCAAAACGATGTTGAATAGATTCAATCATATCATCTACGATATGGCTTCCTTCATCCAAAATGTTAGTCTTGATAGACCATTTTTCTTGGATTTCTCCTTCTTGAGTTAAAATTGCAAACTTGATAGAAGTCCCACCAAGGTCAATCCCGATAATCTTTTGACTCATATTTTTCTCCTTTATGATAATATCAACTTCCATATTATTTTATCAAACTTATTTCTGCAATTCAAGAAAACTTCTAGTTATTTCTGCAAACTCTTTTGGTTTGGCTCTATTTAGGACATGAGGTCCCTCAGAGATGATCTGAAACTGGGAATTTGGCATCAGTTCTTGAATAGCTTTCATTGAACTTAGATTAGGCTTATCCTGACTACCACAAATTAACAAGCTTGGATAGGGACAATTCCGTGCAATCTCCCTTAAATCAAGTGTTTTTAATTCCTCAGAAACTCCAACCATAAGAGCTTTATCTGCTCCCTGTTTCTCAAATATCCTCTTGGGGAGTAGTTTAAATATCAGCAACTGAATATAAAAAGGAATGTTACCAACTAGTTTCAGTGGGCAACCTGACAAAACCAAGACCTGAAGATTTGGTATATCATAACTTGAAAGTTCCAATGCAAGTGCAGCCCCTAGGGACAAACCTACTAGAACAAAAGGTTCTGTCTCCTTTAATAAGTGCTGATAAATGCGCTCCTTAGCTTCTTGATAGCTAGCAACTCTGGAAGGAAATAACTCTAGGGCTTCAGAGGGATAATCTGCAAGAAAATCCTGAACTTCTTTCCAACTATCTGCTGACTGTCCTAAACCATGTAAAAATATTAGTTTCATTTAGTTCTCCCTTACTGACAACTCATATAAGCCCCTTACTGCATTACAAGCATAAATGACCTCTGCTTCTTTCAAATCTTCTACGGTCAAGATCTTTTCTTCTGCCTGCCTACTCTCAAGCAAGTGTTGACGATAAATCCCTGGTAAAATACCAAGAGTGCTAGGTGGAGTATAGAGCTTACCATTCATTTTTAAGACCAGATTCCCAATAGAGGTTTCAAGCAATTTTCCATCAGCAGTGTGATAGATGATTTCCTGCTCTCCCACTGTCAAATGTGGTCGGTATGTCGTCTTAAAGTAGGTAAAGGACTGCTTCAAATCAGCTTCTTGTAGACAAAGCTTGGCCTGACAGAAGCTAGGGCTAAGCGGAGTTAATACTTGTCGTTCATTTTCAATCGCTCCAGATTTGCTGAGACTGATTCGCAAACGGTAGTCCTGACGGATGTCACAAGACTGGAACTCCTTCTCTATTTTTTGTCTCAAAACTTCTTGGTCAAATGGAAAGGCAAAATAACGACTAGCCTTTTGCAATCTTTCTAGATGTTGCTTTTCAAAGAGCAATTTTTTCTGGCTAATTTTCCCTGTCGTAATCAGCTGAAAACGAGGCTGTTTTCGGTAAAGAACAGCTGCCTTTTGATGGACTTCACGGTATTCTGACTCCCAAGTACTATCCCAAGTGATGCCACCTCCGACACCATAGATGGCATGCCCTCCATGCAGTTGAATGGTTCGAATAGCCACATTGAAAATCCGTCGTCCATTAGGAAGTAGGAGACCAACAGTTCCACAGTATACTCCACGCGCTTGTGGTTCCAAGTTCTTGATAATTTCCATGGTCGCAATCTTGGGAGCTCCTGTGATGGAGCCACATGGAAAGAGCGAACGGAAGATTTCAACTAGGTCAACATCTGGTCGTAACTGACTCTTGATGGTCGAAGTCATCTGCCAAACTGTAGAATACTGCTCTACTTGGCATAAACGCTCCACATGCTCACTACCCACTTCAGACAGACGATTCATGTCATTGCGCAAAAGGTCCACTATCATCATGTTTTCTGAACGATTTTTTGGATCCTGCTCCAACCAAGCCGCCTCTTTCAAGTCGTCATCGTTATTCAAACCACGTTTAGTCGTCCCCTTCATAGGGCGAGTCGTCAATTCACGATCATTTTGTTCAAAAAAGAGTTCTGGACTCATGGAAATCACTGCCATATCATCATGCTCCACGTAAGCATTATATCCCGCTTCCTGCTCTACCACCATACGATTGTAGATAGCAAAAGGATTGACAGACAACTCCTGCTTGAGTTGGACAGTATAATTGACCTGATAGGTATCTCCTTGTCTTAAATGATGGTGAATTTGTCTAATCGCCTTTTCATAGGCCTCTGGAGATGTTACTTCCTGCCAGTTTGATGGCAAATCCACCTCCTCATAAGCTAGAGGAATGCTGGATGTTTCAACGCTGTCATGAACGGTGAAATAGAGGAGATACTCTCCTAACAAGGGACCTGAGCGTACTGCTAACTTCTCCTCAAAAGCAGGTGCAGCCTCATAGCTAACATAGCCTACCACATAATAGCCTTGCTCTTGATAGCTTTCCACTTGAGCTAATAAGTCCGTCACTTCTGCTAAATCTCTGGTTTTTAACTCTTTGATAGGCTGGGTAAAGGTATATCTCTCGCCCAAAGCCCTAAAATCAATCACTGTTTTTCTATGCATATCCTAAGTATACCATAAAAGCCAGACCCCAAACAGGAGATCTGGCTTTTTAACTAATATGGTTGAGATAACTTACTCAACATAATCTAACAAATAACCATAACCCTTTTCTTCCATTTGATCTTTAGAAATAAAACGGATAGACAGGCTGTTAATACAATAGCGAAGCCCTCCCTTGTCCTGAGGTCCGTCTGTAAAGACATGTCCTAAGTGGGAATCACCAGTTCGGCTTCTGACTTCTGTTCTGACCATATTATAAGACTTGTCTTCCTTGTAGGTCGCAACATCTGGACTGATAGGCTGAGTAAAGCTAGGCCAACCACAGCCCGATTCAAATTTATCTTTCGAAGAAAAGAGTGGTTCACCTGTCGCCACATCTACATAAATACCTGCTTCAAATTTATCCCAGTAACGATTTGAAAAAGCACGTTCTGTTTGACCGTTTTGAGTCACAGCATACTCCTCAGGAGAGAGGAGTTTTTTTAATTCATCATCACTTGGTTTTGGATATTTACTCGCATCAATGACAGGATAGGATGCTTGATTGACATTGATATGGCAGTATCCATTAGGATTTTTTTGGAGATAGTCTTGGTGGTAGTCCTCAGCCACGATAAAATTTCTTAAGGCTTCCTTTTCAACAGCTAGAGGCTGGTCATACTTCTTAGAAACTTGATCAAAGACTTGATTGATGACTTCTAAATCTTTCTCATCTGTATAGTAGACTCCCGTGCGATATTGGGTTCCTACGTCATTACCTTGCTTGTTTTTACTGGTTGGATTGATAATACGGAAATAATGGAGCAAAATTTCTTTTAAAGAGATTTGATTGGCATCATAGGTCACATGAACAGTCTCAGCATGCCCAGTTTGGCCGATCAATTCATACTGGGTTGTTTCTCCTCTACCATTCGCATAGCCCGAAACAGCATCTGTCACACCTGCTACTCGTGAAAAATACTCTTCAACACCCCAGAAACAACCTCCCGCTAAATAGATTTCATGTAGGTCAGCATTTTTATCTGGCTCAGTATTTTTCTTAGCATGTTGCCCCTGACTAACTGCTGCCTTCTCAATTTGAGTGGTATCTGTGTAGCTTGCGCTCCTTTTCTCCAAAAGAAATAAAACTCCTAAAATAAGGAAAATGATAATTCCTATGAATACAATTATTTTTAATTTATCATTCATGATAAGCCTCTAATCTATGCTTTTTAACGTCTGTAAAATAGTTTCTCTGTCCATAAAACCTGGCTGGGTCTTGACTAGTTTGCCTTCTTTATCAATAAAGGCCTGAGTCGGATAAGAACGGACTCCGTAACTTTCCAAAAGTTTACCTGAAGAATCTAGAAGGACAGGTAGATTTTTATAGTCCAATCCTTGATACCATTTTTTGAAGGCTTCTTCTGCTTGCTCGCCTTTTTGACCAGGAGAAACCACTGTCAAGACAACATAGTCATCGCCTGCTTCTTTTGCAAGTTCATCGGTATCAGGGAGGCTGGCTAGACAAATAGAGCACCAAGATGCCCAAAATTTGAGATAGACCTTTTTACCCTTGTAATCAGATAAACGGTAGGTTTTCCCATCTACTCCCCTTAGTTCAAAGTCTGCAACCGCTTCTCCCTTTCTTGCTACCTGAGAGCTAACTTGCTCTTGTTTGTCTCCATTGTGACTATCAGCCTCGTTCGTCGTCTGATTTTTACAAGCCGATAGACAGACCAGACTAGCGCAGACAAATACAGATGCTTGCCATTTTTTCATCTTCATCACCTTCTCTATTCGTTATATGAATATAGATATTCACTTTGTAATTCTATTATATACCTACCTTTCTAAAAATACTTGAAATCTGCTCGGAAATTAATAACGCTTCTTGATGACAAGGAAGCTCCCACCTGCTGAGCAGATGAGAGCTTTCAACTTTTATCTATATTTTTCTTATAAAATCTTGTGGGTATTGAGCACGCGCCCCTCCAATCAGTTTTGGACGACTAGCGAGCGCAGTTACGTGGGCATGGCCGATTGATTTTAAAACTGGACGTATAGGTACTTGCACATGCTTGATATGCATCCCTATAGCCGTATCTCCAATATCAAGGCCTGCATCAGCTTTGATAAATTCGACCTCAACTGGGTCTTTCATATAGCGAAAGGCCGCCAATTGACCAGAACCTCCCGCATGCAGAGTCGGCAGAACACTCACAATTTCGAGATTGTATTTGATAGCAACCTCTCGTTCCACTACCAAGGCACGATTAACATGTTCGCATCCTTGAACTGCTAGATGGATACCTTTCGCTGACAGAATCTCTAATATTTTTTGAACAATTAATTCTCCAATTTCTTGACTAGAGGCTTCCCCGATGTGTCCTCCTATCACCTCACTGGACGATAAGCCCAAAACAAAGAGAGCCCCCTCATGGAGAGAAGCCTTTGCCAATACATCTTCTAGGATTTCCTCTATCTCTTTTTGTAAATGTCCTTGGTCCATACTTTACCTCGCTTATTTCTTTCTATGATATCGTTTTTTCATTATTTTAGCAAGCTAAGTGACGTGATAAAAAGTATTTATCTATAGCACCTCAATTGAGTTTACAAGAATTATCGTATAGTCTAAGACTAAGCAAATCCAAATCCAAATCTAAAACAAAAAAGACAGAGAATTCTATTTCTCTGTCTTTTTTCAAATACTTCAAACTTTTTGGAGTCCTTGGACAGCATCGTGATTGATGATGACTTGACCGTATTCTTGGAGAACTGAACGGCTGATATCACTATCATCTGCAAATTCACGCATGCGAGCCAATAACCAAGCTGGATAAAGACTTGGATGATCCTCTACATCAACCAAGACTGTTAGATAGTATTGGTCATTCATTTTGTAAAGCTCTGAAGTCTCCATTTGATAATCAACTGTTTTCGCAAAAGAAACCAAACTAGTTAAGTCGTCAAAGCGTAGGATGTAGTAGATATATGGTTCTCTTTTTCCTTCTTCTACCTCAGCAATTTCATCAATCGCTGCTTCTTCCTCTTTTTCAACCTGCTCTAGAGATTGGATCGCTTCAATATCTTCCTTGGTTTTCTCTGCCATGGTTTTTTCCAAAGTTTTCAAAAACTCATCTGGAGACATTTTCGCCAACTCATCCATATCTGGAAGGTCTGCCAAATCCTCAAAATCCAAATTTTGGTCAATCTTAGACTTGGTTACAAAGACATCGACCTTATCAGGCTTCGGTGTCACTCGGAAGCTAAGCATACCTGTATCCAAGAAACTGTCTGGCATCTCTAACTCATCCAGAATGGCATAGAAAAACTCTTCTGTTTTTTCTTGTGGAACGAGAAAGTCTGCGATTTCCATTCCACGATCCATCAAATCTTCTAAAGACATCGTGATTTTTAGTGTGGTATCACTGATTTGTTTCATTTTCATAGTTCGTAACCTCATACTTTCAGTTCTATCTATTATACAAGATTTAAATGATTTTATCAAAAGAATGGCGTTGGAATGTGATATAATACTAGTATCTAGTTTAGAATATAAGAAAGAAAATTTCATGAAAAATATAAAAGTTAATGCTTTGGCTAGCTTGCTGGTCAATATTTTAAACATCGTGTTCCCCCTGATTACCAATCCCTATCTAACGCGAATTCTCAGTAAATCAAACTATGGTTACTTTAATACAGCTAACACCTGGGCAAGTTTTGTTATTCCGCTAGCTGCTTTTGGTATCTACAATTATGGGATTCGAGCTATCAGTAAAGTAAAGGATGACAAAAATAAGATTAATCATGTCTTTTCTAAGTTGTTCTATATCTCAGTCATTACTTCAGTTGTAACAACTGCTATCTATTTCCTCTTTATTTATTTTGATACTAGTATTGTCAATCTAAAAATCCTTTACTATATCCTTGGAATCCAAGCCCTCTTCCAATTTCTGAATATCGAGTGGATGAATGAAGCCTACGAGAATTATTCATTTATCCTTTATAAAACACTCGTTATTCGGATTGGAATGTTGGTTGCTATCTTCGCCTTCGTTAAGACACCTGATGATATTGTTCCTTATGCCACAATCATGAGTGCGACAACCATTATCAACTATCTACTTAGCTTCCTATGGATCAAACGAGAGGTTTCCTTTGTTAAGATTGAGTTCATCGAACTTCTCAAAGCTTCTAAGCCTCTTATGACTATGCTACTTCTAGCAAATGCTAATATGCTCTATACCCTGCTTGACCGTATGTTCATCACTAAGGGTCCTGACGAGAATTTCATCTCCTACTATACCATTGCCTCAAGTATCGTCATGCTGATTGCTAGTGTCCTCAGTGGAGCCATCAATGTCAGCATTCCTCGACTTGGTTACTATTTAGGAAAAAAAGATTACACTTCGTATAAAAATCTTGTTAACCAAGGTGCAGCTCTTTTCTACTTTCTTATAATTCCGACTAGTATCGGAATCATGGTTTTAGGAACTTATGCCACTGTTATCTATTCTTCTGATAAATACATAGAAGCAGGAATTGTTACAAGCGTCTTTGCCTTTCGAACCATTATCTGGGCTATCGAATTAATCCTTGGAAAGCAAATCATCTTTATCAATGATCACGAAAACCGATTAACAGCCTTTTACTTTATTGGTGGTGGTGTCAATGTAGTCCTAAACTCTCTACTCCTTTTCAACAACATCTTTACTCCTGCATACTACATCGGAACAACGATTATTGCTGAGGCAATCGTCGTTCTACTTGAAACCCGCTTCATTCTGAAGCATAAACTCTTGGATTTAAAAGAAATTTTTGGAACATTAGCTCGTTACACAATCGTGTCACTTGGCTTTATCCCAATTTACTATATCTTTAAATTTCTCTTCCAAGTTCATTCATATACAGTCAATATGAATATGCTAAGCATGGTTGTATCTACAATTGCTGGATGTGCTATCTATTATGCTTTCGCTCTCTTTATCATTAAGGATAAAACCCTTCACTATGCACTTGATTTAGTGCGTGCCAAACTTAAAAGAAATTAAAAGAACTATAATCTACTCATAAGGAGATAGCATGATCAAAAAACCATATATATATATATATATATATCAATCTTTATATTCCTTGCTACTTTAATAAAACCAGTTTTAGCAAATGATAGACTTCATATCATAACCGTTGCTGATTGGTCCGATGCCATGATACTAGAAAGCAATGGACATTTTGCAATGATAGATACTGGAGATGATTTTTCTTATCCAGACGGTTCTAACCCTAGATACCCCGATAGACCAGGAATTGAGAAAGATCCAAAAGCAATTACTGAAGATAGATTATTATCTCATATTGAACAATTAGGTATTAAAAATTTCGATTTCATAATCATAACCCATGCACATTCCGATCATATTGGCGCAGCTCACGATATTCTAAAAACAATACCTACTCAAAAAATATACATAAAAAAATATAGTGATGAGCGTCTCACAGATAAAACAGGACTTTGGGATAATTTGTATGGATATGAACGAGCTTTACAGGCTGCCCTAGAAACAAATACTACCATTGTTCAAGATATTTCTGAAAAAGATTCACACCTAACCCTTGGAAATATAAAAATTGATTTATTAAATTATGAGAATGAATACGAAAATGATGGCTCATTAAAGAAAGTATATGATGATAATTTGAATTCAATTTTATCAATAGTTAATATTAATAATACAAAAATTTTCTTAGGAGGGGATTTAGAAAATACTGAAAGACATCTAGAAGAGAAATATGCACCTTTGATTGGACATGTAGATGTCATGAAATTTAATCACCACGTAGAAACAACTAAATCTAATACGAAAGAATTTGTCGATAAACTTAATCCTAAGAAAATTATAAAAACAGGGATTAGACCAGTAGAAGAAAAATACGCTGAATATCTTAAACAAAAAAATATCAGCATTATAAATGCCGGACAACTAGATAGAGCAGCAATCTCTCTCGAATTCAACAATGGAAATGTTACTGATGTATCTGATAAATACCCACATTATGGATTTTATACCAATGATGGTATTCTAAAATTTAAAAATTGGAAAAATGAAGCTCCTGAAGATGGTTGGACACAACACAACGATAATTGGTATTATTTTTTTGATTCTGGTACAGTCGCAGTTGGTTGGAAATATATAGATAAAAACTGGTTTTATTTTAATCAAAACGGAGAACTTCAAACAGGGTTAGTTGATGATGGGAACAATCTATACTATATTGAAAAAAATACAGGTATACTAACTAACACTTGGAAAGAAATTAATTCCAAAGAAACCTATTACTTTAAAGAAAATGGCAAAGCAGCTAAAGGTGAGTGGTTGGATCGTTATCATTTTGAAAATGATGGAATCCTTAGTAAAAATAAATGGATTGGTATTTTTCATCTGAATCATTCTGGAAGAGTTAGCCTTTCAGATTACAGAAACTATCTATTTATTATATTCACACTTGCTATAGCTTTAATCTTTTTGAAACTTAAGAAAAAATATAAAAATAGAAGCATTAAAAAATAATTAAAGATAAAAGAAATGAGCTGGATCAAATCCAGCTCATTTCTTTTATTTATTTTAGTGTCCAAATGATTTAATCAAAAAGACTTTAGCCATTTTTGCATCACCTTGTTTATAGATTGGATTTTCTTTCCAGTTATAATTGGTATTTGGAGTTTCAAAATCAGCTCCATACAAGTTACTGATATAGTCTCTTGTATTCTCTGGAATTTTCACATCTACGCCCTTAAAGTTAGCAACTTGTAATTGACTGAATGGCAATTCGTAATGATAGACCTCATGACGAGTTGGTACTCCCAAAGCATTAATCATAAAGAAAATCGTATCAGAGGAGATTGTCTCCCCTTTTTTATCATAAACAATAAGATCTACATTCAAACCTTTATAACTGTATGATAGTTCTACCAATTGTTCATTGTAGTAAAATTCTTTGGTTCTTGAGAAACCTCTTTCCAAGAGATATTGTTCATCCTCTACAAAACGTTGATAATCTGGAATAATGATGCCAAAATCCATATCCAGGTCATGGCTAATAAAATCATTCTCTCTAAAAAAGCCTAATAGAGTCCCAAAATCCAACCAAATATCATAATCTTTCAAAGGAGAACTATAAATAGTTTGAAGAATTTCTTCAAAGTTGTCTTTTAACAACTCACTTCTTTTGGAGTCTAATTCAACGTTCGCTTTGTCATTGAGACTTTTAATGATTGGTAAGTTCTTAATGAGGTCCTTCTTGTCCCCTAAAAGACTCGCCAAACTTCTTTTTAACCATTGTAACACGTCTTACACCTCTTTTATATAAGCGACAAAATCATCATGTTTCACTCGTTTTTCAACTGGTGGAATTTCCATAAAATCATCACCGTAGATAGCTGACAAGATTTGATGGGAAGCCTCAGGGATTTTGTAGGTTCTATCTTCGAATGGACTATCCATTACTTTATCAAGCAGCGTCTTCTCAAATTTTGTAGAAGTTCTCTTATTTTCCATCAAATAATCAATAGAATCACTATCATTAGCCTGCATTGAAAGAAGGTTCATTTTTTTATTCCAAGTTTTAACTCTTGTTAAACGGAAAACAAGTACTAATAAATATCTGACAATATTCTTTAATCCGGCATTTTTACTGTGAATACCATAGAGAGTATAAACAGAAAGTCTGCGATAGGTATCGAGTTTAACCATCTCTTTATTGACATCAGCATAATAATCAAATGGGAAAACATCCACGCAAATTCCTAAATCGATATCATTTTCAATATAGTTATTCTCATAAACTGTACGTGCATCATATACTCGATAAAATGGATAAGGATAGCGAGCGTCATTTTCCCAAGAAACAACTTTATAGATAGGATCATTGTCCCGTAGAACTGCTTGGTATAACTTATTATACTCATCACGTTTCAAAGAGATATCAACATCATCATCCCAAGGAATATACCCCTTATGTCTAACGGATCCTAATAGAGTTCCATAAGCCAAAGAATAATTAATATTCTCTTTTTGACAGAGATTATGAATGTAATCCATCACTCCTAATTCTACTTCTTTGATCTCTTCTTCAGATAGTCTTCTGTATCCATCTCTCTTTTTAGAAATAACAGAAAAATAATAGCCTGAGATTAGAAATAGAATACAACCCAACAATGAAATACCATAGAGAGTTGAGCTCAAGAACAAATTAGAAATTAAGATAACAACCGTCATAAGTAGACCAGAAACAAGCTCATTATCTGTTATCTTATCCTTTTTGTCTTTTAGGAATTTCTTGATGCTGGCCCAGATAAATGAAATCATGAAAGCAGCAAAAGGTAGGAAACCAAGTATACCATTATAGAAAAGTAGTTCTAAGTATCCATTGTGAGTCAAGTAATGCTCTTTAATGATATATGCACTTGCATCATAAGTTTTCCCTAACTCATACCAGTTACCTGCTGAGTAACCAAATAATGGTCTCTTTGGAATGAACGAAGCTGTTGATTGCCAAATAGCAAAGCGATTATTAGAGATATTTTCTTCGCTAGTATCCGTTCTCTCCAAGGTTAAATTATTGTTTTCACCTTTTTCTTTATTGAGTTGAATTTCTGCAGAATGAGCTTTTAAATACAAATCACTGCTATACTTTACACCGTTATATGATAAAAATACTAGCCCAACTGTTAATAATACCGTGACAAATGATTTAGCCTTATTGCTATATTCAAACTTTATCAAAGAATAAAGAAATGCTGCTACCACTAAACAAATATATGTCGTTCTTGAACCTGATAGAACTATATAGGCAAAGTTTAAAACAATAGAAGAAATGGCTAGAGTTTTAACAATTTTGTTGAAAACAGAAAGTCTCATCCATAAATAGATAATGATGATTAGGGAAATAATCGAAAGATAGTTGGGACTTGCTAAAATACCAAACAAGCGTGATTCAACGAATCCTTGACGAATCAACAAACCTTTGTAATCAAAGACTCTATATCCAATTAACATAAAAAATTGAACAAGAGAAAAGAAAACCCCAACAGTATTTGAAACAGTAATTACAGAAAAGAATAAGTCAAACAAAATTCGAGATTTTTCTTTACTAAAGCTTTGAAAAATTGGATAAATAGCAAAGAAATAAATAAAGAATACTACCAAGTTCTTGATATTTGTTGAAAAACCATACTTCATCACCAGTAAGCTTGTGATAATATTCATGGCAAAAAAGATGATTAAGTACTCAATTTTTCTAACAAATAAATAAGCTTTCTTTACAAAGAAATTATATAAACCTAATAAAACTCCTAAAAGAGTCATACCTAGGGTAACAAATTTATTTGCAGAGATGAATTGAAGGGGAACAATGAGTCCCGCCATACAATAAAAAGATATGACTGATAAAAATACCAGATTAATTTTAAAATAGTTTTTCTCAATAATAGAAATCATTTTCTCTCCTAACGGTTATGTTGACGAAGTAAAATCTTAGTGTAAAGTTTTCTGCTGAATAGTAGAGCTAAAAAACTTATTTTTCTAGCATTGGTGAATCTACTATCACGTAAAATATTCATACTATTCTTTTTCAGATAAGCTATCAATTTATCTTCTAAAGCCTTATCCCTAAAATCTGAATCGACTAATAAGCGATCCAAAACATAGAAATACGCCCAATTTAAACGCATCGTTGCAACATCAGCAATTGCGGGATAGTGCTCTCTTATTATATTCGCATTTTGCTCATAGGCTTCAATCACATTTAAAAATTTTAATGAGAATTTTTGTGTAGTAATACTATTTTCACGATGGACATAATAATACTTCTTCTCATTAGTCGCAACAACCTTCTGACATTGATCCAGTAAACGAATCATAATAAAGGCATCTTCTGCAATTTTTCCAACTTCAAATTTTAAATGATTAAAGAGCTCTTTTTTATATAATTTATTAACAGCAGTAACTGATAAGACCTTTGCTTCCATAACCATTTTTATAGCTTCTTCTGAAGAAAGGTTCCAAGTTTTAATCTCTGAAACTTGTTTTTCAGGAATCTGATGAAAGACATCGTAGTGTCCGCACATTGATAAATCTGCATTTGACTCTCTTAATTGACGGTAGAGCGTTTCGTACATATCTTCATCAATATAATCATCACTATCAATAAAGCCAATTAAATCTGAACTTGCTTCATCAATTCCTCTATTTCGAGCATCAGACAAACCACCATTTTCTTTATGAATCACTCGAATTCGTTGATCTCTCAGTGCTAGCTCATCACAGAGTTCACCACTTTTATCTGTCGAACCATCGTTAATAAGAAGCAATTCAAAATTGGTATAAGTCTGCTTTAAAATCGACTCAACACATCGTTCAAGATAATTTTCTACGTTGTATACAGGAACAATGATACTAATTTTTTCTTGCATTGTATTCTCCCTTATATTCTGTATAACTCTTATCCATATCTGCTATTATGGCATCGTGGTGAGGTACTTGCTTGTCTGCAGGCGGTGGTGTCATATAGTCACCAAAAGCTGTGCTAAGATAAGCGTCATAACCAACTGGAATAGGCATTTCTGTTCCTTCGAAAGGTAGGAAGATGTTGTCTTCAAAGGCTTGAATTGGATATTTTTTCTTCATGTAGCCTGGACCTGAGCATAATTCTGTAATGCCATCACTTTCAGCTGGTCCATACTTGGTCATTTCTTTTTCAGCCTTTTTCCAGAGACGATAGCGAAGCGATTTAGGAGTCAACCCTAGTAAAATGGTACTACCCCACTTCATGAGAGCTCCATGTTTTTCTGGAATGGTTTGTGCACAAAATAGAGAATAAATCAAAGCCCAGCGGACCTGTTTCTTGCGCTCTGCTGGATTTTTAGGGTAGTAGTCCAAGGGAAGAACGTCCAAAGCCAGTCCATGAGGAAGCTCTAAATCCTGCTGATAGGGTTTGATGCAAGTTGTTTCCTTATCTCGAATGGTGATAAAGAGGTTACGGTCCACATAGTCTTTGTGACTCTTTGACAAGAAATAACGCTCATCGGCATATTGAGGCCATAATTCTGCTAGTTTTTCATAGTCCTTTCGCGGCATAAAGAAGTCCAAATCATCATCCCAAGGGATAAAGCCTTTATTTCGTAAGGCTCCGATAGCTCCTCCCCCACATAAATAGCAGAGCAAGTCGTGTTCTTTACAAAAGGCGACAAAATATTCAGCCATTTCTAAGCTACGGGCTTGAATTGCCTTTAAATCACTCATCTCATTCTCATCCTCTTCTATAGAATTACATCATTTCATTATACCATAAAAATAGCCAAAAAATCCATCTGATTATGTGAAAAATCAAAGCCCGAGACACCCATTTAGTTGGATGTTTCAAGCTTTGATTTTAATTTATTATCTGAATCCCATTTGAGCCAGTTTATTCTGGTAAGCTTTTTGATCCACTCGGAGTGCTTGTCCTCCATAGACATCATAGTCATCTACCCAGTCTCCAAGTTCAGGTACTGTAATTCTCTCAATACCGTTCTGACCTCCTTCAAGTACGGATAATCCGTTGGTCAATAAGAAGGTATAAGGAATGTTTGTAGATGTCATGGCGAATACTTTACCAAGTGCTTCTGAACCTGTGAATAGTTTTGTAGGATCCTTAATTTGCTGTAAAACAGCAGTCATGACTTGTTGCTGTCTACGAGTACGGCCATAGTCCCCTTCATCATCATCACGGAAACGGGCATAGTTCAAAAGAGTGGATCCGTTCATTTGTTGCGTTCCGGCTTTAATAGTTTGTGTTGGTGATTCTGTTTCTGTCGCATGCAAGTCATCACCAACTGTCGCTTCTGTAACTGGAACTCCATTTAGAGTTGAAAACTGAGCATCAATGGTCACTCCATCAGGGAAAAGCGTGTCAATGGCAGTCGCAAAAGCTTGGAAATCTACAAGGGCATAGTATTTGATATCTAAGTCAAAATTATCTTTAAGGACCTTACGCACCATTTCAGCCCCTTGTTTTCCTTCTTGTTCACCCAATTCGTAAGCTAAATTCAACTTGTGGTCAACTTGTTTCTGACCATTGATGACTTGGCTATAGCCATCAATGTAAACTAGATTATCACGCATAAAGCTTACAAGTTTAAGCTTTTTATCTTTGCCACTTACATTAAGAACCATAATAGAATCGGTCCGTGTTTCTGCACTATTCTGACCAATACGGCCATCTGTTCCTAAAATAAGAATATTGACACCATCTCTTGTATCCTGTCCATTAAAGACTTCAACTTGAGCGGCTTTGGCATCTTTTGATCTATTTGAACTATTAGGATTGGCTGATTGAAAACCTTTCAGGAACATAAAAATCATTCCCAATACTGCGCAAAGCAACAGCATTCCTAGCCAAGCAAGTATCCGTTTAAATCGAAAAACTCTTTTCTTTTTGGGCTTCTTGATTGTTTCTTTCTTAACTTTTTGCTTTGGCACATTGCGTCGAGAGCTGCGACTTCTTTTGCCATAAGTTGGAAGGCCTATATTAGATTCTTCTTGAGGGAGTTCTTCCAAATCCTCGAATTCTTCCAAGTCCTCACGATAAACCTGACGAACTTCTTGTTGCGGTTTGTCCAATTTAGCTTGTAAAAAGGCAAACTCCCGCTTTTCTTTATCATTTAGATAGTGAATATTCTTCAAGAGATAGTCATAACGTAGTTTTTCATGATGAGTGAGTGGATATTCTCTATTCATTGGTTCTCCTTTCCGTGGTCTTTGATGGTGTAGATAGGGTAAGCCCCGAGTACTTTATACTGGATCCCAATCGTTTCTAATTCTTTTTGAGCAAAGTGGACCAGTTCTTTATCAGCATAGTCCACATCAATGATGAAAAAGTATTCCCCCAGTGCTGTTTTTAGAGGACGACTCTCAATCTTCGTCAAGTCAATTCCCCGCCAAGCAAAGGTAGATAGAGCCTTATATAATGCACCAGGTAGATTATCTGGCAAGGTCAAGGCTAGGCTCATCTTTTCAGAATCTGCATTCAAGGGGATTTGTGGTAAGTTAGGTCCCAAAACCCAAAAACGCGTGAAATTAGCTTCCATTTCTTGAATATCTTGAGCGACTAATTCTAATCCATATTCCTCAGCAGAGCTCTTGGGAGCAATAGCTGCATAAGGTTGATCCGGATGTTCGGAAACATACCGCGCAGCGTAAGCTGTACTGGCAGTGACTTCTAATTGAGCATTCGGATAATGTTCATCGATAAATTTCTTCCCTTGAGCCAATGCCTGTGGATGAGAAAAGATTTTTTCAATTCTAGACTGGCCTGGCACTGCCATTAGCTGTTGATGGATGGGCTGAACAATCTCTGCTACAGCCTGAATTCGAGCCTGATGAAAAAGATAGTCCAAGGTTTCATGAACACTACCTTCTATGGAGTTTTCAACTGGCACTACTGAATAATCTACCAATCCCTGTTCATAGGCCTTGATAACATCTGTAATATTTGAAAATGGCTCTAGTTCCTCATGAGGAAAAGCCGTTTGCACTACATGGTGCGAAAAAGATCCTTTGGGACCTAGATAGGCAATTTTCATTTCAGTTCCTCTATAATTTCATCTGGGTTTAAACTTGATACATCTACAACCTCACTAGCGACTTCCTCATACCAAGCCTGTCTTTCTTTAAAAATTGCAGCTAATTCTTCCTTGCTATTCTTTAAAAATAGTGGACGTTGATTATCCTTATCGGCTGAAATTCGTTGGTAAAGGGTCTCAAAATCTGCTTTTAGATAGATATTATCTAGATTTTGTTTGAGCAAGTCCCGATTTCTTGAAGAAATAACTACTCCTCCCCCAGTTGACACGACTTGGTCCGTTTTGAGTACGTCAGCTAAAATTTCTGATTCCACTTGACGGAAGGCTGCTTCTCCTTTTTCTTCAAAGAAACGAGCAATCGACATACCTAATCGTTCTTCAAGCAAGGCATCCATATCTACGAAGTCAGAATCCAGCTTTCTAGCAATAGTCGTTTTCCCTGAACCCATAAATCCTAATAGAACCTTAGCCATGAATCAAAGTCTCCAAATCATCAAAGAAGCTAGGATAGCTAGTATTAATAGCTTCAGCTCGATCCAATTCAACTTCTCCATCTGCAACCAAGAGAGCCGCAATGGCTGTCATCATACCGATACGGTGGTCTCCAAAGGTGTTGACTTTGGCTCCATGGAGGGCAGATTTCCCTTTGATAATCATGCCGTCTGCTGTAGGAGTAATAGTTGCTCCCATGCTATTTAAAGCATCTGCGACAACTTGAATGCGATCTGTTTCTTTAACCTTGAGTTCTTCTGCATCTTTGATAACTGTTTGACCTTGAGCTTGGGTAGCAAGGAGCGCGATAATCGGCAATTCATCAATTAAACGTGGAATTAAGACTCCACCAATTTCTGTTCCCTTCAAATCTGAAGTTTCAACAGTTAAGGTTGCAGATTTAGCAATGGGATCAATATCAGAAATCTCTAACTTTCCACCCATAGCGCGGATAACATCGATAATCCCTGTACGAGTTTCGTTAATACCAACATTCTTAAGCACTACACGAGAATTTGAGACAATCAAACCAGCGACCAACCAAAAGGCTGCACTAGAAATATCTCCTGGAACCACGACCTTTTGTCCACTTAGTTTCTGTGGCCCCTGGACAGTGATTTTCTTCCCATCGACACTCAAGTCTCCACCAAATTGACGCAGCATATCTTCTGTATGGTTACGAGTGCACTCCTTCTCGACAATGAGTGACTGGCCTTGAGCCTGCAAAGCTGCAAAAATCAAGGCTGACTTGACTTGGGCAGAAGCAATTGGCAATTCGTATTGAATTGGTCTTAAGTTTTTTGTTCCTTTTAAGTGTAATGGTGGCAAGTCTCGATCTGTTTGACCAGAAATGGTCACTCCCATTTTTTTCAAAGGAAGGGTCACACGATCCATGGGGCGTTTAGAAAGACTATCATCTCCAAACATCTCTACTTCAAAGTCTGCACCAGCAAGGACACCTGAAATCAAACGAATAGACGTCCCAGAATTCCCCATATCCAGGGCATTCTGAGGTGCTTTCAATCCATCCATCCCAACACCTTGAATGGTAACGACACCGTCCTTGTCCTCAATTTCTACACCGAGGTCACGAAATACTTGCATGGTTGAGAGAACATCTTCACCACGCAAGATATCATAAACCTTGGTTTCTCCCTCAGCTAAGCTTCCAAAAATAATCGAGCGATGACTGATGGACTTATCCCCTGGCACGCGAATGCTACCATTTAAGTGTTTAATGTTTGTTTTTAACTTCATACTAGTCCTCATACTGACAATACTTTTTCTTATTTTATCATAAAAAGTCAGAAATTTCTTAAAAATTCCTGACTTTATGAGGTAAATTCTTATTTTAAAAGTTCTGATATTGGTTCAAAGACAATTTTTTCAATATCAGAAAGGTAGATAGAAAGTTGTTGCTGTTTAGCAAAGAATTCTGACAAGAGAGAGTTACCTTGAATCTGCTTGCCAAAGTTTTCCATTTTTCCTTGGAAAGAAGCATCTGGAATTTGACCAGTTTGCGCCATGACTTGGATTTCATGCTGAAAGGCAATGTAATCCGCAAAAATCTTACTAGCTTCTGCATCCGCTTGGATGGCATCTCTAGCTTCCTTAACGGCCTTGTATTCAGGCAACTCACGTAGCCCGCGACTAAGTGCATTTGCACTATCATAAATGTTTGACATAATTGTCCTCCTTATTTGATAACGACTGTGTAGTCCGTATTTTCTGTAATTAAGCGCTCAGCTCGTTCCAAGTCCTGAGCATTTTTGAATGAAATCTGCAGAATGCCGTGAACATCCTCACGGTTTTCCTCATTGATATGGATATTGACCAAAGAAGTTCCACGTAGCAATTCCAAGATGCGTAAAATCACATCTTCTTCATCGGGAACATCTACATAGAGATCAAATGAGCTATCTACTCCTCCACGTTTATGGATTTCCATAGCTTGACGTTGCTCACGCGCTTGATTGAAAAAGTTCCAGATTTGGTTTTCATCACCCTTGCTGATAGCTTGTCCAATCTCATCCAAACGCTCCTTAAAATCCTCGATGCGTTCAACAATGGTATCCCGATTGGATAAGAGGATAGAAGTCCACATACCTGGCTCACTTTCGGCGATTCGAGTCATATCCCGAAAACCACCTGCTGCAAAATGTCGGGCCATTTCATGCTGCTCAGCATAGTTGGCAGTTTGTTCCATCAAGCCTGATGCCAAAATATGAGGAAAATGACTAATTTGAGAAGTCACTCGGTCATGTTCTTCAGCGTCGATTTCAATGAAACGTGCATGTAGACCAGACAGCAAGTCTTTCATTTCTTCAAGTGTATCCGGAGTCGTCAGACTAGATGGCGTGAAGATATAATAGGCATTTTCAAAGAGGTTGACATCTGCAGAGGCCGCTCCTGTCTTGTGGCTCCCTGCCATGGGATGGGCCCCCACAAAGCGAACAGACTTATCAGCAAAACATTTTTCAGCTGTAGCCACAATAGCTGACTTGGTTGAACCAGCATCAGAAATAATGACGCCTTCTTTCAAGTCCAATTTGGCTAACTCCTTGATAAAGGCAAGAGTCTGCTGGATAGGAAGAGTCAAAATAATCATATCCGCTAGTGGAGCAAAACTGGCAAAATCATCCGTCGCACGGTCGATCATTCCTCGCTCCAAGGCAATATCTCTGGACGCCTGACTACGATTGTATCCCAAAATCTTATAATCAGGATGATCTCTTTTGATGCCCAGTGCCATTGAAGCACCAATCAAACCAAGCCCTGCGATATAGATGGTTTTTGCCATAAGAACTCCTTAATAATTCTTTGTATACTCCCGATGATTAGCAACAGCTTCTTTTATTTCTTCCAGATTATCAGAGGAGAATTTCTCTAGAATTTCTTGGGCCAAGACCGTTGCTACGACTGCTTCCATAACGACACCAGCCGCTGGAAGAGCAGTTGGATCACTTCTCTCCACCGTTGCCTTATAAGGCTCATGGGTTTCGATATCGACACTCATCAATGGTTTATAGAGAGTCGGAATTGGTTTCATGACCCCACGGACAACAATCGGTTGACCATTGGTCATACCACCTTCGAAACCACCAAGATTATTAGTACGACGAGTATAGCCATCTGCTTGTGACCAGAGGATTTCATCCATGACTTGACTACCCTTGAGATAACCTGCTTTAAAACCAAGACCAAACTCCACACCCTTAAAAGCATTGATGGAGACAACTGCTTGAGCTAATCTTGCATCTAGTTTTCGATCCCATTGGACGTATGAACCCAGACCAACCGGAACACCACCGACAACCGTTTCAACAACTCCACCAATGGTATCACCATCGCGTTTGATTTGGTCAATATAGTCCTTGATCTCCTGCTCACGTTCTTGGTTAACGATAGAAACTTCTGACTGGGCAGCTAGTTTCTTAATCTCTGCGACTGTCAAGTTTTCTGGAACATCGATTTCCTTGCCACCAAAAACAACAACATGATTAGCAATTTCGATATCAAGCTCAGCCAATAGACGTTTAGCCACCGCCCCAACTGCCACCCGCATTGTCGTTTCACGGGCAGATGAACGTTCCAGGGAATTTCGCAAATCATCAAAGCGGTATTTGATGCCTCCTACCAAGTCAGCGTGACCTGGGCGAGGATGAGTGATTTTTCGTTTACTTTTAAGTTTGTCTTCAATATCCTCTGCAGACATGATATCCAGCCACTTTTGATGGTCTTTGTTAATGACATCCATGGTAATTGGAGCACCTGTCGTCTTTCCATGACGAACGCCAGAAGTAAAAACAACCTGATCGCTCTCAATCTTCATGCGGCCACCACGACCGTAACCACCTTGGCGACGTTTGAGATCCTCATTGATATCCTCGGCAGTCAAAGGAAGGCCTGCTGGAATTCCTTCAATAATTGCTGTCAGACGAGGACCATGTGATTCTCCTGCTGTTAAATATCTCATACATTCTCCTTATTTTACCAAGTAATCTTTCATTTCTTCGAGTGAGACGGGGTGAATAGTGGCTGAACCAAGTTCTGGTACCAAGACTAATTTCATGGTGTTCCCACGCGCTTTTTTATCATGAGTCAAGGCCTGATAAAGCTTATCAACATCCCAGTTTTCATAATCAACAGGAAGGCCAAATTTCTGACACATTTCTCGGATAGACTGAGTGATTCCAGCTGGCATGAGGCCTTTTTGTTCGGCTACCTTAGAGACCTGAACCATTCCCATCGCTACTGCCTCACCGTGCATAACTCGTCCATAACCAACAGTCGCTTCAATAGCATGGCCAATGGTGTGACCAAAATTGAGATACAGACGAATACCATTGTCCAATTCATCCTCGACTACCATCTTGCGCTTGACCTGGCAAGAATGCTCAATCAAACTTTCTGAATGTTCCAAAATACTCTCTACAGAACCATCCATTTCAGATAATATGTCCCAGAGTTCTAGATCTTCAATTAAGCCATACTTGATGACTTCACCCATTCCTTCAATCAATTCTCTCTTCCCTAAGGTTTCAAGAACAGTTGGGTCAATCAAAACGCCGTCTGGTTGGGTAAAAGTTCCTACCATATTCTTAGCAAAAGGAGTATTTACTCCTGTCTTACCACCGATTGAAGAGTCTACTTGAGCAGTCAAACTGGTCGGAATTTGAACAAAGTGAATACCTCGCATGTAAGTTGAAGCTACAAAACCAGCCAAATCACCAACAACTCCACCACCTAGAGCTACGATACCATCGCTACGAGTCAAATCTTGCTTGACCAAAAATTCATAAGCTTTTTGAACCGTGGTTAGATTTTTTCGCTCTTCACCCTCTAGGAAGTCAAAAACTGCCACTTGAAAACCAGCATCCTCTAAGCTCAATTTAACTTTTTCTGCATAGAGAGAAGCTACACGGTTATCAGTAATGATAACGACTTTTTGCGGTCGCCAAAGTTCCCGCAACCATTTTCCTGCTTGAGACAGGCATCCTTTTTCAATCTGAATATCATAAGGATGGTGGGGAAGGTCTATTTTGATTTTCATAGCAGTTCTCCTTTTTCATTATTGATACTTTTGTTTTAGTAATTCCCAGATTTGATCGGTTGGCATTTCCTTACCTGTCCACAACCGAAAAGCTTCTGCAGCTTGGTAGAGCAACATCCCAAGGCCGTTAATATATTGGTTTCCCTGGTTCCTTGCCCACTTTAGAAATGGTGTTTCAAAGGGTTGATAAATCACATCTGCTACCAGTATTTTCTCTGGTAAAACAATACTTGTTGGTATTGGCTGAGAGGTTCCATCCATACCCACACTGGTCGCATTTACCAGTAATTCCGAATCAGTTATCCTTGCTTGCAGTTCAGAAACATCTTCTAAGGCAAACAACTCTACTCTAAAACCTGTTTCATGCTGTAGTTTTTCTAAGTAAGGTTTTGTTTTTTCTATTGAAGCCGAGCGTACAAAGACAGAAATCTGGTCTACTCCATCCAAGATTGCCTGTGACAAAATTGCCTTGGCTGCGCCACCTGCTCCTAACAAGACCATTCTTTTCCCTGATATTTTAAAAGAAGGCAAGCTCTTAAAGAATCCCTTGCCATCTGTGTTATATCCGATTAAAGTTCCTTCTCGATTCACCACTGTATTGACAGCACCAATCAAACGAGCTTCTTCGCTCAACTCATCCAGATAAGGAATCACTTGCTCCTTGTAGGGCATAGAAAGATTGATTCCATACATCTGATAGCGACGAATATTGGCAACTGTTTCTGCCAAGTCAGTTGCCTCTACTTCCCAAGCAAGATAAACACCGTTAGTATTTGTTGCTTCAAAAGCGCTATTGTGAATAAAGGGAGAAACGGAGTGTTTGATGGGATTTGCGACTACAGCTGCTAAACGTGTGTAGCCATCAATCTTCATTTAGAATCTCCCGAATTTTTTTCATGCTAGATAGAGAAATCTGTCCTGGAGCACTGGCTTCATCCAGACTTGCAAAAGACCAGCTAGAGCCCGTTACATCCGAAGTAATACGTGAGACCTTACCCACTTTCCCCATAGAAATGGTTACATATTCTTGTTCAGGGTTCAATGTTTTAAAGCCACGTGTAAAGTTCATCAAATCCAATACATCTTGTTCTGTATGAGCCATAACTGCGATTTTCACAACTTTAGGGTTTAAACTTGTCAACTCAGACAAGATTTCCATTAGATTTTCAGGTGTTTCTTGGAAATTATGGTAGCTCAAGACAAGGTTTGGAAATTCTAACATTTCCTCAAAAACATCCCTATAGCTAAAATACTCAAAATCAATATAATCTGGTTGATAAAGCTGGGCTACTTCCTTGATAATTTGAACATATTCTTCTGAAGAGAGTTCAATTTGACCACCCTCAGCACGAGTACGCAAGGTAAAAACAAGCTCACGTCCTGCAAATTTTTCGAAAATAGCTGGTGCTACCTGCAAAATAGCTTCCTTTGGTAAGAAGTCAGCTCGCCATTCGATGATATCGGCATCATGGTAGCGCATCGCATCAATAGCCTGAGCCTCCTCTAAACTTCTTGGCATTACGGAAACAATTAATTTCATTTACTAACCTTCATGGTAATCACTTTGAGGTAATTACTACTTTCATCTTTTTCATTGTAGACAAAGTCTGCTGGAAGTCCATACTTTTGAAGGACCTGATATTTTCTACCTGCAAATCCTTTGTCGATTTGTTCTGTGAATTTTTGACGGGAAACATTAGCAGCATTAGTACTAGCAATAATGATTCCACCTGGATTTAAAATCTCTAGGCTTTGGGAAATCAATTTATGATAATCCTTAGCTACAGAGAAGGTTTGTTTTTTATTTCGGGCAAAACTAGGCGGATCCAGAACAATCACATCGTAGCTCAAACCCTTCCTCTTAGCATATTTAAAGTATTCAAAAACATCCATGACAAGCAGTCGATGATTGTCTAGACTCAAACCATTGGCATGAAAATGAGCTTCTGATAGTTCTCTTGACCGTTTAGCTAGGTCTACAGAGGTTGTTTCACTAGCTCCCCCCATAGCTGCAGCGACTGAGAAGGCCGCTGTATAGGAAAACATATTGAGTAAGGATTTCCCCATGGCTAGACCATCAACCAAACTCCCACGAACTTCATGCTGGTCCAAGAAAATTCCTGTCATGAGACCGTCATTCATGAAGACCTGGTAAAGAACTCCATTTTCAAGAATCGTGAAAAATTCAGGAGCTTCTTGACCATAGATATGAGCAGACTCGTAATTTAGACCTTTAAAGCGTATCTTTTCATAAGCACCTAAGACTTCTGGAAAAACTTGATGAAAAGCTGCTATAATCTCTTGGCGAAGACTATAAATATAGGAGTTGTACCAAGAGAAAACAACATAATCCCCATAGAGGTCCACAGTCATTCCACCAAAACCATCACCTTCTTGATTAAACAAACGAAAGGCAGTAGTCAACTCATCTTGATAGTAGGTTGAACGTTTTAGTTTGGCTTGCTCAAACAAACTTTCAAAGAAGGTTTGATTAAAAGAGATTTTCTGGTTAGATACAAACCAACCAATTCCCTTATTTTGACGAGATAGATAAGCCTTCCCTAAAAACTCATTGCTTTGGTTGAACAGTTCAACTTCCTGATCCGTTTCAGATAAATCTGGAAAATCAACTTCTTCCAAAAGAACCTGACCTTTGCGGAGCTTTTTTTCGACACGCCGACTGACGAATACTTTATTCATAGATACAATTATATCAAATTTGTTGAAAATTCACAAAATAGAAAGTGATTTCTCCATTGATGTCATAGGAACAATCCAAGCTTTTTGTTTCTGCTTGATTGATTTCTAAACGAGAATGGTCATTTGTGTTGAGAAATTTCATTCTATTACCGTAAAAATAGACATTCACATCCTGAGGTCTATTTTTATAGCGCAAACGTTTGCGCATTTGCTTGCTTTGTGGTAAAATGATTCTCAAATTGTTAAGTATGAGGACTTTCTATGAAAAATCAAACCCTAATGCAGTATTTTGAGTGGTATCTTCCCCACGATGGAAAACACTGGGAACTTCTCGCTTCTGATTCTGAGAATCTTGCCGAACTAGGAATTAGCCATGTCTGGATGCCACCTGCCTTTAAAGCTACCAACGAAAAAGATGTCGGCTACGGTGTCTATGATTTATTTGACCTTGGAGAATTTGACCAAAAAGGGACTGTTCGTACCAAGTACGGTTTCAAAGAAGACTATCTTCAGGCTATTCAAACACTTAAATCACATGGAATTCAACCAATGGCTGATGTCGTCTTAAATCATAAGGCAGCTGCAGACCATTTAGAATCCTTCCAGGTTATCGAAGTAGATCCTGAAGATCGTACAATCGAGCTTGGAGAGCCTTTTACCATTAACGGATGGACTGGTTTCACCTTTGATGGGAGACAAAACACCTACAATGACTTCCACTGGCATTGGTACCATTTTACGGGAACTGACTATGATGCTAAACGCCGTAAATCTGGGATCTATCTGATACAAGGAGACAACAAAGGCTGGGCCCACGAAGAATTAGTCGATAATGAAAATGGTAACTATGACTACCTCATGTATGCCGACTTGGATTTCAAGCATCCAGAAGTGATACAAAATATCTACGATTGGGCCGACTGGTTTATCGAAACCACAGGCGTTACAGGTTTCCGTTTAGATGCTGTCAAGCATATTGACTCTTTCTTTATGCGTAATTTTATTCGTGATATTAAAGAAAAATATGGACAAGACTTTTATGTCTTTGGAGAATTCTGGAATCCCGATAAGGATGCCAACCTTGACTATCTCGAAAAGATTGAAGAGCGCTTTGACCTTGTCGATGTCCGCCTTCATATGAATCTTTTTGAAGCAGGCCAGGCTAGATCTGACTATGATTTACGAACCATTTTTGATGATAGTTTAGTTCAAGTCAAACCAGAGCGAGCTGTAACCTTTGTCGATAACCATGATACTCAACGTGGACAAGCCTTAGAATCTACTGTTGAAGAATGGTTCAAACCAGCAGCCTATGCTCTCATTCTTTTGCGTGAACAGGGCCTCCCATGTGTCTTTTACGGAGACTACTACGGTATCTCTGGTCAGTATGCTCAAGAAGACTTCAAAGATGTCCTTGACCGTCTGCTTGCTATCCGAAAAGAGTTGGCTTATGGAGAACAAGATGACTACTTTGATGATCCTAACTGTATCGGTTGGGTTCGTTCAGGTGCAGACAACCAAACACCTCTCGCTGTCCTTATCTCAAATGCTCAAGACAATTCCAAAACCATGTTTGTAGGCCCAGAATGGGCTGAACGAACCTTTGTTGATTTACTTGGTAATCATTCTGATCAAGTAACTATTGATGCTGAAGGATACGGTAATTTCCCAGTTGCTGAACGTTCTGTAAGTGTTTGGGGACTTGCTAATTAAGAACAAAAAAACTTGCCTGATTGGCAAGTTTTTTTATTATTCATTATTAGTCTTTCCATAGATCCATGGCATTTTTAAAATCGGATGAAACTTGAACATTTTGAGGATTAGTCACTTCTCTCTCCTGGCGTTTCGCCTCCACCTGGGCTACACTCTTAATCCCCTCATGGCGCCAGTTGCGGAGGATTGCTTGGATGTATTTCCAATTTGGCTTGCCATTCAAAACAGCTTCACGCAAGGCTTCTTTTATCAAGTCTGCACTAGTTCCGTCTTCTTTCAAACTCTTTTCCAGATCTTCAATTTCAAAGGGACTCAAGAGGCGACCTAATTCCTGTTGAAAGGTTTCTACCAAACTCTTCAAGTCATTTGGTACAGATTGTACCTGACTTGTTTCCTGCTTCCCAAACAGTTGGTCCAGACGTTCCAAGGCAAGAGTCGCATCGAAAATCACTTCAATCTCACCATTGAGTTCAATGGTTCGGTATTGAAGCAAGCCCTTATCAGTCAAGCGTGAAATAGCTTGATTGACTTCAGTGACTTGCTTGCCAATTTTTTCAGCAATCTGACTTGGAGACAATTCACCTAAAGCTGTTGTATTTTGTAGGTAAAAGAATTGCCAAACCAAGAAATCATCGCTTGACGAGAACAGTTGATTGTAGTTTAAGAGCAGGTCACTTGGTAAAACTAAGTTCCCTGATTTGAAAGCATCTAAATATGTCATAATTCCTCTTATAAATATCCAAAATGAGACACATCATCTTCCACACTTTTCCACTCAAAAGGCGTTTCTTGGTAAACTGCATAATTTACCCAGTTACTGAAAAAGAGGGCTGCAGATGAACTCCAACGCATACATGGAAGTTCATGAATGTCATCATTTTTGAAATAATTTTCTGGTATATGTGGATCTAAACCAGCATCTAGATCTCTAAAATATTCCTTTGCAAGCGTATCGCGATCATACTCTAAATGCCCAAAGCTATATACTTCTCTCAAATCTCGACTCGCAAGGATAGAGATTCCCACCTCTTTTCCTGATGCTAAAATCTCTAGATTTGTTTTATTCAGAATGTCTTCTTTGTGGACTTCTGTATGGCGAGAATGAGGGGATACATATAAATCATCAAAACCTCTCAGTAGAAGATGACCTTCTTTCAAAACATCTTGAGGATAAATCCCAGAAAGTTTCTGGTCCATTTGGTATTTATCTACGCCATAGCGATAGTATAGACCTGCCTGTGCTCCCCAACAAATATGCAAGGTTGAAAAGACATGGGTCTTGGACCAATCGATAACTTGGGTAAACTCTTGCCAATAGTCAACATCCTCAAACGGAAGGTGCTCAACTGGAGCTCCTGTGATAATCAAGCCATCGAAATAATCATCTTTGACTTCCGAGAAGGTCTTATAAAAAGTCTCCATATGCTCTGAGCGAGTTGTTTTAGACTGGTGACTTTCCATATATAAAAAATCAATATCTAATTGCAGAGGAGTATTGGCTAAATGTCTTAAGAGTTGAGTCTCTGTTACAATTTTTTGCGGCATTAGATTTAAAATAAGAATTTTCAAGGGTCGGATATCCTGATGAGCCGCCCGTTGATCATCCATGACGAAAATATTTTCTGTTTGTAAAATCTCAACTGCTGGTAATTTTTTATCAATTCGAATCGGCATGGAAATCTCCTAACTGTATCATACTGGACTCAAGTAACCTGACTGTCATCAAATGGAATAATCCAGCTGATGACACTTCTTCCCTTTATTATACTGTAAGAAGATATAGTTTTCAATTATAGTTTTTCTCTAACTAGATATAGCCTATTTTTATATCCGATGAAGAGAAAACAGCCCTAGGGACTGTTTTTCATTAATAATGCATCAAAACTTTATAATCGTAATCTCCGATTGCTTCACGACCTTTAAGTTCATCAAGTTCAATCAAGAAGGCACAACCGGCTACAATACCACCTAGTTTTTCAATCATTTCGATGGTTGCTTTAACAGTACCACCTGTTGCCAAGAGATCGTCTACAATTAGAACACGTTGACCTGGTTTGATAGCATCTGCGTGCATGGTCAAAGTATCAACCCCATATTCTTTTTCGTAGTCCGCTGAAATGACTTCGCGTGGCAACTTTCCAGGTTTGCGAACAGGCGCAAAACCAATTCCCAACTCAAAAGCAACTGGACATCCCACGATAAATCCACGCGCTTCAGGACCGACGATCATATCGATCTTTTTGTTAGTAGCGTATTGAACAATTTCACGAACAGCATAACTGTAGGCATTTCCATCTGCCATCAATGGGCTAATATCACGGAAAGTAATTCCTTCTTGTGGATAATTTTCAATACTTGCAATGTAATCTTTTAAGTTCATAGCGTTTCTTTCTTTTAAAGTTTTTACTCCCTATTATACCATAATTCCTTAAAAAGCAAAATAGAAAGAAGCCTTGAAACTTAGTCCAAGACTTCCCTTTGTTCTTCAATAGTAGCTGGTTAACCTATCAATAAAATCCTTCCTTCTTTTTACTTTTAGATTTTTGATTCCGTTGACGATTTTGTTCAATACGCCACTCTCGCTCAAAGTAAGACATGGTTTCAAATACTCTCTTTGGCAAGCCAACATCTAGTAAATAGATTGGAATTTTCATAACGTTAGAGTTCTTCTTGCTAGTAAACCTACTTCGTAGACGTCCCCATAAAGAGGTACTTCTCAAAAGATTTTGGTCATAAAAATGAACCTCAATCATATAAAAATCCCTTGCATTTCTACTACCCTTAATTCTCGTGAGGGCAAAGTTTTCAACTTGTCCCCAGGAATAAAACTGCCAGTCTTTCTTCGGAAATGGTTTATAGTAAAATCCTTGAGCCGTACATTTCAAATACTCTTTATCCGAAAAAAGAAGTCGCAAACGTTGGTACAAAATCAAGCCAACGATTATGATTAAAATAGCAATAAAGAGGATGATTGCCACCAATCCCGCAGGTGGTTCTTCGGGATAGGTCAGAAAAAACGAAAGTATCCAAAGTAGAAGAGCCAACTCTAGTAGGTAAAGAACAAAGCTCAAAACAATTTTCTTACTACTCCATTTAAAAATTGTTTCTTCCATTATACCAACTCACTTAAATATTCATAGCGTTCATATTTTTCAAGCAAGGCTTCATTCTTCTCATCTAATTCTTTCTGAAGAGTCGCTAGTTTTCCAAAATCAGAGCCATTTGCCTGCATTTCTTCTTCGATGGCAGAGATACGGTTTTCCAAAGATTCTATATCGCCTTCAATGCTTGCCCACTCCTGCTTTTCTTGGTAGGTCATTCGTTTCTTCTCTTCTCGGACTTTAACGACTTTTTCCTTTTCAACCTTTTGACTTTGCGTTATCGCTTCTGCTTCAAAGGCCTTTTCATCCAGATAGTCCGTGTAATGACCAAAGAAAGGACGAATGGTTCCATTCTCAAAAGCAAGAATCTTGGTTGCTACCTTATCAAGGAAGTAACGGTCGTGGCTAACTGTCAAGACTGGGCCTGCAAATCCTTGCAAGAAATTCTCCAAGACTGTCAAAGTCGCAATGTCTAAGTCATTTGTCGGTTCGTCTAATAAGAGTACATTGGGCTTTTCTAGGAGAAGTTTGAGGAGATAAAGACGTTTCTTCTCTCCGCCTGACAGCTTCTCAATCAAGGTGCCGTGCGTTGAACGTGGGAAAAGGAACTGCTCTAGCAACTCAGCGATAGAAGTTGTAGAGCCACCACTAGTCTTCACCTCTTCTGCCACTTCTTGCAGGTAATTGATAACCCGCTTACTTTCATCCAATCCTTCGATTTGTTGAGAAAAATAGGCAATGCGTACTGTTTCACCGATGATCACTTGTCCATCAGTTGGTTCAAGACTGCCGGCAATAAGGTTAAGAAGGGTTGACTTTCCTACACCATTATCCCCAACGATTCCGATACGGTCTTTGGCTTGTACCAAAAGGTTAAAATTTTGTAAAATCGGCTTGTTCTCATAGGCAAAGGAAACATCCTTAAACTCGATGACCTTCTTACCGATACGACTGGTCTCAAAATTCATGGTCAAGTCTGTTTCAACACTAGTATCTAAAACTTCCTTTTTCAGGTCGTGGAAACGATTGATACGAGCCTGTTGCTTGGTTGCACGAGCTTGCGGTTGTCGTCTCATCCAGGCCAATTCCTGCTTATAAAGTTGTTCCTTTTTGTGAAGAAGAGCTGCATCGCGCTCATCCTGTTCGGCCTTGAGACGGACATAATCTTGGTAATTCCCCTGATACTCTGTTAATCCACCTCTATCCAATTCAAAAATTCGCGTAGAAAGAGCATCTAGGAAATAGCGATCGTGGGTGATGAAGAGGACGGTCTTCTTGGAATTCTTCAAGAAAAGTGTCAGCCACTCGATGGTTGCAATGTCCAGATGGTTTGTTGGCTCATCAAGAAGCAAGAGATCATGATTTCCTAAAAGCACTTGCGCCAATTGAACCCGTCTACGAAGACCACCTGACAAAGCTCCAACAGGAGTTGATAATTCTTGAATACCTAGTTTACTGAGAACAGTCTTGACCTGACTTTCGATTTCCCATGCTTGGAGAGAATCCATCTCCGCCATGACCCGTTCTAGACGCGACTGCTTGTCCTCACTGTAGTTGAGCATAAGCAGTTCATACTCACGAATCAACTGGATTTCCTTGAGGTCACTAGATAAAACAGTATCCAAGACAGTCCTACTATCATCAAAATCGGGATTTTGAGTCAGGTAACCAATCTTGTAATCACTCTTTGCTGAAAAAGGGCTAATATCGCCATCAAAACCTGAAACACCTGAAAGAACATCTAATAAAGTCGTCTTTCCTGTCCCATTGACACCAATTAGACCGATACGATCTAAGTCGTGGATGATAAAAGAAATATCCTTAAAAACGGTCTTATCACCAACGGATTTACTTAGTTTTTCAACGATAAAATCACTCATTTTCTCTCCCTTAGGTAAGCATGGATGGCTTGACGGTCATTTCCCAATTCTCCATCCACAATAGCATACTCAATTTCTTCTAAAACATCCCCTAATTCAGGACCTGGCTGGTAGCCGTACTCTTTGATGAGAATACCTCCATTGATTTGCATCTCTTTCTTATCGTGAATGGTCAAACTCTCGTAGGTTTCTGTGACTGCTTGCGGATTGACTTTCTTCCCTTGAGCTTTGCGAAGATTTTCAGCCTGTAGAAGTAAGTCCAAATCAAAACGGTAACAATCACGCTTGCCGAGTTCCCCTTCTTCTCGGAGAGCCAAAATAGACAGCAAATCCTGCACCTGCTTGGCAAATTGGCGTGAGGTCTTCCAATGTTTTAAAAATTGTTGAGCATTTTCTACTTCTAAAACCCATAAAAGTGCTGCCCAGGCTTGTTCAGAAGATTCAAAAGTAAAATCATTTTCTAAATCAAATAAAGACTGGAGTTTCTCATGACTGCCTACCATATCGGGAAGATAATTATAAGCTTGACTCTCAATCATAGAAGATAAACCTACTTGCCAATGAGGAGCTAGTAGAAGTTTATCAAATTCGACAAAAGTACGCTCCACAGAGATTTTCTCCAAGAGAGGAGTCAAAGACTTCATGGCTTTAAAGGTTTCAGTTTCAAGTTCAAAGCCAAGACTAGCCTGAAAACGAAAGCCACGCATAATACGCAGAGCATCTTCGTTGAAACGCTCACTGGCAACTCCAACTGCACGTAGGACCTGATTTTCTAAATCTTTGAGACCATCAAATAAATCGACGATTTCCCCTGTCTCATCCAAGGCAAAGGCATTGACTGTAAAATCTCGGCGTTTGAGATCTTCTTCGAGTGAACGAACAAAAGAAACAGAACTTGGTCTCCGATAGTCTACATAGACATCCTCTGTTCGAAAAGTGGTGACTTCGTACTCTTCATCTCCATCTAAAACCAAAACGGTCCCATGCTCAATGCCAATATCAGCTGTGCGTGGAAAAATCTGCTTAGTCTCTTCAGGATAAGATGAAGTCGCGATATCCACATCATGGATGGGGCGATTGAGTAGAGCATCCCTAACAGATCCACCTACAAAATAAGCCTCGAATCCTGCTTCTTTAATTTTTTCTAATACTGGTAAAGCCTTCTGAAATTCAGAAGGCATTTTTGTTAATTTCATAGTAAGTGTTCTAATCCATAGACAAGCTCATGACGCTTGACAACTTCTTTGATTCCCAAATTCACCCCTGTCATGAAGGAGCTACGATCATAGGAGTCATGACGCAGAGTCAATCCTTCTCCCTGATTTCCAAAAATGACTTCCTGATGGGCTACCAATCCTGGTAAGCGAACCGAATGTATACGCATGCCATCAAAGTTAGCACCACGCGCACCAGCAATGAGTTCTTCCTCATCAGGTGCCCCTTGTTGAATAGACTCACGAACTTGTGCCATCAACTCAGCTGTTTTAATAGCTGTACCACTCGGTGCATCTTTTTTCTTGTCATGGTGAAGCTCAATAATCTCCACATTTGGAAAGTATTTAGCTGCTTGTGCCGCAAATTGCATGAGCAAGACCGCACCCAAGGCAAAGTTAGGAGCAATCAAGCCACCCAAGTTTTTGGAACGTGAAAAATCTTTTAGTTCTTCTATTTCTTGACTAGTGAAGCCTGTTGTTCCAACGACTGGAGCAAAGCCATTTTCAAGAGCAAAGCGTGTATTCTCATAGGCAACAGCTGGGGTAGTAAAGTCCACCCAAACATCCGCATCATAGCCTGTTAAGTCATTTTTATCGTTGAAAACAGGAATCCCCTGCCAGTCAGATGCAGACTCAAAAGGATCCAAAACGGCTACTAGTTCCAATTCAGGATCAGACAAAACCATCTGACAAGCAGCTTGACCCATTCTCCCCTTAAAACCTGCGATAATCACTCGAATACTCATCTCTACTCCAGTCTAAGATACAAAGCCTGTAAGAACACAAAGTGAAAATAGGAGTTCTGATTAAGGAGTCGATACTCCTTGGAAGAACTATCTTTTTCACACAGGGTTCCAGGCGTGTTCAATTGCTAAGATACAAAGGACGTTAGCTGACCATGAAAAATAGGGGATGGCGCTGACTTCCCATGAAAGGCAAGACAGGCATCTTTTTTCAAGAGGCAGATAGTCCGTGTTCAATTTCTAAGATACAAAGCCTGTAAGAACAATCTAGACGATTGGTGTATAACCCAAAGCAATACTTCCTTCACCAAGGTGAGTCCCGATGACGCTACCGAAGGTTGCAATTGAAATATCTGTAGCTACTCCACCATCTATCAAAAGCTGACGCAAATCTGCTGCTTTTTGAGGGGCGTTCCCATGAATCACTACAATTCGGTAGTTCCCGTTACTTGTTGCTTCTTTGACAATTTCAACCAGGCGTTTTGTTGCTTTCTTCTCTGTACGAACCTTCTCATAAACTTCGATAACACCTTGATCACTGAAATATAAGATTGGTTTAATACTCAGAAGGTTTCCTAAAATAGCTGCGCCATTTGACAAACGACCACCTTTGACTAGATGATCAAGGTCATCCACCATGATAAAGGCAGAAGTATGTTCAATCTGTTCAGTTACCTTTTCTAAGATAGACTCGAAATCTTCTCCCTGCTCAACCCACTGAAAAACACTTTCCACCATAAAACCTAGTGGAGCACTTGTAATACGAGTATCAGGAAAAGCAATTGTTAATCCTTCGAACTCATCCATCATATACTGGATATTCTGGTGAAATCCTGAAATCCCAGAAGAAAGGAAGAGGCCCAAAACATGAGTATAACCTTTTTCTTTCAAGGATGACAAAATTTCATCTAACTTAGCAATACTTGGCTGACTTGTTTTCGGCAGTTCAGATGAACGAGCCATTTTTTCATAAAATTCTTGAGCGGTTAGATTTACACCTTCAACATACTCCTGTCCATCGATATTCACAGGAATGTCTAGCACAAATAAGTCTTCTTTCCGCAAGGTTTCCGCTTGTAGAAAAGCAGATGAGTCTGTTATGACCGCTAATTTCATTTTTAAAACTCCAAATTAATTCCTGGTAAATCTAATGCGATTTCCGTCACTTCGTAAGTCAAACGGTTTAGCATATCCAAAGAAGGACGAGCAAGCGTCTCAACTTCTTCTTGACTGAAGTCACTTGGTTGATCTACGATGCGACCTTCTACGTGGTTTACTTGAGAAATAGTACCACTTATAACAAATTTATCAAAGACAATCATAAAGCTCAAAACAACTACGAGAGAAGTCACCTGATTTTCTTGGTCATGTTGAAGTAGTTGGAAATTCACATCAACCTTTGTTTCAGGAATTCCGTTCTCATTTTCCCATTCAAAATTACGAGCATCAAAGTGATACTGACTAACAAATTCTTGTTCACGTTTTAAATTCATCATATTCTCCATGGTTACAATTTACTTTGACATTGTAACATATTTTCTTATTTTCTGCTAACTTTCCTAAATTCCGATTTCTGCTTTCACAACTTCAGCGATGGTATCCACATAGTAATCTACTTCTTCAGTTGTTGGTGCTTCAGCCATGACTCGCAAGAGTGGTTCAGTTCCACTTGGGCGAACGAGAATACGGCCGTTACCAGCCATCTCTTCTTCCATCTTATCGATAATAGCCTTGATAGCTGGCACTTCCATAGCTTTTTCTTTCATGGCATTTTCCACACGGATATTGACCAATTTTTGAGGATAAATCGTTACCTCTGAAGCCAACTGAGACAAGCTCTTACCTGATTCTTGCATAATCTTAGTCAATTGAACTGCTGACAACTGACCATCACCAGTTGTGTTATAGTCCATCAAAATAACATGACCTGATTGTTCTCCACCTAGATTGTAGCCAGATTTTCTCATTTCTTCAACTACATAGCGGTCTCCAACAGCAGTGACAGCTTTATTAATGCCTTCACGGTCCAAGGCTTTATGAAAACCAAGGTTGGACATAACTGTTGTCACAATCGTATTTTGAGCCAATTGACCTTTCTCAGAAAGGTATTTCCCAATGATATACATGATCTTGTCGCCATCGACAATTTCACCATTTTCATCCACAGCAATCAAACGGTCGCTATCACCATCAAAGGCCAAACCAATGGCAGATTGACTTTCTTTCACAAGTTCTTGCAAGGCTTCTGGATGAGTGGAACCAACGTTCAAGTTGATGTTGAGTCCATCTGGAGTTTCTCCGATAACAGTGATTTGAGCGCCCAAGTCTGCAAAAATTTGTCGAGCACTTGTTGAAGCAGCGCCGTTTGCAGTATCCAAGGCTACCTTCATCCCTTCAAGAGCTGTTCCAGTCGAAACAAGATAAGCTTCATACTTGCGCAAACCTTCTGGATAATCAACCACAGTACCTAGACCTTCAGCGCTTGGACGTGGAAGAGTATCTTCACTCGCATCAAGCAAGGCTTCGATTTCGGCTTCCTTGTCATCGTCAAGTTTAAAGCCATCACCACCAAAGAATTTAATTCCATTATCAAGGGCTGGATTGTGGCTAGCTGAAATCATGACACCTGCACTTGCTCCCTCCGTTTTAACCAAGTATGCTACTGCTGGTGTTGCAAGAACACCAAGCTTATAAACGTGAATTCCAACTGAAAGGAGACCAGCAATGAGAGCTGATTCTAACATTTGACCTGAAATACGTGTATCACGTCCTACGAAAACCTTAGGCGCTTCTGTCGCATGTTGACTGAGGACATATCCTCCGAAACGTCCCAATTTAAAGGCCAATTCTGGCGTTAATTCTACGTTTGCTTCTCCGCGGACTCCATCCGTTCCAAAATATTTACCCATTTTAACATTCCTTTTCTAGTATTTTTTTAATTTAAGATTCTGGCTTCGTCTCTGCTGCTGTCGTTGAAGAGTTTTCAGTAGACGAAGTATTACTTGTTGTTCTGACAGTTTTAGTTGAGACTTTCATAGTCGTTTCAAAAGGTGTGATAACTGTTGGTAAGACAGAACCATTTTTATCCACAGCTTGCAAGGGAACTGATCCAGAGTAGTTTCCTGTAATCTGTTCACTCGTTGGTAAAACGGCTACAATTCTATCAATCTTAGACAGTGTATCCGCATCGCTAGTTACTGAAACTTTTTCATCAGAAACAGTCACACGTTCGATGATAATACGCTCATCAATTTGACTAGAATCGATTTGAGGAACCACTGGTACGTTATTTTTAGTGACTTTCTTACCAATCTTGACTGTGATTTTTTGTGGTGTTGCGACAGCTGTCAAACCACTTGGAAGATTTTCAATGTTCAAGGGAACTTCAATCGTTCCTTCTGTAGCTTGTGTCAAATCAGCAGTCACTTTAAATTTACGAGTGCTCTCTTGCATCTCACTAGCCAAGGTGACTCGATTTGAACCCGTCAAAAATACCGTTACTTCTGAGCTAAAACCACTAATGAAATATTGGTCACTATCATACTGAATATCAATCGGGACATTAACTACCGTATTGGTATAGGTTTCAGTTCGAGTTTGTCTAGCATTTGTATTGTTTTGATAATTGATTGATGTTGCATAGATAAATAGGACACATGCAAAGAGGAGTGAGGAGATGATATAAAGACTATTTCTTTTCATTTTTCCACCCTCCTAATAGGCGTTCTTTAAAGCTTGGCTCTTGTACATCCTTAGGAATCAATATACGACATAGTTCTTCCTCGAATTCTTCCAAACTTAAATCATGTTTGAAGACACCGTTGTAGGTAATAGATATACCACCGGTTTCTTCTGATACAACAAAAGTTAGGGCATCTGAAACTTCGGATAATCCAATGGCTGCACGGTGACGAGTTCCGAACTCTTTAGAAATACCTGTGTTTTCAGTCAGTGGTAAATAGGCAGAAGTTACTGCAATCCGATCTCCACTGATAATGACTGCACCGTCATGGAGAGGTGTATTAGGGATAAAGATGTTAATTAATAACTCAGCAGAAATCTTAGCATCCAAAGGAATTCCTGTAACGATGTACTCCTGCAAAGTTCTCACACGTTGAACAGCTACCAAAGCTCCAATCTTTCGCGGGCTCATATACTCAACCGATTTTACAAAAGCCTGAATCATCTGTTCTTCCGAACTCATAGGAGTATTTGAAAAGAAGTCCGTAGCTCGACCTAATCGTTCCAAACCTGTCCGAATTTCTGGAGAAAAGATAACAACCGCTGCGATAACTCCATAAGTAATCAATTGGTTAATCAACCAGGAAATAGTTGTCAAGCCCAAAAAATTAGCCGCAATCTGAGCTAAGATAAAAACTAAAACTCCTCGAACCAGAATCATAATCTTGGTTCCTGCAATTGATTTTGTAAATTGATATAAGATATAAGCAACGATTAGAATATCAATCACATTTATCGCAATACTCCAAGGACTGGAAAACAAACTAGACCAGTATTGAAGATTAGATAATTGCTGAAAATTCATCCTGTGTCCCCTCTCCAAAAAAGCTTCTCTTCATTATACCATTTTTAATGGAAATTTTCTCCCCCCTACCTCATTTTAAATTAGTAGAAAATATGATAGAATAAAATGATAAAAATGAAATAAGGAGAAACCATGTCTGAATTATATGATATTACCATCATAGGGGGTGGCCCAGTTGGTCTTTTCGCAGCCTTTTATGCAAATTTACGTCAAGCTAAAGTACAAATCATTGACTCTCTTCCTCAATTAGGTGGCCAACCTGCCATCCTTTATCCTGAAAAACAAATTCTTGATGTCCCAGGTTTCCCGAATCTCACTGGTGAAGAATTAACGAATCGCTTGTTGGAACAACTTGAAGGGTTTGAGACGCCTGTTCACCTCAACGAAACTGTTCTTGAAATTGAAAAAGAGAATGATGTTTTTAAGATTACAACTACTAAAAGCACTCATAGTAGTAAAGCTGTCATTATCGCTATGGGAGGTGGAGCTTTTAAACCACGTCCATTGGAATTAGATGGTGTTGATAGTTATGAAAATATCCATTATCACGTTTCTAACATTCAACAATATGCTGGTAAGAAAGTAACCATCCTGGGTGGAGGAGACTCTGCTGTGGATTGGGCCCTAGCTTTTGAAAAGATTGCTCCAACTACACTGGTTCACCGTAGAGACAACTTCCGTGCCCTCGAGCATAGTGTACAAGCCTTACAAGAGTCTTCTGTGACTATCAAAACACCATTTGTGCCGAGTCAACTTCTTGGAGATGGAAAAACTCTTGACAAGCTCGAAATCACAAAAGTCAAATCCGATGAGGCCGAAAGCCTTGAACTGGATCATCTCTTTGTTAATTATGGCTTCAAATCATCAGTTGGTAATCTTAAAAATTGGGGATTAGAACTGAATCGTCACAAGATTATTGTCAATAGCAAGCAAGAATCAAGCCAGGCTGGAATTTACGCTATCGGTGACTGCTGCTACTACGAAGGTAAAATTGACCTGATTGCGACAGGACTTGGTGAAGCTCCTACTGCTGTCAACAATGCCATTAACTACATTGACCCAGAACAAAAAGTACAACCAAAACACTCTACAAGTCTATAAGAAAAAACCACGAATCCTAGGATTCGTGGTTTTAGATTTCATCTGCAATTTTGTTGATCTTCCTCAGTCGATGATTGACACCACTTTTGGTGAGAGGGTTTGTCAAACTGTCTGCCAATTGCTGGATAGAATAATCTGGATGTTGGATACGTAAATGCGCTACTTCCTGCAAATCTGCCGGAAGATTATCCAAACCAATTCTATCTTTGATTTTACTGATATTGTTGATGGTTCTCATACTCGCAGAAACTGTACGAGCAATATTAGCCGTCTCTGCATTATTAGCACGATTGAGATCATTTCGAGTTTCTCGGAGAATCTTGACGCCTTCAAAAGTATCTCTCGCCTCCATGGCTCCCACTAAAATCAGGAAATCCATAATATCTTCAGCTCGCTGAAGATAGGTCACCGCGCCTTTTTTTCGTTCGATAACTTTGGCGTCTAGCAAAAATTGCTGCAAGAGCGAAGCAATCCCTTGGGCGTGGTCTACATAAACGGAACTAATCTCTAACTGATATTTGCCTGACTCGGGATCTCTGATACTTCCATTGGCTAAGAATGCACCACAGAGATAGGCACGACCCGCTTCCTCATCTCCTAAAATATCTGGGTCAATCCCTGTTTCCAAGCCAAAGAAAGAATCTGCTAAGCGTAAATCCGCTAACAGTTCTTGAACACGCTCATCTGTAAAAACAGTATAAACACGATTTTTTCGAAGATTGCTTCTCTGGTGGTGACGAATCTCAGACTTGATCCCATAAAAGTGTAAGAACGATTCATAGAGATGACGGGCTAACTTAGCATTTTCTGTAATGACGGACAAGGTCAAACCAGAGCTCGATAAACCAATACTACCCGACATCTTGATAATAGCTGATAATTCATGTCGACTTAGGTGATGCTGACTTAAAATTTCTTCTTTTACTGCTACTGTAAAACTCATTTTCTCACCTGTATGATACGCATGAGCTCATCTACGATTAAATCACCATCGTGAAAGGCTCCCCCATTTTCCAAGCGTAGAAAGTTGGATGAAATAACACGTGGGACTTGCTTACGCAAACCTTCAAAATCATGCTCAACCTGCACCAAATATTCATCAAAACGGTTGGTATCCATATAATCTCTCGGAACCTTTTCGATATTAACAAGTACGGTATCGATAAATGGGCGTCCCAAATGACGATGCAAGACTTCTACGTGATCACTATCTGAGAAATGCTCAGTCTCTCCTCGCTGGGTCATAATGTTGCAGACATAAGCAATTTCAGCCTTGGTTTCCAGAAGTGCCTGACCAATTTCTTCAATAACGATATTCGGTAAAATCGAAGTAAAGAGGGAACCTGGTCCCAAGACAATCATATCACTCTCAAGAATCGTATTGACAACTCGGCGACTTGCCTGTGGCTTTTCATCATCCAGGGTATTGGTGACATAGACATGGTCAATCATTCCTGGATGATCTGCGATGTGACTTTCCCCAGCTACTTCTGATCCATCTTTGAAGACAGCATGGAGTGTCAAAGGATGGTCACTTGATGGGAAAATTTTGCCTGTCGTATGGAAAAATTTACTCAGTAATTGCATGGCATTGTAGGTTGAACCCTGCATTTCAGAAAGTCCTGCTATGATAATGTTTCCTAATGGATGACCGGCAAAAGCACCTGCATCCTCAGAAAAACGGTATTGAAAGACCTTCTCATAGAATTTTGGCATATCTGACATGGCCACAAGAACATTACGCAAATCACCTGGTGGTGTTAACTGTTGAATGTTTTTACGAAGTTCACCCGAAGAACCGCCATCATCAGCAACGGTTACAATGGCTGCGATGTCTACATCCTTTTCCCGTAGACTATTTAAAATAACAGGGATTCCGGTTCCTCCACCAATCACTGTAATTTTTGGTTTTCTCATGAACGGTTTACCGTTTCCTTTCTTCGATCTTTATCACGATGACTTTCATTTACAGGCCAATTTTTAGATAAATCATTTGCTAATCGCTTGGCAAAAGCAACGCTTCGGTGTTGACCACCTGTACAACCCACTGCAATGGTTAAAACAGACTTACCTTCTTTTTTATAACCTGGTAGAATTGGTTCAATCAAGGCTAACAAATGACGATAAAAATCTTCAGATTCCTTATGATTCATGACATAGTCATAAACTGCCTGGTCTTCACCTGTCTGGTTACGAAGTTCTGGAAGATAATAAGGGTTTGGCAAGAAACGAACATCAAATACTAAATCGGCATCAATTGGAATTCCATATTTAAATCCAAAGGACATGACCTCAATACGGAAAGATTGCGTTTGTTCTTGGTCCGAAAACTGCTCTGCAATGGTCTTACGGAGTTCACGAGGTGTTAACTCTGTCGTGTCTACCACGTTTTGACTCATATTTTTTAATGGAGCCAAGAGTTCACGTTCCAGCTTGATACCGTCCAAAATACGACCATCTGCTGCTAGAGGGTGACTTCTTCTTGTTTCCTTATAACGTGCCACTAATTCCTTATCAGCCGCATCCAAAAAGAGGATTTTAAAGTCTAAATCATCTTGATTTTCCAATTCATCCAAGACAGCTTGAATCTCTGAAAAGAAAGAACGACTACGCATGTCCACCACTAGGGCTAACTTGTGGTCATCATCCTTGGTTTCTACCAACTGTAAAAACTTTGGCAAGAGGGCAGGTGGCATATTATCAATGGTAAAATATCCTAAATCTTCAAAGGATTGAATGGCTACAGTTTTCCCTGCACCACTCATCCCTGTTACAATCACCAGGTGAAGTTGTTTCATTGTCATCATAGTCTCCTTATATCAAAAGAAGTTTGGAAGAACCAAACTTCAACTAGCTTATCCAATCTCTGCGATGACTTCAATTTCGACTTTTACATCGCGAGGAAGACGAGCTACTTCCACAGCTGAACGAGCTGGAAATTCCTTATTAAAGGCTGTTTGGTATACCTCATTGAAAGGTACAAAATCGTTCATATCGCTTAAGAAGCAAGTTGTTTTCACCACATGGTCAAAATCTGTTCCCGCTTCTGCCAAAATAGCTCCAATATTTTTCAAGACTTGTTCTGTCTGTTCTTGAATCGTTTCTCCTACGATTTCTCCAGTTTCAGGAGATAGAGGAACTTGACCGCTAGCAAACAAAAGGTTGCCAACGATTTTACCTTGAACGTACGGTCCGATTGCCTTTGGAGCTTTATCTGTATGAATTGTTTTTGCCATCTGTATTCCTCACAATTTCTCTAAAATAGCGTCCCAAGCTTGGTCCATTCCTGCTTTTGTCACAGATGAAAAGAGGATAAAGTCATCACTTGGATCAAAGTTTAATTTCTTTTTAATAGCTGATTCGTGCTTGTTCCATTTACCACGCGGAATCTTGTCTGCCTTAGTCGCCACAATGATGACAGGAATTTCGTAATATTTAAGAAATTCGTACATCTGTACATCATCTGCTGTCGGGTCATGACGAAGGTCAACGAGACTAACAATCGCTCGAAGATTTTCTCGAGTAGTCAAGTACTCCTCAATCATACGACCCCATTTTTCACGTTCCTTTTTGGAAACACGGGCATAACCATAACCAGGCACATCCACAAAACGCATCTTGTCATCAATATTAAAGAAATTGAGTAGTTGTGTTTTTCCTGGTTTTCCAGAAGTACGAGCCAGATTCTTACGATTGAGCATGGTGTTGATAAAGCTTGATTTCCCCACATTTGAGCGACCTGCCAGAGCAATCTCAGGAAGTTCATCCTCTGGATAGTGGGACTTGTTGGCTGCACTCAGCAAAATCTCAGCATTGTGTGTATTGATTTCCATAGTCACCTCTAGGCTGTCTCTAGGATTGGTTTAGCTGTTCCGTCAACTGCTTCTTTTGTGATACGAACAGCTTTCACATTTTCTTGACTTGGAACCTCAAACATAACGTCTAGCATGGTTTCTTCGATAATTGAGCGAAGACCACGCGCACCCGTTTTACGTTCGATGGCTTTGTTAGCAATCTCTTGAAGGGCTTCATCGTCAAATTCAAGCTCAACATCGTCATATGAAAGCAAGGTCTGGTATTGTTTGACCAAGGCATTTCTTGGTTCCTTCAAGATGCGAACTAAGTCATCTACTGTCAACTGCTCCAAGGCTGCAAAAACAGGCAAACGTCCAATTAATTCAGGAATAATACCGAATTTCTGAATATCTTCTGCAATGATTTCTTGCATGTAAGAACTGTTTTCGTCAATAGCCTTGTTATTTTGTCCGAAACCGATAACTTTTTCACCAAGACGCTGTTTGACAATTTCTTCGATTCCATCAAAGGCACCACCCACGATGAAGAGGATATTCTTGGTATCTACTTGAATCATTTCTTGTTGTGGATGTTTACGTCCACCTTGTGGAGGAACACTTGCTACTGTACCTTCGATAATCTTGAGGAGGGCTTGTTGCACACCTTCACCAGAAACATCACGTGTAATGGAAACATTTTCGCTCTTCTTAGCAATCTTATCGATTTCGTCTACGTAGATAATTCCACGCTCTGCTCGTTCAATGTTAAAGTCAGCTGCCTGCAAGAGTTTGAGGAGGATATTTTCAACGTCTTCACCCACATAACCAGCTTCAGTAAGAGCTGTTGCATCCGCAATAGCAAATGGTACATTCAAACTTTTAGCGAGAGTTTGAGCAAGGAAAGTCTTCCCTGAGCCAGTTGGGCCAATCATTAGAATGTTTGATTTTTGCAAGTCAACATCTTCATGATCTTCGCGAGTGTCATGGAAATTGATGCGTTTGTAGTGGTTATATACAGCCACTGCCAGAGCACGTTTGGCACGATCTTGACCAATCACATAGTGGTTCAAGATGTTTAAGAGTTCGATTGGTTTTGGTACCTCAGACAAGTCTGCCAAAACTTCCTCAGCCAACTCCTCGCGAATAATTTCCTGGGCCAACTCTACACATTCATTACAGATAAAGGCATTATTCCCAGCGATTATTTTTTTAACTTCTTCTTGGCTTTTGCCACAAAATGAGCAATAAACCATCATATCATTTTTCCTATTTGTAGGCATGATTCCCTTCCGTTCTAAATGATTTTTCTATCTAAAATAAGGTCATATAAAAAGCATGAATGCTATTCACCAGGTTTGTAAAAGCATTAAGCCAAAGTAGAGTAGCAAGTCCAAAGCGCTTTTTACGAAAAGCGTGTGTTCCAGCTATAAGACAGACAGCACACAAAAGAGCTGTAAAAAATCCAAAAATACTGCGCTCCATTAGACTTCCTTTCTCTTTCTATATTCGATGGTGAAATCATAGGCATTTTTCTCATCTTTGCTATAAGATTTGCTTGCAAGAGTCTCAAAAACAGTCAAGTCAAAATCTTCCGGGAAATAAGTATCCCCTTCAACTTGAGCATGAATTTGTGTCACAATAATCTCATCTAAGTAAGGTTCAAAAAGCTGAAAAATTTGCTTGCCACCAAGGATATAGAGATTTTTATCCTGATGATGGTACCAGTCTAAAACCTGCTCAACATTTTGGAAAACCAGAGCGCCATCGATTATTTCTTCAGGATTACGCGTCAAAATCAGGGTTTCACGTCCTGGAAGTAAACGTCGTCCCATTCCATCAAAGGTGACACGCCCCATCAAAATGGCATGATTCAAGGTTGTTTCTTTAAAATGCTTTAACTCTGCAGGTAAATGCCATGGTAAGCGATCCTCTTTTCCGATTACACCCTTTTCATCTTGAGCCCAGATGGCTACGATTTTTTTTGTCATGCTTTCATCCTTTTCATTGATAGTTCTATTTTATCAAAAATCTTCAAAAAAGACTGTTTTGGAACGCCCTCCGAAATAGAAAAAATCCGTAGAAAACTTCTACGGATTTTTAGAAAAATACTGTATCTTACAAACCAGGTGCTTGTCCTAATTCTGCTGCAAGCATCCAGACTGTTTTTTCAAGGTCAGCTTTAGCACCAACGAAGATATCATTGGTTACATCATCACCTTCTTCATCTGTTACATCCAATGCTTTTTGGAAAAGAGTGATAAGGTAACGATAAATTTCAAGGACACGTTCCAAACTTTCTTCTACGTTACGGAACTCTCCAGCTCCTTCTTCGATTTCACTGTGTTGAAGGAATTCTGTCAAAGTAGAGTAAGGTTTGCCACCAAGAGTGATCAAGCGTTCGCTGATTTCATCAAGGTAACCATCAAGGCTATCCATGTATTCATCCATCTTAGGATGCCATACCATAAAACCACGTCCACGCATGTACCAGTGAACTTGATGAAGAGCGATATGCGCTACGTACAAGTCAGCCACGGCTTGATTCAAGACTTCCTTTGTTTTTACTAGCGCTTCAGGAGCTGTCTTAGATAATGTTGTTACATCTTTTAATGCATCTTTTTTCAATTCAACCATTTTTCTCACCTCATAATATTATTTTTGTAACCATATTTATTGATTACTACCTCAGTATACTACACCTAGTAGACAAAAGCAAGAAAATTAACCCATATTAAAAAAGTTGTAATTGACTGATAATTTAAGAAAATGAGTGGCTATTTATCCTAGCTATTTTCTCCGTTTTTATTCGAAAATTGGCTTTGATAAAGGTCATAATAGAAACCTTTTGCGTTTAAAAGACTTTCATGATTTCCTTGTTCGATAATCTGCCCATCTTTAAGTACCAATATCTTATCAGCTTCTTGTATCGTAGAAAGTCGATGTGCAATGACAAAGCTTGTTCTTCCCTTCATCAAACGCTTCATAGCTTTTTGAATCAAGAGTTCTAAACGGGTGTCAACTGATGATGTCGCTTCATCAAGGATTAGAATTTTTGGATCTGCCAAGAGGGCACGCGCAATGGTTAAAAGCTGTTTCTGACCAAGAGAAATATTACTTGATTCTTGGTTCATTTCCATGTTATAACCGCCAGGAAGAGTGCGGATAAAGTGGTCTACATTGGCAGCCTTAGCTGCTTCAACGATTTCGTCATCTGTTGCCTCAAGATTTCCAAAGCGAAGATTTTCCTTGATACTGCCTTCATAGAGCCAGGCATCCTGTAGGACCATACCAAACTGTCGACGATAGTCCTGACGAGACAAGTCACGAATATCTTGGCCATCCACTAAAATGGCACCAGCTGTCACATCGTAAAAACGCATGAGAAGGTTAATCAAGGTTGTTTTCCCTGCTCCAGTAGGTCCAACGATAGCTACCATCTCTCCAGGTTCAACATCTAAATTAAAATTGCGAATCAATGGTTTGTTTTCCACATATTGGAAATCGACATTTTTGAAACTAACTTGACCTGTCAATGGTGCTAGTTCTTTCAGTTCAGCGGTTTGGACTTCTTCCTGTTCATCCAAAACTTCAAAGACGCGGTCAAGCGAAGATTTAGCACTTTGCATTTGTCCCGCTAATTGAGTGATATTTTGGATTGGTTGACTAACCTGCCACACATACTGAACGAAAGCTTGCATATTACCAATGGTTAAGCGTCCTGCGATTACCTGCAATCCTCCTAGGACAGCGACTATCAGATAAGTTAAGTCAGATACAATATGTAAGGCAGGCATCATCAATCCTGAAATAAAGCTCGCCTTGAATCCAACCTGTTGCAATTCATCCGTAATCTTCTCAAATCTCTCTTGAGAGTTTTCTTCGCGTCCGAAAAGTTTTAGAACATTGAAACCTGTCAAGTTTTCCTGTACAAATCCATTCATACGTCCTAGAATGGCTGCCTGCTGTTTAAAGTATGGTTGCGAACGATTCAGAATTGTTTTAGCCCCAAAATAAGTTATCGGAATTGACAAGATAACAATGATGGCCAACTGAATATTTAGATAGAGCACCATTCCCATAACAAAAAGAATGGTAAAGACTGCATTGACAATCTGTAAGAAAGATTGTTGTAGAGCGTTCGAAACAGTTTCAACGTCACTTGTAAAACGACCTAACAAATCTCCAAACTGATGCTTATCAAAGTAGGACACAGGAATACGATTGATTTTTTCACTCATTTCATTTCGCAAATCCTGTATCATGGACTGCACCGCATTGGTCATAAAGTAGTTTGAATAATATGACCCCAACTCATAGAGAAGACCACGCAGGAGATAAATCACTAGAATTACTGCGATATAGCTGGTATTGATACCCGCTCCTGCAACACCATTTGCCATGGCAAGGAGGTTGCTGGTTAACTCAGTGATAGCAAGCCCCAATACGAATGGCTCGATAACACTCATAATGACGCTGACTATTTTCAAGAAAACTGCAAAGAAAACAGAAAAACGGTAGGCTTTTAAATAGCTCCATAGACGAGCTAGACTAGATTGTTGTTTCATCCTTTACCTCCTATTCTTCTGTTAGAGACGCATTTTTCAACTGCGACTCAGCAATTTCTCGATAAATGTCATTGGTTTCCATCAATTCTTCATGACGCCCACGACCAACAATTTCACCCTTATCAAGGACGATAATCTGGTCAGCATCCATGATAGTTCCAACACGTTGAGCAACAATCAATACCGTAGCATCTTGTGTCACTTCCTTGAGACGACGGCGCAAAATAGCATCTGTACGGTAGTCCAAGGCTGAGAAAGAATCATCAAAGATATAGATATCTGGACCCTTGATGACTGCTCGTGCAATCGACAAACGTTGTTTCTGACCACCTGATAGGTTGCTTCCGCCTTCTGCCAGATGCGTCGCAAAACCTTCTTCTCGACTTTCGATAAAGTCTTTGGCTTGGGCCACATCTGCTGCTTGGTGCAAGTCCTCATGACTGGCATCCTCTTTCCCGTAACGGAGATTGTCTGCGATAGTCCCAGTAAAAAGCAAGGCCTTTTGTGGAATAAATCCAATCTTCTGACGGAGTGATTTGAGACGGTAATCCCGGACATCAACACCATCGACCTTGATTTTCCCTAGCGTAACATCGTAGAAACGAGGAATCAATTGAACTAGAGTAGACTTACCTGACCCAGTTGAACCGATAAATGCAATGGTTTCTCCCGGTTTAGCAGTGAAGGAAATATTATGCAAAACAGGGCTTTCTGTTTCCCCAGGATAGGCAAAGGTCACATTATCAAATTCTAGATATCCATGAGTTTCTGTTTCTTGAATTCCATCCTCATTTGGATCAATGGAAATGGGCATGTCCATGATTGCCTTCAAACGCTCACTAGATACAGCCGTACGTGGATACATGGTAAAGAGGTTTGACAAGAAGAGGAAGGATAAGAGAGCGTGGAAACTATACTCGATAAAGGCAACCAAATCCCCAATCTGCAAATTTCCATGCTTCAGTGGATCAAGGGCAAACCAAACGATAGCCACAATCATGGCAATAATAATTTGCACAAAAAGCGGTTCCGTCAAACCAGTTAATTTAAACAAGCGATTCGAATTATCCGCATAGATTGCATTTTTCTCTTCAAAACGTTTTTCTTGGAAGTCTTCACGAGCAAAGGCACGAATCACTCTCAAACCCATCAAATTTTCACGGACATACTGATTAATCTTGTCCAGTGTTTTTTGTTGTTTTTCAGATAAGGGGCGCGTTTTTACCGCCACATAAATGACAACAACAGCTAGAAAAGGTACGGAAAAAGCTACAATCCAGGCCAGTGAAGGACTCGTCAAGAAAATCATGAGAATACTTGACAGCATCATCATGGGTGTGATAACACCCAACTTAAGCGTTTGTTCTGCAAACTGCATGAGTACAAAGGCATCACTAGTAATACGAGTAACTAGTGAAGATACACCGATTTGTTCATATTCGTGATGAGAATACTCTTGTAATTTAGCATAAACATCATTTCGCATGTCCTTAACCATATTGGTGGTCAGTTTACTAGCAGCGTAGGCTAGAACAATCCGCCCACATGTTCCCAGGACAATAATAACCAACATGATGATAGCCCAAAAATAGAGCTTATCCTTGTCTCCTTGGTTGATTCCCTGGTCAATCATGCGGGCCAGAACAGTCGGTAGACCCAGATTGACAATAACAAAGAAAATAGCTCCTAGGAAGTCTAAAACTAGCCATTTGGGATAACGCTTGAGATATGACCAAATATAAAGCATAATTCTCCTTTCTTTTTCTATTGAAACGTAGAAAAGAGCGTGCTTTCGCACGCCATTTTACCAAAAAGAAGACAGGCAGTCATAATCTCGAGTGAGGAAACTGTCTGTCTCAGATATTTGAGGCTTATTTTACAAAGTCAAGCAATGCCAAGAAGCTTTCTGGGTCAAGTGATGCACCACCAACAAGAGCTCCATCAACGTCTGGACAAGCCATGTATTCAGCAACATTTTCAGGTTTTACTGAACCACCGTATTGAACACGTACTTTGTCAGCTACTTCTTGACCGAAGTCAGCAGCTACAACGTCACGAACAACTTTACACATTTTTTGTGCGTCGTCTTGTGAAGCTGATTTACCAGTACCGATAGCCCAGATTGGTTCGTATGCGATAACTGTTGAAGCGACTTGTTCTGCAGTCAATCCAGCAAGAGCAGCTGAAACTTGAGCACCTACGAATTCTGCTGCTTTACCAGCTTCGTAAGTTTCAAGGCTTTCACCACAACAGATGATTGGAAGCATACCGTTCGCAAAGATTGCTTTTGCTTTTTTGTTGATGTCTTCGTCTGTTTCGTGGAAGTAGTCACGACGTTCTGAGTGACCGATAACAACGTAGTCAGTACCGATTTCTTTCAAAACTTGTGGGCTAGTTTCACCTGTGAAAGCACCTGCATTTTCAAAGTAGCAGTTTTGAGCAGCAACTTTAAGGTTTGAACCTTTAGCAGCAGCAAGAACAGTTGTCAAGTCAACTGCAGGAGCTGCGATACCTGCTTCAACAAGGTCTGATGAAGGAAGTTTTGATGCTACAGCTTCAACGAATGCTTTTGCTTCTTCTGGGTTTTTGTTCATTTTCCAGTTACCAGCGATAAATGGTTTACGTGACATTTCACATACCTCTTTTTTCATTTTATTTTCTACTTATTTTATCATAAATAGAGGGAGCTTGCAAATCTTACTCTGTAACTAAAAGTCTTCTTTTCAAAAACTTTCCAGTTATTCTTTCTATTTGGAAGCTGACTTACGCCTCGTTAATTTGACCACTGCTTCTGTTCTAGCCGTGTGGGGAAACATGTCAACGGACTGGATATAATGCAGGTCATAAACCTCTAGCAAACGGACTAAATCACGCGCCAAGGTAGACACATTACAGGATACATAAACCATCTTTTCAGGAGCGTATTTGACGATGGTATCCAAGAGCTTATCATCTAAACCAGTACGCGGCGGGTCTACTATCAAAGCATCGGCGCGATAGCCTTCCTTGTACCAACGAGGGATAACTTCTTCTGCAGTCCCTGCTTCATAATGAGTATTGGTATAACCCATGCGCTTAGCATTTTCTTTGGCATCCTCAATGGCTTCTGGAATAATATCCATCCCTCTCAAACTTTTAACTTTTTTAGCAAAAGCGAAACCAATGGTCCCAACACCACAATAGGCATCGATCAGATGGTCGTCCTCAGTCACGGCCAAGGCCTTAACGGCTTCACTATATAGAATCTCCGTCTGTTCAGGATTGAGCTGATAGAAAGCTCGAGGTGAAAGAGAAAACTCATAGTCTAATACACCCTCGCGTATACTATCCTGCCCCCAAATAATCTCTGTCTTATTCCCATAAATCTCACTAGTTTTAGCAGTATTGGTATTGACTGCGACAGTCACTACTTCAGGATAATCCTTGACTAGGTCTTTCACAAATTGAGTCAGATTCAATTGACGATTGGTCACAATGATAATCTGGACTTGCCCAGTTTTCCGTGCTCGACGAACCATGATGGTCCGAACCCCAAGGATTTTCCGTTCATCCGTAATCGGAATTTGATGGTAAGTCAAGAGTTCAGCGATGCGATTAGCAATTGCTTGCGTCTCCTTGTCTTGAACAAGACAGTCCTTTAACTCGACCAAATAATGGGAATTCTGAGCATACAAACCTGCCTTGACTTGACCTTTAAAATTTCGTGTCTGAAATTGTAGTTTAGCCCGATAATATTTTGGTTTCTGCATGCCAATAGTTGGTCTAATCTCAAAGTTTTCATAACCTGCAGGGGCAAATTTCTTCAGTGCTTGATGGAGAAGATCTGTCTTGAATTCCAACTGCTTGTCATAGTGTAGGTGCATAATTTGACAGCCTCCACACTCATTATAAATAGTACAGTCTGGAACCACTCGAAACTTAGATTTTTTATTGACCTCAAGCAGTTTAGCCTCAACGTAGTTACGCTTAACAGAAGTCACCTGACAATAGATATCTTCACCCTTGAGAGCACCTGGGACAAAAACGAGGGTTTTCTGATAAAATCCGATACCTTCCCCGTTAATCCCCATGCGCTTGATTTTTAATGGAATTTTTTGTTTGACTTTTAAATTCATATCCCTATCTTATCACAAAATGCGCTATAATAGAAACATGAAAATCACAAAACTAGAAAAGAAAAAACGACTTTATCTGCTAGAACTTGATAGCGACCAAACCTGCTACATTACAGAGGATACCATTGTTCGCTTTCTGTTGACCAAGGATAAGGAAATTAGTCCCGAAGAGTTTACAGAGATTCAGACCTTCGCACAATTTTCCTACGGAAAAAACCTAGCCCTCTACCACTTATCTTTCAAGGCGCGTACCGAAAAGGAAGTCCGAGATTATCTAATCAAACATGAAATTGATGAAAAAATCATCCCCCAAGTCATCCAGTCACTAAAGGATGATAACTGGATCAATGACCGTCAGTATGCCTATGCTATTATCAACTCCAATCAGCTATCTGGTGACAAGGGAAGCTATATGTTGATACAGAAAATCTCTCAAAAGGGTGTTGCCAAATCCATTATCCAAGAAGTCTTACAAGAATTTGATCTGACAGAAGTCGCTGAGCGTACGGCTGAAAAACTATTGAAAAAATACCAGGGAAAATTACCTGCTCGCGCTCTACAAGATAAGATAATCCAAAATCTTACCAACAAAGGGTTTTCCTACTCGGAAGCTAAAACAGCCTTTGACCAACTGGATATCCAGATAGAAGAGGAAACCGTTCAGGAACTAATTTTTAAAGAGTTGGACAAGCAATATCGGAAATATTCACGAAAGTATGAAGGATACGAACTGAAACAACGTTTGACACAAGTTTTAGCAAGAAAAGGCTATGATTTTTCGGATATAGCCAGCGCTCTCAGAGAATATCTTTAACTTTTTCATGAAAAAACTAAGAACTTTAAATAAAAATGTGATACAATAGTAAACGATAAACTTATAAATTGTAGAAAGTTGGTTAGTTATGAAACTTCCAAAAGAAGGCGACTTTATTACAATTCAAAGTTATAAGCATGATGGGAGTCTCCACCGTACTTGGAGAGACACCATGGTACTAAAAACAACAGAGAACGCTATTATCGGCGTCAACGACCACACACTTGTTACCGAAAGTGACGGTCGTCGTTGGGTGACTCGAGAACCGGCTATTGTTTACTTTCACAAAAAATATTGGTTTAATATCATCGCTATGATTCGTGATAATGGGATTTCCTACTACTGCAACATGGCTAGCCCTTATTATCTAGATGAAGAAGCTTTAAAATACATCGATTATGATTTAGATGTTAAAGTTTTTACAGATGGCGAGAAACGCCTCTTGGACGTCGAAGAGTATGAACGTCACAAGCGTAAGATGAATTATCCTGATGATTTAGATTATATTTTGAAAGAGCATGTTAAGATTCTTGTTGATTGGATCAACAATGAACGAGGTCCCTTCTCAGAAGCCTATGTCAACATTTGGTACAAACGCTACGTAGAACTAAAGAATCGGTAAAGTTGTCAGAGGTCAGGAACAAAATCCTGACCTCGTTTTTTTATAAGCAAAAAACCTGCCACATTAGGCAGGTTTCCCTTTAAATATCTAACTTTGTAACAGTGAACTTGATATGCGAATAGTCTTTTTCGATATCCTTATCTACCATAAAGGCTGTTGCTTCCTTCTTGACCTGTACCAAGTCAATATTCTGTGCTTGAGCGGCATAGACACAGCCACAGTAACATTGACGATAGATATCATATTCTTCACACATCTCTACAGAACGTTTGTAACCTTGATTTTTCTTAAAGTCACTTGGAAGATAATGAGTGGTGTAAATTTTCTGCACATCTATCCCGATACTATTGATGGTTTGTGAATTTTTATGGGGACTGATCGTTAGTGCTGAGCCAAAGTAGTCAAAGCCCAAGTCCATAGCTACTTGAGCTGTCTTGTCCAAACGATAGTCAAAGCAAACCTTGCAACGGTCCCCACCTTCAGGTTCTTCTTCCAAACCTCGAACCAGTTTACGGTATTCGTTGGGTTCATAGGGTGCTTCTAGGTATTGAACATTATTTCCTGTTCGCTCATTAAAATCACTGACAAACTTTTTGGTTACATAGGCACGCTTGTGATACTCAGCCTTGGGATGGATATTTGAATTTGCAAAATAAATGGTCACATCCGCATACTTGGTCAAATACTCTAAAGTGTAGGTACTGCAGGGAGCACAACAAACGTGCATGAGAATAGTTGGTCTTTCTTCATTTTTTTCCCAAACTTGGACCATCTTTTGCATGACACGGTCATAGTTGATCTTTTGATTGGGATTCATCTTGCTTAGAATTTCTTCTACATCGATCATACTCTTCTCCTTTTCCTCTTGCTATTGTACCACAGGATGATACTTTGAGCAAATAGGGTTTCGTGCTTTATTCAGTTTTTAAGTCCTTATCTAATAGCTTACCCATCCTTGTCAGACTGATTATTAAGATAGGGGAGGTTAAAAGCAGGATAAGGCCTAGAACTAAAAAGACAGCTACAAGACCCCAACGATCAATCATCCAACCTGTCAATGGGAAAATGACAATCATAGATAAACTAAAGAACATAGAATTAATACTAAGCATGGTCGCTCGTACACTGGAAGGTAAATAACCTTGTAAATCATTGAAGTAGATTGGCTGATAAACTGCATAAAGTGTATCAGTTAAAAGATATACGAGAAGAAAGGCAAAGGGTGTCCCAGAAAACACCAACAACAAGGCCAAGCCCGTCAGTGCAACAAGCATCGGAAAAACTTGATTGCTATTCCATTTTTTCCCGATTTGACTAGCTACATAAACTGCTATAAGATTTAACACACTACCACTCAGCATAACCAGTGAAACCTGCCATCCTGCTAAGTCACTTACTTTCTGCTGATAATAAAAGTAAAACATACACATGAGTGTCCCTACTAGCTGATAAGTCAGCATCCAGTAAAAGAGTACTGGTTTTTCCTGCCATTCTTTTCTGACTTGCAGGACAATCCTTTTAAAGGTTAAGACTTCATTTTTCTCTCTCTTAGCCATTGGTTCTTTCATGAAATAAATCAAGATTATAGAAAGAAGTGAAAATCCTATAGCAATCAGATAGGTCCAGGCCAATGCTCCGTGAATAAAGAAGCCTGCCACAACTGTACCTAGAGTTCGAGTGACTTCTGCCACACCAGACAAAAAGCTAGAAATCTGAAGATAACGGTCCTTCTGACCTGCTTCAACAGCTGAATCATATAAGAATGCCGTACTGGTCCCCGAGTCAAAATTGTAGGACCAAGCATTGACCATCATGGCAAGAGCATAGATCCAAAAATTCCCCTGACCAAACAAAATCAAGATAGAGGATACAATACTAGCCAAGCGAGCCAAATAGAGATTGGTCTTGTAGCTAAATCGATCGGCCAACATACCAGATGGGATTTCACACAAGAGACTTGTCCCATGAAAGATACTCTCTAATAGACCGATTTGAAGCAAGGAAAGACCATTCTGAATGAAAAATAAAATCCAAAAACTGGTAATTCCAAAATAAGATGTAAATTCCAGTCCTGCTAGGAGTGGAATATTGCGTTTGTAAGTTCTTTTAAACATTGTTTTCTCTCTTTCAATATGTAGTATGACTGTTTCTAAAAGACTTACTGAAAGTTGCCTACATTTTCTCCACCTCTTTCATTTAAAGTGAGAGTGGGACAGAAATCGGTAATTCGTTAGAATTCAATTTCGTCGTCCCACCTCCGCACAGTTGAGTATGGCTGTAAAAGCTGATGAAATCAGCGTAGTAGAGCCCACTCAACCACTGCGTCTTGCTCGACAATCCAAAAACAATTGAGAGGCTAGGACTTCTGTCCCAGCCTCATAGTTATTAAGGTTTGATACGGTGCAACATACGTGGGAATGGAATAGCTTCACGGATGTGTTTAGTGCCAGCTGCAAAGGTTACCATACGCTCGATACCGATACCAAATCCACCGTGTGGTACGGTACCATATTTACGAAGATCAAGGTAGAATTCGTATTCTGTACGATCCATTCCAAGTGATTCCATCTTAGCGACAAGGGCGTCGTAGTCTTCCTCACGCATAGAACCACCGATGATTTCTCCGTAACCTTCTGGTGCGAGCAAGTCTGCACAAAGCACGCGATCTGGGTTACCAGGTACTGGTTTCATGTAGAAGGCCTTGATAGCTGCTGGGTAGTTCATGACGAAAGTAGGTACGCCAAAGTGGTTTGAAATCCAAGTTTCGTGTGGGGAACCGAAATCATCTCCATGCTCGAGATGTTCGTAGTCCGCATCTTCATCATTTTCATGCTCTTGCAAAAGATCAATCGCTTGATCGTAAGTGATGCGTTTGAATGGCTCTGTAATGTAGCGTTTCAAGAGTTCTGTATCACGTTCCAAGGTTTCCAAAGCTTGAGGAGCACGATCTAGAACGCCTTGGAGCAAAGCTTTAACATAAGCTTCCTGCAAATCAAGTGACTCGTCATGTGTCAAGTATGAGTACTCCGCATCCATCATCCAGAACTCAGTCAAGTGACGGCGAGTTTTTGATTTCTCTGCACGGAATACTGGGCCAAAGTCGAAGACACGACCAAGGGCCATGGCACCTGCTTCAAGATAAAGCTGTCCTGACTGACTCAAGTAAGCTGGTGTTCCAAAGTAGTCTGTTTCAAAAAGCTCTGTAGAGTCTTCTGCAGCATTTCCTGAAAGAATTGGGCTATCAAACTTCATGAAGCCGTTCTTATCAAAGAACTCATAAGTTGCATAGATGATAGCATTGCGGATTTGCATCACTGCTACTTGTTTGCGAGAACGCAACCACAAGTGACGGTTATCCATCAAGAAATCTGTTCCATGTTCTTTTGGAGTGATTGGGTAATCTTGAGATTCACCGATAACTTCGATGTCTGTAATATCCAACTCGTACCCAAATTTAGAACGCTCGTCTTCTTTAACAATCCCTGTCACAAAAACAGAAGTTTCTTGGCTTAGGCGTTTGATGGTGTCAAATTTTTCAAGACCTACTTCTTCTCCAAATTTTTCGATAAAGTTTGGTTTAAAAGCTACACCTTGGAAAAAGGCTGTTCCATCACGCAATTGCAAGAAAGCAATTTTCCCTTTTCCTGACTTGTTAGCAACCCAAGCACCGATAGTCACTTCTTGGCCAACGTAGTCTTTTACTTCGATAATTGTTACACGTTTTGTCATCATTTATCTTCCTTTATTCGTTTAACTTGTCCAAAGACATTATTACTCATTATTGTACCACAAATAATGGCTGATAGCTAGCTAGTTTGATAGAAATTCATAAGTTTTTAGCTACAAAAACCTCCGTTATTAAGACAGAGGTTAAGCTTCTTATTTTTCCATAAATTGGTGCAAACGACGAATGGCTTCCTTAAGAGTTTCCAAGTCTGTCGCATAGCTGAGGCGGACATTTTCTGGTGCTCCAAATCCAGCTCCTGTTATCAAGGCTAGCCCCACCTCTTCAAGGATGGCCGTTGTAAATGCTGTTACATCGGTATAACCTTTCATCTCCATGGCTTTTTTGACATTTGGGAAGAGATAGAAAGCTCCTTGTGGTTTGACAACCTCAAAGCCAGGAACTTCACACAAGAGTGGATAGATAGTATTCAAACGCTCTTCAAAGGCTTGGCGCATGATTTCTACAGAATCTTGAGGTCCAGTTAGCGCTTCAATCGTTGCATATTGAGACACTGCTGTCAAATTTGAAGTTGTTTGACCAGTCAATTTGCTCATAGCAGCAATGATTTCTGGATCACCCACTGCATAACCTACACGCCAACCTGTCATTGCGTAGGCTTTTGATACCCCGTTAATGACAATGGTTTGGTTGCGAATCGCTTCTGATAGACTAGAGATTGGGATGAACTCATTCCCGTTATAGACCAAACGACCATAAATATCATCGGCCAGGATGAGAATATCATGTTCAACTGCCCAATTTCCAATGGCTAATAATTCCTCACGAGAGTAGATCATACCGGTAGGATTAGAGGGTGAGTTAAGAACCAAGACTTTGGTCTTATCTGTGCGAGCTGCTTCTAATTGCTCTACAGTTACTTTAAAGTGATTGTCTTCCTTGGCTTGAACAAAGACTGGAACACCTTCTGCCATCTTAACCTGATCCCCATAGCTAACCCAGTAAGGAGTAGGAATGATTACCTCATCACCTGGATTAATCACAGCCATAAAGAAAGTATAAAGGGAGAACTTGGCACCTGTAGCAAAAGTGACTTCGTTTGCCGCCACAGAATAACCATAATAACGTTCAAAATAAGTATTAACCGCTGCTTTCAATTCAGGCAAACCCGAAGCCACCGTATAGAAAGAAGCACGTCCATCTCGAATAGCTGCAACAGCAGCATCCTGAATATTTTCAGGTGTATGAAAATCAGGCTGACCTAAAGTCAAGAAAAGGACGTCTTTTCCTTCAGCCTTTAACTTCTTTGCTCTTGCATCACTAGCCAGAGTGACACTTTCTTCCATTTCTAAGACACGCTTGGATAGTTTCATTGTTTCTCCTTTTCGACTAAGGCGCCAGATTCAAAATCTACCAGATAATAGTCTCCTCCGGACTTGATTTCCCAGACAGGCTTTTCAGCGTAGCGTCCGAAGGTAATCTTGTCGATTTCAGTTGCTCCTTTTTCTCTGACAACTGCTTCTGCTTTTTCTTGAGAAGTACCGTTTTCTAGTTGATATACGTAAATATTGTTGCTACTTTTCTCTATTAAGACAGCAACTGGTTTCTGGTTCTTATCTTGGCCAAGAACACTATAATAGCTTTCTAAACCATTGAAGATATCAATCTGGCTAACCGTTTCTAGATTTGCATACTGCTTAGCTAGTTTCTCTCCTTCAACCTTTGCAGTTTGATAAGGCTTCATGCTGAGCCATACCAAATAAAGAAAGGAAGAAGTGATGACTAGAGTTAACAAAGTGATACCAATAATGTACTGAAATAATAGGGAATTTTTTTCTTTTTTCTGTCTCTTTTTCACTCGTCTATTTTACCATCTATCCTAGTGAATTACAAGTGAATTAAGGAGGTCATCCTTAACCTTCGATACATTCTTAGAATAGTGATATTAAGCCCCCATCCTTTATTTTATAGATTTGTCATCATTCTCAATTCTTAAATTTAATCTTACACTTTATTAATTTAAAATTTTCTGAGCATATCCCTTGCAAATGATTTTGCTTTGTTGTAACATGTATTGTGACAACAGATTGATTCTGATAAAAAGATTAACATTTAAAGGAGATTCCCTATGTCTAAAAAAGTATTATTTATCGTTGGCTCACTTCGTGAAGGTTCATTCAACCATCAAATGGCACTAGAAGCTGAAAAAGCTCTTGAAGGCAAAGCTGAGGTTAGCTATCTTGACTACTCAGCCATTCCTCTATTTAGCCAAGACCTTGAAGTCCCAACTCTTCCAGCTGTCGCTGAAGCTCGTGAAGCAGTTCAAGCTGCTGATGCAATCTGGATTTTTTCTCCAGTCTATAACTTCTCAATTCCTGGAACAGTGAAAAACTTGCTAGATTGGCTTTCACGCGCCATTGACTTGTCTAACACTCGTGGAACTTCTGCTCTTCAAGATAAGATTGTGACTGTATCTTCTGTAGCAAATGCAGGACACGATCAACTCTTTGCAATCTACAAAGACCTTCTACCATTTATCCGTACACAAGTCGTTGGTGATTTTACCGCAGCTCGTGTCAATGATTCTGCTTGGGCAGATGGTAAACTAGTCCTTGAAGATAGCGTCGCTGCTTCTATAGAAAAACAAGCTGATGACTTGGTACAGGCTATTCAATAATTGAATTAAAAAAAGAGGCTGGGACAAAAGTCCTAGCCTCTTAATTGTCTTTGGATTGTCGAGCAAGACGCAGTGGTCGAGTGGGCTCTACTACGCTGATTTCATCAGCTTTTACAGCCCTACTCAACTGTGCGGAGGTGGGACGACGAAATCGAATTCTAACGAATGACCGATTTCTGTCCCACTCTCTTTTTTATTAATCAACAAGTTCTGAAACCATACTATGTTTGAGTGGTAAACTACACATCACTAGAAGGAAGATAAAGGCTGATTGAATCCAGAAGAGGGCCAGGTCAAAAATTCCATGTACAGCAACTACTGTTAAAAATGAAAGATAAAGTCCAAGGATAGGTCGTTTACTTGGTACTTGACTCATATCAATCAACATACGGATTGGATTTGAAGAAGCAATCCCTAATAATACTGTTCCTACTACACCGTAACTCAATATCGTATCGATATAGATACTATGCGCATGTTCATGATAAGGAGCAAAGATACGGGGGTACGAATGCATGTAAGTTAGTGGACCTTCACCCCAGAACGGATTTTGTTTGAATAAGGCCATACCTGCATTCCAGATAGACACTCGTTCTTCCATAGACGAATCAAGCGTTCCCATTCGAACTCCCAAATCACTCGAAAAGAGAAAGGCTAGACCAACACCAAAGACTCCGATACTTAGCCATAAGGCACGCCAGTTCTTAATGGTAGTGAAAAGATAAATAATCGCAGCAAAGATAATGGCTGGAAAAGCTGTTCTATTTTGAGTGAAATTCAAGCCAAACAAATTCGCAAAAATCGCAATGAGAGAGAAAATTCTCAACCATCTCAATCTAGTCGTACTAATTAAGTAAAATCCAATCATGATACAGAAGCAACAGATTATTCCGTAATAATTAGGATTAAAGAAAGCTACTTCTGCACGGTTCTGATGCCAGACCTGCATCTTAGGTGATAAGAAAGTATAATCAAATTTCTTTACAATTTGAAAATGCTCCAAGGCTGCAAAAACTGATGCTAGCACACTAAGCGACAAAACCGATTGTAATACTAATCTGAAAAACTTAGGTGTTAAATGAGCTTGATAATAATAAAAGAAAATCGCAAAGAGGAACATCCCTAAAGTAGCAACAATTCCCATCACATTTTGTGCTAAAAGTGAGATAGCACCACTATAACCAATAAATAAGAGTAAGATAGAATGGTGGGTTAATCGTTTTAAGATTCCCTTCATCTCTCCTGTAAATATGAGACCTATTAAGTAGGCAATAAAAATGATGACGAAAATATAAAAAGGCAGGAAAATACTTAGAATAACACCTAACAAGACTAGTTCTTGCTTGGACAAGCCTTTCAACTTTTCAATGATACCTATTGATTTCACAACAGATCCTTTCTCTCTGCGCTAAAAAACACAGATAAATAAACTATTAAAACATTTTACCATTTTTCAAATGATTTGAAAACCACTTTGTCCATGGCATCCTAACTAAAATTAGGTAAAATTTTTATAGTAGACTAAGATACCTCTCAAAGCACGCATCCTTTTTTAAAAATATGGTACAATAAATCTAGTTGTTGCAGAAAGGGCCTAGTATGAAATCCTATCAAGAAGTCTACAAAATCTTAGCTAACGAAATAGATTATTTAAGTGGAGAAAAAATTGCTGAGACATTAAACCTCTCTCGCACCTCTGTTTGGAAGGCTATTCAGCGCCTCCAACAAGAAGGTTTAGAAATTGACAGCATCAAAAACCGTGGCTACAAACTTCTTCATGGTGACCTAATCTTACCTCAAGAAATAGAAGCCAATAGCCCCATCTCAGTTCAATTTAAACCTATCACCAAATCAACCCAGAGTGATGCCAAGGAGGCCATGGAAACTGGTGCCAAAGGAGACACACTCTACCTATCAACAGGCCAAACGATGGGACGTGGTCGGTTCCAACGCCCCTACTATTCTCCAGAACAAGGTGGGATTTACATGTCTCTCCACCTCAAGCCAAATCTCTCTTATCTAGATTTACCAGCCTATACACTCTTGACTGCAGCTGCAATTTATAAGGCTGTTAAAAACCTTTGTCTGATTGATTTAGATATCAAGTGGGTGAACGATCTCTACCTAAATCAGAAAAAAGTAGCCGGTATCCTAACCGAGGCCATCACTTCTGTCGAAACCGGACTGGTCACAGATGTTATTATTGGGGTTGGTATCAACTTTTCTATCGCTAAATTCCCAAAAAATTTACAAGGGAAAGCTGGAAGTTTATTCTCTCAACACAGTCCAATCACTCGAAACGAACTGATTGCTGAAATCTGGAAATGTTTCTACGAAACAGATGTAGACGAACTGCTTTATCTCTATAAAAAACGCTCTATTGTTTTAGGAAAAGAAATTTCTTTTAAGAAAGATCAGCAGACAATCTCAGGAAAAGCATGCGATATTTCTGATCAGGGCCAACTACAGATAGAATTAACTACTGGTGAAAAAATCTGGCTCAATAGTGGCGAAGTTTCGCTTAGTAAATGGTGAAGTGTTTTTGAAATATTAAAAAATCGACCTTCTCTAAAGAGAGGTCGATTTTTTGATCGTTTATTTTTTCAAACGTTCAACGTCACGAGCAATGACAAGTTCTTCATCAGTTGGGATAACAAGTACACGAATTTTTGCTGCATCTGTAGAGATATCTCCAGTTACTCCAAAGACATTCTTCTCTGGGTCCACATCACATCCGAACCAAGAGATTCCATTGATGACTTTCTCACGGACGAGCGTTGCGTTTTCTCCAACACCTGCAGTAAAGATGATGGCGTCTGCTCCGTTTAGAACTGCTACGTATTGTCCAATATATTTTTGAATACGGTCAACATACATTTCAAAGGCAAGGATAGCATCGTGATTGCCTTCCTTCACACCATTTTGAACATCACGCATGTCACTCGATAAACCTGAAACGGCTTGAAGACCAGATTCACGGTTTAGAATACGGCTAATATCCTCTGGAGTCTTGAAGTCTTCTGTATGCTCCATCAAGTAAGGAATGATAGCTGGGTCAATATCACCAGTTCTTGTTCCCATCATAACTCCAGCAAGTGGAGTGAATCCCATAGAAGTATCAATTGATTGACCTCCCTTGACAGCTGTGATAGAAGCACCGTTACCGATATGGCAAGTGATCAATTTCAATTCTTCGAGTGGACGTCCCAAAACTTTTGCTGCTTCTTGGGCTACGTACTGGTGGCTTGTACCGTGTGCTCCATATTTACGAACCTTATTTTCTGTATAGTACTTCGTTGGTAATGGATAACGGTATGCTTTTTCTGGCATTGTAGTGTGGAATGATGTATCAAAGACTGCTACACTTGTAATATCTGGCAACAATTCTTTGAAGGCACGAATACCCGCAGCGTTTGCAGGGTTGTGCAATGGTGCAAGAAGACCTAGTTCTTCAATTTTTTCTAAGACATCGCCTTCAACTACTGTAGACTCTTTGAAGTATTCTCCACCTGCAACAACGCGGTGTCCAACACCAGTAATTTCATCATAAGATTTAATAATTTCAAAACGAATCAGGTCATCAAGCAAGATTTTTACAGCCAAGGTGTGGTTTTCGATATCAAGAACTTGTTCTTCAGAACGACCATCAAACTTAACTGTTGACACAGAGTCCTTCAATCCGATTCGCTCAATCAAACCTTTTGCAAGTACCTTTTCTTCTGGCATTTGGTACAGTTGCCATTTCAAGCTAGAGCTTCCAGCGTTAATTGCAATGGTTTTTGTCATAAATTTATTCCCCTTTTTAAGCGTTTTCAACTATTATATCAAAATTTACACTAGATTTCATGCCCTTGACACCAATTTTGAAAATTTTCCTTAAATTCCATCAAAATTTCAGGGTCATGGAGACTGGTAAGTGGATAAACAAATGGTTCAAAGCCTTCTCCCGTCTTCTTTTGTAGGACAAAAATGGTTTTAGACTGGGCTCCTTGAGCGAAAAGGTCCTCTGGTAAAGCTATGATAGCTACTAATTGAGCCTGGTCAATTAACCACGATTTCAAGAGGTCGCTCTGAGGACTCGTCAAGAGATTGCTAGGAGCTAGAAAAATCGCATAGCCTCCTGTTCTGAGATACTTGAGCGATTGTTCCATTAACAAATGATGGGCATAGGTATGTTCCCCCTCAGCTGCAACTTGGTAACGCGAAGCTATCTGATTATCTGGGTAGTAGCCAATAGGAAGGTCGCTCACAATGATATCACTTTCTTTTAATACTTGTGGACGTACCGCATCTCCTTGGACAAAGCCCATTTGAAGATCCATAACTTCCGCCATACTCGCAGCCAAATCAATTAAGAGATCATCAATCTCAATCCCTAGGTAGTCTACTTTTTTGTTCATAGTTGTCAACAAGCTAGCACCCAGGATTCCCATACCAGAGCCCAACTCTAATAGACTTAGCTCTTCTTCAGGCCAAAGTTCCTCAATCAAAAAAATTATCAAGTGACCAACCACATCCGGAGTGAACTGGTGATTGGCTTGAAGAGGTTCTGTTTGCGCTGCCTTCATTAACAAAAATTGATAGGTCCGTAACCACTCCTCCTTTCGAAGTGCCAATCGTTTTAGGGCCAGGTTATTTTTTTTGACTTGCTCTAGATTGGTTTGCCCATCTAGATAAATCCCATTTTGTTCAATTAAGGCGTCATAAAAACTTGTTGCCAAATCGTTTTGGATGATTTGGACATTTTCTAGTAAATAGGTATATGCTTGTTCAATTTTTTCAAAATCCATAATCTTATCTTACCAAATTCAGAGCTGATTTTCCAGATTTTCATAATACTGAAAACAAATTAAAAACCTCTGAGATGACTCCCAAAGGTTCTTTTATTTCTATTTACTATTTTCAACAGCTGCTGTTACAAAAGCAGTGTAGAGTTCTTCTGGACGATTTGGACGACTTGAAAGCTCTGGATGGTACTGACAAGCCACAAAGAATTTGTTTTCTGGGATTTCAACAATTTCGACCAAGCGATTGTCTGGTGACACTCCTGAAAAGACAAAGCCTGCACCTTCAAACTGCTCACGAAAGGCATTATTAAACTCATAACGGTGACGGTGACGACGTTGCACCACTTCTTTATTATGATAAGCTGCAGCCGCCTTAGAGCCACGTTTTAGCTTAGACGGATAAAGCCCTAAACGAAGGGTTCCACCCATATCCTCAACATCAATCTGATCTCTCATAATGTCAATGATAGGATATTTGGTATCAGAATCAAGCTCTGCGGAATTAGCTCCTTCAAGTCCTAAAACATGACGGGCAAACTCGATACAGGTTAACTGCATTCCCAAGCAGACTCCCAGCATCGGTACATCATTTTCACGAGCATAGCGAATGGCTTCAATCTTACCTTCTGTCCCACGTTGACCGAAACCACCTGGTACGATAATACCATCAGCGTCAGAGAGGAGTTCCGCTACATTGTCAGCTGTCACATCGTTCGCATTGATCCAATTGATTTTCACTTCTGCATCATTAGCATAACCAGAGTGCTTCAAAGCCTCGACAACAGAGATATAGGCATCTTGCAACTCGACATATTTACCAACAAGAGCAATCTTGACTTGTTTTTTGAGATTCATAACCTTGTCAACCATAGCTGACCACTCTGTCATATCTGCTGCAGGTGCATCAATTTTCAAATGGTCGCAGACAATTTGATCCATGCCTTGTGCTTGCAGATTAAGTGGGATTTGGTAAAGATGATCCACGTCCAATGACTCGATAACTGCTTCTGGTGCCACATCACAGAACTGGGCTAGTTTATTTTTAATTCCTTGTCCAGCTGGCTTTTCAGTACGGATGACCAACATATTAGGCTGGATTCCCAAACCACGTAATTCTTTGACAGAGTGTTGAGTTGGTTTTGTCTTCATTTCACCAGCTGCCTTGAGGTAAGGAAGCAAGGTTGTGTGGATATACATAACATTATCTGCACCGACATCTGCCTTCATCTGACGAAGCGCCTCTAAGAATGGAAGGGATTCAATATCCCCGACTGTTCCACCAACTTCTGTAATAATGACATCAGAGTCAGTCGTTAGAGCAGCACGCTTGATTTTTTCTTTCAAGGCATCAGTAATATGAGGAATGACTTGGACAGTGGCACCCAAATACTCTCCACGGCGTTCTTTACGAAGAACTTCGCTGTAGATTTTACCAGTTGTCACGTTTGAGTATTTATTGAGGTTGATGTCGATAAAACGTTCATAGTGACCCAAATCCAAATCTGTTTCGGCCCCATCATCTGTTACAAAGACTTCTCCGTGCTGGTAAGGACTCATGGTTCCTGGGTCGATATTGATATAAGGGTCAAATTTTTGAATGGTTACTTTCAAACCACGGTTTTTCAATAATCGTCCTAGGCTCGCTGCAACAATTCCTTTCCCAATAGACGATACAACACCACCAGTTACAAAAATATATTTCGTAGACATAGATTCCTCTTTCTAAAATGTTCAAGATCCTGTTCACTAGAAGGGGAGATAGGAAACAAGACCTTCACCGATAACTACAATCCAGGATGATCATTTACCTGGAAAAACAAAAATAGCTCCCTAACAACTAGGGAGCTCCGACCTCCAAAAGAGGTGCCCGAACAATATCTTACCCCAATTTGACTCATTTGTCAAATATCACTCTTTGCTAGATTTAGAGTTCTCCTGCAGAAAAGAAAAACAACAAGGAAATTTCCTTGTTGTTTTATATTATTCTTCCTCTTCCTCAGAATCTTCGTCGTCTTCTTCAACAAGATCGACATCTTCCCCAAGATCGTCTGGTGCAATTTCGTTGATTTCAGCGTCGTAGGCTTCTACTTCGTTCTTCTCATCGTCTGGATTTTCATCATCGTAAGAAAGAGCTGGATCTTCTTCGTAGGCATCTTCGTCTTCAGGATCATCTGCACCATAATCAATGGCATCCGTATCTCCGTCCATAAAGGCATTAACACGTTTTTTCTTAGCCTTAGGTGCTACTTCTTCATCGTCACTTTCTTCAAGTGCAATGATTTCTTCGTCAATTTCATCTACTCCATACCATGAACGAAGGCCCCATTTGTTATCTCCAAGAGAGATAAAGCTACCATCAAAGTTCAACTCTGTATAGAACAAAGGTAGGGCTTCGCGAATATCGCTATTAGAGGTACCAAGATAGTTTTGGATTTCATTAACTAAATCGCTAAAATGCATCTCGTGATCGCGACCACGTTGTTCCAAGATGGCACGAGCCACCTCAATCATAGATAGTTCACTTTTTTCTTGCCCAGCAAATACTTCTAATTCCAAAGTGTTTCTCCTCATTTTTTACTACTAACGCCAAAGCATACAAACTCTGGTCTCATTTTATCATGTACTCTTTATTGTACGATAATTTTCTTTATTAGTCAAAGGTTTAGAAGAAATTCATGTGAAATATTTCAGCTAATTAATACTCAATGAAAATCAAAGAGCAAACTAGGAAGCTAGCCACAGGCTGTACTTGAGTACGGCAAGGCGACGCTGACGTGGTTTGAATTTGATTTTCGAAGAGTATATAAGACCTGGGAGATACACTCACAGGTCCGCTACTTTATTTATAGCTTAAAGCTCGTTTAAAGGTTTTCCAGACACCTAGATCATCTGTTTGGAGGACTAGGCTGGCATACATCCGTCCTATAAAGGCTGTTGCCGTTACGGCGAATACAACTGTTATTGCAAGCGAAATCCATGCTTCTAAACTAGTTGCATAACCATTAATAGCTCTGAAAGGCATAAAGAAGGTTGAGATGAATGGGATATAAGATCCAATTTTCAAAATCAAATTGTCTCCTGCAGCGCCTAGGGCAGTAACGCCAACAAAACCAGCTATTATCAAAATCATCAACGGAGATAAGGCCTTTCCTGCATCTTCAGGGCGGGAAACCATAGAACCCAGAAAGGCTGCCAAGACCACATACATAAAGAGACTGACCAAGACAAACAACAAGGTATTGACCGAAAAAGCTTCTCCCAAGTGGCTTAGAATACCTGAATTGGCCAAGATAGGCATATCTTTAAAGAATAAAATTGCTCCAAGTCCGCCTACAACATAAATACCAATATGAGTCAAAATGACAAGAAGCAAGGCAATCATACGTGCGTAAAAGTAGTGACTAGCACGAATACTTGAGAAGACCACTTCCATAATTTTTGTCCCTTTTTCACTGGCTACCTCTTGAGCAGTGACACTGGCATAAGTAATCAAGATCATATAAAGGAAGAAGCCCAGTCCAGCCGCCGCAAAGGTTTGTACCATCTTTTTACTTTCCTTAGCTTCATCAATCTGCTCTGTGAATTGAATCGTTTGTGCCAAGTGTTGTTCCTGTTCCTGGGATAAATGCGCCTCCGAACGATTGAGTTGGTATTGGAGCTCATTCAACTTAGTTGTCACAGCTAACTTTATACCACTTTCAAGTGAGGTTTCACCGTGATAGACTGCCTTGAGGACACTACCTTCTTGGTCAATCGTTAGATAGCCCTTGATTTTTTCATCCTTGACAGCTTCTTGGGCGCTTGCTTCATCCTTATAGTCAAAATTAATGCCATTGGTCGATTTAAGACTCTCTGTGACAGCAGGCACCGAACTAACTACTGCCACCTTATTATTCTGAGCCAGAGAGGAACCTTGGAGATAGCCAATTCCGCCAGACAAGCCTATAAAGAGAAAAGGCGAGATTACCATAAAGAAGAAACTCCAGGATTTGACATGACGTAGATAAGTTTCTTTGATTACAACCAACATATTTCTCATACTTCCACCCCTGATTCTAGTTTAAAGATTTCATCAATTGTCGGAGCTTGCTGGTCAAAGGTCGCAATATAGTGTCCTTGAGTCAAGATAGCAAAGAGCTCTTGTCCAGCATTCTCATCATCTAGGATGAGCTTCCAAATCCCCTGCTTGGTTAAGCTAGCATGAATGACATGTGGGAGTTTTTCCAAGTCTTCCTGACTCTTTTCACTTGCAACAAAGAGTCGCGTTTTGCCGTATTGATTACGAACATCTTGGACTGGTCCATGCAAGACGACACGCCCATCACGAATCATAAGGATATCATCACATAGCTCTTCGACATTAGTCATGACATGATCTGAAAAAATAATGGTTGCACCACGTTCTTTTTCTTTCAGGATAACCTGCTTAAGCAATTCGGTATTGACTGGATCCAAACCACTGAAGGGTTCATCAAGGATAATCAAATCTGGTTCATGCATTAAAGTAATAATCAGCTGGATTTTTTGTTGATTCCCTTTTGAGAGGCTCTTAATCTTGTCTGTCAATTTTCCCTTTACTTCCAGCTTCTCCATCCATTGAGGAAGTTTTTCTTTGACTTCTTTTGCATCCATGCCTTTTAGGGTTGCCAAATAACGCACTTGTTCAAGAACTGTCAACTTAGGCATGAGACTACGTTCTTCTGGTAGATAACCAATCCGAGCATAGGTTTCCTGACGAATTGCCTGGCCATCAAACTGTATCTCACCTTGATACTCTAAAAATTTCAAAATACTATGGAAAATAGTGGTCTTTCCTGCTCCATTTTTTCCAACTAGACCTAAAATACGCCCTGGGCGTGCTTGGAAATCTATACCAAATAGAACTTGTTTAGGACCAAAACTTTTTTCAAGATTGCGGACTTCTAACATATGCCACCTCCTACTCATCTTACCCTCATTATACTCCTTTTTTTAGCCATTACAAGGATTTATGTACATTTTTATTAGTAGAATTTACTAGGAATTTTTTATCTCAAAACGAATCAGATTCAACCTTATTCTTCTTTCCAATATTAGGCATTTACAAAAATAAAAAAACCATCCCTAGGGATGGTTTTTAGGTTTTTAGCGTACTTCCGCATGGACTTTTTCTTCAAGTGATGCTTGAATTTTTTCCATGTAGCGTGCGACTTCTTCGTCAGTCAAGCTATCTTCTGGATTTTGGAAGGTCAAGCTATAAGCCATAGACTTCATACCAAGACCTAGTTTTTCACCTGAGAAGACGTCAAAGAGTTTAATGTCTGTCAAGCGTTTCACACCCGCAGCTTTGATGGCATCAACTACATCTTGGTGAGTGACTTCAGCTTTGAGGAGAAGGGCGATATCACGACTCACCGCTGGGAACTTGGTAATTTCCACAAATGGAGCAGCTGGTTGAAGGGCTGCTTCGATAGCTGAAAGGTTAAGCTCAGCTACATAAGTCTCTGGAATATCATAAGCCTTGGCCGTAACTGGATGCACTTGACCGAGGAAACCAAGAACTTGGTCACCGAGTGAAATCAAGGCTGTACGTCCTGGGTGGAGGCTCTTAATTTCTTGCGTTGCTGTATAAGTCACCTCAAGACCCAAGCGAGCAAAGAGGGCTTCCAAAATTCCCTTGGCATAGAAGAAATCAACAGGGACTGCTGGTGTTTGGAAGTCTTTTTCAGCAACTAAACCAGTCAATGCAAAAGCAAAGCTGTTGATTTCGTTTGGCAAGTCCTCCTTTGGATTACCCGTTTGCTCGAAGACTTTTCCGATCTCGTAGAGAGCCAAGTCTTTGTTCTTACGAGCTACGTTGTAGGCAACTGTATCCAAAATACCTGAAACCATATTTTGACGGAGGACTGAACGGTCCACGGTCATTGGCCACATAAGTTCTGTCAAATGACTTGGTTGAACAGTGAACTCAACCGCTTTTTCAGGAGTTGTCAGAGCGTAGGTGATGATTTCAGTCAATCCAGCACCTTCAGCAATGGTGCGAACTTTACGACGTAATTTTTGAGTCGCAGTCAATTCACCGGCTGTCCCATCATCTTTTGGAAGACTAGTTGGCAAGCGGTCATAACCATAGATACGAGCGATTTCTTCAAAGAGATCCGCCTCGATAGTGATATCCCAACGGCGACGTGGCACGCTGACAGTAAAGCTTTCAGCATTTCCAGAAAGACCAAATCCAAGACGACGGAAGACATCTTCTACATCAGCGTATGAAAGCTCCGTACCAAGGACACGGTTAACGTCTGCAAGGGTTGAAGAAACTTCTACATCAGAAGTATCCAACTGTCCTGCTGAAACGATACCTTTACGAACAGTCGCACCGGCCAATTCAGCAATCATGCTCGCTGCCGCATCAAGGGCTTCATTAACGGTTGCCACATTGATACCTTTTTCAAAGCGAGAAGAAGACTCTGAACGAAGGTTGAGGCGACCGCTAGTCTTACGGATTGATTTGCCATTGAAGACAGCTGCTTCAAGAACAACACGAGTAGATTTTTCAGAGATTTCTGTAGCCTGACCACCCATAACACCTGCAAGGGCTACTGGTTTGTCAGCAACAGTGATGACTAAGTCAGTTGCTTCCAAGTCACGTTCTTCCCCATCCAAGGTCACCAATTTTTCACCAGCACGCGCTTCACGCACACGGATATCAGATCCTTCAAAGGTATCCAAGTCGAAGGCATGCATGGGTTGACCAAAGTAGAGCAAGATATAGTTGGTCACGTCTACCACGTTATTGATTGGACGAATACCCTCATTCATGAGGAGGTTTTGCAACCATTGTGGACTTGGTGCGATGGTCACATTGTCCAAGATACGAGCTGCATAGTATGGTGCCTTATCTGTGTCAATGCTGACAGAAAGAGCATCTGCTGCAGCTTCAGTAGTTTCTGTTAAAGTAAATTCTTTAAAGGTGACTGCCTTGTCATAGATGGCTGCTACTTCGTACGCAACCCCACGCATAGAAAGGGCATCTGCACGGTTTGGTGTGATTGAAAGTTCGATGATTTCATCATCCAAGTCGAGATATGAGAATACTTCCTCACCTGGAACAGCATCATCTGGCAAGATTTGGATGCCATCAGCAAATTCCTTTGGTACAACGGAGTCAGAAATTCCCAACTCACCAAGTGAACAGATCATCCCTAGTGACTCTAAGCCACGGATTTTCCCTTTTTTGATTTTGTAGTTATCCGCGATGCGAGCACCCGGAAGAGCTACCATAACCTTGATGCCTGTACGCACATTTGGTGCTCCACAGACGATTTGGCGGGCTTCTTCTTCACCCACATTGACTTGACAGACATGCAAGTGTGTTTCTGGCACATCTTCGCAAGACAAGACTTCTCCGACGACAATTTTTGAGAGACCGGCAGCTGGCGATTCCACACCTTCTACTTCAATCCCTGTGGTTGACATTTTTTCAGCCAACTCTTGTGATGGCACATCAATGTCCACCAATTCTTTTAACCATTTGTATGATACTAACATAATTCTGATTGTAAGGTCCCACCAAGCAAGACCTTTTCAATTCCTTTCTTTTTCTTCGAGTCAGTCATTTCTATTTCTATACCATGTGAAAACAAGAACGACTGTTTAGGATTGTGTTTCAGGTTTCAATCTTATTTAAACTGTTCTGAAAAGCGGACATCGCCTTGGTAGAAGCCACGGATATCGTTGATTCCGTAACGGAGCATGGCTACACGCTCTTGTCCAAGACCAAAGGCAAATCCAGAGTAAACAGTCGCATCGATACCACTCATTTCAAGGACACGTGGGTGAACCATACCTGCACCCATAATCTCGATCCAACCAGTTTTCTTACATACGTTACAGCCTTCTCCACCACACTTGAAGCAAGAAACATCCACCTCAACAGATGGCTCTGTGAATGGGAAATAAGATGGACGAAGACGGATTTGACGCTCTTCACCGAACATCTTTTGCACAATCAACTGAAGCGTTCCTTGAAGGTCAGCCATAGAGATATTTTTCCCTACAACCAAACCTTCGATTTGGTGAAATTGGTGACTGTGGGTTGCATCGTCCGTATCACGACGGAATACACGTCCTGGAGAGATCATCTTCAAAGGACCTTTAGAAAAATCATGGGCATCCATAGCACGCGCCTGAACTGGAGACGTGTGCGTACGAAGCAAGATTTCTTCAGTGATATAGAAAGTATCTTGCATATCACGGGCTGGGTGATCTTTTGGAAGGTTCATACGTTCAAAGTTATAGTAGTCTTGCTCAACTTCAAATCCATCCACGACTTGGTAACCCATTCCGATGAAAATATCTTCGATTTCTTCACTGGTTTGTGTGAGAACGTGACGGTGACCAGTCGCAACTGGGCGACCTGGAAGCGTCACATCGATGCTCTCGCTGGCAAGTTGTGCTTCCACTTTCTTTTCTTCCAAGAGCTTAGCTGTTTCTTCAAAGGCAGCTGTCAAAACATCACGTGCTTCATTAACGTGTTTTCCGATAACAGGGCGCATTTCAGCTGAAACATCTTTCATCCCTTTAAGAATTTCAGTAAGAGAACCTTTTTTACCAAGGACAGAGACGCGCAATTCTTGCATTTCTTTTTCATTTTCAGCAGTAATCTGCTTCAAGCTTGCTAGCGTCTCTTCACGAAGCGCTTTTAATTGTTCTTCAATAGTTGACATAATTCCTCCATCAGTCTCTCGTAGATAAAAAGAAAACCACATGCCAAAAACTCCACTCGGAGCGTTGACACGCGGTACCATCCGTTTTTATCTGACAAGTCAGACCTTTATTTCTGAATCCATAGGCAAGTGAATTCACCCAGCTTTCATATAGAGAGCTTTCAGTCACGGCTCTCCTCCCTGATATACTTCTCCTGAGATACTAGTCTTGCAGATTCCTATTTAATTAATATTCATTTTATCAAATTTCAAACATTCTTGCAAGATGTTTTACGACTAATCAACATAGTCCCCACCTTCAAAGCCATAATACTCTTCTAAACTGAGGCCACTTGCAGCAATTTCTTTGGCTTCTTTTCCGACATAACGAAGGTGCCATTCTTCAGCCATATAGCCTGTTTCTTTTTCCTTACCTTTGAGGTAACGAACGACAAAGCCATAGTCAGCAGCATGATCTAAGAGCCATTGGGCTGCCTTTTCTTCAGTGACTAGATCTCCATTTGTTCCAATAAGGTCAAAAGCCAGTCCAGTTTGGTGTTCACTATAACCTGGTCTTGCTGAATAGCGATCAGCTTCAGCCTTGCCATCTTTATTTACATAATCTTGGTAAAGTTGAGTTTGAGTTTCATAACTTCTAAAACCACTATAGTGGTCGCTAATTGGAAAACCTGCTTCCTGCATTCCTTTAATGAGTTTCATCAGCTGAGCTTTAGCTGTAGGATTTTCTCCAGGATTATAGTCTTTGGACATAGGATAATGCTTATTCGCGACTACAATCTCATCGTACTTCCCTTGAATGCTGTAGTGATCTCCTTTGTCAACCACTTCTGCTTTCTTTTGACTAGCGTCCTGAGATTGACTGCCGACAGTTCCTTCTTGTACAGTTGATTGCTCTGAAGAAGCTTTTGAGTCAGAAGTCGCCGATTTTTCTTGTGAACAAGCTGCCAATGTCAAGGCTAGAAATCCTGATAATACAAGGTATCTTTTTTTCATTCTTTATCCTTTCATCTCTATCATTTGGTCTAAAGTATCAGATAAGGTAGCAATCAAACCTTCTAATTTGCTTCCCTTAACCTGATATTCTTCAGCAACCATTTCATCCCATGGAACCCACCAAACTGGACCACGACCATTAAGACCGTGTCCCTTCATATCACCCTCTCGTCTCGGAAAAATATGCCAGTGGGCATGTGCATCTCCATTTCCTAACAACTCTACATTCATCTTTTCAGCAGAAAAAGCTTTAGAAACAGCTTCCTGCACCAGACTCATTTCCTCTAAAAATTGAAGTCTGACACTTGGATCTAGATGATGTAATTCTGTGACATGTTCTTTGGCTAAGAATAAAGTGTAGCCTTCAAAATACTGGTGGTCTCCGATGACAACATAGCCTGTTTCCAGTTCTTTTACAAAGTAGGGATTATCACCAGATTTTATTAGATCAATTCGTTGACAAATCAAACACATATCAGTCCACCAAGTCACTCTTTAGATAAGCGTCTACCATGCGTTCAGTTGCTACGACAGAATCGATATGGGTGCGTTCGTATGAATGGCTAGATTCAATCCCAGCTCCGAGAAGAGCGTGTTTGACTTCTGCTCCAGCTGACATAGCTGCAGAAGCATCCGAACCGTAAAATGGATAGATATCTAATTTAAATGGAATGTCTTGGTCTTTTGCTAAGGCAACCAAATGTTGACGGAATTCATAGTGGTAAGGGCCTGAAGCATCTTTGACACAGATAGACACTGTGTATTCATCCGTCTGCTGGTCATCTCCCATTGCTCCCATATCTACTGCTAGATATTCGACAACTTGACTAGGAATACTTGAGTTAGCACCATGCCCCACTTCCTCAAAGACTGAAAAAGCAAAATGTGTAGTGACAGGAAGTTCAACTCCTTCTTCTTTGTAGACCTTAAGGAGATTGAGAAGGATAGCTGCACTGACCTTATCATCCAAATGACGCGATTTGATAAATCCTGTCTCAGTTACGACAGTTCGTGGATCAAAGCTGATAAAGTCACCAACCTCAATACCAAGTGCGCGTGTTTCTTTTTCATTGGTCACTTTTTCATCCAAACGAACTTCCATATTGTCTTGCGTACGTTCAGCAGTTCCAGCGTCCTTGTAGACATGGCAAGAAGTCTGGTGGATCAAGATGGTACCTGAAACAGTTTTCCCTGTACTTGCTACATGAACCGTACAGTTTTCTCCTTCAATCATATTCCAAGGATAGCCACCGATACGGTCCATTTTGAGACGACCGTCTGGTTTAACAGCACGAACAATAGCCCCCAAGGTATCCACATGGGCAGTTACATAACGTTGTTTGTCATCATTTTTACCTTTAACAGTGACATTAACACCACCTTTAGCAGTGCGAATTGGTTGATAACCTAGTCTTTCAAGAGTCTCAACTAAATAATTCGTAATTTCACGTGTGAAACCAGTTGGGGATGCGATAGCAGTTAGTTCTTTAATATATTCTACAGTTTGATTCATTTCTTCACCTCTTGCTACCATTATATCACTTTTCCCATTTTAGTATGTGCAAAAAGGAAAAACGATTATACTTTGATTGCAAAAGTATTTTATGGTATAATGAAAAAAAGTTCTTATGATGAAAGGAAATAATATGAACAAATATTTTAAAACGACACTTCTCTTAGCCTTACCGTTGGCATTCTTGTTGGGATGTTCAAAACAAGCATCAACAACTTCGAACTCTTCAAAAGCAGAGACAACTGAGGTAAAAAATACTGAAGCTGAAACAACTGAAAAGAAATCCGAACTAAAAACTGTTACTTTTGTAAATGACTCTCAGCCAGGCATCCAGTCAACATTGACCTATACAGTTGACGGTGATAACGTTGTGAAACAAACCGCTCATAACGTTGCTGATCCTGAAGCCCTAAACAATAATGCAGATGATTTAAAAAACCTAATTGAAGAAACCTACAAAGGATACAAAGGACTCAAAGGTGTTACTTTATCAGTCGAGATTAAAGACGGTAAAGTCGTTCAAGACCTTGAAATCGACCTTTCAGTTGCAAGTATAGACGAACTTAGAAAAGCTTTACCAGAAGAATACTCAGGCGTTGGAAAAAATGTAAGTTTTAAAGCCTCTAAGAAAATGTTAACAGAACATGGTTATAAAGAACAAACGAACTAAGAGGAATTGAAAAAACCTTGGCATAAGCCAAGGTTTTTTTATTCCATCTCAAAAGGTTCACTCTTTTGCTTATTTGGAAGAACAAGAGATAGTAAGATTCCAACAATCGCTGGCACTAACCACGGCAATGAAGCCTTAGCAAATGGCAAAACGTTCACGATGTTTGCAAGGACCTCAATCTTAAATGTAGATCCTAAAACACTTGCAATGGCAATAGCTGTAACAATAGCAACAGTTAGTTGCATGCCTGGTTTAGAAAGAGCGAAAAACTTGTTCACAATCACAATCATGACAATGGCCATCGTGATAGGATATAAGACAACAAGAACAGGAACAGAGTACTTGATAATGGCACTCAAACCAAGATTTGCGATGGCAAAACCAATCAAGGTAAAGACGGTCGCATAAACTTTATAGCTGATTTGTGGGAAGCGTCCATTAAAGAACTCAGCAGTCGATACAATCAACCCTACAGTCGTTGTAAAACAAGTAACGGTTACCATAGCTGCAAGGAAAATCTGAGCAGTAGAACCAAAGATTTCTTGGGTCGCTTGCGACAAGATATAAACTCCTGGAGTCCCACTCTTCATCGCTTCTTCTGTTACTGGGAAGTGATTTCCAAGGAAACCTAAGCCGATGTAAAGGGCACTAAATCCAATTGCAACGACAATTCCGACTACCCAAATAGTTGAAATATATTCTTTTTTACTTGAAAATCCAAGTTGTTTCATGGTTTGAACCGCGATTACACTGAAGGCAACAGAAGCAAGAGCATCTAGAGTGTTATATCCTTCAAGGAATCCTGCTCCAAATGCTGAAGCCTGATAAGCTCCTGAAGCCACTTGTGGTGCATTTCCACCATATTTAAAGGCCCCAAGGATGACGAGAACAACGATTAAGAGGGCAAAAACTGGCGTCAAGACACGACCGATACGATCCAAAATCTTTGAAGGATTCAGCGAAATGAGATAGGCTGCAACAAAGTAAAGAACCGTAAAAATTATCAAACCTAGACTTTTATCTGCTTGATCCAAAAGTGGACTTATCCCAACTTCAAACGATGTTGTTGCTGTACGCGGAATCGCAAAGAATGGACCAATCGACAAGTACAAGGCTGCTAGATAAACTGTCGCAAACCATGGGGAAATTTTCTTAGAAATTTCATAGATATAACCCTTTGGATTCAGGGTCCCGATAATCAAGGTTAAGACGGCAATCCCGACACCCGAAAATACAAATCCTGCAATGGCAGGGAGGAAGTTACCTCCAGACTGTGCACCCAGAGTTGGAGGGAAAATCAAGTTACCTGCTCCAAAAAATATTCCAAACAGGAGCAATCCTGTTAAAGCACCTTTTTTAGCCATAAACTCTCCTTATAAAATTAAAATACTTTCTTAGTATAACATGTTTAAAGGCTTGAAAAGGCTATCTCGAAATAATTCTAAAATGTTTTCAATTTTCGGAATTTTAGTACAAAAACATCCTTCGATTCCTTTCTCATTTGTAAAGGTCTCGAAGGAAATTTTTCTTATTCTAAGGCATCCATGCCACCTAGAACATTAATAACCTCATAGCCTTGTTCTGCTAAAAATTGACAAGCGCGTGCTGAACGCATTCCTGATTTACAAATCACGTAGTAAAGGTTATCCTTGTCTAGTTGTTTATAAGTATCAGCTAGTTGGCTGAGAGGGAAATTACGAGCGCCTTCCAAGTGAAGAGTCTCAAATTCCTCTACTTCTCTCACATCTAATACAGAAAGCGACTCTTTCTGGTATAGTTGGTAAAAATCATTAAAAGTAATTTCTTTCATTTTTATTCTCCAAGAATTTTTTGAATTCTAGCTTTCAAGTCAGGTAAGACTTCTTCCTCAAACCACGGATTTTTCTTCATCCAGATTTGGTTACGAGGTGATGGGTGTACCAGAGGGAAATAATCTGGCAAATACTCTTTAAATCGATGGACACGATCTGTTACCTTTCCACTGACTTTCTCATGCAGATAGTAAGCCTGAGCATACTGCCCAATCAAAAGTGTCAACTGAATATCTGGTAATTCTTTCAAAATTTTAGGGTGCCACTTTTCTGCAAAACCAGGTCTAGGTGGTAAGTCACCGGATTTCCCATGTCCTGGAAAGTAGAAATCCATGGGCATGACTGCAAAATAACCTGAATTGTAAAAGGTATCCTCATCCACACCCAACCAATCTCGCAGGCGATCGCCACTTTTATCCTTCCAGTAAAGTCCTGCTTCTTGGGTTTTGAGTCCAGGTGCTTGTCCAATGATGTTGATACGAGCTGTCTTTGGGGCTGCAAATAGAGGTTCAATACCTTTCTCGGTATAACTGGCATTTTGTGGATCCGCCATGATGGCTTTCTTAATTCTTTCGATTTGAGACATCTGTTTTCCCTCCAAAAAGAAGTCCAAGCATACAATCTCAGACTTCTATAGCATTATTTGATCAATTCGTAAATAGCTTCAGCATAGATGGCTGCTGCACGGAAGAGATCGTCCAAGGCGATAAATTCATTGGCTTGGTGCATAGTATCGATAGAGTCTGGGAACATAGCTCCATAGGCTACACCACGTTCCAAGAGACGACCAAAGGTTCCGCCCCCGATGACTTGTTCATGCCCTTGAAGACCTGTTTGTTTTTCATACACGCTCAACAAGGTTTGGACAAGTGGATCTTCCATTGGTACATAGTGAGGTGTATGTCCGTGTTCTGACAAGCTCACTGAAGCAACAGGCAAGTTTTCAAGAACTGACTTGATTTGCTCTGGGTTTGTTCCTTTTGGATAACGGAAGTTGAGGGCAATGGTATTGTCATCACTTGCTTCGTCAAAGCGGAAGACACCAGCATTCATAGAAAGGGCACCCATCTTTTCATCCACATGAGCAACTTTCAAGTTCTTCCCTTCGTGGTCATTCAAGAGAATCTTACCAGCAATGTCAAGGTAGTCTTTTGCAGGCCCTTCAAAGGCAAACTGGCTAAGGAAGAGAGCAAGGTAAGTCGCACCATTGACACCTGAAGCAGGCATAGCACCGTGAGCAGATTTACCGATAATTGTAACCTTGTACTTGCCGTTCTCTTCTTGAATTTCTCCTCTAAGCTTGTGCTCTGCAACAAAGGCATCTAGTTTCGCTTGCAAATCAGCCAAGTCTCCTGAAACGACTGCTGTTGCTGACTCAGGGACCATATTTTCACGCAAACCACCTGTGAAGCTGCGAAGACGAGCTGCACCTGTATTTTCACCGGCAAAATGGAGGTATTCTGTGATATTCCCTTTTTCACCATTAATGATTGGGAATTCAGCATCTGGAGAGAAACCAAAGTCTGGCTTCGCAAGTCCTACATGTTCAAAGTAGTAGTCCATGTCTGCCCAACCTGATTCTTCATCCGTTCCGACAATAAAGCGAACTTTTTTAGAAGTTGGAAGGCCAAGTTCCTTGATGATTTTCAAACCATAGTAACATGCTGTAGTTGGTCCCTTGTCATCTGACGCTCCACGAGCATAGAGACGGCCATCTTTGATAGTTGGAGTGTATGGATCAGTGTCCCAACCGCTACCTGCTGGTACTACGTCCATATGGGCAAAGATTCCAAGAACTTCTTCCCCTTGACCAAACTCAAAATGTCCTGCATAGTTGTCGACATTTTTTGTTGGATAACCATCACGGTCTGCGATTTCAAGGAATTTCTCCAAAGCTTTTACTGGACCAGGTCCAAATGGATGCTGAGCATCTGCCTTGCTGTCATCGCGTTCTGAATTAATTTCCAAAAGGCTAAACAAGTCAGCCAAGAGAGCTTCTTTGCGTTTTTCTACTTCTGCTGTAAAATCAATTGTTGTCATGTTTTCTTCCTATCTTTTTTCGATAATTTCATCTACTGGTAAGCGGTAGCTTGGTTCCAACTTCTCGTCTGTGTATCCTACTGTGATCAAGAGCTCTGGACGGAAGCGTTCTTCGATTTCCAAGACTTCATTGGCTTTTGATTTATCAAAACCAAGGATAATGTTTGAACCGATTCCCTGGTCAGTCAATGCAAGGACCAAGTTCATCGCAACCAATCCTGCATTAAGGGCTAAATAGTCACTAACTTGTTGTTCATTATAACGCGCAAACTCTGCTGGAAGATTTTTCATAAAGTACTGAAGCTGTTCTTCTGAGAAGTTCTTTGCTCCACCAACACGGGCAATCTTGCGAGCACGTTTAGCTAGGTCAGTATCTGTAAACAAGGCAATGGTTACAGGGGCAGTTGCGACTTGCTCAAAGTTTGAACCGTAAGCCAATTTTGCTAGTTCAGCATTTTTCTCCCGAACCACGACAAACTTCCAAGGCTGACTGTTGTGAGCGCTCGGTGCCAAGGTCGCGATTTCAATAGCTGTTCGAACATCCTTGGGATCAACAGGTTTATCAATAAAATGCTTAGTCGCATGACGTTTTTTATTTAACTCAAGAAATTTCATAAGCAAGTTCCTTTTCTATTTCTACTGCTTCCATTTTACCACATTCTGAAAGAGCTTGCAGAGATTTTTCATTCGTGAACTAAATTATCTTTTTCTGATTTGAGTTGACTTTTAGATGACAAATTCAAACTGGAAATTATAATATTTTTCTATCGCCTCTATAAAAAATATATATTGGATATTTGATTGATTGTCTGGTAAGCTAGATACCATTAAGTAAAGGAGACTCTTATGAAAAAATTATTCTTATTCTTAGCCATCAGTCCCTTATTGGTTGCCTGTGGACAAGCCAAACAGGAAAGCACTTCAACCTCCACTGCTAGCCCTAAAACCATTGTCGTAGCCACTGCCGGAGATATTCCACCTTTTGACTTTGAACAAGATGGTAAACTAACTGGATATGATGTTGAAGTTTTAAAAGCGATTGATGAAAAATTGGACCAATACAAGATTGAATTTCAAAAAACTGCTTGGGAGAGCATCTTCCCTGGAGTTGATGCTGGTCGTTACCAATCTGCTGCCAATAACTTGAGCTATACCAAAGAGAGAGCCGACAAATACCTCTACTCACTCCCAATTGCTAAAAATCCTTTGGTGCTTGTGAGCAGAAAAGACAAGGCTCTTACTTCTCTTCAAGATATCGCTGGTAAAACAACCCAGGATGACACTGGAACTTCTACTGCCAAGGTTGTTACGGACTGGAATCAAAGCCATTCCGACAACCCTGCAACCATCCAATACTCTGGTGAAGATGTGGCTAAACGTCTTACTGACCTATCAAATGGTGAGTTTGATTTCCTAATCTTTGATAAAATTTCTGTTCAAAAAATTATCCAAGACCGTGGCTTAGACTTGAACGTAGTTGACTTGGAGAGCAATGACAATCCAAATAACTACATTATCTTCGCAAGCGATGAAAAAGAATTTAAAGAACAATTTGACAAGGTTCTCAAAGAACTCTACAAAGACGGAACCCTTGAGAAACTCAGCAAGACCTATCTCGGTGGTTCTTACCTACCAGATGCATCTGAATTACAATAAGATATATTAAAAACGATTGGCTAGTCCAATCGTTTATTTAGTATCTGTTCGTTAAAGCACCTTTTACAAAAAATCAAAATAATTCTTGACATCCTCTACATATCCATGTTTTTCAATTAAACTAGCTAACAAATCTCTATTATGTCCTTGATAGTTGTCCTCACGTCGTAGTTCTTCATACATTTCGATGAAAGGAAGGCCCTTGGTCTTGGCTGATTCTAGCTCTGCTTCATAGTCATAGGCAACCTTACGAAATTGAATATTGACTAACTCACCATTTTCAACTTCGAGTAAGGCATACTGGGCTCGGTGATTTTTCAGCTCTTTCCAGTTAAAATAAGGCATACCAATCGAACCTGGGTTGATGATTTGTTGACCTTGACTACCATAACGCAGAAGTTGTTTATGGACATGACCATAGACGGCTACATCTGTAGCTTCATCTAAAAGTTGGTCAAATTTTTCTGTACCATTTTCAACCAGCAAATCACCACCATAATTTTTCTCAGGTAAATTATGAGAAAGAGAAAAACGCAAGCCTTCAACTTCTTTCTTGGCTACCATAGGTAGATTTCTCAACCAATCAATATGCTCTGGGTTTAGGTGCTCCATCAAAAACTGCGTCATTCTGAGAAGCTGAATTTCTTCGGGATCCGCTAAACCATATTGCCCATCTATCGCCTCTAATACACAATCATCCCAGTTCCCTCGAACGGATGCTGTAATGGGTAGGTCTTTCAGAAGAGCTACCAAGTCATTCGCTCCCGGCCCAGGAAGAAAAATATCTCCCAGAAGCCAATATTCAGTCGCTCCCAAATTTTTAGCGTCCTCAAGCACTCCAGCTAAGGCCGTTGTATTACCATGAATATCTGATAAAATTGCAATCTTATGCTTCATTTTCTACTCTTTCTTTAGTGGATAGTTTTCAGTCTATCCAATTCACTCTTATAATTCTGTACTTTTCTTCATTATAGCATAAAATCGCTAGAAGATTTTATAATGGAAATATTATCACCAAGATTCTTTTAAAAATATGTCAAAAATAGTTGACATTTTATTTCCAAAATAATATACTATAGTCAAATATATGTGACATAAATAAAAAGGAGGAAGCATGAATCGTGTAAAAGAATTTCGCAAGAAACTGGGCATGTCCCAACTCGAACTTGCTAAGGATATCGGTGTCTCGAGGCAAACTATCAACATGATTGAAAACGACAAGTACAATCCGACCCTGGAACTCTGTCTCAATCTCGCTCGTACCCTCCAAACGGACCTTAATAGTCTCTTTTGGGAAGATGATTTTTAACAAAAAGGAAAAAGAAAATGAAACAAGAAACTTTTACTGAAAAACTGATTAAACGCACATATGGCATTTCTGGACCACTTGATGAACACAAACGACGCGAGGCGGATCGCATTGGAAATAAAGTCTTTATGGTCCTCTTTTACCTGATGATATTTGGTAATCTCATTCCCTTTGTCCTTGCTTATAAATATCCTCAAATAGTCGCCATTGGCTATCCAATCATCATTTTTCTGGTTTCTATGGTTTGTGCTATCTATGTCAGCATTCAAACTAAAAAAACAGGTATTACTGCTATCGACCCTGATATGCTGAGCCAGAAAGAACAAAAACAATTGCGCTACCCTGGTCTTAAAGCTGGACTTATATATGGAGTCTTTATGTTCTTTGGCATGCCACTTCTCAATGTCTTAACGGATGATGGCAAGAACTATTTCAACTCTCTTTTCAATCTAGGTCATTTTTCATCAATTCTTTTCGCAGCCTTCTTTTTCGGATTAATGATGCAACTTGTCGTCTGGCTTCGCATTCGAAAAGCCAAAAAAGATCACGACGACGATTAGGAGGAAACTTATGAAATCACTACAAAATTTACTGCTCAGTCATATTTTAATCGGCATCTTTATAACCTTTTTCTTAGTTCATGGCCATATTACACGTCCATTTCTGATAGTCTTCCTGTTAGCTCTTCCTGTCTTGAACAAGGGACAGAGATTTCAGAAAATTAAATCCAAAAAAATACGCCTTCTAAACGCATCTCTCTGCTTTATTCTCGTATGCTTACCACAACTCTTAACAAATCCCATGGATTGGAGATATCTCCTATTTCTAACTATCTGTATCATTTTTAGTTTGATCTACGTCTACACTCTTTATCAGCTCTTTACAGAAGTCAATAAAAATAATGGTTTTTAATATATACCAAATATCAAACCCCTAACACTTCTCCGTGCTAGGGGTTCTTTTAGTTCCTTAAATATCGTATATACTCTACTAATACGTAGATGAGGATTGTTAAACAAATGATAATTTCTGCCCAAACGAGGAGGTTGAGGACCGAAAACTGCAGAATACCTTGGGCCATTTTCAATGAAGTTGCCGTTATGATGGTTGGGAAGGTTAGGGCTGAAAAGGCTGGTTGGAAACCTTGCTTTAAAATCCTTGGCAAGCGACTAAGAACAAAGAAAAAGAAGGTCTGTGATGCAAGGATCATAACTAGTAAAATCCAACTAGGAAGACTGTATCCTCCTACTCTCACTAATGCTGCCAAAAGGAGCGAGAAGGGGGCGCAATAAATTCCTTCTTGTCCCAGTAAAGCCAGCGGTAATGGATTTCTTTTCAAATCTTTATAAATCAAAGGGTAAAGGATAAGGGTTAAGATAAAACCAAAAATCCAAGCCCCATAGGCAATCCCGACAATACCCACCACAGGGTAGGTCAAGCTTGCTACTGCTATTCCCACATAAAGAACCGTCCAACTTGGCGTTGCACTCGTTCTTGGTTTGGTCAGCACATAATTTTTAGTGAAGTAGATGATTAAACCTACATCTAGAAGAAAAGCAAACCACCAGAGAATCTGCGCAAGAATGCTCATGTTCAGGGGTAAGATTCGTAACAAATAAGTCGATAAGATCATCCCTGCCATAGGAAAGGGTGCCGTTGCCGATAAAACAGGCGCTTTCTTCAACTCCTGTTTACTTTCTTGCCAATGATGCAGATGACTGTATAAAAAATAAAACCATAAAATCAAGCCTGACAAACTAAAGACCTGCGATAAGAGTGGAAAAACATCCAAGATGAGATTTCCTGCACCAGCCAATCCCAATAAGCAACCTGAAAAGGCTAAGGGGAGTTTTTTCATACCAACCTCCAATAATCATGTTATTATCAGTATAACATAAATAAAGCTCAGTTAGACAAGCCTTCATCATTTTTTAGGCTATAAAACTATTGTCCCCTTTTAAAATACTCACTAACAATAATAATTGAAATTGATTCATCAAAAAAAGTACTTATCAAGGGATAGGTACTCTTTTATGTTTTTTTTGATGATTCCTTATCCTTTAAAGGTAACGATAGTCGCTCCAGATCCTCCAGCATTTTGAGGTGCATAGCCAAAGCTCTTGACCTGCTTGTTTCTTTGTAGGTACTTGGTTACTCCTTCTCGGATGACCCCTGTACCGATACCATGGATAATATCGACTTGAGCCATATTGTTGAGTAGGGCTTGATCGATGAAGGCATCCAAGGCTTCCATAGCTTCTTCGTAGCGTTTGCCACGAAGGTCTAGTCGAGCTTGTGGGCCTTTGCCTGCAGCACGTTTAACCACGTTGACTTGTTTCTTCTTGACAGGCGCTTCTTGTTGCGCTTGAACTAAGTCAAACTCTTTTTCTTCAAGCGTCATCTTGATCAAGCCGACCTGAGCTTCCCAACGACCATCCTTGAGCTGATTGGTCAAGGTACCTCGTTGACCATAGCTTAAAACGATAATATCATCCCCAACTTTTGGAGCTCGTTTCTTCTTAGCCTTTTGAAGAATCTTGTTTTTAGAAAGGTCAACTTTTTCAGGGGCTAATTTTTTGAGCTTAGCCTTGGCTTCGATAATCTCATGTGGTTTGAGTTGAGATTTACTATGAAGATTTTTAAGAATATCATCACTCTCTGCCAGAGCCAATTCAACAATCTCAGCAGCTTGCTCACGCGCCTTATTGAGTTCTGTTTCCTTTTCACGATTGAACTCGTTGTAGAGTTTTTTAAGGGCACGGTTCATCTTGAGATTCTCTTGCTCGACCTGACGAATATTCTCAAGACGTTTCCGGCTTTCAAGTGTTTGCTCTTCCAACTGCTCAATGATGCGATTGACATCATTGTCTTGGTTGATCTGCTTGCTGGCGTCACCTACAATGACCTCTGACAATCCTAGACGTTTAGCAATCTCAAAGGCGTTGCTTCGACCAGGTACTCCTTGCATAAAGCGATAGGTTGGTCGCAAGCTCGCTGTATCAAACTCCATGCTGGCGTTCTGAACATAAGCCGTTTCAATCCCATAGGCCTTGAGTTCAGGATAGTGAGTGGTTGCCATGGTCTTGACCTGACGCAAGCGCAAGTCTTCTAGGATAGACATGGCAAGGGCAGCTCCTTCCTGAGGATCTGTACCTGCTCCAAGCTCATCTAGTAGCAAGAGGGAGTTTTGGTTGACTTTACCGAGGATGTCTACGATATTGGTCATGTGACTAGAGAAGGTTGAGAGGCTTTGTTCGATGGATTGTTCGTCTCCGATATCCGCAAAGACCTCCTCAAAAATTCCAACACGACTTCCCTTATCCGCCAAAATCGGCAAACCTGACTGAGCCATCAATTGCGTCAATCCTAAGGTTTTTAGCATGATGGTCTTACCACCCGTATTGGGACCAGTGATAACGATTGCTGTTAGCTCCTTACCGAAGTGAACATCATTTGCAACGGCATTTTGCACCAAGGGATGACGAACATGGAGGAGTTGGATTTCCTGATCTTCAGAGACTTGAGGAACTACTGCACCTGTCTCTTGGATAAAACGGACCTTTGCTCGAATCAAGTCTAAATGTCCAATAATCCAGGCATCATTTGCAATTTCAGCTGCGTGTGGCCGTACACGCTCAGAAAGTTCTTGAAGGATACGCAACATCTCATAGCGTTCATCTGCACGAAGACTAGCAATCTCCTCACTTAGCTTGACCACTTCACGCGGTTCGATATAGACTGTATTACCACTGGCAGAGATATCATGAACAACACCAGCAATCTTGTTTCGATAGGTATTTTTGACTGGAAGAACTTGGCGACCATTTCGACTAGCGATAATGCCTTCTGTCAACATCTGCGCCTTTTGTTTGAGAAGATCCTGCAAAACATCACGGACTTGGCTCTCACTGTCGTGGATTTTACGACGGATTCGCGCCAAATCTTCACTAGCAAAATTCTCGATGAATCCAGCTTCATTGATGGCTTGGAGATTGCCCTGCAGATGCGGGAAATCATGAAGTTTTTCAAACCAATTGGCCAGGTGGTCCAAACTCACATTTTCAAGATTGTCATAGAAGTTTTTCAGTTCACGACTGGCAAAAATGACACGTTTGAGAAGGAGAAATTCCTCGATGTTGAGGTCTGCTCCCATCTCCAAACGTTTGCAGGTTGCAGCAATGTCTTTGGTGCTTGAGATACTGAAATGCGGATGCTCGACAAAAAGTTCTTGCATCTCCTTCATCTCAGTAAAAGCTTGCTGAATCTTGTCTCCTTTATCACTCGGAACAAGTTCTTTTAACTGCTCTAACCCTTGTTCCGTCAAAAGATGTGGCTCAAATAAAGCCTTGACCTTATTAAATTCTAACGTTTCTAATATTTTTGTATTCATCTTATTTCCTTAGTAAAAAAGTTATGCTTTTTCTTTTTTTTTCACCTTTTTAAATCAAGCTCATACTTTTCGAAATTGTAAACAAAAGGCTAGGAATGATTCCCGCCCTTGTTATCCGATTATTTTAGTAACCCAAAGCTGTTTAATCAAGCCAGTTGTGATTGGGATGCTTTGAATGATATGTCTAGCTACAAAGCTATTTTCAAGTGAATTTTGAACAATTTGTAATGGTACAGTCGCAAGGATCGTTAGCATCATTTGGAGAACAAACAAGGTTACTCCGACTGATAGCACACCTGCAGCGATACGATAGTATTTCCCTTCAAGTATCTTGGTCGGCACTAGATTTAGAAAAAGACCAAGCAAGCGCCCGATACAGTAAAAGACTGTAAAGGCTAAGAGAAAACCAATTCCTGCGTAAAAAACCTTATCTAGTTGGAAAAGTTGAGCAGATGAGAAAAAGTAAGTTCCCTGTCCTTCCTGCGGATTAGCATAAGGGATTAATAAATTGAACTTTTGCCCTAAAGATAGGTAATAGTTGCTTGCAAAATAAGCTGAGACAATCGTAGCCACAAGATAATAAGCTTGTAAAAGAATTCCTCTGCGGTAGCCGATATAAAAGCTCCAAGCAAGGATTAATAAGAGTAGGATGGAAATCATAAGGAATCCCCTATCTTACTCTGCTCTTGTTTAGCAGCGACCACTTTATAACGGAGCGATTCTAACTCTTGCTCCTTATCATCAAACTCAATCTCACGGCTAAGCTGGGTTGACAAGCAGTTGACTGCTAAGAGAATCGCCACTGTCTCATCATCAGCTCCAGGCATTTGTTCTTTGATTGCTTCATATTTTTCCGTTGCAACTTTAGCAATCTCCTCCATGAAAAGATTATCATGCTCAGTTGTCAGCGTTAATGTTTTTTTCCCAAATGTAAACTTGAATCGATTTAAATTTGCCATAAAATTCACCTCACGATATTATACCAAATTTCACTAAGTTTGTCAGTTTTAACCAATTCTACTGCTTTTATGGTACAATAGAGACTATGGCAAGTATCACATTAACACCGAGTGAAAATGACATTCAAGCTTTTGTTCAAAAGCATGAACAAGCCCTCGCTCCAAGTAAAAATCCATATATTCGCTACTTTTTAAAGCTTCCTCAAGCCAGTGTTTCTGTCTATACATCTGGGAAAGTCCTCTTGCAAGGAGAAGCTGCTGAAAGCTATGCTAGCTTTTTTGGTTATCAAGTAGCGCAAGTTGCTAGCGGGCAAAATTTCCCCTTAATCGGAACAGATGAAGTCGGAAATGGTTCTTACTTCGGTGGTCTGGCTGTAGTGGCGTCATTTGTGACTCCTGACCAGCATGACTTTTTAAGAAAACTCGGAGTTGGGGATTCCAAAACACTGACTGACCAAAAGATTCGTCAGCTTGCTCCCCTTCTGAAGGAAAAAATCCAACATCAAGCACTCCTACTTTCTCCGAGTAAGTATAACGAAGTCATTGGTGAGCGCTACAATGCCGTTTCCGTCAAAGTAGCTCTGCATAATCAGGCCATTTTTCTCCTTCTTCAAAAGGGAGTTCAGCCTGAAAAAATTGTTATCGATGCCTTTACCAGTTCACAAAATTATGAAAAGTATCTAAAAAATGAAGCCAACCATTTTCCCAATCCAATCACGCTAGAGGAAAAAGCTGAGGGCAAGTACCTAGCCGTCGCAGTTAGCTCTATCATTGCGCGTGATCTCTTCCTAGAAAATCTTGAAAATCTAGGCAAAGAGCTGGGCTATCAACTTCCAAGTGGTGCTGGAACTGCTTCTGACAAGGTGGCTAGCCAAATCCTTCAAGCATATGGCATGAAGGGGCTCAACTTCTGCGCCAAACTGCATTTTAAAAACACTGAAAAAGCCAAAAAATTTCTATAGAGGTATACCATGAAATATTTAAAATCGTTTATAAGAGAGTGGGGAGTTTTCTTCCTGATTATTGCCTTAATAGGTCTCAGCCGTCTCTTTCTCTGGAGCAATGTCCGTGTAGAAGGACACTCTATGGATCCTACTCTAGCTGATGGAGAAATTCTCTTTGTTGTCAAACATCTCCCTATTGATCGCTTTGATATTGTTGTCGCTCATGAGGATGAGGGGAATAAAGATATTGTGAAACGGGTCATCGGATTGCCAGGTGATACCATCCGTTACGAAAATGATAAGCTCTACGTCAACGATCAAGAAACTGATGAGCCTTATTTAGCAGATTACCTCAAACGCTTTAAAGAGGATAAACTCCAATCTACCTATGCTGGAGATAGCTGGGATGGAAAAAAAGGTGAGTACTTTAGAAGCCTTGCTGAAAAAGCTGAGGCCTTTACCTTAGATGTTAATTTCAATACTAGTTTCACCTTCACTGTTCCAGAGGGACAATACCTCCTACTTGGTGATGACCGTCTAGTATCTAGCGATAGTCGACATGTTGGTACCTTTAAAGCAAAAGATATCATCGGAGAGGCTAAATTCCGCTTCTGGCCACTCAAACGTATTGGAACAGTTTAAGAACACTAAGAGGCCGAGAAATCTAAATCTCAGCCTCTTCTCATTCTATTCTGAATGATTTGCTCTCATTCATGAATGTAAAGGAATTATATGGAAGTTTATTTTACAGGTACGATTGAACGTATTATTTTTGAAAATATCAGCAACTTTTACCGTATTCTCCTTTTAGATATCGATGATACCAATGCCGAAAACTTTGATGATTTTGAAATCATTGTTACAGGGACCATGGCTGATGTCATTGAGGGAGAGGAATACACTTTTTGGGGGCAGATTGTCCAACACTCCAAATACGGGGAACAACTCCAAATGACTCGTTACGAACGAGCAAAGCCAACTAGTAAAGGATTAGTCAAGTATTTTTCAAGTAGCCACTTCAAAGGGATTGGTCTTAAAACTGCCCAAAAAATTGTGGAACTCTATGGAGACAATACCATCGATGAAATTCTGGAGCATCCTGAGAAGCTCGAAACCATCTCAGGACTATCTTCCAAAAGTCGTGAGGCCTTCGTTTCTACCCTCCGCCTCAACTACGGTACAGAAATGATCTTGGCCAAACTTGCTAACTACGGGATTCCAAATAAATTAGCTATTCAAATCCAGGATACTTATAAAGAGGAAACCATCGATATTGTTGAAAATTATCCTTATCAGTTAGTAGAGGATATCAAAGGCTTGGGCTTTACCATCGCTGACCAATTAGCAGAAGAACTTGGCATTGAAAGTCAGGCCCCCGAACGTTTCCGAGCAGGACTTATTCATAGCCTTTTAAACGCTTGCATGGAAAGTGGCGACACTTATATTGAAGCTAGAGACTTATTAGAAAAGACTCTAGATCTACTGGAATCCTCACGTCCTGTAGAACTGGAACCAAGTCAACTTTCTCAAGAACTGTCCAACCTCATTGAAGAAGAAAAAGTCCAACAAGTTGATACGAAAATCTTTGACAACAGCCTCTTTTTCGCTGAAGAGGGAATTCACAATCACCTCATTCGCATCCTTGAAAAAGAAGAACCCAATAAACATGAAATAAAAATCATCCAGGAGCAGATCGCAACTGTTGAGGAAGAATTAGGAATCCAATACGATGCCATTCAAAAACAGGCAATCTGCGATGCCATCCAAAACAAGGTCTTTATCCTGACTGGCGGACCTGGGACAGGTAAAACCACTGTTATCAATGGGATTATTGCCGTCTATGCTCTATTAGAAGGACTGGACCTTCGAAATAAAAGTAATCTACCGATTCTCCTTGCTGCTCCAACTGGTCGTGCGGCTCGTCGCATGAATGAACTAACAGGCTTGCCGAGTGCAACGATTCACCGCCACTTGGGTATGACTGGTGACGACGACACAAGCCATTTGGAAGATTATCTAGATGCTGACTTTATCATCGTAGATGAGTTTTCCATGGTAGATACCTGGTTAGCCAATCAACTCTTCTCAAACATCTCCTCTAATAGTAAAATTCTCATCGTTGGAGATAGTGACCAGTTGCCATCGGTTAGCCCTGGTCAAGTTCTGGCTGACTTACTCCGGATTCCAAGTATCCCGCAGACGAGATTGGAACGAATATATCGTCAGAGCGAAGAATCAACCATTGTCACCCTTGCTAGTCAGATTCGTCAGGGAATTTTGCCTGCAGATTTCACCAAGAAAAAAGCAGACCGTTCCTACTTTGAAATCGCTAGTAATCATATCCCAGCTACCATTGAAAAAATCCTAGACGCAGCCATTAGAAGTGGTATCCCTGCTCGAGACATCCAAGTTCTGGCTCCTATGTATCGTGGTGCAGCAGGAATCGATGCCATCAATCAACTCATGCAAGAACTACTTAATCCTCTTCAAAAGGGACAAATTAGTTTTGAAGCAAGCCAATTTCAGTATCGTACGGGAGATAAGGTCATTCATCTGGTCAACGATGCAGAAGTCAATGTTTTTAACGGAGACCTAGGCTACATTACGGACCTCATCCCTGCTAAATACACCGAGTCCAAACAAGATGAAATGATGATTGATTTTGATGGAAACGAGGTTTCCTATCCTCGAAATGAATGGTACAAGATCCGTCTTGCCTATGCCATGAGTATCCATAAGTCACAAGGGAGCGAGTTTCCAGTTGTGATTCTTCCAATTACTAGTGCTAGCAAGCGCATGCTGGAGCGTAATCTCATCTACACTGCTATTACTCGGGCCAAAAGCAAACTCATCCTACTCGGTGAACTTCAAGCCTTTGACTATGCGACCAAACATATCGGAACAGCTCGTAAAACCTATCTGATTGAACGTTTCAGCGACTTAACTGAAAGCTCTGAAGAAGTAAATGAGCCAATTCTCGAACCCACAAATCATATTAACCCTCATCAATCTTACAGACTAACTGAAGATAACTGGACTAATATCCCAGCCATGATTGGGATTAGCCAAGATGACCTTGAGGAGTTTTTCGGAAAATAAAGCACAAAAAAACCACCGAATCCGGTGGTTTTTTATCTTTTCAGATTATTTTACTGTTGCAGTGCTTGTGATCAATTCAACAGCTTTTTTGATTGTGATATCGTGTTTCAACATGTCAGCTGAAAGCAAGCTTTGTACTTGGGCAACTTCCATGTTGTAATCTGCAGCCAATTGCTCGATTTCTTTTTGGATTTCTTCTTCAGTAGCGTCAAATCCTTCAGCTTTCGCAACTGCTTCGATAACAAGGTTAGTCTTAGTGCGTGACTCAGCTTCTGCTTCGTATTGTTTGTGAAGGTCTTCTTGAGTAGTTCCAGTGATTTGGAAGTACATGTCAGGGTTGATACCTTGACGTTGCAAGTTTCCAAGGAACTCATTTACTGAGCGGTGAACTTCTTCGTGGATCATTTCTTCTGGAAGTTCTACGATTTCAGCGTTTTCAACTGCTTTATCGATTGCTGCACCTTCAACGGCATCAGTGTAAGCTTCTTCTTTAGCAGCAGCTAATTCTTTGCGGTATTTTTCTTTCAATTCGTCAAGAGTTTCAACTTCTTCGTCGATATCTTTTGCAAGTTCATCGTCAAGAGCTGGAACTTCTTTAGCTTTAACTTCGTGGATAGTTGTTACGAATTTAGCTTCTTTACCAGCAAGGTCTTCTGCTTGGTAGTCTTCTGGGAATGTTACGATAACGTCAACAGTTTCACCAGCTGAATGTCCAACTAATTGGTCTTCGAAACCAGGGATGAATTGACCTGAACCAAGTCCAAGTGAGAAGTTTTCACCTTTTCCGCCGTCAAATTCAACACCGTCGATAGAACCAACGAAGTCAATAACAACAGTGTCGCCGTTTTCAGCAGCACCTTCTTTGATCACCAATTCAGCCAAGTTGTTGCGTTCACGTTCGATACGTGCATCTACATCAGCGTCAGTTACTTCTTTATCTACATCAACTGATACTTCAAGGTTTTTGTATTCACCCAATTTTACTTCAGGTTTTGTAACAACTTCTGCAGTGATAACCCAATCCTGACCTTTTTCCATAGAAGTTACGTCAATTTTTGGTTGAGCAACTACTTCAAGACCAGCTTCTTTAACAGCTGCTTCATAAGCGTCTGGCAAAAGAGCGTTCATTGCATCTTGGTAAAGTGCTTCTTCACCAAATTTTTGGTCGAAGATAGGACGTGGAAGGTGACCTTTACGGAAACCTGGAACGTTAAGAGTTTTCTTTACTGAGTTAAATACACGGTCCAATTCTGGTTTGATTTGGTCTTGAGAGATAGTGAAAGTCAAGACACCACGGTTTGTTTCTTTGTTTTCAAATGATACAGACATTCTGTCATTTCTCCTTAAAATTTTTAATACAGTCCATTATACCACATAGTAGCGAACTTTTTCAAGTAATGGATGCGCTTTTCGTCCATGCTTCAGTTACATTCTATTCCCCTAAAATTCATCAGAACCCACTAAATGATGTTGAAAAGCATAAACTGCTGCCTGGGTACGATCACTGACCTGAAGTTTGGCAAGAATATTGGAAACATGGGTTTTCACCGTCTTGAGGGAGATGAACAATTCATCAGCAATACGCTGATTTTCATACCCCTTTGCAATCAGTTGAAGGACATCTCGTTCACGGGCAGTTAATTCTTCGTGAAGTTCGACGTGATTACGGTGGTATTCCACCTTCTTACTCACCTCTTGTTCAATGGCTAACTCTCCAGCCGCTACCTTTTGAACAGCATGGAACAATTCATCAGCACTTGATGTCTTGAGCATATAGCCTTTAGCACCCGCATTTAAAACGGGCATGATTTTTTCATTGTCTAGGTAAGAGGTCACTATCAAGATTTTAGCCTCTGGCCATTCTTTGAGAATAGCTAGTGTTGCGTCAATCCCGTTGACTTCTGGCATCACAATATCCATCACAATCACATCGGGGCGAAGATCCAAAGCCATGGAAATCCCTTCAGCTCCATTAGTTGCCTCTCCAACAACTTCTACACCATCTTGTAATTCAAAATAACTTTTTAAACCAAGACGCACCATTTGGTGGTCATCTACTAATAATAGTTTCATTTTATTTCCTTTTGTTCATCAATCCAGCAAGGGTATACGAATATCCACTGCCAACCCCTGCTTGGGCGCTGTTAATAGTTGGATGGTCCCCGCCATATCTTCCACTCGTTCTTTGATATTCCTTAGTCCATAGCTAAGTTCATCAACATCACCTAGCTGAAAGCCACGACCATTGTCTACTACCTTTAACTGCAACTCTGTTTCCGTTTGATAAAGATAAACATCCAGACAAGAAGCCTGGGCATGACGAAGCGTATTACTGAACAATTCTTGGACGATACGAAAGACATGCTCCTCAATCTTTTTAGGTAGTTGGTCTACCTGATGTTTAAAGCTGACTTTGAGTTCACTTTTTTCTTCCAATTCTTTGAGAAGCAACTGAATCCCCTCAACCAGACTCTTTTGTTCCAGTTCGATTGGTCGTAAATGTAAAAGTAGAATACGTAAATCTCTTTGGGCTGTCTCCAAAATAGCTGTCACACTCTGGAGTTGTGTCTGCATCTTCTCTTTGTCTAATCTGGAAGCTTGTTGACTGAGTCCTGATAACATCATATGGGCCGCAAAAATTTCCTGACTAACTGTGTCGTGCAAGTCACGCGCAATTCGCTTGCGCTCCTTTTCAATAACCTGCTCTTCCTTGACCAAGGCTTGATTATCTGCTTTTTGAATAGCTTCTGTCAACAAAGCAAGCTTGCCTGATAAATTTTTAAAACTTGCGTCTAAGTCGGCATCCCCAAGACTTTTAATCTCTTTACCAGTCAGCAGATTTTTAAGATTTGCTTGGATTCTTCTTCTTGAAATTTCGTCAACCATTGTCCAAAACAAGACCAATAAAAAGGCTAGAGCAAGACTAAACATCAAAGCTAGAAATAGGATTTTTTCTGTCTTTTCTAAATCTTGGAAAAGAGAAGTCCATTCCAAATCTAAGATCTTAAAAATGCTTCGAAATAGAAAAGCAACAAAGAGAACAGAGGTGAGTCCAATTAAAATATAGGGTTGCTTTTTCATCCTCTCACCACCTCAACATCTCCAACCATGGTTGTTAAGAAAATCTTAACACTCTTAGGACTCTTGAGATAGTCTCTGGTTTCTTGATGGAATTGTTCATTCCGTAAAGCACGTTTAGGCTGGTCAAAGAAGGTTAAATCTCCATACAGAGAATTGACACTAAGGCTGACTTCTACATCCACTGGTACGATAATTCTTGTCGTACCTACTAGTTTTCTCAAGATGATGACATTGTCATGATTGCTCAAAATCACATGCTCCAAATGAATAGTATCTTTCCCCATAAGACGAAAGAGATTAATATCATCAAAACGACAGGTCTGGTAGCTTGAGAAGTGATGAAGATTTCCAAACCAACGATTTTTCTCCCTCTTTACAGTTATGACATCTTCAAAGACTAGGTTGGTATCTTCTCTTTCTTGATTCATCATGGGATAAAGCAAGAAAAGGCTGTATATCAAGGCCACAAAGATAGCTAAAATAACAAAGGGATTGAGCATGATAATAAAGAAAAATAGGATGCTCACTGCTACTAAAATGGAATTATTGCCCTGTTTTCCAGTATAGTATCGAATCAGCAGTAAAAACAAGAGCAAGATCAGTAGAAAACGGGAAAAATGCTCTGATACCATCATAATCAGAGCTCCTGTCAATAAACAAGCTTCAATAAATAGAAAAATTTGAAATTTTCTCATGTAACCGTCCTCTCTACTTTATTTTATCACAAATCCCAAAAGTCACATCAGTCTGAGGAATGATAAAGAGACCGGGACTATAATCCCGATCTCTTTCCTTACATTTGATCTTTTGCTTCTTTTAATTTTCCATACAGGAGATAGTCGACCTCTTGCAAGTCCTCAATCCTTGCACAATTAAGGGCACACATAATCAACCGTAGTTCTTCCTTCCATCCTTCAACAATGGAAATCACGACATCAACAGAGTAATTCTCAACCAGCTCTAACATCGTGCGTGATAGACCAACTGCCTTGGCTCCAAAGACCAAGCATTTGATGATATCTAGTGGATTGCGAACTCCCCCACTAACCAACAGTTCCATCTTGTCTTTCCAGTCTTGGGCATTCAGAAGAGCCTGCATGGTCGATTGACCCCAATCATTGAGGTAGTCACGTTGACCACTGCGACGGTTTTCAATATAAGCAAAGCTGGTCCCGCCACGACCAGACAAATCAACTGTTCGAATTCCCATCTCATAAGCCTTAGCAATGGTCTTCACATCCATACCAAAGCCGACCTCTTTTAAAACAAGTGGCACGGAGATTTGCTCAGCATAATCTTTCAGATTATGCTGCCATAATCTAAATAGACGTTCACCCTCTGGCATGAGCAATTCCTGCATGACATTAACATGAACTTGTAAGAGAAGGGGATTCATCTCTTTTACTGTTTGTAGACCCAATTCAACTGGCTTGTCCAAGCCAATGTTGGTCCCAAGAAGAAGGTTAGGGTGACTAGTTTTAACTGAAAAAGAATCATCTGATGGATCCTTAAGGGCGGCACTATAGGAACCTGTTACAAATAAAATTTCACAAGCCTCTGCCACCTGAGCCAATTTTTGATTGATTTCTCTCCCCTTGTCACTCCCACCTGTCATAGCATTGATATAAAAGGGAAAATCCCATTTTCGACCAGCAAATTCTGTCGATAGGTCAATTTCCTCTATGTCATATAAGGGTAGCGAGGAGTGAATCAATTCAACTTCATCAAAACTATTATAAGTACTTTTTTGTTCAAGGGCATAGCGGATGTGTTCATCCTTCCGATTTGTCGTCATGTCCCATCCTTTCTTGATACAAGAGCTCAATTCCTAAATCAGCCCAACGTTTTTCCAGTAATATTGTCGAATCTTGGTCAAAGCTAAGTGCGATACCACAGTCTCCACCACCAGCACCACTACTCTTCGCAACAGCTTTCAAACCTCGGCTAGCATTTTTTAGTTGTCTGAGCGAAGGTGTGTAAATATCTGAACTCAAGGCTTCTAAGAGCAGGCTAGCTTGTTCTAGTTGCTCAATAATTATTTCTTCTTGACCTGTCTGCAAAGCATTCACTAAGGTAGCGACTGTTTCCTTTGAAACTTGCAAAAATCTGGCATCCATATGATTCTTAATTTGCTTGACCATGTGACTAGATACAGCCACTTCCTTGGTCCAACCAACCAGAAAGTCAAATTCCAAAGCCGGTTCAACGCTCGTGATTGAAAAGCCCCACTCACGACCTAATCCAGTCTGTAAGTCTTCCTTTTCTAGCCAATGTGCCACTTTCTCCCGGTCAAATGACTGATAGAGGACTAGGTCTTCAGAAACGATACAGGCAATGTCCCCCATGGAGCCATTGTCCCCACGTTTAAGAAGTACAGCACTCGCTAATTTAAACAAGAGTTCTCGGTCAGCTGGTCTTTCATAGAAAGCAAGCATAGCCTTGATGACCAAGACAACTACGCTACCACTCGAACCCAGACCAAATTTCTTACCCTCGCGCTCCATTTTCCCACGAATGTCTAAAGAAAAAGGCTGCAATTTAACTCCCTGTGCAGTTAGATACTCTTCCACCAAAGTGACTGTTTCTTGAATTAAGGCATAAGAAGCATCCGGGCGCAAATCCACACTATAAGTAAACATATCTGAGTAAAGGCGATACTCATCAGACGCTTTAATCTCAGCCGTCATATAGATAGGAATTGCTTTGATTAAGGCTAATTGACCTGGCACTAAAATGGCATATTCACCAGCCCAATAGAGTTTCCCACAAGTCTTAACAAGCATCATCTTGGCTCAAATCCTTTGTCTTTGATACAATCAAGCGATAGCGTTGACCTAAGAGTTCTGCTAGGTGGTCCAAGTCTTTCTCTAGACAAAGAACCTTGACATTAGGGCCCGCATCCATGGTAAAGTAGCAAGATTCTCCTTGTTCCCTCAGCTGACGAACAAAATCCATAGCCTCATAACTAGCATCTGTCAGATAAGAGAAGGCTGGAGTTGCAGTCTTTGTTGTAGCATGCATAGCAAGGGCATTCTTCTCTGTCAATTCTCCAACTTTCTTAAAGTCATTTTCCTTGAGGTAGACCAACATATCCTTGTAGTCTTGTTCAGACTGACGAACCCAGTCTTCAAAGGTCGTCGAAGTTTCTACACAGAGCTTCATGCCATCTCGACTAGAGATTGGTTTTTTTTGGTCTTCCAAGACCAACATAATCATAGCAAGTTTCAAGTCAGTTTCAACTGGGTAAATCTCTCCACTATCCTTGTCCCAAGCTGCTAAGGGACCATAAAAACTACGAGATGAAGACCCCGATGCAAACTTAGCTTCCAAAGCCAATTCTCTGCGATTCATCCCAAGTTGGAAATATGCATTACAAGCTTTAACCAGAGCAGACAAACCACTGGAACTCGAAGAAAGACCTGCTGCTGTTGGCATATTGTTCTTAGTATCGATACGAACAAAACCTGCTCCTTCAGGGCGGTAGCGATCAATGATTTTACTCATCTTGGCATGCTCTGCTTCGTTTTGAAGTTGACCATTGATATAAAAAGTATCTGCGGTTGCATCTGCTGGTAAAGGAGAAAGTGTCGTCTCCGTATACATATTTTCTAAAGTCAGAGAGATACTACTAGTCGCAGGAACCATCTCTTTTTCTTTTTTCTTCCCCCAATATTTGATAATAGCAATATTGGCATAGGAACGTACTGTTACAGGCTTTCGATCCATGTCTGAACAGCTCCTTTCTCTTCTAATCTTTCTGCTAAATCTTGAGCTTGGCGATCGTCAGCCGCCAAAGCAATGATACATCCACCTAGACCACCACCACTCATCTTAGCGCCTAGAGCCCCATGTTGGAGAGCAGTTTCAACCAAGGCATCCGCCTCAGGACTACTGACTCCTATTTCTTTTAGATTTCCATGTGCTTTTGTTAAAATTTCTCCCAGCTTCGCAGCATCTTTTGTTTTTATGGCTTCTTCTGCTTGCTGGGTCAACTCTCCTAGTGCATGCAAGAAAGGTAAAGCATCCTTACCCTTACTCTGTACAACTTGGATCGCTTCACGAGTATGTCCATAGACTCCTGTATCTGCAATGACCAGATAAGCCGACAAGTCCATGGCTAGTTCTTTAAAGCCAACATTCTTGATAAATCGAATAGGCTGATCACTAAGGCAGGTCTTGGCATCCAATCCACTAGGGTTCATATGGGCGATCATCTCAGCGCGATTGACCAGGATTTCTAACACATCATACGGAAGTTCTGCTTCAAAATAATCAAATACCGCACGAATGGCTGCAATGCTAATGGCTGCTGAGGACCCCATCCCGCGTTTTTCAGGAATAGCCGAGTCAATTTGACAACGAATGCACGCTTCTTTGATATTCAGATACTCGAGAGAAGCATAGACTGCCATAGACAAGGTGTCCTCTTCAAATAGACGCCATGGTGTCGCTGCTGGAACCACCCGACAAGTCACTTCAACCTCTAAAAGAGGCAAAGAGATGGCTGGATAACCGTAAACGACTGCATGCTCTCCTATTAAAATAATTTTACTATGTGCCTGACCGACACCAACTTCTTTTGTCATTTAATCCTACTATCAGACGAAAATCGTCTGTTTCTAGATAACATTTTAGATCTTTATTCCTTTCTATTTTATTATATTTTCACAAAAAAAGCGATTGTTTCCTTCACAATCGCCTCTTTCATTATTGAACCCATTCACCATTATAGTTGACGTAGTAACCATCTACAGTAGTATTCACAGCTAGGGCACCTGAACTATAGGCATAGTACCATTTCCCATTGACTTGGAACCAGCCTGTCTTCATATCGCCATTACTTGCATTGAGATAGTACCAAGTTGAAGCGTCTTGAAGCCAGCCTGTTGCCATAGCTCCTGATGAACGAAGATAGTACCAATCGCCATTGATAGAAACCCATCCTGTTTTCATATCACCGTTTTGGACATCAAGATAATACCAAGTTGATCCTTCTTGATACCAGCCAGTTGCCATAGCACCTGATGAACGAAGATAGTACCACTTGTTACCAAGATATTGCCAACCAGTTTGCATTGTAGCAGTTGTTGGATCTAGATAGTACCAAGTTGAGTTATCATTGATCCAGCCAGCACGTCTTTCACCACCAAGATAGCTTTCTCCACTAATGTCTGTTTCAGCTAGATAATACCAGTTAGACTGATCGTAAAGCCAACCTGTTTTTAATGAATGATCTTGATTAAAGTAGTAGTTTGCTAATTTAAGAACTTCTGGACCTTCAAAGCCTTCACCATACTTTTTGCCAACAGTTAACGAATCCTTAGCCTCTAATTGTTGCCAGCCAACAAACTCTTGTAGTACCCCATTTTTATCAAAATAGTACCACTTCTGTTGAAGGCCAATTTCGAAGACTGGACGATTATCAAATAAATCATCACGATAACCCGTCCCAGGAATTTCTAAGTATTGCCAACCGACAACCATTTCTCCACTATCACCAAAATAGTAAGTTTTACCGTCTATTTTATGCCAATAGATTGCTTTATGGTCATCTTTTATATAATATTTTCTACTGTCCTTATCAACAAACTGACCACCTGTAGTATCTGCAAATACTGTATTTGTTGCTAACAGACTAAAGAAAAATACTGTTAGGCTAACTTGCATCATTTTTTTCAAAAAATTCATACGTGTTTCCTCCAAAACAATTGTAGCAAAGACTAAACTACATGTCAATATATACAATCCTCAAAAAAAAACAGTTGCATTTCTGTAACTGCTTTTCTATTCTTGCATGGTGTAACCCACACCACGAACTGTTTTGATATAGCTTTTTTGACCTTTTACGTCAAGTTTACTACGTAGATAACGGATATAAACATCCACGATATTGGTTTCGGTCGCACTTTCATACTTCCAAACACTTTCCAACAACTGCTCACGAGTTAAAACCTTCTTGCTTCCCATAAGAGTCGCTAAAAGATCATATTCGCGGCGTGTCAAAGCAATCATCTCATCACCACGATAGACAGTATGGTGTTCAACATCCATACGCAGATTCCGATAGGATGTTGGAACTTTCATCTGACTACAATGTTGGTCAATGAAGTCCCGACCTCGAAAAATGGCTGAAATTCTTTCTACCAAATTTTCTATAATCACTGGCTTGTAGATATATGAAACAGCAAAACGTTGGATTGTTTCAACTTGGTCTTGCAATTCTTCTCTATGGTCCAAGACCATGATAACCGAAGCTGGCTTAGTCCGACTCAACTGTTCTGCAAAATCCTGGGCTGTCATATCCCCTAGATGAGCATTCAGTAAAATCAAGTCATAGTCTGTCTGAAGAGCCATGGAGAGGGCTTTTTGTCCCTCTTCTACCTGATCAACTCGGTATTGCTCTTTTTGGAGTTCCAGACTTAAAAAATGAGCTAGATTTCTTTCTTTCTCAAGTAATAAAATCCGTTTCCCCATGGCTGACCTACTTATTTTTCGTCATACCAAGAGTAGTGGAATGTTCCTTCTTTGTCTTTACGTTGGTATGTGTGGGCACCAAAGTAATCACGTTGTGCTTGGATCAAGTTCGCTGGAAGGTCAGCTGAACGGTAGCTATCAAAGTAAGTAATGGCTGCTGAGAAGGTTGGTACTGGTACACCAGCTTGAACCGCAAGAGCAACAATATCACGAACAGATTGTTGGTACTTAGCTGTTACATCCAAGAAGTACTCATCCAAAAGAAGGTTGGCAAGATCTGCATCACGGCTGTAAGCATCTGTAATCTTTTGCAAGAAACGAGAACGGATGATACATCCAGCGCGCCAGATAGATGCGATATCTGCAAATGGCAAGTTCCAGTTATTTTCTTTAGAAGCTACACGCAATTGCGCAAAACCTTGTGCGTAAGAAATGATTTTTGAGAAGTAAAGGGCTTGACGGATCTTTTCAATCAACTCAGCCTTGTCTCCTTCAAATTTGAAAGCAGCTGGTTTTGGAAGCACCTTGCTAGCGTGTACACGTTCTTCTTTATAAGTTGAAATGTAGCGCGCAAATACCGACTCAGTAATCAGTGACAATGGCACACCAAGGTCAAGAGCTGATTGGCTAGTCCATTTACCTGTTCCCTTGTTTCCTGCAGCATCCAAGATGTAGTCTACGATTGGTCCATCTTGACCTTCGTCGTCTTTGCGTCCAAGAATATCCGCAGTGATTTCGATCAAGTAGCTGTCCAATTCACCCTTGTTCCATTCAGTGAAGATTTCAGCCATGTCTTGAGCTGAAAGGCCAAGCAAGTGTTGCATAAGATCATAGCTTTCTGCAATCAATTGCATATCCCCGTACTCGATACCATTGTGGACCATTTTCACATAGTGACCAGCTCCATCAGGACCGATGTAAGTCACACATGGTTTACCATCTTCTGGTGCTTTTGCAGAGATTTCTTCAAGAACATCTGCTACCAATTCATAGGCTTCTTTTTGTCCACCAGGCATGATAGAAGGACCTTCAAGGGCACCTTTTTCACCACCAGAAACACCTGTACCAATGAAGTTGATATCAGAGTTTGCCAATTCTTCGTTACGACGGATGGTATCTTTATAGAAAGTATTCCCTCCATCGATCAAGATATCACCTTTATCCAAGTGTGGAAGAAGGGCTTGAATTGTCGCATCTGTACCAGGTCCTGCTTGAACCATGAGCATGATACGACGTGGTTTTTCGATTGAGTTTACGAAGCTTTCGATATCATAGCTTGGCACAAAGTTCTTTTCCGGATGGCAAGCAACAACATCTTCTGTTTTTTCTTTACTACGGTTATAGATAGCAACTGTGTATCCTCGAGATTCGATATTAAGGGCAAGGTTACGACCCATTACGGCCATACCAACAACACCAAAGTTTGCTTTTGTCATGTGACACTCCTCTTATTTAATATGTTTTATTTTATCACGTTTATCTGTGAAAAGAAAGAATTTTATAACAATTTGACTAGTAGTCTAAATCATCCGCATGGCCAGAACCATTCCCAACAAAGTATCCTGTCTTACAGTTTAGAGTGAAGAGATAAGTTCCATCTGGTTTATAAAGGTTGTAATAACCATTGCCATTAACGATATTTACAGGTTCCAAGATATATTGGTTTCCAGTGATATAGCCACGTGCACGGGATGTCTCAAGTATTCGTTCAAGGACACCATCTGCAAAAGTCCAAGCAGGATTACTAGTATCATTAACTACGGATTGATTATACGGCACTCGGCTAACACTTCTTTGCAAATTAACGCCTTCGCTCGACAAGCCACCATTCGTAGATGACACAGTCTCATTTGTTGAAGTAGATGGACTACTTTCTGTAGTTGGACTTGAAGCTTCTTGGCTAGCAGCAGTCGTTGAAGCTGTACTTGTTGTTGTACTTGCTAATTGACTCTTACCAAGACTGATTGCTTTATCTAGAAGTTTGTCAATTTCTGTATTACCAGTCTTGATATCTGTAAATTTAGCATCCGCTTTGATTTTTGCATTTGTATCCAAAACACCATCTGTAATAGCTGGAGTTTCAAATTGAGAATTTACTTCTTGAATTGCTTTTATCTGTGTTTCTAAGCTATCATATTTTGATTTGGCTAGAGTATGTTCTCTCGCTCCTTCAAGTTTATCTAGAAGTTCCTTCAATTGATTCAGTTGACTAAACTGGCTATTTTTAAGAGCTGTTTTGTTTTCATCAGTATAAAACGTGTCGTAGAGCGCATTAAATTGTTCATAGACCGACTGATTGCTTACCAAGTCTGAATCTGCAGCCTTAGTTTGAAGTTCTTGAGAAGAGCGCGCAATCTGACGATAAACGTAATAGCCACCTCCAAAAATCAAGAGGAATAGCAAAATAATGGCTGACAAAATCGCCCATTTCTTTTTATTTTTTGGTTCATCATCAACTTCAGTAGAACGAGAAAAAGGTTGTAGCTGATCTTCATTTTCCTCATAAACCACTCCCACTTCGGAGTTTTCTACCTCAGTCATTTCAACAGCTTCCAATTCACCCTTAAAAGGTTGCTCGAGAATTCTCGTTTCCTCTTCTTCAACTTCTTTAGCTAGAATTTCAGTTGTCTCTGCAGCTTCCGCAAGTGCAATGGCTTCCTCATCCGGATTTAATGTATTTTCTTGTTCAGCAGTTTCTCTCACTTCCTGGATCATATCATCCAAGCTTTGAGTAGACTCCTCTTTTTTCGTTTGTAAATTTTCAAATTTGTCTGCTTCGATTTCTTCACGGTGTTGCTTGATATATTTGTCTAAGATGGTATCATCTGGAGTCACACCTGCTTCGACCTCTTCGTTCTTGCGAATAGCCTGACCAACCGTTAAATCTTTAGCCTCTTCAAATTCAAATTTAGATTCTTGCTCACCTTTATGATGACGATCGCGTCTTTTCTTACTCATCTGCATTCCTTTCTTTTTTAACATCTTGCCTTTTCACACGTTGACCAAAATATTGATATAAATCAACTTTCAAGGTACCGTTATAGAGTTTCCGTTTTTTATCTGCCTGACTACCATATTTACTTTCAAAAGCTTCATCACTAGTCAGGATAAATTTACTCCATGTTTTAAGGGGAGCAAATACTTCTCCCATCTCAGCATAGAGCTTGGTTACTCCTGCATCATCTGACAAGCGTTCTCCATACGGTGGATTCGAAATAATAACTCCATTGATCTTGTCCGTTCGCAAATCCTGCACGCGCATCTGCTTAAAATGGATATCCTTAGAAACTCCCGCAGCCTGAGCATTTGCCTTAGCAATTTCCACCATGCGGCCATCGATATCACAGCCCATGATGTCTAGCTCAATTTCACGATTAATCTTCTTGCTAGCTTCCGTACGAATTTGCTGAATTAACCGGTCGCTAACCCAGTTCCAATCCTCGAAAGCAAACGAACGGCGTAAGCCTGGCGCCATATTACGAGCAATCATAGCTGCCTCAATACAGAAGGTCCCTGAACCGCAGGTCGGATCAATCAAGGGTTTATCAGGGTACCAGTTAGAAAGTTGCAAAATCGCAGCTGCCATGTTCTCTTTAATAGGAGCACCACCTTTTTCAGTACGATAACCTCGTTTGAAAAGACTAGAGCCTGTCGTGTCAATCATGATAGTCGCAATATCTTTAAGAATTGAAACCTCTATTTTAAACTCTGGACCATTTTCCATCAGCGGAACACCTTCTGGTCGAGCATAATGTTTCTGCAATTTCTTGACAACTGCCTTTTTAGAAATAGCTTGGACACTCGGTTCGTTATGAAGTTTTGATTTGACACACTTAGCCTTAGAGATTGGGAAACGTGCTCCGAGTGGAAGATAGTTTTCCCAATCTAAGGCAAAAACTCCTTGAAAAAGCTCTTCAAATGTTTTTGCGGGAAAAGTCCCAACAACAATCTTAATCCTATCAGCAGCTCGTAGCCACAGATTGCTTTCAACAATTGTCTTCACATCTCCTTCAAAGCGAACGCGACCATTCTCAACTTGACAATCATAGCCAAGTGCACGCACTTCACGACCTACAACAGCCTCTAAGCCTGCTGCAGCAGTCGCTATTAAGTTAAATGTTTGTTTCATGTCAGTCTTTAAAGACCTTTCTCTTGTTCACCTTTAAAAAATGAGGTTGAGAAAATTTCTCAGCCCCAACCTATATGCAATTTTCTATAAGCCATGTTTTGTTCCAGAAGCGACTAGGACCACTTCTTTCGATAATCATCTGTCTACCACTAACAGCTAGAAGCTGCTAGCAGTCAGAGTACTACGTTCGTTTCCGCGCACTCCATGCCCCGACCAAAATTTGGGTTGCTAGCTTGAGGGGTTTACCGCGTTCCACTCTCTCTGTTTCCAGAGAGACTTCGTCACTGTGGCACTTTCAGAGCTACTAAAACATATCCGAAAACTTAGTCTATTCACTCGCCGTAACGATTTCTCGTCCCTAGGCTTATGGTTTCGCCTAGCACAAACACTACAGGCATCACAGCCTGTGCTAGCATGGACTTTCCTCATGAAAAGATAAACTCTCCACGCGATTATCCAAAAATTGCACAACTGTATAATTCTTAGAAATCAGAATTTTCTACAATTTGTTTGCCAAATACTTCTTTTTCAAGACGATTCAAGCGTTTCAGGATATCAAAATTAGTCATAGAAGTCGTACTTCCAAGCTCAGCAGGTTCAGACGTTACAGATACAGGTGCCGCCTGAGGTTTGTTCGCCAATTGCTCTTTCAATTCTGCGACTTCCAAACGTAGTGATTTAACCAACGCTGCATAGGTTTCATAGTCCTTGATAACGTCATCTAAGAATTCATCTACCTCTGCTTTACTGTATCCACGTACTTCTCTTCCGAAATCCTGCTCAAAAATATCCTTTGCTGTAAAAATAATACTTGCCATGTCTCTCTCCATTCTCAGTTACTAGTATTATTATATAAAAAAAGGCAAACAAAAAGCAAGGTCAAAGCCTCAATTTTCGGAAAAATTTTCGGCTATTTCGTTTAATTCCTCAAATGTTAATCTTTTTGTCATATAGTTGTCTTTCTTTTTCATCAGTTCGTAAAAAAATCTCAGTTTTGTTTCATTTTCTTCATCGTAAAAAAGATAGGCTCCATCTGTATTTTCGAGTAAAAAAATCTGATAATCTCTCAATTGGACTTTGTGCTCATAAGTTGGATAGGCATATTTGACAAAATCGACCTGTTTAAAATCACTCAATTTGACCTGGTTAGCCTCATTCCAGTTTGATCCATGTGTCTCAAAATCAAAAATAGTCGCTAGTTGAAATTCATAGGCCTCCTTCATGTCTCTAGCTACTTCTAAGACCCAGTGTTCAAAACCAAGAGTGCCTGTGAAAACTAGCCATTTCAACCCTTCCTCAGCTAATCTTTCCAAATCTCTACGAATGGCTTTTTTGATAATTTTTAACCGAATATCCTTTTCATTTAACAATCCTAAATCAAAAGCTGAGTATCCTAAAACCAAGGCTGTATGCATTTTTTCACCCTTTCTGTTGACCTTTGTGGTATAATAGAGTGATGTTATTGTACCAATAAGGAGGATTATGGTCAACTATCCACATAAACTTTCATCTAAACCAAGTAAAACTTCTCTGCCCCAAACTAAAAATTTCGCAAATCGAGGGATGAGCTTTGAAAAGATGATAAATGCTACGAACGACTACTATCTATCACATGGAATAGCAGTCATTCACAAAAAGCCAACCCCAGTTCAGATAGTTCGAGTCGACTACCCTCAACGGAGTCGCGCTAAAATTGTCGAAGCCTATTTTAGACAGGCTTCAACTACTGACTACTCGGGTGTTTATGAAGGATTTTATATCGATTTCGAAGCCAAGGAAACCAGACAAAAAAATGCTTTCCCGATGAAGAACTTCCATTCTCATCAGATTCTGCATATGGAACAGGTTCTTGAACAAAAGGGTATATGCTTCGTCTTAATCCACTTTTCTTCTTATCAGGAGACATATTTATTACCGGCGATTGACCTCATCCATTTTTATCATCAGGATATGGGAAAAAAATCAATGCCGCTTGATTATATTCGAGATCATGGTTATGTGATTGAGCAACAAGCCTTTCCTCAAATACCATACCTCGATATCGTCAAACAACATTTACTAGGTGGTAAAACAATATGAATAAACATTTTTTCTGGCGCATTGCTAAATATCTAGGAATTGGATTTTTAGCAGCTTTTATTGCTGCAATATTGATTGGTGGAAGTGTCTTCTTCTACTATGTATCTAAAGCACCAGAACTTTCTGAAAGCAAACTTGTCGCAACAACTTCAAGTAAAATTTACGACAGTAAAAACGAATTGGTTGCTGACTTAGGAGCAGAGCGTCGTGTTAATGCTCAAAGCAGTGACATTCCTATTGAACTTGTAAATGCAATAGTATCAATTGAAGATCATCGCTTCTTTAATCACAGAGGAATCGATAGCATTCGAATAGCTGGAGCTTTCCTGCGAAACTTAACTAGTAGAGGTGGCCTCCAAGGTGGTTCAACCTTGACGCAACAGTTGATAAAATTAACTTACTTTTCAACATCATCATCAGACCAAACAATCGCACGTAAGGCCCAAGAAGCTTGGCTAGCTATTCAGTTAGAAAGAACTGCGACCAAACAGGAAATTTTGACATATTACATCAATAAAGTATACATGTCAAATGGTAACTATGGAATGCAAACTGCAGCTCAAAGTTACTATGGTAAAGATTTAAAAGACCTATCAATTCCACAACTTGCTCTTCTAGCCGGAATGCCACAGGCACCTAACCAATACGATCCTTATTCTCATCCAGAAGAAGCAACAGAACGTCGTAATCTAGTCCTATCAGAGATGCAAAAGCAAGGCTATTTAACAGCTGAACAATATGAAACGGCTATAAATACACCTATCACTGATGGTTTACAAAGTCTTAGAGGAAGCAACTCCTATCCTCCATACTTAGACAATTACCTCAAAGAAGTGATTGAACAAGTTGAAACAGAGACAGGCTACAACCTTTTAACTACTGGAATGGATGTCTACACTAACGTAGACCAAGACGTTCAAAAACGACTTTGGGATGTATACAACACGGATGAATATGTAAACTATCCAGATGATGAAATCCAAGCAGCTTCTACTATTATTGATGTATCAAATGGTAAGGTTATTGCTCAACTCGGCTCTCGCCACCAAGCTAGCAACGTATCTTTTGGTATTAACCAAGCCGTTGAAACCAACCGTGACTGGGGTTCTACCATGAAACCAATCACAGACTATGCCCCTGCATTAGAATATGGCATTTATGACTCTACTGCCTACATGCTGAAGGATGTTCCGTACAACTATCCAGGCACTAACATTCCTGTTTATAACTGGGATAGGGGGTATTATGGTAATATTACCCTTCAAACTGCTATCCAACAATCTCGTAACGTACCAGCCGTTGAAACTCTCGATAGAGTTGGACTCGATAAAGCAAAAGGTTTCCTAAATGGTTTAGGCATTGATTATCCAACCATGGTATACGCAAACGCAATTTCAAGTAATACGACCGAATCAGGTAAACAGTACGGTGCAAGTAGTGAAAAAATGGCTGCTGCCTATGCTGCTTTCGCTAACGGTGGTATCTATTATAAACCAATGTACATCAATAAAATTGTCTTCAGTGACGGTAGTTCAAAAGAGTTCTCTGATCAAGGTACTCGCGCTATGAAAGAAACAACTGCCTATATGATGACAGAAATGATGAAAACAGTATTATACTCTGGTATAGGTCGAGATGCTTATATTTCATGGCTTCCACAAGCAGGTAAGACTGGTACATCAAACTATACTGATGAAGAGATTGAAAACCATATTAAAACCGATCAGTATGTCGCACCTGATGAAATGTTTGTAGGATATACCCGCAAATATTCAATGGCTGTTTGGACAGGTTATTCAAACCGTCTCACTCCTATCAAAGGAGATGGATTTAGAGTCGCTGCCAATATCTATCGTTCAATGATGGAGTACCTTTCCGAGGATGACCACCCAGGTGATTGGACAATGCCTGAGGGCTTGTATCGTAATGGTGAGTATGTCTTCAAAGTCGGCGCTCGTAGTAACTGGATCCCTCAAACAACTCAACAATCCTCAACAACAGCTTCCAGCTCAACAACTGAAAATCAAACTTCAGTAGCTGAAACTACTAGCCCAAATACCGCTCAGAATCCAACTGCTCCAAATACAAATCAAAACCCTCAACAAAATCAAAATTCTCAAGGACAACAATAATCAATAAAAACCTAGGAAACATCTTCCTAGGTTTTTATTTACCAAAAGATGGAGTTAATCACTAACTCCATCTTCTTTTATTTTACATGGTTTGCAAGATCTTCTTGCGCTTTTTTATTAGATTCTTCTTTTTCTTTCTTCCATTTATCTTGAGCTTTTTGATATTCATCAGCAGTTACTGGTTTATCTTGAAGTTCAAGGTACTTGTACAAGAGGGCTTCACTCATACCCTTGTTACCTGAGTATGCAAATGGAAGAGTATATGGCACCATCTTAGACAACATTGGACGTCCAGTTTGAGAAGTTGTTGGAATAATCAAAGCGCTATCTGTCAACCAAGCTTGGGCCGCAGCATATTTATCATAACGTTTTGAAACATCAGTGTTTTCGTTTCCGGCTTCAACAACCATCTTTTCATAATCTTCCAAACCAACTTGTTTGGCAGCAGCGTTGTTTGTACCAGCATCAAATCCTAGATAAGTCTTAGTATTTTCACCAACAGATGGTTTGATGATATCAAGGTAAGTAGATGGGTCAATGTAGTCTGGAGACCATCCAACGTTATCTGAGAGATCCCAATCTTCTCCAGCAGCTGTTTCAGCAAAGTAGGTAACATTTAAGACTTCATCTTTTTGAAGTTGTTGAATATCAACAACGACATTGTCAGTTCCTAATGTTGCTTCAAGTGATTGTTTCAATGACTGAACACGTTGAACTTTTGTAGTATTAGTTTGGTCAACTGGCATATCCAAATGAATTGGGAATTGAACGCCCTCTGCTTGGAGAGCTGTCTTAGCTTTAGCAAATTCTGCCTTCGCTTTTTCAGGATTGTATAGACCATCTTGAGCATCATCTAGATTCACATCTTTCCACTCGTCACCATAGGTTACCAATTTTTCTTTAACTAAGTCACCAAAGTTTTTACCATCAGCTTGAACAAATGTTGGTGGTACGAACAAGTTACGAAGAAGTTTGCTTGCTCCGCTTTCTCCATTAACTTGAGAAGCATAAGCTGTTCTATCAAAACCAAAGGCGATGGCTTGACGGAAGTCTTTGTTTAGGAGAGCTTTCTTAGTTGATGTCTTTTGCTCATCTGTAGTCTTAGAAGTGTACTTGTAAGACTGACGGTCAATATTTGTCCCAACTAAGAAAGTAGCAGAATCTTGTGGTGTATAAACGATGTTATCCTTAAACTCTTTTTCAAGTTCAGGATATCCTGCACTTGTCGGGAAGAGACGAGCCATTGAGAAGCCGCCATCCTTAAAGGTGTCTGCAAGTTTGCCTGTATCTTGACCATCCCAGAATGATAGTTTTACTTTATCAATATGAACATTGTCCTTATCCCAGTAGTTTGGATTCTTTTCAAATTCTACTGAAGATTTTGCTACCAATGATTTCAACAAGAAAGGACCGTTGTAAAGAATACTGCTTGGATCAGTTGCTTTGGCAAAGTCACTTCCTTTAGAAGTAAGGAATTCTTCATTGACTGGTGCAAGAATACCCATGGTTGTCTTAGAGTTCCAGAAGCTTTCTGGTTTATTCAAAGTATATTGAACAGTTTGATCATCAACTGCCTTGATTCCAACTTCTGAGAAGTCTTTTACTTCACCTTTGACATAAGCGTCAAGACCTTTAATGGATTCTTGAACAAGATAAAGGGCTTCTGACTTATTATCAGCTGCATATTTAAGACCTGTTACAAAGTCTTGAGCTTTCACGGGCGCATATTCTTCACCCTCAGAAGTGTACCACTTAGCATCTTTACGGATTTTGTAAGTGTAAGTCAAACCGTCTTGAGATACAGACCAGTCTTCTGCCATTGATGGCACAAAGTTCCCATAGCGGTCATTTTCCATCAAACCATCAATGACGTTACTAGTGATATTAGCAGTTGCAGCTTTACCAGTTGTCAAATAGTTGAGGTTGTCTGGGTCAGTTTCATAAACGTAAGAAAAAGTTTTCTCACCTTTTGCACTAGAGCCCGAACCCGAACAAGCTGCCAAAACACCTGACGCTAACAGAGTCACTCCTGCTAGGGCCATTACTTTTGAAAATTTCATAATAAACTCCTTTTTGACTTTTTATACATTATAGTCCCTTTTCAGCCAAGTGTCAATACAATTTTCAGAATTTTTCAAATTAATTTGAAAATTTTTTCTTCCTCTATTTCTAATATGAAAATCTTTTTAGGAAAATTTCTATTATAGCCGTTTATCAACTATATCTTTATGATATAATGAAATAAGAAAGTTGAAAGGAAATGCCATGTCAAAAGAAGTTATTGTTGAAAGTTTTGAACTAGATCATACGATTGTAAAAGCTCCTTATGTCCGCTTGATTGGAGAAGAGACTGGACCGAAAGGAGATATCATTTCTAACTTTGATATCCGCTTGGTTCAACCAAATGAGGACTCTATCCCTACTGCTGGACTTCATACTATTGAGCACCTCTTGGCTAAGCTAATCCGTACTCGCATCGACGGTATGATCGATTGTTCACCATTTGGTTGCCGAACAGGGTTCCATATGATTATGTGGGGACGTCATTCTAGCGCTGAAATCGCAGCTGTCATCAAGGATTCTCTAAAGGAAATCGCTGAAACAACAACTTGGGAAGATGTCCCAGGAACAACTATTGAATCTTGCGGAAACTACAAGGATCACAGCCTCTTTTCAGCTAAGGAATGGGCAAAATTGATTTTGGAACAAGGAATCTCAGACGATGCCTTTGAACGTCATGTCATCTAATAATAAAAAAGAAACCAGCTTTTGAACTGGTTCCTTTTTTTATTTTCAAAACTTGATTTAGGCTTTTTCACGAATGACCAAAACACCATCTTCCATGTCAGCTTCTAGGTGTTTAGCATCAAGATTATCCAAGTGGAAATCTGTCACTTTATCTCGGATTTGTTGTTCAACCACACGACGGAGTGGACGAACACCCATAACTTCATCATATCCTTCTTCAGTCATGTATTCTTTAGCAGCTTCGCTAACTGCCAAGTCGATTTCTTTCTTAGAAAGGGTTTTATTGACATCAATTAACATCAAATCAACAATCTTAGAAAGATCTTCCTTGCTCAAGTGTGAGAATTCGATCACAGCATTGAAACGGTTCAAGAATTCTGGACGGAAGTAAGGTTTCAATCGATCCATGAGTTCTGGTTTGTCCGCATCTTCTGTCAAATTCGCTTCGTAACCAAATCCAGCGTTTGAAGTAGCGATAATCACTGTATTCTTGAAGTTAACCGTGTTTCCTTGACCGTCTGTCAAACGACCATCATCCAAAACTTGAAGGAGAAGTGTAATCACTTGAGGATCTGCCTTTTCAATTTCGTCAAGAAGGATGATTGAGTAAGGATTGCGACGTACACGTTCTGTCAAGGTATTGTTGTTGTCATCGTAACCAACGTAGCCGGCAGTGGTACCAATCAATTTAGATACAGCTGTACGATCGCTGTATTCTGACATGTCCAAACGGATGATGGCATCTTTGGTACCGAACATATCAAGGGCCAATTGTTTAGCCAACTCAGTCTTACCGACACCGGTAGGTCCTACAAAGAGGAAGCTACCGATTGGACGGTTGCCTTCGTCAAAGCCTGCACGGTTCCGACGAATAGCACGTGCTACGGCTTCAACGGCCTTATCTTGACCGATAACCTTGGTTTGCAAACGGTGACCCATATCTTTCAAACGTTCGATATCAGTTGCACCCATTTGAGAAACTGGAATCCCCGTCATCCGTTCTACTGATTCAGCCACATCGTTGATTGTTGCTGTTACTTTATGGTCTTCCGTATGGTTGGCAATTTTCTTTTCAAGTTCTTCAATACGAACCTTAGCATTAAGGGCTGCTTCATAGTCTTCTTTAGCGGCAGCTTCTTCTTGTTTGGTTTTTTCCGCTTGAATTTCGTGCTCAACTGCATGAACATCTGTCACGGGATGTTGTGCTGCCAAGTGAGCAGCTGTCACATCCACAAGGTCAATAGCCTTATCCGGCAAGCTACGTTGTGGAATGTATTGAACAGAGTAATCAACAGCTGCTTTCAATACTTCATCTGGCAAGATGACGTTGTGGTGTTGTTGATAAAGATCACGAATACCTTGAAGAATCTTGAAAGTATCTTCTGCAGATGGTGCATTAACTTTCACTTCGTTGAAACGACGAGCAAGGGCTGCGTTTTTCAAGATGGTATTACGATATTCATCTTGAGTTGTTGCCCCAATCACTGTCAATTCACCACGAGAAAGAGCTGGTTTCAAGATATCAGCAAGACCTTTAGACCCTTGACCATCCCCTGTGCTACCTGCACCAAGGATTTGGTGGATTTCATCGAAGAAGAGGATAATATTTCCAGCTTCTTTAACCTCGTTTACCAAGTTTTGAATGTTTTCTTCAAAGCTACCACGGTATTGAGTACCAGCTTCAAGTCCAGAAATATCAATTGAAATGATTTCTTTGTTCTTGATTGCTGCTGGAACGTCTCCATTCACAATAGCTTGGGCCAAACCTTCTACTACTGCCGTTTTACCAACACCAGCATCACCTACTAGAACTGGGTTATTCTTTGTACGACGAGAAAGGATTTCAGATGTTTCTTGAATTTCCTTGTTACGTCCAATAACCGGATCCAGCTTCCCTTCACGTGCTTCTGCTGTTAAGTTACGTCCAAGTTTTGCAAGAATCCCATCTTGTTTCATACCTTTACCTTGAACGTACTGAGCTTGTTCACTTCCTTCGCTTGGAAGTTGACCGGTTTGACGGTAAATAGCGAATTCTTCAGGTGTTACTTCACGACCGTTAATCAAGTAACGACGGTTTTCTGAACTATATCCACGCATACCACCCATTAATTGGTTAAATAAATCATCCATGTTGTTAAAGTTATTAAAGTTGTTATTCATATTTCATACCTCGTTTGTTTCAAATTTATTTAGTCAAAACATTTTGACTTTCTCTGACCTTTGTTTTAAAAAATTTAGACTAGCTATTTGCTACTCTACGTATAATTTCAGGTTTTTCTTTATCCAATACAAGTTTTGTAATTGGACTTCTAAAAATACTAATGTTAACCATAGGTTGTACCTCTTTTCTAGGTTTTACCCATACTTTGATCTTAAGATAAATTACAAAATCACCTTAAAATCAAGGTTTTCTAAGGATTTTCTTATCCTATGTTCTTAGTATACTACTTTGGTCAGTATTAGTCAATAGATTTGACCAATTTTGACCAATTTTTTTTAAATATTTTTTTATATCAAAAAACCAGTCACTTTGACTGGTTTTTGATTTATTATTTATGAATCTTAGCTCAATGCATCATCCATTGAAAGAACTTCGTGGAAGACACGTTGTGTCAATTCAGTTTTTTGTTCTGGAGTGAGGTACTTAGTATTTACACAGTATCCTGAAATACGTACGATTACGTCTTCACCTGACATGATCTTTTCGTAAACATCGTTCAAGTCCATAACGTTCAAGTTAACGTGTTGTCCACCGTTTTCGAAGTAACCATCAAGGATTGTTACCAAGTTATCAACTTGTTCGTCACGAGTTTTACCAAGAGCACGTGGTGATACTTGAGTTGTCAATGAGATACCATCAGCTGCGTAACCAAAGTCAAGGCTAGCAAGTGAGTTCAAGTTTTGCAACCATCCACCTTTAGCTTTGTTAGATGGGTTCGCACCTGGTGAGAAGAATTCAAGTTTAGACAAGTTCACAGAACCATCTTCGTTGAGGTATACACCTTTGTGGACTGGTGAGTTACCAGTTTGTTTAGAGTAAGCAACGTTAGATGTGATTGTCAAAAGTGATACAGTAGCTTCTGCGTCTTTGTAAAGTTTGTGGCTACGTAGACGAGTTGTGTAAGCTTCGATCAACCATTCTGCCAATTCGTTTGAACGTGGGTCATCTTCACCCCAACGTGGGTATTCACCGATTGTTTCGTAATCGTAGATGTAGCCATTTTCGTCACGGATTGGTTTAACTGTAGCGTATTTGATAGCTGACAATGTATCAACAGTGTTAGCGAATCCACAGATACCGAATCCCATGTTAGCACGTTGTTTAGTTGGCAAGAAGGCCATTTGAACAGCTTCATAGTTGTACTTGTCAGTCATATAGTGGATGATGTTCAAAGCATCTACGTAAGTGTCAGTCAACCAGTCAAGAGATTTTTCAAAGTTAGCTTTAACTGATTCGAATTCAAGAACTTCGTCGCGGATTGGTTCGATGTCAAATACTTTGTAGTCTTTATGAACATCGTCGTAACCACCGTTCAAACCAGTAAGAAGAGCTTTAAGAACGTTAACGCGAGCACCGAAGTACTGGATGTTGTGACGTTGTTCTTCGTTTTCTGGGTCAAGTGGAGATACACAACATGAGATACAGCTCATTTCACCGTATCCGTCTTTAGCCATTGTTGTAACACCTTCATATTGGATTGAAGAGTGTTTGTGGCTCATGTGCATACAGTAGCGACGGAAGTTGTATGGCAATTTATCAGTCCAAAGAACTGTCAAGTTTGGTTCTGGAGAGTTACCGATATTGTCAAGAGTATTCAAGAAACGGTAGTCCATCTTAGTAACACGGTGACGACCATCGTTACCCATACCAGCCATAGAAGTTGTGATGAAGGTTGGGTCACCTGAGTACAATTGGTCGTAAGCTTTTGTACGAGCAAATTTAACTGTACGAAGTTTCATAACGAAATCATCAACAAATTCTTGGATTTCTGATTCAGTAAATGTACCACGAGCAAGGTCACGTTCTGCAAAAATATCCAATACGATTGGCACACGTCCAAGAGATGTAGCGGCACCGTTGATAACACGGCAGACAGCCATGAAGGCAATGTTTACCCATTGGATAGCTTCTTTAACGTTCATCGCTGGCTTACGAACATCAACTCCGTAAAGGTCACCCAAGCGAACAACTTGTTGCAATGCTTGGTATTGAAGGTTGATTTCTTCACGAAGACGGATTGTTTCTTCATCGATTTCTTCAATTGAGTTCCAGTCGTTTACTTTTTCTTGCATCAAGTAGTCTGCACCGTAAAGAGCAAGACGAGCGTAAACACCAATGATACGTCCACGTGAGTATGCATCTGGAAGACCAGTTACAGTGTGAGCGTGACGAGCGCGACGAATGTTTGAAGTGTAAGCGCGGAAGATACCGTCGTTAACAGTTGTTACGTATTTAGTGAAAATTTCGTGAACAGCTGGATCTGGTTCGTATCCATTTTCTTTCAAAGTAGTTTCTGCCATACGGATACCACCTTTTGGCATGAAGTTCAATTTGAAGAGTTCGTCGTTTTGGATACCATAAATCAATTCGTTTTCTTTGTCGATGAATCCTGCAGGGATGTCAGCGATAGAAGTTGGACGAGTGTCCATTGGGAAACGAGTTTCTTCGTAGTGTGCTTTAGTTTCTTCTACGATTTTTTTGATGTGAAGTGAACGTTCTGTTGGTCCTGCAAGGAAGCTTTCATCTCCATCATAAGGTGTGTAGTTAGCTTGTACAAAGCGTGATACACTTGCTTTTTCTTTCCAGTCAACACCTTTAAAGCCTTCCCAGGCTTTGTCAAAAATGTCCTGTGCTTCAACAACTGTCTTAACAACCATGTTAATGTCCTCTTTTATCTTTCTAGTAACAGTCATCTGTTACATTCATATATTCAGTATAACACACAGTAAACGATTTCAACAAGTGAAATCACACTTTTTAACCACTTTCTTTTATAATACAGTTTCGTTTTTCTTATAAACTGTAGTATAGTTTTGAAAAAGGGTTGACTATTTCCTATTTTTTCAGAAAAGGGGTATAATAAAGCTAGCAAATCTATCAAAGAAAGGCCATTTCATGCTGATATTTCCACTGATGAATGATTTATCTCGTAAAATCATCCATATTGACATGGATGCCTTTTTTGCTGCTGTTGAAATTCGCGACAATCCCAAACTAAAAGGGAAACCAGTTGTTATCGGTAACGATCCAAGGAAAACAGGTGGTCGAGGTGTTGTTTCAACCTGTAGTTATGAAGCGAGAGCATTCGGGATCCACTCGGCTATGAGTTCTAAGGAGGCTTATGAACGCTGTCCTCAAGCTATTTTTATTTCAGGAAACTACGAAAAATATAGAGAAGTTGGTCAACAGATTCGGGCTATTTTTAAACGATATACAGATAAAATCGAACCTATGAGTATCGATGAAGCCTATCTAGATGTGACTGAAAACAAACTTGGTATTAAATCTGCTGTTAAAATCGCACGTTTAATCCAGCAGGATATTTGGAACGAATTGTACTTAACCGCCTCTGCCGGAGTTTCCTACAATAAGTTTCTAGCTAAAATGGCCAGTGACTATCAAAAACCTAAAGGTTTGACTGTCATTTTACCTGATGAAGCTGAAGATTTTCTCAAACAAATGGATATTGCTAAGTTCCACGGTGTAGGCAAGAAAACAGTCGAGAAATTGCATCATATGGGTGTAGTTACGGGAGCTGATCTCCTAGAAATCTCTGAAATTACTCTTATTGATCGTTTCGGTCGCCTCGGATTTGACCTATACCGTAAAGCTCGTGGCATAGATAATTCTCCAGTCAAATCAAATCGTATCCGTAAGTCCATCGGTAAAGAAAAAACCTACAGCAAAATTCTCAACATAGAAGAAGATATCAAAAAAGAGCTAAGTCTCCTTTCGGAAAAAGTCGCCCTTAATCTTCAAAAACACGAGAAATCTGGAAAGATTGTCATTTTAAAAATTCGCTACTCTGATTTTTCCACCTTGACGAAACGAAAAACTTTAGAGCAGCAAACGCAAGACCCTGAACAAATTGCTCAAAGCATTATCCAACTCTACGAAACACTGAGTGATAAAGACAAGGGGGTTCGCTTATTGGGGGTCACTGTGACTGGATTTTAAAAACCTTGAAGGAATCTCCCCTCAAGGTTTTTTCTTATACAAATAAACGAACAAAGCTATAAAGTAGTAAGACACTACCAAGGACGATACGGTATTTACCAAACACCGTAAAGTCGTGTTTTTTGACATAGCTAGTTAAGAAACGAATGGATACCATGCTGACTGCAAAAGCAACTACCATAGCTACCAAGAGCAAGAAGAATTGACCAAAGCTCAACACTTCTCCCGCTTTGATAAATTTAAAAATCTTCAAAGCGCTGGCTCCAAACATAACTGGAATTCCTAGATAGAAGGTAAATTCAGTCACCACTGAACGACTAGTACCGTTCAACAAACCACCTACGATAGTGGCACCTGAACGACTAGTACCTGGCAAAAGGGCCAAGACCTGGAAAAGTCCAATATAGAGGGCTGTTTTATACGGTAATTTGTCTAACTCAGTGACTGTTGGCTCAATTGCTTGCGCTTTGTTGCGTTTTTCAAGAAAGATAAAGGCAACCCCATAAACAATCAACATAATGGCTACTGATACCATATTGTGAAAGTGAGTGTCAAACCAATCATCAAATTTAAAGACTAGAAGCAGAGGTAAAGTCGCAACAAAAACTTTGGACCATAACTGCCAAGTTTTACGAACTTGTACCTTATCCTTACCTGGCTTGAAGGGATTCAGCTTGTTAAAGTAGATAACCATAACGGCTAAGATCGCACCAAGTTGAATAACTACATTAAACATAGACATGAAGGCTTCATTTTGATCTTTATACTGGATAAACTCTTCCGCTAAGATTAAGTGGCCAGTACTTGAAATCGGCAACCATTCCGTAATTCCTTCAACAATACCAAAAAAGATTGATTTTAAAATTTCAATAAAATACATAGATTTCTCCTTTTTCTACCCTCCATTATATCATACTTTTAAAGGCTGTGTTTAGTTTTCTTTAGAAAGCACCAACACTTCCTCCACCGCCACCGCCTGAGAAGCCTCCACCAGAGCCACCACTTCCAGATGATACAGAGAAGGTACTTGCTGTATTTGCGACCGAAGTGTATTGATGAATGTGAGCAGTAGACGTATGAAACTGTTTATCCCATCCAGCAGATACATAAAGATTCATATCTGCATTTTCAAGTTGGATATTGCGAAGCTTCATAATTTTATTCACTTTCTTGGCGTATCCATAGAGAGTTGCATAGACCAAAAGACGATTCCAAAGTGCAATGCTCTCTAGTTCAGCCTTATCAAGATGAGCTATATCCCGAAGCATGTTTTCAAAACTTGTCCAGAGATAAAAAGCTTCTGCTCCCTCTTCATTTAAGACTCCATCACGAGACGGTCCTCGAATCACAAAATGAACCAAAGCACTAGCTAGCAAGCCCATTAAACCGAGTGACAGTAAAGGAAGTGAAAAATAACCATGTGTTTGTAAGCTATAGTAGAAGATGAGAAGGCCGAGAATACCCGTTACAGCCGAACAGACTTTCATTTTTTTCACAAGATTATTTTCTTTTTCCGTCAAAGGACGATAATAACTTGGAATTCGTAAAATGTTCACTTTGTCTCGAACACAACTTTGCATACGTTCAAGTCGTCTCTCGAAAGAACGCTTGAGGTGTAAGCCGAATTCTCGAATATGCTTCTCATCAGCTTCCTTAGCTCCATGGAACAAAACTGAAGAAACTTGATACTCAGGGAAAAGGTCTGAAAGAGCCAGCTCTTTATTTGTAGAGAGAGTCATCCGCAGGCATTCCTTCTCAAAATTAGACAAGCCTTTTTCACTGTTAATTTTGATCCATGGCTCTTCTTCACCTTGAAAAATGGATAAATGTCCGCGATCGACTAAATCTAACAAGGTTGCCTGGATTAGTTGTTCAAAGCTGAACTTACCAAACTTCTGCTTATTTAGAGGGCTAACTTCCTCTAAGGATGTTGAATAGATTGCTTCTGCCAAAACCATTGGAGGCAGGTCCATTGGGGGTTCGTAGAGACGATGATTCTTTGGATATACCTTTTTAAGAGTCGTATGCTGACGAAATTCTCTATAATAGTGGATTGTTACTAGCAACAGAGCCGTAAAGAAGATTGGAAAAATCCATTTTATCATGACATTGGCCTGGACTTTTTCAGCCTTTATTTCTACCTCAACTCTTTTAAAGTTACTTAGATTATCTTCGTCCAGTCCTTGGCTTGGAGCACTTGAGAAAGCTTCTCTCGGCCAATAGGCATGTAGCTCAACTTGACGGTTTCTAGGAAGATTTTTCATCTTCACTCGATAAATATCGTTTACTTTTTCGACACTACCCTCATTGAGGAGTTTACCGGTATGGAAAAAGAGTTTCTCGGCTGGTTTGTCCGATGTTACTCGAAATTCTAAATCTTTAATATCCCCTGAACTATCTGTCAGTGGTTGCCAATTCAGCTCAGCAATATCCTGATATAAGAAAAGAAGATTTTTCAATTGCCAAGTAACAGTTACCCGAACAGTATCTCCTGCATTTCCCGGATTAAAAATGGTGACCTTGTAACCTTCCTCTTCTTCCTTAGTATATGAGAGGACATCTTGAACAAGTTGGCCATTTTTGGATACTAAGACAGTTGGTTCATCGTCAATTTCAAATCCGTTGGGCATTTTCCCTGCTTTTCCGAGTCCAATCAATTGACCATTAAAATCGTCTTTAAAACGGTAGGTGATTGTTTGTTGGAAAACCGCTGTATTATCTGCATGAATATTCAAATCACCTTTATAGGATAGAATATCGAAGTCTACTGCAAAAACTAGACGAGGTACAAATAGAAAACAGGTAAATACCAGAGCAAGAAGCCATCTCTTTTTCATTTTACATTCCCTTTCATGTTTTTTCACTATTATATCATTTTTTAGAACTTAAGGTTTACTTGTATTGAAAATCTTACCATTTTTAGATACAATAGAGGGAGCCATTTTTAGACTAGAAATAGGAGAAAACATGAAAAAATTATGCTTATCTATCCTTGCTAGCTTAGCCCTGACTCTAGGACTAGTTAGCCAGGTCCGAGCCGATGAATATTTACGCATTGGGATGGAAGCAGCTTACGCACCTTTTAACTGGACTCAAGACGACGACAGTAACGGCGCTGTCAAGATTGATGGAACAAACCAATATGCTAATGGTTATGATGTTCAAATTGCAAAAAAAATCGCTAAAGACCTCGGCAAAGAACCACTGATTGTGAAAACAAAATGGGAAGGACTCGTTCCAGCTCTGACTTCTGGCAAGATCGATATGATTATTGCTGGTATGAGCCCAACTGCTGAACGTAAGCAAGAAATTGCCTTCTCAAGCAGTTACTACACTAGTGAGCCTGTTCTCTTAGTGAAAAAAGACTCTAGCTATGCTAATGCTACTAGCTTAAATGACTTTGAAGGTGCTAAAATCACTTCTCAACAAGGTGTTTATCTTTATGATTTGATTTCACAAATCCCAGGAGCTAAAAAAGAAACAGCTATGGGTGATTTTGCACAAATGCGTCAAGCTCTTGAAGCTGGTGTCATCGACGCCTATGTTTCTGAACGTCCTGAGGCTCTCACTGCCGAGTCAGCCAACGCCAAGTTCAAAATGATTCAACCTGAACCTGGTTTTAAAACTGGAGAAGAAGATACCTCTATCGCTATCGGTCTTCGTAAAGATGATGACCGTATCAGCCAAATCAACGCTAGTATCGAAACCATTTCTAAAGATGAGCAAGTTGCGCTCATGGACCGTATGATAAAGGAGCAACCTGCCGAATCTACAACGACAGAAGAAAACAGTAGTAATTTCTTTAGCCAAGTTGCTAAAATTCTAACTGAAAACTGGCAGCAACTCTTGCGTGGTGCTGGAATCACACTTTTAATTTCAATAATCGGTACCATCGTTGGTCTCGTTATCGGTCTTGCTATCGGTGTCTTCCGTACGGCACCTCAATCTGAAAATCAATTTATTTACGTCATTCAAAACCTAGTTGGTTGGATTCTCAATATCTATATTGAAATTTTCCGTGGAACACCTATGATTGTACAATCTATGGTTATCTACTATGGAACTGCTCAAGCATTCGGAATCAACCTGGATCGCACTCTCGCTGCTATCTTTATCGTTTCGATTAATACCGGTGCCTACATGACCGAAATCGTTCGTGGTGGTATTTTGGCTGTCGACAAGGGACAATTTGAAGCGGCAACTGCACTTGGTATGACTCACAATCAAACCATGCGTAAGATCGTTCTACCTCAAGTAGTTCGCAACATCCTACCTGCAACTGGTAATGAGTTTGTTATCAATATCAAGGATACTTCTGTATTGAATGTTATCTCTGTTGTAGAACTTTACTTCTCAGGAAATACGGTAGCGACACAAACCTACCAATACTTCCAAACCTTTACCATCATCGCAGTTATTTACTTTGTCCTCACCTTTACAGTGACACGTATCCTCCGCTATATCGAAAAACGGATGGATATGGATACCTATACTACAGGTGCTAACCAAATGCAAACGGAGGATTTGAAATAATGAATCAACCCATTCTTGAAATCAAACACCTCAAAAAATCCTATGGACAAAACGAGGTCCTAAAAGACATCTCTCTCACTATTCATAAAGGTGAAGTTATTTCTATCATCGGAAGTTCCGGTAGTGGTAAATCAACCTTCCTACGTTCAATCAACTTACTTGAAACACCAACTGAAGGTGAAATCCTTTATCACGGCGAAAACGTCCTCGAAAAAGGCTATAACCTCACTCATTATCGTGAAAAACTAGGAATGGTCTTTCAGTCCTTCAACCTTTTTGAAAATCTCAACGTGCTTGAAAATACAATTGTTGCCCAAACAACTGTACTCAAACGTGATCGCTCAGAAGCAGAGAAAGTTGCTAAAGAGAATCTTGAAAAAGTTGGCATGGGAGAACGTTACTGGCAAGCAAAACCTAAACAACTTTCTGGTGGTCAAAAGCAACGTGTTGCCATTGCTCGTGCACTTTCTATGAATCCTGATGCCATTCTCTTTGATGAGCCTACATCAGCTCTTGACCCTGAAATGGTCGGTGAAGTTCTCAAAATCATGCAAGATTTGGCTCAAGAAGGCTTGACCATGATTGTTGTAACCCACGAAATGGAATTTGCTCGCGATGTATCAAACCGCGTCATCTTTATGGATAAAGGTGTCATTGCAGAAGAAGGCAAACCAGAAGATCTATTTACTAATCCCAAAGAAGAACGTACAAGAGAATTTTTACAACGCTATCTTCGATAAGAAGAAAGACTGCAATGGCAGTCTTTTTTTATTTCCAAAAATGAAAAGGCAGATTCTTTTCGAACCTGCCTATATCCAAAGACTAATCTTCAAATTTTTCATGATTTTTATTGTAGAAATCAATTAAGCCGAGGGCTGTTTCAAAGGAAATGTTTTTAACTTTTGCACGTCCTTGAGCCAAAGCAATGATAGACATCTCACGGGCATTCGTTTCCTTAGAAATACGATAGCCTGTGATTTTCTTATCACGAACCCAGCTAACAACTGCTTCTACTTTTTCAAAGTTAGACTTAGCCATGTTATTCTCCTATTTTTTTCTTTACGCAATCTCATTCTATATGTTTTTATAGTGTTTGTCAATTAAAACACATATATTAATAACATTATTGCGTTAAGATTGTAATTATTTAGCTTTCAAAGCTGATAATATATGGGTTCGAATATCTTCAACTCCATTAGGATTTGCTGGCAAGAATATTGTATTATTTCCTTGTTTATCTGCAAAATTATTCAATGTATCCAAATACTGATTGGTTAATAGGATTGACATAATTTGTTCTTCAGTTAATTCGACATTGGCTCCTTTTAACTCTTTAATAGAATCAGCAAGTCCATCAACAATTGCTTTCCGCTGCTCTGCGATCCCCACACCATGGAGGCGATCTTTTTCTGCCTCAGCTTCTGCCGCTGTAACGATCTTAATTTTATCTGCTTCAGCCAATTCTTGAGCTGCCACTCTCTTACGTTGGGCAGCATTAATCTCGTTCATTGATTGTTTGACTTCTGCATCCGGCTCAACTTTGGTAATGAGCGTCTTAACGATAATATACCCATACGTTGACATTTCTTCCGCTACTTGCTTTTGAACTTCTAATGCAATTTCATCTTTTTTCTCAAACAATTCATCCAAAGTTAACTTAGGAACAGATGAGCGCAATGCATCTTCAATATAAGATTTGATTTGAGCTTCAGGTCTCATCAATTTATAGTAAGCGTCTGTAACGTTTAACTCATTTACACGATACTGAGTTGCGACATTCATAGTCACAAAAACGTTATCTTGGGTTTTGGTTTCAACCACGATCTCACTTTGTAAAAGGCGTAGCTGCACACGAGCTGCAATTTTGTCAATGCCAAATGGTGCCCGTAGATGAATACCACTATTACTTAACTTTTGATACTTACCAAATCGTTCGATAATTGCAACAGATTGTTGACGAACGACATAAACAGAGCTCACTAACACAGCTCCTACAATAAGCATTAGAATCACTAGAACAAGTAAAACTTGTAAAACCATGGGAATCTCCCCCTTTCTTCACTTACATTATAGCACTCATATATAGGTTAGGCAAATGATATGATAAAAATTTTATAGGATATTAAACAAGCATATTATATAGAGTTTCATTCCCATTCAAGTTAATATAAGACGGATCAAATTTCTCCATTCGGTGAATCAAGCCCGCATAATCATGCTTGTTAGCAAGAGCAATCCCGATTAAGACAGGTCCTGTTCCCTTGCTGGCACGTTTAATATACTCAAAACGAGTGATATCATCATTTGGCCCCAAGATATCATTTACAAATTCTCGAAGAGCCCCTGGACGTTGTGGGAAGTTGACTACAAAGTAATGCTTGATACCATCGTAAATCAAGGCACGCTCTTCCATCTCTGGCATACGGTTGATATCGTTATTTCCTCCAGAGATAATGCAACAAATGGTCTTTCCTTTTATATAGTCTGACAGTACTTCCAGAGCCGCCACACTAGCAGCACCAGCAGGCTCAGCTACAATTCCTTGTTTAGAATAAAGATCAATCAAGGTCTCAGAGATTAAGCCTTCGTCCACTCCGATAAGCGTTTCAACATTTTTACGGGTTGCTTCATAGGTCAACTGTCCAACCTTCTGCACAGCAATCCCGTCTGCAAACTTATCAATTTCTTTGAGTTTAACGGGACCTCCAGCCTCAAACGCCGCCTTCATGGAACGAGCTCCGTTAGCTTCTACACCAAGAACTTCAATAGCAGGATTCGTTTCCTTTATATAAGTAGAAACTCCTGCAATGAGTCCTCCACCTCCTACAGGAACCAAGACAGTATCAAAATCAATGGATTCTTTTCGCGCTTCTTCTAAAATTTCATAAGCTACTGTTCCTTGTCCTGCTTGAACATAAGGATCATCAAAAGGATCGATGAAGGTACGATTTTCAGCGACTGTAAACTCTTGAGCTGCCTTAGCCGAAGCATCAAAGGTATCTCCTACCAATTTGATAGTTACAAAATCTCCACCAAAGAAACGAACCTGACCAATTTTTTGTTGAGGTGTTGTAATGGGCATAAAGATTGTTGCAGGAATCTTCATCTCGTTACAAGTGTAGGCAACACCTTGAGCGTGATTGCCAGCTGAAGCACAGACAACTCCGCGCTCACGTTCTTCCTTAGTCAATTGTGAGATAGCATAATAAGCTCCTCGAATCTTAAACGACCGAACTCGTTGAGCATTTTCTTTTTTGAGATAAATTTTAGCTCCGTATTTTTCTGATAAGTAATGATCATATTCTAGTGGTGTATTGACTACTACACCACTCAGAACCTTGTGGGCCTTCACCACATCTTTTGCACTAAGCATAATCTTCTCCTTGATTCTTTTTCAAGATAAAAAGCGGGTTAGGTACCCCCCAACTCGCCTTCTATTTTTATTCTCAAAAATTAGTTGTAGATTTTGAATGCGTCATCGTCGTTTTTACCAACAAATGGCATTGCTTTACGCAATTCTGCACCAACCTTTTCAATTTCAAGGTTCGCTGCTTGTTCACGGTAAGCAGTCAATTTTGGACGTCCAGCTTTGTAATCGTTGACAAAGTCGTTAGCAAATGTACCATTTTGGATATCAGCAAGAACTGCTTTCATATTTTCTTTCACTTGTTCAGTAATCACACGTGGACCTGACACGTAGTCACCGTATTCAGCTGTGTTAGAAATTGATTGACGCATTTTCTTGAATCCACCCTCGTAGATCAAGTCAACGATGAGTTTCATTTCGTGAAGCACTTCAAAGTAAGCCAATTCTGGAGCATATCCAGCTTCAGTCAAGACTTCAAAACCAGCTTCAATAAGGGCAGTCAAACCACCACAAAGAACTGCTTGTTCACCAAACAAATCTTCTTCGGTTTCTTCTTTGTAAGTTGTTTCCAAAAGACCAACGCGTGCTGCACCAACACCTTTACACCAGTCCATAGCGATGTTTTTAGCATTTCCTGTTGCATCTTGGTAGACAGCGTAAAGTGCTGGAACACCAAATCCTTCTTCGTAAGTACGACGTACCAAGTGTCCTGGTCCTTTAGGAGCACACATGAAGACATCTACATCTGCAGGAACTTTGATGAATTCGAAGTGGATATTGAAACCATGCGCAAATCCAACTGCATTCCCAGCTTCCAAGTTTGGAGCAATTTCTGCTTCGTACAATTCTTGTTGGATTTCGTCTGGTGCCAAAATCATGATAACATCAGCCAATTTAGTTGCTTCTGCTACTGTATAAGTATCAAAACCATCTTCTTTTGCTTTATCAAAAGATTTACCTGGACGAACACCGATAATCACATCGTGACCTGAATCACGCAAGTTTTGAGCGTGAGCATGACCTTGTGAACCATAACCGATAACAGCGATTTTTTTACCATCAAGTGCTGCTACTTTTACATCTTTTTCGTATTCCATTTGAACTGCCATAGTTTTTCTCTCTTTTCTATATTTATTGCCTTTTAGGCTGGTTTAACAAATTTAAGTTATTTTTTACTCAATGAAAATCAAAGAGCAAATTAGGAAGCTAGGCGCAGGCTGTACTTGAGTACGGCAAGGCAAAGCTGACGTGATTTGAATTTGATTTTCGAAGAGTATTAATCGCGGGTAAAACCAGTTGCACCCGTACGAGCGATATTCTTGATACCGTATGGTCGAATAACCCGAATCAAAGCTTCACTCTTTTCTGCATTCCCAGTCATCTGAACGGTAATAGAGCTCGGAGCCACATCGACCACAGTTGCACGGAAAGGCTGGATAATAGCTAAAATTTCTGCTCGCTTCTCAGCTGGTGCTGCAACCTTTACCAAAATAACTTCGCGCTCGAGGTGCGGTTTATCTGTGATATCACGGACACGAATCACGTCGACCTGACGGTTGAGTTGTTTGATGATTTGCTCCACTTCATCGTGAGATGCAACATCAATGATAATGGTAATCCGTGACACATTAGGATTTTCTGTCGCCCCTACCGAGATACTCTCAATATTGACTTGGCGTCTAGACAAGACACCGGTAAAACGATTGAGAACTCCTGACCGGTTTTGAAGTTTGGCTGTTAACATTCTACGCATTAAACTTCACCCCCAACATCTCATGATTACTCTTACCAGCTGGTACCATCGGTAAAACATGCTCTTTACGAGAAATATCTACCTCGATAAACATTGGTACATCTTCCAAGATGACTTCCAAATCCTTTTCTAAGGTTTCAGGATTATCAAATTTATAATTTTTAATCCCGTAAGCCTGCGCCATTAATTGGAAATCAGGGAGGCTATCGAAGACCGACTCTGATGTTCGTCCTTCATAGAAGGCTTCTTGCCATTGACGAACCATCCCAAGCGAGTGGTTATTGAGCATGATGACCTTGATTGGAATCTTATAGATATTCAAGATTGCCAATTCCTGATTGGTCATTTGGAAACCACCATCACCGACAAAGAGCACGACCTCCTTATCTGGATTGGCAATTTTTGCTCCAATGGCTGCAGGAACTCCGAATCCCATGGTTCCTAGACCACCTGAAGTTACGAGTTGACGCTCGTTTTGGTATGGATAGTATTGAGCTGTCCACATTTGGTGTTGGCCGACGTCAGTTACGACAATAGCATCACCCTTAGTCAATTCGCCTATACGTTCAATAACTGCTTGTGGTTGGACAACACGCTCCTTCTTATCATAAGAACGAACACGATTCTTATCTTTGGTAACTTTTTCAATCCATTTTTCAGTATTGTTACGAACGATTGGCTCAGCTAGCAACTGCTGCAAGGCCTTTTTCGCATCTCCAACAACTGGGATATCAACAGCGATAATCTTACCAATCTCTGCTGGATCGATATCGATATGCGCTACTTTGGCATTCTTCGCAAATGTCTTAGGATTACCAGTCAAACGATCATCAAAACGACAACCAATCGAAATCATAAAATCAGCTTCTGTCATTGCGATATTAGCTGCAAAGGAACCATGCATTCCACCCATTCCCAAAAATAGTGGATGGCTAGTTGCAATTGTACCCTGTCCCAAAAGACTGGTAACAACAGGAATTTGATAGCGCTCTGCAAATTCATTTAACTCCGCAGCAGCTTCAGCATAACTAATACCACCACCAGCTAACAAGACAGGTTTTTTAGCCTTAGAGAGTTGCTTCAAGATCTTCTTGATTTGCATCTCATTAGGCTCAAGAGTTGGTTGATAACTTGGTAAATCTATTTCTGATGAATAGACAAAGTCCGTTTCAAGAGCCGAAACATCTTTTGGCAAGTCAATAACAACTGGACCTGGACGACCCGTAGTTGCAATATGTACGGCCTCTGTGATCACACGTGGGATATCCGCTGTCTCTCGAACCTGGTAGTTGTACTTGGTAATCGGCATGGTAATTCCAACAATATCTGCTTCTTGGAAAGCATCCTTACCGATTCCCGCTCTTGCCACCTGACCAGTGAAGACCAAAAGGGGAACACTGTCACTCATAGCATCTGCAATACCAGTAATGGCATTGGTAGCTCCTGGTCCACTTGTGACGACTGCGACACCAAGTTTCCCTGTTGACTTAGCATAACCTTCTGCTTCATGAAGACAACCTTGTTCATGCCGACCTAGAATATGGCGAATGCCTTTAAAATTATAAATAGCATCATATAAAGGCAATACAGCCCCGCCTGGATAACCAAAAATCGTATCGATTCCTAGGTCACGGAGCGTTTCCAAAACAAGTTCTGATCCCGACTTTGGTGAATCTAAAATGATTTTCTCCATTGTTCCCCTTTCTGTTCTCTTAAAATGACTTGTTTCTATAATACCATTTTTTCAAAAATTTTCAAGACAAAAGAAGAAATTTTCTGAATTTTCTATCTAGATACTTTACAATATCAAATTGATTCGAAAAATTATACGTATTTTTAGTTTTTAATAGAAAAAGGTTGAGACATTTTGTCTCAACCTTTCGATTATTTACTGATTAAAGTGAGTTAACGTCAACCTTGATACCAACACCTTGAGTAGTTGTGATTGTCAAGCTTGTTACGTAAGTTCCTTTTGCTGTAGCTGGTTTAGATTTTTGGATTGTTTCGTTGAATGCTTTGAAGTTTTCAACTAACTTGTCAGCTTCAAATGAAACTTTACCGATGATAGCTTGTACGATACCAGCACGGTCAGCACGGTAAGTGATTTTACCACCTTTAGACTCTTCAACTGCTTTAGCAACATCCATTGTTACAGTACCAGTTTTAGGGTTTGGCATCAAGTTACGTGGTCCAAGGACACGTCCAAGACGTCCAACAAGAGCCATCATGTCAGGTGTAGCGATAACTACGTCAAAGTCCAACCAACCGTCGTTGATTTTAGCAACAAGGTCGTCTTCACCAACAAAGTCTGCACCAGCAGCTTTTGCTTCTTCAGCTTTTGCACCACGTGCAAATACAAGAACGCGAGATGTTTTACCAGTACCGTTTGGCAATACCATTGCTCCACGGATTTGTTGGTCAGCTTTTTTCACGTCGATGTTCAAGTTGTAAGCAACTTCTACAGTTGCGTCAAATTTTGCAAAGTTAGTTTCTTTTGCAAGAGCTACAGCTTCTTCTACGCTGTATGCTTTTGTGCTGTCGATTTTCTCAAGAGCAGCACGAAGTTGTTTGCTTTTTTTAGCCATTTTCTATTCTCCTTGTAAGTGGTTCAATCGATTTTCATCTCCCACGTCACTTCTCGAAATGATGAAGTCTTGCGGGTTATATAGGGAAGTTATTGATTAGTCAACAACAGTGAATCCCATAGAACGAGCAGTACCTTCGATCATACGCATTGCAGACTCAATGTTTGCAGCGTTCAAATCTGGCATCTTAGTTTCTGCAATTTCTTGTACTTGTGCACGAGTAACTGTAGCAACTTTAGTTTTGTTAGGTGTACCTGATCCCTTTTCAACACCTGCAGCTTTTTTCAAAAGAACAGCAGCTGGTGGTGTTTTAGTAACGAAAGTAAATGATTTATCTTCGTATACTGAGATAACAACTGGAATGATCATACCAGCTTGGTCAGCTGTACGAGCGTTGAACTCTTTTGTGAATCCCATGATGTTGATACCAGCTTGACCAAGAGCAGGTCCAACCGGTGGAGCTGGTGTAGCTTTACCAGCAGGGATTTGCAATTTTACAAGTTTTTCGACTTTTTTAGCCATTTTTAAATCCTCCTTTGTGGTTTTGGCGGTAATTTAGAGATTTTTACCTCCCACAAGTATGTTTTACACATACCCTACTATTATACACTAATCTATCTCAAATGCAAGAGAAAAATCCTATTTTTAGAGAAATTTTATTACTGAATTTGGCTATTATTTCTTTCGTGAAAGAGTTCTGAACTACAAACAAAAAACCGCTCTGTTTTGAGCGATTATAAGGGATACTAAATTTTGTAGGAGTCCAGCTTTAAGAGCAGGCTTGTCCCTTTTTCAGTACTTCCACTTTCTACAAATCCAAGGGACTCAAAACATCGTCTGGAGGCATAATTGAAATCATAGATTTCCTGAACTTTTAATTCTTTCCATCCTCTTTGTCGAGCTAGATCAATCAAAGTCTTCAAAACCTTACATCCAAGTCCTTGATGCTGGTAAGTTGGATTACCAATCACAATAGGAATATTCTCCAGAGATAAGGTGACATCCCCAATCGGAAGCCACTCTCCCTTTTCTCGAAACTCAATCCAGAACAAATCCCCGTGTTCCTCTAAATAGGAATACATGGCATTTAATTTTTCCAAACTATAGGGAATTCTAATGCCATCTACCAGTTCCACCAAATCCACATCTTGATACCAGGATAAAGCTGCATCACGATGATCTGTTAAAAAATAGGGAACTAGACGTAGGGAATCATCTATCTGAATAATCTTTGGCATCTTTTTTTGCTCCTAACAACTGCTTCGCTGCTTGATTAAAACCATCACACCAATTGTACCATTTTGCTTCATACTCATCTTGAGGTATGATACGATTTTTTAAATCCAGAACAGAGTATATCTTTCTTTCCTCGCAAACTTGCGCATAGAGATGATATAGTTCATTACCACCATCTTTATCCCACTCAGCAGAAATCGTATTTTGACCAGCTAACAAAGCTTGGTAAGCTCTGTGATGCCCATCTGTAATCAGCAACCGATCTCCAAATGCAAGAACACTGATTGGATTAATACTTGGCTTTTCTACCGACTGATAAAGCATCTGGATATCTTGCAACTTCTTTTCTGATAAGTATAGTTGGGTCGGATGAAGATCTTTTATCTTGACTTCCATTTTTATCTCCTCAAGAAGGGTTAAACCCTACTTTTGTTTGCCTGTAAAGCGCCATTGAAAGCGAAGTTTGTCATAAAATGGAAATTCAATGAGTAGAATTCCAAGACCCAGACAGAGACTTGCAAGAACATCTGATGGGTAATGAACTCCCAGATAGACTCTGGAAATGATTACACTTACTAGGTAGATTCCCAGTAAAATCTGGAGAATGAGCTTTACAGTCCTATCTTTCACTCTCTGTCCCACAATGATAATTAGAGAACCGATTAGGAGGGTTACTGCTAGCGAGTGACCACTAGGGAAAGAAAATCCTTTTTCCTCCACTAAATGTAAAATATCTGGTCGCGGACGTTGATAGAGGTGTTTTAAGGACACAATTAAAATTCCAGCCAAACTAAGATTGCCAGCTACTAAAAGGCTTTCTGACTTCCACTTTTTCAGATAAAAAATAACAGTCAATAGAATTGCCCAAGAAATAACGATTGGTAAGTCAATCAGACGAGTAATTCCACGAAAGATAGTTGTTAATATAGCTGGTAAATCTCCACGGATTGCTGTCTGAATAGACGAATCAAATGGTATCAATTGTTCTGGATAAAACTTAACTACATAACCCAGAATCACAAATAGTAAAAGGGCAAAAGAGCCCTTTGTTAAAAATGTTTGTTTATTTTTCATAGCGTTTCAAAGTTGGTTTTAGAAGGACAAATAATAACCAGAATGAGATGGCAAAAATAAGACCTTCAATCAAATTAAATGGCAAGACCATTGTCAACAAGTAATTACTAAGTCCTAAAATATTCTCAATATCGAAGTTAGCAAATTTTGCATACAAAGGTACAGCATAAACGTAGTTTAGAACGAGCATCGCTATAGTAAGACCAATCGTTCCGGCTAATGAAGCTAGGACAAAACGCATGGTTGTACGCTCTTTTTTCCAAATCAGACCAAAAGCAAGAACAAAGACTCCTAAGGCTACGATATTCATCGGCAAACCAATGTAGGTACTAACTCCTTGGTTGTTCAGAAGGATTTTCAGCAAGGACCGAAGGAATAGCACTCCTAAAGCTGCTGGTAAATCCAAGACCACCAAGCCCACAAGGACAGGTAAGATACTGAATTCAATCCTCAAAAAGGACGCCGCAGGCAAGAGCGGAAAGTCAAAGTACATCAACACAAATGAAAGTGCTGATAAAATTGCAATGGTCGAAAGTCGACGTGTGTTTGTCATAACAGGTTCCTCCAATTTTCTATAAAATCAGAAGAAGTTGGAAAGTTTCTCTCTATCTACTCTCTTAACTATCTCAAAAAATAACCTAAGCTTACAAAGAAACCGGTTTTATTTCTATTATAATGAAGCAGAATAGACAAAGCCATCCTTTCGTCTTCTCCCATCCAGACTATACTGTCGGTTGTGGAATCTCACCACATCAGCTTGCGCTCGCGGACTTCTTTTACGAAGATATTTTGGATTAATCTAGGCGTCGCAGTCAAAGATAATACTAAAGTATATCGAGACAAGACAACGACGAGTAAGCCAAAATAGCTAGTAAAAGTCACCGCCGGTCGGGAATTTCACCCAGCCCTGAAGACCCTTTTATGATAACAAAAAAAGCATGCAAGCGCAAGCTTTTGATATCTTATAACTATTTTATTTCAACTTATCCATTTCATAGGTGTGAACTAATTCAAGGCCTGCAAAGTTTTGCTGACGGAGAGCCTCGTAGACAATCATACATACTGTATTAGATACATTCAGACTACGAACATGTTCATCATTCATAGGAATTCTGAGAGCTTTTTCTGGATGTTCACGCATAAAATCTTCAGGCAAGCCCTTATCTTCGCGTCCAAAGAGAAAATAGTGACTCCCTTCTGCCGTAAAGTCTGCATCTGAGTAGACCTTTTCTGCAAATTTGGAAATCAGGTAAAGTTGACCATTCATTTTTTCCATAAATTCATCTAAACTATCATAGAAATAAATCTCAAGCTTGTCCCAATAGTCGAGCCCAGCTCGCTTCATTTTACGATCATCAATTGGGAATCCCATAGGTCTAATAATATGAAGGGGTGCATTCGTCGCTGCACAAGTACGAGCAATATTACCTGTATTTTGTGGTATCTGGGGTTCAAATAGTACAATGTGATTTGTCATGCCTTGCTTCCTCTCACTGGTGCAAAAAAATAGCCACACTGCCCGGAGTCAAGCTCAGCAAACAGCGTGGTTAAGGCATCGTTAACTTACCTCACAACAGGTTTGAAGTAAATCAGCGAAACTACTGTTTTAGTATATCACTTTCAGCCTGATTGTCAATAGAAATGACTTGATTTTTTTCATTTTTTTTACAAGCATATTTACAAAAGTTAAAAATTTAACTTTAAGGCAGCTATATCCTTGAATTTACCTAGATTGAGAATTTTCGGAACAAGTTTTTTTCATAAATAGATTTTGTATAAAGCAAAATATTCCTTCAAATCCACCGAATCCCTTTATTAAAGAAGGAAAGATTCAGTTGTTGAGTGCTTTTTTTTCTAAAAAAAGGTATGATAGAGACATATTGAAAAAGTAGGTTAACTAACTATGAAGATTATTCTTGTCGGAGGAGGAAAAGTAGGTTCTGCCCTCTGTCGTTCACTTGTTGCTGACAATCATGATGTTGTCTTAATTGAACAGAACGAAACTGTTCTCAAATACTTGACCAGCCGTTTTGACATTATGGGTATCTCAGGTAACGGAGCTGACTTCGCTATGTTAGAAGCAGCCAATGTTCAAGATTGTGATATTTTCATTGCCATGACTCAATACGACGAGGTCAACATGGTTTCGGCTGTTCTCGCTAAAAAAATGGGAGCAAAAGAAACCATTGTTCGTGTGCGTAATCCTGAATATTCCAACCCTTACTTTAAAGAAAAAAATATTCTTGGATTTTCACTCATTGTAAACCCTGAACTCCTAGCAGCTCGTGCTATCGCTAATATTATAGACTTCCCCAACGCTCTTTCTGTTGAACGTTTTGTAGGCGGTTTGGTCAGTTTGATGGAATTCAAGGTTCGAAATGATAGTAATATTTGTCAAATGTCTATTGCTGATTTTCGTAAAAAGTTTGGTAATGTTATTGTCTGTGCTATCGAACGAGACCACAAACTCATGATTCCTAGTGGAGATATGATTTTAGAAGATCAAGACCGTATCTTTGTGACAGGAAATCGTGTCGATATGATGCTCTTCCACAACTATATCAAATCTCGAGTCGTTAAAAGTTTACTCATCATAGGAGCCGGGAAAATCGCTTACTATCTCTTAGGTATGTTAAAAGACAGTCGTATCGATACCAAGGTTATTGAGGTCAATCCTGAAAGAGCTGCATTTTTCAGCGAAAAATTCCCTAAACTCTACATCGTACAAGGAGATGGAACAACTAAGGACACCCTCTTGGAAGAAAGTGCACAAAACTACGATGCTGTTGCCACTTTGACAGGAGTCGACGAGGAAAATATCATTACCTCTATGTTTTTGGATAACATAGGTGTTCAGAAAAATATTACTAAGGTAAACCGAACAAGCCTATTGGAAATCATTCATGCGACAGATTTCTCAAGTATCATCACCCCTAAAACAATCGCTGTTGATACCATCATGCACTTTATCCATGGTCGTGTAAATGCGCAATACTCTGACCTTCAAGCGATGCACCATCTAGCAAATGGCCAGGTAGAAACCCTTCAATTCCTAATCAAGGAAGCCAATAAAATGACTGGCAAGCCTTTATCTCAATTGAAGCTCAAAAAAGATGTCTTGCTTGCTGCTATTATCCGCAATGGAAAAACGATCTTCCCAACGGGAGAAGATACACTCCAGGTCGGTGATAAGCTAGTGGTTATCACTTTGCTTTCAAATATCACCAAGATTTATGACTTGTTAGAGAGGTAAGCTATGAATAGAAGTATGGTACGCTTTCTTCTTGCAAAACTACTCTTGATTGAAGCTGGACTCCTATTAGTTCCCGTAGGTATCGCTCTTTACTATCAAGAATCTAGTCAAGTTTTTACAGCTCTTTTCTCTACCATCGGGATTCTTGTTGTCCTAGGTCTACTTGGAATCATCCGTAAACCTAAAAAACAACGCATCTATGCCAAAGAAGGAGTCTTAATTGTAGCTCTATGTTGGATCCTCTGGTCTTTCTTTGGTTCCCTTCCCTTTGTCTTTTCAGGTCAAATACCCAATTTTATCGACGCCTTCTTCGAAACTAGTTCCGGCTTCACTACTACGGGAGCAACTATCTTAAATGACGTTTTAGTATTAAGTCGTTCCCTTCTATTTTGGAGAAGTTTCACCCACCTCATTGGAGGGATGGGGGTGCTGGTTTTTGCCCTAGCTATTATGGACAATGCGAAAAATAGTCACCTTGAGGTTATGAAGGCTGAGGTTCCTGGACCAGTATTTGGTAAGGTGGTATCTAAGCTAAAAAACACAGCACAAATCCTTTACATCCTGTATCTGGCAATGTTTGCCCTTTTTGTAGTGATCTATTACCTCGCTGGTATGCCACTCTACGATAGTTTTGTTATCGCTATGGGAACGGCTGGGACTGGTGGCTTCACTGTTTATAATGATGGCATCGCCCACTATCACAGTTCTCTCATTACCTATCTAACCAGTATTGGGGTTTTGATGTTTGGTATCAATTTCAACCTCTACTACTACCTCATGATTCGTCGTTTTAAAGAATTCTTTTTCGATGAGGAACTTCGGGCTTATCTCTTGATTGTAATCATTTCAACTGGCCTCATTACTCTTAACACACTTCACCTATATAGTGGGGTTTCGCAAAGCTTTGAGATGGCCTTCTTCCATGTTTCTAATATCATTACGACAACTGGTTTCGGTTACGGAAACATAACCAATTGGCCTTTATTTTCTCAATATATCTTACTGATATTGATGGCCATTGGTGGTTCTGCCGGATCTACTGCTGGTGGTCTCAAAGTTATGCGTGGAGTCATTCTAGCTAAAATTGCCAAAAATCAATTTTTATCAACTATTTCCCCTCACCGTGTTCTAACTCTCCATGTTAACCAAACGGTCATCGATAAGGATACCCAGCATAAGATTCTGAAGTACTTTGTCGTTTACATCATGATTCTACTCAGCTTAATTTTCATTATCAGTTTAGATGCTAACGATTTAATGATTGTTACGAGTGCCGTTTTCAGTTGTTTTAACAACATCGGTCCAATACTCGGAACAACTGCAAGTTTCTCAATTTTTAGTCCATTTTCAAAACTCCTCCTATCCTTTGCAATGATTGCAGGACGTCTTGAAATTTATCCCATCATACTACTCTTTATGAAGCGAACCTGGTCTAAACGTTAGAAATTGTATGATCAAAAGCACATCCCTCAACAAACGAGAGGAGGTGCTTTTTCTGTTGGATAAGATTTTTTAAAAGACAGTTGAGATTCAAAAAATAACACTTGGGATAAAGTTGATTTTTCGTGAATCATTTTAGTTATAATTTTAAAAAAACGTAGGGGTATTATATGGAAAAAATGAACAAATCAATCCAACTTCTTTTATTGATTTCCTTGGTATACTTAGGATTCTGTAGTTGCTTATTTTTGCCTGGCATTGTTTTAACTCTCAAACAATCCTGCTTTTACTTTTTACTTCTCTTACTGTTATTAGCAGCCATCTGTACATTTATCCACTATCTCTCAGGACATGATCATGTGAAAAGTCAGCTACATAATCGTAGTCGATCCTTCTTTTTATTGTATAGCAGCATGGTTATCATTAACGTTGCTGGCGCAAGTTTTATTTTATTTGAAAGCATAAACACTGACAGTCTACTACAAAAAGAAATAGTGGACTTGTTACTAATCTCTTTCTTTTTCCTTTTCGGACTTGATCTTGCTACTTTTCTGCCGTTAAACAAATGGAAAAAATTACCAACTCATAAAAAGACAGGCAGGCTAACAACCCTTATCTTTTTTAGTTTGTTTTTTCTGCACAATCCCTTAACCATCCTTTCTGTCGGCTTTTATATTCTTTTAGGAGCTAGCTTTCTAAACTTTTTATTCCCTAAAACCTTAAGACAAGATTTATCCTTTTATAGTCACATCATTCGAAATATCTTACTTGTATTATCAACACTTATGTTCTGGTAGTTAATAGAATTCCTGTGAGAAGTGTGCTATAATGAAATAAATTTTTTAGGAGATATATGAATGAATTTTTTTAAAGATTATCGTAAACGATTGATTTGGTTAGGAATCTTTCTTGTAGCAATGTGCCTATCGCAAGTTCCTATCGTGACTTTAATGTTACTTCAAAGAACTCAACTTGGATCCATCTGGTCATCTCTAATAGTGGGGCTTGTCTCTACCGCTATTGTTACACTCTTTTTATACGGTGCTCACAAAAGTAAGTTATTAAATTTAAAATCGAAACTCTTTACTATCAATGATGCTCCTCGAATCGCCCTTAGTTATGTAGCCATTGTCGCTGGAAATATGATTGGTGCGATTTGGTTGCAACTTCTGAAGCAAACAACTACTTCGAATCAAGAAGCTATTAATAGCATTATGTCAGGAAGTTCTCTAATTTCCAGCATTTTCGTGGTTGCAATCGTGGCACCTATTTGTGAGGAAATTATCTGTCGAGGTATTATTCCTAAAAAGCTCTTCGAAGGATACGAAAAAATTGGATATGTTTTCGGTTGGCTTCTTTTCACTATAGCGCATATTCCAAATAATCTCCCTTCCTTCTTAATCTATGGCTGGATGTCTGCTGTACTAACTTGGACTGCTTATCGCACCAAACGCCTTGAGATGTCTATCTTACTGCATCTAGTGAATAATGGAGTCAGCATTCTATTGCTTATCCTCCTTACATTCCTTATCAAGGTTGTTGGTATAGATGCTTTTCAATAAATAGAAGTTCCACTACTAATAAAAAGACTAGAAATCTATTTAATTTCTAGTCTTTTTTGTCTATTTAAGAACGAAACACGAATTAGGTGTGAGAAGTTACAATACGGAGATAGTGACAGTAAGCTAATCCACTCCTAAATGATACGACGAAAAAATCCACGAATCGATACCATTCGTGGACTTTTCCTAGTGAAGCGTTTAGGTGAACTGCCATAGCGGTCACCGTTTATTAGATTACGACACTTAGTTTTACAAATCGATTCCATTTGTAAAACTAAGTTAGTGAGGCAGTTAGCTAGACCGCAAAATAGCGGCTAGCGTCCAACAATTAGGAACTTTAGTTCCAATTGTTGGTACTGAATCACATTTTTTCTTCCAACTCCACGTCTGGATACTTGTCCGCAAACCAGCGGAGGGCAAAGTCGTTTTCAAAGAGGAAGACAGGCTGGTCAAAGCGATCCTTCGCCAAGATATTTCGACTTGAAGACATGCGCTCATCTAAGTCTTCTGGTTTGATCCAGCGAACGGTCTTTTTACCCATTGGACTCATAACCACTTCTGCATTGTACTCATTTTCCATCCGATGCTTGAAGACTTCAAACTGCAATTGACCAACGGCACCTAGCATGTATTCACCTGTTTGGTAGTTGGTATAGAGCTGAATAGCTCCTTCTTGTACTAATTGCTCGATTCCCTTGTGGAAGGATTTTTGCTTCATGACGTTCTTAGCAGATACCTTCATGAAGATTTCAGGGGTAAAGGTTGGCAGTGGTTCAAATTCGAATTTGTTTTTGCCAACTGTCAAAGTATCTCCCACCTGATAAGTACCAGTATCGTAAACCCCGATGATATCTCCTGCTACGGCATTAGTTACATTCTCACGACTTTCAGCCATAAACTGAGTGACATTAGACAACTTAGCACTTTTACCAGTACGAGGGAGATTAACACTCATACCACGCTCGAATTCACCAGAGACGATACGGACAAAGGCGATGCGGTCACGGTGACGAGGATCCATGTTGGCTTGGATTTTAAAGACAAAGCCTGAGAAATCCTTATCATAAGGATCGACAAGTTCACCGTCTGTCTTCTTGTGGCCATGTGGCTCCGGAGCAAACTGGAGGAAGGTTTCAAGGAAGGTCTGTACACCAAAGTTCGTCAAAGCTGAACCAAAGAATACTGGTGTCAATTCTCCAGCCAGAATAGCTTCCTCTGAAAACTCATTCCCAGCTTCATTTAACAGTTCGATATCATCTTTTACTTGTTCATAGAATGGGTTGCTAGCAAAGAGCTTGTCTCCATCTTTTAGGCTAGCAAAACGCTCATCCCCTTTATAGAGTTCCAAGCGTTGGTTATAGAGATCATAGAGCCCCTCAAAGGCTTTCCCCATCCCAATCGGCCAGTTCATCGGGTAGCTAGCAATGCCTAGAACTTCTTCCAATTCTTGCAAGAGGTCCAATGGCTCACGTCCATCACGGTCCAGCTTGTTCATAAAGGTAAAGACCGGAATACCGCGGTGTTTGACAACCTCAAACAATTTCTTGGTTTGGGCCTCGATACCCTTAGCAGAGTCCACTACCATGACCGCAGCATCCACAGCCATCAAGGTACGATAGGTATCCTCTGAGAAGTCCTCGTGTCCTGGAGTGTCTAGGATGTTGACGCGTTTTCCGTCGTAGTCAAACTGCATAACAGATGAGGTTACCGAAATCCCACGTTGTTTTTCAATATCCATCCAGTCAGATTTGGCAAAAGTCCCTGTTTTCTTTCCTTTTACAGTACCAGCCTCACGAATCTCTCCTCCAAAGTAGAGCAACTGCTCAGTAATGGTTGTCTTCCCCGCGTCCGGGTGAGAGATGATGGCAAAGGTACGGCGTTTCTTAATTTCTTCTTGAATAGTCATATTTCTCTTTCTTTCTACTTTTTTAATTATTTCGATTGATAATCACTCTTTGTTACATTGGACTCTAAGATTCCTTTCAACACTCCATTATATCTGATTTTAGAGAGTTTTTCAATCGCTTATAAAAGAAAAGCAGACCAAGATAGTTGACCTGCTTTTTATATTCTTTTATTGATTATTTATATTGATTACTCTTAATATCGATATCGCTTCACAAATGAATTGTTTCTAGAGAAATTTTCTTTTCCCAGCGTTTCTTAAACAAGATATCAAAGAGTACTAGGGCTGAAGATAGAATGATTGAAACCAGCAGATACTTTATCCAAATAGGAGCATCCGGAATAAACGGCGTCGTATTCAAAAGCCCGTAATTCCCACCCGTTACTTGATTGACCCCAACCAAGAATAGATTGAGAATAAACGTGTAGGCGATAATCTGATATTTTTTAAGTAAGGTTTTATCGTAATGATTCATCAGATAAACCAGAGAATTAACTAAAAGAGCGTAATGCCCTATCAAGAATGAAAAGCTAGTGATATGAGGGAAATCATATGGATCAAAAACGGGATAGCCCAAAGCAAATACTGCGCCACTGGCTCCCATTAGGGCAAAATACTGCTTGGTTTTACATTTATCTGGTAAGAAAACAACCGCAAACATGGCCAAACGGCAATGGTAAAGAGGTAGGCTGTTAGAAAATGGAATGCTAAATCCTATATACCAGGTATAAAGAGCTAGCAGTTGAGCTATTTGAATCCACTTAAACAATCTAACAAATTTAGGATTTTTATAGTAGGTAAGAGACCCATAAATAGATAATGCAAGAAGGCCTATCATCACTCCATACCAAAAAATCGGAATAGGAGGCGGTGCAGTTGATTCAGTTGAAAAAAAATGATGCATAAAGTCTCCTTATGGTAACAAATTTCAGGTCTTTGTTTGCCTGTTTATATGTTTACATTTAACAAGTTGATTAAGAAGAACGAGAGCCCCTGTCATCAAACTAGTCACTATCAAATAGTTAAGCAAAACGCCATGATCCCCAATCACAGGGGGTTTGCTCATAAAGCCGTAATTCCCTCCTGTCAAGAGGTTGGCTAGACAGATAATGGCATTGACTCCAAAAGTCATCTGGCATATTTTCCAAATATCCCCTTTTTCAACCTCATAATATCTAACAAGATAAATCAAACAGTTGGCTAAGAGTGCCCAGTGTCCGAAAACATTGTTCAGCGAGGAGACATGAGGAAAAGGAAAGGGATAAAAGACTGGATAAACTAAAGCCATGATAGAACCAAAGACTCCCACTAAGGCAAAATATTGCTTTAAAAACGTCTTATTAGGGGCAAAAAGAATCATCCACATAGCCATCCGACTATGGTAAAAAGGGAGGGCCTCAGACAGCGGTAGGCGCGCTGAAATATACCATGCGTTGATAATCAGCAGTTGAAGCAATTGTCCCCAATACCAAAAATCTCGATAACGTTTAGAGCTTGCATAACGAATCGATAAAGCCGCTACAAGCACCAATGATGTTGGCAATAAAAAGTACCATACTCCCAAATGAGGAGGGACAGTCTTTTTACTGGTAAAAAACAATTCCCAAATTGTCATGTGTCATCCTTAACTTCCAGTAATTCATAAAGAATTCTACCTTTTTGGAATACCAAAATCCCATGCAATTGTATTTTCTAATTTCAACTATTATATCGAAATAAAAAGTATTTTTCAATTTCTACTTCTTTTCAGCTTGACTTGCCTTATTTAGGGGAAAATATGGTAAAATAGAACAGATAAAGAATCATCATTTCACGAAAGGATATCAGATGAAAATTACGCAAGAAGAGGTGACTCACGTTGCCAATCTTTCAAAATTAAAATTCTCAGAAGAAGAAACTGCTACATTTGCGACAACACTCTCAAAAATTGTTGATATGGTCGAATTGCTAGGCGAAGTCGACACAACTGGTGTCGCACCTACTACAACTATGGCTGACCGTAAAACTGTTCTCCGAGCTGATGTAGCCGAAGCAGGAACAGACCGTGACCTCTTATTTAAAAATGTACCTGAAAAAGATAATTACTACATCAAGGTACCAGCTATCCTAGATGATGGAGGAGATGCCTAATGACTTTTAATAATAAAACGATTGAAGAATTGCACAACCTCCTTGTTTCTAAGGAAATTTCAGCAACCGAACTAACGCAAGCAACCATCGAAGATATCAAGGCGCGTGAAGAGGCTATCAATGCCTTTGTGACTATAGCTGAAGATCAAGCTCTTGCTCAAGCTAAAGCTATTGATGAAGCTGGAATCGATGCTGACAATGTCCTTTCGGGAATTCCACTAGCTGTTAAGGATAACATCTCTACTGATGGCATCCTCACAACTGCTGCCTCAAAAATGCTCTATAACTACGAGCCTATCTTTGATGCAACTGCTGTTGCCAATGCAAAAGCTAAAGACATGATCGTTGTTGGAAAAACAAACATGGACGAGTTTGCCATGGGTGGATCAGGTGAGACTTCCCACTACGGTGCTACTAAAAATGCATGGGACCAGACCAAGGTTCCTGGTGGGTCATCAAGTGGTTCTGCTGCAGCTGTAGCTTCGGGACAAGTCCGCTTGTCACTTGGTTCTGATACTGGTGGGTCTATCCGCCAACCTGCTGCCTTCAATGGGATTGTTGGTCTCAAACCAACCTATGGAACAGTTTCACGTTTCGGTCTTATTGCCTTCGGTAGCTCGCTCGATCAAATCGGACCTTTCGCTCCAACCGTTAAGGAAAATGCCTTCTTGCTCAATGCTATTGCTAGCGAAGATGCTAAAGACTCTACTTCTGCCCCTGTTCGCATTGCCGACTTTACTTCAAAAATCGGTCAAGACATCAAGGACATGAAAATTGCTTTGCCTAAAGAATATCTTGGCGAAGGGATTGACCCAGAGGTTAAAGAAACGATTCTGAGTGCTGCTAAACACTTTGAAAAACTCGGTGCTATCGTTGAAGAAGTTAGCCTTCCTCACTCTAAATACGGTGTGGCAGTCTACTACATTATCGCTTCATCAGAAGCATCATCAAACTTGCAACGATTTGACGGTATCCGCTATGGTTTCCGTGCAGAAGATGCTAAGAACTTGGATGAGATTTACGTTAACACTCGTAGCCAAGGATTTGGTGACGAAGTCAAACGTCGGATTATGCTTGGTACTTTCAGTCTTTCATCAGGTTACTACGATGCCTACTACAAGAAAGCTGGTCAAGTTCGTACCCTTATTATCCAAGATTTCGAAAAAGTCTTTGCAGATTATGACCTCATCCTTGGTCCAACAGCTCCAAGCGTAGCCTTTGACTTGGATTCGCTCAACCACGATCCAGTTGCTATGTATTTGGCGGATCTCTTGACAATCCCAGTTAACTTGGCTGGTCTACCAGGAATTTCGATTCCTGCAGGATTTGCTCAAGGTCTACCAGTAGGTTTGCAATTGATTGGTCCTAAATACTCAGAAGAGACTATTTATCAAGTTGCTGCTGCTTTTGAAGCAACAACAGACTACCACAAACAACAACCCGTGATTTTTGGAGGTGATAACTAATGAACTTTGAAACAGTCATTGGACTTGAAGTCCACGTAGAGCTCAACACCAATTCAAAAATCTTCTCACCTACTTCTGCCCACTTTGGAAATGACCAAAATGCCAATACAAACGTGATTGACTGGTCTTTCCCTGGGGTACTACCTGTTCTCAATAAAGGGGTTGTTGATGCCGGTATCAAGGCAGCTCTTGCCCTCAATATGGACATTCATAAAAAGATGCACTTTGACCGCAAGAACTACTTCTATCCTGATAATCCAAAAGCCTACCAAATTTCTCAGTTTGATGAGCCAATCGGTTACAAGGGCTGGATTGAAGTTGAACTAGAAGATGGTACAACTAAGAAAATCGGTATCGAACGTGCCCACTTGGAAGAAGACGCTGGTAAAAACACCCACGGTACGGATGGTTACTCTTATGTAGACCTCAACCGTCAAGGGGTGCCTTTGATTGAAATCGTATCTGAAGCAGACATGCGTTCACCAGAAGAAGCCTACGCTTATCTAACCGCCCTCAAGGAAGTTATCCAATACGCTGGTATCTCTGACGTTAAGATGGAAGAAGGTTCTATGCGTGTGGATGCCAACATCTCCCTTCGTCCTTATGGTCAAGAGAAATTCGGTACCAAGACAGAGTTGAAAAACCTCAACTCCTTCTCAAACGTTCGTAAGGGGCTTGAATACGAAGTCCAACGCCAGGCTGAAATCCTTCGCTCAGGTGGTCAAATCCGCCAAGAAACGCGTCGTTACGATGAAGCTAATAAAGCTACTATCCTCATGCGTGTTAAGGAAGGCGCTGCAGACTATCGTTACTTCCCAGAACCTGACCTACCACTCTTTGAAATCTCAGACGAGTGGATTGAAGAAATGCGCACAGAGTTGCCAGAGTTTCCAAAAGAAAGACGTGCTCGCTACGTATCTGACCTTGGTTTGTCAGACTACGATGCTAGCCAGTTAACTGCAAATAAAGTCACTTCTGACTTCTTTGAGAAAGCTGTTGCCCTCGGTGGTGATGCCAAACAAGTCTCTAACTGGCTCCAAGGCGAGGTTGCTCAGTTCTTGAATGCAGAAGGCAAGACACTAGAACAAATCGAGTTAACTCCAGAAAACTTAGTTGAAATGATTGCCATCATCGAAGACGGTACTATCTCATCTAAGATTGCCAAAAAAGTTTTTGTTCACCTAGCCAAAAATGGTGGCGGTGCTCGTGAATACGTCGAAAAAGCTGGTTTGGTACAGATTTCAGACCCTGAAGTCTTGATTCCAATTATCCACCAAGTCTTTGCGGATAACGAAGCCGCAGTTGCTGACTTCAAGTCAGGAAAACGTAACGCTGACAAGGCCTTCACAGGATTCCTCATGAAAGCAACCAAGGGCCAAGCCAATCCACAAGTTGCTCTTAAACTACTTTCCCAAGAATTGGCTAAGTTGAAAAACGATTAATCGAATAATTTAAATATAACTGTCACAAGCTGATATAAAATTCTAGCTTGCTGCCTTGCACTCTGTACTCACATAGTTAGGAGACACATGAAAAAGTTATATACTCTAATCGCTACTTGCTTGCTTCTTCTCTTTGTGACACCCCTACAATCAATCGATGCTGGTGTCGGCCATTCTCGAAGTGGTAGCTCTAGTCGTAGCAGTTCTCGAAGTAGTAGCAGCTCTCGAAGTAGTAGCAGTTCTCGAAGTAGTTCAAGTGGCGGTAGTTCTTCTTACAGAAGTAGCTATCGTTCTGGTGGTAGTTACTCAAGTTCAGATGGTTCTTTAGGGACCGGAATGACTATTCTTATCATGTTTGGTGTAGGAGCTTTCTTACTCTTCATGCTCATCAAGTACCTTAGCGACCAAGATACTTCTTATTCAAAACCATATAGAAGGCCTACTCCTAGCTACCAACCAGAAACAACTAGCCATCGTAGGGTTGAACATAATAACCAAGCTATTGATCGACTTAGATATTATGATCCAAACTTTGACGCCTCTACTTTCACTTCATGGGTTAAAGAAGTCTACATCCAGTTGCAGGCTGCTTGGACTAAAAAAGATTGGAATGCCGTTCGTTCTCTAGAGAGTGCCAGTCTCTATTCTCAACATAGTGCTCAACTGGAAGACTATATCCAATCCCAAACAACCAATGTCTTGGAGCGTGTCTATGTTGAAAATATTAGAATCAAAGATTTCAACAGTAATCCAGATGGAAACGATACTTTAGTCGTTATCTTATCATCTACCTTGAGAGACTATGTCATCGAAGACAAGACTCGTAAGGTTATTGAGGGAGACCCTCAAAAAGATTTATTTACAGTTTACCAAATGAACTTTATTCGTAAACACGGTAGCCAAACTGAATCAACTGTTCAAGAGGAAGCTGTTAGCGACCGCTGTCCAAACTGTGGCGCTCCACTCAAAATATCAGCTATCAGCAAATGTGACTATTGCGGATCTGATATCACCCGTAGTCCAAACCAATGGGTACTTGACACCTATGATGTTGTGGATGAAGACGAACTATATAATTAGGAGGAAATTATGGGATTTATTCGTGTTGCCAAAGAGCAAATTATGGGAGTTATTGATGTTGCCAAATCTGCTGGAATTAATAGTATTAATGATAGTAAATATAAGGAAGCCGTTGTGCTTCCAGAACACGTATCATCAGATGCGTTAGCTGTTAAAGGAACTCTTCTTACAAAAGACCCTGACGGAGTTTCTAGACAAAATAATCAAAATACTGGACTTCTTACAGATGGTTCTGTTGTCATTGTCCCTCAAGGCTACGTTGCTATCCTTGTAAATAACGGTACTTTCCTTGGTGATGTTTTAGAAGCTGGTAGTCATGAATGGCGCTCTGGAGACAACGCTTGGCTTTTAGAAAAAGGTGGAATAAGAGGAACTTGGGAAAACTTCAAGCATCGCTTTTCATTCGCTGGTCAAGTCGTTACTCAACAAGAAATCATCTTTGTCCGTGTCCAACCGATTACGGGTAACAAATTTGGCACGCAAAACGCTGTGGAATACTTCAGTGAACGTTACCAACAATTGCTCAACATCCGTTTCTACGGTTTGTATGATATTAAAATTTCTGATCCAGTTCTTTTCTACGTTAGCTCTATCAGTCAACAAATTGACGAACATAAACCTTTTACTATTCAAGATATCGCTCAAGGTACTTTGCGTCAAAATATCTCTCCTAAAATTGCGATTGCGATTTCAAAATTCACCAATGAGTATCGAGTTGATATCTATAGCCTAAATGCTAATCAAGATGCTTTTAATGAAATCGCTAAACAAGAAGTCAATAAGGTATGGACTAGCCTTTATGGAATTGAAGCAACCAATATCCTTCTTGAAGACTTGAGCTACGACAAAGAAAGTCTTGAAATTGTTCGTAAGCTTGATAGCGAACTAGTTGCTATGAAATACAACACGATTGAAATTGAAGAACGTCGTGCTCGTAACGAAGCTCTTATCGCTGCAGCTAATAATGAAGGTAACGGCAATGGTATGAACATGATTATGGGGATGAATCTAGGACAAACGCTCGGTGGCCAAATCAACCAACAAGCTCAACCTATGAATCCTAATCAAAGCAATATCCCAGCACAACCTGCTGATCCAAACCAACCTTTGACTCCAAGACAAACTATAAATTCTGAACAAGTTGCTAGCCCAGCCCAAACTGTTAGTCCTGAACAGACTGCTAACTCAGTAGAATCTACCAATCCCGAAGTGACAACTCCTACGGAAGAAACTACTAGTCAAGAAGTGACAACTCCTGTAGCAGAATCTACCAATCCTGAACAAGCTACCAACTCTGAAAAAACCGCTAACAAAAACTTTTACATTGAAGTCGATGGCAAGTACGTATTAGTTACTAAGGACGAAGATGGAAACATCGTTCCTGTCAACTAATCTCACTTCCCTGATATTTGAGAAATCTCACGACTTATGATACAATAAAGAGTAAATTATTTTATTAAAGAGGTAAAAACATGATTGAAGCAAGTAAATTAAAAGCTGGTATGACCTTTGAAACAGCTGACGGAAAATTGATCCGCGTTTTGGAAGCTAGCCACCACAAACCAGGTAAAGGAAACACGATCATGCGTATGAAATTGCGTGATGTCCGTACTGGTTCAACATTTGAAACAAGCTACCGTCCAGAGGAAAAATTTGAGCAAGCGATTATCGAAACTGTGCCAGCACAATACTTGTACAAAATGGATGAAACAGCTTATTTCATGAACACTGAAACATATGACCAGTATGAAATTCCAGTTGTAAATGTTGAAAATGAATTGCTTTATATTCTTGAGAACTCTGAAGTTAAAATTCAATTTTACGGAACTGAAGTAATCGGTGTGACAGTACCTACAACTGTCGAATTAACAGTTGCTGAAACTCAACCATCTATTAAAGGTGCTACTGTTACAGGTTCTGGTAAACCAGCTACAATGGAAACTGGACTTGTTGTCAACGTTCCAGACTTCATCGAAGCAGGACAAAAACTCGTTATCAACACTGCAGAAGGAACTTACGTTTCTCGTGCCTAATCTCTAGAAAGAGGTCATTCTATGGGAATTGAAGAACAATTAGGCGAAATCGTTATCGCCCCACGTGTACTTGAAAAAATCATTGCTATCGCTACTGCTAAAGTAGAAGGTGTCCACTCTTTTTCAAACAAATCAGTATCTGACACCCTTTCAAAACTTTCACTCGGTCGTGGCGTCTATCTAAAAGAATCTGAAGAAGAATTAACCGCTGATATCTATCTCTATCTTGAGTATGGTGTTAAGGTTCCTAAGGTTGCAATGGCTATTCAAAAAGCTGTAAAAGATGCCGTTCGTAATATGGCTGATGTTGAACTCAGTGCGGTGAATATTCACGTTGCTGGTATTGCACCAGATAAAACACCAAAACCAGCATTGAAAGATTTATTTGATGAGGACTTCCTCAATGACTAGTCCATTATTAGAATCTAGACGCGAACTACGAAAATGTGCCTTCCAAGCACTGATGAGTCTTGAATATGGTTCTGATATTGAAACTGCTTGTCGCTTCGCCTATACTCATGATCGAGAAGACGACGAGGTAAAACTCCCTAGTTTCCTAATCGATCTTGTATCTGGTGTTCAAGCTCAAAAAGAGGAACTAGACAAACAAATCACTCAGCATTTAAAGTCTGGTTGGACGATTGAACGGTTAACCTTAGTTGAAAAGAATTTATTGCGTTTAGGAGTTTTCGAAATCACTTCCTTTGATACTCCTCAACTTGTAGCTGTAAATGAAGCTATCGAGCTTGCAAAAAGCTTTTCAGATCAAAAATCAGCCCGTTTCATTAACGGACTGCTCAGTCAATTTGTAACAGAAAAATAAAGAAAAAAGTGTTTGACAGCTATCAAACACTTTTTTCTTTGTCTTCTCCTATTCCTATCTAAAAAAACGATCATAGATTAAATTAGAAAGAAGCAACCAGATGAAATCTGCATGAATGAGAAAGTTCATAAAACTATGGCACAGGATTGTGATTTTTAGATTCTTTGTCCAACGATAGACTAGGGCAAAGAAAAGACCAGAAAAACTATAAACCATCAAACTAAAGGGATCACGATGGGACAATACCAAATGACTGAGCCCAAAGATAAGAGCTGATAAGATAACATCCAAGTAGTATTTGGACTTAGGGAAAAAAGTATTCATAAAATAGCCTCTATGAACTATCTCCTCTAATAGAGGCCCAAGAATGACAACTGAAACAAAAGAGAAGCAAGTCGTTAAAATAGTAGATTCCCCACTGATGGATATGACTGAAAGAAGATCTTCAAAGATATAGTGATTATTAATGAAGCGACTAAACTGTAAGTAAAAAGCACTTAACAACTGACGGACAACATAAGCAGCCACCAGACTAACTACAAGGTAAAAGAATCTGGATTTTTTCGAGCCCTTTTTCTCAAAAATATAGAGCATTTTTTTATTTTTAAGCCAATAGAATAATAGTCCTAAAAGAGCTAGCTGCTCTACTGCTACAATAATAGAATAGCCATCCATACCCCAGACAAACATCTTAGCTAGATACAGACTACTGAAATCTAGCAGATAAATTGATAGGAATACCAGTAATGTATAGATTCCCAAATGACCTAGTTTTTTCATATTCACTCCAAAAAATCTTTGTTGATTTAATTTTATAGCATATATTTCTTTTGTTATATTAACAACTTCTTTTGCAAAAGTCAATTTTTCATCCTGAATTGTATTTTTAAAATCCAAAAAGCTAGAACCATTTCTTAGTTCTAGCTTTCTTTTTAATATTTTCTAAAGCGTAGATAACGCTCTTCCAAAAGTTTCTCCAACGGTAATTGTTTTAATTGTTCAATTTCTGTCTGAAGTTCATTTTTTACACGAGCTAATAGTTCTTTAGTAGAGAGACCTATCTCTGAAATAACCTTATCTACAACTTCCATCTCCAACAGTTCATGTGAGGTTATTTTCATCAATTCAGCCGCTTCCATAGCACGACTGCCATCTTTCCAAAGGATAGACGCAAAGCCCTCAGGACTAAGAACTGCATAGATCGAATTTTCCAACATCCAGACACGATCTGCTACCGCTAGAGCTAAAGCCCCTCCTGAACCACCTTCACCGATAATCATAGCGATAATCGGTACCTTAAGGTCGCTCATCTCCATGAGGTTACGGGCAATCGCTTCACCTTGACCACGTTCTTCTGCTCCGACCCCTGGATAGGCACCAGCGGTATTGATAAAGGTTACAATTGGACGACCAAATTTTTCAGCTTGTTTCATCAAGCGGAGAGCTTTTCGATAACCTTCTGGATGAGGTTGACCAAAGTTGCGGTTCAAATTATCCTGTAAGCTTTTACCTTTTTGGATTCCGACTACAGTTACCGCTTGTTCTCCCAACCATCCGATACCACCAATAATAGCACCATCATCTCTGAAAGAGCGATCCCCATGTAGTTCTACAAAGTCATCAAATATTCCTGTTGCAAAGTCCAAGGCAGTTAAGCGGGTTTGTTCACGTGCTTCTCTGACGATTTTTGCAATATTCATCAACAATCCCCCTTATGTAACCTTACTAATCGAGCAATCATATCTGGCAATTCTCTTCGTTTAACAATCGCATCCACAAATCCATGTTCTAACAAAAACTCTGCCTTCTGGAAATCCTCTGGCAAATCTTCCCTTACGGTATTTTCAATCACACGGCGTCCAGCAAAACCTACCAAACTTTGGGGTTCTGCCAAGATGATATCACCTTCCATAGCAAAGGAAGCTGTCACTCCCCCAGTTGTTGGATCCGTAAGGATCGTCAGATAAAAGAGACCTGCATTGGAATGACGTTTAACTGCAGCAGAAATCTTAGCCATCTGCATCAAACTCATGATTCCTTCCTGCATACGTGCTCCACCAGATGCTGTAAACAATACGACTGGTAATTTTTCAGCTGTTGCGTACTCAAACAATCTTGTGATTTTTTCACCAACGACTGTTCCCATGGATGCCATGATAAAATTAGAATCCATGATGCCGAGAGCAACTTTTTCTCCCTTAATCAAAGCAGTTCCTGTGACAACAGCCTCATCAAGACCAGTTTTTTCACGCATAGAGGCTAATTTCTTTTGATAGCCTGGAAATTTCAAGGGATCCTGCGTTTCAATTCCAGTAAACATCTCTAAGAAGCTTCCCATATCAATGGTTAAAGCTAAACGCTCTTGAGCTGAAATACGGAAGGTATAGCCACAGTGAGGGCATATCCGCTCACTCCCCAAGTCCTTTTGGTAAATCGTATATTTGCAACCTGGACATTGGGAGAAGAGCTCATCTGGAACCTCTGGCTTGATCTGAGGTTGATTTACAGTCGAACGATTGGGATTAATTCGTATATATTTATCTTTTTTACTAAATAGAGCCATACATCCCCCTTTTCAGTCTCATACTCTTTTTATATTATTCTTTTTCTTGATAGTGTGGTAAGAAAGTTTCCATCAAGAAGGAAGTATCGTAGTCCCCTGCTATCACGCGACGATCTGAAATCAAATCAAGTTGGAAATCTGCATTGGTAACGACCCCTTCAATTTCGAGTTCATATAGAGCTCGTTGCATTTTCATAAGTGCATCAAAACGATTTTCACCATGAACAATAATTTTAGCAATCATACTATCATAGTATGGCGGAATAGTATAACCTGGATAAACTGCAGAATCAACACGCAAGCCAACACCACCACTTGGTAGATAAAGATTGGTAATCTTACCAGGACTTGGTGCAAAATTAAAGGCTGGGTTTTCCGCATTGATACGACACTCAATAGCATGTCCTTTTAGAACAATGTCTTCTTGTTTCAGAGACAAAGGTTGACCTGCTGCAATACGGATTTGTTCCTTAACAATATCCACTCCAGAAACAAATTCAGTTACTGGGTGTTCCACTTGGACACGCGTATTCATCTCCATAAAGTAGAATTTGCCAGTTGCTTCATCTAGTAGGAATTCAATGGTCCCAGCATTTTCATAACCAACAGATTCCGCCGCACGGACTGCTGCAGCACCGATTTCATTACGAAGTGTTTTCCCAATAGCAATGGAAGGACTTTCTTCTAAAACCTTTTGGTTATTTCGTTGAAGCGAACAGTCACGTTCACCTAGGTGAATCACATGTCCCATTTGGTCAGCAAGAATCTGTACTTCAATATGGCGGGCAGGATAAATCACGCGCTCTAGGTACATAGCTCCATTACCAAAGTTTGCTTTGGCTTCGCTAGAGGCTGTTTCAAAGGCTGATGTGAGATCTTCTGCCTTTTCAACCTTACGAATTCCTTTACCACCACCTCCAGCTGAAGCTTTCAGCATGACTGGATAACCAATTTTTTCGGCAATAGAAAGGGCCTCTTCTGCGGTATGGACTTCTCCATCTGAGCCTGGAATTACGGGCACATTAGCCTTAATCATTTGGGCACGGGCATTGATTTTATCCCCCATGACATCCATTACTCGAGCTGATGGCCCGATAAATTTGATACCGACTTCTTCACACATAGTTGCAAATTTGGAATTTTCACTTAAAAAACCAAATCCAGGGTGAATAGCTTCAGCTTCAGTCAAGACCGCAGCTGATAGGATGGCATTGATGTTCAGATAAGATTCTGTAGCCTTCCCAGGACCGATACAGATAGCCTCATCAGCCAAAAGAGTGTGGAGAGCTTCCTTGTCAGCAGTCGAATAAACAGCAACTGTAGCAATTCCTAACTCTCGTGCCGCACGAATAATACGAACAGCAATTTCACCACGATTTGCAATTAAAATCTTACGAAACATGGAAAACCTCCCTAGTTTCCAATAGCAAAGGTTAGAGTACCACTCGCCGCAAGCTTACCATCTACTTCTGCCTTCGCTTCTACTACGGCGATTGTGCCACGACGTTTGACAAAAGTTGCTGTCATGACAAGCTGATCACCAGGAACAACTTGCTTTTTAAATTTGACTTTGTCCATACCAGCATAGAAGACAAGCTTCCCTTTATTCTCAGGTTTTGAAAGTTCCAAAACACCTGCTGTCTGTGCTAAGGCTTCCATGATTAGTACGCCTGGCATCACAGGATAAGCTGGGAAGTGTCCGTTAAAGAAAGGTTCATTAATCGTTACATTTTTAATGGCAACGATTGTATCTTCATTGACTTCTAAAACACGATCCACTAAAAGCATAGGATAGCGGTGGGGTAAAGCTTCTTTAATTCCTTGAATATCAATCATTTGATACGTACCAAGCCTTTCCCGAACTCAACCATTTCTTCATTTTCAACAAGAATTTCTGTTACAACACCATCTTTAGGTGCTGGAATTTCATTCATGACCTTCATAGCTTCGATAATGACTAGTGTTTGACCTTTTTTAACAGCATCACCGACTGAAACAAAATTAGGTTTGTCTGGTCCGGCAGCCAAGTATGCAACTCCGACAAGCGGACTTTCTACAAGGTCCCCTTCGGCTACAGCTTCACCAGCACCTGATTCTGAAACTGTTTCTACAACTGGAGCTACAGTTTGGGTTTGTGGTGCAACAGTAAATTCAGTTGCTGAAACCACTGGTTGAGGTGTTGGACTTGTTTCTGAAATAAGTTTTGCTTCATTCTTACTAAAGAGCAACTCATCCGTTCCATTTTTATAAGAAAATTCTCTCAAGCTTGACTGGTCAAATTGTGCCATCAAGTCTTTGATTTCATTTAAATTCATCTTTACTTATTCTCCCAACGTTTGAAAGCAAGAACTGCATTATGCCCACCAAATCCAAAGGTGTTTGAGATAGCATAAGGAATTTCACGTTCCACGCCTTGTCCATAGATAACGTTCGCTTCGATATAGTCTGACAATTCTGTAGTTCCAGCTGTCATCGGTACATAGTTGTTACGGATTGCTTCAATTGTTGCAATAGCTTCAACTGCACCTGCTGCACCGAGCAAGTGTCCTGTAAATGACTTGGTTGAAGATACAGGTACTTCCTTACCAAGAACTGCTACGATAGCACCACTTTCTCCCTTTTCATTAGCAGGAGTTGATGTACCGTGAGCATTGACATAAGCTACTTGGTCTGGTGTGATTTCAGCTTCCTCCAAAGCAAGTTTGATAGCTTTAATAGCACCTTGGCCTTCTGGATGCGGTGAAGTCATATGGTAGGCATCACAAGTATTCCCGTAACCGACAACTTCAGCTAGGATAGTTGCACCGCGTTTTTCAGCATGCTCTAAACTTTCAAGGACTAACATACCTGATCCTTCACCCATAACAAATCCATTACGGTCTTTGTCAAATGGAATAGAAGCACGAGTTAGATCTTCTGTTGTTGAAAGAGCTGTTAAGGCTTGGAAACCAGCAATCGCAAATGGCGTAATAGAAGATTCTGATCCACCGACGAGCATGATGTCTTGGAAACCAAATTTGATAGAACGGAAGGCATCTCCGATAGCATCATTTGATGAAGCACAAGCTGTGTTGATAGATTTACAGATACCATTGGCACCAAAGCGCATAGCAACATTCCCTGCTGCCATATTTGGCAAGGCTTTTGGAAGTGTCAATGGTTTTACACGTTTTGGTCCTTTTTCGTGAAGTCGAAGCACTTGATCTTCGATTTCTCTGATTCCACCGATACCTGATGCAACGATGACACCGAAGCGGTCTTTATCAAGCGTCTCTAAGTCAAGATTTGCATTGTTTACTGCTTCTTGGGCCGCATACAAGGCATACAAAGAATAATCATCAAAACGATTAGTATCTTTTTTTACAAAATATTTGTCAAAAGGAAAATCATTAATCTCTGCTGCATTATGGACGTCAAAAGCACTGTGATCAAACTTGGTGATTTCACCAATCCCAATCTTTCCGTTCTTTAAACTGTTCCAAAATTCTTCTGGCGTATTCCCAATTGGAGATGTTAATCCATAACCTGTTACTACTACACGATTTAGTTTCATTTTCATACCTCTATTTTAACTCTTATTGCATGGTAAGTCCACCATCAATTGCAATGACTTGTCCCGTTAGATAATCTTGGCTTGCAAGAAAGGCTGTGACCTCTGCCACTTGCTCAGCTTGACCAAATTGTTTCATCGGAATTTGTGCCAGCATGGCATCTTTTACCTTATCAGATAGGACTGCAGTCATATCTGATTCGATCATTCCTGGTGCAATGGCATTGACACGTACATTACGATTGGCCACCTCACGTGCTACCGATTTGGTAAATCCAATTAGACCAGCCTTAGATGCAGCGTAGTTCGCTTGACCGATATTTCCCATCAAACCAACGACACTTGACATATTGATAATGGCCCCTTCACGAGCTTTTATCATCTGCTTCAAGACCGCTTGTGTCATATTAAAAGCACCCGTTAGATTGACTTTCAAGACCTTTTCAAAATCTTCTTCTGTCATCTTAAGCATGAGAGTATCTTGAGTAATCCCAGCATTATTAACGAGGACGTCTACTGAACCTAACTCTTCAATCGCTTGGTCCACCATGCGTTTTGCGTCTGCAAAGTCAGATACATCACCAGAAATAGTAAGAACTTTCACCCCGTATGGTTTAAACTCGTCTAGAAGCTCCTCGGAGATTTCACCACGACTATTCAAGACAACGTTAGCTCCCAAGCTAGCAAATTTATGAGCAATGGCAAGACCAATTCCTCGACTTGAGCCTGTAATAAAGACATTTTTCTGTTTTAGTTTCATTTTTCTCCTTTCAGAACTTCTACCACATTAGTCTAATTTTCTAAGAGTGCTTGTAGACTCGCTTGATCTTCCACATTAGCAAGTTGAGCTGTTTTATCAATTTTTTTGACAAATCCTGACAAGACTTTCCCAGGGCCAATCTCGATAAAACGAGTTACACCAGCTTCTTGCATGACTGCAATGCTTTCATAAAAACGAACAGGTTCCTTAACTTGACGAGTCAAGAGTTCTGCAATTCGTTCTTTTTCCATGACCTTTGCTTCTGTATTACCAACAAGTGGACAAGCAAAGTCATTAAACTCAACATCTTCTAGGACTTGAGCTAATTTTTGACTAGCAGATTCCAATAAAGCTGTATGGAAAGGTCCAGAAACATTTAGCGGAATCAAGCGTTTTGCTCCCGCTTCCTGCAAAAGTTCAACTGCACGATCTACTGCAACTACCTCACCACCAATAACAATTTGACTTGGGGTATTGTAGTTAGCTGGAGTTACAACACCAAGTTGAGAAGCTTCTTTACAAGCTTGTTCAATAACTTCAACTGGAGTATTGAGTACGGCTACCATTTTACCAGAACCAGCGGGTGCCGCTTCTTCCATATAAGCACCACGTTTAGCAACTAATGCCACTGCATCTTCAAAATTCAAAGCGCCACTAGCTACAAGGGCTGAATATTCTCCAAGCGACAAACCTGCCACCATATCAGGCTGGTAACCTTTTTCCTCTAGAAGTCGGTAAATTGCAACTGAAGTAGCTAAAATAGCTGGTTGCGTATAACGAGTCTGATTTAACTTTGTTTCATCATTATCAATCAAATCACGGAGATCATAACCCAAGACTTGGCTAGCTTGATCGATTGTTTCCTTGACGATAGCATATTGGTCATAGAGCTCGCGACCCATTCCTAGGTATTGAGCTCCTTGACCTGCAAATAGAAAGGCTGTTTTAGTCATTTCTTGTAACTCCTGCCCAACGAGCGGCTTCTTTTTGAATTTTCTCAGCTGCACCATAGTAGATATCTTTTAAGATTTCTTCAACAGTTTCTTCTTTCGATACCAAACCTGCAATCTGACCGGCCATTACTGAACCACCATCCACGTCACCATGGACAACAGCCTTAGCTAAGGCTCCAGCGCCCATTTGTTCAAAGATTTCTAAGTCTGGATTTTCTTGTTTAAAGGCATCTTTTTCAGCTTGCTCGAAATCACGAGTCAATTGATTTTTGATGGCACGAACTGCGTGACCAAAATGTTGTGCTGAAATAGTTGTATCGATATCACGAGCTTTTAAAATCTTAGCTTTATAGTTTGGATGAGCATTTGATTCTTTAGCAACTACAAAACGAGTTCCTACTTGCACAGCTTCCGCACCAAGCATAAATCCAGCTGCAGCTCCCTCGCCGTCTGCAATACCACCTGCAGCGATAACAGGAATTGAAACAGCCGCCGCAACTTGGCGAACCAAGGTCATAGTTGTTAATTTACCAATATGTCCGCCGGCTTCCATACCTTCAGCAATGACGGCATCTGCACCGATTTTTTCCATGCGTTTCGCCAAAGCTACACTTGGGACTACAGGAATAACGGTAATCCCCGCTTCGTGGAATCGCTCCATGTATTTGCTTGGATTTCCTGCACCAGTTGTGACTACCTTAACCCCTTCTTCAATAACGAGGTCAACAATATCATCTACAAATGGAGACAGAAGCATAATGTTAACACCAAAAGGTTTATCTGTTAAAGATTTTATCTTATCGATATTAGCTTTAACAACTTCTTTAGGTGCGTTTCCTCCACCAATGATTCCGAGACCACCAGCTTTTGAAACAGCTCCAGCCAAATCGCCATCTGCCACCCAGGCCATTCCACCTTGGAAGATAGGATATTTAATATTTAATAGTTCAGTGATACGTGTTTTCATATTGCCTCCATAAGTCTTGCTTACGTAATAGTTCGACTTTATTATAATTTGACGGTCAAACTATTACCTAAACAAGAGGGAGCGGGTCTCCCCTACTCCTTCTTTATTTATTCTAATTATTTTGTTTGCTCTTCAACGTAAGCAACCAAGTCGCCAACTGTTTTCAAGTTGTCTTCAGCTTCGATTTGGATATCAAAAGCGTCTTCGATTTCTGAGATTACTTGGAACAAGTCCAATGAATCTGCATCCAAATCATCAAAAGTAGATTCAAGTGTTACTTCTGATGCATCTTTTCCAAGTTCTTCAACGATAATTTCTTGTACTTTTTCAAATACTGCCATGATAGACTCCTTTAAAATAAATAGTTTTTTATAACAATGTGATCACCACATGATTACCTAAATTGTAACAATAAGTGTGCCCCATGTCAAACCTCCACCGAAACCTGACAAGAGAATTTTTTGGCTACCATCCAAATGGATGAGCCCTTCTTCTACACACTCAGAAAGTAAAATCGGAATACTTGCCGCACTGGTATTTCCATACTTCATCATATTAGCAGGAAGCTTATCACGGTCTACACCAATTTTTCTAGCCATTTTATCTAAAATCCGAATATTGGCTTGATGAAGCAAGAGGAAATCTAATTCCTCTGCTGATATCGGACTTTTTTCAATGGTCTTTTTAATAGATTTAGCCACGTCTCGAATCGCAAAGTCAAAAACTGCTCTACCATCCATCTTCAAGAAAGCATCTGGTTCTTCTTGAATAGAAAATGGCGAAATCAATCCTGTCTGTCCATAAGTGAGACACTCACCGCGAGAACCATCGCTATTGAGACTTTCCGCTAAGAAATGTTCTTGGTCACTTGCCTCAAGTAGCACTCCACCAGCTCCATCTCCGAATAAGACAGCTGTTGAGCGGTCAGACCAATCCAAAGATTTTGACATGGTCTCACTACCGATAACCAAACCCTTACGATATGTTCCTGAAGAAATGAACTTTTCTGCAGTCGATAGGGCGAAAACAAATCCACTACAAGCAGCTGTTAAATCATAGGCAAAAGCCTTATGAGCGCCAATCCTTGCCTGAACACGAGCTGCGGTTGAGGGCATCATGGAGTCAGGTGTCATCGTAGCTAGAATGATGAAATCTAATTCTTCAGCAGAAATCCCTGCCTTCTCTAGAAGTTGTTTTGCAACCTCTGTAGCCAAATCTCCTGTTGATTCTGTCTTGGAAATATGGCGTTCTTTAATCCCTGTCCGACTTGAGATCCATTCATCACTCGTATCCATGACCTGAGCCAAGTCTTCGTTAGTGATAATCTGCTCTGGAGCATAATGAGCGACCTGGCTTATTTTTGCAAAAGCCATTACTTCAAATCCTCCAAAAAGTGATAAAGATTCGTCAACCCTTTACCCATAACACTAATTTCTTCAGGACTCATGCCCTCGATAATTCTTTCGACCATGGCCTTATGGAAACGTTTGTGGAGACGATGAACGAGTCGACCTTTCTTTGTCAAATGCAGATGAACTACACGACGATCTTTATCTGAACGGATACGTTCGATGTATCCTTTTCTCTCCAAATTGTTTAAACTTGTTGTCACTGTCCCTAGAGTTACCATCAATTCTTTGGACACTTGACTTGGAGTTACTTCTGGATACTTGCCAATCACATCAATCGTGTGCATTTCTTTGATAGAGATATCCTTGAAACGACTACCTCGCAAGCTTACTTCCTCGATTACTAGGACGTTGTTAAAAATTGATGTTAAATAGTCATTGACTTGTTGGTAGTCCATTTCTCTTCCCTCCTTTATCAAAAAAAGTTTAATAATCAAAACATTTGACAAAAAAAGTATATCAAACTTCAAAGAATAGTGCAAGTATTTTTTATTTCCCGATAAATTTTGGACGTCTTCTTTCAGAATGTGCACGAACACCTTCTTTAAAATCTTCCGTATAGGATAGTGATTTTTGTAGTTCCAACTCAAGTTGAGCATATTCATGCCACTGCTTGAATTCACTTTCCCAAACAAGTTTCTTAATCGCAGCATAGGAATTTGAAGAGCCACGTCTCAACTTCTTCAACAATTGTTCTCTTGTTTTTTCTAATTGTTCACTAGTGCATAGGCGATACAAAGCTCCTGCTTCAAAGGCTTTTTCAGCGGTAAAAGCTTCGCCTGTCATTGCTAATTGAGTTGCTCGAGTTGCACCTAGAGATCGTGTAAGCAAGAATAAGCCACCTGCATCAGGAGCTAAGCCCACACCTACAAAAGCCTGGATGAATTTAGCTTTATCAGATGCAATACAGAAATCAACTGCTAAGGCCATATTTGCTGCGGCTCCAGCAACTGCTCCGTCAACTTCCATGATAACTGGCTTAGGAATCTGTTTAATCTTATAAGAAATTGTATTAACTAATTCAGCAATTCGTGCAAGTGAAGCAATATCATCCTCATCGACAGCACGTTTCATCTCAACCAAGTCTCCACCGACTGAAAATACCTTGCCTGCTGCATTGATGAGAATAAATGATACAGAATTGTCCTTTTCAGCTAATTCCAGCGCTTCTAAAATTTCTTCACACATAGGAATATGGAAACCATTTGCCACCTCGGGACGATTTAATGTAATCACCGCTAAATCGTCTTGAATTTGAAAGATAATATGATTCATAGCCACTCCTTTAATTTAAAAAGCTGATTAAATTATTTTATCTTCAAAGTATATCTTTTTATTTCCATTTACACAAGCAAAAATCGATTAAAAGTGTATCAGCCGATTTTTAAAGAATATTTTCTATACTTAAAATAGCTAGGTTGAGTTAACCATGTCTATGCGTCTAATAAGATGTATCCTTTCCTATTGCAGATTGAAAAAAGCCCTTCTTTCTGCTATAATCGTATAAAATACTAACTGAGGAGTTCTTATGAAGGTTGTAAAATTTGGAGGAAGTTCACTTGCCTCTGCAAGCCAGTTGAAAAAGGTTTTGGACATTGTAAAAAGTGACCCTGAGCGTCGTTTTGTAGTTGTATCTGCACCAGGAAAGCGTGATGCCGAAGATACCAAGGTTACGGATGCTTTGATTAAATATTATCGAGATTATGTGGCAGGAAACGATATCGGTGCTAGCCAAAATTGGATTATCGATCGTTATGCGGCAATGGTTAGTGAACTAGGACTTAAACCTGCTGTTTTAGAACGAATTTCTAAAAGTATCCGAGCTCTCGCTACTCTTCCAATTGAAAACAACGAATTTCTTTACGATACTTTTCTCGCTGCAGGGGAAAATAATAACGCTAAACTAATCGCAGCTTACTTCAACCAAAATGGATTAGATGCACGCTATGTTCATCCGCGAGAAGCCGGTATTGTTGTAACAAGCGAACCTGGAAATGCTCGTATCATTCCTTCAAGTTATGATAAAATCGAGGAACTCAATAATGGCACAGAAGTCCTCGTTATTCCTGGATTCTTCGGTGTCACCAAAGAAAATCAAATTTGTACCTTCTCCCGTGGTGGATCTGACATTACAGGTTCAATCATTGCTGCAGGGGTTAAAGCAGATCTTTATGAGAACTTTACTGATGTTGACGGAATTTTTGCAGCACACCCTGGTATTATTCATAAACCACACTCAATCCCTGAATTGACTTACCGTGAAATGCGCGAATTGGCTTATGCTGGATTTTCTGTACTCCATGACGAAGCTCTCTTGCCAGCCTACCGCGGGAAAATTCCTTTGGTTATCAAGAACACCAATAACCCTGACCATCCAGGAACTCGTATCGTACTACAACATAGCAGTGATAAATTCCCAGTAGTGGGAATTGCTGGTGACTCTGGCTTTGTCAGCATCAATATGTCTAAGTACCTTATGAACCGCGAAATTGGTTTTGGTCGCAAGGTACTTCAAATTCTTGAAGACTTAAATATCGGTTGGGAACATATGCCGACTGGTATCGATGACCTTTCTGTCATTTTGCGTTCACGTGAATTGACACCTATTAAAGAAGAAGAAATCCTTCGTCAACTTGTGCAAAAAGCAGAAGTCGATCATGCTGAAATTGAACACGACCTCTCTATCATTATGATTGTTGGTGAAAAGATGAAGCGTCATATCGGGGTAACTGCTACTGCTACTCGCGCCTTGTCTGAAAATAATATCAACATCCAAATGATGTCCCAAGGGTCTAGCGAAGTTTCTATCATGTTCGTTGTCCACAAAGATCAAGAGAAAGCAGCTATTAAGGCTCTTTATCAGGCATTTTTTGGCGAAAATAAGGAAGACTAAAGATGGCACAATCCCTCAACAAAGTCGTTGACATACAAACCACTGGAACTTCCTATCTTTCCATTTCAGGAAAGGTTGGAAAATTTCTTGTCGGAGATCAGGCTTTAGAATTTTACGCGGACCGTAATGTCGAAGATTACATTCAAATCCCATGGTCCAGCATTCATCAAATCGGAGCCAATGTTTCAGGCCGCAAGGTTAGTCGTCATTTTGAAATCTTTACAGATCAAGGAAAATTCCTCTTCGCCTCAAAAGACTCTGGAAAAATTCTTAAAATAGCTCGTGAAAAACTGGGAAACGACAAGGTAGTCAAGCTTCCTACCTTAGTCCAAATCATTGGTCGAAAAATTAAAAATCTATTTGCAAAAAAATAGAAAGTTTAGTATAATCATAGAAACGGATAAGTAGGTTACTTCCTTCTTTCAGAAAGTCTGCGGGTGCTGCGAGCAGATAGAAGATTTAATTGAAATTCTACCGTTGTTTTAAATCAAATACAGAATCAAGTGCACACCTGTGAAGTTGGATGGAACCGTGGCCCTGCCACTCCAACGCTTTGTCAGGTGTGTTTTTTCATAAAGGAGTTTATATGCTAGATATTAAACGAATTCGTACAGACTTTGATGCTGTCGCTAAAAAACTCGCTACACGTGGTGTAGACGCTACTATCTTGAACGAGATGAAAGAAATCGATGCAAAACGTCGTGATATCTTAGTCAAGGTTGAAACGCTCAAGGCTGACCGTAACACAGTTTCTGCTGAGATTGCCCAAGCTAAACGCAATAAAGAAAATGCAGATGATAAGATTGCTGCCATGCAAACCCTCTCTGCAGAAGTAAAAGCTCTGGACGCTGAATTAGCTGAAATTGATGCGAAATTGACAGAATTTACCACTACTCTTCCAAACATCCCAGCTGATAGCGTTCCTATTGGAGCAGACGAAGACGATAACGTAGAAGTTCGCCGTTGGGGCACTCCTCGCGAGTTTGGCTTCAAACCAAAAGCTCACTGGGACCTTGGCGAAGACCTTGGTATTCTTGACTGGGAACGTGGCGGAAAAGTCACTGGAGCTCGCTTCCTCTTCTATAAAGGACTTGGAGCTCGTTTGGAACGTGCCATCTATAACTTTATGTTGGATGAACATGGAAAAGAAGGTTACACGGAAGTTATCACACCTTACATGGTCAACCATGATTCTATGTTCGGTACTGGTCAATATCCAAAATTCAAAGAAGATACGTTTGAATTGAAAGATACGAACTACGTCCTCATTCCTACTGCTGAAGTCCCTTTGACTAACTACTATCGTGATGAAATCCTTGACGGAAAAGACTTGCCAATCTACTTTACTGCTATGAGTCCATCATTCCGTTCTGAAGCTGGTTCAGCTGGTCGCGATACTCGTGGATTGATCCGTTTGCACCAATTCCACAAGGTTGAAATGGTGAAATTTGCTAAACCTGAAGAATCATATGAAGAACTTGAAAAGATGACAGCTAACGCTGAAAATATCCTTCAAAAACTCAACCTTCCATACCGTGTCATGGCTCTTTCTACAGGAGACATGGGCTTCTCAGCTGCTAAGACTTATGACTTGGAAGTATGGATCCCTGCGCAAAATACCTACCGTGAAATCTCAAGCTGTTCAAATACAGAAGATTTCCAAGCACGTCGTGCGCAAATTCGTTACCGTGATGAAGCCGATGGTAAGGTTAAACTTCTTCATACTTTGAATGGTTCTGGACTTGCTGTTGGACGTACAGTCGCTGCTATCCTTGAAAACTATCAAAACGAAGATGGTTCTGTTACTATTCCTGAAGTCCTTCGTCCATATATGGGTGGAGCTGAAGTTATCAAACCATAATTAAATAGATGTAAAAAGAGGAGGCTGAGCTTCCTCTTTTTGAGTAATTCAAAAGAAACAGGTAGAAATCTTTCATTCTACCTGTTTTTATTTATTTCTTAGTAGCCACCCATCATAGATGGATCCATAGCTGGCGCTGGTGCAGCTGGTTCTGGTTTGTTAGCTACGACTGCTTCTGTCGTTAGAATCAAACTTGCTACTGAAGCTGCGTTCTGAAGGGCTGAACGACTAACCTTAACAGGATCGATAATTCCTGCTTCAATCATGTTGACCCATTCACCTGTTGCAGCATTGAAGCCTGTTCCAAGCTCTGCATTTTTCAAACGATCAATAACAATTGAACCTTCATAACCTGCATTGTAGGCAATTTGACGAACTGGCTCTTCTAAGGCACGAAGCACGATGTTGCGTCCTGTTGCTTCATCACCTTCTAACTCCAAGGCAGCTACAGCTGAGATAACATTAACAAGGGCAGTACCACCACCTGCAACGATACCTTCTTCAACAGCTGCGCGAGTCGCATTGAGGGCGTCTTCGATGCGGAGTTTCATTTCTTTCAATTCTGTTTCTGTTGCAGCACCGACCTTGATAACAGCAACTCCACCTGACAATTTAGCCAAGCGTTCTTGGAGTTTTTCACGGTCAAATTCTGAAGTTGTTGTTTCAATTTGTGATTTGATGACAGCAACACGGTTAGCAATTGCTTCAGGATTACCTGCACCTTCTACAATGACTGTACTATCTTTATCAACAGACACTTTAGCTGCTTGACCAAGCGCTTCAATAGTAGCATCTTTCAACTCAAGACCAAGGTCTTCTGTGATAACAGTTCCACCTGTCAAGATGGCGATATCTTCCAACATCGCTTTACGACGGTCACCGAAACCAGGAGCCTTAACAGCTACGACATTGAAAGTCCCACGAATCTTGTTCAAGACAAGAGTTGGTAGAGCTTCTCCATCAACATCGTCTGCAATAATCAAGAGCGGACGGCTACTTTGAAGAATACTTTCTAGCAGTGGCAAGATTTCTTGGATATTTGAAATTTTCTTGTCAGTAATTAAAATGTATGGATTTTCAAGGTCTGCAACCATTTTTTCATTATCAGTAACCATGTACTGAGATAGATAACCACGGTCAAATTGCATTCCTTCTACAACTTCAAGCTCTGTTTCCATACCACGTGATTCTTCAATAGTGATAACTCCATCTTTACCAACTTTTTCCATGGCTTCAGAGATGTATTCACCAACTTTTTCAGAGCGAGATGATACAGCAGCGACCTGCGCAATCGCTTCTTTGTTAGCAACAGGAATGGCATTATTCTTCAAGGCTTCTACAGCAGTTGCAACTGCTGCTTCAATCCCTCGGCGGATACCAATTGGGTTTGCTCCAGCAGTAACGTTCTTAATCCCTTCACGAACAATTGCTTGAGTCAAGACAGTTGCAGTTGTTGTCCCGTCACCTGCAATATCATTGGTTTTAGAAGCTACTTCTGATACCAATTTGGCACCCATATTTTCAAAGTGGTCTTCTAGTTCGATTTCTTTAGCGATTGTTACACCATCATTGGTAATCAATGGTGAACCGAATGATTTTTCAAGAACAACGTTACGTCCTTTAGGTCCCAAGGTTACTTTAACTGTATCAGCTAGGATATCAACACCACGGACCATTGCTGAACGTGCATCAGATGAAAATTTAATGTCTTTTGCCATACTTACTTTCTCCTTCTATTCTTCGATAATTGCTAAGATGCTAGCTTCACCTACGATGATGTATTTTTCATCCCCATCTTTGACATCAATGCCTGCATGAGCTTCAACCAAAACCTGATCTCCAACTTTTACACTTGGAGCGACCAAATCACCGTTCAAGGTGCGAACACCTTCCCCAGTAGCTACAACTTTAGCTGTTTTCGTTTCTTCTTGGGCTGATTTTGCGAGGACAAAGCCACCAACTGTTTGTTCTTTTTCTTCAATTTTCAAGACCACACGGTCTCCTAATGGTTTCAACATCTGTTTTCCTCCATAAGATAATCATATTGTTAGCACTCTTTACACACGAGTGCTAAACCATAGTTCTATTGTATCACTTAGTCAGAAATAGTCAAGAAAAAAACACCTCAAAAATGAAAGAGATGTTCCTTTAATATTAATTGAGAATCGTCAACTTTTGATTGAAATCATCGATAACCTTTTGGAGATTGATCCGCCCGCGGTAGATACCATATCCAAAAACAACCATGCCCAAGATTCCAACCAAGGCTAGAAAAATCCCGAAGATAAATAGTGGGAGGAAACTTCTATGAAAGAGATAAATCAATACCACACCAATACTAGCAGTGATAAAGAGCAAACTGAACCAACGACCAAGATTTTCAAGCATGTGGCGTTGATACTTAATTTCTGTTTCATATCCATTAACAAGTTCTTGTTTTGTAACCATGAAAATCCTCCTGATAAAAATTGAGAATGAAGTGTAAGAGAAGGAGATTAGTCTACTTCATTCTCAAAATTTTTACTAGTAAATATTGGGGTCTCTTGACCTTAGTAATTAAGATGTGGGTCAAAGATACCTAGAGCAACACCAATTAAGGCAACAACAACTAGAATTAACATGACTTTGTTTGGTGAAACTTTTTTCTTAGACATCAACCACCAGCAAATAGTGATGAAGGTTGCTGTCAAGAGACCTGGATAAACACCATCAATCTTTTCTTGAATTTTAAGGAAGGCTTCTCCGTTAGCATTTTTGAATTCGAGTGCTGTTGTAACAGAGACCCAAGTCGCTGCTACGGCACCAATAACCATACCACCAACAACGCTGATCGCTTTACGAAGAGCTTGTCCTTTTGGTCCTACAAGAAATTCAACGGCTTTATCCCCTAATTGATATCCTTTAAAGAAGGCAAAGCGCATACCAAAGTAGACTAGGAAATTCCACACGACGATGTAGAAGATAGCACCAGCGACGTTACCACCTTTTGAAAGACCAAGTGCAATCCCCAAAAGAACTGGAATCAAGGTACCAACGATCAAAGAGTCACCAATACCAGCGATTGGTCCCATCAAACCAGCACGCATCCCATTGATGGTTTCACCATCTACTGCATCTCCATTTGCACGTGCTTCTTCCAAACCAGCTGTAATCCCTACAACAAGAGATCCAAGTTGTGGTTCAGTATTGAAGAAGGCGGTATAGGTTTGCATGGCATCTTTTTGTTCTTCTTTTGTATCATACATCTCTTCTACAATTGGAAGCATTGAAGTTAAGTACCCGAAGGTTTGCATGTGTTCTTGAGAGAAACAAGTCAAATGGCCATAATACCAATGATGAAATGCTTTTGCTAATGTTTTCTTTGAAATTTTCTTTCTATCAGCCATCTTAAATATCCTCCTCATCATCGTCTACGTACACCACTCCAGCCGGAGCTACTTTCATAGATTTAATCACTTCAAGTTCATAGTAGATTACTGCAAAGATTAATGAAACAACAGCACTAGCTACCAAGTTCAATCCTAGAGATTTAGCCAAAGTAAATCCAACAAAGAATGGAATGAAGTCAGTTGCTTTTGTAACAATTTGTTTCAACAATATAGCAATACCGACACATGGGAGAAGGGCTCCAACTGTAAAGAGGGCTTTCATCCAGAAACCATCCATAGGAAGGTAAAGTTTCATCAAATCAACCATGTTTTCACCATATTTGGTGATAATCATAGTTGGAAGGAAAGAGAAGAGGAAGTGAGAAATCCAAGGATAAACCCAGTCAACTGCGTAGAGTTTTTTGAAGTTTCCTTCTTCAACGGCTTTCCAACCAATATGTTGCCAAAGCAAGTTCATTGTAGCTGTACCGTAGAAAAGAACAGTACCGATTGTCCCAACGGCTGCACCGATTGGAGCTGCAGCTGCTGCAATTCCAGCTTCGTCTGTGATGTGATTTGCATGCACAAACAAGATAGCAAGAGGAACACCGATATAAGAGATTGCACGAACGTCGGCAGATACGGTTCCACCAGGTGTTACCAAGGCGATATAAACGACTTGAAGGGCAACCCCGACCATAATACCGGTTGTCACATCTCCAAGAATTAAACCTGAGATCAACCCACCAATCAAGGGACGACCGAGTGTATAGTTCCCGATACTGGAACCACCCATACCAGGCATTGAAGACAAGCTGGCGAAAACTGCAAGCAAGATTGCTTGAATCCATGAAATTGTCATAACAAACGCTCCTTTTTGTTTGTAAATTTATTTACCTAACTAATAAAACTGTTAGGTTTAAAAACCAAATTTAGATTTGAAATCATCCCAGTAACCAATTGAGACATCCGGCAACAATTGGAATTTAACCTTATATCCTGCTGCCTGGATAGCCTGAAAGGCTTCTGCTTCTTCCTGTGTGATAGATTGGTTATTACCCAATTTCACTGCACCAGGTCGATCATTTGCAGGGCCAACGATGATTTCTTTAACATCTCCTGGGACAAAACCTTGATCCACCAAAATTTCCTTCATATCGATTGGGTTTTTGGTAATCAAGAAATACCGACTGTCAGATTCCGTTACTTTTGCTGACTTTTCTTTAAAGGCTTCTTTTGTCCATACAAAGGTTTTCTTGTCTGATGCTCCTTTGTAAGCTTGGATCAAAACCTTGTTTGATGCTGCTGCATCGTTTACGGCAATCAAACCATCACATGGTTTTTCTTTTGCCCAGCGTGTGACTGTTTGACCGTGAATCATGCGGTCATCAATCCGTACAAATGTTACTACCATAAGGTACCTCCCTATTAAATATCGTCATCATCTTCTTCAGCACTAGTGGCTGAAACTTCAAAAGGTTGTAGTGCAGATTGTGCTTCTGATAAGATAGTTGCTGACAAATCGTCTCCATCCAACACATCCTTCATCACAACTGCTGTCAAGGCCATGGTGAGGTTCATCCCACCAAGGATTAAAGCTCCATCTAGCTTTCCAGCTTCTTCTAGGACAGTGGCTGCCGTGGTTAATGGACTACCACCTACAATATCTGCCAAGACCAGCACAGAATCATCTGCTGTCAATTCTGAAATGCTCTCTCTAAAATCAACTGCAAAGTCATCAACGGATTTTCCTTCTTTAAGTCCAACTGCGATGACCTGATTCATCTTGTCACCAGCAAACATAGCTAGCGATGTTTTTAGCCCTTCTGCCAATCCACCATGACTGACTAAAATGAGGTATTTCATTTTGCTACGCCTCCTTTATTTGACTCTATTGTAGATTATTTGGAAGCGCTTTTACATTGTCAAATGTCACATTATAAACATGACATTTAGCAACAAAAAAATGACATCTGTCACTTGACACGATGTCATCTTATTTTCTTTAAACTCCTATCTGAAGACTACTTTCAATCTCCCTTTGAATTTGCGGCAGGCGATTCTCAACATCCTGATTGCGTAAAGCATTGCTAATCAAATAGTCCAGCTTTTCTAACACTTCTTTGGATACATTCTTGGGACTACTCTCAACAGCTTGTTCCATGATACGATTCAAGGTCTGATTGGTTAAGGAGTCCGTGCCAAAATCATCTACCTGTAGAAGGTCTTTACTAGAACGACTCTTGACTACATCAGGCATGACAGAAATCCCTTGAGATTCATCAAAAAGAGTTTGTTGGATTTCTGGATCCTCTGTCAACACTTGCATCAATTCCCAAGCCAACTTTGAATGAGGAGTCCGAGCTGACATGGCAAAAGAAGTAGTCGTAACCAAAGTCGCCTTGGTGGTTTTTGACTTAGCAGGCATAGGAATACAGGTCCAGGTGAAGTTGGAATATTTGGAAACATGATAGGGATAAGGTTTATAAGTCCTATATTGAGCCAAGGTCATGGGGTAAAACGCTACTTTCCCTTGGTCAAAATCCTTGGAACTCACCTTATAGTTCTTATTCAGCTCTTCCAATTTTTGTAAAAAAGTCAAAGATTCTTTGACTTCTGGAGCCGTAAGTTTGAGCATCCCACCTTGAAAGAGACTACCCCCATTTGCTGCCAAAGCTTCTTTCCATGTATATTCTGTACTCCCAAACTGATCCAATTGACCATCTCCATTGGTATCTTTGGTTAGTTTTTTACAAATTGTATAGAACTCTTCCAAGCTCCAACCTTCTTTGGGAACCTCAATGCCTTCTTTATCCAGCAAATCTTTATTGACACACATCAAAATAGGATTACTTTCATATGGCAAGGCATAGGTTTGCCCCTGATAAACACCTGATTCAAATGCAACAGGATAAAAAGCAACTTGGTCTTCTTTATTCATATAGCCGTTTAACTTTTCTAAAACGCCACGTGCCGCCAATAAGGACAAATCTTTCTCAGAAACCATAAACACATCAGGGGTCTTTCCTGATACAATTTTTTCTGAGAGCCAGTTTGAATATTCCGACTGCGGAATTCCATTTTCATATTCCACACGGACATTAGGATGGGACTTTTCAAATTTTTGGATCGCAAGATCCAATGCATGGGAACGTTGACTGGTCGGTACATCCCAACTAGAGCCTGCATAAACTCCTATATGAAGGACGGTCGGTTGCTGTTTCCACCAATAAAAACCAGCACTCAAAGAGAGCATAAAAAGGAGACAAATCCCTAAACAAAGTTGCTTTCGCTTCAATTTCATTCCGTATTTCCTTTTGAAAAATCACGTCGGGTCACTCCTGTTTGGACTGACCAAATCGCTAATTGCGTTCGATCTCTTAGGTTTAATTTCGACAAAATCGTTGATAAGTAATTACGAACAGTTCCTTCTGATAAGAAGAGTTTAGCCGCAATCTCTTTATTTGACTCACCATAGCCAATCTCTTGGATAATGCGCCATTCCGTCGTACTCAAATCCTTAACGTTATCCTCATCCACAGCAATAGAGAAATTTGATTTGGCCATTTGTGAGAAAATTTGAAAGACCTTGCTTGCGATATCAGGGTTGATCATTGCTCCTCCCTGATGCACCACCTTAATAGCTTCATAAAGCTCCTCTGTCGAGGCTCCTTTTAAGAGATACCCTGAAGCACCATACTTGAGCGCACTATAGATAAATTCATCATCGTCAAAGGTTGTTAAAATAATAATTTTGATATCCGGATAGTGCTCTTTTACTTCTTTTGTAGCCAAAACCCCATCCATGCCTGGCATCCGAATATCCATTAAGATTAAATCCGGATGCGAGTGTGGAATGCTAGACAAGACATGATTCCCATCTTCCACTGTAGCTACCACTTCAATATCTGAGTAGGCCGACAAAATAATTTTTAGAGATTCTCGAATCAAGGACTGGTCATCCGCCACCATTACTTTTATCATCATCTCTTATCTCCCTTCTTTATATTTTGGTAAACTAACACGTGTGAAAAATCCATCGCGACTTTCAAATTGAAGCTGGCCTCCTAGAATTGAAATACGCTCCATCATCTGTTTGAGTCCGTAGCCATAGGTCAAGGTTTCAAACCCAACTCCATTATCCTGCAACTCAATCATGTAATCTTCTTCGTCCTCAAAAAAATGGAGGTCCATGTGGCTGGCATGACCGTGGCGAACCGCATTAGTCATGGACTCTTGTATCACACGAAAGATTGTATCTTCAATCATGACGTCCATATCGACATCAATCCATTCATAGTTGAGATCAACTTGCAAGTTTGAAAGAATTTGGTACTCGCGGATTGTCTTTTCTAAAGCATCTTTGAGAGTTCGCCCCTCAAGGGCTCCTGGACGAAGGCGATTGAGAGAGCCTCTCACATCCTGGATTCCTTCACGGACGACTTCTGATACGTTTTTTACCTGCTCTTTGGCACGACTTGGATTGATATCAATCAAGACCCCGACAGCATCTAAACCTGCTGAAATCCCTGTTAACGCGTGTCCCAAGGTATCGTGAATCTCCCGAGCAATCCGCTTGCGCTCCCGATCCTCTGCAATCTTCTCAGATAAGGCCATATAGTTGTTCAACTCGGTATTAACCTTGAACACCATGGCCAGCTCTTGTTCAACTTCATGGTTTTCCGCAAGGACATTCATGATATAAAATAAAAGTGAAATAATGAAGAGTACCATATTCAAGGCGTAGAGGGAATTCTTTAAGAAAAAGGCCAAAATACGGATAGATTCAGGATAAAAATGAATATAGGTATCAAGAGAAGGAATCGGGAAGAAAAGCGAAAAGACGTCTGAATTGGTTACAAGGAGCATCAAGAAGCTCACTAGGATAAAGGCAAACCAATACTTCCGATCTCTCTTGGTATTCAACTCTTTGGAACCATAGAAGATATCCGCAAAAACCAAGAGAATGAGCCCGTTATAAGCTATGTTCTGAACCCACATCAACAGTAGCATCAGGAAAATCTCCAGAAGATTCCTCTTATCAAAAATGGACCATCGACTTGTTTGAGGTCTATAACGACTCATTGAGATTAAGGCAATCCCAGCAAATAAGATTGCTGACAACCAAAAAGTCGTAGATGGAGCAAAAGGAATACGCTCTAGGCGCTCCAATAATAGAGAGGCTTGGCGTTGAGCGATGATATAGTTGGTTGCTTGAAGATAGATAATACTGTTGAGCATAACAGCAATAAAATTCACGACCATAAGAATGGCCAAACTGTATCGAACACCTCTAAACTTTCTCATTACTGCCACCCATTAACATCAAACTGATCAATGTTTTCCTTTGTCATCATTTCAACTGGAATGATCACCTCTTTGGTATAGCTCTTCCCTTCAGAAATATCTTGGATAACTTCCATAACACGGTCTCCCATCTTCAAGGGAGATTGAGCAACGGTTCCCACTACATCATCCGTCGAGTGCAACAAGGATTTCATATCTGGTGAGCCATCGATTCCATAAATTGCAATGGACTGGCTATTTCCTTGCTCCTTAATTGCAGCTAAAGCTCCTATAGCCGAGCGGTCATTTAAGGCAACCAAGGTATCAATTTCAACCCCTGATTGTAAAAAATTCTGGACAGCCGGCATGGCAATCTCCGTTTGCCCCTTGGTTTCTAGTTCCGATACAATCTGATAAGAACTGTGCCCCTCTATAGTGTCTTTAAACCCCTGAATCCGCGTATCTGCTGAGACAGTTCCTTTATGCTCCAAAAGGAGGACCCGAGCGCTAGAGGAACGTTTCATGAGCTCTTTAGCAATCAATACTCCCGCTTGGTAGTTATCGGATACAATACTTGCATCGGGCTTAAAATTTTTCAGTTGGGTATCGACTGCAATGATTTTAATTCCTTGTTTTCTAGCTTTTTCAAGAGCAGTTAAAATGGACTGGCTATCCCCCTTGACCGGATTGATCACAATCACATCAACCTTTTGAGCACAAAAATCATCAACCTGCTGGCTCTGCCTTTCTTCATCCAATTCTGGATCTCGGACGCAAACAAGAGCTCCTCTTTCATCGGAAATTCGACTAATTTCCGAATGAATACTTTTGTAGAACTCATTGTTCATGGTCATATAGGTTACACCAATTTTAGTCTGATCCTTGATGCCACTTGTTTGACAACGGCCAAAAATCCAAAAGAGAATACAGACCACTGGAATCAGCAGTAATATACGCTTTATCATCCATTTCAACAATTCTTTTTTCTCTTTATTTTCCTTCAAATTTCATTCCTTTTCTGAAAATTTTGAATATATATTACTTTATTCTACTACTTTTTCAAAAAAAATGCTTGATTTTATTGTACAAGGACATTTTTTTGACCTATTTTAAGGAGTAATTTCCGAACAATAAAACTAGAAACAATAGAAAAAGCCGGTCTATAAACGAACCAGCTTTTTTTCTATAATTGATCCTAGAAAGGAAGTTCCTCCTCTTCCAAGACCAGATCTGCTAAGTCTTGGCCTGCATTATTTTCACGCATAGCACGTTGGGCACGACTTTCTAAAAGTTGGAAGCCTGTGGCGAGAACTTCGGTCACATAGTTAGTCTGACCATTCTTCTCGAACTTACGGGTACGAAGCTCTCCATCTACAGAAATAAGACTGCCTTTGCTTGCATAGCTAGCCAAGGTTTCAGCAAGTTTGCCCCAGACGACGATATTGATGAAGTCAGCTTCACGTTCCCCGTTTTGATCCTTGAAACGACGGTTAATGGCAATGGTCGCACGAGCAACTGACTTGTCATTGTTGGTTTTGTGCAATTCTGGTGTAGACGTCAAGCGTCCAATCATGATAACTTTATTATACATTTTTCATCCTCCTACTTATCTATTCGAAGGAAAATAAAAAAAGTTACAATATTTGTAACTTTTTTTAATAATATTAATCTCTATGAATCATAAACCCAGTTGCTTGTTGATTAGCCATGATGGTCATATCTGTGATTTGTACTCGTCGTGGTTGACTGGTCACATAAACTACAGTATCAGCGATATCTTGCGCCTGCAAAGCTTCGAGTCCCTGATAGACTGTCGCCGCCCGTGCCTCATCTCCATGGAAACGGACTTTTGAAAAATCAGTTTCTACAATACCAGGTTGAATAGTGGTCACCTTGATATCTGTCGCAATGGTGTCAATCCGAAGCCCGTCTGAAAAAGTTTTGACTGCAGCCTTGGTTGCTGAATAGACCGCTGCTCCAGCATAGGCATAAATACCTGCAGTAGATCCCATATTGATGATATGCCCTTGATTAGCTGCTACCATGGAAGGCAAGAGACAGCGTGTAACTGCCATTAAACCCTTGACATTGGTATCCAGCATGGTCAACATATCCAACTCTTCATAGTCCTGATAAGGCGATAAACCTAGAGCCAGTCCAGCATTATTGACCAAGATATCAATCTGACCTACAGTCTCTAAAATTTCTGAACAAACAGTCTTTACCATGCTCATATCTGTAACATCTAACGGAAAGGTCCAGACTTTTTGATTTGGAAAGGCTTCTGCGAACTCAGTTTTTAGAGTTTTGAGTCTTTCTGTTCGACGCCCTGTAAGAACGATATTCTCACCTTCTTTTAGATAAGCACGCGCAATGGCTTCACCAATACCTGATGTTGCACCTGTAATGACTACATTTTTTGCCATCTTATTTCCCTCTGTCAAAGATTATAGGTAACTTTCATTGATTAAGCAGTCCAGTGCTTAGCTGGGTCAAAGGGTGTTCCAACAACTTGGTCGTCTGACAATTCAATGACCCCACGTCTTTGTGGAGCATTTGGCAAGGCAAGTTCACGAGGACTACACATCATTCCAAAACTCTTTTCCCCACGAAGTTCCCCTGGGAAAATGAGATTGCCTTTTGGCATCATAGCTCCAGGAAGAGCAACAATAGTTTTCAAACCAACACGTGCATTGGGAGCACCAGCAACGATTTGTACTGTCTTGTCATTCCCAACAGCAACTTGACAGATATTGAGGTGGTCACTATCTGGATGTGCAACCATTTCTACAATCTCACCAACCACAAATTTTGGTTCCTTGTCGTTGATGATTTCTTCAGTAAATCCTTGCGCCTGTAATTCTTGATTCAAACGAGCTACTTGGTCGTCAGTCAAAAAAATTTGACCACGATTCTCAATCTCAAACAAGCTAGAAACTTCAAAAATATTCCAAGCAACAGTTTCACCAGTTTCCTTTAGGAAAACACGTGCTACATTGCCTTTACGCTCAACATCTAGTTTGGCATCGCCACTGTTTTTCACGATGACCATAAGGACATCACCGACATGTTCTTTGTTATATGTAAAAATCATTTTTTCTCCTATTTTAATCCTGCTAAGAAGCGGTTAATCTCTTCCTTTGTTTTACGGTCTCGATTAACAAAACGTCCAATCTCCTTGTCCTTGTCTAAAACAACCAGACTTGGAATTCCGTATACATCCCAAAGTTTCGCAAGTTTCATGTAGTCATCACGATCGACCTGTATAAAGGTAAACTCTGGATTGCTCTCTTCAATCTCTGGCAAGGCAGGGTAGATATAGCGACAGTCACCACACCAATCCGCAACAAAAAGGAAGACCTTCTTGCCATCCTGCTCTACTAAATTCGCTAATTCTTCTAAACTGTTCGGAGAAATCATAACACTTCCTCCTCATAGATGAGATCTTCATCTTCGTAGACAAAGGTATAGTGACGACCATCTTCAAAAATAACACCACCAACAAGACGTTCTAGACTACTTTCGTACACTTGGACATAAAGAGTCCCAATCTCACCCATTTCTGAGAAGTAGTCACGTACAATAGCAGTTAACTCTTCCTGCGTCTTCATAAGTTTGTGGTCATCAGCCACTTTCTTAGCTCCAAAGGCAAGGGCTCCAAGACCTGCCACGACCAAACCTGTTTTAATAATATTTTTCGTTTTCATGCTAACATTGTAACACAAAAAGACTCCAGGAACAATGAAAAAGGGAGTTCCACTCCCCCTTCTAATTTCTAAACATTAATAGTTTCTCTCACCAAACAAGCCTTCTGGTAAATCATGGAATCCCTTGCCTGCCTTGAAGTTTTCAAATTTACCTAGTAAGAACTGGTAGGCATCCAAACGACTCTCGTAGCGAATCATGGCATCTTTAGCGCGCTCATCTTGATCTTCTTCATAGACCTTTTGACTTTCCTTGTGTGCCATATCGTTAATCATGATTTGGGTATTGACCCAGGCTTCAAATTCTTTCATAAATTCTTGTTCGTAACTCATTGTTTCTCCTTATTCTATTCCTCGATAGTAGTCTGTATCAATCTCACGGTAGGGTTGAATATCCTGAACATATTCCAACACACCTTGAAATTCCCCGTTCTCATCGTGTACCGCAGCATAGGTGATATGGACAAACTTACCTCGTGACTCGGACTTGAACCACATCTCATACTTGTCCTTGACCCCGTCACGAAGACCTTTCATAATGGTTTTTACCTTGTCCAAATACTTGGGCGGATGACAGAGCTCAACATTGCGACCAACTTGAGACGGTGTACGTTTGAAAATCATCTCGTCTGCTGGCGTACTGTCATTGTAATACTGGAAAATATCATCTTTATTAACGAAGGTAATTTCCATTGGCAGATGGTTGAGAATAAGATTAGCCTGTTCGACTGAGAGATAGCCATTACCAAAAGCCTGTTGACTATGGCGGTCTACTACCGCTTCCTTTTCCTTAGGTGTGAAGGTGATGGTAAATTGACCTTCTGGCGTATCAATCACTTGTTGAACTTGACCATCTACAGTTTCTGGCTGAGTTGGTTCTTCTACACTCTTTTCCTCAACAAAACTTTGACGTTCAGGAACCCATTTCTCAGACGGACGGATAATGGCATAGCCATAAGCATCACTTTCCTCAGCAATCTGAATCCAGTCATCCTGGGTAAAGGATTCGAGTAGAATCATGAGGAGGATAGATTCTTCCTTGAAAATCATACTTTCAAACTCTGTCGCAAAAGCTTCAAAAGCTTCCTTTACAGTGCTAATTGGTATCTCTGGTAAGGATTTGACTGTCTCCATTGCTATTTGAAAGAGTTCCCTGATTTGGTCATCCACTCCCCACATGACTTTTGGAGGCGAATCATGTCCATAACGCTCCATAATAGGAAAGAAGAGTTCTTCCTTGCGCTGGTAGTGACGGTCAAATTGACCAACAAGCCCCATTTGACGCACCAAACCCTTGCGCATCTCTGCCAGCATTTCCTCGTCTTCCATAGACTCATAAGTATCTAACAATCTACGGACTCGAATCAAAGCAGCACGGAGAGCTAGATTTTCATCCTTAAAGATTCGCACAGGGTGACCAGGATGCTCGGTATCCTCAACTTCTACGCCCTTAACAGCATTTTTAAAAAGATTAGCATGCACATCACAGAGTTCCATGACATCTTCAAATGTAACCCCTGAGTCAGAGTTCATCAACTCATGCTCCATAAGGGAAATCTCGATGGCCGATACACCTGTAAAGGTTGCATCAAAACGTTCCTGAACGGACTCTGGAGAGGCTCCATTATGCAATTCTAATAAAATATCCCGCAGGATATGAATACGTTCATCTGCCATTAGTCTAACCCAATCACTTCGTAACCATTTGCTTCAAGCGTACGCACAATCTTATCCATAGGAGTTCCCTCAAGCTTGGAACCTTGTTTGAGCGAGACTTTTCGCCCAACAGTGTTACGCATCAAGGGATTTGCAAGTGGTTTGAAACCAAGCTCTACTAGGATTTCCAAAACTTCTGGATGCTTGTCTACCACTTCAGCAACTGGAATTGATACATCGATTATATTGTCCATGAGAACCTCCATGACTCTATTTCTAATCATTTAACTGCTTTTATTATACCATAAGGAATGGGATTAAAAAAACTAACAACACAAGACTTGCTAGTTTCTTCATATCAGTCAGCTTCGATTATCTCAGCCTCTTTTCGAATAATTGCCATATCATTTTGATATTGCACTTCAGAATAGTTAACTAATTTGGATAATTCTTTTTGCAATCTTTCGCCCATGGGTTTCATAGTCGCATAGGTTAATCCCCCTGAAATAACCCCACCTAGAATAGGAATCGCTTTTCCCATTCCCTTTGCCAAGCCTCTCCTTGTAAGAGTAACCCCAAAAATTTTCATAACCTTTTTTAAAATAGGGTACCAACCAGCCTTGGCTACGGCTTTCTGAGGTACTGTGGTCATTACATGTTTAGCGACTGTAACACCACCAGAACGAAGCAAGGCACCTGCTCCGTTTACCCCAAGCATGACCCCTAGATAAAGTAATAGTGTGTTTTTAGCTTCTTCACCTAAGTCATTTCTTGATGCCCAAAGATCATTAAATCCATAAATATATCCCAATTCTTGGGCTAATTTCAAGGAAAAAGCATAAAACTGAGCTACATCCGTTGGAATAGTAAGCGCCATTAGAATACCTCCAGGTAGACCTGCTAGAACAGATGTTCCACTTGCTCGTAAAACATTATCCTTTATGCAGGACCTGGCTACCCTATCTAAGGTTTCCTGAGGTAATAATGAAGGAGGACCTTGTTCTAACAATTTGGCAATATCCTTCTTATCTAATTCTTTAGAGAACTTCTCCACTAAAAATTTTTCTCTATTTACTTTCACGACAGGAAGCTTTACAACTTGTTGCAAAACTTTTATAGCTATATCTTGTTTAGCCATCTATATCTCCATTTTATATTCAAGTTAAGCTTTATCATATCATACTATTAGAGATTTATACATTTTTTTAACCGACTTTTAAGAAGGGCAACTAATTAATCTATCATCATGTTTAAAGTAACAAAAAAGAGGGTTGCCCCTCTTTCTTATTTCTTATCCAGATTGCGTAACATTTCGTCAATCTTGTTTCCATACTCGATGGATTCGTCTTTGACGAAGGTCAAGTCTGGAATTTTATACAATTTCAAATTGTGACCAAGCTCACGTTTGATAGTTCCGGTTGCTTTTTCAAGGCCAATTTGGGCCTTTTGATTATCTGAAGCAAGATCACTCAAAATGGTGTAATAAACCTTGGCAACTGACAAGTCTCCCAGCATCTGAACATCTGTGATGGTCACACCTTGGACACGTGGATCACGTACTTTCTTTTGTAAAATCTCATTGACTTCACGTTTGATTTCCATGCCTACACGATCCGTACGGAAATGATTTCCCATGCTATTCCTTCCTCTCTATTGAATCAAAAGCTAGGCCAGCAGACCTAGCTATTTTTAAACTTATTGATTTTCAATTCAAATTGAAACGAAGTTCAATTTGAAATCATCTGCTTCTTTCGCCGTGGTGAAAGTGATTGGGCTGATAATTCAGTTCAATCACTGGGGATTTTTGAGACTCTAGGCTCAAAAATAAGCAATGAAACCTTGGGTTTGCTTGCGTCCCACACCACCTAAGAAAGGAGCAAAAATAATTAGCGTTTAATTTCTTCCATGACGTAGGCTTCAATCACATCATCCATCTTGATATCATTGTAGCCATCAATCATAAGACCACCTTCACGGCCGTTTGTAACTTCTTTGACGTCATCTTTATAGTGTTTCAAGCTTGCAAGTTCACCATCGTAAATAACGACACCGTCACGAATAACACGGACTTTAGAGTCACGGGTAACTTTACCGCTCGTAACCATAAATCCACCGATTGTTCCGACTTTAGATACTTTGAAGGTTTCACGGATAATCGCTTCACCGATAACTTTTTCTTCAAATTCTGGATCAAGCATACCTTTCATGGCTTCTTCCATCTCTTCGATAACCTTGTAGATAATGCTGTGGAGACGGATTTCTACATCGTCGGCTTCTGCTTGTTGACGAGCTTGCGGTGTAGGACGTACGTTGAAACCAATGATAAAGGCATTTGAAGCTTCGGCAAGAGTCACGTCAGATTCATTGATAGCACCAACTGCTGAGTGAACAATCGTCACTTTCACACCTTCCACGTCAATCTTTTGAAGTGATGCAGAAAGGGCTTCAACAGAACCTTGTACGTCAGCTTTGATGATGACGTTAACAGACTTAAGTTCACCAGCTTTAAGGGTATCAAAGAGGTTTTCAAGGCTAACACGTTGTGTAGCTTGACGTTGCTTCATAAGAGCACGTTTGGCACGTTCTTCACCAGCTGCACGAGCAGACTTTTCATCTTCGTATACAGCAAAGTGGTCACCCGCCATTGGCGCTTCGTTCAAACCAGTAATCGATACTGGTGTTGAAGGTCCCGCAACCTTAACACGACGTCCAAGGTCATTGGTCATGGCACGGACACGTCCGAAAGTATTACCAACAACGATTGGGTCTTGAACATTCAAAGTACCTTGTTGAACAAGAAGGGTCGCAACCGCACCTTTTCCTTTATCCAAACGAGCTTCGATAACGGTACCGATCGCACGAACGGTTGGGTCTGCTTTGAGTTCTTGGATTTCAGCTACAAGAAGAACTGTTTCCAAGAGTTCATCGATATTTTGGTTGAATTTAGCTGAGATCTCTACAAACTCAGAATCTCCACCCCAAGCTGTTGACATAACACCGTGTTCAGCCAATTCACCGATAACGCGCTCTGGATTTGCACCTGGTTTATCAATCTTGTTAATAGCAACGATGATTGGAACATTAGCTGCTTTTGAGTGGTTAATGGCTTCGATAGTCTGAGGCATAACCCCGTCATCTGCCGCTACGACTAGGATAGTAATGTCGGTAACAGAAGCACCACGTGCACGCATGGAAGTGAAGGCCGCGTGTCCTGGTGTATCAAGGAAGGTAATCTTCTTACCATTTTCCTCAATCTGATAGGCACCGATATGCTGAGTGATACCACCAGCTTCTCCTGTCGCAACACGTGAATTACGTAGAGTATCCAAAAGAGTTGTTTTACCATGGTCAACGTGTCCCATGATGGTTACAACTGGTGGACGTTCAACCAACTCATCCTCGTTCAGATAATCATCTTCTACGAAGAAACGTTCGATATCGGCATTGTCCACTTCAACCTTTTGTTTAGCTTCAATTCCGTAATCAACCATGAGGAGTTCAATTGTTTCCCCATCCAAAGATTGGTTTTGAGTGGCCATAACGCCCATCATAAATAGTTTCTTAACAATCTCAGCTGGTTCACGTTTGATACGTTTTGCGATTTCCGCAACAGTCATACCATCTGTATACTCAAATTCTGTTGGCAATTCATGGAATTTACGTTCTGTAATAGGTTTTGGAGCCTGATTACGATTGTTTTGTTTGTTGCCTTTTTTATTTTTCTTATTGTTATTCCAGTTACTATTTCTTTGATTTCTCACTTGATTCTGACTACTTCGATTCTTTTGTTGTTTTCTAGGACCATCTTCTTCATGATCGTAATCATCACGATTTTTGTCTGGTCGAGCTTGCTTTTTACGACGTGTATCCACTACAGGCTCTTTGACTACAGGAGCTACTTCAACTACTGGCTGAGTTTGTTCAGCTAGTTTAGCAGCTTCCTCAAAGATTTCTTCTGGCTCCTTGCGTTTATTAGCTTGAGCCAAGGCTTCTTTGGCAACTTGAGACTGTTTGAAGCGTTCCTCACTTGAGCGTGCGTATTCTGCATTTTGCTCAGCCTTCAGAGCTGCTGCTCGAGCCTTAAAGTCAATACGAGGACCAGCTTGGTTTGGACGATTATCAGTTTGTTGACGATAATCATTGCCACGATTTCCTTGGCCTTGTGGTTTCTTCCCTTGGTCGTTAAAACGGCGATTGTCACGGTTTCCTTGACCAGGTTTCCCACCATTACGGTTATCGTTCTTTTGACGATTACCGTTTTGTTGTTGATCGCGGTTGTTACCCTTATTTTGCTTGCGTCGTTCTGCTTGCTCTTTGGCACGCGCTTCACGTTCCGCCTTAAAGTTTCGACTCTGTGGTCTTGCAGCTACAACTTTTTCTTCCTTTGGAGTTGCTGGCGTTTCAGATTTCTTTTCCACCTTCGCTTCACTTGCTTTTGGTGCTACAGGTTTTGCTTCTGCTTTAGGGGCAGCAGGCTTAAAGCTAGCAACGATTTTTTCAGCAGCATCAGCTTCAACGCTTGACGAGTGGCTCTTCACCTCCAAGCCCAACTCTTTTGCACGCGCTACAACTTCCTTACTTTCTTTTCCAAGTTCTTTTGCGATTTCGTACAATCTTTTCTTAGACAAATCATGTCCTCCTCTTCTATTCCATAAGAGACCTCATTTTCTTTGTAAATCCAGCATCTGTCACAGCTAAAACCTTTCTTGATTTCCCAACTGCTATGCTTAATTCCAGTGTTGAAAACACGGTTACAACTTCTACTTGATAATAGTGACTTTTATCTTGAATCTTCTTGGTCAGGTTGGGGGCAGCATCATGCGCTAGAAATACCAGCTTGGCTTTCTGTTCCTGAATGGCTTTGACAACCATTTCTTCACCCGAGATAATTTTCCCTGCTCGTTGAGCAAGTCCCAAGAGATTACTAACTTTTTGTTTATTCAAGTCCTAACTCTCTTCTTTTCACTTTGTGATCAACATAGGCGATCAACTCGTCATAAAAGCTTTCTTCAACTTCCATATTAAAGCTACGGTTAAAGACTTTTTTCTTTTTAGCCTCTAAGGCTTCTGCATTGTCTAGCTTGATATAAGCGCCACGGCCATTAGCCTTGCCTGTCGGGTCGATAAAGACCTCTCCTTCTTTGTTCTTGACAATACGAAGTAAATCTCGCTTATCGATCACTTCATTAGAAACAACAGACTTGCGCAAAGGGATTTTTCTTGTTTTCATCTTTCCCTCCTCTTGCAGCTTTTATTCTTCTGTGTCAGCGAAATCAACTTGACCTGCTTCTTCCATAGCTTCAAATTCACTTGCAGACTTGATATCGATACGGTATCCAGTCAAGTGAGCTGCCAAGCGAACGTTTTGTCCACGACGACCGATTGCAAGTGATAGTTTGTTATCTGGCACAACGACCAAGGCACGTTTGCTGTCATTTTCATCAAAGATAACTTGGTCAACCTCAGCAGGAGCAATAGCATTGTAAATAAACTCAGCTGGATCTGCTACCCATTCGATAACATCGATGTTTTCTTCTACAGGTACCATGCGGTCGCTCTTAGCATCGTAGCGAGCTGGGTGGAATTTGCTAGTGATTTTCTTAATGTTTGCACCACCGCGTCCAACGATTGTTCCGATAGCATCCACGTTAGGATTGTGACTACGAACAGCAACCTTTGTACGATCACCTGCTTCACGGGCTACGCTCATGATTTCAACAGTTCCATCGTATACTTCTGGAATTTCTTGTTCCATCAAACGTTTGATCATTTCTGGATGGCTACGACTTACAAAGACGTTAACTCCACGAGGGTTGTCTTCGACTTTGTAGACATAAACTTCGATACGATCGTGGGAAGCAAAGACTTCTCCAGGAATTTGGTCTTGTTTTGACAATTGGGCTTCGATGCTGCCAAGGTTGACATAAATAAAACGGTTGTCAAAACGTTCTACTGTACCTGACATAATTTCTTGTTCATGCTCTTTGTAAGTATTGTAGGTAATGGCACGTGTTTGCTTGCGCATTTTTTCCATAATGGTTTGTTTCGCAGACTGAGCCGCTACACGACCAAACTCTCCTGGTGCTTCTTCAAATTTGATTTTGTCACCAAGCTCATAGGCTGAATTAATGGCAAGAGCATCTTTCAAGCTAATTTCCAAACGGCTATCAAATACTTCATCAACAACTTCGCGGACAGTGTAGACTGTAAAGTCACCTGTTTTTTCGTTGAAGTCGATAGCTACGCTATCTGATTGACCATAGCGTCTACGGTAAGCAGAACGAAGTGATTCTACCACTGCGTCGATGATATCTTCTTTCTTGATTCCCTTGTCTTCTTCCAAAATGCGGAAGGCCTCTAGCATTTCTTTACTCATGTTCTTTTTACTTTTGAATTCTCAAAAGCTATCCTTTCTTTTCTATAATTTTACTGCTAAACGTGCTTTTGATACCAAGTTATATGGAATTTGGACTGTTTTCTTGCGCGTTTTATCCATATATTCCATAGTCAACTCGTCCTCTTCAAAGGACAACAAGGTTCCTTCAAAAACCTTTTGCTTGTCGATGGCTTGATAGAGCCCGACATGGATGTATTTCCCAACCGCTCCAGCGACTGCTTCCTTGGTTTTCAAAGGACGCTCCAATCCTGGACTGGTAATTTCTAGGAAATATTGTTCTGGGAAGGGATCAGGCTTGATAGTATCAAGAACAGGACTGATAATTTCAGTCAAGTCTGCTGTATCATTCAAGGTGATTCCTTCAGGCTTGTCTACAAAAATACTAAGAATCATGTCACTGCCAATCTTTCCGTACTCGATATCTACGAGTTCAAAAGGAGCTTCAATAACAGGTTCTACGACTTCTCTGACTAATTCAACGATCGTTGCGATTGCGTCCACCTCCTCATAAGCAAGAGGCGAAGATATCTCCCCGCCTCTCTTTCTTATATTCTTGATAATAGTATAGCACTTTTTAGTACTAATGTAAAGCATAAGCACTCAAATAGCCTGATTTCAAGCTTTTTCTTAAAATTCTGCTTCAACTCTATAAATTACTTGACCCTTGTTTGAGAACTTTTGTTCATACTCAGTCATGACATTTCCTTCAAAGTCGCTGGCATGTAAATCTAGCCAAACGCCATTAAGTTTCATCCCATATTGTGAAAAACTCACTAAGCTATATTCAAACAAGCCACGATTATCTGTTTTGAAATGAATTTCACCGTGTTCAGGCAAGATTCGTTTGAAAGTATCCAAGAAACTCTTATAAGTCAAACGACGCTTTTCATGGCGTTTTTTAGGCCATGGATCCGAGAAATTCAAATACAAGCGGTCAATTTCACCATCTTCAAAATAATTGGTCAATTCTGAACCATCAACCCATAGAAGTTTGATGTTGGGAACTCCAACTTCTAAGACCTTGTCTAATGCATAGCTTAATACAGACTTCTGAATATCAATCCCGATATAGTTGATGCCAGGATTTTGTTTGGCCATTCCTGTTACGAAAGCTCCTTTGCCACTACCAACCTCTACATGGATTGGATTGTCATTGCCAAACAAATCTCGCCACTTTCCTTTAGCTTCTGCGGGATTTAAAACAACATACTGCGGATTAGCCTCTAACAGTTCTGTTGCACCTTTACGATTTCTAACTCTCATTTCTTCTTTCCATACTTATCTCGGAAGGTACGCAAAGCATAGATCTCCCGATTGACATTATCCAAATCTTGATTTTCATAGTATTTGGTAATGAGGCTCAAAAATGACAGTTGAGCATACCAATATAACTTATTCAAGACAGTTTGATTATACTTATAGCCATAATTAGCAAGCCATTCTTGCCACTGATACTCTGGAATATAGTGACAGAGCAGATAGGCTACATCAAACATCCGATCAGTCAAGCGAACAGAATCCCAATCTACTAAATAAATCAAGCCACTCTCTGTCTCAAACCAGTTGCTATGACGGACATCCCCATGGACTATGGTTGCATAGTCTTCCCTAAAGCCAGGAAGATTCTCACGCAAATCACCTAAAACCATACGTAGATACTGGTTGTTTTTTAAAGCATCCGGAGCCTTGTTTACCCATGACTGAAGTAAATCCGAAGGTGTTTCCATTGCATATCCCAATCGTGTCAACTGGGTCATTAAGGGACGTGAACAGTGTAAACGTGTCAAAATATCGATAATTTGTTTACGGTTCATATCACTTGGCGTCAAAATTTTTCCTGTCAACCATTCCTGAGCGGACATATCACGGCCGTCTGGTAAACGACGACTCCAGAGCAATTGTGGTGCAATTTGCTCTCTAGCTAAACCAGGCAGGATTGGAGAAGTATTCATTTTTATAAAAACACGTTTTCCATCAGGATAACTTCCCATATAAGCTTTTCCGCTCTTCCCAGATATCGGGGTTAGCGTTAGCTCAATATCACCCAAGTCCATTTCTTTCCTCCGAATAAAGTTTCCTTATTATTCTACTAATTTTTATGCTATTCGTCAACCAATCTTCTCAGTTGATAAGGTACATAAAGAAATTGCAATACAAAACCTGCTCCTACAAGAACGAAGATAAGGATTTTGTCCTTAAAAACAAGCATTCCTATAAGACTTTCTAAGATCAAGACAGACAATCCAATCGCTCTCAAAATCTCCTTCAATCCTCGTTCTTTTTGCCCCTTTCCTACTGGAAATAATTGCGTCAAATATTGATAGTCAAAGGCATGATAGAGGGCTAGAAGCTGGAATAACAAAAGATAATTGAATAAAATTACAATTGCGACTGCAATCCAAGATTGCTCAATGAAGATGAGAGCGGTCAAAGATAGGATTATGAGTCGCAGACTAAGGGCGAATAAATCTCCATTTCTCAGATAGGAACGAAGATAGAGGTTCTGCCAGATTTTCCCTGGTACTTTCTGAACGCCCTTAAGGATAAAGTCCAGGTAAGCTCGGCGTTTAACGCTGTTTGAAATTCCCTTGACCTGGGTAAAGAGGGCAAAAAAGCGAAGCAAGAATTGCTTGCGTTTACTTTCTTGAGCAATGATAGAATCCCAATCAAGACCATTTTCAACAAAAAATTTACTGGATTTTTGACGAAAAATCACATATTTTACAAACCCTAAGACAAAGAGATAGACTCCAAAAATCGGTAGACCTAAGCCCATGGCTAAGAACAAGGGAGCAATCAATAGCAAGAGCATCGTTTGAACACTAAGCCAAAAGATGAACGATCGGAGAGATTGCTTTTTGATGTGGTCTTTTACCTTCTCTTCAGCCACCAAGAGGAAGAGTTTGTCAGGAGCTTCTAGATAGGTCGCTATACCACCCCAAAACAAGAGCAAAACAGATACAATTCCAATTAAAAATAAGATTGGTAAATGATTTTCAGGAAAATCTTGCAGTAACTGGTTGTATTGATAAGCCAAAAATCCTAGTAAAACCAACAAAAACAAGACAAAATGGTCATTGAGCACATAACGGAGATAGCCCAAGCATTCCTTGCGAAATTCCTGTTTTCGTTTTAAAAACAAGTCCTTCATAGTTCCTCCTCTTTGGTCAGAGCCAAATAGATATCATTGAGACTTGCATCTGGCATGGCAAAAGCTTCTCGAAGTTGCTGGAGATTGCCTTTGGCCCTCACTTGACCTTTATGGAGAATGACAAAAGAGTCACACATTTTTTCAGCTGAATCAAGGACATGGGTACTCATGAGGATCGACTTTCCTTTTTTCTTTTCCGCTTCTAAAAGTTGAATCAAGTCTGAAATCGCCAAGGGATCCAGACCAAGAAAAGGTTCGTCTACGATAAAGAGACTTGGATCAACGACAAAGACACAGATAATCATAACCTTTTGTTTCATCCCTTTTGAAAAATGAACCGGGAACCAATCCAACTTTTGATCCAAACGAAACATTTTTAAAAGGGGCTCTACACGTTCAAAAGCGATACTCTGTTCAACACCATAAGCCATAGCGACTGTCTCGATATGTTCTCTGAGAGTCAATTCCTCGTACAAGCTAGGAGTTTCAGGGATATAACCAATTTTCTTGCGATAGCTCGTAGCATCCTCTCGCAGAGTTAAACCATCAATTTTAATCTCCCCACTGTAGGGTGTCAAGAGACCGATAATCTCATTGATCGTTGTTGATTTACCTGCACCATTCAAGCCAATCAAACCAACCAACTGTCCACTCTCTACTGTAAAAGATACATCCTTCAAGACAGGTACATGAACATAGCCTCCTGTCAGGTTTTTAATTTCTAACATATTTTCTCCGAATCTGGTATAATGTAGCTATATTATATCAAAATTCAATACACTAGAGGTGGTTTTTATGTCAGATTGTATTTTTTGTAAGATTTTAGCAGGAGAAATACCTGCAGCCAAGGTTTATGAGGATGAACAAGTTCTTGCCTTCCTAGATATTTCTCAAGTAACCCCTGGTCATACCCTAGTCGTACCCAAAGAACACCATCGCAATCTTTTAGAAATGGATGCAGCAAGCGCTAGCCAACTGTTTGCTAAGGTTCCATTGGTCGCACAAAAAGTCATGACCGCTACTAAAGCCAAGGGTATGAATATCATCGCCAACTGCGAAGAAGTAGCTGGACAAACCGTTTTTCATACCCATGTCCACCTTGTTCCTCGTTATAGTGCAGATGATGATCTAAAAATTGACTTTATCGCCCATGAACCTGACTTTGACAAGCTTGCTCAAGTCGCTGAAACTATCAAAAACGCTTAAGGAGTTCCTATGAAACTATCAAATCTACTACTTTTTGCTGGATCTGCAGTCGGATCTTACCTCCTCGTTAAAAATCGTGAAGTTATCACTGAAGAAGTTTTAGATACAACTGATCGCGTTGAAGCAATCAATGGTGATTTGGATGTTATCCAAAATAGCTTACAAATTATCAATCAACAAAAAGAAGTCATCAAGGAGTATCAAGAAGACCTCACTTACAAATTTAAAGTCTTAGAAAAAGACCTCCAAGCAAGACTTGCTGTGATAAAAGAACTACGAGAAACTGAAGAAGACTAAGAAAAAGAAAGTTTCCAACTTTTCTTATATCCCCTTAAATTCACCTTGGATTACCAAATCCTAACAGAAAAGGGAGGGATTAAAAATGAAACTGTTTTTAAAAGTCATCTTGATTATTTCTGGTGGCCTCTGCCTTCTTGCAACCCTAGCATTTCTACTAGTGGCTAATCTTTTCAAGGCCTCATCAAGTGACATTCGAGAAGGAAATGAAGCCTTAAAACAAATCTTTATCTCCCTTGACATGCCTCCTGAAAAAGTAGAATCAAATGGAAGCTATCAATTCGAGGGGGGAGGCTTAGATTTTTATGTGACTTTCTCAGATGAGGTTATCAATAGTCACCCTGTCCTAAAAGAAAGTCCAAATCTTACTAAAAACCGGCTCAAAGTCTATGTTTTAAACACAGGAGATATTTCCTATAGGACAGTAGAGGACAACTTGTTCAATCATGGTTTAATACAATTTTTAGAGGAGGAAAGCGGGAAGTATTTCCGAGAAAACGGAAAGAAATCAAAGGATTCTTATCTCGTAATCTCTTGGAAGGATCAAGAGAGTCTAAAAAAGGGTATCGCATTCTATGAAAAATCTTTGACCTTGGTGGATATTCAGGATAATTCTGCGATTAAGCATGTCGATACTGTCACCGTGAAGCCTGGTAAAGAAGCGGAACTCAAACAACTCATTCAAGAGATGGATGTAGCTGGCTTGCTCAATTAATCGTCTGAGTAGCAGACTAAATGGAGTTCCATTTCCCAACGTTAAAAAACTAAAAAGAGCCTAAAGGCTCTTTTTAATTTATGTTTTATTCACCCTCAAAGGCATCTTTTATGTGGTCAAAGAAGCCTTTTTTCTTTGGATTGACTTTCAAATCACCTGCAGCTGCGAATTCTTTCAAGGCTGCTTTTTGTCGTTCGTTCAAGCCTGTTGGAGTTACGACATTGACAGTCACATACTGGTCACCGACAACACCACCACGAAGACTTGGAGCTCCCTTGCCACGTAGGCGGAATTTTTTACCAGTCTGCGTTCCTTCTGGGATGACTAACTCAACATCCCCATGAACTGTTGGAATATCTACTGTATCTCCAAGGGCTGCTTGGACAATATTGAGATTTAACTTGTAGAAAATAGTTGTTCCTTCACGTTCAAATTTATCGCTTGCTTCTACAGAAACTACTACATACAAGTCTCCATAAGGACCGCCGTTAAAGCCTGCCTCACCTTGACCAGCTAGACGAATTTGTTGACCAGTTTCGACACCTGCTGGAATTTTTACGTGGACACTGTGGGCTTGTTTTTCATGACCTGTTCCATGACAGGTTGTACATGGATCTTTGATTTCTTTTCCACGTCCATGACAGACATCACAGGTTACTTGACGGCGCATCATACCAAGAGGTGTTTGAGTATCAACGTTAATAACACCAGAACCATGACAACGTCCACAAGTAACTGGACTTGTTCCAGGCTTAGCACCTGAACCATCACAAGTACGACAGCTGGCTTCACGATTGTATTTGACTTCTTTTTCAGTACCAAAGATGGCCTCTTCAAAAGTCAAATTGACGCGATACTGGAGGTCATCACCTTGACGAGGAGCATTTGGATTGCGAGAAGAACCGCCTCCGCCGAAAAAACTTGAGAAGATATCTTCAAATCCACCAAAACCGCCTGCACCATCGAAGCCACCGAAACCGCCTGCACCACCAAAGCCACCGTTGGCTCCAGCCGCACCGTATTGGTCATAGGCAGCCCGTTTCTGTTCATCGCTCAAAGTCTCATAGGCTTCTTGAACTTCCTTGTACTTTTCCTCAGCACCAGGCTCTTTGTTGATATCTGGGTGATATTTTTTAGATAATTTCCGATAGGCTTTCTTGATCTCATCTTGAGATGCATTCTTTGAAACGCCCAAACGGTCATAAAATTCAGTATTGTTCATTTAAGATACCAAGACCGTAAAATTCGACTGAAAAATAGGAAATCTGACGCAGGAGCGATGCTCCTAGACAGATTTATCTTTTTTCCAAGAATTTAGGTCGGGTTCAGTTCCTTTCCATTGTTATTGAGTAAGAAACTTCAGAGCTCGGATTCAATTCCCCGAATGCTCTTTGTCCCTTTCTTTTATATTAAATTAGAAATTTTGGAACCCGTGTTCAGTTGCGAACACTCTTTGTCCTTTCTATAATTTTCATGTAAATCTTTAGAGGTTATTTTCTATATTCTGCTTCACTTGATCAAACTCTTCATCTGATAGAGTAAATATTAAATCCTCTTCAGCATACTCGTTCTGTTCTTTAAAATAGTTGTCCGTGTTCTCTGCCAATCCTAAGCTTAGAATCACTTTTCTTGCAAACTCTTGATGTGCAAAACCGATAGCCGTAATGATTTGTTTATCTTGCACAACCAGTTTGGGTTGGAAATTTTCACGTGGAAGAAATTCAAAATAATCAAAGAAGTTTTGCCAAATTCCACCTGTAAATTTCGTGTCGTTCAACAAGTCTGCTTTCGCCAATAAAAGGGGCGCTGAAGAAATGGCTGCAATTAGGATATCTTGCTCACCAAGATCCCTCAAAAACGAGATCAATTTCTCATCTTGTAGAGCAGGACCTATATTTACCATTCCTGGCAAAATCACACAAGAATACTCTTCTATACAGATTTGATCCAATGTTTTCGTCGGTTGACAAGGCAAGCCATCCTCAGAAACCACCATTGAATGCTCAGAAGCTACATAATCAATCGTGATATCAAAAGACAGAGCTAAAGTACTCGTTAAAGTGGTTATCTCATAAAGAGAAAAATTAGGATAAATGATACAAAGTACTTTTTTCATACGCAACATCCTCTATTTTACCGAAAAACAGAGGCTGGTTTGCAACCTCTGGATTTCTTTTTATCATTACGACGTTCAGGCAAGTCGTCATAGCAATTGCCGTAGAATAACAACCACTTTAGTGATTAGTCATTCTTAACGAGTTAGGCTTAACTGAGTTTCGGCTAAAAACTTCGGAAAAAAGATAAGCCATCTTTTGTGCATCGCACAAGGCGATGGCTTCCTATTTTTCTTTCGTTTTTTAAACGCCTCAACATCTTATTTTTCCGTAAACTCTCCGTCTACGACGTCATCGCCTGCGTTTCCTGTTGCTTGTGCGCCTTCTGCTCCTGCTTGAGCTTGTTGGGCTGCTGCAGCTTGTTCGTAGAGTTTAACAGCAAGTCCTTGAGCTTTTTCGTTCAATGCTTCGAGTTTTGCTTTCATTTCTTCCAAGTTGTTGTCTTCTTGGGCTTTCTTAAGGTCATCAAGGGCAGCTTGAGCAGCATCACGTTCTGCATCGAAGCCTTTACCTTCAGTTTCCTTGATAGTCTTTTCAGTCGCAAAGATTGCTTGGTCTACTTCGTTACGAAGGTCAACTTCTTCTTTACGTTTCTTATCTGCTTCAGCGTTAGCTTCAGCATCTTTCATCATGCGGTCGATTTCTTCGTCTGTCAAACCTGAGTTTGATTGGATAACAATTGTTTGTTCTTTTTGAGTTCCAAGATCTTTGGCCTTAACAGATACGATACCGTTCTTATCGATGTCAAATGTTACTTCGATTTGTGGGATACCACGAGGCGCAGCTGGGATATCAGTTAATTGGAAACGTCCAAGTGTCTTGTTATCTGCTGCCATTGGACGTTCACCTTGAAGAACGTGGATATCAACGGCTGGTTGGTTGTCTGCTGCAGTTGAGAAGACTTGTGATTTAGATGTTGGAATTGTTGTGTTGCGGTCGATGAGTTTTGTGAAGACACCACCCATTGTTTCGATACCAAGTGACAATGGCGTTACGTCAAGAAGGACAACGTCTTTCACATCACCAGTGATCACACCACCTTGGATAGCAGCACCCATGGCAACTACTTCATCAGGGTTCACTGATTTGTTTGGTTCTTTACCAGTTTCAGCCTTAACTGCTTCTACAACAGCTGGGATACGAGTTGAACCACCGACAAGGATAACTTCGTCAATTTCTGACAAGCTCAAACCTGCATCTGAAAGGGCTTGGCGAACTGGAGTTTTAGTACGTTCTACAAGGTCACGAGTCAAATCATCGAATTTGGCACGAGTCAAAGTCATTTCCAAGTGAAGAGGTCCAGCTTCTCCAGCAGTGATAAATGGCAAGCTAATTTGAGTTGAAGTCACTCCAGAAAGGTCTTTCTTGGCTTTTTCTGCTGCGTCTTTCAAACGTTGAAGAGCCATCTTATCAGCTGACAAGTCGATGCCGTTTTCTTTCTTGAATTCTGCAACCAAGTGGTCGATGATTTTTTGGTCAAAGTCGTCACCACCGAGTTTGTTATCCCCTGCAGTTGCCAATACATCAAAGACACCATCACCCAATTCAAGGATAGATACGTCGAATGTACCACCACCAAGGTCGAATACCAAGATTTTTTCTTCTTTGTCAGTCTTATCCAAACCGTAAGCAAGAGCTGCTGCAGTTGGTTCGTTGACGATACGTTCTACTTCAAGACCAGCGATTTTCCCAGCGTCTTTAGTTGCTTGACGTTGGGCATCGTTAAAGTAAGCTGGAACTGTGATAACAGCCTTGGTTACTTTTTCACCAAGGTATTCTTCAGCGTAACCTTTCAAGTATTGAAGGATCATCGCTGAGATTTCTTGTGGAGTGTATTCTTTACCGTTTGCAGAAACTTTTTCAGAAGTACCCATCTTAGATTTGATAGAGATGACTGTATCTGGGTTTGTGACTGCTTGACGTTTTGCAGCATCACCAACGATGATTTCACCGTTTTTGAAGGATACTACAGATGGAGTTGTACGATTTCCTTCTGGGTTTGCGATAATTTTGCTTTCAGTTCCTTCAAGAACTGCAACTGCTGAGTTTGTTGTACCTAAGTCAATACCGATAATTTTAGACATATGTTTTTTCTCCTTGTTATTTTAATTCTAATGTTGATTTTTCTTGATACTTCCCTTAAGTGATGGGGACGTGAGCAACTCCCTACGGGATTTCATCACTTATTTTTGAGTCTATTGTCTCAAAAATCCCCTGCTTCAGTAGCTTATGCTACTGAAACTTTCACCACGGCGGGAAATATCTTCCTTGCAAGCCTCCGGTTTGCTTCTTATCTTTCTTTCATAGTTTAGTGTCGTTTCGGACAAGGTTTTCAAAGTTCTCTAGCCTAGTTATATACTACTACCATGGCTGGGCGTAGGATGCGGTCATGGAGTTTGTAGCCTTTTTGGAAGACTTGTGCGATGGTGTCTGCTGGATGCTCGTCATCCGATGGCACTGTTTGAATGGCCATGTGGTAGTTATGGTCAAATTCTCCGTCCGCTGCGATTTCTTCGATTCCTTCTTCTTTCAAAGCATGAATCAAGCTTTCTTGGACCATTTCTAGTCCTTTTTTAACATCATCTGTCAATCCTTCAACTGCAAGGGCGCGTTCAAGGTTATCAAGTGATGGCAGAATCGCTTTTGCCAAATCTTGGCTGCGATAGCGTTGCAAGAGTTGGCGTTCTTCGTTGGCACGACGCTGAATGTTTTGCATTTCTGCATGGGCACGAAGGTATTTGTTTTCGAATTCTTCGGCACGTTCATTAGCCAAGTCCAATTCAGATTTCTCAGGAGTTGCCTCTTCAACTGTTTCCACAACTTCCTCTTCTTTTACTTCTTCATTTTTTATATCTTGGGACATGTTCGCCTCCTTTAATGATTTCAATCTTAATTCACTTCATAGTGATTACTGCTGAGATAGCGGTAAAAATCAGTCAACTTCATGGTCAAAACTCGATTGACAACATTGAGTTGATTGACCAATTGTTGATAGTCCAGATGAACTGGACCAATAATCGCCAGAATTCCCAACCCACGATAAGGGATTAGAAATTTACTGCTAATCACTGCTAAGTCAGCTAAACAGGATTCTTGGCTATCCGCAACTCGGACACTTTGCATCTGATCGCCAATCAAATTTTCTCGAATCTCCAAAGCAACCTTTTGTGGATGATCAAAGAATTGATAGGCTGCTAGATTCGCAAAATTCAAGAGATTAACTTTCCCAGAAACTACGATATTTTCATTGAACATTTCTTTGAAAATATGTTCGACGAGATCCATAACATTGTCCGTCGTTGTAAAGTAACGTTGGATAATCTGCGGAATCTCTGTCCGAATCTTGTAGTGAATATCCAAGACAGTCTGTTCCAGGAAACGTTCTTGAATCATGGTTTTAAGGCGATTTAAATCCTCCTGCAAGAAATTTCTCGGAATCAAAAACTGACTGGTAACTGTTCTAGACTCATCAAGTGTAAAAACAGCAAGAGCTGTATGTTGCCCGAGAACAACGATATCAAAAGCCGTCAGCTTCTGCCTACTTGGTTCTACATCCAATGCTACAACCGTACAACCACTCAAGTCTGACAAGATTTTCGTCGCCTCTTGAAGAATATCCTCAAGCTTGAAGAACTCTTGATCAAAGGCTTTTACAATCTCATAAACTTGATTCTCAGCTAAACGGTCAAAGGATAGGGAGTGTTTGACATAGTATTGAAAACCAGCCACACTCGGCATCCGACCACTGGAAGTATGCGCCTTTTCAAGCAAACCTTGCTTTTCTAGAGCTGCCATGTCATTTCGAATGGTAGCGCTACTAGAGTTGATAGACTCTTGCAAGGTTTTAGATCCAACAGGTTCATGCGTTTTGGTAAAGATGTCAATAATCAGATTTAAAATATTCTGCTGACGTTCCGTAACCATCTCGCCACTCCTCTCTGATAGATCCTTTTTAGCACTCGACACATCCAAGTGCTAACTTATGATTCTATTATACACCCTTAAAAGAGAATGTCAAGACAAAAACTCAAAAAATTAGCACTCTTTTATCAAGAGTGCTAAAAATCGGTCTGGAGACCTAGAAAATCATTTTACAATCTTAAGATATTTCTTTTTAAGTCTGTAAAAACTATAGATTAGATAAGAAATCATGAGAGCATATAGGGCAAAAATAATGAAGAAAGACTGAGAAAGATTTTCACGAAACAGACTCATACAAACAACTAGACCACCAGAGATAGAAGCTACACATGAACGAAGTCCAGATTTCACACCTTCCCATCTAAGTCGATTATCTATGAAAGATTGATCATTTGAAACAATATCACCAGTTGCCTTTCGGAAAACAGAATAAGGACATCGCTCCACAAACTCCCAACCTCTATCCTTAATACTTTGCAACACCATCTCATTCTTTCTAAGGTAGCTAGTATTATACACACGATAGATCACATCATCTGGTTGGCATTGTTCAAAATGGAACAAACCAAAACGATTTGATTTAAATTCCCAACCTTGCAAATGCATCTCATGCAAATAATCTTCTACCTTATCCAAATCAAAAACGGTAAACATTCGAAATTGTACTTTGCTATTCATTGCCTGACCTCCAAATTAGAACACATACATGATTTTATATATCGGATAATTCTTTCCACTTTTGAAACAATCTCCAAAAAATATAAGAAATCTGAATCGCAAAAACTATCAATAAAACACAATCTATTATGACAATCAACAACATTTCCCAACTGAAATCACTACCTCTACTAAGGAATTTTAAGAAAACCGGTAGTAGAGCTGAAAAGAGAAGCAAAATAGGAAGCATCCGCATTATTAAAATTCGTTTGACCATAGCTAACTTCCCGGCCGTGTCATTATAAATTTCAAACTCGGCCTCCGACTCAATTCCAGAACGAAGCTTTCTAAAGTAGGAAAAACCATTAAAGTCTGTAATTGGCTCCCAGCCACAATCTTTAAACAGTTGTAAATAGGAAGCTCTCTCTGACTTTTTCATAGGATAAAAGTCCAACTGATAAGCCACTTGCTCCGGTTGGCACTTTTCAAAAGTATACTTAACCGCAACTACTAAGTAAGAGTACCTTAACTCCTTAAGCTTCCAGCCTTTAGCATGCATTTCTTCGAGAAAAACTGCCTCCCTCTCATAATCAGCGATCGTAACAATCCGATAAACAATTTTCTTTTCCATCAACCTTCCTCCCGACTGTTTCTGTAGAGTCGTTCAATACGTTTGACTTCGATTTCTAAAACTTTTCGGCCTAAGTCAGTTATCTGATAAATCTTTCTCTTTTCCTCTTCGCGAACAAAGGAAATCAAACCATCCTTTTCCATCTTTGACAAGGTTCCATACATGGTCCCAGGACTAATGGAAACCTGTGAATCTGTCATCTCCTTGACCTTTTGGCTAATACCATAGCCATGGTTCTCCTTTTGCAGACAGAACAGAATATAAAAACCCGTTTCAGTCATAGGAAGGTAGACCCGTCTAATCTTATCAGTTAATTCCATTTAACCAGACCTCCTCTTTAGTTCGATATATCGCACTTCGTTATATAAAATATATCACTCCTCGATATAAATTGCAAGAAAAAAAGATTGTCCTAACGGACAATCTTTCTGATTCATCATTAATAAAGATCTAGGTAGTTGTCAATTTCCCATTGTGAGACAAAGGTTGCGTAGCTCGCCCACTCGATACGTTTAGCTTCAAGGAAGCTCGTATAGATATGTTCACCTAGGGCTGCTTTAACAACTTCATCTTCTGTCAAAGCCTTCAAAGCGTTGTGAAGAGTTGATGGAAGGTCTGTGATACCAGCCTCTTTACGCTCTTCTGCAGTCATGATATAGATGTTTTCTTCGATTGGCGCTGGTGCTTCGATTTTGTTTTCAATACCGTGCAAACCAACTTCCAAAAGAACAGCCATTGCGATATATGGGTTTGCCATTGGGTCTACTGAGCGCAATTCCAAACGTGTTCCCATTCCACGAGTAGCAGGAACGCGCACCAACGGTGAACGGTTACGACCAGCCCAAGCGATGTAAACAGGTGCTTCATACCCTGGAACCAAACGTTTGTATGAGTTAACGGTCGGGTTCATGATAGCTGTGTAGTTGTAGGCATGCTTGATCAAACCACCAAGGAAATGATAGGCTGTTTCTGACAATTGCATTCCTTTTGGATCATTTGGATCAAAGAAAGCGTTGTTCCCTTTATCATCAAACAAGGACATATTGCAGTGCATTCCTGAACCAGCGATACCGAATTTTGGTTTAGCCATAAAGGTTGCATACAAACCATGTTTACGCGCAATTGTCTTTACAACAAGTTTAAAGATTTGAATCTTATCACAAGCACGAAGAACTTCATCATACTTAAAGTCAATCTCATGTTGACCTACGGCAACTTCGTGGTGACTGGCTTCTACTTCAAATCCCATTTTAGTCAAGACATTTACAATCTCACGACGAGTGTTATCAGCAAGGTCTGTAGGTGCCAAATCAAAGTAACCACCCTTGTCATTCACCTCAAGAGTTGGGTCTCCATTTTCATCAAGCTTGAATAGGAAGAATTCTGGTTCCGGACCAAGGTTGAAAGATTTGAATCCAACTTTCTCCATGTGATGAAGAGCTCGTTTAAGGTTGCTTCGAGGATCTCCAGCAAATGGCTCTCCTTCTGTTGTATAGACATCACAGATCAATCCTGCGACACTACCGTTCTCATCTCCCCAAGGGAAGACAGTCCATGTGTCCAGGTCAGGGTACAAGTACATATCTGATTCATTGATACGAACAAACCCTTCAATAGAAGATCCATCAAACATAGCCTTGTTTGACAAGACCTTGTCTAGTTGTTCATCTGTAGCAGGAATTTCGACGTTTTTCATTGTTCCCAAAATATCTGAAAACATGAGACGGATAAAGGTTACATTTTTTTCCTTAACTTCACGACGAATATCTGCAGCTGTGATTGGCATGGTTTTTCTCCTTATATATGACGACTTGCGGTTGCCTAACCGCGACCAAAAGGTGATTGTTGAGAAGCAAAGCGACTTTGTTGAAGAACTTCATTCCGAAGGGCACGACGAACCTCAGTTTGACTAACTGGTTTCTTGGCTTTCGCCTCACGTTCGGCATATTTTTTCTTGATAGCAGCAATGTTCAGACCTTCAGAGATATAATCCTTAATCTCAAGCAACCGATCCATGTCATTTAAAGAATACATCCGGCGATTACCTTCGTTTCGATCAGGTTTTATCAACTCTTGATCTTCGTAATAACGAATTTGACGCGCCGAAAGATCGGTCAGCTTCATAACACTACCAATGGGGAAAACTGCCATATTGCGACGAAATTCTTTTTCCTTCATGTACACTTCCTTCTTTCTGTCTATTATAGTCTAAAAAAAATCAATCGTCAATTGTTTATGTCATATTTTGTGACATTATTTTATTTTTTCTGTATGAGACTCCGCAAGCGATCAATATCATAATTTACTAGAATTGCTACAAAAACTCCCATAAAAGTCTCAAAAACTCGAGCAAACACGTACAAAACAGTCTCTCCGTTTGGAATTGATAGGGTAATAATCAGCATGGCTGCAACTCCCCCAATGACCCCTGACTTATTGTTCATGGCAACATTTGTCATGATGGTTAACATGGTACATATCGGAACCACAAGGAGAGTTACCCAAAAGGCTCCATGAAAAAAGTTGTTCAAGAGAAAGAACATCAGCGCATAAAAACCACCGATACTATTCCCTAAAATACGTGATGTCCCAAAGTGGACACTCTTATCAAAGTCTTCTCTCAAGCTAAAAACGGCTGTAAGAGCTCCAATCTGAAGTCCCTTCCATCCAAAAAAACCAAAAATCATGAGGACCAAAAAAACAGCGATTCCTGTTTTAAAGGTACGCATCCCTAACTTAAACTTGCTTTTATCAAATCTATACTTTTTAAAATAACTCATCATTTCATCTTTCTTTTTTTCCATTTTATCATAATTTTACTTTTTTGAGAAAAGGATTCCTCAACTGAAGAAAATAGGAACTAAAAAGAGAAGGGTATAAATCCTTCTCTTTTATATTCCAATATTCTATTTTAGAATAAATACATGAAAGCCAAGGTGACGAGACTAGCAAGCAAGCCCACTCCCCAGAAGAAGAAATCGACTTTCCACTCACTCCAAGGCTGACCTTTACCAGAAAATCCACCCAACTCAAAATGGTGATGAACTGGTGTCATTCGAAAGATACGTTTCCCGCCAGACAACTTAAAGTAGGTAACTTGCATCATGACAGATGTTGTTTCAAAAACATAGACTATACCAATCAGGAGTAGCGTCCATTCTTGGTGCAATGCCATAGAAATAGCGGCCAACATCCCTCCAAGAGCAAGACTTCCGACATCTCCCATAAAAACTTTAGCAGGCTTATGGTTAAAGACAAAGAAACCAAGAAGACCACCAATCATAGCAAGAATCACTAGGAGAATATCCAATTGGTTTTGTACATAAGCAATGACTCCATAGGCAGATAGGCTAATCACTACTGAGATACTTGCCAAGCCATCAATTCCGTCAGTCAAGTTAACAGCATTTGAAAAACCAACCAACCAGAAGAGAGCAAAGAAAATGTAAAGAACGCCTAGGTGCAATGGATATCCAAATACATTTAAGACATCCCCTCCTCTTTCATAAAAGAGATAGAAGATAACTCCTCCTACTAATTGAAGCAAGAGCTTTTGTTTAGGATTGAGCCCTTCATTGATTTTACGGAAAACCTTGAGGAAATCATCTAAGAAGCCAACCAAACCATACAAAACGAGAATAAAGAGGATCATTCCAACATTGTTGGTTAGTTGATTAGTTAAAAGTGCAAGAACTAAACTAACTAAAACGCTTGTTACGAGGAAGACAATCCCTCCCATTGTCGGCGTCCCAGCTTTTGCCTGGTGTTGTTTAACATCCTCATGCATCTGTTGACCAGTAATCTGTGCTTTACGGTAAAAACGGATAAAAGCTGGAATTCCTACCACTGTAAGAACAAAAGTAAGGATTCCAGGAAAGATAGAAACTAGCATTCTAATCTCCTAAAGTTATTTTTATTTTCTGTATATTTTTTAAAGCTGTATTAGAACGAACACTTTGTTTTTTAACAATTTCTCCTGTACCTTCAAATTCAACTTCAAGATTCAACCATTTGGCAAAGGTTTCAACATTTTTCTTAGACCAGCCATATAAGTCAGGCATCTCTTCTACCTTGTCTGAAAGGAGTAAGATTTGCTCATTAGCGTCTAGATTGGTTCCTTCTGCCACTGAACTGTCCTTGATTTTTGTTCCTGAACCGATAACGATTGGTTGAACAAGATTGCGTCTCAGTTCCTCTGCCATATCTCCCGGACTATAGTCCTTGGTCGCTGGCATTGCATAACTAGTTGTTGTTGTAACTTGATCCAGATTTTTAGCTGTAGACTGAAGATTAAGAGATTCTTTCATGGCAGAAGCTCGTTCAAGAATAGGATTAGCAAATTCTCCAAACCAAGGGTTAGAAAAGTGTTCTGGCTGTTGAACTGTTACGTAAAGAATAAAATCAGGATTTTCAGAAGGATGCATGGTTACTACAGAAAAGATATAATTGGTTTTCCCAACTAAATATCCTCCGTTTTGCTCATCGGCAATTTGAGCTGTTCCTGATTTTACAGAAACAGTCTGACCAGGTACAGTAACGATTGGTTTACCGGTAAGTTTATTGTACATTGTACCATAAACAGGATCTGTACCAACCAAAATCATATTTTCTCGAGTCAGACTAGCCGCTTCTTTAGAAACAGGATTCCCTACAACCTCCCTCTGCGATTTACGAACAGTCTGATCATTTGGATCATAGAGGGCACTAATAAACTTCGGCTCTAGCATGACCCCATCATTAGCGATTGCTGTAAAGGCACGAAGCATCTGGGTCTGAGTAACAGAAATCCCTTGACCAAAAGAACTCATGGCAATATCGACAATATTATCTGCAGGTAGTTGTCCAGCATACTCATCAGGCATACCAAAACGCGTCGGCACCCCAAACTTAAAGCGATTGAGATAATCCAACCAAGTGGCATCCCCCATTTTTTGCTGGAGCAAGGTCATACCGACATTACTCGAGTGATCAAAACCTTGTGAGTATGTCATTATACTTCCAGCTGATAAGCCATCATTCACATCCCAGTCCTTAATAGTTGCATCTGCTATTTTTAATTCGCTACTATTAAAGTATTCTCCACCAGGGAAGGTGTTGTTATCTATAGCTGCTGCTAAGGTCATGACCTTCATGGTTGAACCTGGTTCATAGTTACTTTGGTAAAGGATATCACGCCAGACAAAGTCCTCTGTAATCCCTTCTTTGGTATCAGCATCAAAGGTCGGTCTTTGAGTCGTGGCCAGAATTTCTCCTGTCTTGGCACTAACCAAGGTCGCAGTCATATACTTGCCTTTTAGTTTTCCTTGGAAGGCATCCATTTGACTTTCCATAAAGGACTGCAAAGGACTAGATAGGGTCGTATAGACGTCTTTCCCGTTTACGGTCTGTTGGGTGACTTGTTCTGTACCAGGAACAATATTACCTAGACGGTCTTTTTCATAAGTAATAACACCATCTGTCCCTGCCAATAAACTATTTAAGGAACTCTCGATACCAGATGTCCCAATTAGACTTTTCGTGCCATCTTCATTTTCATGTAACTGTGCTAAACCAATAAAGGATGAGGCAAATTTCCCATTTGGATAACTTCGATTTGGACTAGTCGTAAAATTAATACCCTCAACCTTAGCAGATTCTAAGTCCTGTTTAATGGACATCATATTAGCATAGGTAATCCCATTTCCTTTAGAACCAAAGGAAACTTGTTTGAGATTCGGTTGAGAGAGTTGGTCTTTGACGTAAGTCTCCTCCATATCTAAATATTTATGAAAAATTTCTGCCACTTTATTGTACTGAGATTCTTCTACATAAAGAACATCACCATTAGCTGACTTATAGTCTTTATCTATTACAGCATAAACATTATAAGAGGTCGCATCTTCTGCGATGGGAGTTCCATTACGGTCATAAATGGTTCCTCTTTTAGCAGGAACAGTCAGAGTCGTTTGATGAACTTTATTTGCTTCTTTAACCAGATTGACTCCAAATTTTGTGCCTGTACCAATAATCACCGCAAAATTAACCAAAAAAACAGCAAATAGAAAGACAGCCAATAGGCTCAAATTTTTTCCTACTAATCTGCGGTTTTCCATTGGAGTTTTACGATTCTTAATGGCAAAGCGTATGATTCTTTCTTTCCAGGATTTCATATACTACTCCGCTGATCGAATATTTTCATTATTCAATTGCAACTCTTGAGAATTTGCAATTTCGGTCAAACGTTCTGATCGGATCAATTCATTAACTTCTTGTTTGGCATCATCCAACTCTGTCTTTTTTTCTTCAATTTGTGCATTGACTTTTGTCAAATCACTCTGAACTTGAAAAAGTTTTGTCTGCATATAGACTATACTAATTGCTAAGACCAGGGCTGTGATGGCAATTGAAAGGTAAAAGGCCTTTTCAACACGTGAAAATTTTTTTATACGAGCTTGCAACAATTGGCTCGTTGTTCCTCTGATTTCTGCCATTTTTTCCTCTTTACTTGTGAATTTTTCTTGCCACTCGAAGCTTGGCTGAGTGGGAACGATTATTGGCTTCCAATTCTTCCTTGCTTGGTAAGATTGGTTTACGTGATACTAATTCCATCTTAGGTTTGAGATTATCTGGAATAAAAGGTAATCCTTTTGGAACCTCTACCGTCGAAGCTTCCTTAAATAGTTGCTTCGTCAAACGATCTTCCAGTGAATGGAAGGTAATCACTGATATTCTGCCATCTAGAGCCAGCATATCCATGGCTTGCTGAATAGACTCATCAGCTGCTCCCAACTCATCGTTAACTTCAATACGAATGGCTTGGAAAATCTGCTTGGCCGGATGGCCTTTTTTCTTAAGTTCCTTAGCAGGCTTGGCAGATTTGATAATCTCTGCCAATTCGGTTGTTGTCTCGATTGGCTTTACTTGACGTGCTTGTTCGATTTTTCGCGCAATCTGTTTAGAAAACTTGTCTTCTCCATATTTGAAAAAGATTCGTACCAAATCATGGTAGTCATAATGATTGACAACTTCATATGCGGTCAAGCTAGCTTCCTGATTCATCCGCATATCTAGTGGTGCATCTTTTTTATAAGAAAAACCACGTTCACGTTGATCTAACTGCGGACTAGAGACCCCTAAGTCATAACAAATTCCATCAATCTCTGTCACGCCTAAGTCATTTAAGCGTTCCTTCAAATGACGGAAATTATCCTTGACAAAAGTAACCATTCCCTTTTCGATATAGGGCACTAAACGTTTTTGCGCGTTGTCAATGGCGTTTTGATCTTGGTCAAAGGCATACAAATGCCCTTTCTCGCTTAATTTACTTAACAAATACTCGCTGTGACCTGCCCCACCCAAGGTTGCATCAACGTAAATGCCATCAGGCTTCACATCTAGCATATCAATGGTCTCATGGAGCATGACTGTTACATGATGAAATTCTTTTGTCATATCTTATCTATTTTACCACAAATCCGACTAGCTTGCACTCACTAAAACAAAAACATTCCACTGCTTCTTTATTCTTTATATTCAACCGACTTCTCAGCTACTTGAGCCAGTGTTGAATTCGCTTCTGGATTTAACTGTCTATGAACAGCCTCTGCAACTGTTCTTGGTATTCCTACATTGACAATATCGTCAACGCTTGCTTCCTTAATTTTAGTCAGAGATTTGAAATATTTCATTAAATTCTGCTTGCGTTTTGGACCCAAGCCTTCAATCCCATCTAATTGAGAGGAGAAAGAATTCTTGGAGCGCAATTGACGGTGGAAGGTTATCGCAAAGCGGTGCACCTCATCTTGAAGGCGTTGGAGGAGGAAAAACTCCTGAGAATTCCGAGACAACTCTACCACTTCAAGCGGATCTCCAAAAAGCAACTCATGAGTTTGGTGCTTGTCATTCTTTTGAAGACCTGCGATAGGAATATCCAAACCTAGTTCCTCTTGGATAACTTGCTTAGCAATATTTACCTGGCCTTGCCCCCCATCAATGACGATTAAGTCAGGCGGTGTCAGACCATCTCGTTGGACTCGGCCATAACGTCTGCGAATAACCTCTCGCATACTAGCATAGTCATCTGGTCCGACCACTGTCTTAATCTTGTACTTACGATAATCTTTCTTGCTAGGTTTTCCGTTGACAAAAACAACCATAGCAGAGACAGGACTGGTCCCCATGATATTGGAGTTATCAAAGGACTCGATACGAACTGGGGTCGGAATTTGTAAAAGACGTCCAAGATTTTCAATAGCACCCTGGGTTTTCTCAACTGATTTTTCCAGCAGATTAAATTTCTGCTCCAGACTAACACGAGCGTTTTTGATGGCTAGATTAACAAGCTGCTTTTTCTCCCCTCGCTGGGGTTTGAGGACCTTGGTATCGACAAGGGCCTTAACCGCCTCTTCATCAATGTCCCGAGGAATCAAAATTTCATTGGGAATCAGGTGAGATTTTTCTTGATAAAACTGCCCCACATAGGTCAAAAAATCCTCATCTGGATCATTGTAGTAAGGAAAGAGATTGACGTCACGTTCAATCAATTTGCCCTGACGGACAAAGAAAACCTGTACACACATCCAGCCCTTATCCACATAATAACCAAAGACATCACGGTTCTGGAGGTCCTTAGTCATGACTCTTTGTTTGGTACGAAGAGTCCCAATAGCCTGGATTAGATCACGGTATTCGGCTGCACGCTCAAACTCCATATTCTGGGCTGCCAAAGACATCTTATCCTTGAGCTCGTTAATGATTTTGTCATCCTGCCCCTTGAGAAAATCAGAAACTTCTTGGGACATCACTTTAAAATAAGCTTCATCCTTGTGACAAACCGTATGAGCCATACACTGGCCGATGTGGTAATAAAAACAGACCTTCGAAGGCGGATTAGTACACTTGCGGAAAGGAAAAATCCGATCTAAAAGTCGCTTGATTTCATTGGCCGCACCCACATCCGGATAAGGACCAAAATAAAGGCCTCCGTCCTTCTTAACCTGACGGGTGATTATCAATCGAGGATAGCGTTCATTGGTGATTTTGATAAAAGGGTAGGACTTATCGTCCTTGAGCATGATATTGTATTTGGGCTTGTTTTCCTTGATGAGATTAATCTCCAAAAGGAGAGCCTCAATATTAGACTCTGTAACAATAAATTCAAAATCCACAATTTCAGACACCAAGGCTTCTGTCTTGGTATCGTGACTTCCACGAAAGTAGGACCGCACCCGATTGCGCAGATTTTTGGCCTTCCCTACATAGATGATCGTACCGTTTTTATTTTTGTGAATGTAACAACCAGGGCTATTCGGCAAGAGCTCCAGTTTTGATTTGATCAAGTTATTCATAGTTCCATTATAGCAAAAAGCACCTCTCATTGCTCATATCAAGAAGCTCTGTTTTCCTAATCTCCTGACTCATAGAGTTCTTGGACCTCTTTTACATCTTGAGCTTGAATACCATAATAAGACCCTGCCGGTTGCATGACTGAAACTTCATTGGTATGCTGCAAACCAATAGCATGTCCTAACTCATGTTCTGCCGTATGCAAGATGCGTTCATAGGTATAGCCATAATTTGGATTGGATAGATAATAATGATTTAAGCGAACAGTCACCGAAGTGAATTGTTTGGTTAGGAGATTGGTTTGACTCTCCGCCTCACCTGCTACAGCTGTCGAACCATCATTCATTTCGGTAGCGAAAATAGTGGCCTGATCTGGTTCTGTTACAAGCTCAAAGTCAAAAGCTCCTGTCTGATTCCAGTTAGCAATAGCTTCTGCGTAGGCCTTTTGAAAAGTCGCATCCATTTGAGGATCAATATAGATCCTTGCTTGCGCTTTTGCCCATTTTGCGCCTGAATCTTGATGATGATCTGTCTGAGACAAACCTTGCAATTTACCAGTTTCTTGCCATTGATCCCAGCCTGCTTGGCCGACTTGAGCCATTTTACTGATTTGATTGAAGGCCCCAGGTAAATCACCTGTCACATACCAGAGAATCCCAAAAGTGATGAGAATGAAGAAGATAAGCGTCCATACAAGGCGCCAAAACATCCGCAAAATTCCTAGTAACAATCGATATAAAACACGAATAATCCAGCCCATAATTTGCCCACCTTTCTCAAAAAAATAAGAACCCATCTTTAAGTCATGGATTTCCATTCTAAAGATAGGTTTATTATTCTACTAAAACAAACTGAAAGAAAGCTAAAATTAAGACAAGCGTTCTTCTAAAACAAAATCGATTGGCAATGTAGTTAAAAAACGTTCCAATTGCTTTTCCCAATAATACCACTCATGAGTTCCTGCACTATGGCTATAGGTCACATCGAAACCAAGTTTCTTAAGATTTTTAACTGCTAGATTATTAGCAGAATATAGATAATCTTGTTCTCCACACCAAAACCAAAGTTTGGTCTCCTTGTCTGACTTTTTAGCAAGGGTTTCAAGTGAGTAAGGACTATTCACCCAATCATTAACTTTGCCAAACACACCTCTCCAGTAAGCACGCGTTCCTAAATCTTGACTCTCAGGAGAAAACTCCTCGAAGCTAAGTGCTCCAGAAAAACTAGCTGCATGTGAGAAACGGTCAGTTGACAGTGCTAACTTAAAGGAACCGTAGCCTCCCATTGATAAACCAGCGATAAAGGTCTTTTCTCGTTTGTTGGTCATATTGGGAAAGAAGCGTTTGAGCACCTTAGGTAGTTCTTCCGCTAGAGCTGTATAGTAGTTATAGCCATACTGAGTATCTGTGTACCAGCCATTACATGTATTTGGCAGGACAACAATCAGATTGGTTCCTCGCACCAAGCGCTCTACGTTGGTCCGTTTAAGCCAACTGTTATGATTTCCTGACATCCCATGAAGGAGATAGAGAACAGGGATATCTGTAGAGTCTGGTTCTGTCACCCGAGATGCATCAGGGTAGAGAACATTTACACCCCACTCCATATCTAAAACTTCTGAATAATACTCAATCTTCATTACTGCCATAACTTGCTCCTTATTCGTTTGAGATAAGAAAAAGCCGAAACTCGACTTTCTCTCTTGCTATTGAATCCTTATTTTGCTTCCATGACTACTGGTAAAATGGCTGGACGACGTTTGGTTTGGTCAAAGAGGAACTTGGCCAAATGATCACGTACCTTACCTTTAAGGTCAGCCCAGTCAAAGTCCTCACCTTGGAGATAGTCCTCAACTGTTTGATTCACCAACTCTGTACTTTCGCGCAGAATATCTCGACTCTTCTTGAGGTAGACAAATCCACGTGTATGCACTCGAGCCTTGGCAATGATTTTCTTCTCGCGACGGTTAACAGTAATAGCCACAATGAAAATACCATCTTCTGACAAGACCTTACGGTCACGAAGAACGACATTCCCAACATCCCCAATGGCATTTCCGTCAATCAAGACATCTCCTGCAGTAACCGCACCAGATGGAACGAAATCTCCATGTTCATAAGACATGATTGTACCTTTTTTCGGGATAAAAATTCGTTCTGGCAACATACCAACAGCCATTGCAGCCTTGGCATGAGCATCCAATTCACGGTATTCCCCTTGGATAGGAAAAAGATACTTGGGTTGCAAAAGGTTGATCATCAATTGCAGATCACGCGCATTTCCATGTCCTGATACACGCAAGCTTTGAGTAATCGGTTTTACGATACCACCCGCTTGGTAGACCATGTTTTCTACCCGTGCCATGACAGCTTCTTTAGCGATTGATGGTGTTGTAACGATATAAACCAAGTCACCATCTTTGATTTCAACATAGCGGTGACGACCGATTGACATTTTACGGAGTCCATTAATCGGTTCACCCATACGACCAGTTTCAAGGATGATTAACTCGTGGTCTTCAAAACGAGACATATCTTTAGGTTTAATCAAGAGACTTTCGTTAGCCAATGACAATTTTTTCAAGCGAATAGCTGTACGAACGATATTTTCAATATCAAATCCCGTCAAAACAACGCGACGACCTGTATCTGCAGCAGCGTCAAAGACCTGCTGAATACGAGAAAGGTTACTTGCAACGGCAGCTACGATGATACGTCCATCCCAGTCAGAAATGGTTTGCGTAATTTCATCACCAACTTCACTTTCACTGGCTACTTGAATATTACTGTCTGCGTTTGCTGAATCACTTAGGAGAGCTAAAACTCCTTCACGACCGATTTCTGCTAAACGACCAAAGTCAGTCGCATAAGATTCGCTAGCCGTTTGGTCAAATTTGAAGTCCCCTGTATAAACGATACTTCCTTCAGATGTTTTTAAAACGACACCCAGACTTTCTGGGATAGAGTGAGTTGTGCGGAAGAAGGAAACCTCCGTACCGCCAAAGTCGATTTCTGTATTTTCATCAATAACATGGAAATCATCGAATTTTTTAGCACTATCATTTCCCTTAACAAAAAGCTTAGCAAGTTCGATGGTCAACTCTGAACCAAAAACAGGAACTTTCACTTCTGACAAAAGATAAGGAAGAGCTCCAATCGCATCCGCATGTCCGTGCGTTAAAAAGACACCTGCAATACGGTCGCTATTTTCAAACAGATATTCCATATTTGGAATAACGACATCGACACCCAACTGTTCATTTTCAGGATATTTCAAACCTGCATCTAAAACGAAGATAGAGTCGTTAATTTCTGCGATGTACATGTTTTTTCCATTTTCACGAACACCGCCTAAAGTTGTTAATTTAATATTGGTCATTTTCCCTCCGAAGTATTACTATAACGTGTTTGTAGAGCCTTCACAACTCTCTTTTTTTAAAAGTTCAATATACTTTTATCCGAATCTTTTCCTCTCATTATACCATTTTTTTACTAATTTTCAAAATGAAGATAGGATTTCAACTAGAGATCATTCACTACTCATCATCAAATAGGTTTTTTGAGATTTCGTCTAAAATCATTAAACGATTAAATCGAATGAAGCTCCGAAATTTCTAGCTGACCAAAATCCTAAAAACTAGGCCGGAGTACATAAAAAAAGATTTAGAAGCTCTAAATCTTTTAAAGTATTTTTAGTTTGGATAAATGTATCTTACAGTACCTCTTGATGCTGTCGGATTAAACCATCCACGATAGTTTCCGATTGGTTGAGTTCCACTGCCATCATAGTTTGCTTCCAATACCTGGATAGAACTTTCACTTTGTACATCTGTCACATAAGCAACGTGGCCATATTCACCGCCATCCCAAACAGCGATTGCTCCTACTACAGGAACATCTCCTGTCTTAAAGCCTTGTGCACTAGCATAGATTGCCCAAGTGTTAGCATTTCCCCACCAGTTGCTCGCCCATGGAGCCAATTCTTTCACGCCCCATGTACACTGACCAACAGGATAAGAATTTCCATAGTTTGTAGGAGTATTTACAACAACATCCTCACCTGCCACTGCATTAACAGTGCTAGTTACTTCATAAGCAGGAGCTTGGTATGAATAGCTAAGTTGAGCTGGACCGCTAACTTCTAGCACATCACCTGGGTGGATAGTATCAAAAATGGTTTTCCCATTATTAGCTGCCAACTCATAAGGATCCATACCACTTGCAGCAGCAATACCAAAAAATGAATCACCGTCTTGAACAACGTAAGAGTCTGCGCTAACAGTTTGAGCACCAACTGTAGCTAAAATAGCTGTAGATGTTAAACCAAGAGTCAGTTTAGCAACTGTTTTTTTCATAACAATTTTCTCCTAAAATTTTATTGATAATTTTTAGTTTTTATGTTGATAAGAGAATCATACCTGATTTACATGTCAGTTGTTTTAGATTTATGTTGTAGTCATGTTACAAATCTGTATACTTTTACTACATAAAGTTAAAAATCACTTACAAAAAGAGACTGAAATAGGTTACTTCAGCCTCTTTGTATTTATTCTTTCATCAAGAAATCATAGATTTCCTGTACTGTACCTAGTGCCATCATTTCTTGGTCTTTAACAGTTTTCTTGAGATTTTGATAAATCTGACTTTCAGCAATATCCCGTTTAGCCGCATCTTTATTAACCCTCATCACACCATTTTCAATGGTGACAAAACCAAGCTCTTCAAAAATTTGAATCATCTTGACGAGTAAGATTTGCTCAATTTTGAGATAGGTTGATAAGTCCTTGAGTTTATAACGAATATCGAATTCTGGGAACTGATAGATCGTCTTATAGAGCTTTGCGAATTGCTCTCTTGTGCCATAGCCCGTCAAATAGTAGGGCTTATCAATATCATTTTTAAAATAAACAGCTGAAAAATCATGCTGTTGGAAAATGTTTTTAAGAATAGTGATATCTTCTGGGAGATTCTTGACAACGATTGCTGGACTCAAGGAAATATCAGGCAATTTTCCTGTAAAATCCAGTACCGATACTCCATCTGGTAGAGCTGCACTCTTCCCACGAATATTAAAGAGTTGAACACCGTCCACACGCGCATCAACCATCATCAACTGAAGGGTTGTTTGCCCATTCCATTGGTTAACAGAAAGGGTAACTGCCAATTCCAGTTGTTTTACCTGAGAAAATTCTGTAGCCTTTGGCCCTTGACCAAATGCTACTACCTCAAAGCTTGCGGTCCCTTTGGATATCTTCAATTTCAGATGACTATCTCCTGCTCCCATAGAACGAGCATTTTCAACTTTAAAATCTCGAATATAAAAAACAGGTTTTTGGTTGTCCATTCCAAAAGGAGCTAAGCGTTCAAAACTTTTAACCGTTTCTAAACTTAGATTTTCCAAATCTAATTCTTCATCTAGATATAAGGTACTCTTCCCTTTGGCATCTATTCCTTTGTCTGTTACATAGGTCTCTAAAATTTCCGATAAGGCGTCTAGCTGTTCAGCCTTGAGCGTCATACCTGCGGCGCCTGCATGCCCACCAAAGGCGATAAAAAGTTCCCGATGCGGGTCCAAGGCTTCAAAGATATCGACGGCTTCAATACTCCGCGCACTACCCTTGGCACGACCATCTTCAATATTGAGAACAATCACCGTTTGTCCCAATTCTTCCAGTAAGCGTCCAGCTACAATCCCAAGCACTCCTGGATTCCAACCTTCTTTGGCCAAAACTTGAACACTTTTGTTAGGGTCTACCAAGCTTTTAGCTTCTTCATAGATGGCTTGAACGATTTCCTTACGTTCTTCATTTTTTTCTTGAATCATGAGGGCAATCTCATGCACCTCTTCATCATCAAAACCAGTCAGTAATTCAATGGCTGGATTGGGGTCATCCAAGCGTCCTAGGGCATTTAATCGCGGTGCTAGTTGAAAACCAACCGTTTCTTCTGTCACATCTCTGCTAGAAATTCCTGCAATTTCAAATAATTCTTGAAGACCAATTCTTTGGGTATTGCGTAAAACCTCTAGACCATACTGAACCATGATACGATTTTCATCCGTCAAACTGACCATATCAGCAATCGTTCCAATAGCAACCAAATCAAGCAACTCAACCTGCGCTTCCTCCAAGAGGGCACAAGCTAGTTTAAAAGCCACTCCACAACCCGCCAAATGTTTAAAGGGATAATCTGCTTCTGGATGTTCAGGATGGACAATTGCATAGGCATCTGGTAAAACTTCTGGCATGGAGTGATGATCTGTTACTATAACATCCACACCCATAGATTGAGCTAAGTCAATAGCCTCATGACCTGCAACTCCATTATCAACAGTTACAATCAAGGATATCCCTTGTTGCTCAATGAAGTACTTGTAGACACTGGCATTCGGACCATAACCATCTGTAAAACGATTAGGAAGATAGACTAAGCACTCGGCTCCTAATTGTTCGAATGTTTCTTTAAGGATTGAAGCTGATGTCATCCCATCTGCATCGTAGTCTCCATAAACGAGAATCAATTCACCCTGCTCTATAGCACGGCGAATACGATTTACTGCCTTGTCCATATCGTGGAGAAGATAAGGATCATGCAAATCATCTAGAGTTGGTGTCAAAAAACGAGACAACTGATCTTCATCCTTAATACCGCGGCTAAATAATAAACGAGCAGCTTCAGGCCCTAGCCCAGCTTTCTTGGCTATCTTTGTAAAATCCGCATCCTCAACTTGAGGTGCAAATTGCCAATTATAAGTTGGAATAATCAAAATTCATCCACTCTTTCTTACGATTCTATCGTTTTATTATAACATGATTTCATGTTTTTCTCCTGATATTCAAACCATATTCTTGCCAAATTTTCAGATTATTTTAGGTGATGTCTAGCATATTTAGTAAAGCAAAAAACACCTAAATAACTAGATTTTTGAGCTTAGTCATTCAGGTATTCATTATTTTCATATTTATTCTTGTATTCTGATTTCTGCATCTGCTACTAGTTGAGCTAGAGTTGTTTGACTCAATTCCTGCTCCATTGCCATCTGAATCTTATCTAGTTTTTGATCCAAAACCCCATGGATATTAGCTCCGACAGGACAGTCAGGATTGGGATTATCATGGAAACTAAAGAGTTGACCAGTCTTTCCAAGGCATTCCACCGCTTGATAAATATCCAAAAGACTGATATCCTCAAGATTTTTGATAATCTCTGCCCCTCCAGTTCCACGCGCGACGGAAATCAAGTCTGCTTTTTTCAGTTGGGACAAGGTTTTACGGATAATAACAGGATTGACTCCAACACTACTAGCTAGAAAATCACTAGTCACCTTGCTTTCCTTCCCTTTTAGGGCAATGATTACCAACATATGTGTCGCAATGGTAAATCGGCTTGAAATTTGCATGCAGTCCTCCTTTATTATCAACAAAGCTCATTCTTCTCTTATATTTATTATACCTTCTAGAGTTGTAATGTCAAGAGTTACGACTAAGCCAGTCATCCAATTCAACATCATGTCCTTGACTTTGAGCGATTTCGTGCAACAAGTCTTGATTGTGGGTATGGTGGATTCCATTGACTAAGCTTTCATAGTATACCTCATAGTAGGGCAATTTCAAATCCCTAGCCAATTGTAATTCTGACTCAACATCGTAATCAACACGACGAAAATCTATATCTTTCAAGCCTTTTTCATCAAAGTCCAAAATCATATACTGGGCCCGCAAATCCTCACGTAGATGTGCTGATAAAAAGAATGGTTGCCCAATTGAGCCTGGGTTCAGGATAAGCTGACCACCACTCCCATAGCGAAGAAATTGCTGATGAATATGCCCATAAATGGCAATATCACAGTCAGGATTGGTTACCAAACGGTCAAAATCCTCCTGCTTGCCAAGATGGATCAGTTCTCTTCCCCAATTTTTATCCGGCAAATGATGGCTTATCCCTACCTTCAGATTTCCAAACTGGCGGTGTGTGTGCATGGGAAATGCCTGTAGAGCTTCAATATCATCTAGACTAATTTCTTCCATAATATACTGGCATTGGCGCAAGAGGTAGCGATGGCTAGGTCTACTTGTATCTAATTTTCGATGAGCAGCTCGCCATAAACTCTCTTCCCAATTTCCCAGAACTCGAATCGTAATCGGCAAGTCCTCTAATCGTCTGAGAATATTTTTTCGTCCTGTTCCAGGCATGAGAATATCTCCCAAGAGCCAATATTCCTCAGCGCCTGCCTTCTCTGCATCCGCTAAAACAGCTTCCAGTGCTTTTGTATTTCCATGGATATCTGAAAGTACCGCAATTTTTGTCATATGATCCCCTCTTGCCTTCTCTCCTTTAATTATAACACTCTCAAAATTAAAGTCAAAAAGCAATTTTGCTATCATGTTTTACTTTACTTTTTTAGTGAAAAGGATTACAATGAAGGTGATAAGAAATGAGGAGGTTTTTGCTATGACACAACGTTACGAAAACATCATGGTAGCAGTCGACGGTTCTAAAGAAGCTGATTTGGCTTTTATCAAAGGAGTTCAGTCAGCATTACGTAACCAGGCTAAATTAACCATCGCCCATGTAATTGATACTCGTGCTCTTCAAAGCATTTCAACATTCGATGCAGAAGTTTACGAAGAGCTACAAGTCGAGGCACAAGACTTGATGGCAGAATATGAAAAGCGTGCAAGAGACGCTGGTCTGAATGATATTCAAGTTGTCATCGAAATGGGAAATCCTAAAACTCTTTTGGCTAAAACAATCCCTGATCAAGAACACGTTGATTTGATTTTGGTTGGAGCAACAGGGCTTAACGCCTTCGAACGTTTGCTTGTCGGATCTTCATCAGAATATATCCTACGCCATACAAGTGTTGACCTTCTCGTCGTTCGAGACAAGGATAAAACTTTATAAACCAAAAATAAAAGGAGCAGATGCTCCTTTTATTTTTGGTTTTCTCTTTCCTTATGACGTTCATAAGCCTTGATTTGGCGCTCTATCTCCTTTTTGATCGCAGGTTCTGGGGCGTATTTTTCTTTCCAGTTATCTGGTTTCAAGATTTTGTGGGTTACTGGATCAAAATGAGCCTTACCATCTGGGAAGATTTTACCCATGTTTGCTTGATGGACAATCTCAAAGATTCTCTCTGGGTCTACCCCCATTAAAACGAAACTTCCATAAGTAAAGTAGAGCGTGTCAATCAAAGCATCCACTTGACCAACGAGGGTTTTCTCAGCTGGTGTTGACTGAGATACTTTTTCGGCAGCTATATCAAGTGCTTGGTGTAAATCCTGCACAGCTTGTTGGAATTCCTCTTCAGAATTGCTTGCAGCACGGACAAATTCAACTAACTCTTCAATCTTAAAGCCAGCACGGTGGGTCGCCCCTTCTAAATCCCAAGCTATAGGTTCTTCTTGAGTTCGCTCATCCATCATACGATGGAAGGTCTTAACCTTGTTGAAATGATAGTCACGACTGACAAAGACTTTTTCAGAAGACAGAACTCCAAAATATTCCAAAGCCTTGTGAATCCCATCGTTTTGGTTGCTGGCAGTAATATGCTTGGCAACTTCTTTTACGCTGCTACTACCATTTCCCATGGCAACAGACATCCCAACACCAGCCAACATTTCCAAATCATTATCCGAGTCTCCAAAAGCCATGACTTGATTGAGATCAAAACCATACTCTTTCCCGACACGACGGATCCCCTCTAACTTAGAATTTCCTTGATTGATAATATCGGCCGCGAAAGGATTACTTCTGGTAAACTTCAGATGGTTTAGTTCTTCAGCAGCATGGTTTGTCTCCTCAGGTGTCATCAGCATGAGGACCTGATAGATTGGTTGGTTGATTAAGTCCAACAAATCATCTTCCTTCTGAGGAAGGGCCTTGCTGATCATCCGATTAAAGGAATGACTTACAGTACGCGTTAAGAACTTAGGCACAAAACGACTAACTAATTGTGACAGAGGACTGAGCCCAAAGGACATAATCCGAGAACCGACAACGTCTTGTCGCGTTCCCATGGCAATCTCTTTTCGATTTTTCTTAGCATAAGAGATGATTTGTCTGAGACTTCTCTTATCAATAGGGCTAGCAAAAAGAACACGATCTTTGTTAAAGATATATTGGCCATTGTAGGTCACTGCAAAATCCAGATCCAAATCATCCATCAAATCCTTAACAAAAAAAGGTCCTCGCCCTGTTGCTACCCCAACAAGCACCCCTTGTTCTTTCACAATCTTGATAGCTTCCTTAGTGGACTTCAAAACACTCTTACTGTCATTTACAAGCGTTCCATCAATATCAAAAAAAACAGCTTTGACTTCCATTCTATCTCATTCCTTTCTTTTATGATACAATGATTATACCACATTTCAGAAAAAGTGAGTGAATCATGACTAAGAAAATCCTTGTTTTACATACTGGTGGCACTATCTCCATGCAGGCAGATGAATCTGGAGCTGTAAGGACTAGTGTTGATAACCCTATGAACCATATCTCTAATCCTCTAGAAGGTGTCGAAGTCCATTCCTTGGATTTTTTAAATTTACCTAGCCCACACATCAAGCCCAAGCATATGTTAGCTCTTTACAAAAAGATAAAAGAAGAGGCATCGTCCTATGATGGTGTTGTGATTACACATGGGACAGATACCCTAGAAGAAACGGCTTATTTCCTCGATACCATGGAAGTCCCTCATATGCCTATCGTCCTGACAGGCGCTATGAGAAGCTCCAATGAACTAGGAAGCGATGGCGTCTACAATTATCTCAGTGCCCTACGCGTCGCGAGTGACGATAAAGCTGCTGACAAGGGTGTCTTGGTCGTGATGAATGACGAAATTCACGCTGCTAAGTATGTGACCAAGACGCATACGACGAATGTTAGCACCTTTCAAACACCGACCCATGGCCCTCTTGGGCTCATTATGAAGCAGGAAATTCTCTACTTCAAAACGGCTGAACCTCGTGTTCGTTTTGACCTTGAGAGCATTCAAGGGTTGGTCCCTATTATCCCTGTTTATGCGGGCATGACCGATGAACTTCTCGATTTACTTCCTGTTAACCAACTAGATGGATTGATTATTCAGGCTTTTGGCGCTGGAAATGTACCAAAGGAAACAGCTGAAAAATTAAAATCTCTCAGTCAAGCAGGACTTCCTATTGCACTAGTCTCACGTTGTTTCAATGGGATTGCAGAACCTGTTTACGCCTACGAAGGCGGTGGTGTTTGTCTTCAGAATGATGGTGTATATTTTGTAAAAGAACTAAACGCTCAGAAAGCGCGGCTAAAGCTCCTCATTGCAGTTAATGCAGGACTTAAAGGTGACGAGCTCCGAGCATATATGGAAGGATAAGAAAAACCCAGGAAATCAGTTAGATTCCTGGGGATTTTTATTACTTTTTGCGAGTTGATTTGCGTTCTGTCAAACCGTGAGGGAGAAGAACTTCACGTTCCTCCAATTCTTCCTTATGCATAATCTTCGTCAACATACGCATACTGATCGCACCAAGGTCATACAAGGGTTGTGCGATAGTTGTCAAATTTGGTCGAGTATAGCGTGCGATTTGAGAATCATCACTTGTAATGATTTCAAAGTCTTCTGGTACTGAAATGCCATGGTCAGCCAAACCATTCAAGAGACCTGCCGCTAATTCATCACCCGTCACAATAGCTGCTGTTGCTTTAGAAGAAATCAAGCGTTCTGCCAAGGCATAACCATCGTCATAGCGATATTTTGATTCGAATACAAGACCTTCACTATAGTTGACTCCAGCTTCTTTCAAAGCTTCCTTATATCCAACCAAGCGAACCTTACCATTGATATCATCAACTAAGGGACCACTCACAAAAGCAATCTTTTTGTTACGTTTCAACAAATGGCGAACAGCATCCGCAGTAGCATTCTTATAGTCAATATTGACACTTGGAAGCTGGTGTTCTACGTCCACTGTTCCTGCAAGAACTACAGGGGTGCGTGAGCGTGAAAACTCTGAACGAATCTTTTCTGTCAAATGGTAGCCCATAAAGATAATACCATCGACTTGTTTTGAAAAGAGTGTATTAACTACTGCTACTTCTTTTTCATCATCTTCATCGCTATTAGCAAGGACGATGTTGTATTTGTACATTTCGGCAATATCATCAATCCCTTTTGCCAGAGCAGCGAAATAAGTATTTGTGATATCTGGAATGACAACACCAACAGTTGTTGTTCGTTTGCTTGCCAAGCCACGAGCTACTGCATTGGGACGATAGTCTAGGCGTTCAATAACCTCTAGAACTTTCTTACGAGTGTTCTCTTTGACATTCTTATTACCATTGACTACACGACTGACTGTTGCCATTGAAACTCCTGCTTCTCGGGCAACGTCATAAATTGTTACTGTATCATCTGTGTTCATACCGTTTCCTTTCTAATGTTGAAAATTTTGTTTTCATGTTTACACCATTACTAGTTTACCACTAATTGTAAGCATTTTCAAGGGATATATAAAGTTTCTTTGAAAAAATTTCACCGATAATCATATTTTTGTAATCAGTTTACTTTTCTTGATTTTTAGGCCAGTTTGCAGTATGATAATAAAAAATTAAGTAGGAGGTATCAATGGCTTTTACGGATTCACATAGACGTTGTGCCAGCTTTGGTGTGGTAACCAATCTCCCAGACGATGTCATCGACTCAATCTGGTATATTATCGATCATTTTTTAAAGCATGTATTTGAACTAGAAGATGAGTTAGAATTTCAACTTTTAAACAGTAACGGTTCCATCACCTTCCGTTTTTCAAGCGAGCATCTACCTACAACGATTGACTTCGATTTTAATCATCCCTTTGACCCATTGTATCCACCGAAAGTACTTGTTATGGATATGGACGGCAAGGAAACTATCCTCCTCCCTGAAGAAAATGACCTATTTTAAAAACTCTAGCCTTCTGACTAGAGTTTTATTTTTTTTTAATAAACAGAACGACTGACTACGATGCCACTCGGTTTTTTAAATTCTAAATCAAGATAGTCCTGATAAGTCCCAGGAACGATAAAACCTTGGGGACTCAGGATATCAGTTCCAGCCTCTCCAACAATAGAGTCGGCCAATAGAACACAGTTGGTACTGAGAACAAAGTAGGTTTTAAATTTAGATGATGTGAACTTATAGAGTGTCGCATCAGCCTCGTATTTCAGCTGATAAGAGTAGGTATGTTTGACCTCTCCTTCCCTTCTTTTCAGCAGTTGTGAACTTGGCTCCCAAGGTATCAAGAGGCTTTCTATCTCTCTCAATCGTTCTTCGATGGCTTTTTTCTGTTGTTCAGAAAGGCTTAAACCATAGGCGAATAGGGTTTTCTGGCTTTCTCTCTTACAAAGTTCAATATATTTTTCACGATTAGCCTTAAATAATACTCCGTCACCGATTGCCCCAAACAAGCGCTCTGAGTGAGGGTCATAAGAACCGTAGGAAATAACCTGACCTTGGTAGCAAATATCTACATGGCCCATGGCCAAGAAGAAGGATGATTCTGAAGTATGGATGAAAATTTCTAAGTCAACAGATTTTTCATTTTTTCTCTCCAAATGCACTTCGTTTTCTTCCGTCTGATGGGTAGCTAAGGTTTCATTCCATCTTCGTAAGGTACTAATAGGAATTAAAGCCGTCACAAATATAGGCAGTGTCATTCTCATTCTGCGCTTGAGCTTTGGATTACTTCTCCCTTTTTCAAAAAAGAATCCATCCCTGACACTACTCGCTCCCAACATGATTAAGTAAAAACCAAGCAGGAGCAACTCAAAATTTGTTGCATCATGAAAAGGGGAGATACTATAGAGACCAAATCCCATCATCCACAAAGCATCGAATAAGTAATTGACCCTTGGGCGAATATGATTCTTCCGATAAATCAACCAGGTAATCAGGCTAATCAGACCTGTAAACAATTGATAACTACCAATAGAAATAACCAAGACATAGAGGGCAATCCCCTGCAAGATGACAGAGTCAAATAGAATGACTGCAAGAAAGAGTTTGGCTAGAGTTACAAAAATATTTTCTCTGCGAGACTTTTCCTGAAACCATCGCGTCAATAGTTGCCAAACGGCAGACAAAGAAAAATAACCCATTAATAGCTGGTAACCTAACATCGGTACCAGCTGCCCAAAACAAATCAAGAGAAGGCCTAGGGTTATGGCTACTGCACCCTCCCCTAGACTTCTCCATTTACTATAAGTTTCGGAAAACTTAGGCATTTTCTTTCTCCAATTGACTATATAAGTGACGAATCGGTTGTCCTAGCACTGGATGAATAAAATGCGGAGCTATTTCTTGAAGGGATTCTAGGACAAAAAGGCGCTCGGGAATATAGGGATGCGGCAAGATGAGGGCGTCAGTATAGATCACTTGGTCCTCTACAAAGAGCAAATCCAAGTCAATCAAGCGTGGTCCCCAATGTACCTCTCTAACTCGTCCCATTTCTGACTCAATCGCCAACAAGGTTTCTAACAAGATTGGAGCTGGCAACCAGGTTTCCACTTCAATGACTTGATTGGCAAAGCTAGCTTGCTCTACCCCGCCCCAAGGTTCAGTCGTAATTACGCTAGACTCCTTGAGAACATGGATGCCACGAGCTCGCATTTTATCAATCGCTTGCTCAAGATTAGCTGTCTTATCACCCATATTACTTCCTAGAGCGATAAAAGCTCGTTGTTTACGACGATGGATGGTTACTGAACAGGTATCTAGTGGTAAATGGACAGGTGCCCATGGTTTTTTAAGTTCTAGCTCAATTTCTTGAACGATAGGGTAAGTATCAAAAGTTCGTTCTACTAGTTTATAAGCTACTGTTTCAATCAGGTCTTCAGTGGTTTCCTGGAACCAAGTCGTCCATTGCTGACAAAGTTCTCCATAATGGATAGAAGACTCCAAGTCCAACTCCGTCGCAGCCTTGGTCATATCATAGGATAAGCTAGCTGAAATGACAAACTTTTGCCCTAATTCCTTCTCACTAGGGAAGAGTCCATGAAAGGCGAAAACTTCCAGATCCTTAATGCGCAATTGATCCATAACTAGTCCTTTCTAGAAAAAATCGTTTGAAGCGATTTTTATAACCCCATGAGACGGTATGCTTGATCTCGAAGATCTTTGTCTGTCTCAAATACTCCACGAGCTACTGTTGTCAAGGTTGCAGTTCCTGGTTTTCGAACACCTCGCATGCTCATACACATATGCTCTGCTTCAATCACAACAAATGCTCCCTTAGCACCTAGATATTCCATCAAAGCATCGGCCACTTCGATATTCAAGCGTTCTTGAATCTGTGGCTTTTTAGCATAAACTTCAACTGTACGTGCTAGCTTTGACAAACCTGCCACGCGTCCATCTGGAATGTAGGCGATATGGGCTTTCCCATAAAACGGTAAGAAGTGGTGTTCACACATGGTATGGAAAAAAATATCCTTTTCCACTACCATATTGTCATCAATAATCTCAAAGGATTTTGACAAATGTTCCTCTGCAGTTTGACCAAGTCCTGAAAAAATCTCTTGGTACATGCGAGCTACACGGGCAGGAGTTTCCTGCAAGCCTTCGCGGTTGACATCTTCACCTACTGCCTCGATAATCATTTTGACAGCCGTCTCAATTTTTTGTGTATCCATTCGCTAGTTTTTCCTCTCCATCAGATAGGCTCTCACCTGGCTCAAGAAATACAAGGAGCCCGTGATGATCCTAACTGTTTTTTCCTCTTCATTTTCTGGTTTTTTCTGATCTAGAAATGCCTGCCAACTTTGATAATTGAGATTTCTAGAATGAGCTGCTTGTCTGAGCACCTCTTCGTCTGTTGCTCGACCATCATCAAAGTGAGTAAGTGTAAGCTCAGTATCTGGCAAGGTTTCTAATAAATCTAACATGTCCTCCAAGGCCTTGGTTTTGATGCATGTAAAAAGTATTTCCTTGTGATAATCAGCAAATCGTTCTTTCAGGGTAGCTAATAAAGCTTTGATTGCATGTGGGTTGTGGGCCCCATCTAAAATCATCAAGGGACTTCTAGAAACAACTTCAAAGCGTCCAGGCCAACTTGTTTCTTCTACGGCTTGAGCCACTAAATCATTTTCTGGCAATTCTCGACCAGTCTCCTGACAATAGGCATCCAACAAAGTTAGAGCCATCCCAGCATTCTCTATCTGGTGCAAACCCAGCAGACCTGTTTGAAAGCGACCTTGTCTAACAGAACTTGTATAGTCAAATACCTCTCCAGTGATAATACTTTCACGATGGCTAACCTGATAATCTCTTCCATAAAAAATTCTAGCAGCCTGTTTTTCCTCTGCAATTTGGTCTATCACAGCCAATGCTTCTGGGACAATGTGACCAGTCACTAGAGGAATTCCTTGTTTGATAATCCCTGCTTTCTGCTCTGCTATGGCTTCCAAGCTATCCCCTAGTAAAGCTACGTGATCTAGGCCAATAGTCGTAATACCTGTTAGGATAGGCTGACAAACATTGGTACTATCCAAAAGTCCGCCCATACCAACTTCCATAATAGCTACATCCACTTGCTCAGAAGCAAAATAGTCATAGGCTATAGCAGTGATAATCTCAAACTCTGTCGTTCCCTGCAAATCATGAGCATGCTCCCCCTCAAGTAGTGAGCGATAGTCTACCATCAAGGTCTCTAATCTTGCTTCTGGGATAGATTCCTCATTAATGGCAATCTGATCCGTGTAATGAATCAGATAGGGTGAGCTAAAGACTCCAACTCTTATCCCCATCTCTCCCAACATATTCTTCAAAAAGGCTATAGTAGATCCCTTCCCATTGGTTCCTCCGATATGGATAACCTTGAGTTTCAGATGGGGATTGCCACGTAAGGCTAATAGCTTCACCATCCTCTCCAAACCAAAATGCGGTTGGTCTGTCCGATAGTTAGCTATCCACTGATTCGTTTCGTTTTTATTCATCTTATTTATACTGTTTCAGGTTTAAATTTTCCGCATCATCTGCCAGACGAATGGCTGATGCGATTTCAACTGCCATCTTGTGGCTGGCTACATCGTGTACACGCACCACTTCTACACCCTGCCTAGCAGCGATACTAGTCACATGAGCTGAAGCAGTATCACGATTGCGGAAGCCTTCTTCAGTTTCCGGGTTTACTTCAAAACCATTTTCTTCCAGAATATTGATGACAAAGCGCTTGCGAGAGACTCCTAAAAAGATAGGATAGCCCATCTCGTGTAATTTATCAAGGTCACGTAGAAGTATGAGGTTTTCCTTTTTGGTCAAGCCAAAGCCAATCCCTAGATCCAGCATGATGTTTTCTTTCGAAACTCCTGCTTTTTCCGCTCTTTCTAGAGCACGGTTAAAGAAAGCTGTCATCAATTCTTCTACTGGTAGTTTTTCAAACTCATCTAAGTCTTCCTTTGTAAAAGGCTCTCCAAAGCCAAAATGAGGGAAGATAAGTGAACTAGGGTGCTGAGGGCGTGCCATGACTGGATTAAACATGATGACTACCTGAGCTCCAGCTTTAGCAACCACATCAGCCATCTTCTCATCACCCATGAGACCAGTAATGTCATTGACTATATGGGCACCAGCTTTTAGAGCTGCTTCTGCAACTTGACTTTTCCAAGTGTCTACCGAAATCAGAACATCACTTTCTTGACGGATAGCCTTAATGACTGGAACCACACGCTGGATTTCCTCTTCAATCTCAACATAGCTACTTCCAGGTCGAGGTCGAGTAGACTCTCCACCGATATCTAAAATAGTGGCACCTTCAGCAATCAATTTTCGAGCTTGTTTTAAGGCTTCTTCAAAAGCAAAAAATTGGCCCCCATCAGAGAAAGAATCTGGGGTGACATTGATAATACCGCAAATAGCTGTTTTTGTATGATTGTCTCTTTTTTCCACGATTATTACTCAAATTTCATTTATATTGGTATTTCTCTATTTTACTGTTTTTTTTGGATTCTGTCCAATTATCCCTCAGTAACTAAATATCTCTTGAACTATATAAGGGCGCAAAAAAAGGAGAACCTGAGTCCTCCTTTTTAGGTTTTCTTATTTTTCAGTCAAAGCTGCAAGACCTGGAAGTTCTTTACCTTCGAGGAGTTCCATTGAAGCACCACCACCAGTAGAGATCCATGAGAATTTGTCTGCACGTCCAAGGTTGATCGCTGCAGCAGCTGAGTCACCACCACCGATGATTGATTTAACGCCTGGTTGTTTCACGATAGCGTCCATCACACCGATTGTACCAGCTTGGAAGTCAGGGTTTTCAAATACACCCATTGGTCCGTTCCATACAACTGTTTTCGCACCAGTCAATTCTTGGTCGAATTTAGCGATTGATTTAGGACCGATATCAAGACCAAGGAATCCTGGGTCTACTGCTTCACCTTCAGTATCTTTCACTTCAGTGTAGTCAGCAAATGCGTTCGCTTCTTTTGAGTCAACTGGCAAGATCAATTTACCGTTTGATTTTTCAAGAAGAGATTTAGCAACATCCAATTTGTCTTCTTCTACAAGTGAGTTACCGATTTCGATACCTTGTGCTTTGTAGAATGTGTAAGTCATACCACCACCGATAAGAACTTTATCAGCTTTTTCAAGCAAGTTTTCGATAACACCGATCTTGTCTGAAACTTTTGAACCACCAAGGATGGCTACGAATGGACGTTCTGGAGCTTCAACTGCTTCTTTGATGTAAGCAATTTCGTTTTCAAGAAGGAAACCAGCAACAGCTTTTTCAACGTTTGCTGAGATACCAACGTTCGATGCGTGTGCACGGTGAGCTGTACCAAATGCATCGTTTACGAAGATACCATCTCCAAGTGATGCCCAGTATTTACCAAGTTCAGGATCGTTTTTAGATTCTTTCTTGCCGTCAACATCTTCGTAACGAGTGTTTTCAACCAAGAGAACTTGTCCATCTTCAAGAGCGTTAACAGCTGCTTCCAATTCAGCACCACGAGTAACACCTGGGATAAATTTAACTTCTTGACCCAATTTAGCAGCCAAGTCAGCAGCTACAGGAGCAAGTGATTTACCTTCTTTATCTGCTTCTTCTTTTACACGTCCAAGGTGAGAGAAGAGGATTGCACGTCCACCTTGTTCAAGGATATACTTAATAGTTGGAAGAGCTGCAGTGATACGGTTGTCGTTAGTAATCACGCCATCTTTTACAGGTACGTTGAAGTCAACACGAACGAGAACTTTTTTCCCTTTCAAGTCAACGTCTTTAACAGTCAATTTTGCCATTATATATGACTCCTTCTTTTTTTTTACGTGTTAATTATATCACAAAATCAATAAAAGAGATAGCAAAACCTTAAACTTTTGCCCTGAACCATTTCTCGCCGGTAAATATAGAGAATCTATCAAGCAACAACAGATACTCCCGTTTTTCACCTCAGCAAGTCTAAAAAAAGATTTGACCATGAATAGTCAAATCTTTTTTATTGATATGAAGTCAATTTTAGATACACTATCTAACTTAATCTTCTTTTTTCTTTTGGGCAAGTAATCCGAAACCACCTAGAACTCCAACCAATCCAAGGGCAAGGAGATTCGCATCTACTTCTTCACCTGTATTCGGAAGTTGTTTTCCTTCAGGTTTCTCAGCTTGTGCTTCTGCTTTTGCTGGTTCTTGCTTCGCTGCTTGTGCTACTGGAGCAGGGACAAGAGGTTTGTCAGTTTGGACATCAACTTTTGGCCCAATCTCAACAATCTCAGTTACAGTTTCTTTGACTACTTCTGTCCCCTTAAGACTGCGGTTGCCTTCTGTGTCAACTTCTACAAGATTTCTACGAAGCCCTTCAACTCCGGCCTGAACAATTTGACGTTCTCCTGCTTGAAGGCTAGGATTTACTCGTTCTTCATGTCCATATGCAATCTTTTCTTCTTCAACAACCAATGCTGGATTGCTGATTGTCAAATCTTTGACTCCGTCTACTGGCTGAACACGACTTTCTACCTTCGTACCAACTTCAGTAATTTCTGCTACGGCTTCCTTGACAACTTCTGTTTGAAGAAGAGTACGGTTACCTTTGGCATCAACTTCAATCAGACGACGAGTCTGACCTTCTACACCTACCTGAACAATACGACGTTCTCCCACCAAGAGGTCTCCTGACGGACGTTCTTGGCGTTCGAAGGCTTGAGTTTCTGTTTCAATCACTAACTCAGGTAGAGTTTCAACTGTTGGAGCAGTTTCATCTTCTAAACTACCTACATGATGGCTTTCTTCTGCAGGAGTTAGTTTTTTATTCAGCTTTTCTTTCATGTCCGCAAAGGCTTCTGGAGTAGGATTTGTTGAGCCAACGAGAGTTTCTGTTTGAGCGATGATTGGATCGTCTGCATTTTTCTCACGAACTTTCCCTAGAAGAGTTTCAAGTTCTTCCTTAGCTGCTTGATAAACCTGTACACCATTCAAGTCAGCACCAGCTTGTTTCAAGTCATTCAAGGCTTGGTTGACTGCTTCTTGACTAGCATCGTGGTTTTCTAAAATCGCTTTTGCTGCATCAATCTTCTCAACAAGAGCTGCTTGTTTTGCTGCATCAGCAAATGTATATGCTACTGTTTCTTTGCGACCTTGAGCAGATGTGATTTCTTGTTTCAGATATTCGTCGTTAATGGCTGCCTTAGGTGATACTAGAACATCAAATTCGACAGTTTGTCCTTGATAGTGCAATTGAAGTTTTTGACGGCCTGTTTTTTGAGCATCATAACCTGTAATTTCGACTCCTTGGTCTGTAAAGCTATGTTCTGTCTCCGTTTCATCATCATACAAGACCTTGAAGCGTCCCTCTGATAAGTCAAGAGTATCGCCTACAAAGTAATCAATTTTCGGTTGCTTGCTAATATACAAGGCTGCGACTTCTTTTGGACCAGCTTCTTCACCAGTCACTTGAACCTTGAAGCTTCCTGCAACTGGAAGACCAAGATAGGTTACCGTTAACTCTTGTTCACCATGATGGTGAGCATCGTAGCCGTTAACAACTACACCTGCATGACTGAGATTGATGACTTCGTCTGCTTCTTCACCCTCATATTTGACGCGAAGAAGACCACCTTTGAGATTCAATTCCTCACCATCTTGATAAGTTGCTTTTTTAGGTGCTACTTCTAGACTGACAGCCTTAATCTTTCTCTCATCCTGAGGAATCGTCACAGCAAGAGTATTACTGATTTCTTTCCCTGGCAATTGTGTACGATAGTAAAGAAGACTCGGACGTTTTTCAAAGTTTAATGGGTCTGTTGCCAAATCCCCTCCAACTACTGTATTCAAGGTAGCGATTGGAGTTTTTGAATCTGCCTTGTCATAAACTGTGATGGTAGCTCCAGCAGGAACTTCTGAGAATCCAAGTTGAATCTTATTGTCCGTTAGAACACGCGCTGCGACTTTAGCCATTGGGATGTTTTGACTCTCAGTGTCAAGAGCTTCATACATCTTCCAGTTATAGATACGAATGGCTTTCCATGGTGTTCCATTGTCAGATGTAATAACGTTCAAACGCCAGTCTTGCGCCGTAATTGGGCTATCAAGGGTAATGTCTGAAACGTGAGCTCTATTGCCACGAACAGCCTTGGCTAGTTTCCATTCTCCAGCTTCATCCTTATAGTAGAGGTCAAAGTCCTTAGTATTCATCAAACCATCGTTGACAGACTCTCCGCCAGCACCGGCATGGTCCATGACCCATCTAACGACACGGCGTGGTTGTGTCAAACGGATATCAACACTACCGCTTAACTGAGCAGAAGACCATTTATCAGATAAGCTAGTGATAGTTCCATTCAACATACCTTCGATACCTTCGCCGCCTTCTGTTTCTGGGAAGGTACTTCCGATAACAGTCGCTCCTGGAACGATATTTTCTGCTAATGGTCTTGGAAGACTTGTGTCTTGGACAGTCATTCCCCACTCAAAGTTTGTAGTTGCTGCTTCAGAACGAAGGCCATTCTTACCAACTGCGACAACCTTCAACTCTTGACTAGTACCAGTTGCACTAGCTGAACGGCTAACTTTTGGTAGGTAGATAGTAGTAGCTGATGATCCTGTCAATAGACGCCAAGCATCGCCATCCTTCTCATAAACTTCATAGAAATCAGCATCTTTATTTCCAGTAAATTGGACAATGGCTTCTGCTTCTTGAGCATTTTTCAGAGATTGTTTAGCTACTTTAAGAGCTGTTGGTGCTTGAGGAGCCTCTTGATTATCTGTTACAGTCAACTCACCCAAGTTAAATTGATAACCCTTAAGGGCAACAGTATTTTCAAAAGTGAGCTTGATACCGTAAATAGTCTGACCTGCCAAAGCACTCAAGTCAAATTCGTCTTTTGTCCAATCGTCAGATAAAGTCAGCTCTTTACGAGTATTCTCGCCACCATAGGTATAGTTTTTCTGAGTCGCAAACTCTACATAGACCTTGCTTCCCTTACCACCTTTATGAGCAACACGAAGTTTTGTTTTATCTGTTACTTCCAGTTTAGTAGAGTAAAGGCGAACATCTTGGTTGGTATTTTCAGCTAAATCACCCGCAAACTTAAGTGAGTTACCACCATTGTAGGCATCTTCAAAGTCATAGTCAGCTTGAAGTTTAGCACCTGATGAAGTTTGCCACCAGCGCCATGTAGGCAAGATACCTGATACTGAACGATAGTTCCATTCCGAATCCTTAGAAACTTTACCGTCTACAAACCATTTTTTACCATGTCCTGTGTTAAAGGATGTTGTAAAGGTACGTCCCACTGCTGGTGTACGGTCAGCTACTAGGTTAGCAATTCCGTACCAGTCCTTGTCATCTGGTTTTTGACCAGTTGGATCTCCTTGGTAACCTGTAAAGAAGATATTTTCATTCTTGTGATAGTCTTCTCCTGTCTTCCCAAGACTAGTGATAGTATCAGGGGCAAAGAGACCAAGTGATAAGCGAAGTTTGCCATTTTCATCAAAAAGGGCATCCCATTTCACTTTTGTCTTATAAGAACCACCCTGTTGCAATTCCAAACCAGCAAAGACATCGTACTGGCTACGCTCTAGCCATTTTGCCATAGCTACAGAGTAATCATTTTTCTCTTTGGTCCAGTTAAAGTTGGCAAAGAAGTGATCCGCAGGAACCTTGTCTCCCTCTTTTTGCATGAATGGATAATTGTATTCACCGAGTCCGTCTTCGTGATAACGACCATATTCATAAGTCATGGCATCATACCAAGAATATTTCACTGGATGATTAACTTGAGCCGCATATTCCTTGGTATAGAGCATGAAGTCACGCATTTTCTTACCAAGAGGCGTTACGATATCTCCTGTTGTTTCTTGGTTAATAAAATAGCCATCAAATCCATAATATTTAGCCAAATCAACCAACTTGCGAGCGATAGGGAAAGTACCGTCTTCGTCTTGTTGAAGGGCTGCAGCAAATTTTTCTTGGTCTGCAATACTATTAGACCAGTTGAAGAAGAGAGTACCCAATACTGGAACACCATTACGGTGACCAGCATCAATCACGTCCGGAGTTGGAACGAGTCCTTCCCAGAAGACCATTGAATTCAAGTATTGCCAGTAGTCAAAAGCATAGGCTTTAAACTCTTCACCACCTACAGAAGCATGATCTTTAGCCTTAGAGTTAGTATTGGCAAGAGCTTCAACCTTGGCATCCTTATTGGCTTTTTCGTTGACTACATGCCCACGGTAACGTTTAGCCAATTCAACTGAGGAACGATTAATAGCGTCGTCTTCACGGGCACCCGGTTCCCATTTCAACAAATCTTCCCAAGTGTCAAACTTAATTTCTTTTGGTCGAAGACTTTTTTCTTCTTTCTTAGGAACATCTGAGACAGTTGCTTTCTCTTCAGCCTTATTTTCTGTAGCTACAGGTGCCTCTTCAGCCTTAGGCGCTTCAGCAACCGGACTAGCTACTTCCTTATCAGCTGCAGTCAATTGGTCCAAGGTTGGTTTTTCTTCTGAAATAGGTTGTTCACTAACCTTGTTTTCTGTCTCTTCCAACTGCTTTATTACCTCAGGTGAAGCTGTAGTTGGTTGCTCTGATGTGGTTGGCGATGCTTGCTCTGTAGCCACGGCAGTAGTCGTTGTTTCATTCGCTGGGATTGCAACTTCTTCTGCTAGAGCTTGGTTGGCAAATAAAACCGAACCAATCATCAAAGAGCAGGCACCAACTGATAATTTTCGAATACTATAGCGGCAACGTTTCTCAAAAAATGGATTCTTCATTTTTTCTCCTTTCACTTCCAAAAAGTAAGCGCTTTATTTTTATTTAAAAAAAGTAACTGCCCTTAAAATAGCAGAACTGTTCATTTTCATTTTACGATATTTATAAGTAGAGTCAACAGTCATCCTAAAATATCTATAAAGGGGTGAATAAATGATATAAATTAGACAATCAACCGCCTTTTTCCTACATTTTAATGATATTTTTCTAAAAAACTGTATTTACTACTTGTTAGATTGCTTAGAATCCTTTAAAATAGAATGGGAGAAATTCCGCGATTAGTTTTCGGAGGAAAAAGAAAATGTCCATTAATTGGCAGGAAATTGCATTTCACTTTTTAGGTGGTCTGGGACTATTCTTATATAGTATCAAGACCATGGGAGACGGTTTGCAACAAGCAGCTGGAGATCGTCTTCGATATTACATTGACAAATATACTAGCAATCCTTTCTTTGGAATTTTAGTTGGAATTGGGATGACTGCCCTGATTCAATCGAGTTCAGGTGTTACGGTTATTACAGTTGGTCTGGTTAGTGCCGGACTATTGACCCTGCGTCAGGCTATTGGGATTGTTATGGGAGCCAATATTGGAACAACCGTCACATCCTTTATCATCGGTTTTAAATTGGGAGACTACGCTTTACCGATGCTCTTTATCGGAGCTGTCTGCCTCTTCTTTACAAAAAATCGCTCGATAAATAATGTTGGACGAATCCTCTTTGGTGTCGGTGGTATCTTCTTTGCCCTCAATCTTATGAGTGGCGCTATGGAACCCCTTAAGGATTTACAAGTCTTTAAAGACTACATGGTAGAACTTAGTAAAAATCCAATCTTGGGTGTTCTTGTCGGAACAGGTTTAACCCTTCTGATTCAAGCCTCCTCCGCAACCATCGGGATCCTACAAAATCTCTACGCTAGCAATCTGATTGACCTTCAGGGTGCCCTACCAGTTCTCTTTGGAGATAACATCGGAACAACCATCACTGCTATTATCGCTTCCTTGGGTGCTAATATTGCAGCCAAACGTGTAGCCGCAGCCCATGTAGCCTTTAACGTTATCGGAACTGTTATCTGTATTATCTTCCTCGTTCCATTTACAGGCTTAATCCAATGGTTTGAGAGTTTCTTAAATCTAGCTCCAGAAATGACCATCGCCTTCGCCCACGGAACCTTCAACATTACCAATACAATCATTCAGTTTCCATTCATCGGAGCTCTTGCCTTCTTGGTAACCAAGCTTATCCCTGGAGAAGACGAAGTTGTCAAATATGAGCCACTTTACCTTGATGAGCAACTGATCAAACAAGCTCCATCTATCGCTCTTGGAAATGCTAAAAAAGAACTTCTACACTTAGGTAATTATGCTGCGAAAGCCTTTGACCTCTCTTACGACTATATCATCAACTCTAATGAAAAAGTTGCAGAAAAGGGACATAAGACTGAAGAAGCTATCAATACCATTGATGAAAAATTGACTCGTTACCTCATTAGTTTATCTGGTGAAGCTTTGAGCCAAAAAGAGAGTGAAGTCTTAACAAATATCCTTGACTCTTCACGAGACTTGGAACGTATCGGAGACCACGCAGAAGCCCTGCTCAATCTTAACGATTACTTGCAACGCAAGAATGTTCAGTTCTCTGAGGCTGCATTAGAAGAACTAGCAGAGATTTATCTTAAAACTAGCGAATTCGTCAAAGATGCTCTTGAAAGTGTAGAAAATAACGACCTCGAGAAAGCAGAAACTCTTATTGAACGTCATGAAGCTATCAATAAGATGGAACGTGTCCTTCGTAAGACTCATATCAAACGTCTAAATAACGGAGAATGTTCTACCCAAGCAGGTGTCAACTTTATCGATATTATTTCACACTATACTCGCGTGTCAGACCACGCTATGAACCTTGCTGAAAAGGTTTTGGCTGAACAAATCTAAGATAAAAAAATGCTTTGATTCTTTCGAATCAAAGCATTTTAAATAACTCTCCAATCATAAAGGAAGAGGCAGCTGCACCCTTGTACCTAGCTTCTTCCTTTTTGATATAGCGGGCCAGATTGACTAACTCTGGCGCAGGTGTTCTAGGATTCTTGAGTAGTTCAAGTGTGACTAACCCTGAAAGTCGGACTGCTAGCAATCGCTCATTAGTGCTGGGAAACTGCTTAGCAGTTTCTAGGAGTTCAGCCACTAAATCTTCACTCAAGTTTTGACGGGCATGATTGTAAAGGTCCCGTATCAAGGTTTCTAGGTTTGGTTCTTCCATACCCATCACTTCCATCTTTTCAGTTTAATAATTTTTGATCAAATCTACAGTAGAGCGATCTAATTTTTTAACCAAGGCTTGTAGGAAGGACTGAGCTTCAAGGAAGTCATCCATTGCATAAAGGGTTTGGTGAGAGTGGATATAACGAGCGCAGACACCGATTGTTGTAGATGGAACACCAGCATTTTTCAGATGAGCTGCTCCTGCATCTGTACCACCTTTTCCACAATAGTATTGGTATTTGATACCAGCTTCTTCAGCAGTTGTCAAAAGGAAGTCCTTCATGCCTGGGAGAAGCAAGTGACCTGGGTCGTAGAAACGAATCAAGGTTCCGTCACCAATCTTGCCTTGGCCACCATAGACATCACCTGCTGGTGAACAGTCTACAGCAAGGAATACTTCTGGATCAAATTTTGTTGTAGATGCGTGGGCACCACGAAGTCCAACTTCTTCTTGGACGTTAGCCCCAAGGTAAAGTTCATTTCCTAGTTTTTGACCTGACAAGTTTTCAGCCAACTCACTAACCATGAGAACACCATAACGGTTATCCCAAGCTTTTGAGATGATATTTTTTTCATTAGCAGTTAGGATAGCACTACTATCTGGAACGATTGTGTCTCCAGGACGGATACCGAAACTTTCAGCTTCTGCCTTATCCGCAAAACCACCGTCAAAAACGATATCTGAAATAGCTGGCATAGTTGGTCCACCTGTGCCACGAGTCAAATGTGGAGGAACTGAACCTGAAATTACTGGGATTTCACGTCCTTCGCGTGTAAAGAGTTTGAAACGCTGGCTACTAACAACCATAGGGTTCCAACCACCAATGCTGACTACTCGGAAGGTCCCGTCTGCTTTGATTTCACTTACCATGAAACCAACTTCATCCATGTGAGAGGCTACCAAAACACGAGGTGCATTGGCTGCTTCTGAGTGCTTAACCCCAAAAATACCACCCAAGCCATCAGTCACAACTTCATCCACGTGAGGTGTTAATTTTTCACGAAGATAAGCGCGAACAGGTGCTTCATGACCTGAGATAGCAGAAAGTTCTGTTACTTCTTTGATTTTAGAAAATAATGTTGTCATTTCTATCCCTTCTTTCTTTCAACCATTTTACCACTTTTTATAGGAGAAAGGTAGTAGAAATCAACATTTTACCATCTAACTTATTTCCTGCAATAAAAAGAATCACGACTGTGATTCTTTTTATTTTGAATTTCTCTTTAAAGAAAAGTGATCTGGTACGGAATCCTTACCCTCTTTGGACCAAGGATGACATCGCAATATCCGTGCTAAGCCCATCAGAACTCCCTTGGCACCATGCTTTTCGATAGCTTGTATCATGTAGTTCGAACAAGTCGGTTCAAAGCGGCAAGATGGCGGGAAAGCAGGCGAGATAAATCGTTGGTAAAAGTGCACTGGCGCAATTAAAATTTTTTTCATTATTTATTATTGGTTACAGCCATGGTGTGTAATTGACTGATTTCTTTTTTATTAAGACGACGTGATTCTCCTGGACGAAGACCCGTTAAGTCTAGATGTCCAAAACGAGTTCGAGAGAGTTTATCCACTTGAAGGCCAACAGCTTCAAACATCTTTTTAACCTGGTGATTGCGCCCTTCATGGATGGTCAACTGTACCACAGAGCGATTTTTAACCGGATCTACTTTGAGAATTTCGTAAACAGCTGGCTTAGTTTTCTTGCCATCAATCTCAAGACCACGAGTCAAGGGACGGAGATTTTCTTTATTGGCAATTCCTTTTACACGCGCCACGTAGACCTTATCAATCTCATTACGAGGGTGAATCATCTCGTCTGTAAAGTCACCATCGTTGGTCAAAATCAAGACTCCAGATGTATCCCAGTCCAAGCGACCTACAGGGTAAATCCGTTCTTTCACATTAGGCAAGAGATCAACAACAGTTTTACGTCCCTTGTCATCTGTCACACTGGAAATCACTCCACGTGGTTTATTGAGCAGATAGTAAACCTTTTCTTCGTTATAGATGGGTTGACCTTCAACCTCAACCTTATCGCCAGACTTAATGGTTGTCGCTAATTCACGTACTACCTGACCGTTAACAGTCACCAAGCCTTGTTTGATCAACTCTTCTGCTTTTCTCCTACTGGCCACACCTGCGTGGGCAATATATTTATTGATTCTCATCTTCTTCTATCCTTTCACCAAATAATTGGCTTTCTTGTGCCTGAATATCAAGCTCATCAATCACAGGCAACTCTTCCAAGTGATTAATCCCCATGTAATCTAAGAAATAATCCGTCGTTACATAGAGATTAGGGCGCCCAAGAACTTCTTTTTTCCCGTCTTCTCGTATCAAGTCAAAGGCCTGTAACTTAGCTAAGGCCCCACTCGAATTAACCCCACGAATAGCATCGATTTCTATACGTGTGATGGGTTGCTTGTAAGCAATGATGGACAAGGTTTCAAGGGCAGCCCGAGACAGGCTCTGATTGATAGGTGCCTTAGAGTATTCTTTCAAAACGGCTGCAAATTGAGGCTTGGTCACCAATCTGTAGGCACCACCGGTCTCAATCAGTGCTAAACTAGAATCCTGGTCTTTTTCATACTTTTTGGCTAATTTTTCTAAACTTTGCTGAATCCCAGTCGGTGGAAGCGATAGAACCTCCGCCAGCTGGCGGGCTCTAATGCCATCCTCCCCCGCTACAAACAGGAGCGCTTCTATTTTTGCTAAAGTACTCATACTTCCTCTCTATCAAGCCTGACTTTGCTCTACTTGATTTTCGTCTTTCTTATTCATGAGATAGATATCTCCAAAACTCTCTTTTTGAATCAAGAGAATTTCTTGGGTTTTAATCAACTCCAGGGTAGCTAAAAAGAGTGTAATAACCTCTTGCAAATCCTTGGTTTCTTTAAACAAATCCTGCAAGCATAATTGTTGACCTTCAACCATGGCTTCTCGGACGATAACCATCATATCCTCAATCTTATACTCATCTCGTAAAATAGTTGTATGATTTTTCGAGAATTCTTCCTTTTTCTTGGTCAATAAAGTTGAGAAGGCTAAGAAAAGATCAATCGTCGTCTTATCATGCACAAGTTCTGCATCCTCGTAAATTAACTCTGTCGGTGCTTTTGAGTAATATTGAGCTCGTTCCTGGTGCTTCACTTCCAACTGCTCTCCCAAAAGTTTAAATTTGCGGTATTCTTCAATCTGAGAAAGGAGGTCCTGCTCAAGGTCATCTTCTAAATCCGTCACTTCTGCAACCTTTGGTAAGAGCTTGCGACTCTTGATTAGCATCAGTTGGCTAGCCATCACCATATACTCTCCTGCCACTTCTAAACGCATGGCTTGTAAAGTTGATATGTAGGCTAGATACTGCTCGATAACTTCTGTAATCGGTACATCATAGATATCCATCTGATACTTTGAAACCAAGTGTAAGAGCAAGTCCAAAGGCCCTTCAAAATCTTTTAATTTAATATCCATTATCTATATTTTTCTAAGGTCATGACTGTTTTTAATCCTAACTTTTTAGCGATTTCGTACAAGTCAACCTTTTCTTCAATTTGTCTCAGTATAAACTGTTCTCTCAATCCTTGAGCCGATAAATCTGCAAAACCTTTTTCCTTTAGAAAGGATTCTAACTGACGAAAGGCCCATTGACGAGAGTATGGCTTACCAGTTTTTTCAAAGATGTAGGTCTGTCCCATCAAGGGTTCTAACTCTGCAAGTAATTTTGTGGGAAGACTCAAGATTCTTTGCTGAGAGGCTTTATTGATTCTCAATACTTGAAAGTCTAGATTCACATCACTTGTTTTTAAGGCTAGAATCTCACTCGGCAAGAGGCCTAATTCCACTATCAATAAAGCTATTAAACGCCCTTCTGGATAGGTACTTTCTTGCCAGAAAGAACTCAAGTCTAAAAGTTCTGACTTGACTTGTTTCTTCTCAGCCTGTTTCGGCAATTCCAAACGATAAAAGGTGCCAATCATTCCTTTCTGATATAAAAAGTAAAGAAATTGATTGCAAGCAGAAACTTTACGCTTTTGGGCACTAATCTTAAAATTTGATAGTTGAGCTTGGTAGATTTTTAAACTTGTCTCAGAAATTCGTTCTCCAATAAGATCTAAAAACTGCTCCAAGTCATACTTATAAGACTGTTTAGAATTACTAGATAGATTTTGTTTTTCTTCTAAAAATGTTAAAATCCATTCTCTCATTTGCTTCGAATCTCATATTCCTTACTAAAATCATGCAGAAGGGCATTGACAGCCTTAAGGATTGATTTCCGTGTAATAATCCCTTGGAAAATTCCATCCTTATCAACAACTGGCAGGAAAGGCTCATCCACTAGCTTATGTAAAACATCCGTCAATGTATAGTCTGGATTAACTACCGCGACATCCTTCTTTGTCATGTGAACAATATCCATATCCGCCATGACTTCCTGACTCAAACCCTGCTCCATTTGATATGCAAAAATATCTCTAAGCCCAATGGTTCCAACAAATTTTTTCTCAGCAGTCACGACTGGTACTCTGGTATAGGTCATCTGGCTAAGGAGGAGAATTGCATGATCTGCATTGTGAGTATCAATGAGCACAGCCAAATTTTCAGCAGGAGTCAAAAAGGTTTCCTCTTGCTCCAGTAAAAATAGTTCAAATTCCTTGGCAATCATCGAGCAAACTCCTTAGACAAGCCTGGATATACCTCATGATTACGTGTCAAAAAATCTACTTTGAAATAGCTATCATCAATTTCCACACGAGCGTAGAGACATTCTCTGATGGTTCCACGTGGTTGGCTGATAGAACCTGGATTTAGAAAGAGGGTCTTACCCGCCATCCAAGCACTTGGAACATGCAAGTGACCATAGAGACAGATATCTGCCTCTTCTTCTTGTGCCCAGAAATCCAATTTTTGAAAATTAAAGTTAATATCAAACAAGTGGCCATGAGTTTGGATAATCTTAGTTGGACCTAGTTGGATTACTAAACGTTCTGGGTAATCTGAATAGAAATCCATGTTTCCTCTAACTACCTGAATCCCTTCCCAGAGTGGTGAATCTGGGCGAAGCTCCGAGTCACCATCGTGAAAAATGGCATCAACTTTCCCCAGATAGCGATCACGTATTTCTTCTACAATCAAGCTATCTCCGTGGGAGTCACTCATTACAATGATGGTTTGCTTTGCCATGATGGAAATACCTCCAAAAGTTTCTTAACGGCTAAGGCACGGTGGGATTGACTATTTTTTTCTTCAAGGGTTAATTCGGCTGATGATTTACCAGTTTCTCCTACTAGGAAAAGAGGGTCATAGCCAAAACCATTTTCACCCTTAGGTTCAAAGTTAATGTAGCCCGGCCAATCAGCTTCGACCACCAAACTTTCCTTACCTGGGCTAGCCACGACCAAGGTGGTGTGGAATTGTGCCGAACGGTCCTTGAGTTCAAAGACCATGGCTAATTCATGCAAAAGCTTAGCATTGTTTTCCTGGTCAGTGGCTCCCACTCCTGCAAAACGAGCTGACCAGACACCTGGCAATCCACCGAGGACATCGACTTTAAGACCTGAGTCGTCTGCCAAAACCATCTTGCCTGTTAATTTGGAGATGGTTTCAGCCTTAAGACGAGCATTTTCTTCAAAGGTCATACCGGTTTCAGCAACTTCAGGCAGGTCTGGATAATCATTGAGATTCTCCACATCATAGCCAAGTTTGTCAAAGATAGCACGAAATTCCTTGGTTTTACCCTCGTTACGAGTCGCAATCAGCAAAGTTTCTCTGACCTTGTTTGTCTCAAAGAAGGCTTCCACATCGACTCCTTCTTTAGGTAATTCAACATGCAAGAGTTGTCCATTTTCAACTAAGAGCAAGGCACCTTGGCGTTGAATGACTTCCAAGTTTCGACCTGCTTCTGCATTTAAAATCTCAACGATAAAAGATAGCAAGCGGAAGTTGGAAGACCAGCGCATTACCGTAATCGTGATTGGAAAACCATTTTCCTCATCACGGAAAATGCGAGCCAAATCCATAAAACCAAGATCAAGAGGATCTTTTATGAGACTATAAATTCCACCGTAGACGTCCCAGACACCTACATACCAGTCCTGGTCATCCTTGTATTCATAAATTTTGTTTGTCATAATGTTACATGCTCCACATGAATCTCTTTTTCTAGCCATTCGGCTCCAATTTGGGCAAAACTATGGCTATTTGCAGTCGTATAAAAACGGTGTTGTAGAGGCCCTGCATCGCGGCCACGATTAATCTCGAAATAATTAAGTAAGACAGAGATATCCCGCACGCACTCTGCACCACTATCAATCAGTTTTACGTCAGGCCCCATCACATTCTGAATAATAGGTCTGAGAAGCGGATAGTGGGTACAACCCAAAATCAAACTGTCTACCTTGCCCACTAATGGACGCAAGGTTTCATAAACTACTTTCTTGGTCACACTGGTTGAAAGAGCTCCAGATTCAACCAAGGGAGCAAACTTGGGACAAGCCAAACTTGCCACCTGCAAATCTGGATCCAAATCATGGATTTTTTGTCGATAGATATCTGATTGTACGGTCATCGGTGTTCCAATCACCCCGATTTTCCCACCCTGACTTGCTTTGATAGCCGCTGAAGCGCCAGGTAAAATCACTCCAAGAACAGGAATATCTAACTGGGCTTTAATTTCTTCCCAGACGACTGCTGTTGCTGTATTACAAGCAATGACAATCATCTTGACATCCTTGGTCAAAAGAAAGTTGACCAACTGCCAAGTATATTCACGAATTTGCTCAGCAGGACGAGGCCCGTAAGGCGCTCGTGCCGAATCTCCAATATAGACGATTTCTTCATGAGGAAGCTGGCGCATGAGCTCACGTACGACGGTCAAGCCTCCAACACCAGAGTCCAAAAAACCAATTGGTCGATTATCCATACAGTCTTCTTTCTAGTCTCATTTTTCTGATTGATAGTTCATTATCATTATATTTCTTACTGAAAATTCTGACAGTCTGGTGAAGTTCCAGACTACCTCCCTCTTAATCATAATCAAATATCAATAGAATGCAAGGAAAAAGTCTTATCCTTAAATATCAGTTGAACATAGTGAGAAGTCTGGAATTTTCATTCCAGACTTTTCCTATTTATTTCTTTTTATTGTTAGCAAGGGCTGCTTTTTGTTGGCGAATGATTTGGTGGTACACTTGTTGTACCTTAGCTTCGCTTGGTTTTTGACCATTTGCACTCAAAAGAGTACGAACTGCTTCTGCATTCAAACGTGGGTTATCAGCAAATTCTTTTTCGATTTGCTTGCGCACCAAGTACATTCCTCCAAGTGCTCCACCAAGAAAAGCTAAAACAATCAAGACAATTGCTAAAATAAGGTCCATAATATTTCTCCTGTTTCTTTTTGAATCTTCTATATTATACCATAAAGTCCCACGCCTGACTAGTTTGATTTACGCTTTCAAAAGGGTAGGGCATTACTCAAATTCTTTTTCTACTCTAATCTTTTTTAATTCAATAAAATAAAAAAAAAACTAAAATTTGGTAAAATAATTCAGTTTTTCCTAAAAAACCTTGCATTGGACCGATTTATTTGCTATATTAAGATTATACAAAACAAAGGAAATATCTTTCTGCAAGGCTTATTTTTTTTACAAGAAAATGTATGCGCTTACAGATTTGAGAAAGGAGTTTTTATGGAGAAGAGCTATTGGGAAAAATCCTGTAAGTATAGCATCCGAAAGTTGACCGTTGGAACTGCTTCTGTTCTACTGGGAGCTGTTTTTCTAGCGACACAGAATGTAGCTGCTGAAAGCCTCGAAGTGAAGGACAATCAAACGAATGTTAGTGAGACGACGGTTAAAGTAGATGTCAAAGTAGAGGAACCAAGTCAAGCAAAGACGGAGAATCAGCCAAGCACAGACACTCATCCTTCTACTGAATTAGCTGACAAAGAGGTAAAACCTGAAAAGGAATTACCTCAAACACATCATCAATCAGAGACTAACGCTGTAGTTGAACCTTCTGAAAATAAGGAGAGTGAAAAGCCAGAACTTCCTATGACTAAGCAAGAAAACTATCAACTTCATTACGACCAACCAACTGCTCCTTCTTATGACGGCTGGGAAAAACAAGCCTTGCCTGTCGGAAACGGTGAAATGGGGGCTAAGGTTTTTGGATTAATCGGTGAAGAAAGAATCCAATACAATGAAAAAACTCTCTGGTCTGGTGGGCCACAACCTGATAGCACTGACTACAATGGAGGGAACTATCAGGACCGCTATAAGGTTTTGGCAGAAATTCGTAAAGCCTTAGAAGAAGGAAACCGCCAAAAAGCCAAACAATTAGCAGAGCGTAACCTAGTAGGACCAAACAATTCTCAGTATGGTCGTTACTTATCTTTTGGTGATATCTTTATGGTCTTTAACAACCAAAAGAAAGGCTTGGAGAATGTTACCGACTACCATCGTGGCTTAGATATTTCTGAGGCCATCACAACTACCTCTTATACTCAAGATGGGACAAGTTTCAAACGAGAAACCTTCTCTAGTTATCCAGATGACGTCACTGTTACACATTTGACTAAAAAGGGAGATAAGACGCTTGATTTTACACTTTGGAATAGCTTGACTGAAGATTTGATTGCTAATGGAGATTATTCTTGGGAGAATTCTAAATACAAACAAGGGACTGTTAGCGTTGATTCTAATGGTATTTTACTCAAGGGAACTGTCAAAGACAACGGTCTTAAATTTGCCTCTTATCTTGGTATCAAAACAGACGGACAAGTCACTGCTCAAGATGGTTATTTGACTGTCACTGGAGCTAGCTATGCGACCCTTTTACTCAGCGCCAAGACCAACTTTGCTCAAAATCCAAAAACCAATTATCGCAAGGATATTGACGTAGAAAAGACTGTCAAATCTATCGTTGAAGCTGCTAAAGCCAAAGACTATGAAACTCTAAAAAATAACCACATCAAGGACTATCAAAGTCTCTTCAATCGTGTTCAACTAAATCTTGGCGGTAGCAAGTCTAGCCAAACTACAAAAGAAGCTCTACATACCTACAACCCAGAAAAAGGGCAAAAACTAGAAGAGCTCTTCTTCCAATACGGACGTTATCTACTCATCAGTTCTTCTCGTGACCGGACAGATGCCCTTCCTGCCAACTTGCAAGGAGTCTGGAATGCTGTAGACAATCCACCTTGGAACTCAGACTACCACCTCAATGTCAACCTTCAGATGAACTACTGGCCTGCCTACATGAACAATCTTGCAGAAACGGCTAAGCCAATGGTCAATTATATTGATGACATGCGCTACTATGGTCGTATCGCTGCTAAAGAATATGCCGGTATCGAATCCAAAGAAGGCCAGGAAAATGGATGGTTGGTTCATACCCAAGCAACACCATTTGGCTGGACAACTCCAGGTTGGAACTATTATTGGGGTTGGTCTCCTGCTGCCAATGCCTGGATGATGCAGAACGTCTATGACTACTACAAATTCACCAAGGATGAAACTTATCTCAAAGAAAAGATTTATCCAATGCTCAAGGAAACAGCCAAGTTCTGGAATTCCTTCTTGCACTACGACAAGGCTAGTGACCGTTGGGTTTCTTCTCCATCCTACTCACCAGAGCATGGAACTATCACGATTGGGAATACCTTTGACCAATCTCTAGTTTGGCAGTTATTCCACGACTATATGGAAGCAGCCAATCATCTCAATGTCGACCAAGATTTGGTGACAGAAGTGAAGGCTAAATTTGACAAGCTCAAACCACTTCATATCAACCAAGATGGCCGAATCAAGGAATGGTACGAAGAAGATAGTCCTCAATTCACTAATGAAGGAATTGAACACCATCACCGTCACGTTTCTCATCTGGTTGGGCTCTTCCCAGGAACCTTATTTGGCAAGGATCAGCCTGAATATTTGGAAGCTGCACGCGCAACCTTAAACCACCGTGGAGATGGTGGTACCGGTTGGTCTAAGGCTAATAAAATCAACCTCTGGGCTCGTCTCCTAGATGGAAATCGTGCCCATCGTTTGTTGGCAGAACAACTCAGATCCTCAACTCTAGAAAACCTCTGGGATACGCACGCGCCTTTCCAAATCGATGGAAACTTTGGTGCAACCAGCGGTATGGCAGAAATGCTCCTTCAATCCCACACTGGCTACATTGCCCCATTACCAGCCCTTCCAGATGCATGGAAAGATGGGCAAGTCTCAGGTTTAGTCGCTCGTGGTAACTTTGAAGTCAGCATGAAATGGAAAGAAAAGAATCTTGAAACCTTATCTTTCATTTCTAATGTTGGTGGGGATTTAGTCGTAGACTATCCAAATATCGAAGCTAGCCTTGTCAAGGTTAACGGTAAGGAAGTGCAAGCAAGCCGCATCAAAGACAATCGCATCCAGCTTGCAACTCAAAAGGGCGATGTCATCACCTTTGAAAACTTCCCTGGTCGTATCACCCGTCTAACTGCACAACGAAAAGATTCAACGACGGCAGAACTCAATTTCAATGCTGTTGAAGGGGCGACTTATTATGTCATCCATCGAGAAAGTAGGGATGAAAACAGTCAAACCTCTACGGTACGTGAGTTTACAACCAATCAAATTCGTTTTATCGACCGTTCTATTGATTCTAGCCACGCTTATACATACACAGTTCAGGCTATTTTAGGAGACCGCTCAACACCTATTTCTGACACGGCTTCAATCTCTGCCTTTAGTGAGCTAATGGACGACCGTGATTCTCGCATCCAGTACGGAGCTGCCTTTGGAGATTGGTCTGACTCAGAACTATTTGGTGGAACCGAAAAATACGCCGATATCTCAAATGGGAATTATTCCGATAAGGATGCAACCGCGACAATTCCTTTCAATGGTCCTGGAATTGAAATCTACGGACTCAAATCTTCTCAATTAGGACTTGCTGAGGTTACAATCGATGGCAAATCTGTTGGAGAGCTTGATTTCTATACAGCTGGTGCTACTGAAAAGGGCGTCCTAATCGGTCGTTATACAAATCTATCTTCAGGCCCTCACCTCATGACTATCACTGTTAAGCGTGAACATAAGGGACGTGGAAGTGAACGCTCAAAAATTTCCTTAGATTACTTCAAGGTCTTCCCAGGACAAGGAGAAACCGTTGAGAAAATAGATGATCGTGATTCTCGTATCCAGTACGGCTCAGCATTTAAAGACTGGACTGATGCGGAACTCTATGCTTCTACAGAGAAATATGCAGATATTAATGCAGATGAGAGTCTCGCTTCTGAAGCAACTGCAAGAATTCCATTCTCCGGTACAGGTATCCGTATCTATGGACTGAAAACATCTGCCCTTGGCAAGGCACTTGTGACACTCGATGGAAAAGAAATGCCAAGCCTTGACTTTTACACTGCCGGAGCTACCGAAAAAGGAGCATTGATTGGAGAATTCACTAATTTAGCAGATGGTGACCATGTCCTAACCTTGAAAGTGGACCCAGATTCTCCTGAAGGTCGAAAGAAAATCTCTCTTGATTCATTTGATATTCTAAAAGCTCCATCAGTATCACTAGATACACCAATCCTCGAACCAATTAAGGCAGAAGATAAAACAGTTACCCTTACTTTACCAACTGGTAATTGGGATGCTGTAGCTGTGACATTCCCTGGTGTCAAAGACCCTCTCTTACTTAGAAAAGTCGATGACGATCATCTTGTCACTTCTGGTGAGCAAACTGTCCTAACCATCAAGGATAAGAAGGTGCAAATCGACATCCCTGAAACTACGGACGGCAAAGCTGGCAATGCAATAGAAGCTTATGCTATCCTAGGAGAAACAAGAAGCAGTACGATTGTAACTGTCTTTCCAAAGGGTGAAAATACACCTGCGGAAGAAAAAGTCGTTACAAGTAAGGGTGACGAGCCCGCTCCAGTAGTGACCATCCCTGAATATACTGACCCAATTGGAACTGCAGGGGAACAGGAAGCTCCTATCGTGGATGTCCCTGAATACACTGAGCCTATCGGTACTGCAGGGGAACAGGAAGCTCCTATCGTGGATATTCCTGAATACACTGAGCCTATCGGTACTGCGAGCGACCAGGAAGCTCCTGTCATGAATATTCCTGAATACACTGAGCCTATCGGTACTGCAGGGGAACAGGAAGCTCCTATCGTAGATATCCCTGAATACACCGGACCTATCGGTACTGCGAGCGACCAAGCGGCTCCTATTGTGGATGTCCCTGAGTACACCGAACCTATCGGTACTGCGAGCGATCAAGCAGCTCCTATTGTGGATGTCCCTGAGTACACTGGACCTATCGGTACTGCGAGCGACCAGGCGGCTCCAAGCATTTCTCTTCCTGAGTTTAAACTCAAAGCCTTAAAAGACCAGGCTACAGGAGTTAAAGTCATCAGCGGAGAAAATGAGTTAGCTGAAGCAAGCTATCTTGAAATCCAGAAAGTAGGGAAGCAAGAACTCTTGGGCAAGAGATATGATGCCTACGCGATTCAACTCAAGAATGAGAATGGTCAACTAATCCAAGCAAAAGGTGCTGTCCTCGTTCGATTACCAATTTCTGGCACAGTCCAAGAATTCTATCGCTTCAGTTCAGAAAAAGACATGAAAGCACAAGATTTCGAGATTCGTGATGGCATGCTTGAGTTTCTCACCATTGATTTGACTACTTATGCTATCGTCTACAAGACTGAAACAGAAGTCCAACAACCAAGCTCAAGTCAAATCGAAGAAGCTAGTCCATTAGCAAATAAAAACCAGCTCAATGGTGAAAATTCTACAAATGACAAACAGCTTCCTGCCACTGGAGAAGAGTCCAGCCCACTCCTTTTCATGGCAAGTCTTAGTCTAGCTTTAACTTCTGCCTTCTTGCTAAAAGGTAAAAAAGGGTGATCCCAATAAATCTATAAAGATTTAGATAAATAGAAAAAGGATGAGTAAATTACTCATCCTTTTGATTTCTTTCAGAGTCTTTTAAAATAAACTAAAAAGCCAGTTATAAATCCAGTTAAAAATCGAATATAACAAATTTAAAAGGAATTCATAAAAAAATAAACAAATGTGATACCAAATGAATTCTACAATCGTAATCAGTGGCTTGACTAGGATATAAAATAAAATATCCCAAATAAATTTCATTTTTTATCTTCCTTTCTAGGAAGTCCCGCAATCCAAGGCAGAGCAGATATCATTTTATAAGCCGCAAGAAATTTAGCAATCTCTAAGGCTTTTGGCTCAGATTCCTTCTTCTCAGTCAGTACTTCCATTCCTTTTACCCAGAGGCATGTTCCAATCGTTCTAGCCATTGTCGTAAAAAAATTTGGTTGGTGGTCCATGTGATGCTCCTTTGGTTTGTTCCACTGATACATTTCTGTTTTTATTGTATTCAGTATATCAAATTTTTCTAGATAATCAAGCCTTTATCTGTAAAATAAAAAAGTTTCATAACCTTTCTAGAATAGTCCTAGCAAGATGATGAAACTTTATTGATTACTTCATTTCTTTTTTATAGCGTTCCAATTCTGCTTGGTTAGCCCAAACAAAATGACCTGGACGAATTTCTACCATTGAAGGTTTATCAGTTTCGTAGTCATGTTGATCTGGATCATAGACTTTCAAAACTTTTTTACGTTCCAAGATTGGATCTGGGATTGGTACAGCTGAAAGCAGTGCTTGTGTGTATGGATGAACTGGATTGTTAAACAATTCTTCAGTTTCAGCCACTTCAACAATGACACCCTTATAAATTACCGCGATACGATCAGAGATGAAACGAACTACTGACAAATCGTGAGCGATAAAGAGATAAGTCAAGCCCAATTCCTTTTGGAATTTCTTGAGCAAGTTCAAAACTTGGGCACGCACTGAAACGTCCAAGGCTGAAATTGGCTCATCCGCGATCACGAAGTCAGGTTGCATAACCAAGGCACGAGCAATCCCGATACGTTGACGTTGTCCACCTGAGAACTCATGAGGGTAACGTGTCAAGTGTTCAGCCAAAAGTCCTACTTCACGAATGATGTTTTGAACTTTTTCTTTTCTTTCTTCTTCGTCTTTAAATAAATGGTGGTTGTAAAGACCTTCAGAGATGATATAGTCAACTGTTGCACGTTCATTCAAACTTGCGGCTGGGTCTTGGAAAATCATTTGAATGCGACGGATTAATTCCGCTGCTTGTTCACGTGATTTTTTACCATTGATTTTTTGTCCATCAAAGATGATATCCCCTTTGCTGGTATCATTAAGGCCGATAATGGCACGACCAATTGTTGTCTTACCACTACCAGATTCTCCAACGAGAGAGAATGTTTCACCTTTGTTGATAAAGAAGTTTGCATTTTTAACGGCTACAAACTTTTTGCTTCCTTCACCGAAGGAAATCTCTAAGTCTTTAACTTCTACTAATTTTTCAGACATTTCCTTCCTCCTAGTCCTCAAGATGAGCAAAGCCCATCTTTTCACGAATCTTATCGTGTAAATCTGCAATTACTGCTGGTTTTGCAACTTTTGGAGCTTGTTCATCAAGCAACCATGTTTTAGCCCAGTGAGTATCAGATACTGCAAACTGAGGAGCTTTTTCTTCGAAATCAATCTTCATCGCATAATCTGAACGAAGAGCAAAAGCATCTCCCTTCAATTCAGTATACAGTGATGGAGGTGTTCCCGGAATTGAATACAATTCTCCTTTATCGTCAGCCAGCTGTGGCAAACTTGATAAGAGGCTCCATGTGTATGGGTGACGTGGATCGTAGAAGATTTCTTCAACTGTACCATACTCAACGATTTCACCAGCATACATAACTGCAACTTTATCAGCAATACTTGCTACAACACCAAGGTCGTGTGTGATAAAGATAGTTGTAAAGTGGTATTCTTGTTGAAGTGTTTTCAACAAGTCAATAATCTGAGCTTGGATGGTCACATCAAGGGCTGTTGTTGGTTCATCACAAATCAAGACATCTGGACGACACGCAAGGGCAATCGCAATAACAATACGTTGACGCATTCCTCCAGAATACTGGAATGGATATTCATTAAAACGTCTCTCAGCGTCAGGGATACCAACCTTATTCATATAGTCAATCGCCAAGTCTTTTGCTTCTTGAGCCGTTTTCCCTTGGTGTTTAACAATAACTTCTGTGATTTGACTTCCGATTGTTTTGATTGGGTCAAGACTGGTCATCGGGTCCTGGAAGATCGTTGCAATCTTCGCACCACGAATTTGCTCCCAATCTTTATGAGAAGAAAATTCAGTCAAATCTTGGTCACGGTAAAGAATACTACCGTTCGCAATACGACCATTATCTTCCAACATTCCTGTAAAAGTTTTTGTTAAAACAGATTTCCCTGAACCAGATTCTCCAACGAGTGCAAGCACTTCGCCCTCAATCAACTCCAGAGATACTCCACGAATAGCTGTCAAAATTTTGTCACGAACATCAAATTCCACGACAATATCTTGAGCAGTCAAAATTACATTTTTTTCTTTTGTCATGTCTACTCCTATCTATGTGTACGTGGATCACTAGCATCCGCTAGGTTTTGACCAACTACGAAAAGTGACAAGGATACCAAGACCAAAGTTGTCAATGGAATCCAGAAGAGGTATGCATTTGTTGTTACGTTCTGTGAATAATCTGAAATCAATCGACCTAAACTTGGTACTGTAATAGGCAATCCAAGTCCAAAGAATGACAGAAAGGCTTCATAGGAGATAAATGCTGGAAGCATTTGTGATGTAGTCGTAACAATAACAGATACCAATTGTGGCATGATATTTTTAATGACAATTTTGTATGTTGGAGTTCCGAGTGTGCGTGAAGCAAGGTTGTACTCTAAGTCACGGTAACGCATGATTTGGATACGAATTGAGTAGGCAATCCCAATCCAAGTCGTTACACTCATGGCAAAAATCAAATTCCAGAAACCTGCTCCGATTGAGTATGTTAGGACGATAACAATCAATAAGTGTGGGATGTTGGAAATAACGTTATAAACTTCCATCATGACGCGGTCAACTGATTTTGAAATACCCCAGATACCGCCGACAATAACACCAATTACAATATTGATAAAGGTCGCAATAACGGAAATCAAGATAGAGTTACGGGCTCCAAACCAGACACCATCAAAAAGAGACTTACCATTACTATCTGTACCGAACCAATGTTCCGCATTTGGTTTAATGTAGCGAGCGCTAAAATCATTTACCTTACTTACATCATTGAAGTCGAAATCAGAAAACATTGGGTAGATGAAACTCATCAAAACGATTGAAATCAAAATACCAAGCATGATGATGGTTGATTTCTTTTTCAAAAATTGTCTAAAAACAGAACCCCAATATGAGTAGGCAGGAGCATCAATTGCTTCAGAGGCAAAGTCATCGCGTTTTACAAACTGAAATTTATCATTACTAATTGTAGACATTATTTGCCTCCTTTCTCTGTCAACTTAATACGTGGGTCAATAATTGTCATCCAAATATCCCCAATTAAGTAAGAGAAGATTGAGACGCAAGTAAAGATGAAAACTAGACCAACAACCATGTTATTATTTGACGCTTTTACAGAGTCAATCAACATTTTACCCATACCTGGGAAGGCGAAGACTGTTTCAGTAAGAGTAGCTCCACCAATAACACCGATAATAGAACCTGGAATACCTGAAACGAGCGGTACCATAGCATTTTTAAAGATGTGTTTGTTTGAAATTTCTTTCTCAGAAAGACCTTTTGCACGTGCAAAACGAACAAAGTCTTGTGATTGTAAGTCAATCATGTAACGACGAATCCAGATAGCCAAACCAGGAGCACCAAGTAAACCAAGAATAACTGCAGGTAGTACATATGAACGCCAGTCTCCAGCACCCAAGATAGGGAATGAATCAGGGAGTCCAATTGAAGAACCAATCAAACGAATGATATAGACAAGAGCGATAGTTGGAAGAGCAAGTAAGAATGTTAAAGCTCCTGTAGAGAAACTATCAATCCAAGTATTCTTGTAACGAGCCATTGCAGAACCAAGTGGAACCGCAATCGCGTACGAAATTGCAAGGCCAATCAAACCAGCAATAGCAGAACTGGTAATCATAGATGGATACTGATAGTTGCTTTCAGTAGCTGTATATGGATCACCTTTACCGTAGTTCGCTACTTCACGCGCATCAGCTTGACTTGGAGATTTATATGTTCTTGAGTAGATATTGACTGATGACATTTTCTTACCAGTTGGGAATTGAACTTCAGAAGTCTTCGTTTGTCCTTGCCCTTGTGTGATAACTTGAAGCACAGGAGTATTGGCATAAGTTGGGTAAGAATCTCCTAAGTTCAAGTTCACAAAGTTTTGATGAACAAACGGGAATTGACTGTTAAAGTACAAGAGGTATTTATGTTTAGTCCCTGAACCTACCAAAGACCATCCAATCGCTGGATCATTTTCAAATCGCAAATAACGCTCTAAATTAGGATTTTCTGGGTCTTGAATCTTGTTTGTATGGTCAATATCAAGCAAGTTTGCATAGAATTTGAACACACGCTCGAAAATAGGGATTTCACGAGTCGCATAGAATTGACCGCTCTCTGTGAACTGACCTAAAGTCCAACCGTTCCCAAGTTGTTGGATGTATTTTTCATAGATAGCTTTATTTGTATCATTTGCATCTACTGTAACAGAAGGGTCAATGCTACTAGCTTTTTCCTGCAACTCTTTTGTATCGTAATATTCGATATAACCCATACGCTCATAAACGGTATTTTCATAGTTATCGCGTTTATCAGCTGTAGTTGCAATTTTATTGTAGTTAGTATCTTGTTTGAAGATCAACTTCCGTGGAACCATCGTATAGATGATTGTGTAAATCAAGGTCGTTACTAAAAAGATAGAAACTAACGACCGCAAGATACGCATAAAAACATATTTTTTCATATTATTTCCTTTAAAATCCCAAAAGAACCTTCTCCTTTTGGAGAGAAAGTTCTGATGAGCATTATTTATTTCACGTGGCTCGCTAATTCTTTTTGAGCTTTCTCGTTTGATTCAGCTTTTTCTTTGAGCCATTTTTCACGAGCTTCTTTGTACTCTTTAGCAGTTACAGTGTTCGCTTGCAATTTAAGATATTTGAAGTAAACATCTGAACCTTTATCACCAGATTGAGTATAAGATGCTGAGAATGGTACTACGCGAGAAATGATTGGTGCTGCTCCTGAAGAAGACATAGCTGGAAGGAAGAGTGAGCTATCTGTCAACCAAGCTTGAGCTGCTGCATATTTCTCATAACGTTTATTAAGATCGGTTGTTTCACTAGCTGCATCATCAACTAATTTGTCATAATCATTCAAACCAACTTGAGCAACCGCTGGGTTTGATGGATTATCATAGCCCATGTAGGACTTAGTTGTTTCACTATTAGTTGTTTTCAAGATGTCAAGGTATGTTGATGGATCATCATAGTCTGGATTCCATCCAACAGCACCTGAAAGGTCCCAATCTTCTGCTGCCGCACTAGCTGCGTAGTATGTAGCATTTTGTAATTCATCTGTAGTGATTTGTTGAATATCGATAACTACATTATCTGTACCCAAAGCCGTCTCAACAGATTGTTTAAATGATTGGATACGAGCGATATAGTTTTTAGATGTTTGGTCAACTGGAATATCCAAGTGGATTGGGAATTTTACACCATCTGCTTCAAGTGCTTTTTTAGCTTTAGCTAGTTCTGCTTTAGCTTTATCAGCATTGTATAGACCATCTTGAGCATCCGCAAAGTTTACGTCTTTCCATTCATCACCATAAGAAACAACCTTCTCAGTAACCAAGTCACCAAATGTCTTATCTCCAGCAGAAACAAAGTCAGGTTTGACAAAGAGGTTACGAACAGCAAGTGCTGCTCCATCTTTACCATTTAGCTGAGCTGAATAAGCAGTACGGTCAAAAGCAAAGTTCAAAGCTTGACGGAAGTCTTTGTTAAGAAGAGCTTTTTTAGTAGAAGTCTTTTCTTCATCAGTTGTTTTTGATGTATATTTATAACTTTGACGGTCAATGTTAACACCTAAACCAGCAATACCAGCTCCCTGTGGGGTATAGTAGATATTATCTTTATATGTTTCTGCTACTTTAGAATAGTTTGAGCTAGTAGGGAAGAGACGTGCATAACTATATGCACCATTTGTAAAGTTACGCTCAAGTGACTCTTGGTCTGAACCATCATAGTAAGAAAGTGTTACAGTATCGATGTGAACATTGTCTTTATCCCAATACTGATCATTCTTTGCAAATTCGATAGAAGACTTAGCTGTCAATCCCTTAAGCAAGAATGGACCATTGTAAAGCAATGATGTTGGATCTGTTGCCTTACCAAAGTCTTTACCTTTTGATTTTTCAAACTCTGCATTCAAAGGCCAGAAGATTCCATAAGATAATTTAGAGTTCCAGTATGGTTCAGGTTGGTTCAATGTATATTGAAGAGTGTAATCATCAACAGCTTTAATACCTACTGCAGAAAAGTCTGTATTAGTCCCTGATAAATAGTCAGCCAATCCCTTTACAGAATTTTGTGCTAGGTAAAGAGCAGCTGATTTATTGTCGGCTGCGTGTTTCAAACCTGTAACAAAGTCATTTGCAGTTACTTCTGCATATTCTTCACCATCAGATGTGAACCATTTTACACCTTTACGAATCTTGTATGTATATGTCAATCCATCTTGAGATACTGACCAGTCTTCAGCGACTGCAGGAGTTAGATTTCCATATTGGTCATTTGTAAAGAGACCATCGATACCATTTGAAGTAGCAACTTTTGTACTTTGTTTACCAGAAATTAGGTAGTCCAATGTTTCTGGGTCAGCAGTATAAGTATAGCCATAAGCCTTTGGTGCTTCAGCATTTGATGATTTTGAAGAACCGCAAGCTGCAAGAACGCCTGTAGCAAGTAGCGCAACACCCGCTACCGCAAGAATCCGACTTTTTTTCATATTTTTAAACTCCTCGTTTTAAATTGTGGATATTGAAGATTATACCACAGTTTTTTTAAAAAGTAAACGAATTTTCAGAATATTTTGTCGCATGTTTTTTAAACATCTGAATCTTATGTTTTCAGAAAAGAAAACTGTTGACGGAAAGGAATTTTCAAGGTATAATAATAAAAGTTAAGGCGGTATAGCCAAGTGGTAAGGCACGGCTCTGCAAAAGCTTGATCGTCGGTTCAAATCCGTCTACCGCCTTTTTTATACTATTTTATAGGAATTTATCCGAAAAGAAAGCCCGATTTTACGGGCTTTTTTGTTTTTCTTTTAGGATAAAAAAGGATAACTTTAAAAATTATTTGGGGCGAGTTTGGGGCGAGGATATTTTTTAGAGCTTGGATTTTAAATCCAAGCTTTCAGGGTAAACAAAAAACACTAGTGAGCGCTAGTGCTTTTTTTGAAAGTGGTAGATATTCGATTATCTACCTATGTTATACCATATTTTCTGTCAGAGCAAACAAAAAAACCGCTAGCGAATGCCAGCGGTCAAGTGTAATTAAATTTTGAATTTCTTTCTGTTTTTATTTTTCTTCTTTTGGTTTGTCAACGACGGTCACAAGACCATCTGGTTCGGTTTTGAATGCTGGATCTGTGTGAAGTTCACCGTTAGCTTTCAAATAGTACCAGCCGTCACCTGATTTGACGAATTGTTTGGATAGCATGTAGCCGTCTTTTTCTTCCATGAAATACCAGGTTTCACGATATTTAACCCAGCCAGTAGCCATACGACCATCTGACTTGAAGAAATACCAGCGATGGTTAAGGAACATCCAGCCTGTAACCATTGCGCCACGTTTATCAAGATAGAACCAATCTTTACCATCATTAAACCAACGATTGATTAGACAATATCCACGTTCATTGAAGTAGAACCACTCTCCCTTGATTTGCTTCCATGTTTTTGTAGGATAAGAGCCGTCTGACTCCTCCCACCACCAGCCAGAAGCATTTTGGCGCCATCCAGCTTCAGAAAGACCACCTTCAATGTCTTTCTTGAATTGCTCACGACTGATTCCCCATTTTGCCAGATAAGGATATGGATCCACATGGTCGCTCGCATTTCGTGGCTGATTGTATGTGCAATACTGATGTGTCTTGATTCCTGCTAGGCTGTCAGAATCCAGCGTTTTCGGAATCCCTGCTTCATCAGCAAGGTTGCGCAAAAGCTCAACATAGAGCTTGTAATCGCGCATGAACTCTTCCTTAGTTGAATGGCTCTCAATCAATTCTACTTGTCCGTATCCTTCAACGTTCCAACCCCCGCCTACGTCATAGGCTCCCATATCAGTGTACCAGGTCTGCATCACACGGCCGTTACCGACGACATGTGAGAAAAAACCTGAATCAACAGGGCGGCGCATGTGGTAGTCTGCTTCATTTTGAGCTGTTGAGTTTGGGTTACCAGTTGAGTGAGCATGGATCTGTCTGTAAGGTTGTTCCCCAACCTGTGGTAAGTCTGTTCTTAATCTGCTTTTATCAATATCCATTTATTTTTCCTTTCTTACGGTAGACTAGTCGGCCATGGGTCACTAGTCAAATATGAAATAGCGCTAACTCGGATATCTCCGATGTCAGCATTGGTTGGCACAGGGTCATCAAACTGGAATCTGAGATGATTGCTGTCGCTATTACCGCCCAAGTACCAGGTACCATACCTTTTACCTTTATCACTATAGATTTCTCCGATTAAAGAAAATTCCGTTCTAAACCCTTGAGGTACTGCATTTTGACCGATAATGTAGCAATTTCGCTCACGGTCTGACGGTTGCAAGACGTAGCCAGGGCCACCTCTACGAACCACTCCGAACCATCCCCATGACAATCCTCCAAACTGATACATTACAGTATCGTTTTTTCTTCGGATTTTGAGGAATGAAGCCCCTAGTTTTGATTGGATGTTTAAGGTTCTCCAGCCTGTGTCACCAGTCAGCACTTCCCAGCCTTGAGAGCCAGTTCCTGAACGTTTAATCCACTTAAGGGCTCCATTTGTGGCTACTGTGTCCACATAGGTTGTACCCACCGGAGCGGACACCCTTCCATTAGGCATGCCAGTTCCGTGAATCTCATATTGATTTACCTGGTTGTTTGGTCCTGTCGAAGTTGGCAGAGTGACATTTCCTCCACCGTCTGACAAGATTAAGGTGCTTCCTTCAAGGCTTAATTTTTGAGGGATTTTAGGAATTGAAGCAAGTTGCTCCTTTGTAGCATAATCCTGCCCTTTCTGTTCAACAGTAGCAAGTCTCTGCTTGATTTCTGTGTCATTATAAGGTTGAGGAATTTCAGATTTCTTAGCGTACCCATCTAAGCTTTGATGCTGTGACAGATAACCTTTAGATTCCAATTCTTGCTTGGTGACTAAGCTGCTAGTATCAACACTTGGTTTGTTTTCCAAGTTTTCTAATCGGTTCTTGATTTCTGAATCGTTGTAGATTGTATCCTTATCAGGTTTACTCTCTAAGGCAGAAATTCGCTGTTTTAGGTCGCTATCATCATAGATAGTGTTATTGTCTGGCTTCGCCTTCAAAAGTTCAATATCGGCTGAAATATGGCTGATTTCGCTACGTTCAACTTTGCTTGCTAGTTCTTCCTTAGTAGCGAACTTGCTCGTATCGATTCCAGGCTTAGCTTCTAACGCTGCCAATCGACGTACGATTTCAGAATCATCATAAGCAGCACTTCCAACATGAACCGTCTTGAGAATTTCTTCTAATTCTGTTCTGGTAACAATGCTATCAATGTCTACGATGCGACCTGTCTTCTGCTCGATTACAGGCGCATTCTTAGACTTATCAAGTTCACTAACTCGAACATTGAACTGGAAGCTATACACGTCAGCAGATTTTTCCACTTCTTCAAAGTAGATGTATCCTACCACAGGCTCGTCCATTGTGATCAACGATGCGTCGAATTTCACAGTAAAGGTATTATCTTCAATTGTTGCTTCGACAGTTGAGTATCGTTTTGAACGCTTAAAATAGAACAAGCAGATGACTTTGTTGGCAGTTAGATTGTCAAGAGTGAATTTGAATCCAGCGATGTTCTTATCCATGCTGAAGAATTCTTGATAAAGCCTATCTACATCTCGATCGTTTGGTGTGATTTCAAGCTTTTTTTCGATGGTTTTCTTCAAGTCATGCTCCTTTCTTTAAATATTAAAAAGAGAACCTAAAAAGGTTCTCTTGATTTATTTTTCAGTCCAGGCATCATTCATCTGTTTCACAGCAGATTCAACGAATGTGTCTAGATCTTTGTTAGTCATACCGATATTATATTTATTAAGTTCAGCACGGATTTTGATTCGAGCTTGTTCTAGCTTTTCTTCACCCTTATATCCAGTCTCAGCAGATACCTGTTCAACTGCATTGACGGCATTCTTGGCCAAGATTTCGACAATCTTGACGGATTGTTCACCGCCTTTTTTAATCAAGTATTCCTTGATTGCTTTGACTGCGATTCCAGTCAAAATGACTAGAATACTAATTGCTGCATTGATGATGATTTCATTGATTTGATCCATTTTAATTTTCCTCTTTAATTTCTAGTTCAAGAAACTTCTCGAACAGTACCTTAACTGCTCCATTTCCACCAAGTTCAACATAGCTCTCATAAAGCTTAGAGAGTTCTTCAATTTCGTGTTGATTCGTTTCCCCTCGTTTAATAGCTTTTTTTAAGTTTTCCTGCAATCGAAACCGTTGGATTCGTTGCAATCCTTTGCCAATCATTGACAGATTTTTATTGTTATCCTTACCGATTTCCTCAACTGCATGAACTGATTTCTCGAGATCCACGATTTTATCAGATAGATCGCTCAAACGCTTATCAGCTTCTTTTGAAGTTTGAGTGCTTCTGTAAGAAAAATAACTTGGAATCATCACTACAAGAATCGTAGTGATACGTTCCATAAATACTGACCAATCCAATTGAATCACCCCCTTTTTAGTGTAGTAATCCTATTGAACAGGTTGAGTGTCTAGCTCGCTAGATTGTTTTTCTGGTTTAGGAGCATCCCATTTCCAAATGGCTAGAATTCCATTTTGGGATGGCGAACCTTCAAGCTGTTTGAGTGATTCGCCCTGGTAGATGAATTGTTGGTTGGTTTGAACCAAAATGCGCTTTCCTTCGCCATTCAATTCAACATGCTCTGGATCTTCGATTGCAAACATAGAACCAGGTGCATAGCTCTCACCAGTTTTTACAAGTGGGAAGAGTTCTACAAGTTCTTTGTAGGTCGTACCATAAGCAATTTTTTCACCCATAATTGAATCTTGAGCCATAACACGAACTACTTTGTTGATTCTCTCAGTGATTTCAAGCAGTTGATTCTGCTTGGTTTCTGTTTGAGTAAGCTTCTGTTCAGCTTGCTCGATTTTAGATTGAGCTTGGACGATTGCTGCTCCAGGATCCAATTCAGATTTAAGAATATCAAGAACCGCTTGAATAAGTGTTTCTTCCTTGTCTTGAGTGCGGTCTCCGACCAGCTCACGCTGATTGGTACTGTAACGATTTCCATCCTGTAATCGAATTTCAACTACTGTAGTGATTTGATTTCCTGATCCACGAGTGTATGGCTTAGTAGCCAATGAATAGTTATTTACTTCCATTAATTTTGTCCTTTCAATTTCACTTCTTCAAATTTAGCTTTCAATTCTTCGTCTGAATTGATAATGTTTTTGAGCTGTTGCAGTTCTGCTTCTGCAATGCGACACAATGCTTTGTATGTTGCCGCCTTGTGAGAAAGAGCAGCCACATCATTTCCAAGTTCTTCAATGACCAGTTGGTCAATTTGTTGGTCAATTTGTTCGTTCATGTTGTTTTTTCTAACCTTTCAACTTTTTGATTTAATTCCTGAATAGCCTTAATTAAATAAGGCACTAATTCAAATACCTTGTACGAATAAGCACCGTCTGGATTTTCATAGAATGCTTCTGGTGCGACTTCTTGGACATCTTGAGCCATGATACCGCATGAAATATCTTCAACTTTGCCATCGTATTCTTTGCGATAAGAGTATGTTTTAAGTTTTTCGATGACATCCAGTCCAGATACTTGACTGTCTTTGATATTTGTCTTGTATCTACGGTCTGACAAGTCCTTATTCAAAGTAATCCAGTCATACGACCTATTTTCTAGATAAAGATATAGATATCCGTTACTAGCTTCAATATCTGTATATCTAGTTGAGTTCATCCAAAAACCATACTTACCACCTGAAGCTCTATTGTCGTAAAAGATTTTACCTGTTACTCGAAGGTCACCGTTAACAACAGGTGTGTTCCAGAATCTTGCGGTGTTGTAACAATGCATTTCACCAGTATTTTTCACGAACCACGCATAATTTCCTGGTGTCCCCCAGTTATTCCCCCAGTTCACCCAGAGAGCAGTTTGTCCTGTTTTCCATCCACCGTCAGACATACCGACTCTGAAGCTATTGCTTCCAGTCAACCAGAAAACAGTTGGGTCTTTATCGTGTGTTCCGATTTGGAATCCACCGATCTTACCCTTGTACCCTTCAAGCAAAGTAGCAGATACTACTACTGAGCGTAGCTTGTTGATAAAGGCTGTTTTAGCAGCAAGCGTATCAGTGAATACATCACTAGCTACAAGCTTCTTGGCTAGAGCAGTATCAAATATCAACTTGTCTGCTGCAATCGAATTTGAACGAATAATGTCAGTATTCAAAGTTCCTATTCTAGCATCACCGACAAAAAGACGCTTAAAGTAACCATCGATAGCTGTGATTTCATCTAGAAGTGTTCTACCTTTTAAACGGATTTTAGCAGCTTCAATCAGAATGTTATTGCTATTCAGATTGATTTGTGAAGCGATTGCCCCAGCGTTAGTCAATGTTTGGACAGCGTAGGAATCGCGTAGCAGTGATACCTGAGTCTGCGTGACAACATCCTGTGTGGATGTATTGTCGCTGAATTTCTTAGGCGGTTTATCGCCACGGATGAGAGATACTTGACCGATTGCGACTTGTCCGTTCTTCATCAACCAAATTTCAAGAGGAAATTCTCTTGATTTTGTCGATGATTTCTGGACGGTCATCGTGCCTGTAATGATTTGAATTCCAGTTTTCGTAAGAGTAACACTATCGGATGCAAGTCCACCGTCAGAAGCCCATAGCTCGATTCCAAGCGGTGCATCTGGCAAGACATCCACCCACACTTCCATGCGATAGCTGAGCTTTTCACCTTTGGTAAAGGTTGAGGTATTAAGTGGTAGTGCGAAACCGTGGTAGACTGCATTGGTCTTACCAGTATTCGTAATCCGTAGCAATTTGGTGCCAGCTTGAACTTCGATAACATTCGCATCTGCTTGTTTTTTGACCCATTTGCTGAAATTCGTTGGATCATATACCAAGTTAAAGTCATCCAAGAAATTAGATACACGACTAACTAGACCATCAGCAGTCTGAATAACTTGAGAAATCGCTTGGTCTTGTCGTTGCAAGGTTTGAGTGTGTGATGATACGGTATCTCGTACATCATTGAACTCTATTACACTCACGATTTCAGAAGAGTTAACATCGTAGTCTGTCATGCGGTCAGAATGCTCAAGCTTCATACCGCAAATTTCAAGGCTTCCATTACCATTTTGACCAAATTGGATACTGTTAAATGTAGCATCTGCAGTAAACGTAAATTGGTATCGTACCCAATCTTTGTTCGAGATAGTTTTGAATAATCTACGATTAGTTTCGTTTGTGGTCCAAGAGCGTATTAAAAAATTGACGTTTTGACTTGTACTTGTCGATGAAACCCTTGCCCAACAGGACATTGTGTATTTCTCGCCAATAGTTAAATTTAACCTTTGAGCAATGTCTTTATTTCCGCCGTTTGTATTTCCTACAATACGAATACCTTTTTTGATAGCGATATGCGGGGCATCTCTTAAATCAATAACCTCGGTTCTACCGTTACCACCAGAAACACTTAATTCCCAAGTGCCTTCTAACCCATTTCCAGAAGGGATGATAGACGAATTCTGCAAGAGGTTATCATTACGGATAACATCTCTCAGTTTGGTTTCGATTCTTGAGATAGTCCTTTGAAATCCATCAACAGAATTCCTGACTATGTTCTGCACTTGAGTCGCATTTTGAAAACCTCTATCATTGGCCAATCTGTCAAAATCAGTACGAGATAATTTCTCGATAATCTGGTCAGCTTGAACATCGATTCTGTTCTCAGCAATCCTCAACCTATCTGTCAGAGGGTCAACTTCTTGCTTAGTCACAAGTGTTCTGATTCTGTCTGTGATTTGCTCGATTTTAGTAAAGTTGGAATCAGACAAACCTTTGGAAGCACTAGCAGATTCAAGAGCGTTTCTAGCTTCTTCCAAAGCTTCTTCAGCAGTTCGAGTAACTGTTGAACCGATAGCGCGAATCTCTTCGATTTTGGTTCGCTGGTCTTCAAGCTTCTCATTCATGCTGCTATCGAAACCTGAGAATCGATTGTCGATTTCATCTGATAGAGCACGCTTATTTTCCTCTGCTTTGGCTTTGATGGCATTCACTTCATCTGTAAATTGATTAATTAATTCTTCTTTTTGATTTTCAAAAGCAAGGTCAGCATTCTTGATTTCTTTCGCTAATTGTGTAGCGAATTGCCCTTGCAAGTGCTGAGTTTCATTCTTAATCGCATCATTAACAGCGTTAGAAAGCATATTGGACAAACCTGACTTAAATTTTCCAAATCCAATAGATAGTAGCTTCTTAGCCATCGGTGAATAAGTATACTTCGTGATTTTCTTACGAACGTCCATCTTGAATCGATCATGAAACAGACTAACAACATCAAAAATTTGAACAGGAACATCACTCTTTCCTTCGACTTGAATTTCTAAACTGTCTTCAAGCATGTCGCAGAGTGTTGTTCTGAAATACTGCTCACCGTATTTACGAAGTCCAGCTTCATCTTTTACGTCCTGGTCATTAACCTCAATCACATCTTCGTAGATTTGACTGTACTTGTTAATAAGCGGACTATCTACCACAACAGAAAACTTACGATCAGGTGCCTTTTCTCCCTCACCTTTGACGGTAGTGTTGAAGGTAATTCGAGTCTTCAAAGACTTAGTTGATGTCTTTTGTTGATAGCTAGATAAGTTCTTTTTGTACATAAATAGCGATTCATTTTCTGAACCACCATTTTTCAAAAGTTGAACCTGGTATCCATGACGTACAAGATCGCCACCCCACTGACCAAGGATAGAGTGCTTATCTTTTGTAAAAGCGACCATCGCGTTGACACTATCAGTATTGAACGTGTGACGTTCGTCGATGTCGGAAAAGAATGAGAACGGATTCTCACGAGTGATACTTCCAGCAAAACGACTCAAAGCAGTTGAACCAGTCGCTCTATCTAAAGAAATCGGATTGATGACATAGTTGTTCAACAGTGTAAAGGATTGATTCGCATAGACTTGGATATAGCCATGTTTCTTTTGAACCTCGAAAATAACGAAATCTTGTTCGCCATGTAGGTCATCGGCTTTTAGGAAAGCTTCTTCTTTCAACTTCTCCCACAAAGCATCTGAGGTCGGAAAGCGAAAAGTCAGTTGATAGGTACTATTTGCTTCTTGAGAAATCTTGTCTGCATAAGCAGCATTTAGAGGAGTATTCCCATTTGTTAAATAAATCAAATTTTGTACCTCCAATTTGGCCGAATTATCAATCTAAGAACATTTCCAGTAAATGTAACCCCACTTCTTCCTGTTGGGATTTCAAAGAACCCACCACGCTTTCTGAGAGTGTTCTGAACCGCCCCACTAGCATTGTAGATATTTTGCTTACCTTGTCTACAATCAATTGTAGCTTTCGTTTTTACATTGAGATACATTGTTTCTCTGCCGATAGTAATCGAAACATCTCCATCTCCCTGAACTTCAATGATGGGCTCAGAGTAAATTGTTCCTGGATTGTTAATTGTTCCTGGTCCATTATAAGATTCAGGATTAACCGTTTTTTGATATCGAAAAGGCTGCATGTTTAGCTTGATTTTCAATTGCCATGCATGATTACCAAAAGGTTTGTAACTAGCCGTTAAAAAATGAGCATAAAAAATAGATTCAGGATGATAGCTAAATTCCAACTCATTGTCATTCGATTGAAATTTATCCAGGATAATCGAGATATCAATCATCTTTGTAACGTGAATTGTAAAAGTTCTGTCATAGCTATCATAAGAACCATCTAATACTCGATAACTTCCATTCACACCATGAAGCTCGGCCACCTCTCCTTTCGGTTTGGCAGCCTCAACTTCTCCAAAATCGGTCACGATACAGCCTGGAAGGGTCGATGTATTAAAGCCATTAATGATCATATAATCCATTAGATTCCCTCCCTTGCTAAAATTGAACCATGTTGTTCATAAGTATTTAATGAGATTTTCTCATTGTCTAGATAGATGTCTGACGATTTTTCAAAGATAGCTGTAAGGATTGATTCCAAACTTGACCTCATAATCGCTATCTCAGACACTGTTTTACTCTCTTGCACTTCAAGCTGAGCTGAAGGCATAGCCAAACGAGCCTCAAGATTTTTCGTGACAGAGGCAGTTGAGTTTAGATTCAGGTCATCCCCTGAAAATACATCAGAGATTTCTCCAGCCATTCCACCAACTGTTTCTTTGACGCCCTTAAACCGTTCTTGTAGTCCTTGGTCTAAACCTTGCATGATTGCATTACCTGCAGGAATCAAGAGTTTACTGTCATATTCAATCGGTCCTTTGTGGTCACGAATCCAGTTTGCAATTCCACCAACAAAATTAGTAACGCCTTCCCAGGCAGATTTCAAACCACCTAAGAACCCATTAAGAATTGCCTTACCAGCTTCCCAAAGGTTAATATTTTTAATTCCATTAAAGATATTAGTAATTTTGGTTACCAGATCACTAACAGCTTGTTTCATGTTATTCCATGCAGTCTGAGCACCGCTGACAAGCCCATTGATGAAACCAAGTACAAGTGATTTTAGTCCGGCCCATGCTGCGCTCGCTGTTGATTTGATGTTTTCCCAGAGACTGGATAAGAAACTTACAAAGTTATTCCATAAGTTTTGAGCACCTTGAATCAATCCAGTAATTAGATTCGATACTGTAGATTTTATCCACTCCCAGGCCATAGACGCAGCCGTTTTGATAAATTCCCAAATTGTACTAAGAACATTAGAGAAGTTCTCAAAAACACCAGTAGCGTATCCAACGATAACATCCACAACTCCAGAAAAGTATGTCTTAATACCCTCCCAAATCAGAGAGATTCCATTTTTGATTCCTTCCCAAATCAGAGAAAGATCTACACCTAATTGATCAAAGTTTCCTGTCACTAGGTCAATGATAATCAAAATAGCACCCAAGAAAATCGATTTGATAAATTCCCAAGCGCCTTCAAAGATCATTTTAATTCCTTCCCAAACTTGAGTAAGACCATCTGAAATGTTGTTCCAGATATTCATGAATCCGTCAATGAACGGTTGAACAACCATCATGACAGCTGTAGTAATCAATGTCCAAGCCGTAGACGCGGCCTCCTTGATTGTTTCCCATAAGTCAGAAAAGAATGTTACAACAGCATTCCACATCGCCTTTAAAGACTCAACGTAAGCATTCCATGTTGTAACAACTCCATCCCACAAAGTGCTAGCACCTTCAGAGATACCAGACCAAAGACCGACAAAGAAATCAGCAATCCCCTGCCAAGCCTGTTTGATCCAATCCACAAAAGAGGACCAAATCTTTTGACCAGTTTCTGTTTGTGTGAAGAACCATACAAGAGCAGCAGTCAATGCTGCCACTGCAGTTACAATTAAGCCAATCGGGTTTGCTGCTAATACTGCATTGAAAATACCAAATGCTCCACTTGCCCCCATGGTAGCAGCTGCATTCGCTGCCTCCGCGGTAGTGAGTGCTCCTGTTCTTACGAACTGAGCCAACATAAGACCATTCGTGATGGATAATGTCGCATTTCTGATTGCTTCTATTCCTTTTATTACAGTCATTACTGCTTTGTATCCAGCCCATGCACTTGTAATTCCGACAACTGCCGATTTTAGAAGATCTAAAGCAATAGGTGAATCTTTTAGCCATTTAGTGAATTTACTAAAGTTTTCAGAGGCTTTGCGAATAAAATTTGTAACGGATTCAAATGCTGTTCCAAGAAGGTTTATTCCTTGCTCACCATCTTTAATTCCTAAAAGATCTCCAACAAAATCGCCGACAATCCCTATTACATCACCTATTGCAGAACCAATATTCTCAAAAGTAACTCGAATATTATCTGCGATGTTGACAATTTGAGTTGCAGTTTCCTCACTAAAACCAATCGTATTCAGAATATCAATGTTATCCTGCTTACTTAATGACCCAAAAATCATGTCAAAAAAGGTCTCAAAGATTCCTGTTACACGAGATAGTTGATCAAAAACTACACTTCCAAAAGCATCCCCAAAAAGCTGAGAAGCAATCTGACTAATCCCTTCAGTCAAAACCAAGCCAAGGCCAGAAAAAATATTTCCAACCATTGGTAAAAAATTATCAAAGAGAAAGGTAGATGTTGTTTTAAGTAAAGCATGCAGAGAAGGTAGAATATTCTCCCCTAGCGCTAACTTTCCAAGTACATTCTGTGCAGATGCTTTCATGGATTCAAACGATCCGCTAAAAGTAGATGCTGCCTCTTTAGCTGTTGTCCCAGTGATGTCTAAATTCTCCTGGATAGCATGAATGGCGCTATAAACATCAGAAAGGTTGTTAATGTCGTACTTGACACCAGTCAACTTCTCTGCATCAGCCAATAGACGTTGCATTTCTTGCTTTGTACCACCGTAACCAAGCTTAAGGTTATCCAACATGGTGTAGTTTTGCTTCGCAAACCCTTGATAAGCCATCTGAATGCTTTCCATCGATGTCCCCATCTTGTTAGCATTATCTGACATATCAATCATGGCCATGTTTGCTGTTTCAGCAGCTTTGTTTGTATCACCGCCCAAAGACTGCAAGAGACTAGCTGAGAAGCCTGTCACATTTTCCATATAGGCATTAGCTGATAAACCTGTAGTCTTGTAGGCTTCATTAGCATACCCCTTAACCTTATCAGCAGAACCTTTGAAAAGAGTTTCAATACCTCCGAGCGATTGCTGAAGCGCTGCACCTTCACTGATTGCTGCCGACAATGCCTTACCAATCCCTGCCGCTGCAATAACTTTCGTCATAACACCAACAAGACTAGAACCCAATGACTGTCCAGCACTTTGTCCAGCTGCACTCGCTTCAGGATTGAGGATTGATTGGATTTTACCAGTGATGCCTCTAGCTGATGGTATCAATTGTACATAAGCCTGTGCTATTTCTGTAGCCACTAATCCTCACCTCCTATCTTTTCTAAAATTTTCTGACGATATTCTTCAAAGTCCTCACCAGAATCAAAGATCATCTCCTTGCTTTCTTTAGCTTTAGTTTTTCCTGTTAGTTCCTCTGCAACCATTAATGGTTTGTTGATTCCTTTCTGACCGTCTGTTGTTTTAAACCAAACAAGAGCAGAAAGCCTATCAAGCACGCCTGCAAGCAAAAAGGTTTCAAAAGGAACTTTGCTATTGGTCATTGCTAGTTTGATCCGTGAATCATCTCTCAGACCAAAAGCAAAAACAGCTACCTGGTCAGCAGGTAACTGTCTGTAATCAAAAACCCCATATGTTTCAGCTAAATCACAAATAAGAGCATCTTCATCTGTTTGAATCATTCTAGCAAGGAGCGCTATTTTTTTAACTGGTTCTGACTTGTGAAAATCTCACTAATTTCTTCTCCCATTTTATCCAAAGGAACAATGCCATCCGCAGTCCGCACATGATTTTTCAAATCTTCTGATTTGTCACCAAGCATAAGTTTGACCACTTTTGGTAAAACTGCCGGATTTGTATCTACTTCAGCGATTGCTTCGAGCAACTCATAATTTTCCAAGCGCTCTTTTGTGATTTCAAAAGAAAATCCGGTCGAAGTCACCCCACGGATTGTTTTAATCTGTGGCGCAGCTTCTTTATTTTTCTTTTTGCGATTTTGTTTTGACATGGTTAAGCTCCTTTGATGTATTCATAGTGTGTGTCATCAGTAGAGTTAGGAAAGGCAGTGACTGTCGTACCATATCCAAGAACACTTCCATCGTTATAAGTGATTTCATCGATGGCAGTTACCTTTCCTGAAGGGATAACAATACGTTTAAGTACACCACCTTTTAGAACTGTTTCGATTACAAGGCAATGATGTGGCAATTCTTTTGAATTTGCCTTAATGGTAATTCCTGATGACAATTCTCCAGATACATTATCTGATCCATAAACTTCCTTCAAAACTTCCACATTCAACGCTTCAATCAGCATATATTTGAATGTGTCTGTCTTTTCCTTTTGAACTGAACTTACAACGACACCACCCCATGCCTTAATATTTTCTGATTCTGGGGAGTTGCTATTGGTCATACCATCTTCTGAAATATAACCTAGTGCTTTAAACGCATCATCTAATTTTGTAGTTGCATCAGTTGGCAGTGCTGTTCCAAGAGGTGCAGAATAAACCGCACCTCCGATTTTAGGTTTTGCAGTCGTTACATTTGCTTCTGTAGCCATTTAATTTCTCCTTTTAAAAATAATTAATATCAAATACGGCTTGATATCGATATTGTTTGGTTTCAGTGTCCGTAAAATTGTAATCACTGTTCAGGTGGACACCACAGATTGAATCTAACTCAATCAATCCTTTCACAGCACTTTTCACTTTCACATTAAGCTCTGCAGCCTTCTGCATAGTTGGGCCATAACTTTGAAAAGCAAAGGTCGCACTACCAGAATGATTTCGCTCCTTCCCACCTGTCTTTTGAATAATGACAAAGCTATCGGGAGCTTCAGCTTCATACTCAAAAAATGACGGTACATCTAAATGACCGTCAAGATATTTCTTGATAATAATTTCAATCATCTAATGCACCGCCTTCAACAAAGTGTTATTTTTCAAATTATCCCTCTTCGCTTTTCGCGTAGCTGGATAAATCATAGCATTGGCTCTTGTCTTACCAACGTGGCTATCTTGTTCATAGCCAGGACCACATCTTTTTTTAATGACCGTTGCTTCTTTGTTCAAGATGTCCTGAATCTCTTTTGATTTCAAAAGAGCACCTACACCCGCACCGATAAGCTTGATTTTTGTATTACTCATAAGCTTCGACCATCACTTTCTTATTCCATTCTAAAGGTATCATGGCTTCAATGCCTTCCAAAGGAATGCCAATCGTACGCCATTTTCTCCCAAAGAAACGAACTTCACGGTCTTTCCACTCGTTCTGATCGCCTTTTGGAATACCTAGTGTATAAGAGGCCTTCTTTCCAGTCAGATTGAGCTGATTCGTGATATCTTCTGTAGAAGCTGGGACAACTAGGACATTCTCTACTTGAATTTCTTTATTCTCATAGATAGGATGACCAAAGTCATCCCGACCAGTCTTGGTTTTCCCTGTCAAAGTTACAGTAATTCCTTTAATCCGTCCCATAGATATCAATCACCCCATATCTTTGCTTTTTAAGACCTAGACGTTTCAATTCCGAGTCCTTGATAAAGAGACCTCCACCAGGGACTAGATATGATCCACTGAAGGAATATCCTAAAGCAGACTCAGCCATTTGAGTCATTGGTTCCTGATCAGTAGAGGTCATCAAGGTGCGAGCGACCACATCCACGGTTACGGATTTGACCACCATGGCAAAAGATGGATCAGTAGCCACCAATCCATCTAAATCCTTGCCAACTTTTTTAGCTTCAACACGAAGAGAATGAGAAACAACTTCCAACAGTGCTTCGGCTCGTTCTTTCTCATCGAATTTCAATGTTCGCCACAACGTTTGAACATCTTCTACTGTTGCAAAGTTTTCCATTTCTACCTCCAGCCAAGCGACTACTGAGCTTCAGTGTCAGCTTGTTCAATCAGCGAAATTAATTCAGATTTTGTGGCGCGGTTATCATAAGTAATACCTTTTTCATCAAGGATTTCTTTCAACGCTGCGTTAGTCAATGAGTCAAAGGGCTTGTATTCTTCAATCGAAACCCAATCACCTCCACTAATTGCATTTTCAGTAACGATAGTAGTTCCTGTTTTTACATTAATGTATTCCATATACTACCCCACTTTCACAACACGAGCAAAGCTGTTTTTGTCCAAAATTCCCCATCCAAGATAGATTTCTGCACGAAGATAGACTTGGTTATAACCTTTCAAGTCTTTTCCAGAATTGTCTGGATCACCATATCGAATGACTTCGAGTGGAATTTGCTTAGCATATCCCCATTTAACCATGTTAGCAAAGTCACCAATAATAGCAACATCCTTATTGGTTCCAACATTAAGACCAACTGTAGTATTCACATCTACAGGTAGACCATTAATGGCCCCTGGATTTGCTCCCCATGCCAATTCAGGGTATAGGCGTTCATTAGCTGAGTTCTTCATGCTAGCTAGTGCACTTGCAAATGTAGTATCAATAGCCATACCGCTAACGATATTGTCAGCTCCTTGAATCATTTTAACTGCATCTTCGACATTAGTATCTGGATCGCTTGTTGTAAAGTTCACTGTCTGAGTGACCGCTTTATCAAAGCAGTTATCCCCAATAACAGTGGATTCTTGTTTAGTACGTGGATTTACGCCATGGAAAGACATGATGTCAATACCACGAGCCACTTTATTAGCAAACCCTTCATTGAATGACTTCAAAATATCGATTTTAGCTTCTTCTGAAGCATAAATAAATTCATCCGATACACGAGCGCCATACTCGATTTTAATCGGCACAATAGTAACTGGTTCTAGAGTTGCACCGCCATGAGTTTTTTTACCATTTTCTGCCACGATATCTACATCAGAATCCAATGAGAATGTAAATTCTTTCAATCCATTGAAAGGAATCGCTTGTTGATTAGACAATTTAGCCAGTGAACTGTGACCCTTAACTTTGTTGATAAGGTCTGTTACAAGCATTGGGTCAAATAATGTACCTTTTGATAGTTGATCTGTCATATGATTTCTCCTTTATTCTTCAATCTCTAAACCTTGAATTAGGTTTTTATACAATGTGTTTTCTGTTTTTTCTAAAACAGGCTCTGAATCTCTAATAGGCGCAACTGGTTGAGTTTTCTTCATAAAACCAGCTAAGCGCTCTGCATCAGCTTTCAAGCTTTCTTCATCAGTTCCCTGCAAACGATCTGCAAGGTCGTAAGGCAGTCCATGTTGCAAAGCCACTCGAGTTCGCAGACTAGCTGTCTCATAACCCGCGATTTGATTCTGTAAAACTTCAAGTTGCTTGTCTGAATCGGCCTTACTTTGATTATTAGCTTCGATGGTTGACTTCAAGCCACCATTTTCTTTTTCCAACTCTTCAACACGAGATTTGAGCTGGTCATAGTCGGCATATTTCTCTTTCTCTCGAGATAAGCGAGCCTTAATAGCAGCATCAAATTCTTCTTGTGTAGTGATTGGTTTAAATTCTGACATTCTCATGTCTCCTTTCTCCTGCTTCCCCGGCAGTTCGGTAATTTTTTTGGCATCAAAAAAAGCAGTCACCTGACCGCTTATTTTAATAACTAATTTTTTGCTTTTTCTTAGGCTTAGTCGTAGAACAAGCCCAGTGCGCAAGCAAAGCACTATCCATCAAAGAAATATCCATGTCGTCAAAGTGCGATCGATAACCAAAGCCACCATTTGAGCCAATATTCCGCTTATCACAGTTAGTAGCTACCTTTGATAGAGATGGTTGGCCAGCGTGACAGATGGTCTTCTGGTAAATTCCCTGTTCCCAAAGAGCGTTGGCCACGATGATTTCTTTCACCGTCGGCAGAATTACATTCTTGATTCTATAGTCCTTCAACTCTTCATCCAGGATCTTCTGACCACTTGCGCCATCGATGACAATTTGAGCCACGTCGGCTTGACGCAAGAAAGCAACTATCCACTCATTCCCATTACGAACGGATTGACAATCGACAGTTTCAATAAAGAAACGACCATCTTTGGTCCGTGCAGCAATACTCATCGCTACATTCGTTCCATCTTGGCCGTACTTAATACCAACAGATAACTTCCCAGATAACTCGGGGACATCATCCACCTTGAGTTCATTCCACTCAGTTTCAGAAATAGCAGATTTCTGATTGTATGTTGGCCAGAATCCCAAACGCTGGATATTATGGTCCAACTTATCCTCACCAAGCTCTGCTTCAATCTTACGCTCATTTAAATGGTAACCCATAGATGGATTTGAATTGTACCAGGCTTCCACATCGTCAATTTCCTTTTCATCAGAAACCGACCACTCAGCCCAGCCAGAATACTTCCCTTTCCCGAAAAGACAAGTCTCACGGTACTTAGTAAAGACCGTACCACTTGAAACTGGTGTCGGAGGTGTTCCACACATAATTGTGATAGGATTTTCACTATCCGTAACCGTATATTTCAAAGCAGATTCTTGCTCGGTTGTGTACTCTTGAGCCTCGTCAATGATCAGCATATCAAATCCTTCACCAAGACCACCATTTGATGTTCTGGTACGGAATTGGACAACACCACCTGTTGAATATAGCTCAATTCTTTCTTGTCCCTTAGCTCGAATGGAGTTAAAATCCTCACCATCTACATACCCCATTTTCTCAAGGTATCGTTTAACTTTCTCAAAAGAGGCATGAGAGGTAGAAATTCGGTGAGCCGTGTGAAGGATATTTAATCCTTCATGTAGCCCCCAAATTTCACTAATATATAGGATTTCAGATTTACCGTTACGACGAGGGATAGAATAACCAAACTTCTGATGCACCCATAGTCCGTTTTTATCTACTGCCATTAAAGGCAATAGCAGGTTTTTCTGCCAAGCATAGCAAGAAAGGCCAGTCCGTTCGTAAAGTTCAATCGCTTCTTTAGCTTTTGAATTTTTCTTGACGTATTTTAAAATCACCGATTGAGTAGGATTCTGATTGCCAAGTTTCTTCTTCCTCGCCATTCTAATTTCCTTTCAATCGTCATCGCATGATAACCCTATCGCTGGGAGATATTGATCACCTCCTAAACAAAAACATAATAAAAGCACCTAACTTCAACTCTAGTTAAGTGCTTTTATTTAATCGGTTCTCCCTTAGCAAAAGCTTCTTTAGCCTCCGCAAGTGTCATTTTATTTGGACCGCCATCGGTATTTATAATACCTGTATTTTGCCAATGACAGACGTCACAGATATCATAGTCCATAACTTCAGTTCCACAAACAGGGCAATGAAGCCATAGATAACCATCAATCTCCCATGTCTTTTTTGAATTCTCCATCATAGTACTCCTTTCCTAAGTCTGGTTTAAACATCGTATTTATTTTATGTACTTTAGGATTTCCTAAAACATATACGTTGTTCTCAACATCATAACGAACTCGTCTATGTTCCGTCTGATAACCTAATATCTTGTCCGATGTCTGTTTTGATAACAAATCAGACGCCATTTTTTGGTATTCTTCAATGGTTATATCGCCAAATTCTTTTCCATGATCTTTGAAATGACCATTTAAAGATTTTTCAGTAGGGAACTTTGCTTTAGTCCATTTTATACGGTCTTTTAGTTCCTTGTATCCCTTAACATCATTATACTTCAAATCCTGAAATTTTGCTAGTGAAATAGGCGCATTTTGAGCTCCTAAAGCATCAACTATTTTCTTGTACTCTTGAGTATCTGCTTTACGATTATTATCTCGCACATCAATATTTACTCTCTTACGATTTTCTAATTCATCTGAACTCTTATTGCTGATTTTTTTCGTCCAGACATTTTGAGTTTTTCCGTTTTTAGGATCATAGTCTAAAATACAACGACAATGCTGATGCCTTCTATAAACATCCTTCGGAACTCTTGGATATTTATAATTCCCTTGAACTTCCTGACACCACTCACAACAATGAAAATACGATTTTCGGACAATCTCGGGTTGCAATCCAGACCGATGATGAAACTCTGCATTTTTCTGGATACTATCATCAATGATTGATTGAGTGAAGTTCACAATAGGTTCACCGAGCAACCAACTGACATCTTCAAAGTTCTCCTCAGACGAAAAGCGATTGACAATGCCAGCTATTCGATCTAGATTTAATTCAGGAACTTGAACTTTCAGACCGATTTTCGCTTTATCATTCAAATTCTTCTGAACATCGCTAGCATAACCACTTACAAGCTCGTGATTTCGTCCTAGCACGTCCGTCAGTAAACGTTGAGCGATATTGTAATACATTTTACCGTCTGGTAGTTTGTCGGCGCTTAGAGAAGCTCCTAGAGCCTTAGAGAGAATATCACCAATTTCAATCGCAAACTCATTTGCTGTTTTGTAGGTTGCTTTTTTGGCCTTCAATGTAGCAAAAGCATTTCTGACAATCTCACTCTTACCGAAATCTCTCTCAAATCTCTCCTGAACCTCTTGCAAGATACCAGGTAAAACATCATTCTCCATTTGAACCACCCTCGCTTACCACTGGTTTAGCTGACATATCTCCAGCTATACCAGTAAGATCACGAATTGTTTCCGCATTGATGTAGCCAGGTAAGGCCTGATTCAATTTCACAACACCATCACCAATCATAGTCATTGTATTCGCATCAGCTTCAAACAATGGTTCCCACTTGACTGTAGTTCTTACAAATTGACTTCTGGCATAATGAAACTCATCACGCAAGCATGCTGCAACATAGGCCACATTAAGTAGACCAGCTCCCAGTGACCTCTGAGCCTTGCGACCAGCCAGGCGCAAGTTCTCATGGCTAGCCTTGATAGCTTCAACAGATGACGGATTGTCAGACACAAAACCTAAATCATCCAAGGTCAAGCCCATCTCCCCAGCAAATCCAGCAGCGGCTGTTCTCAGTTGTTCAGTAAACGGTGACATGCTAGCTGTAGTAAACTGTCCAACGCTCGGCTTCTCACCTTTATCGCTTGAAGAAATCGTCAACAAGCTTGATACAGTAGCTTTCCATTTCTCCATAGGTTCCGCATCAGGATCAAGTCCAAGAATGTATTTCTGTGGCCATGAGTAGAACTCAGCAGTGATATCAGCCCGTTCCAAAGTTCGCTTAGCGTATTTCTGATAATACATTCCTGCCCTGGTAATACGAGACCGACCAAAAGGACGAACCGCATCAGGACGATGAATGACCGGAACTAGCAGAGGAATACCCGTTTCATTCGTAACCGAGTAAGGCTCCCCATCTTTCGGAATAAAATGAGTAGCATTAGGTTCAAAGTATGCTTCAAGCGTTGGACGATTGTAATCATCACAAGCCAGAACTGCATAACCTTCCACAAGCAATCCAGTTATAGGATCAATAACACCCGTCGCATTACTTGATTCAATGACTTGCAACCTCACCTCATCATCTTCACCCTTCGAAATGTAGACGAAACTACACGAACCAATCAGCGCAGCTAAAATAGCACTATCAAAGAAGATATCTGGATTGTTCCGATTAAAGATTTCTGTAACATTAAAATCATCGTTAGCAAATGCCCTGAAAATCAAACGATCTGCAAGACTATCAACGCCCTTTGCAGCCCAACCAAGGACAGCTTGATACTTTGCCCTGATGTGTGCAGGAATTGTGATTCCTGTAGGTGCTTCATAATGCTGCATCGCATAATGCTTGTATCTCAGATTGACTCTGCTCTGATAGAGATTCAACTTCCTCCTAAGATACTCAATCCCTCTTAATTCCAAACCGTTCTCCTTTCATTGTGATGATTTGGCGCGAGAAAAAATGTACAGTGACGGCGTGAAGCTCGCGAGCGCCTAGTGGGAGGGGGGTACCCCCCTATCATCATATAGGACTTACTTTCACACATATCTGTTATTTTTTCGAGTTTTAAATATTTTTTTATTTTTCTTTTTTACAAAAAAATAATTCTTTCATTAAGACTTCAAGCTCTATACCTAGTCCAGTCCCTGGACTGTGGCAAGTTCCTGTTACCTACAACAGTAGCATTAGCTGATCTATCATCAGCGTAAAGCTTGTCAGACTTCTGTCTGTTGCATTGCCAGTGGGCTAACTGCAAGTTTTGAATATCTGATGGATGACCATTACGATTGATTGGAATAATGTGGTCAATGACTGGACTTAATGGATGTGGGTACCTCAAGGACTTATCAACTGGTAGTCCACAAATCCCACAAGTATTTCTTGTTTTGAGAATAATATTTTTATTCTTTTCAAAAGCGACTCTGTGAGGACCACTCCGGTCCGGTCTATCTTGGGGGTTATTCATTTAGGGAGGGGCCTTTCTTTTTTGGGAGATAGGGAGTTAAATTTTTTATGATGTAGGGGGGAGTTTTTCAACCTTTAACACCCTCTTATATTTAACATATCTTATATTTTGTGACTTTCGACAGAGTATTGTTCAACCCAGTTATGACAATGGTTTGTAAGCATTTCTGAATTATCCAATTTACTTTTTCTCAATATGTTAAATAAGTATACTTTTAATACGTAAAAGTAAGCATACTTTCATCGATTTCATCTTGGTTATATCCGATGTAATCTAAGGTAATATCTGGTGCAGAGTGATTAAGTATTTGCATTAGAATAGCTATATTCCCATTTTGTTTGTAATGATGATAACCAAATGTTTTTCTCATCGAATGGGTTCCAATGTTTTTTAATCCTGAATGTTTAGCTGCATCATTTAAAAATTGATACACAGCTACTCTACCAATGTGTTTAATACTTACTCCGTCACCTCTAACTTTCTTTCTGCTAGGAAAAAGATAGTCATAACTCTCAAGATGATTTTCTTTTATGTAACGATCCAAAGCTTTACGTAGTTCAGGATTAACTGCAAATTTTCTTATTTTACCAGTCTTCTTCTCTTTAACCTCAATTCTATCTTGATTGACATGCTTTACTTGAAGAGGGACAATATCGCTTACTCGTAGCCCTGAATAAATTCCGACCAAAAAAAGAATGTAGTTTCGCTCACTTTTCGATTTCAAATAATTCTTCATTCTATCAATGTCATCTGGTTCACGAATGGGTTCTACTTTCTTCATGGTATCACCTCCAAACTACAAGAAAAGGCAGGTTGTGCCTGCCTTTATAATTATTTCATAATATAATTTTAGCACATTAAATCGTATATTTACTCCGAACTTACTCCAAATTTACTCCAAAAAAACTCCAAGAAAACTCCATTTTTTATTCTAAGATTTCAATTTGTTCTCCATTTCGATAAAGCTCAGCAAATGCCATTAGAGCCTTATCTAGGATATCGTAGTAAGAACTTTCTGAGATAGCCAAATCCATAGAGATTGTTTCGTCTTTCTTACAATCCCACTGCAGATATTTCTCGTAAAGGATTCTACGATAGAGTGGATCATGTAATCCACTTACTGCTTGTTCAATTGCATCAAGTTCAAGTTCAGCATCAACTTTTCGAATTGCTAATTTTTCAACCTGGCTATTTCTGCTGAATGATTGAGAGCGTGGCATAAACGAGTATGTGGTAGTTACTCTTTGGCCTTCCTTATCATTTGCAACCCTTCTCCATCTCAGATACCCTTTTAGAATCTTCTTAGCATTCTCTTTTGTCTTTGATTCATTAACGTCAGGGAAAAAAGGCATTGTTCACCTCCAATCTTACTAAGTTCCGCTTTGTTTACTTAGAAGAGTTTCTAGTTCCTCTTTCATTCTCTTCAAGTTCTTCTTCAGGTATTCTCTATGAGCGGTTCGTGATTGAGCCATCGATCTATCACATGGTTGAGAATATTCTTCAATTTGTTGCTCGATTAATTCGATAGAATGTCTTTTACTCTCGATTAATTTATCTAGAAATTCACTCATTCGAAGACCTCATCAATCTCTCTAACAACTTCATTGTGCCTAAATGGCTCATGTGCCACTCTTCCAAATCCGTGTTCATCAACACCGTCTGGATTTTCTGTTGCATATTTTAGAAAGAGTGGCATCTTGCATTCATGGCAAATCCATTTTTTAGCAGCTGATCTAATATGTCCAACTGTACAATTACCACAAAAAGGACACTGTACATCCACTTTTAAATTATTCATACTTCATTCTCCTAAATATTAGAATGGTAAATCATCATCAGATATATCCATAGGGTTAGTTTTTTCAAAACTTGGCGGAATTTGATTTTTCATACTTGCCTGATTTGCAGAATTATCTTTTTTTTCAAGGATTTGAAAACTTTCAGCTACAACTTCAGTCACATAGACACGCTGTCCTTGCTGGTTATCGTAGCTACGAGTCTGAATGCGACCTGTAATTCCTACAAGAGCACCCTTTTTAAGCCAATTTGCAAAGTTTTCAGCTTGCTGGCGCCACATGATGCAACTAATAAAATCAGCTTCATAATCACCTGCCTGATTCTTAAAATTGCGATTCACTGCCAAACTGAAAGTTGCAACAGTCACATTTGATGGTGTGTATCTTAACTCAGGGTCACGAGTCAATCGACCTACTAACACAACATTATTGATCATTATTTAACTCCTTTTATGCTTCCTCAATCTCAATACCTGGGGAATCAAATACCCAGCCAAATCCTGCATCTTCTAGTTCTTTGCGGGTGTGTTTGACTCTATACCCATAGATTTCGTTTTTTGATGCAAAAAACCAGTTTTGACTGTCTAAATTTTTATTGAGATGGGTAGTGTATCCGCTGACCCCTTTCATCCTAACAGTATACTTCGGTTCTTTCTCTACCTCGTAGCCGTCAAGATACGCACGAGCGAATAGTTTTTGATTATCTAGATCATCCACCCAGCTATTAACTTTCTCCGGCGTATATAAGAGAGCTGTAAGTAACCTTTTCCTTTTTGCTTTACATTGCTCAATCCAATCCGCAACAAACTGTGGGATTTTGACTTTTTCGTGTTCAAACACGCCATCAAATTCACCCATGATAGCCTTTAGCCAAACTTTACGATCATGCACTGGAAGTTCTCTCAATCTTGCAAGTATGTTCTTAACGTAGCGTGGAGCTTCGTCTGCGTGACCTGTTTCGGGTTCGTCTAGTAGTTTCAAATCTTCTATAAAAATTTGACGAGCTAATTCCGCACCAGGAGCACCCCACTTTCCTTCATAGCTTTTGTATTTCTCAATCAATTCTTGTTTATTCATCTGACAAATCCTCCTCTTTGACGAATACTCCGTCAACCATTTTCCCTTTTCGGTCTTTGATAACGTTGTATGCTTCGTCTAAACAATTCTCAGCAGTAGTTCCATTTAAAAACGAAACAGTGCTAACAACACTGTCAAGAAACATCAAATCAGCTTTGATTAAAGGAATTTGTGTTTCATTGTGACAGACATGGGCGTATAACTTCTGAGCGATATTGCCCAAACTGGAAACCATCAGCAGCAATTCGAGTTCCTGTTGATTCGCTGAAATCTTAGCGCCATTCTTGATCTGTTGTTCAAACCCAATCAAAACTACCTGGATGTCTCCGAGCGCATCGTAAATCAGTTCAGGTTTATCCTTAGCAATTCCCTCAAACAATTCACCCGACTCTTCCATCAACTTCAAGAACTGCTTGACTGGATTTGCTTCATGTAAATTTCTGTCTACAAACCATTGTTGTACTTTTTCTTCCAAATTCATTTTTGTATTCATCTTATTTTTCCTCCGTTTCTTCCGCTTCTTTAAATGATCCCATCGCTTTAATAATCTTTTCTAACTTAGATTTGTGTAGCGTAATGTAATTATTTTTCTTCACTTGTTCACAGAAAATACAAATTCGATCACCAAAAAATCTGCAATTTTCTGTTAATCGGTGTCTTTCATCTGACTCTATTTGTTCCCTATTGGCTAAGCTAACAAGAATTACTTCATCAGATTCTTTCCAATCTGGAAGTGCTACAGCTTTGTATAAGTTTTCAAATGCTAAATCGGTTAAAATATCTCTAGCCATTCGTTTCCTCCGTTTTCCTAGTAATCAAGTAGTAGCAATCAGCTGCTCCGTATTCAATCCTGTAGAGTTCAATCATCAATACCTCCTATCCTTCATCCCAGACGGGTACACAAAGCACTTTCCAGTTGCTCCCTCAAAGATACGACTTGATAAAGCACCATTCCCAAAATCGTCCGAGTAAAGCTCCTTAATTTTTTCACTAGACAGATTCGTGTTGATAATCGTATTCGTCCGATTATCCAGGATCTTGAACAATATCTGATGCGACCACTCGTTCCGCTTCGTGTCAGCTTTTCGACTCTCTTTCCCAAGATCATCCAAGAAAAGAAAATCAACCTCAGACAATAGCTTGACCATCTTAGCTTCTGAAAATCCATTGTCAAACTCAAAGCTTTCTCGAATCTTGTCAAATAAAGTCACAACAGATACAAAGAGCACGCTTTTCGGTTCATCATAAGACTTAAATTGCTCATTGAGAAATCGAGCCAAGCCATAGGTCAGATGACTCTTACCAACACCAGAAGGACCAGTGATGATAGCATTGCCAGTTTCACCTTTGGCATAGCAGCGTTCTAATCGCTTCACGAAATTCATAGCCTTTTCATCAATATCAACCTGAATCTCATAGTCATGTAGTGACTTGCTGGCCAGCTTAGTTGAAACGATACTATCGCGAGCAAAGACCTCATAAGTGTCCGAAAGCTTACTCTTGACCTCGGATTCCATATTCAGCTGCTTTTCAAAGAGTCGAATGTTCTCTTTCTCACACTCAGGACATTGACTGATTTCCTCAACCTTGCCCTTGATAGGAATCTTAACAGACCAAAGATGGCATCCATGGATTTCACAGACATCATCAAGAACTGTTCTAGTTCTAAATTGTTTAAACTGTTTCATTTAAAATCCTAGCCTTTCGTCAACTGCTGATTGAAATGAGTGAACTTTTCGTGGCATAGGTTGATTCAGATAATTGTCCATCTTATTGCCAAAAAGTGTTTGTGGTTGAAGATACTGTTCATACTCTGTACCTTTCCACTTAGCGACCATGATGTCCACAACCTTTTTAAAATCTTCGAGGACATAACCCTCTTTTAGCCTTGCCTTGATAAATTTTTGATGACTAGCAGTATCAACTTTAAAATTTTTCTTAGCTTTCAAATTGAGATAAGAAATGACTTCTTTACAAATCGACAATTTATTATTATTATCTATATCAGTCTTTATAATATCAGTCTTTATTGTTTGTACTTCTTGCGTCTCCAGAGTGGTAATTTCTCCGGTTCTGGATGGTAATTTCTCCGGTTCAAGAATTGTTTGTTGAACAATTTTGGGACCAAGGATATAAAGTCGATTTGGCTTAGTCAATCCTTGGCGCTCTTCCTTTAGTAAACCTGATGTCACAAGTTCCTTTTTAATCTTGGTTACTGTCTTCTCTGAACATCCAAGTTCTTCACAAAATTCAGCTGTAGTAAAATACATAAAAACTTTGCCATTTCGATCATGCCACTTTGACTCCAAAGATAAATCCAAACGATTATAGAGCAATGCATACATAATTTTTGCATTGTTTGATAGTTTTTTATATGGCTCTTTAAATAGCCATTTTGGTAATTGAAAGTATTGATACTTTTCAACTTCGTTTTTATAATATGTCTCAGCCATATACTATTCCTCCACACTTGAAAATTTTGTGTATTCTTTGTGAAAATACAACTTCACTGTGCCTAAACTGCCATGCCGATTCTTTTCCAAGATCAGTTCGGTTACGTTATTCGCTTCTTGACTGTCTGCCTGTTCCTTCTGATAGTAGGCCTCACGATACAAGAATGCTACGATATCAGCATCTTGCTCAATCGAGCCAGACTCTCGCAAGTCTGCCAGCATCGGGCGCTTATCTTGCCTCTGTTCAACTGCGCGACTTAATTGGGATAAAGCAATGACTGGTACTTTTAAATCTTTTGCAAGTATCTTCAATTCCCTTGATATTTCAGAAACTATCTGCTGACGATTTTCTCCTTTTGATCCAGTAATTAACTGCAAGTAGTCAATGATAATAACACCAAGCCCACCCATTTCTTGGGCAAGTTTTCGAGCTTTTGAACGAATTTCTGAAATACGAATACCTGCTGTATCATCTACAAAGATAGGAGCATCATAGAGATTACTTTGAGCATGCACAAGCCTTCTCCATTCATCTGTACTTAAATTCCCAGTCTTCAAATGATAACCTGGAACCATCCCCTCTGATGCCACCATCCGTTCAATTAAGTCTTCTGCTCCCATTTCGAGTGAAAAAATAACAGTTGGTTTATTTTCTTTCACAGCTACATGCTTTGCTATATTCAACGCTAATGCAGTCTTACCCATAGCAGGACGTGCAGCAAGAATGATAAGGTTATCCTCATGAAGACCTGTTGTAATCTTATCTAATCCTATGAAACCTGTAGAAATCCCTGTCACAAATCCATCTGTCTGCGAGCGAGTCTCAACTATTTGCATATGTGTGTCTAGGATATCGGCCACATTACGAAATCCAGTACCTGTATTTTGATTACTGATATTAATTAAGGATTTTTCAGTTTTAGCAATGATGTCATCAATCGAAACATCACCTTGGTAGGCACTAGATAATGAATCAGACAAGTCAGCGATGACTTTCCGAAGATTTGCCTTCTCTTTTACTAATTTTGCGTAATGCTCCACATTTTTCGATGTTGGTGTTGAATTTACCAACTCTACAACGTAGTTAATACCTCCGATGTTTGAAATATCCCCTTGATTGGTAAGAGCTGATACCATAGTGGTGGCATCTATTGGCTCTCCCTTCTCAAGAAGTGATAGCATCGTCTTAAATACGATTTTATTAGCAGGCTTGTAAAAATCGTCAGGAGTTAATTCGTCTGCAAGTGATATCATCGTTTCCGGTGAGATAAAGACAGCACCCAGAACCGACTGCTCTGCAACTAGATCATGAGGTAGTATTCTAAAATCTTCACTCATACACTCTTCCTCCAGTAGCTTTCTAAGTCAATATTCATAACAGCAGCAAGATTCTTCTGCTCGGTTAAGATTTGTCTACGGTAAGGAGCCAGGCCAGATTGTCGCTCTTCCTCACTTTGTGGCAAGTAGTATCCATTTGGTTTCGTCTTCTTAGCCACAATAGGGTGTCTAAAATTAACTCGAAGACTTTCAATGACTTCTTCTAACTTACGTTTTGAGAGTCCAGTTTCTAAACGTATTTCACTTGCTTGAATTGGAAGGTCGAACGTAGCGCAATTAAGAATCATATTTAACACCCGAATTTCCATTTCGTTCATGTTGCGACTTACACTCATATTTTTATCCCTTATTTCAATCCTACTGGTGGATCCACATCGTATGTAAATTGCTTATCTGAATTTCTCAGATTCATACGAGCGATGTCGCTTGCGATTAGTTGTCTGTTTTTCTTTTTAGATTCTGCTCGGTCATCTAGCTCATTTACTAGTGCCCAGAGCAAAAAAAGCATTGTTGTTCCGAAATAGATATATTCAATCATTTTGTGTTTTCCTTTTCTTCATAGATTGCTACGATTTTTTCAAGATCTGCGATACGTTGATTTGCTTGCTGATATTTTTCTTGAAGGTCTATCAATTCCCTGTTCGTATCCAACGCAACCAATCTCCAGTCGGTGTTGACTTCGATTTTGGTTGTGTTGAAAAACCATTTTGTGATTTTGTCTATTAATTTCATGTAATTTCTCCTATATTGCAGTTTTCTGCCAGTTTTCGTGATACCATTCAATCACGGCATCCCTTGGATATTTCTCGCGCTTGCCCTCAATTCTTGGGAAGTCTGCGTGTCGGTTGAAACGTTCGTCAAACGTTGACGTGTCTTTTGTTCCAAGTAACATTTCGGAGCATTGCGACTTGTTCAATTCCATTGGATAGCGCCTTTTCTCATCGGTCACAATCGTCATGACTTTGAGTGTTCTATCCATCAATCCAGCTTCAAACTGATCTAATAATTGATTCATTAAGTCATTCATGATATAATTTCCTTAGATATTTTTGATGAGTGCCTGATTGCCGTCAGGTGCTTTTTTGTTTAGGAATTTTACTTTCCATGGCCCTGAGTTCTATCTCATGGCTAACTTGTTTCAATAGCCTCTCACACGCTATCTTAGCTTCTCTGTATGTTGTGTTCTCCCTGATAAAGTAATCAGCTAATTCTATGATTTTATCTTCCATTCAACCTCCTATATATCAGTCTTAAGACCGATGTGATTCCTCCTTGATTTGATATAATAACTTTTAACTAGGACCTCTCACTGTTTTAGTCAAAAAAATTAACAGAAAGGAGTTAATGTCATGAAAGAATTGATAAATCAATTGCTTTCTGATAAAAAAATTGTTTCAATCAGAATTAAAAATCATAATTATTGTTACGATGTAGTGAGCGCTAAAACATCAGATGATCTTTACGTTCTAATTGATGGTGATACTGTATATATCGCTCCAGATCAGATAGCAATTGTTGAATTAAGTAATAAGAATCCAGATCCTGAGCTAGGTTTTTAGTACTATTTTTAAGCGTCACCTGACGCTTTTTCTTCATTTTCTCTTATTTTTCTCAAAACATTAGCAATGCGGAATATTGTACCATGCTGACCTCTTCCATAGTCATTCAGTGAAGATTTTCCAATAATATTAACAGAATCAAAATATGAATCGATTCCACGAATTAACTCATCAATACAAATGATATCACCAGCACTTATGTCTTTAGCTTGTAATTTTGTTGTCAGACTTTGAGAATCTATAAGAATACTCCTAGGTCTTAAAACTTTTTCAACTAATTCAGGTTCTACCTTTATTAAGGTATGGCCTTTTTTCCCGCTATACGGATATCGGTTTGGTTTCATTGTTTTTTTCCTTTCTAAATTTGGTATAATAAAGATAATAAAATTTGCGGAGTATAGTTATGACTGAAAAAATTTGTTTTATTGTGACTGCTATTGGTGAATCTGGTACCCCTACTAGGGAAAGAGCTGATAATGTATATAAATATCTTATCGCCCCTGTTTGTGAAGACCTTGGTTATAAGCCTGTACGTGTTGACCACGTAAATGCGGTAGATAACATCAACGCTACAATTATCAATTACCTTAAAACTGCTCCTATGGTTATAGCAGATATGACAGACCATAATCCCAACGCATTTTACGAGTTAGGTTTTAGACAGGCACTTGAACTGCCTCTTGTTCCAATCATAAGAGTAGGAGAAAGACTTCCTTTTGATGTTATGACGACTCGTACCGTTTTCTATGATACAGATGTATCGAAAATTGAAGAATCTAAAGAAAATTTGAAATCTAAAATTCAAAGTTTTGAAAACTTCAAAATGCCTGAGAGTAGTCTTGATAAAAGCGTTACATTAGATAAGCTTGATGATAAACTAACTAAAAAGCTAGACAAAATACTAAATCTTCTTGAAAAAAATCAGTCAAACTATTCTCCTGGAATCATTCGTGATTTAAAATTAAACGAATCACAACTTGGCTATCAGTCAATTGTTAAACAATCTCAAGATAGAATCACTCAGATTCAGAACCAGCTATCATCCCTCGAAGATAAGAAATAAGTATTTCCTGCTGCTTTTGAATTTCAGCAATTTCTTCAATCTTTCCGTTTACAAGTATAATTGTCCTCAAAACATCATTGAGGGCATTTTTTTCAATTTCTTTCATGCGCACTCCTTTCTTTTTTGTCGCACTTATGCGACTGTATCACTAAAAAAAATGGACATAGCTTCATCTTTTGAAAGATTGAGTGTTGATACAATCAAGTTCACTTCTTTGATTGAGAAGTTGCCATTTTGTTTCATCTTGCGGTAAAACGTGCTTTTATCAATGCCAATTTTATTTGCAAGTTCTTCTTGCGTGGTATTGCGTTCAACAATTTTACCTTTTAATTTTGAAACATCTACCATATATTCCCCTTTCATTATGTCGCACTTGTGCGACTTGTTGTAATAAGTATAACACCTTGAAAAGTAAATGTCAACAAAAAAATCGCATTTTTGAAACTTTTTTTATTGCATTTTTGAAACTAAAGGTGTAAAATTAATGTGTAATATATAGGAGGCAATTATCATGAACGTTGGAGAAAAAATAAAATTAAGAAGAAAAGAATTAAAAATCTCTGCTGACGATCTAGCCGATGCAGTCGGTGTTTCACGTTCTACTATATTTCGTTATGAAAAAGGGGACATCGAAAAGGTTGGTCCGGAAGTTTTGAAAAAGATTGCTGATAAGTTGTATATTTCTCCGGCTGAACTCATGGGCTGGAGTGATGAAACTTCAGTAGAACCGAAAACATATACAGATTTAGACCTACGAAAAATGGCTGAAAATGCGAAAACATTTGACGGTAAACCATTGAACGAGGAAGATATCGAAGCTATACAGAATATAATTCAAATATATTTGAGTGGTAGAAAATGAGCATCAATGAGATTTGTGCTAAATATGGCGTGCGTGTTGAATACTTCGATAAAGACGTCTGGAACAGGAATGGGATTTACGTCGACGAAATCAAAGTAGTATTCGTCAGCAAAGACCTTAGTCCAGATAAGCAAAAGCAAGTTATTCTCCATGAACTGGGTCACATAGATCACACTGAAAGAGAATACCAAAACGCACTTATAAGGTGCGAAAATGAAGCTAACAGGAACATGATACATCATTTATTAGTGGATGCATTAGAAGAATTAGATGATCCGTCAGATTTTAATTATCTTGACTTCATGAAATTTTATAATTTAAAAACCACTACTGATGAAGTAATGGTTATGGAAGAATATCAAGCGTTATTAAATTAAAGGAGTAAAAACCTATGGGAATTTTTGACAATATTAAACAAGAATCATCTTTTTCAACTGCTTCTGGAGTTAATGGATTACACTATGTTGTACTTCAAGTAACTTTGAAAGAAAAGTTTTTTGGAACTGGTTCAGGTAATTTGACTGAACTAGAAAATGTGATTAACAAGCAAGTAGAAAAAGGTTATCGTTTACATACTATCACTACTGCCAATGGTGGAAGTAAAGGCCTGAGTGGTGGAGATCGTATCCAAGCTACTATGGTTTTTGAAAAAATCATCTAATTAAAAAATCCCCACGCTCTCAAACTTTGGCGAGTCTGAGCGTGAGGTGGGATGTATAGAAAGATAGGCATTAAAAAGCCCTCTTTTCTATGCCCATTTTATCAAAAAAGTGAGGTAAAATCAATGGCATACTTCAGAAAAAGAGATAACGGTTGGGAATACCGAATATCTTACAAGGATACAGACGGCAAATACAAACAAAAATCAAAAAGTGGATTCAAGACCAAGAAACTAGCTCAAGTTGCAGCAAGGGAGATAGAGGATAACCTATCCGAGAATATCTTGACAGACAAAGATGTCACGCTTTACGATTTTGTTAAAACGTGGTCCGATGTATACAAGCGTCCACATGTCAAGGATAAGACTTGGGACACATACACCAAAAATCTGAAGCATATCAAAACGTACTTTGGAGATTTGAAAGTAAAGGATATCACTCCCTTATATTACCAAAAACGGCTCAACGAGTTTGGCGAGAAATACGCTCAAGAAACCCTTGAGAAATTCCACTATCAAATCAAGGGCGCTCTAAAAGTGGCAGTCAGGGAGCAAGTGATCAGCTACAATTTCGCAGACGATGCAAAAGTAAAATCACAAATCGAAACCAGGTCAGAGGATAACGACTTCTTGGAAGAGAACGAATATAAGGCTCTAATTTCGTCCACACGCTCGAATATACAGTACGTGTCCTATTTTGCCCTCTACTTACTTTCGGTGACTGGTATGCGCTTCTCTGAGGCTCTGGGGCTTACATGGGACGACATTGACTTTAAAAATGGAATCATAGATATAAACAAGTCTTTTGATTATTCCAAAACGCAAGATTTCGGAGATTTAAAAAATGAGAGTTCAAAAAGAAAAATCCCAATCGACAGGATCACGATCGAAACTTTAAAAACGTATAGAAAGAGCTACTGGCAAGCAAACATTAAAAACAGGGTGTGTTTCGGAGTTTCAAACTCAGCTTGTAACAAGTTGATAAAAAGACTTGTAGGCAGGCCTGTCAGAAACCACAGTCTAAGACACACTTATGCTTCTTACCTAATATTTAAAGGGATTGACATTGTGACTATATCGAAATTGTTAGGACATGAAAGCCCGGACATCACCTTGAAAGTTTATTCTCATCAAATGGAAGCACTTGCGGATAAGAACTTCGAGCAAATAAAAGAAATTTTCCTAACCGCTTAAATTTGGGGCGGATTTGGGGCGAACTGCCCACAAAGCCCGATAAATCAATAGTTTTTAATCCGTCTACCGCCTCTATAATAAAGAAAGACTCCTGATGGAGTCTTTTTGTTTTATTCAGCTTCTTCTTCTGATTCAAGTTCTTGGATTTGAACTTTAAGCTTGGTGACACGACCATTTTTCACCTTGTCATTTGTCAATGTGATATGCTTATTGCCACTATCTAGCTCATAGCTGAGTTTCTCTGATGTTGGAATGGTTCCCACGCCAGTCAAATAATAACCAGCAATAGTATCCACATCGTCACTTTCAAGTTCTACATCAAAGTAGTCATTGAAGTCGTTTAGGGTCATTGTTCCTTGGACAATATGGGTGTCCTCACCAATGGTATAGACATAGACTTCAGCTCGGTCGGTTTCATCATCAATTTCACCAACAATCTCTTCAAGTAAATCCTCAAGAGTGACCAAACCAGCCATTCCTCCATATTCATCGAGAAGAATTGCCATCTGTCTTTGTGAATTTCTTAGTTCTTTTAACAAATCGTCCACAAAAATGGTTTCAGGTACAAAGAGTGGTTCCTGTAAAATCTTTCTCAAGATGATATTGTCAAAACCATCGGTAAACCCTGCTTTAAGCAGACTCTTGGTATGAATCAAACCAATCACGTTATCCTTGTCATTATCATAGACAGGAATACGAGAAAAGTTTTGTTTTAAGATACTTTCGATGATCGTTTGAGTGTCATCTTGGATATCCACCATGAAGGCATCTGTTCGAGGAACCATGACTTCACGCGCCATAAGCTCATCTAGTGAGAAAATCCCCTGTAACATCTCGATTTCATCAGCATCCAAGGTTTCTTCGCTCTTAGTCAGCATGTACTCAATCTCATCACGAGTCATTTTTTCGTCTGCATCGTCAAATGTCATCGGTGTCAAACGACTCAAAAGATTGGTTGATGCGGAGAGCATCCAAACAAAGGGACTCACAATCTTACCGAGAGCGATAATAAATGGTACTGTTCGGATGGCCAAGGCATCTTTTAAATTGAGAGCAATGCGTTTCGGATAAAGCTCGCCAAAAACGATAGAAATATAGGTCAAGAAAGCTAACGATAAGAAGCTAGCTACTGCATAGGCAGTCTCACTATTTCCCATCCAAGAAGCAATCAACTCTCCAAGTGAATCTGCTAGTTTAGCCCCTGACAAAATCGTAATCAAGGTGATACCAACTTGAATGGTTGATAAAAAGTGATTTGGGTTTTCAAGTACCTTTAGTAAACGGATATAGCGTCTATCTCCCTCTTCAGCTTTTTGCTCAACACGTGAACGACTAAGTGAAACCAGGGCCATCTCTGTTGCAGAGAAAAAGGCATTTAAAAAGGTCAAAACAACTAATAATACAAATTGCAGTAACAAATCCTGACTGCTCGGGTCTTCCATTTTCCTTCTCCTAAAAAGTATAATTGTGACTATTATACCATATTTTTTAACTTCTACACATTAAATTACGATTTCAGTAGCAAATCCCCTATCTAAATAAGATAAGGGACTATCTATTCATTAGTCTTTTGTTACGGTTACTTTGCCTGTTCGGTAGTCTAACTGAATTCCCTTTTGAACGTTAGGAATCACAACATTAAATTCTAATTCCCCGTCAGATGATTTGGCTTCAATCTGAGATGCAGAAGGGACCAAATCTTCTTCTGTTGCGTAGAGCAATGTGACACGGTAACGCACGCGCTTATTTTGATCCAAGGCTTTTCGAACTAAACTTTCATAGTAGTTTTGTCCCGTTGAATCCTCTGCGCGTGCTTGATTGGCCCAGGCTGTTTGTACAGCGATATTTTTGGGATTGCTAGTAGATGCATCAAAGCCATCTAAACCGCCAATCAAGGCATAGCCTAACAAGTGTCCTCTATCTACTGCGTGATTGTAAGTTCCTTTTAGATTTTTAACTTGATGCCATCCTGCTGGCGTCCAAGAGGTTGAGCCATTCCCAGTTTCTTCACGGTCTTTGTACTGTCTTGTTGCTTTTGACATAAGGGCATTGGCTACAGTTGGGACCGTCTCCCCGCCTACAGTTTTTGTTTTATTATCAGCATAAGGTTTACTTGAAACTTTTGCATCCAGATTAGTCTTATTCCCATTGACAATAAAGGCTCCTGCTCCATTCCACTCAAGAGTCCCCTTTATTTGTTTTTTTACCGAGTCTGTCAATACACTCTCAGCCAATTCTTGATTTGGAGTATCAAGCGATTGGGATTTCTGCTGTACCTGTGTTCGTGGCGTGGCATTCGAAGCCTGCATTTCTTTTATGTAGTAACTTCCTGCCGACAAAAGTAGGAAAATCAGAAGACCTATAAGGGCCTGTCTGTTTTTTTTATTCATGTTTTCTCCTTCATTTCACTTTCTAGAAAAGAAGCTGGGACAAAAGTCCTAGCCTCTCAATTGTCTTTGGATTGTCGATCAAGACGCAGTGGCTGAGTGGGCTCTACTACGCTGATTTCATCAGCTTTTACAGCCCTACTCAACTGTGCGGAGGTGGGACAACGAAATCGAATTCTAACGAATTACCGATTTCTGTCCCACTCTCATTTTCCTGTAAATTTCGCAATTAACTCATGCCATTTTTCTGGTGCTAAAATTGCCCATGGATCTTGACTCTTGCCTAAGATACCGTAGCCAATCATCAAGCCAATTCCAAGTGCTAAGACCCCTAGAAGTAGGACAATTATAACTAGTAGGAATCTACGTAATACATAAGATCCTTGTTTATTCATCTTCATCAGCTTCCACACTTACCCGTTCAATCTTAGCTCCTAGCTGAGCTAATTTTTCATGGAAACGATAATAGCCTCTATCCAAATGGACAAGTTTTCCAACAACTGTCTCACCCTCGGCCACTAAACCTGTCAATATCAAGGCTGCACTTGCACGAAGGTCTGTAGACAACACTTCTGCCCCTTGGAGAGGTTGACCTCCAACGATACGAGCTGTATCACGGATAATCTCAGAATGTAAGCCCATACGACGCATTTCTTCTAGATGTTGGAAACGATTCTCAAAGACTGTCTCAATCATAGTTGATTCACCTTGAGCAACCGTCATAAGAGCAGTAAACTGTGCCTGCATGTCCGTAGGAAACCCTGGATGCGGAAGTGTCTTAACATGAACTGCTTTCAGTTTGTCTCGTTGAGAACGGATGCGGATACCTTCATCCTCATCAATGACTTCAACACCCATTTCCTGTAATTTCGCTATCAATGGTCGATTGTGTTCCCAGATAGCATCTTGAATTAGGACATCTCCACCTGTCATTGCAGCGGCAACCATGAAAGTCCCTGCTTCAATACGGTCTTGTACAACGTTATGTGTTGCACCATGCAATTTTTCAACACCAGTGATGGTGATGCTTTCTGTTCCTGCACCTTTGACTTTAGCTCCCATCTTATTTAAAAGAACAGCTAAGTCTACAATTTCAGGTTCACGTGCTGCATTTTCAATAACAGTGACTCCATCAGCAAGCGTCGCAGCCATCATTAAGTTTTGGGTTGCTCCAACACTTGGAAAGTCCATATAGATGTGAGCTCCGTGCAAACGGTCCGCCTTAGCTTCGATATAACCTGCCGTTTGAGTAATCTGAGCTCCCATTGCCTCCAAACCTTTAAGGTGAAGGTCAATCGGACGACTACCAATTGTACAGCCACCTGGCATCGAAACTTTAGCGTGACCAACTCTAGCTAGGATTGGACCCAAGACTACAATTGAAGCACGCATCTTGCTGACATACTTATAAGGTGCTTCTTCTGTGATGTCATCTGTTGCATCTACTTCAATAATATGTGCTTCTTGATCAAAGTCTACTTTGGCATTTAAACCACGAACGACCTGGTTCATGGTAAAAACATCTGATAAGATAGGAACATTTTTTAAAACTGTTTTTCCTTCGCTTGCTAAAATCGTCGCCGCAAGTAGGGGTAAAACTGCATTTTTTGCACCCTCGATGGTGACACTTCCGACAAGGCGATTATCGCCACCTCGAACTACAATTTTTTCCATAACTATTTTCCTTTACTTTCGAGTTTAGAATAATGTCCGTACTGCTTCTTGCCATAATTGGTAGAGATTTAGGAAAAAAGAGCTAATCAGATATCCTAAACCGATACTACACAATACGACCAAAAGTCGTACCTTCCTCGCATTGTCCTTAGTCACCTTCAAAATTTGATCCCATTTGACCAAATCTTTCAAGAGTTGAAAAACCAGGTAGACAAAAAACATATGACTACTGAGGGTAAAAAACAATTGAATCATCTGCCTATTATACCATCTTCTTTTTTTCTACGCTAGTCTATGGACTCACACCGTATTTTAGGGGTTGTTTTTCAAGTAGTCAATTGCATCTTGAAGCGTTTTAACTGGAACAATCTTCATGTCCGTTTTAATCATTTCAGCAGCTTCTACAGCCGTGTCATAATTACTTTTAGCATTGGGATTGGCCTTTTTAGCTTCTTCCGTTACTGGATTGTTAGGAGCAAAGAATACAGTCGCTCCCTTTTTAGCTGCAGCAACAACTTTTTTGTCAATCCCACCAATATCGCCAACATTCCCATCTCTATCGATACTTCCTGTACCAGCAATAATGCGTCCGTTTCGAAGAGTTGGGTCTGCAATTTGAGTATAGATGGATAAACTAAACATCATTCCTGCACTTGGACCACCAATACCAGCCGTTGAAAACTTGATTGGCACATCACTTGACACTTCTGTGCGGTCAATTAAACCGATTCCAATACCATTTTTCCCATTTTCCAGAGTAATGATTTTTCCTTCAGCAGTTTTGACTTTCCCGTCCTCTTGATAAGTAACCTTAACCTTATCACCTAGCGTTTGAGAGTTGACGTAGTCGACCATCTCCTTGGAACTTTCAAAAGTCTTATCATTCACAGCTGTTACAGTGTCAGCAATATTGAGAATTCCCTTGAAGGTTGAGTTGTCTGTTACGGTCAAAACATAGACTCCCAGGTATTTGAGTTCTATCTCTTTACCCGCCGACTTCAGACCCTGATATTTGGCCATGTTTTGCGAAGTTTCCATGTAAAACTGGTTGATTCGCATATATTCTGCATCCGAAGAACCCCCTGTCATCTCTTTGGCACTACGAATATCTGTAAAAGGTGTTAACCAAGCATAAACCAAGTCCACCATTCTAGCGTGTTTAACTCCAACCGTTACAAATTGATAAGAACCCTCTTCTTGGTCCGGTTGGTTATTGACTTGTAAAACCTTTCGAATATCTTCTGAAGTCCCTGGCACCTCAATGTAGTAAGGCAGAGGCACCGTAAAAGCGATAAAAGTGACAATAAGCCCGATGATTAGATATATGGGCCATCTAGTTTTTTTCTTCATTGTTTAACTCCTCCAAGACAGCATTTGGTACATACTCGCTGATATCTTGACCAAATTTCAATAGTTCTCTCACAGCTGAAGAGCTGATGTAAATATGCTCTGGTCGAGCATGGAGATAGACTGTCTCAATTTCTCCTGCTAATTGATGGTTATAAAAATCAAAACTGGCTTCGTACTGAAGATCAGTCGCATTACGCAAGCCACGCACCAAAACCTCTACACCTAGTTTTCTAGCAACATCAACGACTAATTCATCATGAGAGGATATGACCTGAACATTTTTTAGATGTGCCACTGCTTTTTCAACAGTCTTTAGCCGACTTTCTATCGGTAAAAATCCATTTTTGTGTGGATTATAAAAAATTCCCACATACAATTGATCAAAGAGCTTACTTGCACGCTCGATGAGATCCAAATGACCATTGGTCATTGGATCAAAAGAACCTGTAAATAGGCCAATTTTATCTGACATAAACCGTCACCTTACTAATCCCATATATTTTTTCCTTCCAAATGCCCAAACAGGCAATTTCTTCTGGAAGTTCTACTGATTTATCGGTCTCGCAAACCACCATGACATCATCTGAAAAAAGATCACGCTCAGCCATTTTTTCAATGTCAGATACGATCTGTTCCTTTGCATAGGGAGGGTCCAAAAAGATGAGATCAAAGACACCATCCACCTGCTCCAATGCACGACTGGATTCCATTTTCAATAATTGAAACTTAGATGTCTCCTTGGTCATCCTGATATTTTCTACCACAATCTCCTGGGCTCGGCGATCCTTCTCGACTAGAACAGCGCTCGACATTCCTCTTGAAACTGCTTCAATGGATAAGCCACCACTACCAGCATAGAGGTCTAGCACACGCCCTCCTTCAAAGTAGGGACCAATCATATTGAAGATAGCTCCTCGGACTTTGTCCGATGTCGGTCTCGTCGTTTTCCCGTCCAAGGTCTTTAAAGGACGGCCTCCGTAGATTCCTGATACGATTTTCATAAGGTATATTATACCAAATTCTGATGAAATAAGAAAATCGAACCTATCGGTTCGATTCTTTAAAGAATATTTTCGTAAGTATCTCTGACTTCTTGTGGCCAAACACTAGTTTGGACTTCACCGATGTGCTTCTTACGAAGCAAGAACATCGCCATACGTGACTGTCCAATCCCTCCACCAATTGTCAATGGGAAGAGTCCGTTCAAGAGAGCCCTATGCCATTCTAGGGATAAACGGTCTTCATCTCCTGTAATCGCAACCTGACGACGAAGGGTGTCTTCATCAACACGAATTCCCATAGAAGACAACTCAAAGGCTGCACCTAAGTTATCATTCCAAACAAGAATATCTCCATTTAATCCCTTATATCCATTTTCAGATTCTGTTGTCCAGTCATCATAGTCTGGTGCACGTCCGTCATGGGGTTTTCCATCTGACAATACGCCACCGATACCAATCAAGAAAACTGCACCGAATTCCTTACAGATAGCATTTTCACGTTCTTTTGGAGTTAAGTCTGGATAGCGTTCTACCAATTCTTCAGTATGGATAAAGGTAATTTGCTTCGGCAAGATTGACTCAATATCATAGCGGGCTTCGACTGCCAACTCTGTCAAACGAATAGCCTTATAAATCTTTTCAACGGTTTCCTTGAGGTAGGCTAGATTACGGTGCCCATTAGGAATGACCTTTTCCCAGTCCCACTGGTCAACATAAACCGAGTGAGTCGCATCTAGTGAGTCTTCGTCTGGACGAAGGGCCTTCATGTGAACAAAGAGGCCTTCTCCCTCACCAAAACCAAAACGAGCCAAGGTATGGCGTTTCCACTTAGCAAGTGAATGCACCACTTCATAGGTTTCATTAGGAATTTGCAGAACTTTAACAGATACTGGGTGTTCAATCCCTGAAAGGTTATCCTGCATCCCGTCCCCAACCTTGCTCAAGATTGGTCCCTGTACTTCTACGACTTCTAACTTATCTTTCAAATATTGGGTAAAGGTATTTTTTACAAAGGAAATCTCTTCTTGCTGATGGATAAAACTTTTCTTCATACATTGCTCCTTTTGAATAATAAAAAGATTATACCTTTTTGTCAGTAAAAATGAAAGTAAAAATTAAAAAAGAGCTCATTTGAGCTCTAAAAGTATTAATCGTTTCTTCCAAAAATTCGTAAGAAGCTAAGGAAGAGGTTGATAAAGTCGAGGTAGAGGCTAAGTGCTAAAGAAATTGCCCAACCAGTAGCTACCTGGCCATCTGACTCTTCGTAAACATAACGAATTTTTTGATTATCCCAAGCAATCAATCCTGAAAAGACAAGAACCATAATGATACTAATGATATAGTCCATTAGGTCACTATTTAAGAAGATATTGACAACCATGGCTAGTATCAAACCAAATAAGGCTGCAATCAAAGCACGACCAATTCCGCTCAAATCCTTTTTGATGACTACACCTACGATTGCCATGACAAAGAAGAGGGCCGCGCTAGAGATAAAGGCTGTCAGAACTGTCCCTGGAAGATAAAGCGACACAATGAAGCTTAGTGAAAAACCATTGACCGCTGAATATAGTAGGAATATCGGAAGGGTTGCTGGACTATTCTTTGCTGCTAAACCACTTGCAAAAATCACTAGCGCAACTTCAACAATTCCTGTTACGATTAGCCATACGCGAGCGTTAAGCATTAACTGAACAAGAAGATCTTGGAAGGTTGTTAACATTAGGGCTGAAACAAGAGCAGATAAGGCAATTCCAATCCCTACAAAAGTATAGACTTTTGCATAAAATTGATTCAAACCTGAACGTTCTTGAATAATTGTTTGATTCATATTTTTTCTCCTTATGAAATCTTTTTACTGATTATAACAAAAATTAAAACATTTAACTCAAATAAAACATGAGTATACCTGCCGCGATGGCAACATTGAGACTTTCCGCCTGTCCCTTCATACTGATATGAACCAGTTGGTCTGCCTGGTCTGCCATGAATGGACTAATGCCTTGACCTTCATTTCCCATAACTAGGGCAAAATTCTCTAGCCGAGCAAGCTCACGATAGTCTTTAGAGTTTTGTGATAAGGTGGTTGCCAGAATTGATAAATTGCTCTTTTTAGCCTCTTCTACAAATGTTTCAACAGGCATGCGATAAATCGGCAAATGGAAATGGCTGCCCTGCATGGAACGAAGTGTTTTGAGACTATAGATATCTGCAGACTTACTTGAGACAATGACTCCTGAAAATCCAGCTGCATCTGCCGTCCGAATCATAGTTCCCACATTCCCTGGATCCTGCACATCTTCTAAGAAGAGATACTTTCCTTGGCTCAAATCCGGCAACTGATCTTCTTCCTTTTGAACAATAGCAACGATGCCCTGAGGAGTTTGTGAATCCGCTAAATCAAGTAAGATTTCTTCCGACACAAAGACAGTCTGAGGATAAGTTCCTAATTTTTCCTCATGTTCTGCCAAGGCAAAAATTTTCTCAATCGTTGCTCCTGCCTGAACAGCTTCTTCGAACAAATGCCAGCCCTCAATTAAATAAGAAGATTTTCGATATTTTTTTTGATGCAATTTCTTGGCATTTTTTACCACAGAATTCGCTTTAGAGGTTATAATAGTCATAGGAGTATTATAACACAATCAAGGAGGTTTGGTATGCAAAAGGTCAAAATGATTGCACAGGGGCGCGTCCAAGGTGTTGGCTTTCGCTGGGGTGTTTATACCCTTGCTCTCGAACTAGGCGGAATCACCGGTCGGGTCTGGAACAATGATGACGGCACCGTCGAAATTCTTGCCCAGGCTGAGTCTTCAGCTATCATGGCTAAGTTCATCCAAGAAATCCGAAAAGGTCCTACTCCCTTCTCAAAAGTAACCTATCTCGACGTCCAATTGAGCAACTTTCCATCCTATTCAGATTTCAAAGTCGCAAATTAGGTCTCTAGAACTATTGTATATTTTCAAAAAAAACAGTAGAATAGAAAGGTATAATTTTTTAAGAAGGAATAAAAACAGTGAAATCAATTAAACGAATCGCCCTCTCAGTCATGGGAGTGGCTATGCTATTAGTCTTGACAGGCTGTGTCCAGGTTGATAAAACGACTGGACAACCAACAGGATTTATTTGGAATACAATTGGAGCACCTATGGCTGAAGCTATCAAGTACTTTGCTACTGATAAAGGGCTAGGCTTCGGGGTCGCTATTATTATCGTAACCATTATCGTCCGCTTGATTATTTTACCACTTGGTATCTACCAATCATGGAAGGCAACTCTTCACTCTGAAAAGATGAACGCCCTCAAGCATGTTCTTGAGCCACATCAAACTCGTCTGAAAGAAGCAACTACTCAGGAAGAAAAACTAGAAGCCCAACAAGCTCTCTTTGCTGCTCAAAAAGAGCACGGTATTAGTATGTTTGGTGGTGTAGGATGTTTCCCTATCCTCATTCAAATGCCTTTCTTCTCTGCCATCTACTTTGCTGCTCAACATACAGAAGGTGTTTCTGAAGCTAGCTTCTTAGGAATTGCATTGGGATCTCCAAGTTGGATTCTCATTGCCTGCGCAGGTGTTCTCTACTACATCCAATCACTCCTTTCTCTACACGGAGTTGAGGACGAGACTCAAAGAGAACAACTTAAGAAGATGATTTACATGAGTCCAATGATGATCGTCATGTTCTCTATCTTCTCACCAGCCAGCGTTACACTTTACTGGGTTGTCGGTGGTTTCATGATGATCCTTCAACAATTCATCGTCAACTACATCATTCGTCCAAAACTTCGTAAAAAAGTACGCGAAGAATTTGCAAAGAACCCACCAAAAGCAAGTAAAACTTCAGGTACTCGTAAAGATGTAACCCCTGAATCAGCAGCAGTTATCTCAACTTCTAATAAAAAGAAAAACAAAAAACGCAATTCTGGAAAACAACATTCTAGATAAAAATAAAAGGCTTAGCATTTTGGCTAAGCTTTTTTGATACCAGAAAAGCCCGATGTCCCCATCAGGCTTCTTTTTATCCATGAACACGTTTCATGTAATCTTGATAACTTTCTGTATCCATCAATTCCTTAGCGTTCTTCACACGATCTGCTGTTGGAGGTTTCACCCCTTCAAGCGAATATGGAATCCCAAGTTCACGCCATTTGAATTCTCCCATAGTGTGGTAAGGCAAGATTTCAAACTTATCAACGTTTTTAAGAGTTTTTACGAACTTACCGAGTTCAATCAAATCTTCATCACGGTCTGTCAATCCTGGTACGAGAACGTGACGAATCCAAACAGGTTTCCCAATATCTGACAAGTACTGCGCACATGCCAAGATGTTTTTGTTGGTCTGACTGGTTACAATCTTGTGCTGTGCTTCGTTGATTTCCTTGATATCAAGGAGAACTAAGTCTGTAACGGCCATGAGCTTGTTGAATTTCTCTAGATAGCGTGGTTTGTTTCGGAATGGAAGGGCACAAGTATCCAAGGTACAGTGGATCCCCTTTTCTTTTGCTTTTGTAAAAAGAGCGATTAGGAAATCAATCTGCAAGAGGGCTTCTCCTCCACTGACTGTGATACCTCCCTTATCTCCCCAGAAACCACGATAACGAAGCGCTTCTTCTAGAACATCATCTACTGTTCTTACACGAGATTTATTGGTTTCCATCGCCCATGTGTCAGGGTTATGGCAATATTGGCAACGCATCTGACAACCCTGCAAAAAGACAATAAAACGAATCCCAGGACCATCTACCGCCCCAAAACTCTCTGTCGAATGCACCATTCCTGTCACTTGTCCATAGTCAATTGTTTCTTCAGACATCACGTCACCTTCCTTGAAACCGTTTTATAATTTTATTATATCACGCTTGAAAGGAAAAACAATAGATTTTGTCTATTTTTTAGAAAACAATCTGTTTTTCACTTTCAACTTTCATGATTTTCATAAATTCTACTAATCTTTATCAAAGTCAAATCCATAGAGAGTTGCAAAATAGTCCTCAGGTCGCTCTGCTCTACGGATTAGCCGTGCCCCGCCATCTTCTGTATAGAGAATTTCTGCTGAACGAAGTTTGGCATTGTACTGGTAGCCCATAGAGAAGCCATGCGCACCTGTATCATGAATGACTAACAAATCACCAATTTCTGTTTGAGGTAGTTCACGATTAACTGCAAACTTATCGTTGTTTTCACAAAGAGAGCCAACAACATCAACTACTTCCGTCTGACCGTTAGGATTCATCATATTGGTGATATGGTGATAGGCTCCATACATAGCCGGTCTCATCAGATTGACAGCTGACGCATCTACTCCGAGATAAGTTCGGTATGTTTTCTTTTTATGGGTTACTTTAGTCACTAGAATTCCATGAGGCGCCAACATAAAGCGTCCTAGTTCTGTAAAAATCTTAACTTGACCAAGACCTGCTGGTGTGAGGACTTCTTCATAAACCTGACGAACACCCTCACCAATTAAAGCAATATCATTTGGCTCCTGGTCCGGACGATAGTTGACCCCGATACCTCCGGAAAGATTGATAAAATCGAGGGAAATTCCTAATTTATCCTTGATTTCCACGGCCAACTCAAAGAGCTGACGGGCTAATTCTGGATAGTAGAGGTGAGTCACTGTATTGGAAGCTAGGAAGGAATGAATGCCAAAAGTTTTCGCTCCCTTTTCTTTCAAGATAGCAAAAGCTTCAAAGAGCTGTTCCTTGGTCATCCCGAACTTAGCTTCCCCAGGATTATCCATAATATCCGTTCCTAGTTCAAATACTCCACCTGGATTGTAACGGCAAGAGATAATCTCGGGAATCCCAGCTGCACGCTCTAAATGTTCAATATCTTCAAAGGCATCCAAATTTATTGTAGCCCCCAATTCCCTGGCATAGGTGTACTCTTGGTCTGGGGTATTGTTGGACGAGAACATCATATCGGAACCAGAAAATCCTAATTTGTGACTCATCAAGAGCTCTACATAACTAGAACAGTCCACTCCACATCCTTCTTCTTGCAAAATTTTCAAGATAGCTGGAGTTGGAGTTGCTTTTACTGCGAAGTATTCTTTAAAACCCTTATTCCAAGAAAAGGCTTTGTTTACTGCGCGTGCTTTCTCGCGAATACCTTTTTCATCGTAGAGATGGAATGGAGTTGGAAACTCTTCAACAATCTTTTCTAAGTCTTCACGTTTAATAAATGGCGTCTTCATAGGGCTCCTTCATATTCATTATCAAAGAAAGGCTGGGACGAAAGTTCCAACCTTTGTATTTCAAGTCAATTTTTATTTTTCTGCGTCAAAGATATTTCCAACTTCAACAGCAATTTGTTGATTCTTCACATCAATGTCCGTAACCTTCAAGAGTGATTTGTAGTCGAACTGCTGCTCACGATCTTCCTGCGCATTGTCGGCAAAGACAGCTACACCAGCCAACTCAGAATCAAACTCTGTTAAAAGGCTAATCATACCATTAATAGTTCCTCCGCCTTTTAAGAAATCATCAACGATCAAGACACGACTTCCTGCTTTAAGACTCCGTTTTGAAAGGAACATTTTTTCAATACGGTCACTAGAACCTGAAACATAGTTAACACTCACAGTTGAACCTTCTGTGATTTTCAAGTCACGACGGACAATGACAAAAGGTACGTTGAGAACATTTGCAACTGCATTAGCAAGCGGAACCCCTTTGGTTGCAACAGTCATCACAGCATCAATCTTTTGGTCCATAAAGCTCTTGGCAATAATGCGGCCGATATTTTTCAAAATAGCTGGCGTACTCAATAGGTCAGACAAATAAATGTAGCCACCTGGAAGAATGCGGTCGCTCTCTGAAAGTTTGCTGCGAAGCTCTTCGATGATTGTTTTAGACTCAAGGGTAGAGATAGATGGTGTGAAAATAACACCGCCACCAGCACCTGTCACTGTCTGAATATGGCCGATTTCAATTTCTTCGAAGGCACGTTTAATAATGACAATATCTTCTGAAATAGAAGATTTAGCAGATTCATACTTTTCCGCAAAGGTATTGAGACTGGTTAATTTGTATGGATTGTTAATCAAGTAATTGGAAATAACAACCATCCGATCACTTCTTCTTAATTTCATTAGTTATTCACCATTCTTTTTTATTAGTCTTTTTCTCATTATATCACACTAAAACAAAAAAAACGAACTTTACTGCCTAAATAAAGCTCATTTTTTTAGTTTCTAGTCTAATTTCGGCTTGTAGAAGGAACGATTGTCCATTGCAAAGACTTTATTGGTCATTTCACCCTCATCAACAAGGGCCAGAGCTGTCGACATCATCATCATGCTGGCATCCAAATTATCAATCATATGAATAATTTCAGCTTCCATCACACGAGGACGAACAGGACTACCATACTCGAGTAATCCATGGTGACTGAGGATAACATGACGTAGAAGAACGACTTCTTCTCGAGTATCATCAATACCAAGTTCCATTGTCGCTTTGGTAATTTCGCTATCAATCAAAGCGATATGGCCAATAAGATTGCCTCTTACTGTGTACTCTGTCTGATCGGGACCTGTTAACTCAATAACCTTGGCTAGGTCATGCAACATAATTCCGGCGTAGAGCAAGCTCTTATTCAGCTGTGGATATACATCTGCGATAGCTTCAGCTAAACGAACCATAGTGGCAGTATGATAAGCAAGTCCTGTCTCAAAGGCATGATGATTGGTTTTGGCAGCTGGATAGGAATAAAATTCTTTATCATATTTGGTATAGAGAGCTCGAACGATTCGTTGCCAGATAGGATTTTCAATTTTGAAAATCATCTGCGCCATGTACTCGCGGATTTCTTTAACATCCACTGGTGATTTGACCTTGAAGTCTGCTGGATCATTGGGTTCGCCAGGCTGAGGTAAGCGAAGGGTGATTTGATTGACTTGAGGAGTATTGTTATAAACTTCCCGACGTCCCTGCATGTGGACAACCTTCCCTGCAGTAAAGGCCTCAACATTGTGAGGTTGGGCATCCCAGAGTTTCCCTTCGATTTCCCCACTATCATCTTGGAAGGTAAAGGCTAGGTAGTTTTTCCCAGCACGTGTCTGTCTTAGGTCAGCTGACTTGATCAGGTAAAAGCCTTCAAAAAGCTCATCTTTTTTCATGTGACTAATCTTCATATTCTTCCTCATCTTCTTGGAACTGGAGTAGGTCAAGCGCTGGCTCACCTTCTGATAACTCAATGTGACGGAGCGTTCGCTCGATAGCTGTAGTACGACGGTTTAATAATTCATCAATGTTGCCAGAGGCATGTTGGAGATGTTTTTGTGCCTTGACCAGAATGCCTCCAAACTTGCCAAATTCAGTTTTAACACTAGCAAGAGTTTGGCTGATATGATCCGCACTTTTTTGGATATTGAGAGTTTTGAAGCCAACGGATAGGGAGTTCAGAAGAGCTGACAAGGTACTTGGACCGGCAACGATAATCTGTTCCTCCCGTCTCAAACCATCAAAGAAAATCGGATTTCTAACGATTTCTGAATAAAGGCCTTCTGTCGGAACAAACAAGACCCCAAAATTGGTCGTCCGAGGTGGCGCTATGTACTTGCTCTTGATATCCTTGGCAAAGCGCTTGACGCTGGCTAAGAGTGACTTGCGACAACGTTCGATTTCATCCTTGTCACCCACTTCATAGGCTTCTTCTAAGCGGTAATAATCTTCCAGTGGGAATTTAGAGTCAATCGGCAGATAGACATATTCTTGGTCGCCTTGTCCAGGCAACTTAATAGCGTATTCTACTCGTTCACTCGAGTTTTCAACCGTTGCAAATTCTCGTTCGTACTGGGCAGGGGTCATGATATCCTCTATGATTTGACCCAGTTGCAATTCTCCTAGAATTCCTCGAGTTTTTGTTCCAGATAAGACCTTGTTAAGGGCACCGACATCTCGCGCAACTGTCTGCATTTCTCCAAGACCACGATTGACAGATTCCAGCTGTTTGGAAACTGTCTCGAAGGATGCTTGCAAGCGTGTCTGTAGGGTCTTTTCTAGCTTTTCCTCGACCGTTTGGCGCATTTGTTCTAAGCGTTGGTCATTTGACTCCTGCAAGGCTTGGAGGCGTTGGTCGGTCTTATCTCTAGTTTGGAGAAGGTTCTCATTCATCTCCTGCCTAAACTGAGTCAAGCCTTGGTGCAACTCGATTCGCACCTCCTGCAAACGGTCACTGACAGCCACTTCAAGATTTTTTTGGTCGAGCTGACTAGCTTGTCGAGCTTGCTCAAAACGATAATCCAGCTGATCTGACAGATAATCTGCCTGGTCTTCCAAACTCTTGGTCAGATATGTCTCCTGCTTGTCCTGCCTTTGCCAAATAAGAAAGAGGCCGGCTAGGTTAGCTATTAATAATAGTAATACTACAATCTCCATCCTATCTCCTGTCCTTGCTATGTAGCACGACTACATAGCCATCTGGGCAAGTCACCGAAACTTCCCTATCTATATATTCGTTAGAAGCGTAAACTTTCTTAAAGAAAAAATTCTCCTCAGTCAATTCATACTTGGCTCCGAGAATAGTCAACTGACTATCCCTCACAGGCATAAAAGCAAGGTAATCATAATCCAAACGTGGTTCTAGCCAACTGGTCCCTTCTGGGCAATAGCTAATCAAGTTTTGTCCATCCTCAATCTCTATTTGGCGCATAAAGGGTGCCAACTTGGGATTACTCGGAAGAAAGACATTAGCCAGCATATGGTCAATACGACCACCTAGGGCACCAAAAATGGTCACTTGTGCTTGAGGATTTTTTTCAAAAATCGTTAAAAGTGCTAGTTCCAGATCCGTATCATCTTTTTCTGGCTGGGCTTGGACAAAGTATTGAGCACGCTTTTGAATCAACTGACGTTCTTCCATAGTCACAGAATCAAAATCCCCAACAGCTAGAGCAAGAGGAAGTTTTTCCTCCAGCACCCAGAGTGAGCCACGGTCCACACCGACAAAACAATCAAAATCTGTCCGATAATGTCCTCGGTCTCCACCAGCAAAAACCGCTACTTTAGTCCAGTTGTTTTCGGAGTGCTTGCACTCGTTCATTGACATCTCCCTTAAAGACATAAGACCCTGCTACAAAGACTGTAGCACCAGCTTCTTTGGCTTGAGCAATAGTTTGATCATCAATCCCGCCATCCACTTCAATCTCAAAGTTCAATCCTTTTTCTTCACGAAGGGCTACTAGCTCACGTATCTTATCCATGGTCTCAGGTAGAAAGGCTTGCCCACCAAAACCAGGATTCACCGTCATGACCAAAACTTGATCGACTAGATGAAGGACATGCTTAATCGCTTCAACTGGTGTACCAGGATTGATGACGACCGAAGGTTTGACACCAAGAGAACGAATCTTTTGAAGAGCGCCATGGATATGAGGTGTCGCTTCAACATGGATGCTGATGATGTCAGCTCCTGCACGCGCAAAATCCGCTAAATGATTTTCTGGGTTGGAGACCATCAAGTGGCAGTCAAAGACCATCTTACTATGAGGTCGAAGACTTTCGACTACACCTGCACCAAAGCTGATCTGAGGTACAAAGTGACCATCCATGATATCGATATGGGCGTATTCTGCCCCAGTTGCTTCAAGGCGTTTAATTTCACGTTCAAAATTAGCATAGTCTGCCGCCAATATTGATGGGGCAATCTTGTATTGAGACATAGGTTTCTCCTTATTTTGGAATTTTTTTGCTGACTTTTTTATAGGTTTCTCTGCGATTTTCAATTTCGCTCAGGAATTGCAAATAGTTATCAAAACGGAAGCTCGCAATGAGACCTTCTTCTACTGCTGGTTTGACCGCACAGGAAGGCTCATGGGTATGCGTACAAGTACGGAACTTGCAATCTCGGCTAACAGAGGCAATTTCTGGAAAGGCCTGATTGAGGTCTTCTGCTGTTGCCACTTCATAATCCAGAGATGAAAACCCTGGCGTGTCTGCGATTTTCCCACCATTGAGATTGTAAAAACTAACAGCTCGAGTGGTATGACGACCACGACCTAGACTATCAGAAATTTCTCCTGTCTCTAGATTAAGGTCAGGTGCGATTTTATTAAGAAGGGTTGACTTACCAACACCTGTCTGCCCCATAAAGACTGTCACCTTGTTTGTCAATAGTGGCAAAAGCTCTTCCTTACTAGTTACAAAGTCATAGCCGATGGCACGATAGGTCTGCTCGTAAAAATCCAGTTCTCCTCGATCTGACAAGAGGTCCATTTTAGAAATATAAACGATGGGATGAATACCCTTATGTTCCAAGAGAACCAAGAAGCGATCCAGCAAATTGCTATTAAAATCCGGCTCCTTGACCGACATGATAACAACCGCTTGATCAATATTGACAATGGGCGGGCGAACTAGACTATTTTTTCGTTCCTGAATCTTAAGAATGTAGCCCTCAGAGTTTTCTTTCGCAGAAAAATCTACCCAATCTCCGACGTAGGGTGTGTGGCCTTTTTTACGAAAATTCCCACGCGCGCGTGTCTGATAAACTTGACCATCTCTCTCCACATAGTAGAAGCCAGCCAAGGCTTTAATGATTTGTCCCTGCATCCTAGAGTCCTTGTCCTTTAAGTGCATCTGCTAGGCTAGCAAATTCTGCCAAGCTGAGAGCTTCACCACGTACACTTGGTGCCAGTCCAGCCTGATCCAAAGCCTTGGTCAGCTTGTCCTTGATTTCCTCAGTCTTCCCAAAGTAACCTGTCAAGTTGTTCCACAAAGTCTTGCGACGGTGAGTGAAGCTAGCCTTGGAGACTTTAAAGAAGAAATTCTCATCTTCCACTGCTACAGCTGGTTCTGGACTACGTACCATTTTCAGGATAGCTGAGTCCACATTTGGAGCTGGTACAAAGACCGTACGAGGTACGATAAAGGCAACCTTGGCCGTCATGTAATACTGCACAGCAATCGACAAACTACCGTATGCCTTGGTATTTGGTCGAGCAGAGATACGATCTGCCACTTCTTTTTGCATCATGACGACAAACTCACTGAACGGAATGCCACTCTCGATTAAGTGCATGAGAATAGGGGTTGTGATATAGTAAGGCAAGTTGGCCACTACCTTAATTGGCAGATCAGGATTTTTGAAATTTTGGATATGTTTTGCCAAGTCAACCTTAAGAATGTCCTCATTGACTACGGTCACATTGTCAAAATCACGCAGGGTATCCGCTAGGATTGGTACCAAGCGGTGATCAATCTCAAAGGCCATGACTTGAGCTGCACGCTCAGCTAAAAATTCCGTCAAAGCACCAATCCCTGGCCCAATTTCAATAACATTGACCTGGTCATCAACTTCAGCCGTATCCACAATTTTTTGAAGGATATTGGTATCGGTCAAGAAATTTTGCCCGAAGGATTTTTTAAAGGTAAAACCGTGACGCTCCAGTACTGCCTTGGTCACGCTATAATCTGCAATTCTCATTTATTCTCTTTTCTAATTATTAGCTAAAAATAATATATAGAAACCACATAATTCCTGCCAACAAAATCCAAAATACAAATAGAACACGATGTTTGTTCGCTTTTGTATCGGCTCCAGTCATATCGCCCCCTTGCTTATCATCTTGGGGGTTCATTTTCTTCAATTCATCCTGATAGGCAACTGAATCTAGAATATTGTCTTCTGGCAATAATTCTGAAGCATAATAATCAGGAAAGCCCATAGCAAGGCCGATTAAGTTCTCATCCGTTAGAGAAAAATCTAAATCTTTGGGTTGATTTTCCCGAATAGCTCGGATATTTTTTAACAGTTTATCAGCAACTACAGAGACTTGGTCCATAAAAACTACATCCAAAAGATCAAATCCTAACACATCAGCATCTTTTACGTTTGCAAGAATATAACGAACAAAGGCATCATATAGTTTCAAGGCTTGTGGGACATTCTCTTCTAAAAAAGACCGGTTTTGGAGGGCGTTTTGCTGGAATTTTTCAATAGGAATCAAGATATCTACATTCTGCTCTTGGTAAAACTTTTCTGCTTGCTCTTCATCTTCTTCGAGTTTTTCTGCTGTTTCCCAGAGAGCAATAGGAGCTCTTAAATCTTCTTCATCCCAAAACAATTGCCAAAAATAGGGTATTGTGTAAATTCCCTCTGTTAGAATACGAGCTTCATCTCCGTTTTTTAAGTAAATATAACTTCTATTTGCCATATCATTTCCTTTCACAATCTTTGAAAAAGGGTAGTGGTTCAAGTAGGATGTAGATAAAACTATATAGTTTCCCAATGTAAAGAAACTCTCTAATCTTTAGCTCTGCCTTCTAGTTCCTCACTAAACTTTTGCATTTCTTTAAAAGCTGTTAGGCTAACATAAGCACCCGCTTCATAATACTCCGTTGGATTAATGGCATAGTCAAAAACTTCAATCATGCCTCCCGCTTCTTCAATCATGCCATTCCATTTTTCGTCAAAGACCATTCGCAGACGTTTCCAATCGGTAAATACCGGCACAGAATTTCTGCCATCTTTTCCTTCTTTGACTGGAATGTTGAAACTAGAATCTTTTTCCAAGACAAAGGAGCTTCCTTCCTGACTATCGTCCTTAAATTCCGAAGCAGCATCTAAAGGAATTAGGAATTTTGCTTTCAGCATAGCTTCAGAGAAGAACTTATAATAGAGTTTGTAAATTACTTCTTCATCTTCTGTCGTCGGGCTATCCAGTTGTCCCATTAACAGCATCCATCTTACTAGGTCAGGGTTCATCACAGGAACTTGTATTTCTGGCAAATTAGAAAAATCTGGTTTTTGAACCAAGGCCGAGGCACTGATGCTAACTTCCTTGGAATTAAAGATTGCTCCCAAGGCACCATTTAAGTAAAAGGCTGCCCCAAGGAAATTCTCAATCCCTTTTTTATCTTCCGTATTTTCAATCAGTTTTACAACTGAGTTTGGTCGACTATCAATAGTTTCCTTGAATTGGCGATACCAAGATGGCGTCAACAGCATAATCATGGGATCCGTACACAGATAACCTTCCTCGCCTCTGTCATAGGTGGTTGAGAAAAGATAAGTTTCGCCTGTTTTTTCTGAATAAACTGCATAAACTGAATCTGCTGCCAGCAACTTGTCCTTGACGATTTCCGCTAGACGTTCCAACTTGCGAGTGTTAGCTTGATAGCTTTCTTCGCTTTCAGTTTCCTGATTTTGACGGCATTTCCATAAAAAGAGTCGCAAAATCTCTACACTGTCATCAAGGCTAGCTGCCAAATAGTCTTCATTGGTCAACTGCCCCTCTTGGATGGCTACGAAAGCACGATAAAGAGCATCTGAATAGCTAGATAATTTTTGTTCTTCATCAACACCTGAACTAAAGAGGACACTTCCCTTTTTAAGTTTAGTCAAGGAAGGATCCATATCAACCACTAGATGTGCGAGAACTTCATCCGTTAGACTATCTGTATCTTTGTTTTGACTGCTGAGTTTTTTAACCTCTACAATGCCAAGAGCCTTCATTCCTTGGTCAGGATTGCAAAACTGCAGCTGATCCCCAACCTTGAGAGTCCCTTCTAAACTCCCAACAATCAATAATTGATTCGTTTCCTTCATTGGAAACAAATCTAGAACGCCAACGCAAGCATTGCCTTTCGCCTCTTCTGCTTCCTTATTGGATTCCGTTATTTCAGTTGTTTTTGTTGCTTCTGTCTTTTTTAAAAAATCAAAGATTCCCATAACTTTTCCTCATTATCTCCACTTAGCACAAAGCCTATGGAGTCACTTTTCTAATGCTTGCTACCAAGCTTGATTAAACCGTTTATGATTACTTCTATTGTATCATATTCCCCTTACATTTTGGGGAGTTTCTCAATTCTCATATGATTTCATGGCATCTTCAACTTCAGCTAAACGGATACCAAATAATTCCAAACGCTTGAGCAGTTGTTTCCCATTGGAATAACCAATACGAAGGCTTTCTCCTAGATATTCTCTGCGTTTTCGGCTGTCTACTCCAGCTAGAAACCCTAATCGAATCAAGTCACTACGGCTAATATCAAAGTCACTTTCTACTTCAAACTGATCTGTGACTTGTTCTAGTGCTGTTTTCAAGTCTTCGTAGCTAGCGTGTTCAATCCCCAAAGAACGTCCCTTGGACTTAGATTTAGGAACAGCCTCATCTCTCTTGAGAAAGGCATGCTGTACCGTTGGAATGGCCGTCATAATCATGCGACGAATGCGTTCACCATTAAAATCTGGATCTGTAAAGACAATCACTCCATGACGTTGGTGTAGACGTTGGATTCGTTCAAGGTCTTGTTCATTGATAGCCGAACCACGAGTCTCATATGTCTCCACATCAAAGTAACGTTTGAGATTTGCCGTATCATCACGTCCTTCGACTACGATGACTTGGGAAATTTTCTCTTTCATGATTTACGTTCCAATCCAAAGATTCGTTCAGCATTGGCACTTGTCACAGCTGCCAATTCTTCTGTCGTCATGCCACGTAATTCCGCGATAAAGTCCACTACATAGCGCGTGTAAGCTGTCTTGTTTTCACGACCACGCTTGGGTACTGGGGCTAAATAAGGCGCATCTGTTTCTACCAAAATCTTTTCCAAAGGCAACTCTTTGGCTGCTTCCTGAATATCTGTCGCTTTTTTAAAGGTCACCACTCCAGAAAAAGAAATGGTCATACCTAGCTCCACAAACTTTTCAGCCCACTCTAGAGAACCTGAGAAGGAATGCATAATCCCACCACGAGGACCAACGCCCTCACTCTTAATAATCTCATAGGTGTCTTCTAGCGCATCACGGGTATGGACCACAAAAGGAAAGTCCAGTTCCTTAGATAGCTGAATCTGACGACGGAAAACCTTCTCTTGAACTTCTTTAGGGGCTGTCATCCAGTGATAGTCCAAACCAATCTCACCTAGCGCAACAACTTTTGGATGTTTTAGTTTTTCTAGCAAGTAATTCTCAATATCCTCTGTATAATCTCCTGCTTCTGTAGGATGCCATCCAATAGTCGCATAGAGTTGGTCATACTTGTCCACCAATTCTAGAGCACGCTCAATAGTCGGTTTGTCAAAACCAACAATATTCATCCGAGTCACACCCATTTCAGCTGCTAAGGCAAGCTCTTCTTCTTCACGTCCCAAAAATTCCTCTATATTTAAATGTGTATGAGTATCAAAAATCATTTATATTTCCTCGTTTTTTCTACTTTCTATTATACCAAAAAACTAGTCGCATCCTTATAGGAAAAAAATATTTTGAAATCAATGATTTTCCCTTGACGGTATTTTTTCATAGCAGTATAATAGCTCTTGTTGAAAATTTCAAAAAAGGAAAGAAAATGTTTACAAAACTTAAATATACCTTTATCGGTCGTCCTCTAAAATCCTTAACTGAGGGTGAAGGAGGACTTCTTGGAAAAACACAAGCACTTGCAATGCTCTCAAGCGATGCCCTTTCATCTATCGCCTATGGGCCTGAGCAGGTCGTCCTTGTCTTGGCTAGCCTATCTCCGCTTGCTATTTGGTGGAGTCTCCCTATCGGCATTTTTGTCCTCTTGCTACTTGCTAGTCTAACCATTTCTTACCGACAAATCATTCACGCCTACCCTCAAGGTGGGGGTGCCTATATGGTTACTCGAGAAAACCTGTCACCTGAGCTCGGTTTGATTGCTGGGGGAAGCTTGCTTGTTGACTATATGCTAACAGTAGCCGTATCCGTGGCTGCAGGAGCTGATGCTATCACAGCAGCACTTCCTGCTCTCCATCCCTACAATCTCCACATTTCTATTTTTCTGGTCTGTTTACTCATGCTTTTGAATCTGAGAGGCTTGAGGGAATCTGCTAGTTCGCTGATGATCCCTGTCTATCTCTTTATCTTTAGCACGGTCTTCCTCTTATTGTTTGGCTTATTCCAACTATTGACAGGTTCTCTCAGCTATCATGCAACTTCTACAATTGGTCAAACTGTCCCAAGTCTCTCAATCGTCCTGATTTTAAGAGCCTTTACCAGCGGTTCAGCTTCATTAACCGGGGTTGAAGCAATCTCAAATGCTGTTCCATTTTTCAAAACTCCTAAAGAGAAGAACGCTGCTCAGACACTGACCATCATGTCTCTGATTCTTGGATTTCTATTTGCAGGAATTACCTTCCTAAACTACTGGATGGGGATTACTCCTCAACACGGAGAAACAATCCTTTCACAGATGGCTAAAGGAATTTTAGGGGATTCAGCTCTCGGTCAAGTTGTTTATTATCTCTTCCAATTTTCAACAGCTCTCATCCTAGCCGTAGCTGCAAATACTGGTTTTTCTGCCTTTCCGATGTTGGCTTACAATATGGCTAAAAACAAGTACATGCCCCATCTTTTTATGGAAAAAGGAGATCGTCTAGGCTACTCAAACGGTATCCTAACCTTGGCCTTTGGCGCTATGATTCTTCTGCTCATTTTTAACGGAAATACGGAACGCTTGATTCCTCTTTATACTATTGGAGTTTTCGTACCTTTTGCTCTTTCTCAAACAGGGATGATTCGCCACTGGAAAAAAGAAAAAGGCTCTCATTTCTTAAAATCTGCCTTTGCAAATATCCTCGGTGCCATCATTTGTTATGCTATCGTTCTTATCTTACTCTTCTTCAGACTTGGAGATATCTGGCCTTTCTTCCCAATCATCCTGGTCCTAACCTTCCTTTTCTTGTCTATCCATAGCCATTACCAAAAAGTGGCCAAACAACTTCGACTTTATGAAGGAATTCAAAAGAAAGCCTACGATGGCAATGTCGTCCTTGTCTTAGTAGGAAATGTTACCAGAGTCAGCGTTGGTGCTATTAACTACGCTCAAAGCATTGGAGATGAGGTTTTGGCTATGCACATTTCCACCAAGGAAACGGAGGAAAAAGACCAAGAAATCCTTCAAGAATTCGCTGACTACTTCCCAAATATCACTCTAAAAAACATTAATACTAGCTATCGCGATATCATCACACCTACAGTTCGATATGTTCGAAAAATCTCTCAAGAAGCCAAGAAAAAGAACTACACAGTTACAGTTCTAGTACCTCAATTTATCCCTAACAAGCCTTGGCAAAATATCCTCCACAATCAAATGAGTCTTAAATTAAAATACGCTCTCAGATGGCACGAAGATGTCGTCGTTGCTAGCTACTCTTATCATTTGAAAGAATAAAGAAAAGCTCAAAACCAGAAAACTTAACCTCTGGTTTTGAGCTTTTTTCTATATGTCGTCTTTCCAATACATCTTCTAAAGGTTTTATTCTAAAACAGGTATTTTAGAAAATTCACTTTTTTAGGCAACAGAAAAGTCAGTAGACTCGAGTTTCTACTGACTTCTTTGTTTGATTCGTTTTGATTACGCAGCCAAAACTTTGCGTCCTTTGCGACGACGAGCTGCCAATACGCGACGACCGTTTTTAGTTGACATACGGTTACGGAATCCGTGTTTACGCGCACGACGAAGTTTACTTGGTTGATAAGTACGTTTCACGATGAATACCTCCTCATAGATTTTGTATTCGTTTAGCCGGCTATAATGTGATCAGTTACTAAACATACTTTACTATTCTATCTGATTCTTACCTATTTGTCAATAGCTCTGAACAAATGTTTCCTGCTTTTCCCTATGAAAGCCTTATCTACGATACTGCTTCAAGAAACGAGTCATCTTCTCTTGGATTTGAGCTAACTCATCGACGCGTGGTAGATAGACGATACGGAAGTGATCTGGATCTTTCCAGTTAAATCCTCGTCCATGTACTAAGAGAACCTTTTCTTGCTTCAAGAAATTAAGGACAAATTGTTCATCATCGTCGATACGGTACATATTACGATCAATCTTAGGGAAGATATAAAGACCTGCTTTTGGTTTAACAGCAGACAAACCAGGAATATCTTGAATCGCATTATAAATAAAGTTTCTTTGCTCGTAGATGCGACCACCTGGTAAGAGCAATTCATCCACCGACTGATGACCACCAAGGGAGGTTTGAACTACCTGCTGGGCGAGTACGTTTGAACAGAGGCGCATGTTTGAGAGCATATTGAGACCTTCAATATAGCCCTTTACATGATGTTTAGGTCCAGACAAGACCATCCAACCCACACGGAATCCAGCGATACGGTGAGATTTAGATAGACCATTCATACTGACACAGAAAAGGTCTGGAGCCAAACTTGCTACTGGTGTGTGGACATTGCCGTCCATAACCATACGATCGTAGATTTCATCCGCAAAGATAATCAAGTCATTTTGGCGAGCAATCTCAATAATATCTAGCAAGAGTTCTTTGGGATAGAGGGCCCCCGTTGGATTATTCGGATTGATCAACACAATGGCCTTGGTATTTGAACTAATCTTAGACTTGATATCATCTAGGTCTGGATACCATTCAGCTTCTTCATCACAGATGTAGTGCACGGCATTTCCTCCGGCCAAGCTGACAGCAGCCGTCCAGAGAGGATAGTCAGGCATAGGAACTAAGACTTCATCGCCATTGTCCAAAAGCCCCTGCATAGACATGACAATCAGCTCACTAACCCCATTTCCAAGGTAGATATCATCGATACCTACATTTGGGAAATTTTTCAGTTGGCAATATTGCATGATCGCTTTACGAGCTGAAAAGATTCCTTTTGAATCTGAATAACCTTCGCTATCACGCGCATTCATAATTAGGTCATGAATCACCTCATCTGGTGCTGTAAAACCAAACTCAGCTGGGTTTCCTGTATTCAAACGGAGAATTTTTTCTCCATTTGCACGCATGCGCATAGCTTCTTCTAAAACTGGACCACGAATATCATAAGCCACATGTTCTAATTTGATTGATTTATTAAATTCTTTCATTTGAATTCCTCTATTCATCAGGATAGTTAATATTATACCACTCCAAAACGAAATCGTAAATTTCCTAGCGCTTTTCCTCAAAAAAACCTTGCTTAACGCAAGGTAACAGAGCAAGGTCGATTTCTTTCTGTATTTGGAGAAGAAAGAGTAGATATACTTCTCTAAAAAGCTGGACCAAACTGGACCAAAATCTTTCTAGAGTAACTCTCATGATCGAAAACAAAGTCTTTGTAGCGGATGGTAACTGCATAGATGAGGAATCTCTCCTTACATCCAGCAAAACGCAAAGAAAAAATAAGTAGACTCACCAACATTAAATTTAATGTCTGGGCTAATACGAGTCTTATTGTAAAGAATATACCATCGCACTACTTTATTTCCCTTGCCCTGCCACCTCATATTATACAATAAAATCTTTGCATTTTCAAATAAGTATACACAAAAAAGAACTCAATATATGAGTTCTTTTTAAGGTACTATTTTGCAATTTCTTCCAACATTTTTTCAATGTGTTGGATGGATTTTTCACGTCCAAGCAAGTAGATGGTGTCTGGCAATTCAGGACCATGCATTTCACCTGAAACGGCAATACGGATAGGCATAAAGAGGTTCTTCCCTTTGATACCTGTTTCTTTTTGGACTGCTTTGATTTGTGGGAAGATATTTTCTGCCACAAACTCTTCGTTTGACATAGCCTCAAGTTTTGCCTTGAAGGCTTCAAGGACAGTTGGCACTGTTTCACCAGCCATGACTTCTTTCTCAGCTTCTGTCAATTCTGGGAAGTCTGAGAAGAAGAGGTCTGTCAATGGAACGATTTCATCCACTGACTTCATTTGTGGTTTGTAGAGTTCCACTAATTTCTCAGCCTTGTCTGTCAAACGTCCTGCTGCTTCGAGGAATGGTTTGGCCATTTCAAAGATGGTCGCAAGATCCGCATTCTTGATATACTCATTGCTCATCCAGTCCATTTTCTTTTGGTCGAAGGCTGCTGGAGACTTGCTGAGACGGTTTTCATCAAAGAGTTGAATGAGTTCTTGGCGAGAGAAGATTTCGTCTTCCCCACCAGGATTCCAACCAAGCAGAGCGATAAAGTTAAAGACTGCTTCTGGAAGGTAACCTTTCTTACGGTAATCTTCGATAAATTGAAGGGTATTGGTATCACGTTTAGACAACTTCTTACCAGTTTCAGAGTTGATAATCAAGGTCATGTGACCAAATTCTGGTGCTTCCCAACCTAGAGCTTCATAGACCATGAGCTGTTTTGGTGTGTTAGCAATGTGGTCGTCTCCACGGATGACGTGAGAGATTTGCATATCGTGGTCATCGATTACAACGGCAAAGTTGTAAGTTGGGTAACCATCTTTCTTTTGGATAACCCAGTCTCCACCGATATTGCCACCTTCAAACTCGATGTCACCTTTGACCATATCATGCCATTTGTAAATACCAGACTCATTGACTGCCAAGCGAACCGTTGGAATGACACCTGCTGCTTCACGTTCTGCGATATAAGCTGCTTTTTCTTCTTCGCTCATGCCGAGGTATTCGTTGATGTAGCGAGGTGTTTCACCCGCCGCTTCTTGGCGTTCACGTTCAGCTGCCAACTCTTCTTCTGTAACGTAAGATTTGTAGGCTTTTCCTTCGGCTAGCAATTGGTCGATGTATTTTTGATAGAGTTCCAAACGCTCTGATTGGCGGTAATTTTCATGCGTTTCAGGACTTTCATCCCAGTCCATACCCAACCAACGAAGGTTTTCAAGCTGGGAACGTTCTCCGTCTTCGACGTGACGCTTGCGGTCCGTATCTTCGATACGGATGATAAAAGTTCCTCCATGGTGGCGTGCATACAAGTAGTTAAACAATGCTGTACGGGCATTTCCGATGTGTAGTAGTCCTGTTGGACTTGGTGCATAACGCACACGAATATCTTTTGACATATCTTCTCCTATAAAGTCTCTAGGCGTCTGCCTTTTTGCTCTCTATATTATATCACAAGTCGTGCCAGAGTCCAATTTCTCTTTTCGAGAAATAGTAAAAAGAGTGGTAAAACCACTCTTTTTTAAATCTATTATAGACGAGCGTTGAGTTCTTTGCTCAATTCTTCAAATCCTGGTTTACCAAGAAGGGCAAACATGTTACGTTTGTATGCTTCAACACCTGGTTGGTCAAATGGGTTGATCGCATTCAAGTAACCTGATAGGGCGATAGCCAATTCGAAGAAGTAGATAGTATAGCCAAGAGTGAAGGCATCTTGCTCAGGAAGAGTCACGTACATGTTTGGCACGTCACCGTCAGTATGGGCAAGAAGAACACCGTCAGTTGCTTTTTTGTTAACGAAGTCAACGTCTTTTCCTTGAAGGTAACCAAGTCCGTCAAGATCTTCTTCCAAAGTAGGGATGATCACGTTCTTACGTGGTTTGTCCACACGGACAACTGTTTCAAACATGATACGAGTTCCTTCTTGGATAAATTGACCCAATGAGTGCAAGTCTGTTGAGAAGTTAGCTGAAGTTGGGTAAATCCCTTTTTGGTCTTTCCCTTCTGACTCACCAGCCAATTGTTTCCACCACTCTGAGAAGTATTGAAGTGATGGCTCGTAGTTTACCAAGATTTCAGTTGCATAGCCTTTACGGTAAAGGATGTTACGAACTGCTGCATATTGGTAAGCTTCGTTTTCAGCAATCTTGTCTGAAGTGTAGTCTTTACGAGCTGCGTTGGCACCTTCCATAAGGGCTTTGATATCTGCTCCTGATGCTGCGATTGGAAGCAATCCAACTGCTGTCAATACTGAGAAACGTCCACCGATATCATCTGGAACCACAAATGTTTCCCAACCGTTAGCATCTGCTTCAACCTTAACAGCACCTTTTTGGCGGTCAGTTGTTGCGTAGATACGTTTGTTAGCTTCTTCTTGACCATATTTCTTAACCAAGAGTTCTTTGAAGACACGGAAAGCAATCGCTGGTTCAGTTGTTGTACCAGATTTAGAAATCACGTTTACTGAGAAGTCTTTATCTGAAACGTACTCTACCAAGTCAGCAAGGTAAGTTGATGAGATTGAGTTTCCAGCGTAAAGGATTTGTGGTGCTTTGCGTTCTTCTTTTGTTTGCAAGTTAGCAAAGTGGTGGTTCAAGAAGTCAATAGCTGCTTTCGCACCAAGATATGATCCACCGATACCGATAACGACCAAAACATCGCTGTCTTCTTTGATTTGTTCAGCAGCTTTCAAGATGCGGTCAAATTCTTCGCGGTCGTAGTTTTCAGGAAGGTCCAACCAACCCAAGAAGTCGCTACCAGCACCAGTTCCTTTACGGATCAATTCGTCTGCTGCTGTAACTTGTGCTTGCATGTATTCCACTTCATGTGGTGCAACAAATTTGTCTAATACTTTTGAATAATCAAATTTAATATGTGACATAGTATTCCTCCAAAATTTCTTCTTTTCTATCATAACGCTTACCTTGGATTTTTTCAAGTTTTTATACTGAATTTTTCCAAATTTTATCATAATTCAAACGTTTGCGTAAAAATGTTACAATATTAAAATTTGAACGAAACAAGACAAAAAAAACGACTAGGTTTCTAGTCGTTACAATTCATTTAATAAATACTCAAATAATTCTAAATTTCCATCTTCTTCATTAACCAAAAATTCTGGATGCCACTGCAAACCGATAATGCGGTGTTCGTCGATGGATTCAATTGCTTCAACAGTTTGGTCACGTGGATCCACAGCCGTCACACGAAAATTTGGTGCCAAGTCTTTAATACTTTGACGGTGCACTGAGTTTACTTGACTTTCTTTACCAAATAATTTAGACACCACACTGCCATCAACTGTCTCAATAGAATGTGAAGTCCCAAAAGGTAGACCTTGCCAATGACCTTCAATCTCCTGATTAAGTGTCCCACCAAAGGCAACATTCACAAGCTGAACGCCACGGCAGATGGCTAAGATTGGCTTATTCTGACGCAATGCTTCTTGTAGAAGAGCGAGCTCAAACTCATCACGAGCTAGGTTATAATCATCGCTATCAATCGTTTTTTCTTCACCATAAAACTGAGGATGAACATTTTGTCCTCCAGTCAAGATAAGCTTATCAATCATTTCTACGTAGTCATGGACAACTGACTCATCACCAACTGGAATCACCAAAGGAAGTCCGCCAACCTGACGAATACTCTCAGCGAATTTACAAGAGACAGATGAATGAATATTTTTTCCCTCTGCGTCCACGGGACATAGATTTGCTGCAACTCCAACAACCGTTCTTGCCATTACTGATTTCCTTTCGTTTTCTATTTATAATCATATCTTACCATCCTTCTCCACTCCTGTCTAATATGTATTTTTTAAGGCCGTGATAAATTTTTTTTATCAGAAAAAGTTGCCCCAGACTAGGACAACTTTTTTGTTTATTCAAAGACAAATTGATTGTGATAAAGTTCGGAGTAAAAGCCTCCAAGCTTGAGTAATTCGTGATGGTTTCCTTGCTCAATAACTTCACCGTCCTTAAGGACAATAATCTGATCTGCATTGAGAATGGTTTTTAAGCGATGGGCAATCACAAAACTAGTTCTTCCTGCCACGATAGCTTCCATGGCATTTTGAATCTTACTTTCTGTTACAGTATCAACGTTTGATGTTGCCTCATCCAAGATTAAGACCTGTGGATCTGTCATCAAGGTACGAGCAATAGAAATCAACTGCTTCTGACCGGTCGAGAAGACACTTTGGTCATCATCAATCAATGTATCATACTTGTCTGGCAAACTTTCGATATATTCATGGATATGCGTGGCCTTGGCTGCTGCTTGAACCATTTCTTGACTGGCATCTGGGACACCAAAACGAATATTGTCCCGAATAGTTCCGCTAAACAAAACAGAATCCTGTAAGACAATTCCAACCTTGCTTCGCAAACTATCTAAATCAAATTCGCGGATATCTCTACCATCAAAACTGATACTACCTGCATCCACATCATAAAAACGATTGATGAGGTTCATGATGGTTGTTTTCCCCGAACCTGTCGGACCAACCACTGCAATCATTTTTCCTTTTGGAGCTGAAATGCTAACATCTTTCAGAATCGGGTTTCCTGGCAGGTAGGAGAAGTCTATGTTACGAATCTCCACCCCATCTTTTAATTCGCTAAAGGCTGGAGCATCTTGAGGGCGAATTTCTTCCTCTGCATCAAACATTTCTTGGATACGGTCTGCACCTGTAAAGGCCAGTTGCAAACTCCCCCAGCTCGCCGCTAATTGGATAATGGGTTGGTAATACTGTTGCGAAAACTGGGTAAACATGACAATCAAACCAAGTGCTGTTGCTGTCTCGATGTTCTTATCATTCAGCAATACAGCTGAACCTACAAAAATAACGACTGCTGTATTGACCAAACTCATTCCGTTCATAACAGGGAAAAGAATTCCTGAGAACATTCTTCCCTTGAAAGTGGCTTTTCGAACCCGTTCATTTTGCTCGACAAAACCAGCAATCACATCTTCTTGGATACCTTGAACGATAACTGCTTTTTGTCCAGAGATACTCTCATCCATATAAGCATTGAGCTTCCCAACTTCTTTTTGTTGGAGGTTGGTGTATTTCCGCGCTAGCTTTAAGATAAAGAACAACATGACAACTGCTATCGGAGTGCTAGCAGTCGTAATCAAAGCCAAGGTAACATTTTTTGCAAACATGACAATCAGCAAACCAATGTAAAGGGCAATATTGGTCATGACAGACACAAGACTTTCGTTGAAAGCTTGGAGAATATTATCCAAATCACTGGTAAAACGTGACAGGATATCTCCATCTTGATGGCGGTCAAAGAAGGAAACTGTCAAGCGAGAAAGCTTGCCAAAAAGTCCCTTACGCATCTCATTTGTAGATTCAGCAATAATGCGGCTCATCAAGACCATATAGATGAGACTAGTCACCACGAGCGCAATCAAAACATAGGCAAGATTAATAAGGAGTCCGTATAGACTTTGCCAAACCATATCTGAATTTCCATTTTGATAGGCTATAACCAAATTAGCTAGTTCCGTTACTGTTTGACCTGCAAAAACTGGAAAGAGGGCTTGTGCTACCGTTGCAATAACAATCATAGTGATAACAACGACAAAGGATATCTTGTAAACTTTAAAATAGTTCCAAAAAAATCGAAATGTCTTCATCCTACTCCTCCTTTCCTTTTTGCGTTTCGTAAATTTCACGATAGACTGAGTTTGTTGCAACCAACTCAGCATGCTTACCTTGACCAATCAATCGACCTTGATCAAGCACTAAAATTTTATCCGCATGAACAACAGAGCTTATTTTTTGGGCGATGATAATCGTAGTCGTTCCCTTCAAATCTTTGTTAAGGGCTTCTTGAACCAAGCGTTCTGATTTGGCATCAAGTGCAGAGGTTGAATCATCAAAAATCAATATTTTAGGATTGCTGACAATCCCACGCGCAATAGACATTCGTTGTTTTTGTCCACCAGAAAAGTTGGTCCCACGTTCCTCGACCGGACTTTCAAAAGCCAAGTCCATGCGACTGATAAATTCACTAGCTTGTGCGATACGAGCTGCGCGTTCCATTTCTGAAACTGTTGCATCTCCTTTTCCTTGTCTGAGGTTATCTGCGATGGTTCCACTAAAAAGAATGGCTCTTTGTAGGACGATAGAGACTGTCTTGCGAAGTGTCCCTTCGCTAACTGTACGAATGTCCTTTCCTCCAATCTTGATAGAACCTTGTTGAGGATCAAACAGTCGTGGAATCAACTGAGCCAAAGTTGATTTCCCTGCACCGGTTGCTCCGACAACCCCAACCATCTCACCAGCTGCGATTTCAAAGGATACATCTTTTAGAATAGGTTCCTCATCATTAGGATAGGTGAAGGTCACATTTTCAAAACTGAGACTTCCTTCCAAGTCTTCATCTTCCACATCCTTAAAGGTCATAGCCGGTTCTGTATCAAGGATTTCACGAATACGACGGAGGGAAATCATGGCACGAGTAACTGAATTCCCCAAAAATCCAACCATAACGATAGTAAAGATAATCTGACTCAGATAGTTCACGAAGGAAGCAATGGAACCAACCACTGAAGGATCTGATTCTGCCATACCTGCTACAAGCCAGATTGAAAGAAAGACAGCACCGTAAGAAATCAACATCATTACAGGTTGAACAATAGAAAAGGCGTAGCCGATATAAAGGTTTTCTCCCAGCAATTCATCTGATACTTGCGTAAACTTATTAAATTGATCTTTTTCTCGGACAAAAGACTTAACCACGCGCACACCACGTAAATTTTCTTTAGCAATGGCATTGATACGCTCCAATAAGGTCTGGAATTTTGCAAAGCGTGGTCCCATCATCCCCATCATAAGACCTGTCATAGCAACGATCAAAACGACCATAAGAACCAGCACCCACCACAACGAAGGCAAGGTGACAACAGCTAATATAAAGGAACCAATAAATAAAATCGGTAGTCGAAAGAGGATTTGAAAGGTCATCATGACTACGTTCTGGATTTGGTTGATATCGTTGGTCATACGAACAACAAGGTTCCCTGCATTAAATTTCTCAATATTAGCGTATGAAAAAGTTTGAATCTTACGAAAGGCATCTTCCCGTAAGTCTGACGAAACTCCTTGAGCAATGTATGCTGCTAATACAACATTAATTCCACCTGCGACTAGACCAATCAAGGCAACAAGGATTAACCAAAAACCGATACTATAAATAGCCTTATTATTCCCTGTTAGCAAGGCCTCTAAAACTTCCTGTAAATAACGTGGTTGCAGAAGTGAACTCGCGACCATTAATCCTGTCATAACCAAGGAAGCCAGAGCCTGCCATTTATAGGTTTTCATTTTCTGAAACAGCATATTTCCCCCTTATAAGATAGATAAAAGGGAACGACAGCTCTGTCAGTCCCTTCTTATGCTTTAATGTTGATGCTATTCTAACAAAAAAGAATGCTATTGTCAAAGCACTCAGCTCTCGTAAGCTTGTGGAATGACGACATCAGCATTCTATTGAATCATTTAAAAAATCTTCTGCCTTAGTAGAGAATGTTTATTGCTCTGAACTAGCTTGCTCTTCTAGCTTAGCTCGACCAATTTCACGGTAGCTACGGTCCCCAACAATCTCAACTGAGAACTGACCATCCTGGTACTCTAGAATCGTCACACTTCCATTATCAAGACCATGCGGGTGCATTCCGTTGATTAGATAGACAATGGTTCCGATTGTCATTCCATGGCTAACTACCAGAGCGTTTCCACCTCCATTAGCTTCCATTTCCTTGGCAATGGCTTCAAAACCTTCCCAAATACGACCACTTAGTTTTTCCCAGCCTTCAGCCCAGCCTGCTGTATCCACTTCTACCAAACCTTCAGCTAGCTCTGCATAGGACAAACGATGCACATGATCGACATTAAAGATTCGAGGGATGATACCCATAAAAAGATCTCCATCATAAGCACCATCAAAACTACCAAAGCACCATTCACGAATTCGCTTATCCATGCGATAAGGAATTTGCCCTGTCAAACCAAGCTCTTCAAGGATAATTCCCATAGTCTGAATGGTCCTCCCTGAGTCACTCGAGTAAGCACGCTCAAACTTTAAGCCTGACTCACGCAAACCAATTCCCAATTCGTGAATACCTCGCTCACCTTCAGCTGTTAAAGGAGTATCACTCCAGCCTTGAGCACGCCCAATCGTATTAAACATTGTTTTCCCATGACGCACTAGATACAATTTTACACTTGCCATTTTTGGTCCTCCATATGTATCTATTATAGCATGATTTCAGGTAAAAACCTCGCCCAAACTACTCTGTGTCGTTCTTTGAAGGTGCTAATTTGGAAGATCTAGCAGTCTCTTTTTTGCTCCCTTCTTCTGTTTTCTCCTCATTTCCTTCTTTAGACTTGTTTTCTGTTTTCTCAGACTTTTGACCGGTCTTTTTTAAAGGAGAAAAGTGAAATTCAAACTTATTTTTTCCTGTGTCAATAGTCGTTGTGAAGAAGTTTTCGTCATTTCGATAAGTTGACTTCCCTACATTAAATGACTGCTCTCCATTTTCAGAAGAGGCTTTTTCATAGGTTCTCTTAGCCATAGCAAATGCAAGAAGTTTTTCTTTATTTAAGGCATAATCCTGATGATGTGCCACTTGTCGATTCAGATAAAACTGCAACAAAAGACTAAAAATTCCAGCAATAGTGATAGCGTATAGGAGAACTCCTGCTCTAACTTTTTTCTTTTTCAACACGATAGATAAATTCCCTCTCTAGTCCCTTTTCAAACTGAAAATGAAAGTGCAGCTCCTGCCCTTTTTCTTGAATTCGAGCTGATTTTAGACCGTAGACCATGGGTTGATAACCACGTCCACTAGCATCTGTTTTCCGGAAATCATTTGACTTTGATTTACCCATGGAAATGGGCTTCCCTTCCTGTTTGAGGTAAAGTCTATCATTCTCCACTTTTTCAAATTGGGCTCGATTCAACTCTGCTTCCAGCTGATCCACAAATAGTAGCCATTCCTTCTGCTCACTTTTCTGCTGGTAGCGAACTTCTGAAACCAAGAGTCGGCTCATAGATTGAAAAAGAAGCAAGCTACCACTAATAACGAGGAGGGCAACCAAGGATTCTAAAAGTGTAAAAGCTCTGACCCTACTTGTCTTGAATCGCCAGTAATTTCTCCGTTCCATGGTATACCTCCAAACCTCGCTCATTCGAGACAACATGAACCGTAAGGCCATTGACAGTTAACTCCTTTTGTCCAGTCTGCAACGCCATACGAGCCACTCGCAAAACTTCTTCCTGTTTTAGAAGTTCTACTTCTCTTTTTCTACTTTCTTGAATTTGTCCCAGCAAGAGGGTTGCAATACTTGCAAAAATGGCTAGCGAAATCACTGCCTCTAGTAAAATAACCGCCTTAATTTTTTGCTTCTTGAATACGTTTAATCTTTCCATTTCCTAGATATAGTTGGTAGCGAACCACTTCTTTCCTTGTTTGAAATCTCACGCTAGCTAGAGACGAATTCCCTCCAGCCTTATCAAAGGTAATTGACTGATTAGACTGCAATTGAATGCCTTTAGGGATGGCTAATTTCTGATAGCCATTCCCAATACTTCTCTCTTCTAGCATTAAGTTCATCTTTTGCTGACTAGCCAGACTTCGCTTCTGGGTTTCTCGATAAAGTTCCTCAAACTCCATAAAGAAAATCTGTTCTTCCACAGCTGCAAAAGTTGATTTAACTGAACTTGACAAACCTAAGGCTAGCATACTAGCTATTCCTAAAACTAATAAACTTTCCAACATGGTAAAAGCCCTAATCCGTAACTGTTTGACTTGTCCCTTGTTTTGCATGGTATTCCTTATAGGCTTTTGCTTGCTCTGCAGTGATACGTCCATCTGCCTGTAATTTGCTTAGACTAGCATCTTCATTTTTATCCAGACTATACAGTTCAGCTTGGCTTTCTACCACCTTGACGACAGCTGCTTTCCCCTTATCATTGACTGCATCCTTTTGCTTGGTAAGATTTGGAACAAAAAGTAAGAGTAGGACGCTAATGATAAGCAACACCACCAACATTTCTACCAGTGTAAAAGCTTTTGCCTTCGTTTCTTTTAATTTCATCATCATTTTTTTCATCTAAAAATTCACCTCCATATTTTGATACATCGGCAGCAACATAGCTGCATACAATAAAACGATTAGCAGGGCTACAAAAATAAAGACCAGTGGTTGAACTAAGTTCATAGTTCGATTAACTCGAGTAAAGAAGGATTCCCAAGTTTTTTCCGCATAGATTTCCAATTCGCTTCCCAACTTGGATTTAACCTCTCCATATTCAATGATTAATCCCAACTCCTTTCTAAAGAAGGGATAGGTCTGAACAACCTTAGAAAATTCATGCCCATTTTGCAAAGATTGATCTAAATCGTATCCAATTTCCTTAAAAAGAGGATTCCCTTGCTCCTGCATCATCTGGAAAATCTGTGCCAACTCTAAACCTTGTCCAATCATATTTCCCCATTCCCGAGCATAATAGGCAGTTAGAAAATACTGAACAAACACACCTAGAAAGGGAATCCTAGCCAGATAAGAAAAGACCTGTATCTTCCTAGATTTCCTGTAGAATATCAGTCCTGTTAAAAATGCGAGACCTAGCGTCAGAGCAAACCCAAGAAAAATCTGTGGCAGGTTACTAATCACTAAGGTAGCTATGTTGCTACTATCCAGTTGGGGCAAAAGATAATTCCGCAAACCCAACATAATAAGCAGTAAGAAAACTAACAAAATGACTGGATAGGTCGCAACTTCAATTAACTTTTTCTTAACCTTAGCTAGATTATCCAGATATTCTTCAATTTTCCCCAAACTCAAATGGAGATTCCCATGAACTTCAGCCAGCGAAAGTTGCGTGACAATCGCACTCGAAAAACCTAAATTCCCCATCATTTCCGAGAAAGACTTCCCTTGCGATAGCCCTAGGCGCATCTGCGATACATATTCCTTTTCCAACAAGAGACTTCTATCTAGAAAGGAAATGATTTCTACCAAGTGAAAACCACTCGAGAACAAATTGTTAAAGAGAGTGATGATTTTCTTCTGTTTACTGGTAGCTAATTTTCTCCGTTTCAGCTTGAAGGGCAGTGATATGCCCATCTTTAAAAAGTTGATCAATTTGCTCATTCCACTTGTTTGCTTGGTGTTCTTGATAATTTTGGTTTGCAAAATCAATAATTCCTCCTCCCCCGATTAGCCTCTGGTAGCAAACACCTTGTAAAACAACTGCCAGTTCATCTTCGCTGACACCAAGTTCTAAAAGACGCTCATAAACTCCACGAATACTTTTGGCATGAATGGTTGAAAATACTGTGGCACCTGTCAAACTAGCTCGTACAACTGCACGGGCTGTTTCGCTATCTCGAATTTCCCCAATAATCAACAGATCTGGTCGATGACGAAGGGATAGTTTTATCAGATTTTCATAACTCAATCCAATAGCTTCATTGAGTTGTAATTGCAGCATCTCTTCTTGCTTTATCTCGACCGGGTCTTCAATGGACATGACCTGTTGCCCCTTAAACAATGACTTAGCTAATTCATGCATCAGGGTTGTCTTACCACTTCCTACAGGACCTGCAAAAAGGTAAAGACCTCTTTGTCTAAATCCCTTTTCTAATTCATGAATATCTTGAAACCAGAAACGTAGCTCTTGTTTTTCATCGTGCAAAAGGCGGATAACTAAACTCTCATGGCCACGATAATCTCCTACAGTTGACAAACGTAGTGAAGAAATCTTGCCATCATGCTGATAATCACAGGAACCCAGCTGACTACGACGCTTTTCGCCAACGTTCATCCCCGCAATAAACTTAAAGTGACTAATGACAGCACCCAACTTTTCAAAATCATAGGTGTCAATTAGACGTCTTTCATCTCCAATTCGCATATGTAGCTCATAGATCTGATTCTTGGGAACAAAATAAATATCCTGAGCTCCATTCCTTTTTGCGAGACTAATCAATTCTTGTGCAAGTGCTTGTACCATATCTCCTCCTCAGTTTATTATTCGAAGAAAATATAAAAAAAGAACAACTTTATTAAAAAGTTGTTCCATCTTTTTTGATACGACAAGTTCGGTGGATTTCTATACCCGTTTGTTTTTCATAACCCGGTCTGAATTTTTCGTCTGGGATAACTTGACCATCTTCTAGTAAAGCCAGCGAATGATATTGTTGCAAGAATTCATCACATTCCTCACACCAACGTTTATCATCTGGATCCCAAAATATGGTCATCAAGTCCCCACGACTTTTGTAAAGTGGAATTTTCTTTTCCAACTCAAACCAACAAGATTTATAATACTTCAAGGCGTCATAGTAATTTTCAAATTTCTTACTCCTAGTGACGTCTTCTTCCCATCCATCTATGAACCACCAAGGTTCAAAATCTCCATACATTTCTATAACACGATACATAGTTTCATTTCCTTTGTACCGTATATTATAGCGAAATTTCGAGAACAATGAAAGAAATCTGCTCGTTTTCAGTAACTACCTTAGAATATTTCTCATTGATTCAATCACCCTTTAAAACTTTCTAAAACTAAAAAGCAGCAACTAAGATTAGTCACTACTTTATGATTTTATGCTTGATAACGTTTTTCACCATCAAGATAAGTTGCTACCAATTCCAAATCTTTATCAAGAACGATAAAGTCAGCATCGTAGCCTTCACGGATTTGTCCACAGACATCGTCAATATGAACAGATTTTGCCGGGTTAAGACTGGCCATCATGACTGCTTCATGAGGATTTGCAATTCCCCATTCAACAACATTTTTTAAACCATCTTTCAGTTTGAGAATAGAACCTGCCAAGTTCCCAGTAGATTTGAGACGCGCAGTTCCATTTGCAACCACGACCGGGAATTCACCTAGCATGTAGTCACCATCTTGCAAACCACCCGCTGTCATACAGTCAGTGATAAGGGCAATATTTTCAGTTCCTTTTTGTTTAAGTAGGATATCACAAGCCTTAGGATCAACGTGATGACCATCACAAATCAATTCAGCATAGGTATGTGGTAACTCATACATAGCACCAACCATACCAAGCTCACGGTGAGTTAAGCCACGCATACCATTATAAGCATGAACCCAAACACTTGCTCCGGCATCAACAGCTTTTTTAGCTTCATCAAATGTTGCATTCGAATGACCGAGAGCAACGGTAACTCCTTCTCCAGTAATAGTACGTACAAAGTCTTCTACACCTTCACGTTCTGGAGCAAGCGCAATCTTATTAAGAAGACCATTAGCAGCCTTCTGCCAAGCACGAAACTCATCCATTCGAGGATCCTTCATGTAAGCTGGATTTTGAGCTCCCTTATACTTTTCAGTAAAATAAGGACCTTCAAAATAAATACCACGAATCTTAGCACCGGTAGCTTCTTGGTAACGAGCCCCAATATTTTCAGTTACTGCTAATAACTGCTCATATGAAGATGTCAAAGTTGTTGGTAAAAAGCTTGTAACACCTGTGCTAAGAAGTCCTTCACTCATTGTATGAAGTGTTCCTTCAATATTATTGTCCATGACATCCACACCACCGAAACCATGGATGTGAGTGTCAACAAGACCAGGTGCAATACTATAACCACTATAGTCAATAATTTCAGCACCTTCAGCTACTTGATCTACATGCTTACCAAATTTACCATCGACTAGTTCAAGAAAACCGCCACGGCGAACACCATGAGGATAGAAAAATTGATCTGCTTTAATATATTTAGGCATAATGATAACCTCCGTAATTGATTAATTTAATATTTATTATGTCAATTACATTATAAACCTTTCTTACCAATTTGTAAATGGTATAGACCTGTTATAGTTAAAAAATACAAGAAATAAATTAAGATTTAGTAAACATATAGTAAAAACTAAAATATTAAACATTAATCTTTAAAAGAAAATTTTGAAAAATATAAGTAATTTTAAGTAACTCCGAAAGAAAAAATTGGAAGAAAAAATAAAACGACAAGGCTCGAAAACCTTGTCGTTATTACTATACCGGCGGCCGGGGTCGAACCGGCACGTCCTTGCGGACACTGGATTTTGAGTCCAGCGCGTCTGCCAATTCCGCCACGCCGGCAAATAGTAACTGGGGTAGCTGGATTCGAACCAACGCATGAGGGAGTCAAAGTCCCTTGCCTTACCGCTTGGCTATACCCCAAAAATATAAATAGGCGAGTGATGGGGATCGAACCCACGCATGCCAGAGCCACAATCTGGTGTGTTAACCACTTCACCACACCCGCCATACTATTTAACACGGGCAGTAGGAATTGAACCCACACTGAAGGTTTTGGAGACCTTAGTTCTACCTTTAAACTATGCCCGTATAGGATGGAAGGGGAGGGATTCGAACCCCCGAACCCGAAGGAGCGGATTTACAGTCCGCCGCGTTTAGCCTCTTCGCTACCCTTCCGAAAGATTTAAAAAATGGCGCGAGACGGAATCGAACCGCCGACACATGGAGCTTCAATCCATTGCTCTACCAACTGAGCTACCGAGCCAAT
>NZ_JAHDAP010000002.1 GCF_018499575.1 Streptococcus infantis
CGAACACAGAAGTTAAGCCCTAGAACGCCGGAAGTAGTTGGGGGTTGCCCCCTGTGAGATATGGAAGTCGCTTAGCTGTTATCCGCCATAGCTCAGTTGGTAGTAGCGCATGACTGTTAATCATGATGTCGTAGGTTCGAGTCCTACTGGCGGAGTATTTAAACGTTCTAAGGAACGTTTTTTTTATTTTATAATTTTTTTAGAACTTTTATTTTTGTATCTATCAATGCCTATTTTGTCTATTTTATGTTAGTTTAGCTTTTGATTCTTACTTTATAGGATTTATGGTCATTTTAGTATGCCTTTCTGTTAAACTTTTTTTATCAATAAGAAAGGTTTTTTATATGCTTCAAAAATACTACGATCGTTCTTTGCTTTTTCTAAAACAAGTCGAAGAAGAATATTCATTTTTTCTACAGAGTAATGATGAATGGGAATTACTTCATCTAAAATTTTTATTATATTACTTAATTCGTTTTAGGATAAAGAGTGAGAATGATTTTATTCTCTGTCACTTTAGAGCTGCATATCGTCTTTATCTCAATTATTTGCTTGGTCAGAATTTGAATTATTCATTTTAAATAAGTTTTTTTCATTTTTTACGAACAATAATAATAGATTATTTAAATTTATATAGAATAAGCTAAATAATTATTGTTTTTCAATTTAAAAATAAAAGAAATCCCTAATCTTTTCTAGTGTTTATCCTTGATAAAATAGGCTTTTTTTCTTATAATAAATTGTAAGATATTATTGTGGGTGAGAGTCCCACCATGTATATGAGAAAGGACGAGCCCTTAGGCTCAGACGAAAATTTATTATGACTTCAGTTGTTGTTGTAGGTACCCAATGGGGTGATGAAGGTAAAGGAAAAATTACTGATTTTCTTTCAGCTAATGCGGAAGTGATTGCTCGTTACCAAGGTGGTGACAATGCAGGTCACACGATTGTGATTGATGGAAAGAAATTTAAGCTACACTTGATTCCTTCTGGAATTTTCTTCCCAGAAAAAATCTCTGTAATTGGAAACGGAATGGTTGTAAATCCAAAGTCTCTTGTAAAAGAATTAAATTATCTCCACGAAGAAGGTGTTACAACAGATAATCTTAGAATTTCTGATCGTGCGCATGTTATTTTGCCTTATCACATTGAGTTAGACCGTCTTCAAGAAGAAGCTAAGGGTGATAACAAGATTGGGACGACAATTAAAGGAATTGGTCCAGCCTATATGGACAAGGCAGCTCGTGTTGGAATTCGTATTGCGGATCTTTTGGATAAAGAAATCTTCCGTGAGCGTTTAGAACGTAATCTTGCCGAAAAGAATCGTCAATTTGTAAAATTGTATGATAGTGAACCTATTTCAATTGATGATATTTTTGAAGAATACTATGAGTATGGTCAACAAATCAAGCAATATGTGACTGATACTTCTGTTATCTTGAACGACGCGCTTGATAATGGTAAACGGGTTCTCTTTGAGGGTGCACAAGGTGTCATGTTGGATATTGACCAAGGTACTTATCCATTTGTTACTTCATCAAACCCAGTGGCTGGTGGTGTGACAATTGGTTCTGGAGTAGGTCCAAGCAAGATTGACAAAGTTGTCGGTGTATGTAAGGCTTATACAAGTCGTGTAGGTGATGGTCCTTTCCCAACTGAGCTATTTGATGAAGTTGGTGATCGTATTCGTGAAGTGGGGCATGAGTATGGGACAACTACTGGGCGTCCTCGCCGTGTAGGTTGGTTCGACTCAGTTGTTATGCGTCATAGCCGTCGTGTTTCTGGTATCACAAATCTCTCTTTGAACTCTATCGATGTTTTGAGTGGATTGGATACAGTAAAAATCTGTGTAGCTTATGATCTTGATGGTCAACGTATAGATTACTACCCTGCTAGTCTCGAACAATTGAAACGTTGTAAACCAATCTACGAAGAATTGCCTGGTTGGTCTGAAGATATCACTGGAGTACGTACTTTGGAAGACCTTCCTGAAAATGCACGTAACTATGTTCGCCGTGTTAGCGAATTGGTGGGTGTTCGTATTTCTACATTCTCAGTAGGTCCTGGTCGTGAACAGACAAATATTTTAGAAAGTGTTTGGTCATAGGAGATTTTTTAAGATTTGTTTAAGACAGGTCGGATATACTATAGACAGTTACAAGAAGACCTCCTAACTTGTTGTAACAAATTTCCTAAACTTTTCTTTTTCATAATAATCTCCCTATAAAGTCACCGCATTCGGTGGCTTTTTTTGTCAGCTTTTAAGTCATATTTAGGTGGCTTCTTTACTTTTAAGACAAAGAGAAAAACAGTGGGACAGAAATCTTTAGAACAACTCTCGATTTGGTACACCCAGATCTGCGAGGTTTCAACATTTGGGTAAATTGGTTAAAGTTGTGAATTGAGAAAAGAAGTTTTGGTAAAAGAAGCTTTTTGAATTCTCAAATACCAACAAATCGTTCAATTTGTCATCACATCGAAGGCGCATAACTAAGAAAAAATGAGGTTGGGATTTCTGATCCCAGCCTCTTCAGTGAACTATTTTCTTGAGAATTTGTAAGTTAGACAAACTTGAATTTTTTCTGAATCAGCTTACTTGATTATCTGATTTATCACTTTGAAATTGCTTCATTTCGTGCCTAAAAGCATCTGCTTTTAGTTTGTCTGTGATGATACTGACTCTGACTAGCTTATTTAGTTTTTTTTCATGTCCTTCTAAAAAAATAGGATTTCTAATTTTTATGCTTAACTTTACGCAATTAAAAGGACGCTTTTTAATGGTTATTTGTTCGATATCTTGAAGTCCAAATTGATAATGTAATAGGCTGTGGCCTCTACTGCTATAGGTATAATACTGAACAATATTGTTTTTATAAATTTCTAATTTTACTCCATTTATGAAGAGATAATACCCCATAAACCATATAAGGAGGGGAGCATAAATCAGCGCTACCGCCATAACAATTTTGTCTGCAAAATCAGTATTGTAAGTCATCAGACGCTTCAGAATCCAGAGAATCATAACAGATATAGATATCATGGATGGTCTCCCTACTCTATTAAATGTATCTTTATATGGAAACATCAAGGTAAGTTTTGGTTCATCCTGTAAAAATTCTAATTTCATTATTTACCCTTTCATCTTGTTTATTATTTAAATCTCAGGCTAATCATCTCTTGGAGACTTATAGTTAAAAATCTTCCGACAGATCTGGACATTCTGTATCACTTGTATCCATTACTCTCAGTTCAGGATTCCTAGTGTTTCTCTAAATTTTGCTACCATTATACTCTTTTTATAACATTATTTCTACAAACCAGAGATTGAATACTATCTAAAGTTGGTTTCTGCAAATATTATAGAGCTCTTTTTTTGTCTAGGAAAACATGCTATAATGATAGAATTGATAGCTAGGAAGAGAGAAGAGATGAATTACACGCTTGAAGAAAAAGAAGCTTTTATGAGAGAGGCATTAAAAGAGGCAGAGATTGCTTTAGAGCATGATGAAATCCCCATTGGTTGTGTAATTGTCAAGGACGGAAAAGTCATTGGGAGAGGACACAATGCGCGAGAGGAGTTGCAACGGGCAGTCATGCATGCGGAAATTATGGCCATAGAGAATGCTAATTTGAGCGAAGAGAGTTGGCGTTTGCTCGATTGTACGCTTTTTGTGACCATTGAGCCTTGTGTCATGTGTAGTGGGGCAATTGGTCTCGCACGGATTCCAAACGTGGTCTACGGGGCTAAAAATCAGAAATTTGGCGCTGCCGGGAGCTTGTATGATATCTTGACAGACGAGAGACTCAATCACCGCGTGGAAGTTGAAACAGGTGTTTTAGAGAATGAGTGTGCAGAGATTATGCAGGACTTTTTCCGAAATCGACGTAAAAAATAATTTCTCTTTTAAAATAGAGGGGAATATGGTATAATAGCTAGTGGAGCAACAGTTCTGCGTGAAGCGGGTCAGGGGAGGAATCCAGCAGCCCTAAGCGAGTGTGAATTGTGTGCTCTTTTTTCGTGCTTTTTTCGAATAAATAAGATAAAATAGCCTAGAATAAAAGATAATAGAAAAGAGAAAATATGAAAATTCGTGGATTTGAATTGGTTTCTAGTTTTACAGATGAAAACCTGTTGCCTAAGCGTGAGACGGCTCATGCAGCTGGATACGACTTAAAAGTTGCAGAACGCACTGTCATTGCTCCAGGAGAGATTGTCTTGGTTCCGACAGGGGTTAAGGCCTATATGCAAGCTGGAGAGGTGCTTTATCTTTATGATCGTTCCTCTAATCCTCGTAAAAAAGGTCTGGTCTTGATTAACTCTGTGGGTGTCATTGATGGGGACTACTATGGTAATCCTGGGAATGAGGGACATATCTTTGCTCAGATGAAGAACATTACCGACCAAGAAGTTGTTCTTGAAGTTGGGGAACGTGTGGTTCAGGCTGTCTTTGCTCCTTTCTTGATTGCAGATGGAGATGTGGCTGATGGCGTTCGGACTGGTGGATTTGGATCGACCGGGCACTAAGATGAAGATTATCTTTGTACGTCATGGAGAGCCAGATTACCGTGAGTTAGAGGAGCGTTCTTATACGGGATTTGGGATAGACTTGGCCCCTTTATCGGTGAAAGGAAGACAACAAGCTCAGGAACTTTGCAAAAATCCTTTGTTTGGATCAGCTGATATACTGGTGTCTTCTGCAGTGACGCGAGCATTAGAAACAGCTTCTTATGTATCTTGTGCTACTGGGCTTCCTTTGAGAGTGGAGCCATTATTGCATGAATGGCAGGTTTATGAAACAGGTATAGAGAACTTTGAAACAGCTAGATGTCTGTTTTTAGAAAACAAGGGGGAGTTGCTCCCAAATTCTCCTGTTCAATATGAGACAGCTGTAGGGATGAAGTCTCGTTTTCTAGAATGCATGGCTAAGTATCGGGAACATCAAACTGTGGTAGTTGTAGCCCATCGCATGCTCATGCGCCAATTTGTACCAGACGAGAAGATTGATTTTTGCCAAGTGATTGAATGTGAGATAGAGATATAGAAAGAAGCACAATGGAATGAGTTATAAGGATTTTCAAGCTTTTACCGTAGAGAATTGTCAAGGCTATAAGAAAGTTTATGAGATTAGTATTGGAGGTTTTCTTTACCTAGCATTTCTCCCTGATGCCTATCATAAAATTCTTTGCATTTCTTCAGAATATATGTCAATTATCGATAGTGAAAACGGTCAAATTACTCCAATAGAGGGAGATTATGATGAAATGGAATTGATAGCCATGTGTGAGGGCTATGATACTCCTATTCGTATTGCTGGTCAATATGGAGGAAGTCTCCCTCTGGATAATGGTAAAGACGTCAGAGTAATCATGGATAAAGACCAATCTGAAGAATATCCAATTTTAACCATTTATTGGGAAAAAGGCGAGGAAGCTAAAAGTCAAATTTATAAAGGTTATTTACCCTATATTTTTGGATTTAGTCCGGATGGTCGGTATTATGTCCATGCGGATGACGGTGGATTGACTGTTCTGAAACAAGATAGTTGCTGACGTGAAAATAATAAGAGATTTTATAATGAGAGGATTAGAATTATAGTAAAGAAAAAAGCGACATTTGTATGTCAAAATTGTGAGTACAATTCACCTAAATACCTAGGGCGTTGTCCCAACTGTGGAGCTTGGTCTTCCTTTGTTGAGGAAGTCGAAGTTGCAGAGGTCAAGAATGCACGTGTTTCCTTGACAGGTGAGAAAACAAAGCCCATGAAACTGGCTGAAGTAACGTCCATCAATGTCAATCGAACTAAGACCGAGATGGAGGAGTTTAACCGAGTCCTTGGCGGCGGAGTAGTCCCAGGAAGTCTGGTCCTCATCGGGGGAGATCCAGGGATTGGGAAGTCCACTTTACTCCTACAAGTCTCGACCCAGCTGTCTCAAGTAGGAACAGTTCTCTATGTCAGCGGTGAGGAGTCTGCTCAGCAGATTAAACTTCGTGCAGAGCGATTGGGAGATATCGACAGTGAGTTTTATCTCTATGCAGAGACCAATATGCAGAGCGTACGAGCAGAAGTCGAACGTATCCAGCCTGATTTTCTCATCATCGACTCCATCCAGACGATTATGTCTCCTGAGATTTCTGGAGTTCAAGGGTCAGTTTCTCAAGTGCGGGAAGTTACGGCAGAGCTCATGCAGCTGGCCAAAACCAATAACATTGCTATCTTTATCGTCGGCCATGTGACCAAGGAAGGAACCTTGGCGGGTCCGCGTATGTTGGAGCATATGGTGGACACGGTTCTTTACTTTGAAGGGGAGCACCACCATACTTTCCGTATCTTGAGAGCTGTCAAAAACCGCTTTGGTTCGACCAATGAGATTGGAATTTTTGAGATGCAGTCAGGTGGCTTGGTTGAGGTTCTCAATCCAAGTGAGGTATTTCTGGAAGAACGCTTGGATGGAGCAACTGGTTCGTCCATCGTTGTGACTATGGAAGGGACACGTCCAATTCTTGCTGAAGTGCAGGCATTGGTGACGCCGACCATGTTTGGAAACGCTAAGCGTACGACGACAGGCCTTGACTTCAATCGTGCAAGCTTGATTATGGCTGTTTTGGAAAAACGGGCAGGTCTCTTGCTTCAAAATCAGGATGCCTATCTCAAATCAGCTGGTGGTGTCAAATTAGATGAACCTGCTATTGATCTGGCAGTTGCAGTTGCTATTGCTTCGAGCTACAAGGACAAACCAACCAATCCGCAAGAATGTTTTGTAGGAGAGTTGGGCTTGACGGGAGAGGTGCGTCGTGTCAATCGTATCGAGCAACGCATTAATGAGGCTGCTAAGCTTGGATTTACAAAAATCTATGTGCCAAAAAATTCTTTGACTGGCATTAAACCGCCTAAGGAAATTCAGGTGGTTGGAGTGACGACTATTCAGGAAGTCTTGAAAAAGGTATTCTCCTAATAGTTATGCTCAGTTTTAGATTGTAAAACATTTTATTGCTAATATTTATTAAAACAAGGAGGAATTTCTGATGAAATTTTCTATGGATAGTCACATGCAATTTCCTTTGGTAGAGTTGTCGCTCAATCAGGGAGAAACGGTCTTTATTCAGCGCGGTAGCATGGTCTACCATACACCTAATGTAAGTCTCAATACCCAGCTCAATGCAAGCGGTTCTGGTTTGGGACGTTTTGTCAAAGCTGTAGGGCGTTCAATGGTTTCTGGTGAAAGTACCTTTATCACTCAAGCTGTTGCGGAGTCTGACAACGGAAACCTTGCTTTAGCACCAGATACTCCTGGTCAAGTGATTGCTCTTGAGCTAGGCGAAAAGCAGTACCGATTGAATGATGGTGCCTTTTTAGCTCTTGATGGTACAGCTTTCTATACAATGGAGCGCCAGTCTATTGGGAAAGCTCTGTTCGGAGGGCAAGGCGGTCTCTTTGTGATGACTACCCAAGGTCAGGGAACTCTTTTGGCCAATGCCTTTGGATCTATTAAGAAAATTGAGTTGCAAAACCAAGAAATAACGATTGACAATGCCCATGTGGTAGCTTGGAGTCAATCTCTGGACTATGATATCCACTTAGAAAATGGCTTCTGGCAGTCTATAGGTACGGGTGAAGGAGTGGTGAATACCTTCCGAGGTACCGGTGAGGTCTATGTACAAAGTCTCAATCTTCAGAGCTTTGCAGGCTCCCTCAATAAGTATATCCAAAAAGGATCATAAACATAAAACTAGGACAGAAGCCCAAGCTAGAAGCTGGATATCTCTGTTCTAGTTTTTTCAATGAAAGCTGAAAACTGACAAGACAAAGAAAAGATGGTAAGATAGAATAACAATAATTTGGTGTTCAAATTATCTGGCAGATTAGAAAGTGAGTTGTCATGTCCTATTTTGAAAATTTTTTAAAGGCCAACCAAGCTTATGTAGAACTACATGGAGATTTGCACTTATCCATTAAACCTAAGACCAAGGTTGCAATCGTAACTTGTATGGACTCGCGTTTGCACGTTGCACCAGCTCTAGGGTTAGCTCTTGGAGATGCCCATATTTTACGGAATGCGGGTGGTCGAGTGACGGATGATATGATTCGCTCACTCGTGATTTCCCAGCAACAAATGGGAACAAGAGAAATTGTGGTGCTCCATCATACAGACTGCGGCGCTCAAACCTTCAATAACGAGGATTTCCAAGAACATTTGAAATGTGAATTTGGAGTAGATGTATCTGGGCAGGACTTTTTACCGTTTCAAGACATCGATGAGAGTGTCCGTGAGGATATGAAGTTGCTGCGAGAATGCCCCTTAATTCCCGAAGATGTTATTATTTCAGGAGCTGTTTACGATGTGGATACAGGGAGTATGAGAGAAGTATACTAACTTTATAGTTGAAAATTTCCAATGTGCCGTGAAGTAGGATGATAAGATTGACACATTTCATCCTCAATATCACCAATATAAAATAGCACAAGACAAGAGTATAAAAGTCAGCTCTTGTCTTATTTTTTATTGAAAAATCGAGAAAAAAGCGCTACAATGGTAGATGGAAAAATGTTGTGAAAAACACAAGTGATACATAAATACCGGAGGAAATCATGTCTTTTTCTGATTTAAAGCTGTTTGCCCTTTCTTCAAATAAAGAATTGGCAGAACGTGTGGCACAAGAGATTGGGATAGAATTGGGAAAATCGACTGTTCGTCAATTTTCAGATGGAGAAATTCAAGTTAACATCGAAGAATCTATCCGTGGGAAACATGTCTTTATCTTACAATCAACTAGCTCACCTGTAAATGACAATCTACTAGAGATTTTGATTATGGTTGATGCTTTGAAACGTGCTAGTGCAGAATCTGTCAACGTTGTAATGCCTTACTATGGTTATGCGCGTCAGGATAGAAAGGCTAGAGCGCGTGAACCAATCACTGCAAAACTCGTTGCAAATATGCTTGAAGTAGCTGGAGTAGATCGTTTGTTGACAATTGATTTGCACGCTGCACAGATTCAAGGATTCTTTGATATTCCTGTTGATCACTTGATGGGTGCTCCTTTGATTGCGGATTACTTTGAGCGCCGTGGCATGGTTGGATCTGACTATGTGGTAGTAAGTCCGGACCACGGTGGTGTGACGCGTGCTCGTAAGCTAGCTGAATTTTTGAAAACACCGATTGCTATCATTGATAAACGTCGAAGTGTAGACAAGATGAATACTAGTGAAGTGATGAATATCATTGGTAAAGTAGAGGGCAAAACTTGTATCTTGATTGATGATATGATTGATACAGCTGGAACTATCTGTCATGCTGCCGATGCTTTGGCTGAAGCTGGAGCTGTGGAAGTTTATGCTAGCTGTACTCACCCAGTATTATCAGGACCAGCTTTGGAGAACATCCAAAAATCTGCTATCAAAAAGTTGGTGGTTTTAGATACTATTTACCTTCCGGAAGAACGTTTGATTGATAAGATTGAACAGATTTCTATTGCTCACCTCCTTGGTGATGCTATTGTACGTATCCACGAAAAACGCCCACTTTCTCCATTATTTAGTATCGAGAAAAAAATCTAATCTTTCACTTGAATAAATGAATTTCCTAGCAGGTTTTCTCCTGCTAGGAAATTTTTTGTAGCCAAAAACTGCAAGCCTTTTCAAAATGTGCTATACTGATGAAAAAAGGAGGGTTTCTATGACTCAAGAATTTATCAATCCAAGTGATGGTGTGGTCCGTCAGTATCTAGCAACTAGTAAAACCTTAGCCGTAGTGGGCTTGTCTGACCGTGAGGAGACAACTAGTAATCGAGTGACCAAGGAAATGCAGGCTCGTGGTTATAAAATTATTCCAGTTAATCCCAAGGCTGCAGGTGGTCAAATCTTGGGAGAAAAGGCTTATGCTAGCTTAGCTGAGATTCCTTTTCCTGTAGACATTGTCAATGTTTACCGACGCAGTGAATTTTTACCGGATGTAGCGCGTGATTTTCTCAAAGCGGATGCCAAGATTTTTTGGGCGCAATTAGGGCTTGAAAGTTTGGAAGCAGAAGAAATCTTGCGTGCTGGAGGATGCGATGATATCGTGATGAATCGTTGCATCAAGAGAGAACATACACGTTTAATTCTTGAACAATAAAAAGGTAGCTTGCGGGCTACCTTTTGTCTTAGAAAAGACCAATGAGTGTTTGCATACCCAGACTAGTTAGGATGATGGCAATCCAGCAAAGAGCTCCAAGAAGAATGGCCTGTCCACTGGATTTGATCATAGCAATGAGGTTAGTTTTGAGACCAATAGCACTCATAGCCATGATGATGAGGAATTTGGAGAGTTGTTTGAGAGGTGAAAAGAAGCTATTGCTGACACCAAAAGAAGTAAGGACGGTGGTTAGCAGAGAAGCTAGGATAAAGTAGAGGATGAAAACGGGGAAGATTTTTTTAAGCTTCACTCCTTGGTTGTTACCTTGTTGACGGCTTTGCCAGTAGGAGAGGAAGAGAGTAATAGGGATAATAGCTAGGGTGCGTGTCAGTTTAACAATAGTGGCAGACTCAAGAGTGTTGGTATGGTAAAGACTATCCCAGGCACTAGCAGTAGCTGTCACAGAGGAAGTATCGTTGACCGCAGTACCCGCAAAGAGAGCAAAACCTTCGTTGGAAAGATGGAGCCAAGAACCTAGAGTTGGGAAGATAAGAGCTGCCAAGACATTGAAGAAAAAGATAACAGAGATGGCTTGAGCCACTTCTTTTTCCTTGGCGTGAATAACGGGGGCAGTCGCTGCAATTGCAGAACCACCACAGATAGAAGAGCCTACTCCAATCAAGGTAGCTAACTTTGCATCCAGATTAAAAAAGCGCTGGAAGAGATAGGCAACAATCAAGGCTATAGAAATGGTGGATAGAATGACAGGGAGGGAAGATTTTCCTACTGCAAAAACTTGAGAGATATTGAGTCCAAACCCAAGCAAGATAACAGCATACTGAAGTAATTTCTTAGAGCTGTAAGTCAAGCCGGCTTCCAGTTGTTTATAGGGAGTGAGAAAGGGGTGGAGAATCATTCCGATAAAAATGGCGAAAACAGGTGCTCCCACAACAGGCAGAAAGCCTCCTAAAACCCAAGAGATGATTGAGATGATCAGACAGGCTAACAGTCCTGCCCAATTTTTTGATAGAAATGACATAAAAACCTCCGAAAATAAGCACTTCTTATTATAATCTTGTCTGTCAGAAAAGTAAAATAGAAAGTGGGAATAAGGTTGCAAATAAACGGAATTTTGCGGTCAGAGAGCTTTTGTAGTATAATAGATATATGTTCTTTGATCAAGGAGGATATATATGGACTTAACCAAACGATTTAATAAACAATTAGATAAGATACAAGTTTCCTTGATTCGTCAATTTGACCAGGCTATTTCAGAGATTCCTAGTGTCCTGCGATTGACCTTGGGAGAACCAGATTTTACAACGCCAGATCATGTCAAGGAAGCTGCAAAGCGAGCCATTGACCAAGATCAATCCTACTATACAGGGATGAGTGGTTTGTTGACATTGCGTCAGGCGGCGAGTGAATTTGTAAAAGAGAAATATCAGCTAGACTACAATCCAGAGAATGAAATCTTGGTCACAATTGGTGCGACAGAGGCTCTGTCAGCTACTCTGACAGCTATTTTGGAGAAAGGAGACAAGGTTCTTTTGCCAGCTCCTGCCTATCCAGGTTACGGGCCAATAGTCAATCTAGTGGGTGCAGAGATTGTCGAGATTGATACAACTGAAAATGGTTTTGTTTTGACGCCTGAGATGTTGGAAAAGGCAATTTTGGAGCAGGGGGACAAGCTCAAGGCAGTTATTCTCAACTATCCAGCTAATCCGACAGGGATTACTTATAGTCGCGAGCAATTAGAAGCCTTGGCAGCTGTTTTACGCAAGTATGAGATTTTCGTAGTCTGTGATGAAGTCTACTCAGAATTGACCTATACAGGGGAAAATCATGTGTCTTTGGGAACTATGTTAAGAGATCAGGCAATTATCATTAACGGTCTTTCTAAATCCCATGCCATGACAGGTTGGCGTTTAGGTTTTATCTTTGCACCAGCAAACTTCACAGCTCAACTCATCAAGAGTCATCAGTATTTGGTTACTGCTGCAAACACTATGGCACAACATGCTGCGGTAGAAGCCTTAACAGCGGGTAAGAACGATGCGGAACCAATGAAGAAGGAATATATCCAACGTCGGGACTACATTATTGAGAAGATGACTGACCTTGGTTTTGAGATTATTAAACCAGATGGGGCTTTCTATATCTTTGCTAAGATTCCTGCAGGTTACAATCAAGATTCCTTTGCTTTTCTGAAGGATTTTGCTTACAAGAAGGCTGTTGCCTTTATCCCTGGTGCTGCCTTTGGACAGTATGGAGAAGGCTATGTTCGCCTATCTTATGCAGCTAGCATGGAAACCATCAGAGAGGCTATGAAACGACTTGAGGAGTACATGAGAGAAGCATGATTCAATCGATTACGAGTCAGGGTTTAGTACTTTACAATCGAAATTTTCGAGAGGATGATAAGCTTGTTAAAATCTTTACAGAACAGGCAGGTAAGCGCATGTTTTTTGTCAAACACGCCGGCCAATCCAAACTAGCTCCTGTCATTCAACCTTTAGTCTTAGCCCATTTTCTCCTAAAAGTCAATGACGATGGACTTAGTTATATAGAAGATTATCATGAGGTGAAGACTTTTCCGAAAATCAATAGTGACCTCTTTGTTATGGCTTATGCGACTTACGTTGCAGCCTTGGCAGATGCGAGTTTGCAGGATAACCAAGAAGATGCTCCCTTATTTGATTTTTTGCAAAAGACTTTAGAGCTGATGGAAGAGGGTCTGGATTATCAAGTTTTGACCAATATTTTTGAAATTCAAATATTGACACGTTTTGGAATCAGTCTCAACTTTAATGAGTGTACCTTTTGTCATCGTGTGGGGCAAGCCTTTGACTTCTCCTTCAAATACGGGGGTTGTCTTTGTCCCGATCATTACCATGAAGATGAGAAACGATGTCACTTAAATCCCAATATTCCTTATCTGCTCAATCAATTTCAAGCCATTGATTTTGAGACCTTGGAGACTATCTCACTTAAGGCCGAAATCAAGCAGGACTTGCGCAAGTTTATGGACCAAATCTATGAGGAATATGTCGGCATTCATCTGAAATCAAAGAAATTTATTGATTCCCTAGCCGACTGGGGACAACTACTGAAAGAGGAAGACAAATGAAAAAAATCGCAGTTGATGCAATGGGTGGCGATTACGCACCACAAGCTATTGTAGAGGGAGTTAATCAAGCCCTTGCTGACTTTTCAGATATTGAAGTCCAACTTTATGGAGATGAAAGCAAAATCAAGCAATATCTAACAGCTACAGAGCGCGTTAGTATTATCCATACTGATGAAAAAATCGACTCAGATGATGAGCCTACAAAAGCCATCCGCAAGAAGAAAAATGCCAGCATGGTATTGGCAGCTAAGGCTGTCAAAGATGGAGAGGCAGATGCAGTTCTTTCTGCAGGAAATACAGGTGCCTTGTTGGCAGCGGGATTCTTCATCGTTGGTCGTATCAAAAATATTGATCGACCTGGATTGATGTCAACATTGCCAACTATTGATGGAAAAGGTTTTGACATGCTTGACCTTGGTGCCAATGCAGAAAATACCGCCCATCACCTTCATCAATATGCAGTCCTAGGCTCCTTCTATGCTAGAAATGTTCGTGGTATTGAAAAACCTCGTGTAGGTTTGCTTAATAACGGGACAGAGAGCAGCAAGGGAGATCCACTCCGCAAGGAAGCCTATGACCTATTAGCGGCTGACGAGAGTTTGAATTTCATCGGGAACGTGGAAGCACGTGATTTGATGGATGGTGTTGCTGATGTAGTCGTAACAGATGGTTTCACGGGAAACGCTGTGCTCAAAGCTATTGAAGGGACTGCTATGGGTATCATGGGCTTGCTCAAAAATGCTATTGTAGGTGGCGGTCTTAGAGCCAAGCTAGGTGCTTTCCTTCTTAAGGATAACCTCAGAGGTTTGAAAAAACAGCTCAACTATTCAGATGTTGGAGGTGCGGTCTTGTTTGGTGTTAAGGCGCCAGTAGTTAAGACTCATGGTTCAAGTGATGCCAAAGCTGTCTATAGCACAATACGCCAGATTCGTACCATGCTTGAGACAGATGTAGTTGCCCAAACTGCGCGTGAATTTTCAGAGGAATAAGGAGAATAATATGACAGAACAACAAATTTTCGACCGTATCGTGACCATCATCCAAGAACGTCAAGGAGAGGACTTTGTAGTTACTGAAAACTTGAGCTTAAAGGATGATTTAGATGCTGATTCAGTAGATTTGATGGAATTTGTCCTAACAATTGAGGATGAGTTTGGAATCGAAATCGGTGATGAAGAAATTGATAATCTCCAAAGCGTCGCAGATGTATTAGAAATTATCAAAAATAGAATATAAAAAAAGCAACATGCAGAGCATGTTGCTTTTTTGTCGTGTGGAATATTTATTTTAACGGATTTATCAATCCATATGCTTGCTTAAACTTTTAAAAGTGCTATTTGGGTGTAGATACTGTTTTTTTAGAAAGAGTTATCAATTTCTTATTTTGTTTGGCTAAAATAATCTTACAGAACTTTTAATTAGGTTGTTAAGAAAAGGATAAGAATATGAAATTCAGAAAAAAACACTATCGCTCACAGATGGATCAGAAGGACTGTGGAGTGGCTTCATTGGCCATGGTGTTTGGCTGTTTTGGAAGCCATTATTCATTAGCACGTCTGCGTGAATTAGCCAAAACGACTATAAATGGGACGACAGCTTTGGGTCTGGTGAAGGCTGCGGAAACATTAGGTTTTGAGCCACAAGCCATTCAAGCAGACATGACTTTGTTTGATTCTCCAAATTTAATCTTTCCTTTTGTAGTTCACGTGCTTAAGGACAAAGAATTCTTTCATTATTATGTAGTGACAGGGATGGATCAGCAGAACATTCATATAGCTGACCCAGATCCAGAGGTTAGATTGACCAAACTATCGCGTGAAAGATTTGAAGAAGAATGGACAGGGACAACTATCTTTGTGGCTCCCTCCCCAAATTATCAGCCACATAAGGACAAGAATCAGAGTTTGACTTCTTTTCTACCTATTTTGATAAATCAGAAAGGTTTGATCACCAATATCATATTAGCGACCGTTCTAGTAACCTTGATTAACATCGTTGGTTCATACTACCTACAATCTATTATTGATACCTATGTACCGAATCAGACATCTTCGACCCTAAGTATTATTTCTATATGCCTTGTTATCGTTTATGCTCTTCAACAGATTTTGTCTTTTGCTCAAGATTACCTTTTAATTATCCTTGGACAACGTCTATCGATTGATGTTATTTTATCTTATATCAAACATATTTTTAATCTACCTATGTCCTTTTTTGCAACACGTCGGACGGGGGAAATCGTGTCACGATTTACAGATGCTAATAGTATCATAGATGCCTTGGCTTCAACCATTATTTCAATTTTTCTGGATATATCTATGATGTTGATGATTTCCATAATTTTGTTTTTGCAAAATAATAATCTCTTTTTCATAAGCTTATTAAGCCTTCCCATTTATGCTGTAATTATTATTGCTTTTATGAAACCTTTTGAAAAGATGAACCGGGATACCATGGAAGCAAATGCAACCCTATCATCTTCTATTATAGAGGATATTAATGGTATTGAAACGATTAAATCCTTAGCTAGCGAAAAAACACGCTACCAAAAGCTTGATAGGGAATTTGTGGACTATCTGAAAAGATCCTTTACTTATAGCAGAGCAGAAAGTCAGCAAAAAGCTCTCAAAAAATTTGCTCAACTGCTGCTAAATGTCTGCGTATTATGGATGGGTGCTAATTTCGTTATGGATGGGAAGATGAGTTTGGGCCAGTTGATTACGTATAATACACTTCTTTATTATTTCACCAATCCTCTAGAAAACATCATCAACCTTCAGAGTAAGCTCCAAACAGCTCAAGTTGCTAATAGTCGTCTCAACGAGGTGTATCGGGTCAACTCTGAGTTTGAAGGACAGAAAATGGTAGAGGATTTGAGTATGGTTCAAGGAGATATGACTTTTAAGGGAATTCACTACAAGTATGACTATGGTCAAGATATCTTATCGGATATCAATTTGAACATCAATGATGGCTCTAAAATAGCTCTTGTAGGAGTTTCAGGATCAGGAAAGTCGACCTTGGCTAAGATGATGGTTAATTTTTTCAACCCAAGTCAGGGAGAAATCAGACTGGGAGGTATGAATTTAAATCAGATTGATAAAAAGTCTCTGCGCAAACATATCAACTATTTACCTCAACAACCTTATGTATTTAATGGAACAATTTTAGAAAATCTTCTCCTTGGAGCGAAGGAGGGTACGACTCAGGAGGATATACTACGTGCAGTTGAGCTAGCAGAAATTCGTGAAGATATTGAGCGTATGCCCTTGAATTACCAGACAGAATTGACTTCTGATGGGACAGGAATTTCTGGTGGTCAACTCCAGAGGATTGCTTTGGCACGTGCTCTCTTGACAGATGCTCCTATCTTGATTTTGGATGAGGCGACGAGTAGTCTAGATATCTTAACAGAGAAACGGATAGTGGACAATCTCATGAATCTAGATAAGACCTTGATTTTCATTGCTCATCGTTTGACTATTGCTGAACGGGTGGAGAAAGTTGTTGTTTTGGATCGAGGTAAGATTGTAGAAGAGGGCAATCATGCTGACTTGCTTGCTCGAAATAGTTTTTATGCTCATTTAGTTAACTGTTAGAAAGGAGAAAGAATGTACCTTGAATTTTTAGAAAGTGCGGAATTTTATAATCGACGTTATCATAATTTTTCCAGTCGAGTGATTTTTCCTATGTCACTTTTGGTAGTGTTTATGTTTGGATTTGCAATGTTTGCAGAAAAGGAAATAAGTTTATCTTCGAAAGCTACAGTTGAACCTAGTCGTATCATTGCTAATATCCAGTCAAGTAGTAATCGGCGGATGGTAATTAATTATCTAGAAGAGAACAAACAGGTGCAACAAGGAGATTTACTTGTTCAGTATCAGGAATTAGGTGATGTACTTCAGGATGAAACCAATGCTAGTCAGTTAGAGAATTTTAGAGACTATCAAAGTAAAACAAGTAATCTTAAGAATAGTGTTACACGGGGAAATATAGGTCTCTCTTCTCAGAATTCTTCGACTGTACAAGAGCAGATAGATTTTGAACAAGATGATTTAGAAGTAAAAATAGGGGAAAAAAGCCAAACTAGTTTACTCGAAAGAGGAACAATAAGAGCCAAGGAGGACGGAGTTCTTTATCTCAATCCTGAAAGGAATCAATCTGCGGTAGTCACAGAAGGAACATTACTTGCTAAATTATATCCACTATTAGATAGAGAAGGAAGAGCAAAATTGACGGCCTATCTTAGTTCAAAAGATATTGTGGGAATCAAGATTGGAGATTTTGTGCGCTTTACCACGACTAATGCCACCAATGATCAAGTGAGACTTGTTTCTACTATCACTAGTATTGATACAATTGCAACCAAAACTGACCAAGGAAATTTCTTTAAAATAGAAGCGGAAACAAAAATAACTCGAGAACAAGCTGAAAATCTTAGGTATGGTTTAGAAGGCCGCTTACAAATAATCATAGGCAAGAAAAGTTATTTACGCTATTATTTGGATGATTTTTTGAATTGGGAATAATGTTCACTTTTTTAAATAATATTTTAAAACTGTAATCCTAAAAGGATTTACAGTTTTTATAAAACTCAAAGAGGGAATACGTTTTCGTTCGCAAAATATTTGATTTATGCTTATTATTGTGTTAGAATGAGGCAAAGTAATACGAAAGGCGAATGATAAAATGTCCAGTAAACTTATTTATACGGGAAAAGCTAAAGATATCTATACTACAGAAGACGAAAATGTGATTAAGTCGGTCTACAAGGACCAAGCAACCATGCTGAATGGAGCTCGCAAAGAGACCATCGAGGGAAAAGGTGTGCTGAATAATCAGATTTCGTCTCTTATTTTTGAAAAATTGAATGCTGCAGGTGTAGCGACACACTTTATTGAACGTATTTCTGACACCGAACAACTCAACAAGAAAGTGACTATTATTCCTTTAGAAGTTGTTCTTCGTAATGTGACGGCGGGTTCTTTCTCAAAACGTTTCGGTGTGGAAGAAGGGCTGGACTTAGAAACTCCAATCGTTGAATTTTACTATAAAAATGATGATTTGGATGATCCATTTATCAATGATGAGCATGTGAAGTTTTTGGATATTGCCAATGATGAGCAAATTGCTTATATCAAGGAAGAAACACGTCGTATCAATGAATTGTTGAAGGATTGGTTTGAGCAGATTGGTCTGCGTTTGATTGACTTCAAATTGGAATTTGGTTTTGATAAGGATGGCAAGATTATCTTGGCCGATGAATTTTCACCAGATAATTGCCGCCTTTGGGATGCTGAAGGGCATCATATGGACAAGGATGTTTTCCGTAGAGACTTAGGTAGTCTGACAGATGTTTATAAGGTTGTCTTGGAAAAGTTGCAGGGCTTAAAGTAAGTTGTTTGAATAGAAATAAAGGAAATAAAATGGATAAACGTATTTTCGTTGAGAAAAAAGCTGATTTTCGTGTGAAATCTCACTCTTTAGTAAAGGAACTACAGCATAATCTTCAGTTAAAAACCTTGAAGGACCTTCGTATTGTTCAGGTATACGATGTCTTTAATTTAGCAGAGGATTTGTTTGCGCGTGCGGAAAAACATATCTTCTCTGAGCAAGTGACCGATACTGTTTTGGATGAAGCTACAGTTAAGGCTGACCTTGAGAAGTATGCTTTCTTTGCGATCGAAAGTTTGCCGGGACAGTTTGACCAACGTGCGGCATCTTCACAGGAAGCTTTGCTTTTGCTTGGTAGTTCAAATGATGTAACGGTGAACACAGCACAACTTTACTTGGTCAATAAGGATATTGATGCGAATGAATTGGAAGCTGTTAAAAACTATCTCTTGAACCCAGTGGATTCTCGTTTCAAAGACATCACTCTTGGTATTGCGAAACAGGATTTCTCTGAGTCTGACAAGACCATTCCAAATTTGGATTTCTTTGAAACTTATACAGCAGAAGATTTTGCACAGTATAAGGCAGAACAAGGATTGGCCATGGAAGTGGATGACCTTCTCTTCATTCAAGATTACTTCAAGTCAATTGGACGTGTGCCAACTGAGACTGAGTTGAAGGTTTTGGATACTTATTGGTCTGACCACTGTCGTCACACAACTTTCGAGACGGAGTTGAAGAATATCGACTTCTCAGCTTCTAAATTCCAAAAACAATTGCAAGCGACTTATGACAAGTATATTGCCATGCGTGATGAGTTGGGACGTACGGAAAAACCTCAGACCTTGATGGATATGGCGACTATTTTTGGCCGTTATGAGCGTGCCAATGGTCGTTTGGATGATATGGAAGTGTCTGATGAAATCAATGCCTGCTCTGTTGAAATTGACGTGGATGTCAATGGTGTCAAAGAACCATGGCTTCTTATGTTCAAGAATGAAACCCATAACCACCCAACGGAAATCGAACCATTTGGTGGGGCAGCTACTTGTATCGGTGGTGCCATCCGTGACCCATTGTCAGGTCGTTCCTACGTTTACCAAGCCATGCGTATCTCAGGTGCTGGCGATATTACAACTCCAATTTCAGAAACTCGCGCTGGGAAATTGCCACAACAAGTGATTTCTAAAACAGCGGCTCACGGTTATTCTTCATATGGTAACCAAATCGGTCTTGCAACAACTTATGTTCGTGAATACTTCCACCCAGGTTTTGTTGCGAAGCGTATGGAGCTAGGTGCAGTTGTCGGTGCGGCTCCTAAGGAAAATGTTGTCCGTGAAAAACCTGAAGCTGGTGATGTGATTATCTTGCTCGGTGGGAAGACTGGACGTGATGGTGTCGGTGGTGCGACAGGTTCTTCTAAAGTTCAAACGGTTGAATCTGTTGAAACAGCTGGTGCTGAGGTTCAAAAAGGGAATGCCATCGAAGAACGTAAGATTCAACGTCTTTTCCGTAATGGTGAAGTAACACGTCTGATCAAGAAATCAAATGACTTTGGTGCTGGTGGTGTCTGTGTGGCTATCGGTGAATTGGCAGATGGTCTTGAAATTGATCTAGACAAAGTGCCATTGAAATACCAAGGTTTGAATGGAACAGAAATTGCTATCTCCGAATCACAAGAACGGATGGCCGTGGTGGTTCGCCCAGAAGATGTAGATGCCTTTATTGCAGAGTGTAATAAAGAAAATATTGACGCGGTTGTTGTCGCGACAGTAACTGAAAAACCAAATCTTGTCATGCACTGGAATGGTGAAACAATCGTTGATTTGGAACGTCGTTTCCTTGATACAAATGGTGTACGGGTAGTCGTAGATGCTAAGGTGGTTGACAAGGATGTCAAGCTTCCAGAAGAACGCCAAACATCTGCTGAAACCCTTGAGGCAGACACGCTTGCAGTCTTGGCTGACCTCAACCATGCCAGTCAAAAAGGATTGCAAACTATCTTTGATAGCTCAGTTGGTCGTTCAACAGTCAATCACCCACTTGGTGGTCGCTACCAAATCACACCAACGGAGGCTTCTGTACAGAAATTGCCAGTTCAACATGGTGTGACTCATACGGCATCAGTCATGGCACAAGGCTTTAACCCATACATCGCAGAATGGTCTCCGTACCACGGTGCTGCTTATGCGGTTATCGAAGCAACTGCTCGTTTGGTGGCTGCTGGTGCAAACTGGTCTAAGGCTCGTTTCTCTTATCAAGAATACTTCGAGCGCATGGACAAGCAAGCTGAGCGTTTTGGTCAGCCAGTAGCAGCTCTCCTTGGATCAATTGAAGCTCAGATTCAACTTGGTTTGCCATCTATCGGTGGTAAAGACTCTATGTCTGGTACCTTTGAAGAATTGACGGTGCCACCAACCTTGGTTGCTTTTGGTGTCACAACTGCAGATAGTCGTAAGGTCCTTTCTCCAGAATTTAAAGCTGCTGGTGAAAATATTTACTATATTCCAGGTCAAGCTTTGGCACAAGAAATTGACTTTGGTCTTATCAAGTCTAACTTTGCTAAGTTTGAAGCCATCCAAGCTGATTATAAAGTCACATCTGCATCAGCTGTCAAATATGGTGGTGTCCTTGAAACCCTTGCCCTTGTAAGCTTTGGGAACCATATTGGTGCCACTGTAACCCTTGAAAATCTTGAGACTGCCTTGACAGCTCAATTGGGTGGATTCGTCTTCACATCTCCTGAAGAGATTTCAGGTGTTGCCAAGATTGGACAAACAGTAGCTGACTTTACACTTACTGTCAATGGTGTAACGCTTGATGGACACAAACTTGACAGTGCCTTCCAAGGTAAATTGGAAGAGGTTTACCCAACTGAATTTGCACAAGCAACTGAGAACGAAGAAGTACCTGCAGTAGCGTCAGCTGCTGTGATTAAAGCTAAAGAAGTAGTTGAGACACCAGTGGTTTACATCCCAGTATTCCCAGGTACTAACTCTGAGTATGACTCTGCTAAGGCCTTTGAAAAAGAAGGTGCCAAAGTTAACTTGGTACCATTTGTAACATTGAATGAAGAAGCAATTGTCAAGTCGGTTGACACCATGGTTGACAATATCGAAAAAGCTAACATTATCTTCTTTGCAGGTGGCTTCTCGGCAGCGGATGAACCAGATGGATCAGCTAAATTTATCGTGAACATTTTGCTCAATGAAAAAGTGCGTGCGGCTATTGATAGTTTCATCGAAGGTGGTGGTTTGATCATCGGTATCTGTAACGGATTCCAAGCTCTTGTTAAATCAGGTCTTCTTCCATATGGTAACTTTGAAGATGTAAGCAGCACGAGTCCAACCCTCTTCTACAATGATGCCAACCAACACGTGGCTAAGATGGTAGAAACACGTATTGCCAATACCAACTCACCATGGCTTGCTGGAGTGGAAGTTGGTGACATCCATGCTATTCCAGTATCACACGGTGAAGGTAAATTTGTCGTGACAGCTGAGGAATTTGCAGAGCTTCGTGACAATGGTCAAATCTTTAGCCAATACGTTGACTTTGAAGGTAAACCAAGCATGGATTCTAAATACAATCCAAATGGTTCTGTTAACGCCATTGAAGGTATCACCAGCAAGAACGGTCAAATCATTGGGAAGATGGGACACTCAGAACGTTTCGAAGACGGTCTCTTCCAAAACATCCCAGGAAATAAAGACCAGCACCTCTTTGCGTCAGCTGTGCGTTATTTCACAGGGAAATAAAAGGTATAAAAAATGACATACGAAGTAAAATCTCTTAATGAAGAATGTGGTGTTTTCGGTATCTGGGGACATCCAGATGCTGCTAAGTTGACCTATTTTGGTCTCCACAGTCTTCAGCACCGTGGTCAGGAGGGGGCAGGAATCCTCTCCAATGACCACGGACAATTGAAGCGCCATCGTGATATGGGGCTTTTATCAGAAGTCTTCAAAAATCCTGCTAATTTGGATAAATTGACAGGAACTGGAGCGATTGGACATGTGCGTTATGCGACTGCGGGAGAAGCTTCTGTAGACAATATCCAACCTTTCCTTTTCCGCTTTCACGATATGCAGTTTGGTCTGGCTCATAATGGGAATCTGACCAATGCAGAATCTCTCAAGCAAGAATTGGAACAAAGAGGGGCAATCTTCAGCTCAACTTCAGATTCAGAAATTTTGGCTCATCTTATTCGCCGTAGCCACAATCCAAATTTGATGGGAAAAATCAAGGAAGCACTTAGTCTTGTCAAAGGTGGTTTCGCTTATCTCTTGATGTTTGAAGATAAGTTAATTGCAGCCCTTGATCCAAATGGCTTCCGACCTCTATCAATCGGGAAAATGGCTAATGGAGCAGTTGTTGTTTCATCTGAAACCTGTGCATTTGAGGTAATCGGTGCTGAGTGGATTCGCGATGTGAAACCAGGCGAGATTGTCATTATTGACGACAATGGTATCCAGTATGATAGCTACACAAACGATACTCAGTTGGCTATCTGTTCCATGGAGTATATCTATTTTGCTCGTCCTGACTCCAATATCCATGGTGTCAATGTCCATACAGCCCGTAAGCGAATGGGAGCTCAATTGGCACGCGAGTTCAAGCACGAAGCTGATATCGTAGTCGGTGTGCCAAACTCCTCTCTCAGCGCAGCTATGGGCTTTGCTGAAGAATCAGGTCTACCAAATGAAATGGGTCTCATCAAGAACCAATATACCCAACGTACATTTATCCAGCCAACTCAAGAATTGCGTGAGCAAGGGGTTCGGATGAAACTTTCTGCCGTTTCTGGTGTCGTGAAAGGCAAGCGTGTTGTCATGATTGATGACTCCATTGTACGAGGAACAACATCTCGTCGCATTGTCCAACTTTTGAAAGAAGCGGGAGCATCAGAAGTGCACGTTGCCATCGGGAGTCCTGCTCTTGCCTATCCATGTTTTTACGGGATTGATATCCAGACACGTCAGGAGCTGATTGCGGCCAATCATACCGTTGAGGAAACTTGCCAAATCATTGGTGCGGATAGCCTGACCTATCTTTCAATTGATGGCTTGATTAACTCTATTGGGATTGAAACAGATGCGCCAAATGGCGGTCTCTGTGTGGCTTACTTTGATGGGAAATATCCAACTCCTCTCTATGACTATGAAGAAGAATATCGTAGAAGTTTGGAAGAAAAAACGAGTTTTTACAAATAAAATTTCCCATTGAAGGAAAGGAAAAGGAATAAACAAATGACAAATAAGAATGCGTATGCTCAATCGGGTGTGGACGTTGAAGCGGGTTATGAGGTTGTAGAACGGATCAAAAAACACGTTGCCCGTACAGAGCGTGCAGGTGTCATGGGAGCTCTTGGTGGTTTCGGTGGCATGTTTGACCTTTCAAAAACAGGTGTCAAAGAACCTGTTTTGATCTCAGGTACAGATGGTGTTGGTACTAAACTCATGCTGGCTATTAAGTACGACAAACACGATACCATCGGTCAAGACTGTGTGGCCATGTGTGTTAACGATATCATCGCTGCAGGTGCAGAGCCTCTTTACTTCTTGGACTACGTCGCAACTGGTAAAAATGAACCAGCTAAGCTAGAACAAGTGGTTGCTGGTGTGGCCGAAGGGTGTGTGCAAGCTGGTGCAGCCCTCATCGGTGGTGAAACTGCTGAAATGCCTGGTATGTACGGTGAAGACGACTATGACTTGGCTGGATTTGCGGTCGGTGTTGCTGAAAAAAGCCAAATCATCGACGGTTCAAAAGTAGCAGAGGGAGACGTGCTTCTTGGTCTTGCTTCAAGCGGTATCCATTCAAATGGTTATTCCCTTGTTCGTCGTGTCTTTGCTGATTACACAGGTGAGGAAGTCCTCCCAGAACTGGAAGGTAAAAAACTCAAAGAGGTTCTTTTGGAGCCAACTCGTATCTACGTCAAAGCAGTTTTACCACTCATCAAAGAAGAATTAGTTAACGGTATTGCCCACATCACAGGTGGTGGTTTCATCGAAAATGTCCCACGGATGTTCGCGGATGACTTGGCTGCTGAAATTGACGAAAGCAAAGTCCCAGTCCTTCCAATTTTCAAAGCCCTTGAAAAATATGGCCAAATTAAACACGAAGAAATGTTTGAAATCTTCAACATGGGGATTGGTCTCATGCTTGCGGTTAAACCAGAGAATGTGGAACGTGTCAAAGAACTTCTTGACGAACCTGTTTATGAAATTGGTCGTATTGTGAAGAAAGATGGCGCAAGTGTGGTGATTAAATAATGACTAAAAGGATTGCTGTTTTTGCCTCTGGCAACGGCTCAAACTTTCAGGTGATTGCAGAACAATTTCCAGTAGAATTTGTCTTTTCAGATCACCGTGATGCCTATGTCTTAGAACGTGCCGAAAAGCTAGGGGTATTATCCTACGCTTTTGAACTCAAAGAGTTTGAGAACAAGGCAGACTATGAAGGAGCCATCGTCGAACTCTTGGATGAACACCAGATTGACTTGGTTTGTCTTGCAGGCTACATGAAAATCGTCGGTCCAACCTTGCTAGCAACTTATGAAGGCCGTATCATTAATATTCACCCGGCTTATCTTCCTGAATTTCCAGGTGCTCATGGTATTGAGGATGCTTGGAATGCTGGTGTTGCTGAGAGCGGCGTGACTATTCACTGGGTGGACTCCGGCGTCGATACCGGTAAGGTCATCAAGCAAGTACGTGTGCCACGCCTTGAAGGTGATACCCTTGATACTTTCGAAACTCGCATCCACGAAACAGAGTACAAGCTCTATCCAGAAGTCTTGGATAGTTTGGGAGTTGCACGAAAATAAGAAAGCCCTAGAGCTGAAAGATAATTTTCGACTGTAGCAGATAAAGAACTTTTTTAAAAAAAGGAAAAGAAATAAAATGACTAAACGCGCACTAATTAGTGTTTCAGACAAAGCGGGCATTGTTGAATTTGCCCAAGAACTCAAAAAACTTGGTTGGGATATCATCTCAACGGGTGGTACCAAGGTTGCCCTTGACAATGCTGGGGTAGATACCATTGCCATTGACGATGTGACTGGCTTCCCAGAAATGATGGACGGTCGTGTCAAGACTCTCCATCCAAATATCCACGGTGGTCTTCTCGCTCGTCGTGATCTCGATAGTCACCTAGAGGCGGCTAAGGTCAATAATATTGAACTTATCGACCTTGTTGTGGTTAACCTTTACCCATTCAAGGAAACCATCCTCAAACCTGACGTGACATACGCTGACGCGGTTGAAAACATCGATATCGGTGGGCCATCAATGCTTCGTTCAGCAGCGAAGAATCACGCCAGCGTAACAGTTGTGGTGGATCCTGCTGACTATGCTGTGGTTTTGGAAGAATTGGGAGCTAAGGGCGAAACAAGTTACGAAACTCGTCAACGGTTGGCAGCTAAGGTTTTCCGTCACACAGCTTCATATGATGCCTTGATTGCAGAGTATTTCACAGCTCAAGTGGGAGAAACAAAACCTGAAAAACTCACTTTGACCTATGACCTTAAACAACCAATGCGTTACGGCGAAAACCCTCAACAGGATGCCGATTTCTATCAAAAAGCCTTACCAACGGATTATTCGATTGCTTCAGCTAAACAGCTTAACGGTAAAGAATTGTCATTCAACAATATCCGTGATGCTGACGCTGCCATTCGTATCATTCGTGATTTCAAAGAACGTCCAACCGTTGTGGCTCTCAAACACATGAATCCATGTGGAATCGGTCAGGCTGACGATATCGAAACAGCTTGGGACTATGCTTATGAGTCTGACCCAGTTTCTATCTTCGGTGGGATCGTTGTTCTTAACCGTGAGGTGGATGCTGCGACAGCTGAGAAGATGCACGGCATTTTCCTTGAAATCATCATCGCACCAAGCTATACGGATGAAGCGCTAGCCATTTTGACCAATAAAAAGAAAAACTTGCGTATTCTTGAGTTGCCATTTGATGCTCAAGATGCTAGCGAAGTGGAAGCAGAATACACAGGTGTAGTCGGTGGACTTCTCGTTCAAAATCAAGACGTGGTGAAAGAAAGTCCAGCTGACTGGCAAGTGGTAACCAAACGCCAACCGACGGAGACAGAAGCGACAGCTCTAGAGTTTGCATGGAAAGCTATTAAATACGTCAAATCAAATGGAATCATCGTGACTAATGACCACATGACACTTGGTGTTGGACCTGGTCAAACCAATCGTGTGGCTTCAGTTCGTATCGCCATTGAGCAAGCTAAAGACCGTCTTGACGGCGCAGTTCTTGCTTCAGATGCCTTCTTCCCATTTGCAGATAACGTAGAAGAAATCGCCAAAGCAGGTATCAAGGCCATCATCCAGCCGGGTGGTTCCGTCCGTGACCAAGAATCTATCGAAGCAGCTGACAAATATGGCTTGACCATGGTCTTCACAGGAGTGAGACATTTTAGACATTAAAAAACAAAAGGGAGGGAAACAGTTTCTTTCCTTTTTTGCTTAAAAATGCTTAACGAAACAAGATTAAAACGAACGTTTATGGTATAATATTAATAAATAATTCGCAAAAGAGGTTGAGAGATGAAACTGCTTGTTGTCGGTTCAGGTGGTCGTGAACATGCGATTGCTAAGAAGTTGCTGGAGTCTAAAGATATTGAACAGGTTTTTGTAGCTCCTGGAAATGACGGGATGACTCTGGATGGTTTAGAGTTGGTAAATATCTCCATTTCCGAACATTCTAAACTGATTGAATTTGCAAAAACCAACGATATTGCTTGGACCTTCATTGGCCCAGATGACGCCCTTGCAGCTGGGATTGTGGATGATTTCAATGCAGCTGGTCTCAAGGCTTTTGGTCCGACCAAGGCTGCGGCTGAGCTGGAATGGTCTAAGGATTTTGCTAAGGAAATCATGGTCAAATATGACGTTCCGACAGCAGCCTATGGAACCTTTTCAGATTTCGAGGAAGCCAAGGCCTACATCGAGGAGAAAGGTGCTCCGATCGTAGTCAAGGCAGACGGCTTGGCCCTTGGTAAAGGTGTCGTCGTTGCTGAAACGGTTGAGCAAGCAGTGGAAGCCGCTCACGAGATGCTTTTGGACAATAAATTTGGTGACTCAGGTGCGCGTGTGGTCATCGAGGAATTCCTTGACGGGGAAGAATTCTCTCTCTTTGCCTTTGCCAATGGCGACAAGTTCTACATCATGCCAACAGCTCAGGACCACAAGCGTGCCTATGATGGTGACAAGGGGTCGAATACTGGTGGGATGGGGGCTTACGCGCCAGTACCTCATTTGTCACAGAGTGTCGTTGATACAGCGGTTAAGACTATTGTCAAGCCAGTTCTTGAAGGCATGATTAAAGAAGGGCGCCCCTATCTTGGTGTCCTTTACGCTGGTCTTATCTTGACAGCTGATGGACCCAAAGTCATCGAGTTCAACGCTCGATTTGGAGATCCTGAAACACAAATCATCTTGCCTCGTTTGACATCTGACTTTGCGCAAAATATCACGGATATTTTGGAGGGCAAGGAGCCAGCTATCACATGGACAGACAAGGGTGTGACACTTGGTGTGGTTGTAGCATCAAACGGCTACCCACTCGCTTATGAGAAGGGTGTCAAGCTTCCAGTCAAGACAGAGGGCGACATCATCACCTACTATGCCGGTGCTAAATTCGCTGAAAATGGCCAAAACCTTCTTTCAAACGGTGGACGTGTCTATATGCTTGTTACAACAGCAGACACCGTCAAAGACGGGCAAAACATTATCTACAACCAACTCGACAAACAAAATACAGAAGGCCTCTTTTATCGAACAGATATTGGAAGCAAGGCAATAAAAGATTAGCAGATACTATATCTGTCATTGCGAGCGAAAGCGAGCCAAACTAAGGTGATGGTCGCTTAATTTGCGAGCGTTAGCGAGCTAGTATAGGATAATCGTCGCAGTAGTGGAACTCCTAGTAGCTTTGCTATTAGGAGCGGAAAACTGGAGACCCAGGCTCCAGTTTTAGTAATGGAACGCCATAGGCGGTCGCTTACGTCCGCACTACAATAGAAGATTATTAAAAAAGGAGAAGTAATGAAACCAGTAATTTCCATTATCATGGGCTCAAAATCCGACTGGGCAACCATGCAAAAAGCTGCTGAAGTCCTCGACAACTTCGGCGTCGCTTACGAAAAGAAAGTTGTTTCCGCACACCGTACACCGGACCTCATGTTCAAACATGCCGAAGAAGCACGTAGCCGTGGCATCAAGGTCATCATTGCAGGTGCTGGTGGTGCAGCTCACTTGCCAGGGATGGTTGCTGCTAAAACAACCCTTCCAGTCATCGGAGTACCCGTCAAATCACGTGCCCTTAGCGGTGTGGATTCGCTTTATTCTATTGTTCAGATGCCAGGCGGAGTACCAGTCGCAACTATGGCTATCGGTGAAGCAGGTGCGACAAATGCGGCTCTATTCGCCCTCCGTCTCTTGTCAGTAGAGGATCAGGCTATCACGACAGCTTTGGCAGATTTCGCAGAAGAACAAGGAAAAATCGCAGAGGAGTCTACAAATGAGCTCATCTAAAACAATCGGAATTATCGGTGGCGGTCAGCTGGGGCAGATGATGGCCATTTCTGCTATCTACATGGGGCACAAGGTCATCGCGCTGGACCCTGCGGCGGATTGCCCAGCCTCTCGTGTGGCGGAAATCATCGTGGCGCCTTATAATGATGTGGACGCCCTCCGTCAGTTGGCGGAGCGTTGCGATGTCCTGACCTATGAGTTTGAAAATGTCGACGCTGACGGCCTTGACGCTGTTATCAAAGATGGTCAGCTTCCACAAGGGACAGATCTGCTTCGCATTTCTCAAAACCGTATTTTTGAAAAGGACTTTCTCTCAAATAAGGCCCAAGTCACCGTGGCACCTTATAAGGTTGTGATTTCAAGCCAGGATTTGGCAGATATCGACCTTTCTAAAAACTATGTCCTCAAGACTGCGACAGGTGGCTACGATGGCCATGGTCAGAAGGTTATTCGATCAGCGGAAGATTTAGAAGAAGCCTATGCACTAGCGGATTCAGCTGACTGTGTTTTGGAAGAATTTGTCAATTTCGACTTGGAGATTTCTGTCATCGTGTCTGGGAATGGTAAGGATGTGACGGTTTTTCCAGTTCAGGAAAATATTCATCGCAACAATATCTTGTCTAAAACCATTGTGCCAGCTCGTATTTCAGAAAGTCTAGCTGAAAAAGCTAAAGCCATGGCAGTGCAAATCGCAGAACAACTGAACTTGTCTGGAACCCTTTGCGTGGAAATGTTTGCGACGGCTGATGACATCATCGTCAATGAGATTGCTCCACGTCCACACAACTCAGGGCACTACTCTATCGAAGCCTGTGACTTCTCCCAGTTTGATACCCATATCCTGGGCGTTCTCGGAGCGCCATTGCCAGCCATCAAACTCCATGCGTCAGCGGTCATGCTCAATGTTCTCGGCCAACACGTCGAAGCAGCTGAGCGTTATGTCACAGAAAATCCAAGCGCCCACCTCCACATGTATGGTAAAATAGAAGCGAAGCACAATCGCAAAATGGGACATGTGACCTTGTTTAGTGATATGCCGGATGAGGTAGAGGAGTTTGGGAAAGGAATTGATTTTTGATGAAAATAGCGATTCTAGGACTTGGAGTGATCGGGACTACTTATGCCTATGCTTTTCAAAAAGCAGGTCATCAAGTGGAACACGTACTGAGAGGCAGTAAGAAAAGCACTGCTCCCAAGGAGTTGTTGGTTGATCTGCTAGATGGCCGTTATCATTCCAAAGGTGAGAACAAACACGACACCTATGAGGTTCATGTGGCGGAAGCTGATTCGGAATATGATTTTATTTTTCTGAGTGTGCGTCATGGGTTTGTCAAAGAAGCTGTGGAAACCTTGCGAAAAAATAATATCAAAGGCACTCTCGTTTTCTTCTGCAATTTCTGGAATACTCGAAAAGAGGTCCAAGAGTGGGCAGGAGATTACGACTATATTCTGGCTTTCCCGACAGCGGGTGGTCATATGCAGGAGGACCATTTGGATGGTGTCTTATTTGACCATTTAATGCTAGAAGGTGAACAAAAAGCACAGATTTCTAACTATTCTGATCTGACGGATTTACTGACTTCTGCAGATTTGAAGTGGGAAGTGCCTCATGATATGGTCGAATGGATTTGGATTCACATGGCGATTAATGCGGGTGTCACTTCGACAGCTGCACGTTCAGGGAATCTGGAAAATCCAGAAGAATTGGCTCTGAACTTGATGAATAGTTCTTCGGAATTATCATTGGCCATTAAGGCCATTCGAGAGGCTTTGAAAGTCGTAGAAGCGCGTGGCGTGAATTTGAAGCTTTACAAAGCCGAACTCTTGCCCTACAAAATTCCCGCTTGGATAGCCGGCAAGGCCATGAAAGTCATGTTTGCGAAAAATGAGCTGACACGAAAAATCATGACCTTACACAATGATAAACAGGATATTTTCTACTGTTGTCAAAGTGTCTATCAGACCGGTCAGGAGTTAGGTGTGGACATGCCCATTCTAGAAGCAAACATGAAGGGGATTTCGCTTTAGGAGGTTTTATGATTCAACTCATTGTCAACGCATTTGTTGAAAAAGAAAAGACGGGAGCAGTCGTCGAAGTCTTGTATGCTAGTAGCGATCACGAAAAAGTGAAAGTTAAGTATGAAGAGCTGACTGCTCAATATCCTGAAAACTATTTAGCTATCTATGATGTCCCGCTGGATACGGATTTGAATACACTCGATCACTATCCATCAGTGTGGATTGGGAAAGAAGAGTTTGAGTAAAGCGATTGTCGGTTGCTTAGCTGATGTGAAACATCAACAGAAAGGAAAATTAAACATGATTGATAGATATAGCCGCCCTGAGATGGCGAACATTTGGACTGAAGAAAATAAATACCGTGCTTGGCTTGAGGTGGAAATCTTAGCTGACGAGGCATGGGCTGAGTTGGGGGAAATCCCTAAGGAAGATGTGGCTTTGATTCGCGAGAAGGCGGACTTTGACATCGACCGAATTTTGGAAATCGAGCAGCAAACTCGCCACGATGTGGTGGCTTTCACACGTGCGGTTTCTGAAACGCTTGGCGAAGAGCGCAAGTGGGTTCACTATGGTTTGACATCTACTGACGTAGTAGATACTGCCTATGGTTACCTATACAAACAAGCAAACGACATCATCCGCAAGGATCTTGAAAACTTCCTCAACATCATCGCTGACAAAGCAAAAGAACACAAGTTCACTATCATGATGGGTCGTACCCACGGTGTGCACGCTGAGCCTACAACTTTTGGTCTTAAATTGGCAACTTGGTACAGCGAAATGAAACGCAACATCGAGCGTTTCGAGCATGCGGCTGCTGGTGTGGAAGCTGGTAAGATTTCTGGTGCGGTTGGGAACTTTGCCAACATTCCACCGTTTGTTGAAAAATACGTCTGCGACAAGCTTGGTATCCGTGCTCAAGAAATCTCTACACAGGTGCTTCCTCGCGACCTTCACGCTGAGTACTTTGCGGTTCTTGCCAGCATCGCAACTTCTATCGAGCGTATGGCAACTGAAATTCGTGGTCTTCAAAAATCAGAACAACGTGAAGTGGAAGAGTTCTTTGCTAAAGGTCAAAAAGGCTCTTCAGCTATGCCTCACAAACGCAACCCAATCGGTTCTGAAAACATGACAGGTCTTGCGCGTGTTATCCGTGGTCACATGGTAACGGCTTATGAAAACGTGTCACTCTGGCATGAACGTGATATCTCTCATTCATCAGCTGAGCGGATCATCGCACCAGATACAACCATCTTGATTGACTACATGCTCAACCGTTTTGGAAACATCGTTAAAAACTTGACAGTCTTCCCTGAAAACATGATTCGCAACATGAACTCTACATTTGGTCTTATTTTCAGTCAACGTGCTATGCTTACTTTGATTGAAAAAGGCATGACCCGTGAGCAAGCTTACGACCTCGTTCAACCGAAGACAGCTCAATCATGGGATAACCAAGTAGACTTTAAACCACTTCTTGAAGCAGATCCAGAGGTGACTTCACGTCTCACTCAAGAAGAAATCGACGAAATCTTCAACCCAACATACTACACCAAACGTGTGGATGAGATCTTCGAACGTATCGGTTTGGGTGACTAATGACAATAAAAAAAGCGAGATTGTATCTCGCTTTTTATTTGTGCTTAATCTTTTTTCTTGCTAAGTCCATAAGCTGTGAGAGCAGCCATCAAACCTGTAGCAATCAACCATTCTGAACCTTGGCTTCCTGTTTCAGGAAGTTTATTTTCTTTTGCCACAGGAGCTGGTCCTTGAGGAAGAGGTTTGTTTTCCTCAGCAGGAACAGTTGCTGGAGCTGGTTTACTTGGAATCTCTAATTTCGGTTTTTCTTCTGCAATAGGAGCTGGCACATTTGGAATTTCTAGTGCTGGTTTTTCTTCTGCAATAGGAGCCGGTATATTTGGAATCTCTAGTTTTGGTTTTTCTTCCGCAACAGGAGCTAGTCCTTTTTCATCTCCCACATGCGTTACAGGAGTTCCGACTTCGATGATTTGATTAACTGGTTCTTGAGCGACAACACTAGTAACCAATGTTTTCACTTCGCTTCCGTCAGCAGCAGTAGAGACAGAGTAGAAATGGCTACGACGTCCCTTGACACCTTCGGTTACTACACGAGTTTTTCCCTTAGGCAATGCATCCGTTTCACGAGTGATGGTTGTAAACGGAATTTCTTCGTCCTCGATCACAACACGTGGTTTTGAATCTGCAACAGGAGCAACTCCTTCTTCGTCTCCGACGTGAGTGACAGGAGTTCCAACTTCAACCACTTGATTGACAGCTTCTTTTGTGACTTTGCTTTCAAGAACTGTTTCGGTTTCCTTACCATTTTCAGTAGTAACTGAGACGTAGATTGTACGTTCACCTTTGACACCTTCAGTGACAACTTTTTCTTGTCCCGCTGGAAGGTTAGGATTTTCCTTCTTAACAATCTCAAATGGGATTTCTTCCGTTCTTGTGATAAGCTCTGGTCGGGTTTCAACGTTGGCAGCAACTTCATTTTCATCGAGGCTTCCTGAGTGAGTTGCGGCTGGTTTGAGACCAAGTCTTGCTGCTTTAAGGTTAGCTACAAGTGTATCCAACTCAGCTTGTTTATTGCGGTTGAGATTGTAGTTCAGAGCTTCTTTAGCAGCCTTGAGAGCATCGAGACTTTCTGTGCTATATCCTTCTAAGTTTTCAGGAATTTGAGCCAGTTCCTCACGAAGAGCCTTGTAGTCAGCACGGAAGTAGTCTTTGTTGTGATCTGCAAAGGCAGTCATCAGTTCAAAAATTTCTTCTTCCTTGTACTCAGCTTGAGGTTTGTCCGCCCAGATGGCTAGCATACTACCAGTTGTTGGAAGGTCGACTTCAGGATACTTGGTTGAAGCTAGTTGCTTAAATGGTACTTTTTCAGTATTTTCAATTGCTTTTGATAGAGGGTAGGCTTCGTCATTTTTATGATTGCCTAGAACATAGTACCAATCTCCGTTGGTATTAAGGATTTTGTAACCCTTACTTGCTAGATATTGAGGAGATGCAAGGTTATAGCCCCACCAACCTTTAGACCAGTAAGAGATGATAACATCTTTATCAAACTCAACATCGTCATTATCATCGTAGTAGAAGCCGTCGTTAAAGGCCATTGGTTGAAGCCCTTTTTCTTTAGCCATGGCAGCTAGGCTATTAGAGTACTCAGCAAACTTACCATAGAGGCCATACCACTTGAGGTAGTACCAACCTTGAGCATTGGTAGCATCATTGGCATACTCATCTGTACCATAGTTAAAGATTTTAGTCTTGCCTGCAAAGAAGTCCATGTACTTGCCAATAAGGGCTTTTGTAAAGTTCATTGCTTCTTCGTTTTCAAGGTCCATAGTTGTTTTTGAAACCTTGTCAAAGTTAGCTTGTGGATTTGCGATGCCTAGTTTTTCCATAGCAACAAGCATAGCATCCATGTGGCCAGGACTGTTGATGGCAGGGATAATTCCAATGCCTCTATCTTTAGCATATTGGATTAGTTCAGTAATTTCAGCTTGGCTTAGAGTTGTTCCGTTTGGATCGTCGTAGTAAGCTTTTGTTCCTTCAATGATGGCATTTTTCACATCGTCACTTGCATAGGTTTTGCCGTTTGCAGTGATTGTCATGTCATCCAAGAGGAAGCGAAGTCCATCATTTCCAAGGAGGAGATGAAGGTCAGAGTAACCAAGTTCGCTAGCTTTATCGACGATACGTTTGAGTTGATCTAGAGTGAAGTACTTACGTCCAGCATCGATTGAGATAACCTTGTTTTTCTCAAGTTTTTCAACTTCACGTTTAGCATCTTCTTCTTTTTGAGCTTCTGGAGTGAAGGTCAAGTTGCTAACAGCTTCTTGGAGTTTTGCAATCGCTTGGTCAATGCTATCTTGTTGAGCACGGCTAAGGTTGCTATCAAGAGAGCGAATGGCTTTTTCAGCCTTTTTAACGGCAGCAACACTTTCTGCTGTATAGCGGCTAAGGTCGGTTGGCACTTCTTTCAGAGCTTGATCAGCAGACTCGTAGTCAGCGGCGAAATATTCAGCATTTGAGTTTGCGAATTGACGCATGAGCTTGAATAGACGAGATGGAGAGTAGCGGGCAGATGGAGTATCAGCCCAAGCGGCTACCATCCCACCGATAATAGGAACGTCAGCGCCTTCTGTTTTTGGAACAGAAGTAATCGGTGTACTCTTGATACCGTTCAATCCTTGATCGAGGTTGTACCAGCCCTGACCATCAGCATTACGGCCGAGAACGTAGTACCAAGCATCATTAGTGTTGAGGATTTCGTGTCCTTTTTCAGCTAGTAACTTAGAAGAAGCGACATCGTAACCACCCCAGCCACCAGTCCACATAGACACGATGATGTCTTTATCAAAGGTACCAAAACTTGTATCACTATTATAGTAGATACCGTCGTTGAAGGCCATTGGTTTTAGACCATGAGACTTGACGATACGAGCTAGGTCGTTAGCGTAGGCGATGAATTTATCATAACCCTTGTCTGGGAATCCATCTTCTGGATACCATTTATAGGCTTGAAGAACGCTCCACCCTTTGGCATCCGTAGCATCGTTAGCATATTCATCCAAACCGATGTTAAAGATTTCAGACTTGCCCGCAAAGTAAGCTGCATACTTATCAATCAAGGCTTTTGTAAAAGCAACAGCCTTTTCGTTGTCAAGGTCAACCGTACGTGCTGATTCTTTACCAAAATAGTTAAAGTTAGGCTTTTCAATACCCAATTCTTTCATGGCGTTGAGGATGGCATCCATGTGACCAGGACTGTTAACTGTTGGGATAAGTCCAATTCCTTTATCCTTAGCATAACTAATCAAGTCAGTCATTTGGCTTTCAGTCAGATGATTGCCATTTGGATCGTTGTAGTAGGCATTGGTTCCATTTTCAACAGCACGTTTGACATCATCGCTGGCATAAGTTTTGTCACCTACAGTTAGAGACATGTCATCAAGCATAAAGCGCAAGCCGTCATTTCCGACTAAAAGGTGAAGATCAGTGTAGCCATAGTGTTTAGCTTTGTCGATGATTTCTTTTAGTTGGTCAGGAGAGAAGTATTTACGTCCAGCGTCAATTGATACAATTTTCTTTTTAGCCAGTTTTTCATTGACTTGAGTTGCTCTTTCTGTAGCGACTGCAGGTGCTTCAACTTTAGCAACTTCTTTCTTTTCTTCTTGTTTTTCAGATTCTGTCTTCTTAGCCTCTTCAGTTACTGCTGGCTTAGCTGGAGCTTCTTCAGATGTAACAGGATTTGCTACGGCAGGTGCAGGAGCAACTTCAACTTTTGGTGCTTCAGAGTTTGTTGCAGGAGCAGCTGGGGTAGCTTTTTCTGTTGCAGGAGCAGCTGGGGTAGCTTTTTCTGTTGAAGGAGTAGTTGGAGTAGTATTTTCTGTTGAAGGAGCAGTCTCGACTTTTTCTTCACTCGTTGGTGGAGTGACTTCTCCAGTGGTTTGGACAGCAGGCTGATTCTCTGTTGTAGCAGGAACGACTCCGTCAGCAGCAACGGCTTGAGCCTGAAAGGCAAAGCCAATCAATACAGAAGCTGCTCCGATTGCATATTTACGAATAGAGAAGCGCTGTTTGTTTTCTGGTTTCATTAAAAAACCTCCCTTTTTATGTTTTGATAGCGTTTTCACATACTAATCCTATTGTATGTTCTAACTAAAATAAAGTCAAGCTTTTGAGGAAATTACTATAAAAAATAGAATAATTTATAAATTAAGATATATTTTTCTGGTTGTGACTATTTTTTAGTAAAAAGGTTACTAATTATAGAATTGCTTGAAATGCTATTCTTTTGAAAGAGAGGCGGTGATATAATGGGTATATAAAAAACCTGAGACAGTTGCCTCAGGTTTTTTAAGATTAGTGACCACGGTCACAAGAGATGAATTTAATTTTGTAGAAATCAGAACGTTTATAAGTTTCGATGTATTCCAAAACTTGACCAGTTGCTTCAAGCTGAGTTGTCTTCGTTTGGAAAACAGTTGGGAATTTAGTGTCGATTCCTAGGATAGAAGCGGCATGTTTTGGAGTTGGAAATACAATTTCATTAATTTCTTCAAAATGCTCGTCATTCATGTGAATGTGGTAGTCCAATTTAAAACGATTATAGATAGAACTATAATATTCGAGATTTGGATAGTTGGCATTGATGTATTGTTCAGGAATATACGAATTGTGATAGATATAGGTAACGCCATTTGTTTCACGAATACGTTCAATCTTGTAATAGAATTGATCGCCGCGTAGGCCGAGTTTTTCTAGGTATTTAAGATCGTTCCCGCGTTCGATAGAAAGAACAGTTACTTTATCATCTTTTGTTTCGAAGATTTCTACATCAGAAAATTCAACGAGTTTGTGTTTACGTGCACGAGCTACGAAAGTTCCTTTCCCTTGTTGGCGGACGATATATCCGTCTTTGGCAAGGTCGTTCAAGGCGCGGACTACTGTGATTGAACTAACATCATACATGGAAATCAATTCTGCTTCAGTGTAGAACTTGTCTCCACTAGCGAATTGACCAGAAATAATCTTATTTTTCAATTCATCTTTAATATATTGATATTTTGGAATTGCCATATTTTCACCTCATTTTTTCCTTCTCCACATATGATTTTAACATAAAATCGAAAAAAATAGTAGAAAAGCATTTTAAAAAATTAAAATATCGGAATAAGAATTTAGAATACATATAAATAATTCGTGTTTTGCCTCGTATTTTTGCTCTTCAGTCAGAATGTTGATTTTATAGGATTTGAGATGATTTTTAGAAAAGATTCAGTAAAAAAATAGAAAAATTTTAAAGAAAATTTCAAAAAGTATTGACATTATTCTCCGATTGGTTTATAGTTGATATAACAATAAATGAAAGCGCAAACTTTTCGCTTTTAGGGGAGGAAGAATGGCAAGATTTGAAATTAAAGATGATTTCTATCTGGATGGGAAACCATTCAAGATTTTGTCTGGCGCCATTCACTATTTTAGAGTTCCTGCGGAAGATTGGCATCATTCATTGTATAACCTCAAGGCATTAGGATTCAATACAGTTGAGACCTATGTTGCTTGGAACATGCATGAACCTGCTGAAGGGAAATTTAACTTTGAAGGTGATCTTGATTTAGAAAGATTTCTTCAAACTGCACAAGATTTGGGCTTATATGCAATTGTACGTCCTTCTCCATTTATCTGTGCAGAGTGGGAATTTGGTGGTTTACCGGCATGGCTCTTAACCAAGGATATGAGAATTCGGTCGTCGGACCCAGCTTTCATTGACATGGTTGGTCGTTACTATGATCAGTTGCTTCCACGTTTAGTTCCGAGATTATTGGAAAACGGTGGCAACATTCTCATGATGCAAGTCGAAAATGAGTATGGATCGTATGGTGAAGACAAGGCATACTTGAGGGCAATCCGACGCTTGATGGAAGAACGGTCAGTTACTTGTCCGCTTTTCACATCAGATGGTCCGTGGCGAGCGACTCTCAAGGCTGGGACCTTGATTGAGGATGATCTCTTTGTGACGGGGAACTTTGGTTCCAAAGCTGCTTATAATTTCTCACAGATGCAAGAGTTTCTAGATGAGCACGGCAAGAAATGGCCACTCATGTGTATGGAATTCTGGGATGGCTGGTTCAATCGATGGAAAGAACCAATCATCAAGCGTGAACCTGAGGAATTAGCAGAAGCTGTTCATGAAGTTCTAGAGCTAGGATCTATCAACCTATATATGTTCCACGGTGGAACCAACTTTGGTTTTATGAATGGTTGTTCAGCTCGAGGAACTATTGATTTACCACAAGTAACATCTTATGATTACGACGCTCTTCTTGATGAAGCTGGTAACCCGACTGCTAAATATTTTGCAGTCAAAGACATGATGGCGACTTACTATCCTGAGTATCCACAATCTGAACCGCTTCGCAAGGAAAGTATGGAAGTAGAAGCGATTCCGCTAGTCGAGAAAGTTTCCTTGTTTGAAACCTTGGATAGCCTATCCAGTCCCATTGAAAGTCTCTACCCTAAGAAAATGGAAGAGCTAGGACAAGGTTACGGCTACCTACTCTATCGTACGGAAGTAAGTTGGGATGCGGATGAAGAACGCATTCGAATCATTGACGGACGAGATAGAGCCCAACTCTTTATCGATGGTAAACGAGTGGCGACACAGTACCAAACAGAAATCGGTGAAGATATTTTTTATCAAGGCAAAAAGAAAACGCTATCCAATATTGATATACTTATTGAAAATATGGGGCGTGTCAACTATGGACACAAATTATTAGCAGACACACAGCGAAAAGGAATTCGCACAGGTGTTTGTAAAGATTTGCATTTCTTGCTCAACTGGAAGCAATATCCACTTCCACTTGATAACCCAGAGAATATTGATTTCTCTAAGGGATGGACAGAAGGGCAACCCGCCTTTTACGCCTTTGACTTTGAGATCAAGGAGCCGAAAGATACCTACTTAGATTGTTCTGAGTTTGGTAAAGGGATTGCTTATATTAACGGGCATCACCTAGGTCGTTTCTGGAATGTCGGTCCAACCTTATCTCTTTATATTCCACATAGCTATCTCAAGGAAGGTGCCAACCGCATCATTATCTTTGAAACCGAAGGGGAGTATAAGGAACACATACACTTAACTTGTAAACCTACACTAAAACTTATAAAGGGGGAAAACTTATGACAATTGTAGGATGCCGTATCGATGGGCGCTTAATTCACGGACAAGTCGCAAACCTTTGGTCTGCTAAACTTAATGTTTCACGTATCATGGTCGTTGACAATGAAGTTGTGAACAACGACGTTGAAAAAAGTGGCTTGAAACTTGCAACACCACCAGGTGTAAAACTTAGTATTTTGCCAGTTGATAAAGCAGCAGCGAATATCCTTGCTGGTAAATATGATAGCCAACGTCTGTTGATTGTAGCACGCAAACCTGACCGTTTCCTCGGTTTGGTAGAAGCAGGTGTGCCACTTGAAACTGTCAATGTCGGCAACATGTCTCAAACACCAGAAACACGTGCGATCACACGTTCTATCAACGTTGTGGATAAAGACGTGGAAGACTTCCGTAAATTAGCGGAAAAAGGTGTTAAACTCACTGCTCAAATGGTTCCAAATGATCCAGTTTCAGACTTTTTGAGCTTATTAAAATAGGAAAAAATTTTTAGGAGGTCATTGTTATGATACAATGGTGGCAAATTTTACTTCTCACTTTGTACTCAGCTTATCAAATCTGTGATGAGTTGACGATCGTTTCTTCTGCAGGTTCCCCTGTATTCGCTGGTTTCATTACTGGTTTAGTCATGGGAGATTTGACAACTGGTTTGTTTATCGGTGGTAGCTTGCAGTTGTTCGTACTTGGGGTAGGTACCTTCGGTGGTGCTTCTCGTATCGACGCAACTTCTGGTGCGGTACTTGCGACAGCTTTCTCAGTTGCACAAGGTATCGAAACAGACCTTGCGATTACTACAATCGCTGTACCAGTAGCGGCACTCTTGACTTACTTCGACGTACTTGGTCGTATGACTACAACATTCTTCGCTCACCGTATTGATGCTGCGATCGAACGCTTTGACTACAAAGGAATCGAACGCAACTACCTTCTTGGTGCGCTTCCTTGGGCTCTATCTCGTGCCCTTCCAGTATTCTTCGCCCTTGCTTTCGGTGGAGAATTCGTTACAGGTGTTGTAAACCTTGTTAAAGAATACCAATGGGTTGCAGACGGTTTGACTCTTGCAGGTCGTATGCTTCCAGGTCTTGGATTCGCTATCTTGCTTCGTTACCTTCCAGTTAAACGTAACCTTCACTACCTTGCTATGGGATTCGGTTTGACAGCTATGTTGACTGTACTTTACTCATATGTAACAAGTCTTGGTGGAGCAGTTGCTGGTATCGTTGGCATGCTTCCAGCTGAAGTTGCTGAAAAAATTGGCTTTGCAAACAACTTCAAAGGTTTGTCTATGATCGGTATCTCTATCGTAGGTATTTTCCTTGCAGTGCTTCACTTCAAAAATAGCCAAAAAGTAGCTGTAGCAGCACCTTCTACACCATCAGAAAGTGGGGAAATTGAAGATGACGAATTCTAATTACAAATTAACAAAAGAAGATTTTAATCAAATTAACAAACGTAGCTTGTTCACTTTCCAATTGGGATGGAACTACGAACGTATGCAAGCATCAGGTTACCTTTACATGATCTTGCCACAATTGCGTAAAATGTATGGAGATGGAACTCCTGAGTTGAAAGAAATGATGAAAGTTCATACTCAATTCTTCAACACTTCACCATTCTTCCACACAATCATCGCTGGTTTTGACCTTGCCATGGAAGAAAAAGATGGTGTAGTCTCAAAAGACGCGGTTAACGGTATCAAGACAGGTTTGATGGGACCATTCGCTCCTCTTGGAGACACTATCTTTGGTTCACTTGTGCCAGCTATCATGGGTTCTATCGCTGCAACAATGGCTATCGCTGGTCAACCATGGGGTATCTTCCTTTGGATCGCGGTTGCAGTAGCGTATGACATCTTCCGTTGGAAACAGTTGGAATTTGCCTACAAAGAAGGGGTTAACCTTATCAACAACATGCAAAGTACTTTGACAGCTTTGATTGAAGCTGCATCTGTACTTGGTGTATTCATGATGGGTGCTCTTGTAGCAACAATGATCAACTTTGAAATTTCATACAAATTGCCAATCGGTGAAAAGATGATTGACTTCCAAGACATCTTGAACTCAATCTTCCCACGTTTGCTTCCAGCAATCTTCACTGCATTCATCTTCTGGTTGCTTGGTAAGAAAGGTATGAACTCTACAAAAGCTATCGGTATCATTATCGTGCTTGCCTTGGCTCTTTCTGCTCTTGGTAAATTTGCACTTGGAATGGGCGCATAATTTATGACTAAATCATTAATTCTAGTGAGCCACGGTCGTTTCTGTGAAGAACTTAAAGGTAGCACAGAGATGATTATGGGACCACAAGACAACATTCATGCGGTTGCTCTTCTTCCAGAAGATGGACCAGAAGAATTTACTGCTAAATTTGAAGCTGCTGTTGAAGGATTGGATGATTTCCTAGTCTTTGCGGATCTTCTTGGCGGAACTCCATGTAACGTGGTGAGCCGTTTGATTATGGAAGGTCGTGACATTGAACTTTATGCAGGGATGAACCTTCCAATGGTCATTGAGTTTATCAATGCAAGCCTAACAGGTATCGATGCGGACTATAAGAGTCGTGCTTCAGAAAGCATTGTGAAAGTTAATGATTTATTGGCTAGCTTCGACGACGATGAAGATGAATAAGATGTAACAAACTATCTTATAGAAAATATACATGGGAATGGGAGCGACTCCCATTCCCATGTTTTCAATCATGAAACAATATTAGATTAGAGGTTTTCAATGCTAGATTATACAAAAGAAGATTTGCTTGAGTTGGGAGCAGAGATCACCACACGCGAAATTTACCAACAACCAGATGTTTGGAAGGAAGCTTTTGAATCATACCAAGCACGCCGTGATGAAATTTCAGCCTTTTTGCAAGGAATTGCAGATAAACATGACTATATCAAGGTTATCCTGACTGGTGCTGGAACTTCAGCTTATGTAGGTGATACCTTGGTTCCATACTTCAAGGAAGTCTATGACGAACGTAAATGGAATTTCAATGCTATTGCGACAACAGATATCGTTGCCAACCCACAAACCTATTTGAAAAAAGATGTGGCAACTGTTTTGGTATCATTTGCACGTAGCGGGAACTCACCTGAGAGTGTGGCAACAGTTGACTTGGCTAAGGCTTTAGTTGACGATCTTTATCAAGTAACGATCACTTGTGCGGCTGAAGGGAAATTAGCACTTCAAGCCCACGGTGATGATCGCAACCTCTTGCTCTTGCAACCGGCAGCTTCTAACGATGCTGGCTTTGCAATGACATCGAGTTTTACTTCAATGATGTTGACAGCACTTTTGGTCTTTGATCCAACTGAATTTGCTGTTAAAGCAGAACGTTTTGAAGTGCTTTCTAGTCTTGCTCGTAAAGTTCTTGACAATGTGGCAGATGTGAAAGAATTGGTTGACCTAGACTTTAATCGAGTAATTTACTTAGGTGCTGGTCCATTCTTCGGACTTGCTCATGAAGCACAACTGAAAATTTTGGAATTGACTGCTGGTCAAGTTGCGACTATGTATGAAAGCCCTGTCGGCTTCCGTCACGGTCCAAAATCTCTTATCAATGAAGATACTGTAGTTTTAGTATTTGGTACTACAACAGACTATACTCGTAAGTATGACTTAGACTTAGTTCGTGAAGTTGCAGGAGACCAAATCGCTCGTCGCGTTGTTCTCTTGAGTGATCAAGTCTTTGGACTTGAAAATGTTAAGGAAGTAGCACTTGGCTGTGGCGGAGTTTTGAATGATGTTTACCGTGTGTTCCCTTATATTGTTTATGGTCAATTATTTGCTCTCTTGACTTCGCTTAAGGTTGGAAATAGACCAGATACACCATCACCTACAGGTACAGTAAACCGCGTCGTTCAAGGTGTTATTATTCACGAATTCAAATAATAAGGAGAAAAGGATGAAAGCATACACAGAACGTGTATTTGGGAAAGTTGATGACAAGGATGTTGTCGCTTATCGCTTTGAAACAGAAGCAGGCTACCAACTAGAAGTCATGACCTATGGTGCAACGATTCTACGCTATGTAACTCCTGATAAGGCTGGTAATTTTGCCAATGTTATCCTAGGATTTGATGATTTTGACAGCTATGTGGGAAATAGCCCTAAACATGGAGCGAGTGTAGGTCCAGTTGCAGGTCGTATCGCAGGTGCGACATTCGAATTGAATGGGAAAACCTATGAACTCGAAGTCAACAACGCTAGCAACTGTAACCACAGCGGTTCGACAGGTTGGGATTCTAGTTTGTTTGAATTGGTTGAAGTCAGCGACCATGGTTTGACTCTTTACACAGAAAGAACAGACGGTACAGGAGGTTTCCCTGGAAATCTTAAAATCTGGATCAGCTACCACTTGGAAGAAAATGGTGCTTACGAAGTTAGTTACAAGGTGACGACGGACCAGGATACCTTGGTCAATCCGACCAACCATAGCTACTTTAACCTGTCTGGGGATTTCACTCAGACGGTTGATCGCCATGTTTTCCAACTGAATACAGAAGGTATTTACCCAATCGCTCCTGACGGTGTGCCAGCTAAAACTCCAGATGCTAATCGTGACGTGGTTAAGCATATCTACAATGGTGCCTTGTTGAAAGATATCTTTGCAGACGAAGATGAGCAGATTCAACTCGTATCTGGATTGGACCATCCATTTGCTCTTCCTGCAGGACATGATAATGCTGGTTTCCTCTATGACCAAGGGTCAGGTCGTTTCCTGCTCTTCAAGACAGAATCTCCTTGCTTTGTAGTCTACACAGCTAACTTTGTGGATGAGAGTGTCATTATCGCTGGTCAACCAATGATTCAACATAATGGGATTGCTCTTGAGGCGCAAGCTTTACCAGATGCTATTCATAGTGATTTTAAAGATCAAGTTATCCTCAAAGCAGGTGAAACTTTCACAAGCAAAACTCGTTACGAAATCGTTGTTAAATAATAAAAATTCTCTGAAGTCATAGGATTTCAGAGAATTTTTTATTATTCTTCATCTGGCGTGAGAATCATCGGAATGATGATTGGTTCACGTTCAGTATTTTCGTAAAGGAATGGTCGAATGGCGTTTACGATAGCACCGTTGACTGATTGGACGCTAGCATCCTTGTTTTTTAAAGCGATACGAATAGCATTGAAAAGGATGCGTTGACTTTGACGGATCAAGTCGCCAGATTCACGCATGTAGACGAAACCACGACTAAGGATATCTGGTCCAGAAATAATCATCTGAGACTCAAAGTCTACCGTTGCGACAGCAAGTACAACACCATCTTCGGATAGGTCTCTGCGATCTTTTAGAACTGCTGCACCGATTTCGCCGATACGATTTCCATCGACGTAGATATCTTGAGCATTGAAATGACCAGCGATACGAGCAGAATTTGCGGTAAGGGCAAGTACATCACCATTGCTCATGATAAAGATATTGTCCTTCTCAACTCCAGTATCTACGGCAAGTCCGGCGTGGACTTTTTGCATGCGATATTCACCGTGGACAGGCATGAAGTACTTTGGTTTGATGAGGCGGAGCATGAGTTTTTGTTCTTGCTGACCACCGTGTCCAGATGTATGGATGTTGTTAATCTTACCATGGATGACTTCAACACCAGCTTCAGAAATGATATTAATCAATTTGTTGACGCTAGTGGTGTTTCCTGGAATTGGGCTAGATGAGAAGATAACCGTATCACCAGGTTGGAGTTGCACCTGACGGTGGGTTCCGTTGGCGATACGTGAGAGAGCCGCCATAGGTTCACCCTGACTACCCGTACAGAGGATAAGAATCTCACCCGCAGGGTAATCTTTGATTTCATTTGGTTCGATGAAGGTTCCCTTTGGCGCTTTGATGTAGCCAAGCTCGATTCCGTTGACAATGGCCTTTTCCATAGAGCGACCAAAGACAGCAATCTTACGACCTGTTTTAACAGCAGCATCAGTTGCTTGCTGGAGACGGAAGATATTTGAGGCAAAGGATGCAAAGATGATACGTCCTTCGATACCTTGGATAATCTTCATGATAGACTGGCCGACAACCTTCTCAGAGTTTGTAAAGGTTGGCACTTCAGCATTTGTCGAGTCAGAGAGTAAGCAAAGCACTCCGTCTTCACCTAGGGCTGCCATACGGTGCAAGTCTGCAGGTTCACCAACTGGTGTAAAGTCAAACTTGAAGTCACCCGTACAGACGATTTTCCCTTGAGGTGTATGGATGACGATACCCAAAGGTTCTGGGATAGAGTGAGTAGTTCTAAAGAAAGTTGCTTTAAGATTTTTAAAGGTCAACTCAGTGTTGTGGTTGATTTCGTGAAGTGTAGCATTGCGCAAAAGTCCATGCTCTTCGAGTTTTCCACGGATCAAAGCAAGGGCTAGTGGACCTGCATAGATAGGGATATTTGCTTGCTTGAGCAAGAACGGAATCCCACCGATATGGTCCTCGTGTCCGTGTGTGATCAAGAGTGCTTTGACACGGTCAATATTTTCTACAATATAAGAGTAATCAGGGATAACGTAGTCGATACCAAGAAGGTCATCCTCAGGGAATTTAATCCCTGCATCAACGATGATGATTTCGTCTTGGTATTCGATTCCGTATGTATTTTTACCGATTTCTCCTAGACCACCAATGGCAAAAACGCCCACTTCTTCTGGTTTAAGAGTATAGGCCATATTAGAACTCCGTAACTTCGAATGCGCCAGTTTCTTTTTCGTAGTCTAGCAATTTGTCTGACAAGAGCTCGATATATTCAACGTTGAATTCTGGACGGTTTTTTTCAACAAGTTCACGGGCAATGATACGTCCCTCAAGTTCTGAGTTAGCATCAATGTCTAGGTAAAGTGAGCGTGTTGTTTCACGACGTGGGCTACGGTCTTTTGTTTCTTGATAAAAAACTTTGTAAATCATGTGTTTCCTTTCTGTTTTCAGGTCAGCTGTATTCAAAAAATTACCAGCTTGAAGCTGTTTGTTTCTATTTCATTTTCTGCCTGTATTGACCTTGATTCGTTACAATTATCTCAATTATAACATAAAAAGGGGAATTAGTAAAAGCAGGAAACATGAAAGTAAGGAGCTTGAAATGCGTTTCATTTTACCTTGTATAAGTATTTGAAGACATAAGATGCAAGTGCTATAATAAAGTTAGGAAAGAGGTTTTTCCTTATGAAGGAGGGCAGGATATGTTTCAACTAGCTATTGTCATTCGTCTTATGGCCTTTGCGATATTTGTTGCCTGTGTTTACGGTGGAAATGTTTTGTATACTCGATTAGAGTATCGGAAAGCAAAATTCCTTTGGAAGCTTGCTTTTGTGACGCTCTATTCAATTTTTCTCCTCCTTGTCACCTATGTTGTCTGGCTCGTTTTCTACTTTGGTTTAAATGCCTAAAGTCAATTATTCATCTAAATATACAGAAAGTCCACCTCGTCTTGATAGAAGGGACGGATTTTTCTATTTTCAGGTGATATCCTTATGTTTACGATGATCTCTCGTATCGAATATCGAGTTAAGGCATATATGACTTATTTACACTTCTTTTTGTCTAAGTGGCAGGCCCTTTTGTTTCAAGACAAAGAAAATTCCCATGTGTCGGCTTTTGTAGTATAATAGTAAACAGACAAAAAGATAGGAAAGTGTTATGAAAGTATTAGCTTTTGATACGTCCAGCAAGGCTCTGTCTTTAGCCATTTTAGAGGACAAGCAGCTTCTTGCTGAGACCATGATCAATATCAAGAAAAATCACAGCATTACTCTGATGCCTGCTATCGATTTTTTGATGGCCAGTCTAGATTTGACGCCCAAAGATTTGGATCGAATCGTCGTAGCAGAGGGGCCGGGTAGCTATACAGGTTTGCGAATCGCGGTAGCGACTGCCAAGACCTTGGCACATACCCTGAACATTGAGTTAGTGGGGATGTCTAGCCTTTTAGCCCTGGTACCGAATCAACAGGAAGGTTTGGTGGTTCCTTTGATGGATGCACGCCGTAATAATGTTTATGCAGGATTTTATGAAAATGCTCAACCTGTCTTTCCAGAAGCTCACTTGTCCTTTGCTGAAGTCCTAGAACAAGTCAAGGATGCTGATCAGGTGACCTTTGTCGGAGAAGTTGGAGCCTTTGTGGAACAAATTGAAGAACAGTTGCCACAAGCCAACTACCAAGAAACCTTGCCAAATGCAGCTAATTTAGCTCTTTGGGCCTGGGACAAGGAGGCAGACTCTTTACATGACTTTGTACCTAACTACCTCAAACGTGTCGAAGCAGAGGAAAACTGGCTCAAGAATCACACCGAGTCTGGTGAGTCTTACATTAAACGTCTATGATCGAGATTAAACAAATTCAACAGCAGCCTGATATGGCACAAGCTATTTACGAAGTGATGACGGATGTTTATCCCGTCAGTCCTTGGACGTTGGAACAAATCCAAGCAGACTTGTCTCAAGACCAGACTTGGTATGCTCTAGCTAATGATGGGGAAGAAGTGATAGGTTTTCTAGCAATTCAGGAGAATCTTTTTGAAGCAGAAGTCCTGCAAATTGCTGTCAAAAAAGCCTATCAAGGTCAGGGGATAGCCTCAGCCTTGTTTGCAACATTGCCGACAGACAAGGAAATTTTCCTCGAAGTTAGAAAGTCCAACCACCGAGCGCAAGCATTTTACAAGAAAGAAAAAATGGCGGTCATCGCTGAGAGAACGGTCTACTACCATAATCCAGTTGAGGATGCCATTATCATGAAGAGAGAAATAGATGAAGGATAGATATATTTTAGCATTTGAGACATCCTGTGATGAGACCAGTGTCGCCGTCCTGAAAAACGACGACCAGCTCTTGTCCAATGTCATTGCTAGCCAAATTGAGAGTCACAAACGCTTTGGTGGCGTAGTGCCAGAAGTAGCTAGCCGTCACCATGTCGAAGTCATTACAGCCTGTATCGAGGAGGCGCTGGCAGAAGCAGGAATTACTGAAAACGATGTGACAGCTGTTGCGGTTACCTACGGACCAGGCTTGGTCGGAGCCTTACTTGTTGGTTTGTCAGCTGCCAAGGCCTTTGCTTGGGCACATGGCCTTCCTTTGATTCCTGTGAATCACATGGCTGGTCATCTCATGGCAGCTCAAAGTGTCGAACCTTTGGAGTTCCCCTTGCTAGCCCTCTTGGTTAGCGGCGGACACACAGAGTTGGTCTATGTGTCTGAGGCTGGTGATTATAAGATTGTTGGCGAAACACGTGATGATGCAGTTGGTGAGGCTTATGATAAGGTCGGCCGTGTCATGGGCTTGACCTATCCAGCAGGTCGTGAGATTGATGAGCTAGCTCATAAAGGTCAGGATGTGTATGATTTCCCTCGTGCCATGATTAAAGAAGATAATCTGGAGTTTTCATTCTCAGGTTTGAAGTCTGCCTTTATCAATCTCCACCACAATGCCGAGCAAAAGGGAGAAAGCTTGTCCAAGGAAGACCTATCTGCCTCTTTCCAAGCAGCAGTTATGGATATTCTCATGGCAAAAACCAAGAGGGCCTTGGAGAAATACCCTGTTAAAACCCTAGTCGTGGCTGGTGGTGTGGCAGCTAACAAAGGACTTAGAGAACGCCTAGCAGCTGAAATCACTGACGTCAAGGTGATCATTCCTCCTCTGCGACTTTGCGGAGACAATGCGGGTATGATTGCCTATGCCAGTGTCAGCGAGTGGAATAAAGAAAACTTTGCAGGCATGGACCTAAATGCCAAACCAAGTCTCGCCTTTGATACTATGGAGTAAAGAGTTAGCTCAGTGTTAACTCTTTTATCTTGGACAAATGCCGGAATCTTTTAGTATAGTAGAAATATGAAATTAAAAAAAACAATGAGTGTTGTGCTTGCTCTTGGAGCTTTATTGCTTTGTATGTCAGCTTGCCAGCATATTCCAAAGACACAATTGATTCTATTTGAGTCACTGTCATTCAATATGCCCCTCAAATCTCTTGAAAAAGTGTTTGGAGAAGCTGATGAAGTGATAGAAGAAACGGAAACCGCCTATCGGGACACTTGGCATGCAAGGGATCCTTATTTCTATAAAACAGGCCGGCTTTTCTATCATTACGAAAATATTGCATTGAATGGTTATACAGGTCGAGCAGATTTCACATTTTCAAAATCACATCGCTTGGAAGAAGTGACAGTTCATATTTCTGTAGCTTCAAAAATGGAGCAACAAGTAGCGCTCTACAATTTATCCCAGACTATAAAAAAAGAAATTGAAGCTCTTCCGACTTTCAAATCCGTAACTACCGAGACAGTAGGATTATACGATGATGGCTATCGCTATAAAGTCAAATTGCAAGGCCAAAGGAGAGAGCTCTGGGTTGATGTCTACCCGATAGAAGATGAATATACTGAAAAAAATGAAGGCTATAAGTATAGAATTCGAATTGATCAATTTCTCATGTATCCATAATGAACCATACTGTTCAGGGGCTGATACTTGCCATTAGTTTCAAATTCCAGACTGTTTTCTCCTCTTTGAATGTGTTATAATGATTTTTGCTGTGACTGTCTGGAAAGTAGTTGATGAAGGAATGAATAGTGAGGAGGTTTATGAAAGAAAAAGGATTTTGGGAGGGGGTACAGGCTGCCGTGCCGACCGCTTTAGGTTATGTCAGTATCGGCCTTGCTTGTGGGATTATCGGATCTCCCTATGTAACATCTGTTGAGATGGGCTTGATGAGTCTCTTTGTTTATGCAGGAAGTGCCCAGTTTGCCATGATAGCCTTGATAGCAGTTCATGCGCCTGTGGCAGCCATTGCCATGACGGTCTTTTTGATCAACCTGCGTCTCTTTTTACTGAGCTTGCATGCGTCTACCTATTTTCGCCACACCGGTCTCTGGCACAATATCGGAATGTCCAGCCTTCTGACCGATGAGACCTATGGCGTTTTGATGGGAGAGTTAGTGCATACAAATCAGGTAAATCCTATGTGGATGCATGGGAATAATCTCAATAGCTATCTAGCTTGGTTTGTGGGGACAGTTGCGGGAACAGCTTTAGGAGGTCTCCTACCAAATCCTGAGATTTTTGGGCTCGACTTTGCCTTAGTTGGTATGTTTATCGGGATTTTTGCTTCTCAGTTTCAGATGATGCAAAGAAGAATTCCCTTGCGCAACCTCTTCATTATTTTAGGAGTTGTTGCCCTCTCTTTCTTTATACTTTTGACAGTGGTATCTCAATCGCTAGCTGTCCTATTTGCGACCTTGCTAGGTTGTACCATGGGGGTGGTCTTGGATGGTCAGTAAGTATATTTTATTAGCGATTGTCTTTTCTGGCCTGGTGACTTGGATTCCAAGAATGATTCCGTTTATCCTAGCCAAGTACAAGGGTTTGCCGCCTATCGTAGAGCGCTTTTTGAAATTTCTCCCAGTTTCTATTATCTTTGCCTTGATTCTTTCAAGTGTGGTGACAGGAAAAGTTGGAAGCCTTCCACAGATAAAATGGTTAGACTTTCTAGCAGTCTTCCCAACAGCCTTTGTGGCCTTTCGTTACCGTAATCTGGTGGGGACAGTTCTCTTTGGAGTGGTTTTGATAGCAGTCCTACGTTTGGTCTTTTAATTAGCCATAAAGAAAACCTATCACAAATATAGAAATCATATAATGGCGCAATCTCATTTTTTCTGTTAAGATTAGACTGTATTTTATTTTGGAGGAATTATCATGAAAAAAATCGTTAAATATTCATCACTTGCTGCCCTAGGGCTTGTTGCCGCAGGTGTATTAGCAGCTTGCTCAGGTGGTGAGAAGAAAGATGCTGCAACTAGCGAAGCAACATCTGGTAAGAAAGAAATTATCGTTGCAACTAACGCTTCACCAAAACCATTTAACTATGAAGAAAATGGTGAGTTGACTGGTTACGAAATCGAAGTTGTTCGTGCTATCTTTAAAGACTCTGACAAATATGATGTCAAGTTTGAAAAGACAGAATGGTCAGGGATCTTTGCAGGTCTTGACGCAGATCGTTACCAAATGGCAGTTAACAACATTAGCTACACTAAAGAACGTGCAGAAAAATATCTTTATGCAGCACCAACTGCTAAAAACCCTAACGTTCTCGTAGTTAAAAAGGATGACAACAGCATCAAATCACTTGATGATATCGGTGGAAAATCTACTGAAGTCGTTCAAGGAACAACATCAGCTAAACAGTTGGAAGAATACAACAAACAACACCCAGATAACCCAACTATCCTTAACTATACGAAGGCAGATTTCCAACAAATCATGTCTCGTTTGAGCGATGGCCAGTTTGACTACAAGATTTTTGACAAGATTGGTGTTGAAACAGTTATCAAGAACCAAGGTTTGGACAACTTGAAAGTCATCGAACTTCCAAGCGACCAACAGCCTTACGTATATCCACTTCTTGCCAAAGGTCAAGATGAATTGAAGGCATTTGTGGATAAGCGCATCCAAGAACTATACAAAGACGGAACTCTTGAAAAACTGTCTCAACAGTTCTTTGGTGGCTCTTACCTGCCAGCAGAAGCTGATATTAAATAATTTAAAAATACCTCTGTTAGTGACAGGGGTATTTTTATGTAAGCACATTCAAAAAAGCGACTGGATTGTCTCATATTCTTTGACAAAGCCCGTCGGAATGGGTTATAATAATAAATAATACATTTAAAGGAGATTGTTATGAAACATAAAAAGTTTCTATCCTCATTTACATTAGCTGCGGCTTTGTTAGCAGCGGGTGCAATGAATCATGAGGTTCAAGCTAATGAAAAGCCTGTAGATGCTAAGGAAAAAGCTGTTGCGCCATCATCATCTGAAAAACAGATTACAGATGCGCAAAAGGAAGTTAAGAAAGCTCAAGCGTCTGTAGATGAAAAAGCTTCAAAAGAAGCGGAGGCTAAAAAGGACTTAGCAAAGGCTGATAAAAAGGTTGCTGAGACAAAAGAAGCTATCAATATCGCTAAAAATGCTGATGCTATCATCGAAGAAGAATCAAAAGTAGCATCTGAGAAGAGCGCTGAAAAAACAGAAGCTGACAAAGCTTTGGCAAATGCAGAATCTACAGCAACAGCAGCTCAATCTGCAGAAACTGCTGCTAAAGAAGCTAGCCAATCTGCCAATGAAAAGCGTGACGCTAAAGCAGCAGAGGTAAAAGAAAAGCAAGCTGAACTAGATGGCATGACTGATGCAAGTCTTAAAAATCAAATCTCTAATGCTGAAAGCGAGGTTAAAAAAGCCGATCAGTCTCTTCAAGAACAAACGAAAGCAGCGAATGAAGTAGCGAATAAGATAGCAGAAAAACAAAAGGAACTTGACAATTACAAACCAACAGTCTTGAAAAAGGTCTTGAATCCAGAAGAACAAGGACATAAAGCTCCAGCATCTGAGGATGATTATGACTATAACAAAAAAAATCGCCCTAGAGACGCCGCAGGCAAACCTTTGATGGAAAATGTTGACTTTCAAGGTGTTCGTGAAGTTGAAGAGGAAGCAACTGAAGAAATGAAACGCTTCACTAAGGCTTTAGCTGATTATAATGCAAACCCATATGATGCAGTTAATCACAAATATAAAACAAGACCAGTCTTTAAGTTTGTTGTGGATAATCGCAAATTGACAGAAGCTTTCATCGAGTTAGCAAATGAACTCCGTCGTGCTAATGGTGTTACACAAGACTTAGCTCTAGACGAAGCCTACATTAAACATGCAGAAGAACGTTCAAATGAAATGGCTACCACTGGAGTCTTAAGCCATGATACCAAGTTCTCACACCCAGATGGAGAAGATGTTCGTGTAGAAAATATTGGAATGAATTATGCAATTCCTGGAACAGATGGTGGACCTAACTTTGTGGAAGTTAAAAATGGTCAGACTATTTATAATTACGATAGAATCATGAGTTATAAACAGTTTGCTTATGAATCCCTTTTAGCTTGGTATGCAGACTTTAATAATATAAAAGGGATCGACTACGGACACCGCAGAGCCCTTCTTACACCGGTTGGAGGAAAAGTAGGTGTAGCCCAAGGAACGATTGAAGGAAAAAATCCTAATAATATTTATTATACATATACAAGTAATGCCTATACACCTGAAACAGTGAAGGAATACAGTTCTAATTTCTATGCCTTTAATGAAGACGATAAATTGCATCCGACCTTCTATGGTAAACGCATGAAGTTCTTGCCTGAGCATCACTTTGTATATGTTGAGAAAACAGTTGTTGACAAATCTGCTGATCTTAAGTCTGAACTTGCATCATTGAAAGCAGAAAAAGCTGATAAAGATGCTAAAAAATCAGCTGCTGAAACTAAAAAAGCTGACTTGTTAGTAACATTGGACAAATTAAATAAACAAGCTAATAATCTAGTCAATGCGCGTGAACAAGTTAAAAAGGATTTGGAACAAGCTAAATCTGATTTGGCAACCTTAACTGCTGATGCGAAAGCAAAAGCTGAATTAGTTGCTACAAAATCACAAGAGGCAACTAAAGCAAGTCAAAATCTAAAAGCCTTGCAAGCCAAGGTAGCAGAATTGGCTACAGCTATTAAGAATGCAGAAGAAAAACGCGATAAAGCAATGGCCTTGAAAGGTCAAGCATCAGCCTTAGAAACAACATTGAAGCAAGCAGAAACTGATAAAGCAAATGCACAGAAAGTTAGTGACCAAGCGGAAGCTGAATTGAAATTGGCTCAAGCAGCCCTAGCAGAAGCCAAAGCGAAGCTACAAGCTTTATTAGATGTACTTGAAGCAGAAAATATGCTGAAATTGGCAGAAAAAGACGGAATGATTATTGGTCTACCAAAAAATGCTCCAGTTCAAGACCCACTTCCAGAATTTGATCTTCGTAAACTTGCTGATAAACCTCAAGGTGCAGAAGCTAATAAACCTGTAGAAAAAGCTTCTACGAAAGCATTACCTAATACAGGTACAAACTCAGGAGTAGATGGGCAAACGACTCTATTCGGAGTTTACGGTTTACTTGCGAGCCTCGGATTAGCAGGCATCGCAACACGACGCAGAAGACAAGGTAAATAATTCTTAAAAAGCTATCTAGCAATCAGCTAGCTAGCTTTTTTTATGCAGAGCTACAGAAGTGAATGTAGATTAATATTCGCTTAATATGTATAGTTTCAAACTATAACCTTACCTATCTAATAACAATTTGCGAAATCAAATAAAGTATGAGATACTATTACGGTATTATTTTTAAAGGAGAAAGAATCATGAAAATCAAAAAATGGTTAAGCGTAGCAGCGATTGCTACAGTAGCAGGCCTTACACTTGCAGCTTGCGGAAATTCAGACAAGAAAGCAGACAGTACAACTACAGTTAAAATTGCGACTGTTAACCGTAGCGGTTCAGAAGAAGCACGCTGGGACAAAGTCCAAGAATTAGTTGAAAAAGATGGCATCAAATTGGAATTCACAGAGTTTACAGACTACTCACAACCAAACAAAGCAACTGCCGATGGTGAAGTAGACTTGAACGCTTTCCAACACTACAACTTCTTGAACAACTGGAACAAAGAAAACGGAAAAGATCTTGTAGCGATTGCAGATACTTATATCTCACCAATCCGTCTTTACTCAGGTAAAAACGGAGAAGAAAACAAGTACACTAAAGTGGAAGAAATCCCAGATAACGGTGAAATCGCAGTACCAAACGATGCTACTAACGAAAGCCGTGCTCTTTACCTTCTTCAATCTGCTGGTTTGATCAAGTTGGATGTTTCAGGAACTGAACTTGCTACAATCGCAAACATCAAAGAAAATCCAAAGAACTTGAAAATCACTGAGTTGGATGCTAGCCAAACAGCTCGTTCATTGACATCAGTTGATGCAGCGGTTGTCAACAACACTTTTGTTACAGAAGCAAAATTGGACTACAAGAAAGCACTCTTTAAAGAGCAAGCTGACGAAAATTCAAAACAATGGTACAACATCATCGTTGCGAAGAAAGATTGGGAATCATCACCTAAAGCTGATGCAATCAAGAAAATTATCGCAGCTTACCACACTGACGAAGTGAAAAAAGTCATCGAAGAAACTTCAGACGGCTTGGATCAACCAGTTTGGTAATAAACATAGGGAGGTGGGAGAGATTTTTTCCACCTCTTGCTTTTATATAGAGTCTTAAGCAAATGAAATCCACTTGTATTGATTCCAAAGGTACAAGTCCTAGTAGAAAGGTAGAGAAAAAAATGGTTTTTCCTAGCCAAGAAGAACAAATTGAAAAATTTGAAAAGGATCATGTAGCGCAACATTACTTTGAAGTTTTGCGTACCTTGATTTCTAAAAAATCAGTCTTTGCCCAACAAGTCGGCCTTAAAGAGGTGGCTCGTTATCTAGGCGAGATCTTCAAGCGTGTAGGTGCAGAGGTCGAGATTGATGAGAGTTATACGGCACCCTTTGTCATGGCGCATTTTAAAAGTTCACGCCCAAATGCCAAGACTATCATTTTCTACAACCACTATGACACAGTACCTGCGGATAGTGACCAGATCTGGACAGAGGATCCATTTACGCTTTCTGTCCGTGATGGCATCATGTACGGGCGTGGGGTTGATGATGACAAGGGGCATATCACTGCTCGCTTGAGTGCTCTTAGAAAATACATGCAGGACCATGATGATCTACCAGTCAATATCAGCTTCATCATGGAAGGAGCTGAAGAGTCTGCCTCTATGGATTTGGACAAATATCTAGAAAAACACGCGGACAAGCTTCGTGGTGCAGATTTGTTGGTCTGGGAACAAGGAACTAAAAATGCTTTGGAACAGCTAGAAATCTCTGGTGGGAACAAGGGGATTGTTACCTTTGATGCCAAGGTCAAGAGTGCAGACGTCGATATCCATTCTAGCTATGGTGGAGTCATCGAATCAGCTCCATGGTATCTCATTCAAGCTTTGACTAGTCTTCGCGCTACCGATGGCCGTATCTTGGTAGAAGGTTTGTACGATGATGTGCAGGAACCAAACGAACGTGAGTTAGCCTTGGTTGAAACCTATGCCCAACGCAATCCAGAGGAGATCAGCCAGATTTATGGCTTGGAATTGCCGCTTTTACAAGAGGAACGTAAAGCCTTTCTAAAACGATTCTTCTTTGAACCAGCACTCAATATCGAAGGAATTCAGTCAGGCTATCAAGGTCAAGGAGTTAAAACAATTCTGCCAGCAGAAGCTAGCGCCAAGCTAGAAGTTCGCTTGGTCCCTGGGCTAGAACCACATGATGTTTTAGAGAAAATCCGGAAACAACTAGACAAAAACGGTTTTGATAAGGTAGAATTGTACTATACCTTGGGTGAGATGAGTTATCGAAGTGATATGAGTGCACCATCTATTCTCAATGTCATTGAGCTGGCCAAGAAATTCTATCCACAGGGCGTATCGGTCTTGCCGACAACGGCTGGAACAGGTCCTATGCATACCGTATTCGATGCCTTGGAAGTACCTATGGTCGCTTTTGGGCTAGGAAATGCCAACAGCCGAGACCACGGTGGAGATGAAAACGTGCGAATCGCCGATTACTACACCCATATTGAATTAGTAGAGGAGCTGATTAGAAGCTATGAGTAGAGATATTATCAAGTTAGATCAAATCGATGTGACTTTTCATCAAAAGAAAAGAACCATCACAGCGGTTAAAGATGTGACCATTCACATCCAAGAAGGGGATATCTACGGAATCGTTGGATATTCTGGAGCAGGGAAGTCAACCTTGGTTCGTGTGATCAACCTTTTGCAAAAACCATCTGCAGGTAGAATTACCGTTGATGATGATGTGATTTTTGATGGGAAAGACACCTTAACTGCTGGGCAATTACGTCGCAAACGTCAAGATATTGGGATGATTTTCCAACACTTTAACCTTATGAGCCAAAAAACGGCCGAGGAAAATGTAGCCTTTGCCCTCAAACATTCTGGACTTAGTGAGAAAGATAAGAAGGCTAAAGTGGCTGAATTATTAGACTTAGTCGGATTGGCTGACCGTGCTGAAAACTATCCTTCACAACTTTCTGGTGGTCAAAAACAACGTGTAGCTATTGCGCGTGCCTTGGCCAATGATCCGAAGATTTTGATTTCAGACGAGTCAACTTCAGCTCTTGATCCGAAGACAACCAAACAAATCTTGTCACTCTTGCAAGAATTAAACCGTAAACTAGGTTTGACTATTGTCTTGATCACACATGAGATGCAAATTGTCAAAGATATCGCCAACCGTGTGGCAGTGATGCAGGATGGCCGCTTGATTGAAGAAGGTAGCGTTCTTGAGATCTTCTCAAATCCTAAGCAACCATTGACTCAGGATTTTATCTCAACTGCGACAGGTATCGATGAAGCTATGGTTAAGATTGAGAAGCAAGAAATCGTGGAGCACTTATCTGAAAATAGCATTTTGGTACAACTCAAGTATGCAGGGGCATCTACAGATGAACCGCTTTTGAATGAATTATACAAACACTACCAAGTAACAGCCAATATTCTTTATGGAAACATTGAAATTCTTGATGGTACTCCGGTGGGTGAGTTGGTAGTTGTTTTATCTGGAGAAAAAGAAGCGCTGGCGAATGCTCAAGACGCTATTCGTCAGGCTGGTGTGCAACTAAAAGTATTGAAGGGAGGACAGTAAGATGGCAGAGTTAATTCAAACATATTTACCAAACGTCTATAAGATGGGCTGGTTAGGCCAAGCAGGCTGGGGAACAGCTATTTACTTAACGCTTTATATGACAGTTCTTTCCTTTATCATTGGAGGGTTCTTAGGACTTGTTGCAGGACTGTTCCTTGTCTTGACGGCTCCTGGGGGTGTCTTAGAAGATAAATTTGTCTTTTGGGTTTTGGATAAGATTACTTCAATCTTCCGTGCGGTACCATTTATCATTCTCTTGGCGGTCTTGTCGCCCTTCTCTCATCTAATTGTCGGGACAAGCATTGGTCCAAATGCGGCTATCGTACCGCTATCTTTTGCAGTCTTTGCCTTCTTTGCACGTCAGGTTCAAGTGGTTTTATCAGAGCTTGATAATGGTGTGATTGAGGCGGCTCAAGCCAGTGGTGCTACATTCTGGGATATTGTAGGGGTTTACCTATCAGAAGGGCTACCAGACTTGATCCGCGTGACGACTGTAACCTTGATTTCCCTCGTTGGTGAGACAGCTATGGCGGGAGCAGTAGGTGCCGGTGGTATTGGTAACGTAGCCATCGCCTATGGATTTAACCGTTTCAATCATGATGTGACAGTCCTTGCGACACTTATCATTATCTTGATCATCTTTACGATTCAATTCTTGGGAGACTTCTTGACCAAGAAATTAAGTCATAAATAAAAGAGCCGTGTGGCTCTTAGATTGAAGAAAAAGTCAATTTTGGACAATTTTCTTCAGTCTTTTTCTTTTACTAGAGAAAATAAAAAAACTCTTAAAAACAGCATTATATCTGCATTTCTAAGAGTTTTCGAGATGTAGTAACCAAGCTCCTTTAATTACCGAAAGGGTTTGTCTACCTACTGAGAGCCGTGTGGCTCTTTTTCTATCACATTTTATCTGCAAATTTTTTACTAAGTTTTTGACCGATTAGGGCACCAAGTAAAGCGCCGATGAGAACACTTGTGATAAAGAGGAGGATATTAGCAGGATTCGGTGCAACCATGATGCGATCGATATAGTCCTGAGATTTTCCACGAGCGACTAGAGTTGCGATATAGGCTTGAGGGGTCAACCACATGAGTAGGATGGGACCAGTAGTACCAAAAGCAAAAACTAGGAAGGAAAGAAGGTTCTTGACCTTGTCTTTGTAGTGACCTAGGTGAGCGATGCCGTCTGCTCCAAGACCACAGATAATTCCTGGGAGAAAGGCTCCAGCACCATGCTTGCTCCCGAGGAAAAAGAGAGAAATCACAAGCCCAATCGTTGTAATTGCTCCGAAACGAGGTACTTTTGCTAAAAGGATCATATAGACGCTACCACCCACTAGGGCAGCAAAAGCAGGGGCGTAAAACATATTTCCAGTGTGGTCGACAAGGCTTCCTAGTAAAACTCCCACTCCGATACAGAGAAAGTAGACCAGGGCGGCTACAAGGGTTGTCAAAATATTCTTTTTCATAAGTTCTCCTTCGTATATCTGATGTTATTCATTGTATCATGCCTGTGGAAGATTGTAAATGCTGGCTAGGGACTAGTATTTACTAGGAATTATGATAAAATAGGAAAAAATAAAAGACGAGTGGCAAGAGTATGAAAAATTTAGGTAAAGTTTTTAAAGAGTTGCGGGAATCAAGAAAAATTTCCTTGAGAAAAGCAACGGGGGATGATTTTTCAGCATCCTTATTATCACGTTTTGAAAATGGGAAGAGTGAAATATCTGCTCAAAAGTTATTTGTTGCTTTAGAGAATATTCATGCTAACGTAGAAGAACTCTTATTTTTAGCGAGAGGTTTTCACCAGGATGCTAATTCTGAATTCAGAAATCAATTGTTTAAAGCCGTAAACCCAAAAGATTTAACATCTTTGCATACCCTCTATCAGAGAGAATACCAACAAATCCCTTTTTTCAAAGGATAAACAAGAACATATTCTCAATGCTATACTAGAACTACCATAAAAGTAGTATGTGAGAAAGGAATCTATATGAAACTATTACTAAGAAATCAAGCTTATCGAATCTTGAGTTTATCACGATTTTTCAATGCTTTTGGAGCTTCAATTTTTAATTTAGTATTTGTGGTCTATGCCTCGACTTTACCAGAGGCTTCTGTTGCCGTTGCCGTGGCTAATGTTGTGATGATGCTTCCAACTCTTTTTACAGTTTTTGTTGGAATTCGTGCAGATTACACGAGGGACAAGGTCAAATGGATGACCTATGTCGGTTTATTTCAGGCGGTTTTATTTTTTCTAGCAGCCCTAGTTGTTCAGCAAGCTAGTTTCTTTGCCTTTTCGACCCTTTGCCTCATCAATGTCATTAGTGATGTAGCCAGTGATTTTGCTGGTGGATTGCGAATGCCTCTCGTTAAAGAAAAAGTAGCAGAGTCAGATTTGATGGAGGCCTATTCCTTTTCGCAGTTTATTACCTACATCTCTGCGATTGGCGGGCAGGCTTTCGGAGTTTGGCTATTAGGGGTGTCGACACAGAACTTTTCGCTCGTAGCTGGAATCAATGCCATATTTTTCCTAGTGTCAGCTCTCATTCTCTTTTTAGGAAGGGCTGAATTAAGCTTATCAACTCCATTTGCTGATAGTAAATCAATGAAAAATGAGAAGCTTTCTATCAAAGATCAGTTTTTAACGATTTACCGAAACCTACGTCTCGTTTTTCTTCAAAGTGGACAGAAAAACTTTGGATTTATGCTCTTTGCTATCTTACTTATCAATGCTTTGGGAGGTGCTTTAGGTGGTATCTATAACATCTTCCTTTTAAATCATTCCTTACTGGATTTTTCCTACAAGGATGCCTTGTTTATCTTACAATTGATTACCTTATTAGCGGTTATCATCAGTAGTCTTACGGGCAATGATTATTTTGGGAAGCAATCTCTGCCTAGATTGATGATGTGGGTTACATTAGGAGCCAGTCTAGTTGGTCTATCTAATTTGTTAAACCAAGTCTTGCTCGGGATGTTTTTCGTCTTTTTTACCATGTACGTCTCTGGTAAAATCTCTCCAAAGATTAGTGCTCTGCTTATGAAAAATCTTGCTCCAGAGGTTCTCTCTCGTACCAGTAATTTTTTAGGTTTGTTGTTTACTCTATCTATACCAGTGGGGACGGCCTGTTTTTCACTGGTGGCAGTATGGAATATGCAGTTGACTTGGATGCTTTTTGTAGGTCTTTCTTTGTTAGCTATTCTTCTGACAAGTCTCAATCTCAAAAATAATCTTTAAATCCATGCTTTCTTCATACTGTCCCAATCCCTTCATTTATGGTAAAATAGGACTATTAAGTTAGAAAGAGGATTCTCTATGAAATTACAAAAACCAAAAGGAACGCAGGACATTTTACCTGCAGAGTCTGCCAAATGGCAGTACGTTGAAGGCTTTGCGCGTGAAATTTTTAAACGCTACAACTATGCAGAAGTACGTACCCCTATTTTTGAGCATTACGAAGTCATCAGTCGTTCCGTTGGGGACACAACTGATATCGTAACAAAGGAAATGTACGATTTTTACGACAAGGGCGACCGTCATATCACTCTACGTCCAGAAGGGACTGCGCCAGTTGTCCGTTCTTATGTGGAAAATAAACTCTTCGCACCAGAAGTTCAAAAACCAAGCAAGTTCTACTACATGGGCCCAATGTTCCGCTATGAGCGTCCACAAGCAGGTCGATTGCGCCAATTCCACCAGATTGGTGTGGAGTGCTTTGGCTCTAGTAATCCTGCTACCGATGTAGAAACAATTGCGATGGCAGCCCACTTTTTGAAAGCAATCGGGATTCAAGGTGTCAAACTACACCTTAACACTCTTGGCAATCCTGAAAGCCGTGCGGCCTATCGTCAAGCCTTGATTGATTACTTAACACCACTCAAAGATAGTTTGTCTAAGGATAGTCAGCGTCGTTTGGAGGAAAATCCTCTTCGTGTTTTGGACTCGAAGGAAAAAGAAGATAAGGTGGCAGTGGAGAATGCACCATCTATCTTAGATTACCTAGATGAAGAAAGCCAAGCTCACTTTGATGCTGTTCGTCAGATGTTGGAAAGCCTTGGAGTAGACTATATCATCGATACCAATATGGTACGTGGTCTGGACTATTACAACCATACGATTTTTGAGTTTATCACCGAAATCGAGGGCAATGATTTGACAGTCTGTGCAGGTGGTCGCTACGATGGCTTAGTTGCCTACTTCGGTGGTCCTGAAACTGCTGGATTTGGTTTTGGACTTGGTGTCGAGCGCCTGCTTCTCATCCTTGAAAAGCAAGGTGTAGCTCTCCCTATCGAAAACGCTCTAGATGTCTATATTGCGGTTCTAGGGGAGGGAGCTAATCTCAAGGCCTTGGAATTGGTACAAGCTCTTCGTCAGCAAGGTTTCAAAGCAGAACGTGATTACCTCAACCGCAAGCTAAAAGCTCAATTTAAGTCAGCCGATGTCTTTGCGGCTAAAACTCTTATTACTCTCGGAGAGAGCGAAGTCGAAAGCGGACAAGTGAAAGTTAAGAACAACCAAACTAGAGAAGAAGTAGAAGTTTCGCTTGATGCTATCAGTCAAAATTACTCAGAAATCTTTAAAAAACTAGGCTTTTAATAGTTATATAATGAACCAGGAATTTATTCCTGGTTTTTTTACTTTATATTAAAAAGACGACTATTGAGGTCTCTTTTTGTATAAAAGGATGAGAAAAACTGAACGTTTTTGGAAGGACAAGTGGAATATTATAAAATCACTTGTAAACGAATTCAAAAAATGCTATGATATATTTGATTAATAAAAAGGAGTTAACCATGAATCATTTTAAAAAGAACGCGATACGTATGTTTGCCTTTTTAGGTGTAATTGTGTTATCTTTGACAGTACTGACGACAGTATTTGCAGCTAATGTTACAGACTATACAAATAAAACAACAATCACTGTTGATGGTCAACCACTGACAGATGAAACTCAAATCAGTACAGGTAAAGTTTTGGAAGCGACCAATACCATTTCTTTCCCTGACACTCAACAAATTAACGAAGGTGATGTACTGGTGCTTGACCTTCCTAAAGAGTTGGGCTTGATTACTAAGCTAGAGTTTCCAATTACACATAGTAGTGGTGAAGTGATTGGAAATGCAGTGACAGATCCAAGTACTCAAAAAGTAACGATTACTTTTACAGATTATTTCTCTAAGAATTACAAAGATAAGGTAATGTCTTTAAAATATTCTGTTCGTCCAAACGTAACGAACTTACCAGAAACAGGTAAATATACATTCCAATTCGGGACAGAAAACTATACACTTAATTACAATAAAACAGATGGTGAAGCTGGTGACTATGAAATGAAATATGGTTACCAAGATTCAGAGAATCCTAACCGAATCAAGTGGCGTGTTGTCTTGAATGCTGTTCAGGACAAATTGAACAACATGGTCATTAAAGATGATTTTAGTGATAGTGGGCAAGTCTTGGTGGAAAGCTCTTTCCGTGCTGTTCGTTATGCAACTCAACCAGAGAAAATTCCAAATGAAGCAGCACTTCTTAAACTAGAACCAATCGATAACTTTAGCAAAAAAGCTGAATTTACTCGAAATGCAGATGGTAAAATCACAGGATTCACCATTAACTTTGGTGATAACTGGAACTGGGCAATGTACATTGAGTACACAACAGAATTGACTTCACCACTTCCAGAAGGTACTAAAGTTGCCAATGTTTTGGAATGGTCAGCAAGCAACTTCCAAAAATCTCGTTCAGTCAGTGCATTGACGCGTTTAGAAACAGCTTCAGGTGAGGGTAGTGGAGATAAGACAACCACCACAACTACAACCACCACAACTACAACCACCACCACAACAACCGAAGCGCCAACGACTACTACAACAACGACGACAGAAGCGCCAACGACCACTTCGACCACCACAACAACCGAAGAGTCAACGACCACTTCGACCACTACAACAACCGAAGAGTCAACGACCACTTCGACCACTACAACAACCGAAGAGTCAACGACCACTTCGACCACCACAACAACAGAAGAGTCAACGACCACTTCGACCACTACAACAACCGAAGAGTCAACGACCACTTCGACCACTACAACAACCGAAGAGTCAACGACCACTTCGACCACTACAACAACAGAAGGGCCAACGACTACTTCAACAACTACAACAACCGAAGAGCCGGCGACTACTTCAACTACAACGACAGAAGCACCAACGACTACTTCGACTACAACAACCGAAGCGCCAACGACCGCTTCAACCACAACTTCGACAACGACAACTACAACCTCAAAACCAGATGTTCCAGGAACGACGACTACAGAGGAAAAACCAGAACTTCCTAAAACTGGAGAATCTATGGGAACTGGCTTGGTAGTTGCAGGAATCGTCATCTTATCAAGTACCGTTGTAATGAAACGTAAATATTCTAACAAGTAATAGTTAAGTTTCTTTAAAGAGGAGAGAGCAAGGTTCTCTCCTTTTTTAAAAGTAAATAGTATATGGAGCATATAGATGAAACTATCAATTCTTATCACTCTTTTAAACGAAGAATTAGTTCTAGCTCAAACGCATAAAGCTATCTCTGAGAAGTTAGATAGTATGATTTTATCGGAACAACTGTCTGATTATGAAATTCTTTATGTAGATGACGGGAGCAGCGATAGCACTCTAGAGCTAATCGATGCTATTGCGAATGAACATCCACGGGTCAAATATATCAGCTTTAGTAGAAACTTTGGACGCGAGAGCGGAATTCTTGCTGGTTTTAAGTATGCGACTGGTGATGCGGTCATGGTGATGGATGGTGATTTGCAACATCCGCCTTACCTAATCCCTCTCTTTGTAGAAGCGTATAAGGAGGGTTACGATATCGTCAGTGGTCAGAGAAGTCGAGAAGGGGAGTCTTTCCTAGGAAGCTTCTTTGCTCGCAGTTTTTATAAATTTTCGAACCACTCTATGGACGTCAAATTGACCGACGGGAAGTCTGAGTTGCGTCTCCTCAGCAAGAGAGCTGTAGATGTATTTGTTTCACTTCCAGAGTACAATCGATTTAATAAAGGGCTCTATGAGTGGATTGGTTTTAAAGAGAAGGTCATCCCTTATAAAAATGAAGTTCGGAAAGCAGGAAAAAGTAAATTTGGCTTTAAGAAGTCTATGAACTATGCTTTCCAGGGGATTATTTCATTTAATGATCGCCCGCTCCGAATTTGTATCCAATTTGGATTTGTCAGTATGGCTCTGTCTCTCCTCTATATTGTTTATGAATTTTGTAAATTTATCTTTTCTTCCGACTATACAAGTGGCTATTTCACGACAATAGCAGCTATCATCTTGTTTAGTAGTGTGCAACTCATTTTCATAGGAGTACTTGGAGAGTATATTGGAAAGATTTATTACGAGGTGAAGCAACGTCCTCACTTTATCGTCGCGAAAAGCAATATTGACCAAGCTGAAAAAGATAAGATTGGTTAAGAAGACATAGGAGAAAACAAACATGGATAAGTGGTTAATGCGTTGGCAAGAGTTAAAAGGGAAACACCCTAAAGCCTTGCTTTATACGATAAGTGCCTTACTACCGATGACCATTATGCTGGTTGTTTGGTTTTTCATGGGTAGCTATCCTTTTGGAAATAAAAGTCTGATGGCAGTTGACTTTGGGCAGCAGTATATCAGCTTTTTTGGCTTGCTTAAAAATGCAGTACTTACAGGTGATTTGAGTAGTCTGACTTATTCCTTTACCAAATCTCTCGGTGGAGATATGATAGGGGTTTTAGGCTATTACTTGATGAGTCCCTTTAATATTTTTTATATTATTATTCCCTTCAAACATTATGGTTTGGCAGTCTTTCTGACCATTTGGCTCAGATACGGCGCAATCGGACTTTCTTTCTCTCATTTCCTGATTAAGCGCTATAAAGGTGCAGAATCACGTGTGTGGTTGGTGCCTTTATTTGCAACAGCCTATGCTCTTTCAGGGATGCTCGTTTCCTATCAGATGAACGTCATTTTCTATGATGCCATGATTATGCTACCGCTCGTTATCGTTTATCTGGAAGAGATCTTGGATGGAGGAAGACCCTATCGTTATGCCTTTATTTTAGGACTAACAGTCTTTCTGCAGTTCTATATGGGGTATATGATTTCGATTTTTATCGTCCTATACTCTTGTTATTATGTTTCACCACGCCTCTCTATTCAGGGAACTCTGAAACAGAAGCTGAAACACTTCTTGAGTCCTCTGGTAAAAACATTTGCCTTCTCTGTCATTGGGGTTGCTACGGCATCGGTATTGATTGTGCCAGTTTTTTATAATCTCCTTGAGAGTAAGGGGCAAGTGGGAGATGCCATGAAATTCTCCTTGGCCTTTCAGATCAATCCTGTGGATATTCTGTCTAAACTGGCTATCGGTGGTTTTGATACTGCCTCAGGCTGGTCAGCTGGGCCTAACCTTCCAAATATCTACATCGGTGCTTTAGGATTTCTAGGTTTTATCCTCTACTTTACATCAAAGCAGATAGCCAAGGAAAAACGTTGGGCTGCAGGTGCGGTCACCCTTGTCTTCTTCATTTCCTTTGTCAATGAATTTGTAAGTAAAATCTGGCATATGGGACAAAATCCAGCTGGATTCTTCTTCCGTTTCTCATGGCTTTTCTCTTTCTTTATGCTCGTTTTAGCCTATCAGGTAGTTAAGGGGCAAGTGGAAATTTCTCGCAGAGGGAAGCTACTTTCAGCTGTATTACTGGTTTTATCAGCAATTTATCTCTATACAAAGAAATTCACCTATCTTCCAAAAACACAGCCAGAAGCACTGACTCAGTTCCTATCAAAGAATGTTGTTGTGTTTTGGGTTTTACTCATAGCTATCACTGCAGCCTTCTCTTATCTCTATTGGAGTCGGTCTCGTAAAGCTCCTCAAGTGAAAAAAATGGTGCTATTGATAGCTGGGTCTATCGTACTTCTTATAGGCCTTCTTCTTCAAACAGGATATTTCTTATCTCAGGTTGTATTAACCTTGCTGGTCTACTTGGCGGTTATCTTCTTACTGCGTTCAAGAATGACCCGATTAGCCATTCTTGCTTTGTCTGCCCTAACAATCTTTGAGTTGGGCTACAATGCCTATCTATCTCAAGTAACCTTTGGGTATGCTGATGTAGACAAGTTTGTAGATGCGACAGTATCTGTAAAACAGGTGACAGATGATGTTCAGAAACAGGCAGATCAACCATTTTATAGAATCGCAACAACCTTTGCTTATTCAAAAACAGTGCCATCACTTGTTTCCTATCCAGGTTTGAGTACCTTTAGTTCAAGCTTAGAGCGTACAACCATGGATCAATTTGCCTATATGGGTGACCAAGGGATTAATGCGGCAACTGAGTATGAAAATGGGACCCTGTTGACAGATGCCTTATACGGTGTTCGTTACTATATGGATGTCAAAGACCTGGATCCTACTGAGAAAGAAGCCCATCCTGAGAGAATGTATTTCACTCGCTTTGCCAGTCGTTTTGATATGAACCGTTACTTCACGAAGAAAGTCTACGAGGATGAGCGTTATATCGTGTACGAAAATCCAAATTCTTTCCCATTAGCCTATGGAACAAATGATTTGGTGAGAAATATCAACTTCGGCAGAAACAACGCAATTCAAAATCAAAATATCATACTCAACTCTATGGAAGGCGTGAAAAAAGGCGAGGAAAACTACCTCGACTACTTCAAACCATTAGCCTATGGAGATGTCGAAACAGAAAATCTTACAGAAGAAAATGTCGACAAAGAAAAAGGAACTGCAGTTTACAAGCGTGTGGACTCCTCTAAGGATGCAGTCGTTCGCTACCGAATTACTCCACGAACAGATTTGACTTACTATTTCTTTGTGCCTGCAGGTCTCAATTCAGAGAAAGATTACTCCGTCCTTCTGAATGGCAAGTGGTTTACTCATTCCAAGAGAAATACGCAACGCCAACTATGGCAAATCGCAGATAAGGCGGAGAATCAAGAATCTGTGCTTGAGTTCCGCTTTAAAACAGATAAGGTTGACCTTTCAAATGCAGGTGTTTATCGTGCAGAAATCAGTCAAATTCAAAGTGCATTAGAAAAACGAAAAGCACAAGGCCTGCAAGTTGAGAAATTTACGAACACTCATATCGTAGGTTCCGTGAATATTACTGATGACAGCAAATTTATGATGACCTCTATCCCTTATAGTGAGGGGTGGAAGGTGAAAGTTGATGGTAAGGATGTCCCTGTGACAAAAGCATGGAACAGCTTTATTTCATTCCCGATTACTTCCGGACAACACAAAGTAGAATTTGTCTTCTCCCAAAAAGGAAGGGTTACAGGTGCTATATTGACTCTCATCAGTCTAACAACGCTTTATATCGTCAGAAGAGATTACAAGAAGGATGATAAAAACCAGCTGAAAGAAAATCAAGACGCTCCATTAGCTGAGTAAGCAATCTTTTATCAACTATAAAAAATACGGTCAGGATACCACTTCTGACCTTTTTCTTTTACAAAATGACAAAAATCTTAAACTTTTTGACAAATATGCTTGTCAAAAATAAAAAGATATGTTACAATGAAATCAAGATAAGAACAAAGGAGAAAAAAGACATGCTAAAAAATCGTCTAAAAGAGCTTCGGGCTCGCGATGGCCTGAATCAAACAGAGCTGGCCAAACTAGCTGGCGTGTCCAGGCAAACCATCAGCTTGCTTGAGCGGGATGAGTACACGCCATCCATCGTCATTGCCCTGAAGATTGCTCAGATATTCAATGAGCCAGTCGAGTCAGTCTTTCGCTTAGAGGAGGATGAGTGATGAACAAGTATAAAGTGATTTATTATCTATCTATAGTTGTGTTTATCGTAAATCTTTTGGCTATGATCGGAAGCCTACTTGGTTGGTTTACAATTGTTGACAGTAAATACCTCTTCTGGATTAACATAGTTTTACTATTAGTCTTTAGATGGGTAGAGAGAAAGATAAAGTTTAAAGAAATCGTAAAAGGAGAAAAGTTATGAAAGAGTTTTTAGCAGGTTTTCAAGTCGACACTGAACACAAAGAACTTGCAGGTGTTTGTGCAGGTTTAGGAAATTATTTTAACATCCAAACCAATATCGTTCGTTTGGTGACAGTCTTGTTGTTCCTCTCTTCGACTGAGGTTGGGATTCTAACAATGACGCTCTATGCCTATCTAGCAGGTTGGCTTGGCAATGATCCCTTGGGGGATGGAGCAAAAAAAGCACGAAACCAAGCTCTTCTCTTAGTCGTTGTTTGTTTGCTTTTGGTCTCACTTGGATCAGAAGGCTTGACCGCTATTTTTGAATCAGGTAAAACTTTTGGTCAATGGTTGTCTGGTTTGTTTTAGAAAGAGGTTGAAATATGGAAAAGAAACATATCATTTTTGCACTGAAGATTTTTCTTGCAAGTGTTTTATTAGGAATATTTGCTGGTTTCCTTGGTCTTAATCCTTTAGGTATCAGTCAAGAGCAAGTAATCATTGCCTCGTACTCAATTTTTCTTGGTTTAGGGATGCTTACGGTGATTCTAACCTTTTATTTCACTAGAAAAAGTCATCAGGCCTATCAGAATTATCAAAGAGAAGAAGAGGATGAAGGAAATGAGCAAGACTACCTTGATATGTATCGTTTCTTAGATTATGGTACGGTAGCTTGGAATGTTTGCCAAATTTGTATGCTATCCTGTCTACTTTTAGATTTGGGAGGTTTAGGCCGATCAGCAACATCCTTACTTTTGCTGGTTGTAGGTATCTGGTCGGGTGTTTACTGTCTCAAAATCACCAGCACGGTTCGTAACTATAAACTTTCTATTACGGCGACTCCCAAGGAAGTTTTGGAATACCTCGATACTTATGATGAGGGAGAAAAACAGGCTGAGATGGAAGAAGCTTACTTGATCTTGTTCAAGGTTAATCAACTCCTCATTCCTGGTATCTATGTTGTCTTAGTCGTGCTATCTGTAGTATTAGGACAAGTACAGTTGGTTGCTCTGCTCGTAGCAGTTGTCATCCATTTGTACACTAATGTGGCACAGTTGCGTAAAACAAAACGTTATTTTAAATAGGAGAATCTTATGAAAACACTTAAAAATATTGGCTGGTTTGCCCTTGCTTTCTTATCATTTTTTATTGTCTATAGTTTGACTCAGGTTGTAGGTTTGGTAGCGATGAAGATGGGAGTGCCTGACTACGTTGCTGTCCCAATTTATATCTTATTGGCAGGAATTTTTACCTTCTTTACCTACAAGTGGTATCAGACAGGAACTGTTACGATTGAACAAACAGCCCTCAACAAACACATCTGGTTGCCTGCCTTGGTATTGGTTCTTGTCATAGTTGCACAAACTTTCTTGCCAAATGATCCATCAGTCAATCAGCAGACTGTAGAACAATTGACTCATAATCAACCTCTTTTCTCTTTCTTTATGGTAGTCGTCTTTGCGCCACTTACAGAAGAGTTAACCTTTAGAGGGATGTTAGCTCGCTATGTCTTCCCTCAACAAGATAACGTCAAGCAGACAGTTCTCTTTCTTCTTGTAAGCACCATCATTTTTGCACTTGTTCATTTCCCTGGGACTCCTCAACAGTTCCTAGTTTATGCTTCACTCGGATTTAGCTTGGGCTTGGCCTATATTAGTAAGGGTGGTTTGGCTTATAGTATGGCTCTTCACGCCTTGAATAATTTAATCGGATTTTTAATGATTATCATGCTATAATAGACTCAGGAGGAAGTCATGAAACGAGTGATATTATTAGCAGTGATCCAGGCAGTTGTTCTCTTCTTTATTATTGGAGCGCTTGCCTATGCTTTTAAAGGGGATTTCTTTTATAATCATCTAGCAGTTATCTTTGCACCAATCGCAGGTATTATACGGTTTGCGACAGCTTATGCAACGGAGATTGTTCTCCCTAAAAAGGCAGCGGAAATTGCTGAAAAGCGAAAAAAATAAAGAAAACCCAAATCCAGCGAATGACTTTGCTGGATTTTTTTATTTATCAGAGGAAACTCTCAACTTTTCTGCTGATTTTCATGAAGAGCCTGCGCTTTTATGGTAAAATAGTAACAGAATACAAGAGGAGAGAAAACATGAAACGTAGTATGTATGCTGGTCGTGTTCGTGAGGAGCACATCGGACAAGAAATTACCTTGAAGGGTTGGGTTGCCCGTCGTCGTGACCTGGGTGGCTTGATTTTTATCGACCTTCGTGACCGTGAAGGGATTATGCAGTTGGTTATCAACCCTGAAAAAGTATCGGCAGAGGTGATGGCAACAGCTGAAAGCCTTCGTAGTGAATACGTCATCGAGGTGACTGGTCAGGTTGCAGCACGTGAGCAGGCCAATGATAAATTGGCGACTGGAGCAGTTGAGCTGAATGTAACGGCTCTTACGGTTCTGAATACAGCCAAAACAACACCTTTTGAAATCAAGGATGGCATTGAGGCCAACGATGATACACGTCTACGTTACCGTTACCTTGACCTTCGTCGTCCAGAGATGTTGGAAAACCTTAAACTTCGTGCCAAGGTGACGCATTCTATCCGCAACTACTTGGATGAGTTAGAATTTATCGATGTGGAAACACCATTCCTTTCTAAGTCAACACCAGAAGGAGCGCGTGACTATTTGGTGCCTTCTCGTGTCAATAAAGGGCATTTTTACGCACTTCCTCAAAGTCCACAGATTACCAAACAGTTGTTGATGAATGCGGGATTTGATCGTTACTACCAAATCGTCAAATGTTTCCGTGACGAAGACTTACGTGGGGACCGCCAACCTGAATTTACCCAGGTCGACTTGGAGACTTCATTCTTGACTGAGCAAGAAATCCAAGATATCACAGAAGGATTGATTGCGCGCGTGATGAAGGAAACCAAAGGAATCGAAGTAACACTGCCATTCCCTCGTATGAAGTACGATGACGCGATGGCTCTTTATGGTTCTGACAAGCCTGATACTCGTTTTGAGATGTTGCTTCAGGACTTGACAGAAGTTGTCAAGGGAGTAGACTTCAAAGTCTTTTCAGAAGCTCCTGCTGTTAAAGCCATCGTCGTCAAAGGAGCTGCAGATAACTACTCACGTAAAGACATCGACAAGATGACAGAAGTAGCCAAGCAGTATGGCGCTAAGGGTCTTGCTTGGGTTAAGGTTGTTGATGGAGAATTGAACGGACCAGTTGCTAAGTTCTTGACTGCCATTCAAGGCGATTTGACAAGTGCACTTGGTCTTGAAGATAAAGACTTGGTTCTCTTTGTTGCTGATACGCTTGAGGTAGCTAATGCAACACTTGGTGCCCTTCGTGGACGTATTGCCAAAGAACTTGGCTTGATTGATAACGATAAATTTAACTTCCTCTGGGTTGTTGACTGGCCAATGTTTGAATGGTCTGAAGAAGAAGGCCGTTATATGAGCGCCCACCATCCATTTACTCTTCCTCAGGCAGATACTGCCCATGAATTGGAAGGTGAATTGGCCAATGTTCGTGCTATTGCCTACGATATCGTCTTGAACGGTTATGAACTTGGTGGCGGTAGCCTTCGTATCAATCAAAAAGACCTTCAAGAACGTATGTTCAAGGCTCTTGGCTTCTCGGCTGAAGAAGCCAATGACCAGTTTGGTTTCCTATTGGAAGCTATGGACTATGGATTCCCACCACACGGTGGATTGGCTATCGGACTTGACCGTTTTGTAATGTTGCTCGCTGGAGAAGAAAATATCCGCGAAGTCATTGCCTTCCCTAAGAACAACAAAGCGACTGATCCGATGACGCAGGCGCCATCAACAGTAGCTCTTAAACAACTAGAAGAACTCAATCTACAAGTAGAACAAGATGAAACAAACGAAACAAACTAAGAAGTGGCACTATTATTTGCGTCGCTTTGCTCATCGCGTAAAAATCTTACGTGTCTTACAAGGAATTTCTAAAGAAAAATACGATGAAAAAATCTCAGCTTCTCTGGTATATGGTTTTTTATCAGCTGTAGCTGTCAATTTCTTTTTCCAACCAGGACACGTTTATTCAAGTGGTGCAACAGGTTTAGCACAGATTATCTCAAGCCTTAGTAACTACTGGTTTCATTTCCACATCCCAATCTCTGTCGCTTTCTATTGTATCAATGTTCCGCTCATGATTTTAGCTTGGCGACAGATTGGCCATAAGTTCACGATTTTTACCTTTATCACGGTATCCATGAGTTCGCTCTTTATCCAGTTTGTGCCAGTGGTGGTCTTGACAGAAGATCCTATCATCAATGCCCTGTTTGGGGGAGTCGTCATGGGACTGGGAATCGGCTTTGCTTTACGCCATAACATTTCCAGCGGTGGAACGGATATTGTCAGTCTGACCATTCGTAAGAAAACAGGTCGTAATGTCGGAAGCATCTCTTTCTTGGTGAACGGTACAATCATGCTGATTGCAGGATTGACCTTTGGATGGAAATATGCCCTTTATTCCATGATTACGATCTTTGTCTCAAGCCGTGTAACAGATGCAGTTTTTACCAAACAGAAACGCATGCAGGCCATGATCGTCACTAGCAATCCTGACGCAGTGATTGAGAAAATCCATCATAAATTGCACCGTGGTGCGACTATGATTCACGATGCTGAAGGGACTTATAACCACGAGCGTAAGGCAGTTTTGATAACGGTTATCACTCGTGCAGAGTTTAATGATTTTAAACTAATCATGAAACAAGTTGATCCGACAGCCTTTGTATCTGTCTCAGAGAATGTCCATATTCTAGGACGATTTGTCGAAGTTGAAAACTAGTTGTTCAGGTAAATAGTATACAAAAAAACCAACTCAAAATAGAGAGTTGGTTTTTTATTTTTCAACGATTTTGTGCGCAATCACTTGTCTATAGCAGATTTGACGATTTTCTTTGACATCATTGATGATTTGAAGAATGGTTTCAAATGAAGTTCGGCCAAGAGCAAGGCTATTGATATCAACATAGGCAGCTAGATTCAATCTTGGATTTACTGAGTCAAAGCTGAGGACTGGAACATCAAGCTGATGTTCGTTGAGGTAGTTACAGACACCTTCAGCTAAGAGACTATCTGTTGTGATAATTGCATCGGTCTGAGGGTCATGTTTAAAAAGTTGTTTACTAAAGTTATAGCCCTTTTCTTCTAGGAACTCGTCGGCAAAGAAGGTACGGTGGCTATCAAGAGCTAGATGATGTTCTTGAAGAGCTTGCTCGTAACCTGTCAGACGGTCTTGAGTAACAAAGAGTTTCTTGGTACCACCAATGAAAGCAATTCGACTACATCCTTTTTTGATGAAATATTCGGTCGCATCAAATCCAGCTTGAATATTATCATTGTCAACAAGCGGAATAAAAGGGGAAAGTGATTTTCCAAGAATGAGGAAGGGAAATTGCTCATCGACAACTAGTTGTACCAAGGGGTCATTTTCTTGAGCATACAAGAAAATAAGCCCGTCCACACGTTTTCCGTAGACCATTTGTGAAATGGCGTTTAAACGCTCTTTTTCGTCCTTACCGGTCGCAATCTGAATGGCATAGTGATTCTCTGAGGCAACCTGTGCAATCCCCCTAAAAACAGAAGGGAAGAAAGGGTTTTGGTAGAAAACGTCTGAATCATCTGGAAGAACCAAGCCAATAACTTGTGTATAACTGCTAACGAGACTTCGAGCATTAAGATTAGGATGATAATTGAGTTCTTTCATTGCCTTTCGAACTCGTTTTTTAGTCTCGTCACTAATCGTAGATTTGTTTTGAATAACACGGGTTACGGTTGAGGGAGAAACCCCTGCAGCCTTGGCCACGTCTTTAATCGTAACAGGCATAATAATCTCCTACTTTTGGTAGTCTGGATCACGATAATGAGTCTTGTAAAAGATAGTGACCAGGTATAGAACAAATAAAATGTTTTGAACAGTAATCAAAGTCGCCATATTTTGACCCAAGAGACCTAGAATCAAGGTAATGAAAGTTGGTAAACCTAAACAGTTCAAAATAAAATGATAACACTCTTTGTAGGTCTTAAATGAGAAGAGACGTGATTTTTTCGTAAAGTAGAGCAAAAGGCTAGCGCCTAAAGCGACAATGAAAAAATTAAGTCCAAAGAGGAAGCTGGCGCCTAAGACCAGAAAGAGGCTAATATAGACACGATTCTGTTGATACCAGTCTTTGGAAATAGCCTGAGTCAAGCTTTCCTTGTTTTGGAAGCTCTCAGTTGTAATAGCGTGATAGCGGATACTGGTTAACTCTTTTCCTTGCTTACTGATGACGAGTTGCTCGGGTTCAAAGCTAAGAAGTAATTCTTCAGGGAAACTTGAAGGAGCAGTAGCGCCGATTTGTACAGAAGCTTGATGGGGAGTTGTCCCCGTATAACTTAGTTTACCATTGACAATCTGGGCATTGGTAGCCAAATCTTGAACCACACTATCCGTCAAAGGTGCGTAGACATCATCGATAAAGGTTTCCAAAGGATAGGTTTCCTGAGAACTGTTCTGGATAGCAATTGGCACCATCGACAAGCTAATCAAGAAAATACTGGTAAAAATCAGTTGAAACCAATTTAGGCCGAAACGATGAGATAGGGGCTTACGGAATCCCCAAATACTATTAAAATAAGAAAATGGATATGGTAACATAAATCTCTTTCTATAGACATTTTTCTATACGAGTATTATCGAGTATTATATAGAGAAATGTTTTTTATTTCAAGCGGGGATAGTAGAATCCTTGGTAAAAGTGAATGTTTGTTAGGATTCGTCCACTAACTAACAAGGTAATCTCTGCAAGCTCTTCTTTCTCACCAGACAATCGATGTACAAGTTCAAAAATGAAAAAGGGTGGCGAGGGTATATTACCCCTTGTCGCCACCGCTTGTAAGTCCTGAAACGAAGTTCTTTTGCAAGAAGAAGAAAAGTGTACAGATTGGAAGAGCGATGAGGATAGCACCTGCTGAGAAGTAGGCGATCTTCAAGTTCTTCGCATTGTTAACGAAGGTTTGTAGACCAACGGCAACTGTAAAGTATTCTTTTTCACGAAGCAAGAAACTAGAGAGGATATAGTCTCCGAAAGGTCCCATGAAGGCCCAGAGTGCTTGTACTGCAACCATTGGGCGAACAAGAGGGAGAACGATTTGCCAGAAGCGGCGGAAGTGTCCTGCACCATCAAGTTTTGCAGACTCATCAAGAGACATTGGCACGGTGTCAAAGTAACCTTTCATCAACCAAGCATTCATCGGGATACCACCACCGACGTAGAGGAAGATGAGGAACCAGCTATGGTTGAGGGCGTTCAACATGAGGGCCATAACGAAGAAGGCAGTCAAAGCGGCCATTGTTGGAACCATTTGGATGATCAAGAAGAAGACCAAACTTTGTTTACGAGCAAAGAAATTGTAACGACTGTAGGCATAACCAGCAAGGACGATAATACTTGTTTGAACGACCATAGTGATCAAAGCGATGATCAAAGTGTTGAGGTACCATGTTCCGTACAAGGTTTCAGTGAAGAGTCCTTTGAAGTTGTCAAAACTAAAGTTGACATTGCTGTCGAGTTTAAAGGCTACGACGTTACCAGACTTGAAGGCAGACATAATCGTAATTAAAAGAGGATAGATAATAACGATTGAAAGACCAATCAAGTAGAGGTAAGTAAGGCTTTGAGTCAGTCTACGTTTGAGTTTAATTGAGTTATTCATCTTAGACGTCCTCCATATCAAATGCGTGTAGTTTCTTGAATGCAATCATAGAAATAGAGATGACGATGATTGAAATAATCAATGTAACGGCAGCAGCCATAGAGTATTGAGGAGCTGTACCAGTTGTCAAACGATAAATCCATGAGATCAAGATATCGGTTGAACCAGCTCCACCACCTACACTACCAGGACCTCCGCCATTGAAGAGGTACATAATAGAGAAGTTGTTAAAGTTGAAGGTGTATTGGCTGATCAAAGTAGGTGCCGCAACGGCCAAGATCATTGGGAAAGTGATGTTGCGGAATTTTTGCCAAGCATTTGCACCGTCAATGTAAGCTGCTTCGTACAAGTCATTTGGAATAGATTGTAGGATACCGAGTGTCAAGACATAAATATAAGGGAAGCCAAGCCATCCTTGCATCATAATCAAGGCAACCTTAGTCCAAGTAGGATTTGTTTTCCAAGGGATTAGTGCTCCATCGAGGAATGGAAGAACCTTAGCAAAGAGAGGGATTACTTGAGTATTGATAGCACCAACACTATCGTTGAACATATTTGAGAAAGTCAAGATAGTGATAAAGGCTGGTACTGCCCAAGGTAGAAGGAAGATAACACCAAAGATACGTTTACCCTTGATAAATGGTTGGTTCGCAATGATAGCAGTGAAAATACCAATAACAATCTGCAAAGTAGAAGCAGACAAAGCCCAGATAATGGTCCAAGAAAGAACGGAACCAAAGGCTGAACGGAAGGTACTCAAGCTCCAGATGTTTGTGAAGTTCGTCAATCCAACCCAGTCCAACAATTTATTTGGCGGTAAATGTTGGAAGTCATAGTTGGTAAAGGCAATCATCAAGGTTACGATAACAGGGAAGATAATCGCAAATGTCATCGCTACATATGATGGGATGATTAAGAGGTATGGGAATCCATTCTCATAAATACCTTTGATCATATCCTTGAAGGTACGAGCCACAGGAATACCGTTATTGATACGTTTTGCAATAGTGTGAGCATCTTTAATGTTGAAAATATAAAATGCTAAATAAACAATTACAAAAATAGAGTGGAAAGCACCACGAATCAGCATGAAAAGAGAGTTGTCACGGCCCGGTTTTGTACCGAGTGTGATCAAGTTACTCAATTCAGGAGCTGCAAGCGTTAGAAAATACAGAACAAATAGAACAGTCACACCAAGGAAAATAAAACCTTTAGCTTTTTGCTTGTTATAGATTTGTCCTAAACCAGGAATGATTGACAGCAAGGCTGCTTTGCGAGGCTGTTGTTTTTCCATGATTACTCCTTTCATAGGATGCGAGTTTAAACTCGGATTTATTCGTAAGATAGGTACATCAGATAAGAAGCATATCTATAAATTCAAAGGGGGGATTTTGCTTCCACCCCCCTTGAACAAATCAATTAGTTACCAAATTTTTGTTGGATTGTTTCCTTAATCAATGTTACAGCATCGTTAGCAGCTGTTTTCGCATCTTTCTTACCGCTTACAGTATCAAAGAGCATAGTTTTCGCTGGGTCCCAAACTGTTGACATTTGTGAGATGTTTGGCATTGGTTGAGCGTTCTTGAACTGTTTGATAACAGCTGTAGTCAACTCATCGTTTTTACCTTCAGCGTAAGCACGAGCTTCAGTGTTTGCTGGGATTTCGTTCGTTGCATCGTAGAATGCTTTTTGTTGTTCAGTTGAAACAAGGAAGTCTACAAATTTTTGAGCGCCTTCAAGGTTTTTAGTGCTTGATGGGATGATCCAAGCTTTACCTCCACCAAAGGCTTCGTAGTTTTTACCGTTTGGAAGAGTTGGGATAGTTGCAACACCGTAGTTTACTTTAGCATCTTTGAATGCTTGAGCTTTCCAAGGACCATCGATGATAGCAGCTGTTTTACCTTCTTGGAATTGAGTTTGGATCAAGTTTCCAGCACCTTCAGTATCTTGCATACCTTTAGGCCATTTGTCGTACCAAGTTTTAGCGTATTCGAGACCTTTGATTGCTCCGTCGTTAGCAAGACCGATATCTTTAGGATTTTTACCGTTATCACCAAATACGTAAGCTCCGTTACCAGCAAGAAGTCCGTATGCGTAGTAGAAGTTAGTCCAGTCAGCTAGGAAAGCAGTAGTTTTTCCGTCTTCTCCAGCGAAAGCGTATTTGCTATCTTTAGCAAGCTCTTCTAATTCAGCAAATGTTTTCGGAGCTTCTTTAATCAAGTCTTTATTGTAGTACATAACAAGTGACTCGATAACAGCAGGAGCACCGTAAACTTTACCACCAACAGTTACAAGAGATTTAGTAGTATCGTCTGTTTTAGCACCGTCGCTCAAAGTAACTTCTGAAAGTTGTCCGTCAGTACCAAGGCTACCTACACGGTCGTATGGAGCCATCATAACGTCAGCAGCTTTACCTGATTGGTTATCAAGTGAAAGGTTGTCAAGTCCACCTAATTGGTCACCAGTTTTAATAGTAACTTTTACACCAGATTCTTTTTCGTAAGCTTTTGCAGCTGATTCTGCGAATGCTTTATATTGGTCTTCAACGTAGAAAGTGATTTCTTGACTTCCTGATGCAGAAGAATCAGCAGCTTTATCAGCAGTTTTACTTCCACAAGCTACCAAAAGCAAGCTAGCAAGAGTAGCAGTACCAAGTACAGCAGCGCTCTTCATGAATTTAGTTGACATAATGTATTCCTCCTAAAGAATAACAAATTTTAATTTCGAGGAAACGCAAACGTTTTCCCTTATGACCATAGTATAGCACAAACGGAAAACGGTTGCAAGCACTTTTTTTAAAAATTTTTAAAAAGTTTAAAATTCGGCAGAAGAGGGGAATGTCGCTATAAAATGTTCTATAATAGGAAGAAAAAGTAAAAAATCAAGAAAAATGTTCGGAAAATAGAAAAATGGAAACGATTGCGCACTTTTTAAAAAAAAATTATCAAGGTCAGAGAATAGGATATAGTAAATTTTATTTTTAAGAATATCAATAAATCAAAAAAAGTTTTTTTAAAAACGCTTGCATTTCTTTTTGAAATGGGTTATACTTGAGTTGGCGCAAACGTTTGCGCATATAAATATGAAACTCTTAACTACAAACACGCGAGGTGCTAATATGAAAAAACGTCAAAGCGGTGTGTTGATGCACATCTCATCACTCCCAGGAGCATACGGAATCGGATCATTTGGTCAAAGCGCCTATGATTTCGTTGACTTCTTGGTTCGTACTAAGCAACGCTACTGGCAAATCCTTCCTTTGGGAACAACTAGCTATGGAGATTCTCCTTACCAATCATTCTCAGCCTTTGCTGGAAACACTCATTTTATCGACCTTGATATTTTGGTGGAGCAAGGTTTGTTGGAAGCAAGTGATCTTGAAGGTGTGGACTTTGGTAGCAACCCAACTGAAGTTGACTACGCTAAAATCTACTACGCACGCCGTCCGCTTTTAGAGAAAGCTGTTAAACGTTTCCTTGAAGTTGGAGATGTCAAAAATTACGAAAAGTTTGCTCAAGAAAATCAATCATGGCTTGAACTATTTGCAGAGTATATGGCTATCAAGGAGCATTTTGATAATCTTGCTTGGACAGAATGGCCAGATGCAGATGCACGTGCTCGCAAAGCCTCAACTCTTGAAAGTTACCGTGAACAATTAGCAGATAAACTTGTTTACCACCGCGTAACGCAATACCTTTTCTTCCAACAATGGTTGAAATTGAAAGCATATGCTAACGAAAACCACATTGAAATCGTCGGAGATATGCCTATCTACGTGGCTGAAGACTCAAGCGATATGTGGGCTAATCCACATCTCTTTAAAACAGATGAAAATGGGAAAGCGACTCACATCGCAGGATGCCCTCCTGATGAGTTCTCTGCAGACGGTCAACTTTGGGGTAACCCAATCTATGACTGGGAAGCAATGGACAAAGATGGCTACAAATGGTGGATTGAACGCTTGCGTGAAAGCTTCAAAATCTACGATATCGTTCGTATCGACCACTTCCGTGGATTTGAGTCTTACTGGGAAATCCCTGCTGGTTCTGAAACAGCGGCAACTGGTAAATGGGTAAAAGGACCTGACTACAAACTCTTTGCAGCGGTTAAAGAAGAACTTGGTGACTTGAACATCATCGCCGAAGACCTTGGATTTATGACTGACGAAGTTATTGAGTTGCGTGAACGTACTGGATTCCCAGGGATGAAGATTCTTCAATTTGCCTTCAACCCTGACGATGAAAGTATCGATAGCCCTCACTTGGCACCAAATAACTCTGTCATGTATACAGGAACACACGATAATAACACTGTTCTAGGTTGGTACCGTGATGAGATTGATGATCCAACTCGTGAGTACATGGCTCGTTACACGAACCGTAAAGAGTATGAAACAGTGCCACACGCAATGCTTCGCACAGTATTTTCATCCGTTAGCTTCATGGCTATTGCAACTATGCAAGACTTGCTAGAATTGGATGGTTCAGCTCGTATGAACTTCCCATCTACTCTTGGTGGAAACTGGTCATGGCGTATGACAGCAGATCAACTAACTCCTGCTGTCGAAGAAACTTTGCTTGATCTGACTACAATTTATCGCAGAATTAATAAAAATTTGGTAGAATTAAAGAAATAAGACATTATCAGGAGATACAAAAATGTTACCATTAAAAGAATTTGTACAAAATCGTTACAATAAATCGATCGCAGAATGTAGTAACGAAGAGCTTTACCTTGCTCTTCTTAACTACAGCAAGCTTGCAAGTAGCCAAAAACCAGTCAACACTGGCAAGAAAAAAGTTTACTATATCTCAGCTGAGTTCTTGATCGGTAAACTCCTGTCTAACAACTTGATTAACCTTGGTCTTTATGACGAAGTTAAGAAAGAACTTGCTGACGCAGGTAAAGAGTTGATCGAAATCGAAGAAGTAGAATTGGAACCATCACTTGGTAATGGTGGTTTGGGACGTTTGGCAGCCTGCTTTATCGACTCAATCGCTACACTTGGTTTGAACGGAGACGGGGTTGGTTTGAACTACCACTTCGGTCTTTTCCAACAAGTGCTTAAAAACAACCAACAAGAAACCATTCCTAACGCTTGGTTGACTGACCAAAACTGGTTGGTTCGTTCAAGCCGTAGCTACCAAGTGCCATTTGCACACTTTACATTGACATCTACTCTTTACGATATCGATGTACCTGGTTACAAAACAGCTACTAAAAACCGTTTGCGTTTGTTTGATTTGGACTCAGTTGATTCTTCAATCATCAAAGATGGTATCAACTTTGACAAGACAGACATCGCTCGCAACTTGACTCTTTTCCTTTACCCAGATGATAGTGACCGTCAAGGTGAATTGCTCCGTATTTTCCAACAATACTTCATGGTTTCAAACGGTGCTCAATTGATCATCGATGAAGCAATCGAAAAAGGAAGCAACTTGCATGACCTTGCTGACTACGCAGTTGTACAAATCAACGATACTCACCCATCAATGGTGATTCCTGAGTTGATCCGTCTTTTGACTGAACGTGGTATCGAACTTGATGAGGCAATCTCTATCGTTCGCAACATGACAGCTTATACCAACCACACAATTCTTGCGGAAGCCCTTGAAAAATGGCCTCTTGAATTCTTGGAAGAAGTGGTTCCTCACTTGGTACCAATCATCAAAGAATTGGATCGTCGTGTGAAAGCAGAATACAAAGACCCAGCTGTTCAAATCATTGATGAAAACGACCGTGTACACATGGCTCACATGGATATCCACTACGGATACAGTGTTAACGGGGTAGCAGCACTCCACACTGAAATCTTGAAGAACTCTGAGTTGAAAGCTTTCTACGACATCTACCCAGAAAAATTCAACAACAAAACAAACGGGATCACATTCCGCCGTTGGCTCATGCATGCCAACCCAAGCTTGTCTCACTACTTGGATGAGATTCTTGGACGCGATTGGCACCACGATGCTTCTAAGTTGGAAGACCTTCTCTCATATGAAGACAAGGCTGCTGTCAAAGAAAAATTGGAAAGCATCAAAGCTCACAACAAACGTAAATTGGCTCGTCACTTGAAGGAACATCAAGGTGTGGAAATCAATACAAACTCTATCTTTGATATCCAAATCAAACGTCTTCACGAGTACAAACGCCAACAAATGAACGCATTGTATGTGATTCATAAATACCTTGACATCAAGGCTGGTAACATCCCTGCTCGTCCAATCACAGTATTCTTTGGTGGTAAAGCAGCTCCTGCCTACACAATCGCTCAAGATATCATCCACTTGATCCTTTGCTTGTCAGAAGTGATTGCAAACGACCCAGCAGTAGCACCACACTTGCAAGTGGTTATGGTTGAAAACTACAACGTTACTGCAGCAAGCTTCCTCATCCCAGCATGTGATATCTCAGAACAAATCTCACTTGCTTCTAAAGAAGCTTCAGGTACTGGTAACATGAAATTCATGTTGAACGGAGCTTTGACTCTTGGTACTATGGACGGTGCTAACGTGGAAATCGCTGAGTTGGTTGGAGACGAAAACATCTACATCTTCGGTGAAGATTCAGAAACTGTTATCGACCTTTACGCAAAAGAAGCTTACAAATCAAGCGAATTCTACGCTCGTAAAGCGATCAAACCATTGGTTGACTTTATCGTGAGCGACGCTGTTCTTGCAGTTGGTAAGAAAGAACGTTTGGAACGTCTTTACAACGAATTGATCAACAAAGACTGGTTCATGACTCTTCTTGACTTGGAAGACTACATCAAGGTGAAAGAGCAAATGCTTGCTGACTACGAAGACCGTGACGCATGGTTGGATAAAGTGATTGTCAACATTGCTAAAGCAGGATTCTTCTCATCTGACCGTACAATCGCTCAGTACAACGAAGATATCTGGCACTTGAACTAAGATTAAACAAAAACGCATCTTTAATAGATGCGTTTTTTGATTTTAGATTCATTCACAGTACTTTCCCAATAAGAATCTCTGCTTCGATGGTAATCTCTGTCAGTTGGCTCCAGTCAATCTTGCTTTGATCGACGTGAAAGAGTAGGGGCGTCATGCTAAGCAGGGCTTGGCGTTGCTCTGCGGTGATGGACTTGGTCAGGGAAGCTATCTGACTCGATTGGATGCTGAAATGTTCCTGGAAATGTTCCTTAATATCTTGGTTGGAATAGTCCTTCTTTGTTAGTTGCTCCTGTACCATTTGGCGGATTTCTTTAAGGTGATTTTCGGTAGGAATGACCTTGATTAAGATGCCGTCTTTTGATAATACTCTTTGAAATTCTCCGTAGTTGGCAGGCGAGAAGATATCAAGTAGCATATCCATGCTAGCGTCTTTTATAGGAAGGCGAGCCAGGTCGCCGACAAACCAGTTGACTGCCCAGTTGGTTTCGCTTTTGGCTGCGATTTGGACCGAGTCTTTTGAAATGTCAAAGGCATAGAAGGTTTTATCAGAGTTGGCTTCTTGGAGTTTACGAGAGTAAAACCCCTCGCCACAACCGATATCCAAGACAGTTTTTGCGGATAGCTTCGTTGCTAGTAAGTCCGAGATGGTTTCTAAGATAGCCTGGTAAAATCCAGCTTCTAGGATTTGCTGGCGGTTCTGAAAGTTTTCCTTGTCGTAGTTAGCAGATTGCTTGATTTGGGGTGCCAGATTGACATAGCCGAATTTTGCCAGATCAAAAGAATGGCGATTCTCACACTTGAGACTGCTTTCAACCAAGGCCAGATTTTCTTGGCAGATAGGGCAGGCAAAGGCGCTAGCAGAAGCAAAGCGCTGGAGTTTGGGTTTGAGGTTTGTATTCATAGTTTTAGTCTAGCAAAAAAAGGACTGGATAGCAAATGCCTCCAGTCTGTTTGTTAATATGTAAGGACGAAGTATTTTTTCTTACCACGACGGATAACAGTCAGTTCGTTCTCTAACTTATCTGCATCTCCTAAGACATAGTCAAGGTCTTGGATACGGTCGCCGTTGACGTAGATAGCACCGTTTTGAACGTCTTCACGGGCTTGGCGTTTTGAATTAACCACGCCAGATGATACGAGAAGTTCAACGATGTTGTGGTTTTCATCTGCTTGAACTTGGTAGTTTGGCACGCCACGAAGTCCTTGTTTGAGTTCTTTGACAGAAAGGTTTTTGATGTTTCCAGCAAAGAGTTGTTCAGTGATGTTAAGGGCTTCTTTGTAAGCTTCTTCTCCGTGAACAAGAGTCACGACTTCACGAGCGAGGACTTTTTGAGCCAAGCGTTCGTGTGGAGCTGCTTCAAACTGTTTGCGGATGTCTTCAATCTCGTCTAATGACAAGAAAGTAAAGATTTTCAAGAAGCGAACAGCGTCAGCATCCATGACATTCATCCAGAATTGGTACATTTCGTATGGAGAAGTCTTTTCAGGGTTGAGCCAAACAGCGTTCCCTTCAGATTTACCAAATTTCTTACCCGTCGCGTCTGTAATCAGTGGAACAGTAATCACGTGACCAATCTTGTCAGCTTTACGACGAAGCAATTCGGTACCAGCAGTCATATTTCCCCATTGGTCAGAACCACCGATTTGAAGGGTTACATTGTGCTCTTGGTTAAGAACGAAGAAGTCGTAACCTTGCATGATTTGGTAGGCAAACTCAGTGTAAGAAATCCCTGTTTCGATCCGTTTCTTCACAGACTCCTTGCTCATCATGTAGTTGACAGTGAAGTATTTTCCGATATCACGGAGGAAGTCAATGAAGCTGATGCTGCCAAACCAGTCGTAGTTGTTGACCATGACAGCTTTATTTTCACCATTTTCAAAGTCAAGAAAGCGAGAAAGTTGTCCTTGGATAGACTTGACCCAGCCATCTACTGTGTCTTTTGTTTGGAGACTACGCTCAGCATCTTTGAAGGACGGATCTCCGATGAGACCTGTAGCACCGCCAACGAGCGCATATGGTTTGTGACCTGCTAACTGCAAGCGACGACTTGTCAAGATTGCGACAAGGTGGCCTAGGTGAAGGCTGTCAGCAGTTGGATCGTAGCCAGTATAATAAGAAACTTGACCTTCTTCTAGGGCTTTACGCAAAGCTTCTTCATCAGTCGTTTGAAAAATCAAACCACGCTCTTTTAGCTCATCAAAAATGTGCATGTGTCTTTTCTCCTTTTTAAAATATTGTTTCTACCTATTGTACCACAAAGTCAGGAAATAGCCTAGTATCTTAGGGGAGAAAGTTGGTGCATGGACTTTTTTGGAAACGAGTGAAATATGGTATAATAGCACTAGCTTATTTTCAGAGAAATAGATAAAAATAGTTAAGAAAGGGGCTGAAAGATGTCTCATATTATTGAATTGCCGGAAGTCTTGACCAACCAAATCGCAGCAGGAGAAGTCATCGAACGTCCTGCTAGTGTGGTTAAGGAGCTAGTTGAAAACGCTATTGATGCTGGCACTAGCCAGATTATCGTTGAAATCGAGGAAGCTGGGCTTAAGAAAATCCAAATCACAGATAATGGTCACGGGATTGCCCACGATGAAGTCGAGTTGGCTCTCCGCCGTCATGCGACCAGTAAGATTAAGAATCAAGCGGATCTTTTTCGGATTCGGACCCTCGGCTTTCGTGGTGAAGCTCTGCCTTCTATCGCATCTGTCAGTGTTTTGACTTTGTTGACAGCGGTGGATGGTGCCAGTCACGGGACCAAGCTAGTGGCTCGTGGGGGAGAAGTTGAGGAAATCATTCCAGCGACAAGTCCTGTAGGGACTAAGGTTTGTGTGGAAGACCTCTTTTTCAATACACCGGCTCGTCTCAAGTATATGAAGAGTCAGCAGGCGGAGTTGTCTCATATCATTGATATTGTCAATCGTCTGGGGCTAGCCCATCCGGAGATTTCTTTTAGCCTGATTAGCGATGGCAAGGAAATGACACGAACAGCTGGTACGGGTCAACTGCGCCAAGCCATTGCTGGGATTTATGGTTTAGCCAGTGCCAAAAAAATGGTTGAAATTGAGAATGCTGACCTAGATTTTGAAATTTCTGGCTTTGTCTCATTGCCGGAATTGACACGGGCTAATCGCAACTATATCAGTCTCTTCATCAATGGCCGTTATATCAAGAATTTCCTGCTCAATCGTGCCATTTTAGATGGATACGGTAGCAAACTCATGGTGGGGCGTTTTCCACTGGCTGTTATTCACATCCAGATTGACCCTTACTTAGCCGATGTCAATGTGCACCCAACCAAGCAAGAGGTACGAATTTCCAAGGAAAGGGAGCTGATGGCACTGGTTTCAGAAGCTATTGCAAAGAGTCTCAAGGAACAGACCTTGATTCCAGATGCCTTGGAAAATCTGGCTAAGTCTACTGTTCGCAATCGTGAAAAGGTAGAGCAAACCACTTTACCGCTGAGAGAAAACACGCTCTACTATGAAAAAACGGAGCTGACAAGACCGACTCAAGCTGAGGTAGCAGACCATCAGGTGAATCTGACGGAAGAAAGACAGGATTTGAATCTGTTTGCTAAGGAAACCTTAGACCAGATAACCAAGCCAGCCAAACTGCATTTTGCAGAGAGAAAGCCTGCTAATTATGACCAACTAGACCATCCAGAGCTAGATTTAGCCAGTCTGGATAAGGCTTATGACAAGCTAGAGCGAGAAGAATCTTCAAGCTTCCCAGAGTTGGAATTTTTTGGGCAAATGCATGGGACCTATCTCTTTGCCCAAGGTAGAGATGGGCTTTACATCATAGACCAACACGCAGCCCAGGAGCGGGTTAAGTATGAGGAGTACCGTGAGAGCATTGGCAATGTTGACCAGAGCCTGCAGCAACTCCTAGTGCCCTATATCTTTGAATTTCCTGCGGATGATGCCCTTCGTCTCAAGGAAAGAATGCCTCTCTTAGAGGAAGTTGGCGTCTTTCTAGCAGAGTACGGGGAGAATCAATTTATCTTGCGCGAACATCCCATTTGGATGGCAGAGGAGGAAATCGAGTCTGGGATCTATGAAATGTGCGACATGCTCCTCTTGACCAAGGAAGTTTCGATAAAGAAATATCGAGCAGAGCTAGCCATTATGATGTCCTGCAAGCGGTCCATCAAGGGCAACCATCGTATTGATGATCACTCTGCTAGACAACTCCTCTACCAACTCTCCCAATGTGACAATCCATACAACTGTCCCCACGGACGTCCTGTTTTGGTTCACTTTACCAAGTCGGACATGGAAAAGATGTTCCGTCGCATTCAGGAAAATCATACTAGCCTCAGAGAGCTAGGAAAATACTAATACTCTTCGAAAATCTCTCTAAACCTCGTCAGCCTTACCTTGCCTAACTCAAGTTATGCCTACGGTTAGCTTCCTAGTTTAGATTTGATTTTCATTGAGTATAAATTGAAGGGAAAATTATGTACGAATATCTAAAGGGTATTATTACCAAAATTACTGCTAAATACATCGTTCTAGAAGCTAACGGTATCGGCTACATTCTGCATGTAGCTAACCCTTATGCCTACTCAGGACAAGTCAACCAAGAAGCAAAAATCTATGTGCATCAAGTTGTACGTGAAGATGCTCATCTACTTTACGGTTTTCGTTCAGAAGACGAGAAAAAGCTCTTTCTCAGCTTGATTTCGGTGTCGGGCATTGGCCCAGTCTCTGCGCTTGCTATTATCGCAGCTGATGACAATGCAGGACTTGTGCAAGCTATCGAGACCAAGAACATCACCTACTTGACCAAATTCCCTAAAATCGGGAAGAAAACAGCCCAACAGATGGTCTTGGACTTAGAAGGGAAAGTGGTTGTTGCAGGAGACGATCTCCCTGTCAAGGCTACAGCACCATCTAGCAGTGCCAACCAAGAATTGGAAGAAGCTATGGAAGCCATGTTGGCTCTTGGTTACAAGGCTACCGAACTCAAGAAAATCAAGAAATTCTTTGAAGGGACGACCGATACAGCAGAGAACTATATCAAGTCTGCTCTTAAGATGTTGGTCAAATAGGAGAATAAGATGCCCAAACGCTGTGGCTGGGTTAAAATGAACAACCCGCTATATATAGCCTACCATGATAAAGAATGGGGACGTCCCCTCCATGATGACCATGCCCTTTTTGAGTTGCTCTGTATGGAAACCTATCAGGCAGGGCTGTCTTGGGAAACGGTGCTCAACAAACGACAAGCCTTTCGGGAAGCTTTTCATGGTTACCAAATTCATCGTGTTGCAGAGATGAGCGACTCCGAATTGGAAGATTTAATTGACAATGTAGCGATCATCCGAAATCGAGCTAAGATTTTTGCGACGCGTGCCAACGCCCAAGCCGTTCTACAAGTCCAGGCAGAGTTTGGCTCTTTTGATAGCTATCTCTGGTCTTTTGTCGAGGGGAAAACTATCGTTAATGATGTGCCTGACTACAGCCAGGCGCCTGCCAAAACAGCTCTATCTGAGAAATTATCCAAAGATCTCAAAAAACGAGGCTTTAAGTTTACGGGTCCTGTTGCAGTTTTGTCATTTCTACAAGCTGCAGGTCTGGTTGATGACCATGAGAATGATTGTGAATGGAAGGGTCTTAAATGATGTCTACCAAATATAAGGGAGTTCTGGTTTTTGGGCTCCTCTATACAGTTCTCTTTGTGTTTGATGGCATTAGATGGTTGTCTTTCTTGATGCCATCTACCATTGCAAATTATCTAGTCTATGTAGTATTAGCTCTATATGGCTCTTTCTTGTTCAAGGATAGATTGATTCAACAATGGAATGAGATTAGAAAGACGAAAAGAAAATTCTTCTTTGGCGTCTTAACAGGCTGGCTCTTTCTCATTCTGCTGACTGTTGTCTTTGGCTTTGTATCAGAGATGTTGAGACGGTTTTTGGGGCTGGTCGGACAAGGTCTAAACCAGTCGAATATTCAAAGTACCTTTCAAGAGCAACCACTACTGATAGCGGTTTTTGCCTGCATCATAGGACCTTTAGTAGAAGAGCTCTTTTTCCGTCAAATTTTATTGAGATATTTAAGGAAAAGTCTACCAACTTGGTTGAGTGTCTTTTTGGTCGGCCTTGTCTTTGCGCTTACTCATATGCATAGTTTGTCTTTATCAGAGTGGATTGGTGCAGTCGGATACCTAGGTGGTGGCCTTGCCTTTTCAATTATTTATGTGAAAGAAAAGGAGAATATTTACTATCCCCTACTTGTTCACATGTTAAGCAACAGTCTCTCCTTGATCATTTTAGCTATCAGTAGTATGTGACGAAAATGCCAGTAATGATAATGAGAAAAAGAGGCTGGGACAAAAGTCCTAGCCTCTCAATTGTCTATGGATTGTCGAGCAAGACGCAGTGGTTGAGTGGGCTCTACTACGCTGCTTTCATCAGCTTTTACAGCCCTACTCAACTGTGCGGAGGTGGGATGACGAAATCGAATTCTAACGAATTACCAATTTCTGTCCCACTCTCTTTCTTTGTTATAGTCAAAGCGAATGACTTGATCCGTTGCGTCTACATACGCGTGGACTCCAAAGGGAACAATTGCTCTTGGTGTGGCATGGCCAACGTTTAGATTATAGACAATCGGGATATTGCTATCAATGGTGTCCATTAAAGCCTCCTTATAGTCGTCATAGAAGGTTTCATCCATAGGTTTTCCGACCAAGAGTCCACTGATGACTTCGAATATCCCAGTTTCTTTTAAAGCCTGCAACATTTTTTTGAAATCATCAGGTTCAGGCTTTTCTTCACTTGTTTCTAGCAATAGAATCTTTCCTTTCCAGTCGGATAAGTCAGGGAAGAGTCTGTACTTTTGGCAGAGGTCTGTGCTATCTGCGTGTAGAGAGTTGTCAAAAATATCATAGAGAGACTCAAGACAACCACCGAGGATTTCTCCCTCAAACTGAGCATTTCCTTGCAACAACTCAAAACCGGTATTTGCATGACTGATACGAGGTGTTCCCAGAGCCTTGGGACTAAAATCAGTTCGTTCCTCATACCAAACGTCACTAGGGCGGATTTCTGAGATTTTTCCTGTTTCTATCAATTCTTTAAAGTAGTGGAGGCTATATGGCAACATTTCTTTGTCTAACTCACAAATGTCTGCTAGAAATGATTGGCCGTAAAAAGTCTTGATTCCTAGTTTATGCAACATGAGATGGTTCATGGTCGTATCCGAGAAACCGAGAAAAATCTTTGGTTTGATAACCTTTTGTAGTTGGTCATTTTCAAAAAGATAAGGTAGCAAGCGATAGGTATCGTTTCCACCAATGGCGCATAGGATCATGTCGATGCTATCATCAGAAAAGGCATGAATCAAATCCTCTGCACGTGCCTCAGGATGTTCTTTGATAAAATCTAAGCCTTTTAGTGAATGGGGCAAAAAGACAGGTTTGAGTCCCAGATTCTTTAGACGTTGGACACCCAAGTCCATTTCGTGTTTGACAAAGTATTCTCCTATAATCCCACTAGATAAACTTATAATACCAATAGTAGAAGTCATATATTATCCTCCTAGAAAAAATTGATGCTATTGTATCACAAAAGATGAGGGGAAACAACAAGAATTAGAATCAGAAAAAGGCTTTTAGATTAAGAAAGTAAGCAAAAAAGCAACCAATTGTGTGGTTGCTTTTATAGTAGTTAATTTCTTATAGAGCAGTAAGGAAGGTCAGTCCGCCAAGGATAACCCCAGCCGAGTTTGGAATGATTAGAATCCAGTCTTTCTTAGGCTCTTTTGTCCATCCATAAATGACCCAGATTAAGCAAGAGACTGCTGCTGATAAAGGTTGAAATGGTTGAGCTTTATTTCCTTGTAAATTGGCAAAAATTTGGGGGATGTAGGCTATAAATACAATAATCCCGATAAAGGCACCAATTGAACCAACAATTTGATTAATTCTATGTTTAGTCATATATATTTCTCCTTATTACTTTATTAGCATAACAGAAAAACAACTTGGATTCAAGGATAAAACCTCGGGATTCCAAGGGAAGACTTTACATTAGAATGTTATTAGAAAATGTGTTTACTTCTTTTGAGAATCGAAAAATGATTTGGAACTACAAAAAAAGTAGTCTGTCTACAAAACACACTACTTTTATTGTTTATCTTAATATCTAGCTGGTCCTGCACTTGCGCTCTTGATGTTGAAGCGTTTCTTGAGGTAGAAACGTAGGGCAAGGAGAGCTCCTCCAATCACCAATAAAACAAGAGGTGGTAAGCTGATGTTGATGGCTTGTGGAAGGAAATTGCTCAAGAAGAGAATGAAAACCCAGACAAACATGGTTGCTAACATAACCAAAAGTGATTTCCAGAATGGAGGACGTTGGCTACGGTCAGTATCAGGTCCGTAGTAGCGGTAGATAAAGTGGTAGAGCAGGTAAAAGGCAACTCCACCAAAGGCCCCTACACTGATAAGTGTTACCAATCCGTAGGCCACAGGTTGGTTTGAGAAGAAGCTCATCAAGGCGCTAACTACTGCAAATAATCCTGTGATGAAAAGGGCTGAATCCAACATCATCAATTTTGGATCGTCATTTTCCTTTGGATGTTCTTTTTCGTATTGTTCTTTTTCGCTGAAGCTGTGAGCCCAGTGAGTTGGTGCTCCGTAGATAGAACGAGCTGTCACTCCTTTTGGTTGTTCTTCAAGGATGTGAGGAATGACTTCTTCAAGGATGGCCTTGATTTCAGCATCGGTTTTTCCATCTTTTAGAAATTGCTGGGTTGCAATATGGATAAATTCCTGGTTTTTCTTTGTTAATTCTTTTAAATCAATCTGTGACATAATAACTCCTGTTTAGAACCATTTTTTATGGATGAGGTAAAGAGTGAGAGAAACACTCATAGCAAAGGCGATAAAGACGATGAGCCAGAAAGCATGCGGTTCTCCGTTTAAAGGGATTTCATTATCCTTAAAGTTCATTCCGTAAGCTGAGAAAATCATAGTCGGGATAGACATAACGATGGTCACGAGGGCCAAGGTTTTCATGATATTGTTCTGGTTGTTTGAAATGATAGAGGCAAAGGTCTCTGTCATAGAGTGAAGGACGTTTCCATAGATATCCGCCATCTCGATGGCCTGTTGCGTTTCAATCAAGGTATCTTCCAGTAGATCTTCGTCTTCAAGGTATTTCTTGATATTGCTAGTTGCGCTGGTCAACTTTTTAATCACGCGCTCGTTTGTCTTAAGAGAGGCCTTGAAGTAGACGATGGTCTTTTCCAACTCCATGAGTTCAATCAATTCTTCATTTCGAGTAGATTTGTGAAGTTGGCTTTCGATTTGCTCACTCTTACGTTCGATAGAACGGAGGGCTGTCAAGTATATCTCTGCATTGCGATAGAGGATTTGGAAGATGAAGCGCGAACGCATGAAGGTATAGAAATTTCGAAGCCTACGATTGATAAAGACATCAAGAAGTGGTAGAGGCTCCAAGCAAGTAGTGATGATAGCCTCTTCCGTGATGATAATCCCTAAGGGAATCGTTACATAGTAGGTCTGGTTATTTCTTTCCTCTGTGATTGGGACGTCCACGATGATCAAGGTGTATTCATCTTCAATCGTGATACGAGACATTTCTTCCGCATCGAGTGGTGCACGGAGGTCAGCGATATCAATATCAAAGGCAGAGGCGATTTCCATCGATTCGCTTTGGGTAGGATTAACGAGATTGATCCAAGTGCCCGGCTGGAGCGTATCGATCTCTTTAAATTCAGTTGTAGTTGAGAGAAAGACTTGCTTCATATCTCCTATCCTTTCCTAATCTAATCCGTGTTTCAGTGATTTTTAGCACCGTACTATTATACTACAAATTCGGCTTTTTTGGTAATAGAATTTCACTTTTTTTGGTATAATGGAAAGCAACAATGGACTAGAAAGAAGTAACATGCAAGATAAGATTGTCATCCATGGGGCACGCGCCCATAATTTAAAAAATATAGATGTGGAAATTCCACGAGACAAGCTAGTTGTGGTGACGGGGCTATCGGGTTCGGGCAAGTCCAGTCTTGCCTTTGATACCCTTTATGCAGAAGGGCAACGCCGCTACGTCGAGAGTCTGTCAGCCTATGCCCGTCAGTTTTTGGGCAATATGGAAAAGCCTGATGTGGATTCTATCGATGGTCTCAGTCCTGCTATTTCTATCGATCAGAAAACGACCAGTAAAAATCCACGTTCTACCGTTGGAACAACGACGGAAATCAACGACTACCTACGACTCCTCTATGCACGTGTAGGAACACCCTACTGTATCAACGGACATGGGGCTATCAAGGCTTCGTCTGTCGAACAGATTGTCGACAAGGTTTTGGAATTGCCGGAACGCCAGCGCTTACAGATTCTAGCACCTGTTATCCGTAAGAAAAAAGGGCAACACAAAACTCTGATTGAAAAGATTCAAAAGGATGGCTACGTTCGTGTCCGTGTTGATGGGATTGTCTACGATGTGACCGAAGTTCCTGAACTTGAAAAGAATAAACAACACAACATTGACGTGGTGGTAGACCGTATCATTATCAAGGATGGTATCCGTAGTCGTCTCTTTGATTCGATTGAAGCAGCCCTTCGTATCGCTGAAGGTTATGTGGTTATCGATACTATGGATGATTCGGAGTTACTCTTTTCAGAACATTATGCCTGCCCAGTCTGTGGTTTTACCGTTCCAGAACTGGAACCTCGTCTTTTCTCTTTCAATGCTCCGTTTGGTTCTTGTAGCGAGTGTGATGGTTTGGGGATCAAGCTAGAGGTTGATACGGACTTAGTCGTACCAGATGCTAGCAAGACCCTTCGTGAGGGGGCCTTAGCACCTTGGAACCCCATCTCTTCTAACTATTATCCAAATATGCTAGAACAAGCTATGACAGCCTTTGGAGTGGACATGGATACGCCTTTTGAGGCCTTGTCTGAGGAGGACAAGCATCTCATCTTCTATGGTTCAGATGGTAAAGAATTCCATTTCCACTATGAAAATGAATTTGGTGGAGTTCGTGATATCGACATCCCTTTTGAAGGAGTTGTCAATAATATCAAGCGTCGCTATCATGAAACCAATAGTGACTACACCCGCACACAGATGCGTCTTTATATGAATGAGCTAACTTGTGGTACCTGTCACGGTTATCGCCTCAATGACCAGGCTTTATCTGTTCGTGTAGGAGGAGAGGAAGGTCTTCATATCGGAGAAATTTCAGACCTCTCCATCGCAGACCATTTGGAAGCTATTGATCAGTTGACCCTATCAAAAAACGAAGCCATTATCGCTCGTCCGATTCTTAAGGAAATCAAAGATCGCTTGACCTTCCTCAATAATGTGGGACTTAACTATTTGACTCTCTCTCGCTCGGCAGGAACATTATCAGGTGGAGAAAGCCAACGTATTCGCTTGGCAACTCAAATTGGTTCCAATCTCTCAGGAGTCCTCTATATCCTAGACGAGCCGTCCATCGGTCTTCACCAGAGGGACAATGATCGCCTGATTGCCAGTCTGAAAAAGATGCGTGATTTGGGAAATACTCTTATCGTGGTAGAACATGATGAAGATACCATGCGAGAGGCTGATTATCTGATAGACGTCGGCCCTGGTGCAGGGGTCTTTGGTGGAGAAATTGTTGCTGCGGGAACGCCTAAGCAGGTAGCTCGCAACAGTAAGTCCATCACAGGACAGTATTTGGCAGGTAAACGTGCCATCCCAGTACCGACGGAACGCCGTGTAGGCAATGGGCGCTTCATCGAGGTGACTGGGGCGCGTGAAAACAACCTACAAAATATCACTGCTCGCTTCCCCTTAGGAAAATTTATCGCTGTGACTGGTGTATCCGGTTCAGGCAAGTCGACCCTCATTAACAGCATCCTCAAAAAAGCCATTGCTCAAAAGCTTAACCGCAATTCAGATAAGCCTGGTAAGTTTAAGGCGATTACAGGAATTGAGCATATCGACCGTCTGATTGATATTGACCAAAGTCCTATTGGAAGAACACCAAGGTCCAATCCTGCAACCTATACAGGTGTCTTTGATGACATTCGAGACCTCTTCGCTCAGACAAATGAAGCCAAGATTCGAGGCTACAAAAAGGGACGTTTCAGCTTCAATGTTAAGGGTGGTCGCTGTGAGGCCTGCTCGGGTGATGGGATTATCAAGATTGAGATGCACTTCTTGCCAGATGTTTATGTGGCTTGTGAAGTCTGCCACGGAACCCGCTACAACAGTGAAACGCTAGAAGTTCACTATAAGGAAAAGAATATCTCGCAAGTCTTGGATATGACCGTCAACGATGCGGTAGAATTTTTCAAACACATTCCGAAAATTCAACGCAAACTCCAGACTATCAAAGATGTAGGTTTAGGTTATGTGACCTTGGGCCAACCAGCCACGACTCTTTCTGGAGGAGAAGCTCAACGTATGAAGTTGGCCAGTGAACTCCATAAGCGCTCAACAGGTAAGTCATTCTATATTCTGGATGAGCCGACGACAGGACTTCATACGGAGGACATCGCTCGTTTGCTTACCGTTTTGTCTCGCTTTGTCGATGATGGCAATACAGTTCTCGTGATCGAGCACAATCTAGATGTTATCAAAACAGCAGACCATATTATCGACTTAGGACCAGAAGGCGGTGTTGGTGGTGGGACCATCATTGCAACAGGAACTCCAGAAGAAGTAGCTGCGAATCAAGCTAGCTATACAGGACAGTATTTGAAAGGAAAGTTACATCATGAATAAACGTGTGCAAGCATTTTTAGATAAAATGCAAGAAAAAGAACTAGATGGAATTATTATCAATAACCTTAAAAATGTCTACTATTTGACAGGATTTTGGGGTTCAAATGGGACAGTCTTTATCAGTCGTGACCGTCAGGTCTTAGTGACAGATGCTCGCTATATTATCGCTGCCAAGCAAGAAGTTACTGGCTTTGGGATTTTTGCAGAACGTGATGAGTTGGCAACTATCGCAAAGATTGCTAAAGATATGGGTCTTTCTCGTATTGGTTTTGAAGATGAAATTTCAGTTTCTTATTACCACCGTATGCAGGGAGCTTTTGAAGGGTTGGAACTAGTTCCACAGACACAGTTTGTTGAAGCTCTTCGTATGATTAAGGATGAGACAGAGATTGCGACGATTCGCAAGGCTTGTTCAATCTCAGATCAAGCTTTCCACGATGCCCTTGAATTTATTAAGCCAGGGAAGACTGAGATTGAAATTGCCAATTTCCTCGACTTCCGCATGCGTGAGTTGGGAGCGGCAGGCTTGTCTTTTGATACCATCCTAGCGAGTGGAATCAACTCTTCTAAACCCCATGCTCACCCAATGCATAAACCAGTAGAACTAGGCGAAGCCATTACTATGGACTTCGGTTGCCTTTACGAGCATTATGTGAGTGATATGACACGGACCATCTATCTAGGCCATGTCAGTGACGAACAAGCAGAAATCTACAACACTGTTTTGAAGGCTAACCAGGCCCTGATTGACCAGGCTAAGGCTGGCTTAGGATTCCGTGATTTTGACAAGATTCCTCGTGATATCATTGTGGAAGCAGGCTATGGAGAATACTTTACACACGGTATTGGCCATGGTATCGGACTGGATATTCACGAAGAGCCTTACTTTAGTCAAACTTCGAAAGAAGTTATTAAATCGGGTATGGTCTTGACTGATGAACCAGGTATTTATATTGAAGGAAAATACGGAGTCCGTATCGAAGATGATATCCTCATTACAGATACAGGTTGCGAGCTATTGACCCTTGCTCCAAAAGAATTGATTGTTATCTAAGAAAAATGAGATAAATCATTGACTTTTACTATTGAAAGGTTTATACTGAAAGGCGAAAACGGTAGGTGAGGCTACCATAGGGATACGGATGACTACCGCAAAGCAGTGGAGACACTACTCGTTGGTCAACAGTCCTGGTCGCGAAGGTCAAGACTAAGCTCATTACATCGCCCTATGGAGTTAAAGCTTGAACGAAAACAGATAATAAGTTTTTTGTCCTGCCATTTTATGGCAGGACTTTCTGCTGTTTTAGAACAAAGAAAGGAGACAAACGATGCAAATTGACGATCATCCAGAACCGCACATACACAGCCAATCGCTGATTTGTGTCGTTCTGTCCTTATAAAGTGATTGGTTCCTGTGTATGATACTCTTCGAAAATCAAATTCAAACCACGTCAATGTCGCCTTGCCGTACTCAAGTACAGCCTGTGGCTAGTTTCCTAGTTTGCTCTTTGATTTTCATTGAGTATGAAATCACCATTCATACAGATAGGAGAAACCAATGAAAACTACAAAAGAAAGATTAGTAGCAGCTATTCAAACACCATTTACAGAGAGTCTAGCTTTTTACCATACAAGTCTAAAAGGCTTGGACCAAGAACAAATCGAAGAAAACTGTGCCCTTTATGGTGAAAACACCATCACCAAGGGCCAAGAGGATTCCATCTTAAAAAAGATTTATGAGTCCATTATCAATCCTTTCACAATTATTTTGCTTGTGATTGCCTTTATTTCTCTCGTTACAAACGTTTGGCTTGCCAAACCTGGTCAAGAGGATCCAACGACATCTATCATTATCGTTGTCTTGGTTTTGATTTCAGGAGGCATCCGTTTTGTCCAAGAGTTGCGAAGTGATAAGGCAACAACCAACCTTTCAAAAATGATTGTCAATACGGCAACCGTTATTCGTGATGGTCTTGAACAAGAGTTGCCAATCGATGAATTGGTTGTGGGAGATCTTGTGAAATTGAGTGCTGGCGACATGATTCCAGCAGATGTCATCTTATCTGAATCACGCGACTTTTTCGTGCAACAGTCAGGTTTGACTGGAGAAAGCGATGCGGTCGAGAAGCTTGCTTTAAATAAAGCCACCAATCAAAATGTAGATAGCCTTTTAGAAGCAGAATCTTTGGCATTCATGGGGACAAACGTTATCTCAGGAAGTGCTACAGCTATGGTTCTAGCAGTTGGGGATGACACCATGATGGGAGCTATTGAACAGACTCTCAACACCTACGATGAACCAACTTCTTTCGAGCGTGAAATGAACAGCATTTCTTGGCTCTTAATTCGCTTGATGCTTGTCATGGTTCCAATCGTGTTTCTCGCAAATGGTTTGACCGATGGAGACTGGCTAGAGGCTGGAGTATTTGCCTTGAGTGTTGGTGTCGGACTTACACCAGAAATGCTGCCAATGATTATTACAGCCAGCTTGGCCAAAGGTTCTATTATCATGGCCAAGGAAAAGGTGGTTATCAAAAAACTTAATGCTATCCAGGACTTAGGGGCAATCGATATCCTTTGTACGGACAAAACTGGAACTCTAACGCAAGATGAGATTGTTTTAGAATACCCATTAGATATCCACGGTGATTTGGATATGGCGGTCTTAAGAAGAGCTTATCTAAATTCGCATTTTCAAACAGGTTTGAAAAACTTGATGGACCGTGCCATCATTAGCAGAACTGAAAAAGAAGCCAAAGAGTATCCTATTCTACAAAATCTAGATACCAATTTCCAAAAAATCGACGAACTTCCTTTTGACTTTGAACGTAGACGGATGAGCGTCATTGTAAAAGATGATGAAGGTACCGTTAGTATGGTGACCAAGGGAGCCTTAGAAGAAATGCTCACGATTTCGTCTCGTGTAGAGTATCAAGGTGAAGTCACTCCTTTGACGGATGCCATTCGTTCAGAAATCTTAGCAGAAGTCGGACAATTAAATAAACAAGGATTACGTGTCTTAGGGATTGGTTATAAGACGGATATCCAAGAAGGTTATAGCTATACAGTCCAAGATGAAAAGGATATGATCCTGACCGGATATCTTGCCTTCTTGGATCCACCAAAGCCTTCAGCAGCACCTGCAATCAAGGCTTTACTCGAACATGGTGTTAAGACCAAGATTTTGACGGGAGATAATGAAAAAGTAACACAAGCCATCTGTGAAAAAGTAGGCCTAGATGTTGAGGAAATTCTCCTAGGGGCTGATATCGAACAGATGTCAGATGAGCAGTTGGCAGAGGCTGTAGAAAAAGTAACGGTATTTGCAAAATTATCTCCTGATCAAAAAGCTCGTATCATTCTACAGTTAAAGAGAAATGGTCACGGTGTTGGTTATATGGGAGATGGAATCAACGATGCTCCTTCCATGAAGGTTGCAGATGTGGGTATTTCTGTTGATACTGCAGTCGATATTGCCAAAGAAACAGCGGATGTTATTTTGCTAGATAAGGATCTCATGGTTCTTGAAACGGGTATCGTGGAAGGTCGTAAGGTCTACGCCAACATGACCAAGTACATTAAGATGACAGTTAGTTCAAACTTTGGGAATATCTTCTCCCTTCTGGTTGCAAGTATCTTCTTGCCATTTCTACCGATGTCTCCTGTTCATCTAATTGTCCTAAACTTAGTTTACGATTTATCCTGTGTGGCTTTGCCGTTTGATAATGTGGATCAAGACTTCCTAAAACAACCCCATACATGGGAAGCAAAATCCATTACCCGATTTATGGTTTGGATGGGACCTATCTCATCTATCTTTGATATTTTGACCTTTATCTTCCTTTACTTTATCATTGTTCCATTGATGACAGGACATGATTATGTTCATGGATCTGAATCAGCCCTTCAGTTTATTATCTTTTTCCAAACAGGATGGTTCATCGAATCTATGTGGTCTCAAACAATGGTCATCCATATGCTTCGTACAGCAAAAGTTCCTTTTGTACAGAGCAGACCAGCTTGGCTAGTGATTTTGATGACTTTAGTTGCTGCCTTTTTTGTAACTAGTCTACCTTATGGACCGCTAGTACATATCCTTCGTTTAGCTCCATTGGGACTGCCTTACTTCTTATTCTTAATCTGTATTATTTTCTTGTACATGTTTAGTGTCACCCTTATTAAGAATTTTTACATTAAGAAGTATAAAGAATGGTTATAGTTCGGTTTTTGTCAAGAAAAAAGATAGAAAACTGGGGAAAAAGTTAAATTTTTTTAAAAATAGGTCGCAAGTCGGATGTTTTTTATGGTATAATAGAATAAACTGATAGTAACATGTAGCGAAAGGGGTAGGTACATGATCAAAATTTATACAGTCTCAAGTTGTACTAGCTGTAAAAAAGCTAAAACCTGGCTCAATGCCCACCAGTTAAGTTATAAAGAACAAAACCTTGGAAAAGAAGGAATTTCGAGAGAAGAACTACTTGATATTTTAACCAAGACAGATAATGGAATTGCTAGCATCGTATCATCAAAAAATCGCTATGCTAAAGCCCTAGGTGTTGACATCGAAGATTTGAGTGTCAATGAAGTGCTTACCTTAATCATGGAGACACCACGGATCCTAAAAAGTCCAATTCTTGTTGACGAGAAACGTTTGCAAGTTGGCTATAAAGAAGATGACATTCGTGCCTTCTTGCCACGCTCTGTCCGTAATGTAGAAAACGCTGAAGCACGTTTACGTGCTGCACTATAAAACATGAAGGCTGGGAGTGACTCCTAGCCTTATTTGATACATAAATAAGGAAAAATAAATATGAAGAAGATAGTTATCGGTACAGTTGCGCTCCTATTTTTGCTAGCTGGCTGTGGACAGAAAAAAGAGTCTGCGGAACCTTCTAAAGATACAAAGACAGAAGCTCTTCAATCAACTTTGCCAGTTCTAGAAAATGCCAATAACAATACAGTTGTAACAAAGACGCTTGTTCTACCTGCTGACGAAAATGGGGTTCAACAAACCCAGACCATTACCTATAAGGGCAAACAGTTCTTGACCTTAACGATTCAGCAAAAACGACAAGTTTCAGAAGACCTCAAGAACTTTATTGCAGAGCATGGATTAGAGGAAGCAAAAAAGGCCTTGAAAGAAGGAGAAGACAAGGATGAATCGGTCCAAGAAGCACGTAAAATTCCTGGATTTAACCTTGAAACCAATCTTTTAAGTGAAACCGAGATTGAAACAAAAATAAGTTATGATTTTCAAGTTCTAGACGTTAAAAAGGCAAGCGAAAGCGAATATTTAAAAAATGTGGGATTAGAAAATCTACTAAAAAATGAACCAGAAGAATATATTGAAAATCGAGTTGCAAGTGGCGCGACCGTCCAGTAGGGAAGTCACAGAAAATCAGCGAAATCAGACTGTGTCATTTGTAGAACGGCTTTGAATGTGCTATAATAGTACTATTCTAAGGAAAGAGGGTGTTAGAATGGGATTTACTGAAGAAACCGTACGTTTTAAATTGGATGATTCCAATAAAAAAGAAATTAGTGAAACATTGACAGAAGTCTATGCTTCATTGAATGAGAAGGGGTATAACCCTATTAACCAAATTGTGGGCTATGTTCTCAGTGGAGACCCAGCTTACGTTCCTCGTTACAATAACGCAAGAAATCAAATCCGTAAATACGAACGCGATGAGATTGTTGAAGAATTGGTCCGCTACTACCTTAAGGGACAAGGAGTCGATCTATAACCAATGAGAATTATGGGATTGGACGTTGGTTCCAAAACGGTAGGAGTAGCAATTAGCGATCCGCTTGGTTTTACAGCACAAGGGCTCGAAATCATCCAAATCAATGAAGATCAAGGAGAGTTCGGCTTTGAACGACTCAAGGAATTGGTTGACACCTATAAGGTAGAGCGCTTTGTTGTTGGTTTGCCTAAAAATATGAACAATACCAGTGGACCGCGGGTAGAAGCCAGTCAAGCATATGGGGCGAAACTTGAGGAGCTCTTTGGATTGCCAGTAGAGTATCAGGATGAACGCCTGACCACAGTTGCTGCAGAGCGCATGTTGATTGAGCAAGCAGACGTTAGTCGCAATAAGCGTAAAAAAGTTATTGATAAATTAGCGGCTCAGTTGATTTTGCAAAATTATTTAGATAGAAAATTTTAAGACAGAGGAGAAACTATGTCACACGATCACAACCACGATCACGAAGAACGTGAACTTATTACACTTGTAGATGAGCAAGGAAACGAAACTTTATTTGAAATCCTTTTGACTATTGACGGAAAAGAAGAATTTGGTAAAAACTATGTTCTTTTAGTACCAGTTAATGCTGAGGAAGACGAAGATGGACAAGTGGAAATCCAAGCTTACTCATACACTGAAAACGAAGACGGGACAGAAGGCGAATTGCAACCAATCCCTGAAGATTCAGAAGACGAATGGAACATGATTGAAGAAGTCTTCAACAGCTTTATGGAGGAGTAAAAACGTTCGGGGAACGTTTTTAGTCCAACTCCTAGAAACTAGAAAGAGTTGGAACATCCGGTGAATGTTTTTAGCCCTGCGCTAGAAAATAGAAATGCAGGTAGTCTGGGAGACTGTATCACCCCAGCTCCTTGGAATAAGAGAGAGCTGGTAAGTCCAGTGGACGTTTTTAGCCCCCCACTAAAATAAAATTTAGCTAGGAACTAGCAAAAACAGTAAAAAGCGAAGAGAATCTTCGCTTTTTTGTTAAGGAGATCAGCATGATTGAAGTAGAAAAATGGCTCCATAGTCGAATTGGATTGAATTTTAGATCAGGCTTGGGACGGATGCAAAGAGCAGTAGATTTACTGGGGAATCCTGAGCAAACCTATCCGATTATCCATGTAACGGGTACTAATGGGAAGGGGTCAACCATTGCCTTTATGAGGGAACTCTTTGTTTCTCATGGCAAGAAGGTTGGGACCTTTACTTCGCCACACATTGTTAGCATCCATGATCGTATTTGTATCAATGGAGAGCCCATATCGGACGTAGATTTTATTCGTTTAGCAGAACAAGTCAAAGCAATGGAGCAGAGACTTCTAGAAACCCATGATCAGCTATCTTTTTTTGAGTTGCTGACCTTAATTGCTCTACTCTATTTTAAAGAGCAAGGGGTGGATTTAGTCTTACTTGAAGTAGGGATTGGTGGACTTCTTGATACCACTAATGTGGTGACTGGGGAGATTGCAGTCATCACATCAATCGGCCTCGATCATCAGGAGACCTTAGGTAATAGCTTGGCAGAAATTACTGAACAGAAAGCAGGGATTTTTAAGTCCGGCAAGTCAGCTGTCATTGCAAAACTAGCTCCGGAAGCACAGATGGTTTGTCAAAGGACTGCAAATGATTTAAGTGTGACTCTCTATCAAGCTGACCAAGATTTTTCTTTCAAGAATGGATGTTTCTCTTCATCTCTAGCGGACTTGAACCAACTAAAACTGGGATTGGAAGGAGCCTATCAGGAGGAAAATGCAGCTCTTGCCTTGCAGGCTTTTCTATTGTTTATGGCACAAAGAGATGAGAATGTTGACCAAGAAGCGATTCGAACTGCTTTGCGAACTACCAGATGGGCTGGGCGTCTTGAAGCAATCACTGATCACATCTATTTAGATGGCGCTCACAACTTACCAGCCTTGGAGCGTTTGGTTGAGTTTATTCAAGAAAAAATCCAGCAAGGTTATCAAGCTCAAATTCTTTTTGGTGCCCTGAAGAGAAAAGATTATGGCGGTATGTTGACATCCTTAACTGAGCATTTGCCTGATGCAACTCTCTATGTTACGACTTTTGATTACCAAGGTTCCTTGGAGGAGCAAGACTTGGGAGGTTATACAAACATTGCTTCTTATCGAGATTTTATAGATAACTTTGAAGCTTCTGCAGAGGAGCAAGACTTGCTATTTGTGACAGGTTCCCTCTATTTTATATCTGAGGTTCGTGCCTATCTTATGAATCCAAAGTCATTTGATTGACTCTCCTATCTTTAATTGTTATAGTAGAGGTGTGGTGGCTCGGCAGGCTTATTCTGATTTTAAGCCACTAAAAGAAAGGAGACATGATGTCGCTAAAAAAATTCACACTTTCTCTTGCTTCTTTGGCAAGTCTTAGTCTCTTAGTTGCATGTTCGCCAAAAGAGCAAGCAACTCCTTCAACTCAAGCAAGCACCAGTACGGAAGTAACAACTAGTCAGCAAGCAGAAACGACTGTTTCTAGTTCGACGGCTAGTTCAGTAACGAATATTGATGGGACCTATAAAGGGCAAGACGAGGGAGATAGCATTACTCTCGCAGTTACTGGCAATACTGGAACATGGACGGAAGTAGAGCCTGATGGCGATCAAGAAATTAAAAAGGTAACTTTCGAACCAGAAAGTCAGAGAGTTTTTATTGGAGATGACATCAAGATTTATGTGGCAGAAGAGAACCAGATTATTATCGATGACATGGATCGTGAAGTCTCTGATCGTATCGTTCTAAAAAAATAGATAACTTTTGCAAGGATTTGAATCTAGTTAAAATAGATTCAAATCCTTTTTTATAAATTTTGGGTATAAAAAACCCATACTGTTAAGGTAGCTATTTTCTACCAAAAAGTATGGAGTGGATGGAATTAAAGGAATCGTTCTTGTAAAAAGTGAGCAACTCCGTCTTCTTCGTTGGTCAGTGGCAACTGTTCATCAGCGAAAGGAAGTAGAGCGGGATTCGCATTCTTCATGGCATATCCTGTACCTGCAAAGGATAGCATTTCTTGGTCGTTGTGTTCATCACCAAAGGCAATCAAGTTCTGTCGATCAATATTCATGACATTGAGAAGGTATTCAAGAGCAAAGGCCTTGTGAACTCCTTTCGGTGTACACTCGAGGATATTCAAGGGACCACCCCAAGTATTAATATTGAGTTGGTGCTTGTAGAAACTGTTCATCTCTTCCGCCAGTGCATATTTATCATCTGCCCTCGTTTGTAATAAAATACAGTTAGGTCCCTTGGTCACTAGATCAGACTTGAATTGATTTTCTGGGCGAAAATTTTCAATACCAAACAATTTAGGATTAGCAATTTCTTTGTCCGGGGTCGTAATGTAAAACTTTTTACGGTATTCACCTGCGATAAAATCTGCCTCAATCTCCTCTTTTCGTTTCACGATGTCCAAGAGATATTTTTTGTCCACAGTAAGACACTTTTCATGTTTCCAAGCCTTACCAGGTAGATGAGTGAGAGAACCATTGAAGTTGATCATAGGGGTTTCAAGTTCAAGTTGTTCATAAAACTCTTTGGCCATACGGTAAGGGCGGCCAGTTGCAATAACGACTTGGTGGCCTTTTTTAGAGATTTTCTTAATTGTTTCAATTGTAAAGTCAGAAAGTTTACTTTCAGAGTTGAGTAAGGTTCCGTCTAAATCAACGGCAATCATTTTTTTAGCCATAAAATCCTCCCGAATCTAGTTTCAGATAAGATGTTTCCTATTATATCAAAAAGCTGAAAGAAAAGCTGACTATAAGCAAAAATAAGAAGAATCATATCCTTTAAGAATTTTTAAAAATAGGAAAAACAGCTTGAAAATGTGAATGATTGATGATATAATAGTCATATTGTTCGTAAAATGACAAAGGAGATTAAAAATGGACAAACTATTTAAACTAAAAGAGCACGGGACAGATGTCCGTACAGAGGTGCTTGCTGGTTTAACAACTTTCTTTGCAATGAGTTATATTCTCTTTGTAAACCCTCAAATGCTTTCGCAAACAGGAATGCCTGTTCAGGGTGTATTCTTGGCAACAATCATCGGTTCTGTAGTAGGAACTTTGATGATGGCTTTCTATGCTAACTTGCCATACGCCCAAGCACCAGGTATGGGACTGAATGCTTTCTTTACATTTACGGTTGTATTTGGAATGGGCTATACTTGGAAAGAAGCTCTGGGGATGGTCTTCATTTGTGGGATTATTTCATTGATCATTACATTGACCAATGTTCGTAAAATGATCATCGAGTCTATTCCTACAACTCTTCGTTCAGCAATTTCAGCTGGTATTGGTGTTTTCCTTGCCTATGTTGGTATTAAGAATGCTGGTCTTTTGAAATTCTCAATTGACCCAGGGACTTATACGGTAGCAGGTGAAGGAGCAGATAAGGCTCAAGCTGCAATCACTGCTAATGCAGCAGCTGTTCCAGGATTGGTAGATTTCAACACTCCAGCAGTATTGGTAGCTATTGCAGGCCTTGCAATTACAATCTTCTTTGTTGTCAAAGGGATTAAAGGTGGCATCATCCTTTCTATTTTGACGACTACAGTCCTTGCGATTGCAGTTGGTCTTGTTAATTTGTCAGGAATCGATTTTGCTAGCAACAATCTTTCAGCAGCAGTTAATGACCTTGGAACTTTGTTTGGTGCTGCTCTTGGTTCAGAAGGTTTAGGATCTTTGATTTCAAATACTTCTCGTTTGCCTGAAACCTTGATGGCCATTCTTGCTTTCTCATTGACGGATATTTTTGATACAATTGGTACTCTTATCGGTACAGGTGAAAAAGTTGGGATCATCGCATCAAGTGGTGAGAACAATGAATCAGCTAAATTGGATAAGGCTCTATATTCTGACTTGGTGGCGACATCAGTTGGTGCCATTGCAGGTACTTCAAACGTTACAACTTATATTGAGTCAGCAGCAGGGATTGGTGCTGGTGGACGTACTGGATTGACAGCCTTAGTTGTTGCTATCTGTTTTGCTCTATCAAGCTTCTTTAGTCCACTTCTTGCCATTGTGCCTTCAGCTGCGACAGCACCAATTTTGATTATCGTCGGAATTATGATGCTCTCTAACTTGAAAAATATCCCTTGGGATGATATGTCAGAAGCTGTTCCAGCCTTCTTCACATCTATCTTTATGGGATTCAGTTACTCTATTACACAAGGGATTGCCGTTGGTTTCTTAACTTATACTTTGGCGAAGATTGTTAAAGGACAAGTGAAGGAAGTACATGTGATGATTTGGATTTTAGATGCTCTGTTCATCTTGAACTACATTAGCATGGCTCTAAACTAATGATAAAAATTAAAAAAAAAAGGAGGAGATTCCTCCTTTTTTATTACTAGAAATATCGCAAAAGAAAACTTTTTGGTATAATGTTTACATGTACACAAAAAATGAAGATGAACTAATCGCTCTTGGACAAGAGTTGGGTAGTCTACTTGAAAAAAATGATGTATTGATTTTAACTGGTGAACTAGGTGCTGGCAAAACCACATTAACAAAAGGTCTAGCTAAAGGACTAGGGATTCATCAAATGATCAAAAGTCCTACTTATACCATTGTTCGTGAATATGAAGGACGCCTACCCTTGTATCACTTGGATGTTTATCGCATCGAAGGTGATGCAGATTCAATTGACCTTGATGAATTTCTTTTTGGTTCAGGTGTAACGGTTATTGAGTGGGGGCACCTATTAGGCGAGGCTCTCCCATCAGACTATCTCGAATTAGAAATTCTAAAAAATGATGAGGGGCGCGAAATTGTCTTTCATGCTCATGGTCAACGAGCGACAGAACTGTTAAAGAGGCTGACGAATGGAGTATGAACTTTTAATTCGTGAAGCAGAGGCCCAAGATGCTTCAGATCTTATTGCACTTTTGGATCAGATTGGCCACGAATCTAGTTTTACCAGTCTGGATGAAAATGGAATTGCAATGAGTGAATCCGAAATGCAGCGTTTTATTGACAAGCAGGCCCAGTCGGATAATCAGATTGCTTTACTAGCTTTTTTGAATGACGAATTGGCAGGAGTTATCAATATAACGGCTGATCAACGTCCGCGAGTTCGCCATATTGGCGACGTTTTCTTGGGGGTTAAGAAAGCCTATTGGGGAAATGGTCTCGGTAGTATCCTGATGGAAGAAGCTATTGAATGGGCCCAATCGAGTGGAAGCATTCGACGATTACAATTGACAGTCCAAAAACGAAATCTGGCAGCTGTTCATCTATATAAAAAGCTGGGCTTCATCATTGAAGGCCAACAGGAACGTGGTGCTTGTATAGAAGGAGGAGAGTTTCTTGATGTTTACCTGATGGGTCGACTGATAGACGAATAAAAGTATGGTAAAAAAAATAATTGGAATGTTTTTAGGCTTTGTTCTTGTGACAGTGCTTGGTGTGGGAGCGTATGCCTTCACTATTTATCAACAAGGTACACAGACTTTAGCCAAAACCTATAAACAAATCGGAGAAGAAACTAAGGTTATCGAGGCAACTGAACCATTGACAATCCTGTTGATGGGTGTGGACACGGGGAACGTTGAGCGTACAGATCCATGGGCAGGTAACAGTGACTCGATGATCTTAGTAACTGTAAATCCTAAAACCAAGAAAGTTGTCATGATGAGTTTGGAACGTGATATTCTAACTCAGATCCAACAACCAGACGGTAGTGTTAGAGAGGCTAAACTCAATGCTGCTTATGCTGATGGTGGGGCAGAACTAGCCATTTCGACCATTCAAAAAATGATGAATATCCATATCGACCGCTATGTTATGGTCAATATGCACGGTCTTCAAAGAATGGTTGATGCCGTTGGTGGTATTACAGTCAACAACACTCTAGGTTTCCCCATCTCTATCCAGGACCAAGAGCCATTTAACACGATTTCCATCGGTGTTGGTGAACAAACACTAAATGGTGAAGAGGCGCTGGTGTATTCACGCATGCGCTATCAAGATCCAGAGGGAGACTACGGTCGTCAGAAACGTCAGCGCGAAGTTATCCAAAAGATTGTTGAAAAGATTCTTAGTTTGAATAGTGTCAGCCACTACCAAGAAATTTTGAAGGCTCTTAGTGATAACATGCAAACCAATATTGAGATTACGACCACAACAATTCCTCAGTTGATGGGCTATCAGGATTCCTTTAAGAATATTGAGTCTCAGCAATTGCGCGGAGAAGATGCAATGATTGACGGAATATCTTACCAAATCGTGACATCTGAGCATATGTTAGAGATGCAAAATCTTTTACGCCGTTCATTAGACAAACCAGAAGTTACCGAGTTGGAGACAAATGCAGTTTTGTATGAAAACATTTATGGTCGTTTGCCACAAACGACTGGTTCTGTTATAGAGCAAGGACAACAAGAACAATAAGAAATGAATATTAAAATCGTAGGAATTTTCCTGCGATTTTTTCAAAGAAATCCGAATAGATAGGTAGGAGGAAAAAATGAAAGCGGAAATAATAGCTGTTGGGACAGAGATTCTAACAGGTCAAATTGTCAATACCAATGCACAGTTTTTATCTGAAAAGTTGGCTGAAATCGGTGTTGATGTCTACTTCCAGACGGCTGTAGGCGATAATGAGGCTCGTCTCTTATCCTTGTTGGAGATTGCGCAGAATCGAAGCAATCTGGTTATCCTAACAGGAGGATTGGGACCAACAGAGGATGACTTGACCAAACAAACCTTGGCCCATTTTCTAGGGCGTGGTTTAACTTTTGATGCGCAAGCGCAGGCTAAACTAGATGACTTTTTTGCTCATAGACCAGACTATGCTCGCACTCCAAATAATGAACGTCAGGCGCAAATCGTTCAGGGTTCGACCCCGCTACCGAATGAAACAGGACTAGCAGTCGGAGGCATGGTTGAAGTGGCTGGCGTGACTTACGTCGTCCTACCAGGTCCGCCAAGTGAACTGAAACCCATGGTTTTAAATGAACTGCTGCCAAGATTGACAACTGGAGCTAAATTGTACTCACGTGTCCTACGTTTCTTTGGTATTGGAGAGAGTCAGCTTGTGACGATTTTGTCAGATTTGATTGAAGGGCAGACAGACCCAACCTTAGCGCCTTATGCAAAAACGGGAGAAGTGACTTTGCGCTTGTCTACCAAGGCTGCTAGTCAAGAGGAGGCAAGAAAAGCTTTGGATTGTATTGAGGGTCAAATTCTTGCACGTCAGACTTTTGAAGGGATTGCTTTAAAGGATATCTGCTATGGATATGGCGAGGAAGCAAGTCTAGCCAGCGTAGTTATTGAGGGATTGAAAAAGCAGAAGAAAACCATCACAGCTGCAGAAAGCTTGACAGCAGGGCTTTTCCAATCAACTTTGGCAGACTTTTCGGGAGTGTCAGCTATCTTTAAAGGTGGCTTTGTCACTTATAGCATGGAAGAAAAGGCTAAGATGCTTGATATTCCACAAGCAGAGTTGGAAGAACATGGAGTCGTGTCAGCATTTACAGCGGAAAAAATGGCGGAGCAAGCACGATTTAAAACCCAGTCGGACTTTGGAGTTTCCTTGACAGGTGTGGCTGGTCCGGATAGTCTAGAAGGGCATCCTGCAGGTACAGTTTTTATCGGCTTGTCTCAAGCATCAGGCACAGAAGTTGTTCGTGTCAATATAGCTGAAAGAAGCCGAGCAGATGTTCGTAAAATTGCAGTTATGCATGCTTTTAACTTGGCTCGCAAAGCTTTATTAAGTGACTGACTTTTGATATAATAGAAGAAGGTTCTAAGAATTATAAAAATATAGGAGAACAAAATGGCGAAAAAACCAACAAAAAAATTAGATGAAATCGGCAAAAAATTTGGAGCTGATCGTGAAAAAGCCTTGAACGATGCCCTTAAATTGATTGAAAAAGACTTCGGTAAGGGTTCAATCATGCGTTTAGGTGAACGTGCCGAGCAAAAAGTACAAGTGATGAGTTCAGGTTCTTTGGCCCTGGATATTGCACTCGGTTCAGGTGGTTATCCTAAGGGACGTATCATCGAAATCTATGGTCCAGAATCATCAGGTAAGACAACAGTAGCCCTTCACGCTGTAGCGCAAGCACAAAAAGAAGGTGGAATTGCAGCCTTTATCGATGCGGAACACGCTCTTGATCCAGCCTATGCAGCAGCTCTTGGGGTTAACATTGACGAATTGCTTTTGTCACAACCAGACTCAGGTGAGCAAGGTCTTGAAATTGCAGGGAAATTGATCGACTCAGGTGCGGTTGACCTTGTCGTTATCGACTCTGTTGCAGCCCTTGTTCCTCGTGCGGAAATCGATGGAGATATCGGAGATAGCCACGTTGGTCTTCAAGCTCGTATGATGAGTCAAGCTATGCGTAAACTCGGTGCTTCTATCAACAAGACAAAGACAATTGCTATCTTTATCAACCAGTTACGTGAAAAAGTAGGGGTTATGTTCGGAAATCCAGAAACAACTCCTGGTGGACGCGCCCTTAAATTCTATGCTTCTGTCCGTTTGGATGTGCGTGGAAGCACACAAATCAAGGGAACTGGTGACCAAAAAGACACCAACGTCGGTAAAGAAACTAAAATCAAAGTTGTGAAAAACAAGGTGGCTCCACCGTTCAAAGAAGCTCTTGTTGAAATCATGTACGGTGAAGGTATTTCTAGAACTGGCGAACTCTTGAAGATTGCTAGTGATTTGGATATCATTCAAAAAGCAGGTGCTTGGTACTCATACAAGGGTGAAAAAATCGGACAAGGTTCTGAGAATGCTAAGAAATACTTGGCAGACCATCCAGAAATCTTTGATGAAATTGACCACCAAGTTCGTGTTCAATATGGTTTAATTGAAGAGGAAGAAGGTTCTAAAGCAAGTGTAGCAGCTGATGCAGATTCTAACCAAGAAGTAACACTTGATTTGGGCGACGCTCTTGAAATCGAAATTGAAGAATAAAAAAAGTAGCAGTAAAACTGCTACTTTTTTGTTTCATGATGACTAGTGTTCACTAAAGCGTCGGTATTCGATACGAAAGTCGAAGTAATTTTCTTCTTGCAATTTTTGAAAGATGTTCCGATAAGCCTCTTCATCAAAATGGTCGCCACGGTAGAGAATTTCAAAACTCATTCCCTCGTATTCCAAGAAGGCATTGGCAGTTTTAAAGTCATTTTGTAAGTAAAAGTCCATGCGAGCTTTTCGTTGTTCAAGGTTATCGCAGTCCTCGTCCAATCGTTCCACTTCAAGAATCATGGTACGTTTATAAAAATCAATGAGTTTTTCAATGATTTCTCTTCCGTAGCCATGGCTACGGAGATGAGGCATAATAGCAAAGAAGCTAATGTAGAAAGCTTTTTGATTGGAAATGGCAAAAGCAAAGCCGACAAATTCTTCTTCGTTATAAAAGGCGAAAAAGTGGGCGTCATCTCGATCCTGGTAACTTAAAAATTCCTCCAAAGAGACGCGTTCCTCTTCAGGGAAGGCTTCCTTGTTTAATTGTTCAACTTTGTCAAGGTCTGGGAATACATCTGTAATTAACTGGCTTGTTAAGCTCATACATACCCTCCTTTTCTGTCACGATTATACCAGATTGTTTCTATCTAGGCAACGCTTTCTTAACGAAACTCCCTTGTTCCCCTACTTGAAAGCTGATATAATAGCCTTATGAATAAAAAATCAACGGTGGACCTGATTCATGGTCCTATCCTTCCTTCGCTAATTAGTTTTGCATTACCGATTTTACTGTCCAATATCTTTCAGCAACTATACAATACAGCTGATATTTTGATTGTTGGGCGTTTTTTGGGACAAAATTCCTTGGCGGCAGTCGGAGCTACTACAGCTATTTTTGATTTGATTATCGGTTTTGCTCTCGGAGTCGGAAATGGGATGGGTGTTGTTATTGCTCGTCTTTATGGTGCTCGTAATTTTGCAAAGATTAAGGAAGCTGTCGCAGCGACTTGGATTTTAGGTGCAATTCTGAGTGGTCTTGTGATGCTGATGGGTTTCTTCGGTCTTTATCCGCTCTTACAATATCTCGAAACACCTGCAGAAATCCTCCCCCAATCCTATGAATACATCTCTATGATTGTCAGCTGTGTGGGAGTTAGCTTTGCTTACAATCTCTTTGCAGGATTGCTACGATCGATTGGTGATAGCCTTGCAGCACTTGCTTTTCTGATTTTTTCAGCCATTGTTAATGTCATTTTAGATTTGTATTTTATTACGCAACTACAGTTGGGAGTTCAGTCTGCAGGTCTTGCAACCATCATCTCGCAAGGTTTGTCTGCTATTCTCTGTTATTTCTATATCCGCAAGAGTGTTCCAGAGCTCCTTCCAGGCTTGAAGCACTTCAAATGGAACAAGGCTCTCTATATTGATCTCTTGGAGCAAGGGCTAGCCATGGGGCTGATGGGGTCAATCGTCTCTATCGGAAGTGTGATCTTGCAATCATCTGTTAACAGTTTTGGAGCAGTTATTATCAGTGCCCAAACGGCAGCACGTAGAATCATGGCCTTTGCCTTATTGCCAATGACGGCTATTTCAGCTTCGATGACGACTTTTATCTCTCAAAATTTTGGGGCAAAACGTCCCGAACGCATTGTCCAGGGTCTTCGTTTAGGGAGTTACTTGAGCATGTCTTGGGCAACCTTTGCTTGTGTGTTCCTATTTTTTGCAAGTCCTAGCCTCGTTTCTTTCTTAGCGAGTTCAACAGATGGTTACTTGATTGAAAATGGGGCCTTGTACCTACGCATTAGTTCTGTTTTCTATCCCTTTTTGAGTCTTTTATTGATTTATAGAAATAGTTTGCAGGGACTCGGTCAAAAACTCTTGCCCCTCCTATCAAGTTTTATCGAGTTTATCGGGAAAATTGTTTTTGTGGCTTGGGTTATTCCATGGGCAGGTTATACAGGCGTTATCCTATGTGAACCGCTACTTTGGCTTGTGATGACTGGACAGCTTTATATCTCACTTTCTCAGAATCCTTGGATAAAGGAAGGCAAGAAAATCTTGGCTGTCGACGGGCAATCCTAGCTTAATTTACAAAAGAAAAATCCATTTCCTCTAGTGAAAATCGTCTAGACTTGTGTTATAATAAGAAAGATTAAAATGTGAAAAAAGGAGATTCCTAATGGGACGTAAATGGGCCAATATCGTAGCCAAGAAAACGGCTAAAGATGGAGCTAACTCTAAAGTATATGCAAAATTTGGTGTAGAAATCTATGTAGCAGCTAAAAAAGGTGAACCAGATCCAGAACTAAATACTGCTTTGAAATTCGTTATCGACCGTGCTAAACAAGCACAAGTGCCAAAACACGTTATCGATAAGGCTATTGACAAGGCGAAAGGAAACACGGACGAAACCTTTACAGAAGGTCGTTACGAAGGATTTGGACCAAATGGTTCTATGTTGATCGTTGATACCTTGACTTCAAACGTTAACCGTACAGCTGCCAATGTCCGTGCTGCCTTTGGTAAAAACGGCGGAAACATGGGAGCTTCAGGTTCAGTATCCTACCTCTTTGACAACAAGGGTGTTATCGTATTTGCAGGTGACGATGCGGATGCTATCTTTGAACTCTTACTTGAAGAAGATGTCGATGTAGATGATGTAGAAGCAGAAGAAGGAACAATCACTGTCTACACAGCTCCAACTGACCTTCACAAGGCTATCGTTGCTTTGCGTGAGTCTGGTATCGAAGAATTCCAAGTGACTGAACTTGAGATGATTCCTCAGTCAGAAGTGGAGTTGTCAGGTGATGACCTTGAAACATTTGAAAAACTCTACAGCGTTCTTGAAGACGACGAAGACGTACAAAAAATCTACACCAACGTAGATGGCTTCTAATAAAAAAACGAACAGCTTTAATAGCTGTTCGTTTTTTAGTTATTTTAGACTTTTACTCCATCGTCAGTTTGATCTTTACTATCCAATCCTAGGGCAAATTTACGGATGAGAAGAAACTGGCCGTTTTCCTGCTTTGCGAAAGTGAGTACCACTGTCTTGGTGTTTGAACCAAGGGAAAGATAGGTGATTTTTTTAATCTCGTAGCCACCTGAGGTTGACTCGATTTCAGAATCCGGTAGTCCATGCTTGCTGATAATATCTTTGTAGTTGGTGCCACCTTTTCCTCTATTTGTGGTGTCGCCTTCTATCAAAGCGTCAAATTGTTCCTGGGTCCAAGAGAAGTCATCGCTATCTTCGATATCCTCTTCATTCTTATCTTCGTCTGATTTATAATCTGGTAAATTTCCAAATTCCTCATCTTCTGTTATAGAGGCTAGACTTCTGTATGGGTGACGAAAGTTTTTAGCTAAATCAGTAAAGACACCAGAAGGTAATACTTGCGTCATTAAAACAAGAAAGATGGATAAAACACCTAGGGTCGTTCCGATGATAGCCAATATTTTACGATTTTTGAGATTAAGGCCGATACCAAAAACTCCTAAGGCTATAGCAACAATAGCGAAGAAAAACGCTAGTATGCTAATGATTGGTAGCCAAGAACCAAGAAGTGCCAGGGCTCCAAAGATAATAGCCAAGATTCCTAAGATTTTCTCTTCTTTTTGTTTCATTTGTGATGTTCTCATTTCTAATTAGGGTGTATTATAATACGTGTGAGATAGTGTTTATTATAGTGTTTATTATAGATAAAATAAGAGCTGATGTCAATTTTTACTTAAATAGTTCTCAAGGAAACTTTTTTCTTGACATCTTATTTGAAAATGATAAAATAGTTCTCATGAAAACCAATTGGTTCTCGTGGGAACTATTTTGTTTAGAAGGGGGAAATCATGGATAAACCGATGTTGGTCTTTAAACGTTTCGGCCATCAACTTCACCTGATGGTAAAAAAAGAAGCCAAACGTTGTGGTATTGAAGTCATGGGTGGACCGCAAGGTCAGGTTCTTCGTTTTTTAGATCGTCGTGAGCAGGATCAAGAATTGACGCTTATCAAGGATATTGAACAAGAACTCAATGTCACCAAGTCAGTTGCCAGCAATTTAGTGAAGCGCATGGTGCAAAATGGTTTGGTGGAGTTGGAGGCGAGTCCAAGTGATAAACGGGCAAAATTTGTTCATTTGACTGAAAAATCTCGCTCTCAAATGAAGCAGGTCAAGTCTTTCTTTGAACGAATTGACCGCAGTTTACTCGATGGAGTATCTGAAGAAAAACTAGCTATTTTTGAGGAAGTCATGGCTCAATTACAAGCCAATGTAGAAAAAATAGGAGGGGAAGATGAAAAAACTCGCTAAGCGTATCACAGGAAAAGAGTGGGGAATGATTCTCTTGACTGTCCTCTTTACCTGTTTTTCGGTCTATCTAGAGTTAGAAGTACCGACTTACATTTCAGAAATTACAGAATTGATTGGAACTCCAGGTACGGATATGGGTGCACTTTGGTCACCAGCCATTAAGATGATAGGCTTGTCTCTACTTGCTTTTCTGTCATCCGTTACTGTTGGATTTTTTGCTGCTCGCGTTGCAGCGTCTTACACAACTCATTTACGAAGCGATATTTTTCATCGTGTTCTAGATTTCTCGCAGACAGAGATTAAACGTTTTTCAATCCCAAGTCTCTTGACTCGGACGACTAATGATATCACGCAGATTCAAATGCTCTTTACTATGGGGCTCCAGGTAGTCACTCGTGGGCCTATTATGGCTATCTGGGCCATTGGAAAAATCCTTGGCAAATCTGAATACTGGCTCTGGGCAGTAGTGGTGGCTGTTATCGTCAATGTTCTGATGACAACAGTTCTCATGACTCTGGCCTTTCCAAAACAATCTGTCATCCAGAAATTGACAGATAAACTCAATAGTATTACTCGTGAAAGCTTGACAGGGATTCGAGTGGTTCGTGCTTACAATGCTGAAGATTATCAAGATAAAAAATTCGAAGTAGCCAACGATGAAGTCACTCGTCTCAATCTCTTTGTCAACCGATTGATGGCTATTATGAATCCCATTATGATGGCGATTTCGAGTGGCTTGAGTCTAGCTATTTACTGGATTGGTGCCTATATCATCAATGATGCTAGCCTGACAGACCGTCTACCACTCTTTAGTGATATGGTGGTCTTCATGTCTTATGCCATGCAGGTCGTGATGGGATTCTTGCTCATGGGAGCTCTCTTTATCGTCCTTCCTCGTACCTTGGTTTCTGCAGGACGTATCAATCAAGTGCTGGACTTGCATTCTTCTATTGAAAATCCTAGTCAACCACAGACGGCAGATTCTTCTATTCAAGGTCAAGTGGAATTCCGTGATGTCACCTTCCGCTATTCTAAAAACTCAGAAGCAGTTGTGGAACATGTCAGCTTCAAGGCAGAAGCTGGTCAAACAGTTGCCTTTATCGGTTCAACTGGTTCTGGTAAATCTACGCTTGTGAACCTCTTGCCTCGTTTTTATGACGTTTCAGATGGAGAAATCCTAGTGGACGGCGTCAATGTGCAGGATTATGATTTGGAAGACTTGCGGAATAAAGTCGGCTATATCCCACAAAAAGCTGTTCTCTTCTCAGGAGATGTCAAGGGGAATCTAGACTTTGGTAAGAGTCCAGAAACTCCGCTAAGCGAGACCGCTATGTGGCAAGCTCTTGAATTGGCCCAGTCTAAAGGTTTCATCGAGGACAAGGAAGCCGGTCTATCCTCAGAAGTGGCTCAAGGTGGAACCAACTTCTCAGGAGGACAAAGACAACGTTTGGCCATTGCGCGTGCCTTGGCTCGTAAACCAGAAATTCTCATTTTTGATGATTCATTCTCGGCCTTGGACTACAAGACAGACCGTATCTTGCGCCAAGAACTAGCTGAAAAAACGCAATCTATGACCAAGTTGATCGTGGCCCAACGTATTTCAACAATTATGGATGCTGACTTGATCTTAGTATTGGATCAAGGTAAAGTCGTGGGACAAGGCACCCACAAGGAACTTCTTGCGACCAACGAAGTTTACCAAGAAATTGCCTATTCACAACTATCGAAGGAGGAATTGGAACATGGAAAATAAGAAGATGTCCTTTTGGAAACAATATAAACCTTTTCTAGCAGGTCTCCAACTTCCTCTACTAGTTGCGGTTGTGGCGGCTGTATGTTCAAGCATCATCACGGTTTATGGACCAACTAAGATTAAGGAAATCACCAACTTGATTTCAGATGGCTTGGCTACAGAAATCGATTTGGTAGCTGTGTCAAGTATCGCCAGCTTTTTAGCTATTTTGTATGTGCTTGGTGCCATTCTCAACTATACACAAGCCTATATCTTTTCAACGAGTATCCAACATTTTTCAAAACGCTTGCGGACAGCTATCGCTGAAAAAATTAACCGTCTGCCACTTGCTTATTTTGACCGCCATTCTCAAGGAGATACTCTCTCTCGTGTAACAAATGACGTCGATACGGCAGCTCAGTCCCTCAACCAAAGTCTGGGAACGGTTCTCTCAGCTAGCTTCTTGCTGATTGCTGTTTTGATTACCATGTTTGGCATGAACTGGATTTTGGCATTGGTAACAGTTGTTTCAACCCTTGTAGGTTTTGCGGCTGTCTCAGTCATTATGGCTAAGTCACAGGGTTACTTTAAAGCCCAACAAAACAACCTAGCAGCTGTAAACGGCTATGTGGAAGAAATGTACTCAGGCCACAATGTTGTGACCAGCTATAACGCTGTGGAACCAACTAAAGAAACATTCGCAGGATTGAATCAAAATCTACATGATAGTATCTGGAAATCTCAGTTTATTTCTGGCATCATGATGCCTGCTATGTTCTTTGTCGGAAACTTTAGTTATGTTTTGGTTGTTATCGTCGGTGCTGCCTTGGCTCTTGAAGGCCATATCAGTATTGGGATTATCGTAGCTTTTATGGTTTATGTTCGTACCTTCTCACAACCCTTATCACAAATTGCTCAAGGGATTACCAGCTTGCAACAGGCTAGTGCAGCTATGACCCGTGTCTTTGAGTTTCTAAGTGAAGCTGAGATGGAAGACGAATCTCATAAGGAAACACAATTGTCTGGTATGAAGGGTGAAGTAGTTTTTGATCAAGTTTCCTTTGGTTACATACCTGAGCGAACCATCATTCATGACTTTTCTGCGACAGCTCATGCAGGGCAAAAGATTGCCATTGTTGGACCAACCGGAGCTGGGAAGACGACCATTGTTAATCTCTTGATGAAGTTCTATGAGATTGATAAGGGAAGCATTCGCATTGATGGTGTGGATACCAAGTCTATGAAACGTTCAGAAGTACACGATGCCTTTTCAATGGTCTTACAGGATACTTGGCTCTTTGAAGGAAGCATTCGAGACAATCTCATTTATAATCAAACTGGAATCAGCGATGAACGAATGATTGAAGCTGCGAAAGCAGTAGGAATCCACCACTTTATCATGACCCTACCAGATGGTTACGATACTGTTTTGGATGACACAGTGACCTTGTCAGTCGGACAGAAACAGCTCTTGACTATCGCTCGTGCCCTGCTTAAGGATGCTCCTCTCTTGATTCTGGACGAAGCGACATCCTCAGTAGACACACGTACAGAGGAGTTGATTCAGAAAGCCATGGACCGTTTGATGGAAGGACGCACGTCCTTTATCATCGCTCACCGCTTATCAACTATCCGTAATGCGGACTTAATCCTGGTCATGAAAGATGGAAATATCATTGAGCAAGGCAATCATGATGAACTCATGGCTCAAGGTGGTTTCTATGCTGATCTCTACAATAGTCAATTTACAGAAGACCAAGCAGAAGAATAGTAATCAAAAAGAAGGCTTGACGGCCTTCTTTTTCTGCACTATACTAGAGTAGGAGAAGCTAGCAGGCTTCTTGTGTAAAATCTAAAAATAACGAGAATAGATATGAAAAACTATCAAGAGTGGTACGAAAAGAGGAAATCAAGCCTTCTTCGACATCCACAAGGATTACAACTGATGCGAGTCTTTAATCGCATGATGACAGTTCTGATGCCCTTGGCATACTTGACCTTACTGGGAGCAAGCTTTATCAGCAAAGGCTTGGGGAAAGACCTTGCCACCTATATCATGGTGCCGGCTTCTGGCTTTGTCCTATTAACGCTAGTTCGTAAGTGGATCAATCAACCGCGTCCTTATGAGGCTTGGGAAATTATCCCACTACTAGACAAGGATAGTGCAGGCAATTCAATGCCCAGCCGCCATGTTTTTTCAGCAACCATCATTTCCATGGCTTGCTTACATGCAAATCTGCCTGTGGGCTTGATTTTATTGGTATTATCAGCTCTTCTCGGTCTGGTGCGAGTTTTAGGGGGTGTACATTACCCCAAGGATGTTTTAGTTGGCTACGCTTGTGGCCTCCTTTGGGGAATTCTCTTCTTTATTTTGTAAAAAGCAAAGCAAGTGAGCTTGGCCTCGTAACCACTTACGGGTCAAAAGTGACCACTTGCTTTTTTGCCCTTGTAAAGTCTTCTGGGCTTTGGTATAGTAGATGCAGAAAGGAGATAGGATGAAGTTACGAATCGAGATTGATAGTGAATTAACTGAGACAGAGATTGTCATCAAGGCTGCAGCCCTGACAGATGAAATAGCTGACCTGCAACGACTCTTGCAAGAAACCAAGGCTCCTAGGTTGATCTTTTATAAGGGGACGGGTGAGTACTACTTAGACTTGTCAGAAATTCTCTTTTTTGAGACAGAAGGTAGCAAGATTTACGCCCATACCCAGAAAGATGCCTACGAGGTTCGACTCAAGCTTTATGAGTTAGAGTCCATCCTACCCCGCTATTTCAGTCGGGTATCCAAGTCGACCATTGCCAATCTTCGGCAGGTCTACTCGGTGGACAAGTCCTTCTCAGGTACAGGAACTATTTCCTTTTATCAGACCCACAAGGAGGTGCACGTGTCACGGCATTACCAATCCCTCCTAAAAGAAAATCTAAGAAACATGAGGTAAGAAGATGAAAAAGAAAGCATTTGGTATTGTGTTGCTAGTATTGGCAGCTTTAGTATTGTTACAGGGAAATTTTGGGATTCCTTCACTTGAAGGGAAGATTTGGCCCTTGATTGGTATTGGATTTTTTGCCTATCAATCAGTTGGAGCTTTGCTTCGTCGCCACTTCACTTCAGCCTCTTTTACAGCCCTAGTGGCCCTATTGATTGCCAATCATTTTTATGACATTTTACCGATCCCCAATCAATCACTGTTCTGGGCAGGAGTTCTAATCGTGCTCGGAGTTAGTATGCTGACTCATACTAACCGGACTTGGAATGGGAAAAAATGGTGGTATGACGGTGAAAAGACTATCCTTACAGAAAAGGAAGTAGCCTTTGGTAGCGGAACCTTTTACAAGCAGAACCAAGATTTGGTAGAAGACGAGTTTGAAGTCGGTTTCGGGAATGCCAAGATTTATTATGACAATGCAGAGATGTTAGGTGATAGCGCAACCTTGAAGATAGAAGTCGGATTTGGGAATGCAGTTGTCTATGTTCCCCAACACTGGAGAGTAGATCTTAAGGTGGAAACTTTCTGTGGTGCAGCCAAGGCAGATGCTCCTGTAGCCCCAACCAGCAAAACCTTGATTATCCGTGGAGACGTAGCTTTCGGGAAACTTGGTGTCGTCTACGTCAAATAAAAAAAGTCTTCCAATTCCCTTGCCAAAATGGAGAAAGTGTGATAACATAGTACGGTATGTGGTGCTAGCACATCCGCTATATTAGATCTAATAGGAGGAAAACACAATGGCTAAAGTATGTTACTTTACAGGTCGTAAGACTGTATCAGGAAACAACCGTTCACACGCGATGAACCAAACTAAACGTGCCGTAAAACCAAACCTTCAAAAAGTTACTGTTCTTATCGATGGTAAACCTAAAAAAGTTTGGGCTTCAGCTCGTGCTTTGAAATCAGGAAAAGTAGAACGCGTTTAATAAACATGAAAAGACCTAATAGGTCTTTTTCTTTTGCTCGAAAGCTGAAATCATTTGAAAAATCAAGCAAATATCCGATGATACATCATTCTGCTTTTACAGTTGGGCTGAAATATGATAAAATAGAGTATCAACTAGTTGAGGTAAAAAAAATGACTGTAAAAATTAATACAAAAGATGGTCAAGTCGAACTGACAGATGATGTGATCGCTACTGTCGTAGGTGGTGCAGCAACTGAAATTTTTGGTGTAGTCGGTATGGCTAGTAAAAATGCCCTCAAAGATAATTTCCAAGCCCTTCTTGGTAAGGAAAATTATTCAAAAGGTGTAGTCGTTAAAGCAGCTGAAGACGGTAGTATTGCAGTTGATGTATATACTGTATTGAGCTACGGTACAAAAATCAGTGAAGTTTCAAAAAACATCCAAGAGCGCGTTCGCTTTAGTTTAGAGAACCAACTTGGAATCACTGCGCAAACTGTGAATGTCTACATTCAAAATATCAAAGTTGTAGGAGAATAATCGTGTCAAATATTACTACAAGCTTATTTCAAGAAATGGTACAGGCTGCTTCAACTCGTTTGAACAAGCAAGCCGAATATGTCAATTCATTGAACGTTTTCCCAGTTCCAGATGGAGATACAGGAACAAACATGGGGATGACTATCGAAAATGGTGCTAAGGAAGTCGCAGACAAACCAGCTTCAACAGTTGGTGAGGCTGCAAGTATCTTGGCTAAAGGTCTTTTGATGGGTGCGCGTGGAAACTCAGGAGTTATCACTTCTCAGCTTTTCCGTGGATTCTCACAAGCCATCAAGACAAAAGAAGAGTTAACAGGGAAAGACCTAGCCCTTGCCTTCCAATCAGGTGTTGAGGTTGCCTACAAGGCTGTTATGAAGCCAGTTGAAGGAACTATCTTGACTGTATCACGTGGAGCTGCCATCGGTGCTAAGAAAAAAGCAGAACAGACAGATGACGCAGTTGAAGTGATGCGTGCAGCCTTAGAGGGAGCTAAAGCAGCTCTTGCTAAAACTCCTGAAATGCTTCCAGTATTGAAGGAAGTTGGAGTTGTGGACTCAGGTGGTCAAGGTTTGGTCTTCATCTATGAAGGTTTCCTTTCAGCTCTTACTGGTGAATACAGCGCTTCTGAGGACTTTGTTGCTACTCCAGCAAATATGAGTGAGATGATCAATGCTGAACACCACAAGTCTGTAGCTGGACATGTGGCAACAGAAGACATTACCTTTGGTTACTGTACTGAAATCATGGTTGCCCTTAAACAAGGTCCAACTTATGCTAAAGAGTTTGACTACGAAGAATTCCGTAACTACTTGAACGACCTTGGAGATTCTCTACTTGTTGTCAATGACGATGAAATCGTTAAAGTTCACGTCCATACAGAAGATCCAGGACTTGTCTTGCAAGAAGGTCTAAAATACGGTAGCTTGGTCAAGGTTAAAGTCGATAACATGCGTAACCAACACGAAGCGCAAGTAGAAAAAGAAGAAGCTCAAGTCAGCAAGCCAGCTGAAGAAAAAGAATATGCTCTTATCGCAGTAGTAGCTGGACAAGGCTTGGCAGACATCTTCCGTGCACAAGGTGTAGACTATGTCATCGAAGGTGGACAAACCATGAACCCTTCTACAGAAGACTTTATCAAGGCTGTTGAGAAAGTCAATGCTCGCAATATCATCTTCTTGCCAAACAACAAAAATATCTTCATGGCAGCTCAATCTGCAGCTGAAGTATTGGAACAACCAGCTGTTGTGGTAGAAGCTCGTACAATTCCTCAAGGATTGACTAGTCTTCTTGCCTTTGATCCAAGCAAATCAATCGAAGAAAACCAAGAACGCATGACTGCAGCCCTTGGCGATGTTATCAGTGGTAGTGTAACAACAGCCGTTCGTGATACAACTATCGATGGCTTAGAAATCCATGAAAATGACAATCTTGGTATGGTAGATGGGAAGATCCTCGTGTCAAATCCTGATATGCACCAAACCTTGACTGAAACTTTGAAACACATGTTGGATGAAGACAGTGAAATCGTAACTTTCTATGTCGGAGAAGATGGAAGTGAAGAATTGGCTAACCAAATCGCCCAAGAAATCGCAGAAGAATTCGAAGATGTCGAAGTAGAAATTCACCAAGGTCAACAACCAGTTTACCCATATCTTTTCAGTGTGGAATAAAGATTAAATAATAAGAAAAAGAAAGTTGAGAAATCAACTTTCTTTTTTTGTGACATTTGTCATATTTCCTCATGACAGAAGCTTCTAGTGACACAACCTTCAAAGAATTATAATAGATGTATCAAATGGAGGAAGAAAAAATGAAACATAAAGTAATTGTCGCAATGAGTTTAGTAGCAGCAGGAGTCATGACTTATCTCATGTTTTCAGGATTGGACGAAGGCTTCTATCATTTTCCTTGGGAGTTATTTGCAGGATTTGGTATGATGTCTTGGTTGATCCGAGAAGGTTTAAAATTGGTCTCAGATGTGAAAAAGGAGTTTGAAAAATGAAAAAAGCGATTCTCTATCTTTTTATTGCACTATCACTAGTGGTATGGTTGGTCGAAATGTTTACAGGGTGGTTTGACCAAGCCTTCCTTCACCAAGTCATTCGTGGTGCCTGGGGTCTAGGATTTATGATTTTTATCGCCTTTCCGATGGGGAAGGAGTGGTTGAAAGGAGAATATCATGAACATGATTAAGGTAGAAAGCCTAAATAAAAGCATCAAGGGCAAGGCTATTTTGAAGGATATTTCCTTTGAGGTAGCAGAGGGCGAATGCGTCGCCTTGATTGGGCCAAATGGTGCCGGAAAGACTACACTCTTGGACTGTTTGCTTGGAGATAAATTGGTCACCAGCGGTCAAGTATCCATCCAAGGCTTGCCAGTGACGAGTTCTCAGTTAGACTATATTAGAGGCTACCTCCCTCAAGAAAATGTTATTGTTCAGAAATTAAAGGTTAAAGAGTTGATTGCTTTCTTTCAAAGCATTTATCCAAATCCCTTGAACAATCAGGAGATTGATCAACTATTGCAGTTTGACAAGCAGCAAAAAGAACAATTAGCAGAAAAATTGTCAGGTGGGCAAAAGCGTCTCTTTTCATTTGTCTTGACCTTGATTGGCCGACCAAAGCTTGTCTTTTTAGATGAGCCAACTGCGGCCATGGATACTTCAACCCGTCAACGTTTTTGGGAAATTGTCCAAGACTTAAAAGCGCAGGGGGTCACCATTCTCTATTCGTCTCATTATATTGAGGAAGTAGAGCATACAGCGGACCGGATTTTGGTCTTAAATAAGGGAGAGTTGATTCGTGATACGACACCTCTAGCCATGCGCAGTGAGGAGATTGAAAAGCACTTCATCCTACCTCTAGCTTACAAGGAAGTCGTCGAACAGTCTAACTTGGTTGAAAACTGGTCACAAAAACAAGATGCCCTGCAAGTAGTTACACGCGAAGCAGATGCTTTCTGGGAACTGTTAGTCCAGGCAGGCTGTAGGATACAAGAAATTGAAGTCAATAACCGTAGCTTGCTAGATACAATCTTTGAAGAAACACAAAAGGGAGATGACTAAGATGAAACGATGGATCGCACTAAACAAGATTGAATTTCTATTGACCAAACGACAACTAGTCTATTATCTATTATCCGTAGGGATGCCGACGGCCTTCTATTTATTCTTTTCAGGCATGTACCAGGATACACCAGGTGGGCCGGCTAATTTTATGCGCGACTACCTCATCTCCATGACGGCCTTTTCCATGATGTCGACAGCTATCTTTTCATTCCCAGTTGTTTTACATACCGATAAAATCAACAACTGGCAGAAAACATTACGCCATACTCCAGTAAATATGGTAGAATATTATCTATCAAAGATAACAAGTATGATAGTTGATTATTTGGTTTCAATCCTGGTTGTTTTCTCAGTTGGGCACTTGGTCAGAGGTGTGGATATGCCTTTAGGAAGCTGGATTGGGGCTGCGCTCTTGCTGATTGCGGGAAGTGTAGCTTTTGTAGCGCTTGGCTTGATCCTGACACTCTTACCGTCTAGTCAGCTGATGTCTGTCGTGGGCAATCTTCTCTATCTAGGATTGGCTGTTTTAGGCGGACTCTGGATGCCCATCACTTTATTTCCAGACTGGATGCAAGCAATCGGTAAGTGTCTGCCAACCTATCAGTTGATGGAGTTGCTCAAGACCTTCTTAAACGAGGGTGGCATCAATTTATCAGCCACAGTTTATCTACTTGTTTTTTCAGCAGTTTTGTTTGGTTTGACTATTTACCTTCAAGGTCATAAGGAGAATGCTTAATGCTTGAAAGACTAAAAAGCATACACTATATGTTTTGGGCCAGTTTGATTTTTATGGTTTTCCCTATCCTCTCTGCAGTGGTTGGGGAAATTCCTAGCTGGCATCTATTAGTTGATATTCTATTTGTGGTGGCTTACTTAGGCGTTTTAACCACCAAGAGTCAGCGTTTATCCTGGCTTTTTTGGTTCATCATGTTAGCTTATGTGGCTGGAAATACCGCCTTTATTTATGGGAACTATGTGTGGTTCTTCTTTTTCCTTGCTAATCTTTTGATTTATCATTTTAGAGTTCGTAGCCTACGTTCTCTTCATGTCTGGACTTTTCTCCTTGCTCAAGTTCTTGTTGTTGGACAACTCATGATGTTTCAGTCAGTCGAAACTGAGGCTGTAGCCTTTGAGCTTGGGATTCTTACTTTTGTCGATTTGATGACATTGGGCTTGGTTCGGATTCGCATTGTCGAGGATTTGAAAGAAGCTCAGGCCAAGCAAAATGCCCAGATAAATCTATTGCTAGCTGAAAATGAACGCAGTCGTATCGGTCAGGATTTGCATGATAGTCTGGGACATACCTTTGCCATGCTGAGTGTCAAGACAGATCTGGCCCTGCAGTTATTTCAGATGCAGGCCTATCCACAGGTGGAGAAGGAATTAAAAGAAATTCACCAGATCAGCAAAGATTCCATGAATGAAGTGCGTACCATCGTGGAAAATCTGAAATCACGGACTTTAGCATCAGAGATTGAAACTGTCAAAAAGATGCTGGAGATTGCTGGAATTGAGGTTGAGGTTGACAATCAATTGGACAAGGCTAGCCTGACCCAGGATGTGGAGTCGACGGCTGCTATGATTTTGTTAGAACTGGCGACCAATATCATCAAACATGCCAGTGCTGAAAAAGCCTATCTAAAACTGGAACGTACAGATCAGGAATTGCTATTGACGGTCAGAGATGATGGGAAAGGTTTTGCAACTGTAAAAGGAAATGAACTCCATACAGTCCGAGATCGTGTTGCAGCCTTCTCAGGTCAAGTAGAGCTGGTCAGTTTGAAACATCCAACAGAGGTGCGCGTGCATCTGCCTTATAAGGAGAGAAAGTAGATGAAAGTATTAGTCGCAGAAGACCAAAGTATGCTGAGAGATGCCATGTGCCAGCTCTTAAGTTTTCAGCCAGATGTGGAGACTGTCTTGCAGGCAAAAAATGGAGCCGAAGCTATCGAAATTTTGGAGAAAGAAGCAGTAGATATTGCCATCCTTGACGTCGAAATGCCAGTCAAGACAGGACTCGAAGCACTCGAGTGGATCAAACAAGAAGTGCCTGAAACCAAGGTGGTTATCGTTACGACCTTTAAACGCCCAGGTTATTTTGAACGAGCGGTCAAAGCAGGAGTCGATGCCTATGTCTTGAAAGAGCGAAGCATTGCCGAACTCATGCAAACCCTACATACTGTGTTAGAGGGACGTAAGGAGTATTCTCCAGAGCTCATGGAAGTCATGATGACCCATCCCAATCCCTTGACCGAACAAGAAGTCGCTGTTTTACATGGAGTTGCCCAAGGCCTCTCCAACCAAGAGATTGCTGACAAGCTTTACCTCTCAAACGGCACCGTCCGTAATTACATGACCAATATCCTCTCCAAACTAGGCGCCAGCAACCGAACCGAAGCAGCCAAAACTGCCGAAGAAGAAGGCTGGTTGTGAGGTGAGAAGTAAGAAAAAATCTCTTAGAAATGAATCTAAGAGATTTTTTAATGTTTATTTCACCAACTTGTTCATCTCATCAATACGTGCTACGGTTGCGTCGTATTTTGCTTGGTAGTCGGCTTGTTTGTCGCGTTCTTTTTGGACGACTTCTGGTTTGGCGTTGGCTACGAAGCGTTCGTTAGAGAGCTTCTTACCAACCATGTCCAGTTCTTTTTGCCATTTAGCGAGTTCCTTGTCGAGGCGAGCCAATTCTTCTTCGACATTGAGGAGGTCTGCCAGTGGTAAGTAGATTTCTGCTCCTGTGATGACGCTTGACATTGCAAGTTCAGGTGCAGGGATGTTTGATGCGATTTCCAAGTGTTCTGGATTTGTGAAGCGTTTGATGTAGTTGACATTGCTGTTAAAGAAGGCTTCCAAGTCGCTATCACTTGTCTTCACAAGGATGGTGATTGGCTTGCTTGGTGCAACATTTACTTCAGCACGCGCATTACGAACAGCACGGATCAAGTCTTTGAGGCTTTCGACACCCGTGTGAGCAGCAAGGTCTTCAAAGGCTGGGTTGACAGTTGGGTATGCAGCTGTGACGATAGAGCCTTCTGAGATTTGTCCAAAGATTTCCTCTGTCACGAATGGCATGATTGGGTGGAGGAGACGAAGGATCTTGTCTAAAGTGTAAAGGAGAACAGAACGTGTGATAACTTTCTCTTCTTCGTTATCGCTATAAAGGACTTCCTTAGTCAACTCAACGTACCAGTCCGCAAACTCATCCCAGATGAAGTTGTAGAGGATGTGTCCAGCCACACCAAATTCAAACTTATCAAAGTTTTCATTGACTTTGCCGATAGTTTCATTGAGGTTGTGGAGAATCCAGCGGTCTGTGACATTTCCAGCTTCCTTGTTAACAACTTTTTCCACATTGGCAGTAGCTTGCTCAAGGGTCAAACCTTCATTGTTCATGAGGATGTAGCGAGAGATGTTCCAGATCTTGTTAATGAAGTTCCATGAAGCATCCATTTTCTCATAAGAGAAGCGCACGTCTTGCCCTGGTGCAGAACCGTTTGAAAGGAACCAACGAAGGGCATCGGCACCGTATTTCTCGATAACATCCATTGGGTCAATACCGTTTCCGAGAGATTTAGACATCTTGCGTCCTTGCTCATCACGGATAAGACCATGGATAAGGACATTTTGGAATGGTTGACGGCCAGTGAATTCCAATGATTGGAAGATCATACGAGACACCCAGAAGAAGATGATGTCATAACCTGTTACCAAGGTTGAAGTTGGGAAGTAGCGTTTGAAGTCTTCAGAGTCGACATCCGGCCAGCCCATGGTTGAGAATGGCCAAAGGGCAGAACTGAACCACGTATCCAAAACATCTTCGTCTTGAGTCCATCCGTCACCTTCCGGAGCTTCTTCACCGACATACATTTCACCCTCAGCATTGTACCAAGCAGGGATTTGGTGACCCCACCAGAGCTGACGAGAGATTACCCAGTCATGGACATTTTCCATCCATTGGAGGAAGGTATCGTTGAAACGAGGTGGGTAGAATTCTACCTTGTCCTCTGTGTCTTGGTTGGCAATAGCATTCTTAGCCAATTGGTCCATCTTGACGAACCATTGAGTAGACAAGCGTGGCTCGACCACAACACCTGTACGTTCTGAGTGACCAACACTGTGGACACGTTTTTCGATTTTAACGAGGGCACCGATTTCTTCCAATTTAGCAACGACTGCCTTACGAGCTTCAAAACGGTCCATGCCTGCAAATTCGAAAGCCAAGTCGTTCATAGTTCCGTCGTCGTTCATAACATTGACTTGTGGCAAGTTGTGACGTTGACCAACTAAGAAGTCGTTTGGATCGTGGGCAGGAGTGATTTTCACAACACCAGTCCCAAACTCAGGATCTGCGTGCTCGTCGGCAACGATTGGAATCAATTTATTAGCGATTGGAAGGATGACGTTTTGACCAATCAAGTCCTTGTAGCGTGGGTCTTCTGGATTGACCGCAACGGCAACGTCCCCAAACATAGTCTCTGGACGAGTTGTAGCAACTTCAAGGGCGCGTGAACCGTCTTCTAGCATGTAGTTCATGTGGTAGAAGGCACCTTCGACGTCCTTGTGAATCACTTCGATATCAGAAAGGGCTGTACGAGCTGCTGGGTCCCAGTTGATGATAAACTCACCACGGTAGATCCAGCCTTTCTTGTAAAGGTCCACGAAGACCTTACGAACCGCTTTTGACAAACCCTCGTCAAGAGTGAAACGCTCACGAGAGTAGTCTACAGAGAGCCCCATCTTGCCCCATTGTTCCTTGATGGTAGTGGCGTATTCGTCTTTCCATTCCCAAACCTTATCGAGGAATTTCTCACGACCCAGGTCATAACGGGAAATACCCTCACCACGCAAGCGCTCCTCAACCTTAGCCTGAGTCGCAATCCCCGCGTGGTCCATACCAGGAAGCCAAAGAGTATCAAAGCCTTGCATCCGTTTTTGACGGATGATGATATCTTGCAAAGTCGTATCCCAAGCGTGACCGAGGTGGAGTTTACCAGTTACGTTTGGTGGTGGAATCACGATTGAATAAGGCTTAGCCTTTTTATCGCCAGAAGGCTTGAAAACATCTTCATCAAGCCATTTTTGGTAACGACCAGCCTCAACCTCGGCTGGATTGTATTTAGGTGAAAGTTCTTTAGACATGTGTTTGTCCTTTCTAATTAATTCTATTTTTAATGTTGACCTTGAGTCTCCCACTCACTCTTCAGCAAGCCGTATCTCAAATCATCACAGCGGTTGCCTTGAGCATCTTTGCGGTCTCTTATGCGAGCTTCAAGAGTGAAACCGAGTTTTTCAGCGACGCGTTGACTTTGGACATTGTATCCAAAGCAGACCAGTTCTATCTTGTGAAGTCCTAAATCTTTAAAACCTAGATCAATCAAGGTACGAGCTGCTTCTGGTACATAACCGCGGCCCCAATAATCTGGGTGCAAGATATAGCCAATCTCCAGTACATCGTCTTCGTGGCGATGGTTGAAATCAACTGAGCCGATGATCTTATCAGTCCCTTTGACCACAATTCCATAGCCAGCAGGGAGATTGTCTTTTTGATTGCGCTCAGGAAGGATGTGTTCTAAGTAATAGATTTCATCTTCCAAGGTCTTGACGGGTGGAAAACCTGCTGGGTAAGAAACCTCTGGCAGACTAGCGTAGGCATGGATAGCCTCAGCATCGGCCACAGTACGGACTCTTAAAACGAGTCGCTCAGTCTCTATTCGTTCTGGCAGTTCAGCTCTTGTCATTTTCCTCCCTCGCTTTCTACAAAAAAATCGCCCCTGTCATTAATCTGACAGGGACGAATGTGTTTATCCGCGGTACCACCCAATTTCGGGCAGAGCCCGCAACTCTCGTCTTTAAAACAAAAAGACATTATTATTTCATTTTCATCCATTAGCAACCAGTTTTGACACATTTGTGGACTTCTCAGCTCCGCCACTTTCTGTAAAATGTGGGACTCAAAACACCTCTAATGGCTATATTTTAACAAGTTTTTGACGGAAATGCAAGGAACAAGAAAGATTACTTGAACTTGATGCCGTTTTCTTTTAATTTCTTGATTGTAGCTGGACCGATTCCTTTCAAAGCAAGGAGTTCATTTTCTGTCCAGTTTTTGAAGTCAGCAGCAGATTTGATCCCTTCATCGTAGAAAGTTTTAGCACGGTCAAGTGGAAGTCCGCCTAGGTCAGCTGCGAAATCTTCAACAGAAGTTGTAAGCTTGTGGGCTTGCTCTTTAGTTGCTTCTACAGCTTTTTCTACTTGCTTAGAGACAGCTTTTCCTGCCTCACTTGCTGCGTGCTCTGCATGTTTAACGACCTTCTTTGTTTCTTCGACAACTTTATTCACAGCACTTGAAAACGCACCTGAACGACGAAGGCTATTTCTTAATTGTTTTTTACGTTGTAGTTTCTTTGACATGGTAAGATCCTTTCAATAAAAAACCCTTGTGATTGAACAAGGATAAATCTTTATGTTTTATTGTACCAACTTTCTCTGTGAAATGCAAGGCTTGTTAGTTTAGAAAGATAGGAGTTCTATAGGGAATTCCGCCTTAGAATAAGAGAATATGATAGAAGAAAAGCGAAAAATATGGTATAATGAAACGATAGATTTTTGAATAGGAATACAATCATGTTTGGATTTTTAAAAAAAGATAAAGTAACAGAAACACCAGTAGTAGTGCCAGCGCATATCGGAGTTATCATGGATGGCAATGGTCGTTGGGCTAAAAAACGGATGCAACCGCGTGTCTTTGGTCATAAGGCTGGGATGGATGCTTTGAGAACGGTAGCGATTGCTGCTAGCGATATGGGTGTCAAGGCTATGACTGTTTATGCCTTCTCGACTGAAAACTGGACACGGCCAGACCAGGAAGTCAAGTTTATCATGAACTTGCCTGTTGAATTTTATGATAAATATGTCCCCGAATTGCACCAGAAGAACATGAAGATCCAAATGATTGGGGAGACTGATCGTTTGCCTAAACAAACTTTCGAAGCTTTGAAAAAGGCAGAAGAGTTGACCAAGTTGAATACTGGTTTGATTCTCAATTTTGCCCTTAATTACGGTGGACGAGCTGAAATTACACAAGCAGTCAAGTTGATTGCTCAGGATGTTTTGGATGCTAAGGTGAATCCAGGTGATATTACAGAAGAGTTGATTGGGGAGTACCTCTTCACTGGACATTTGCCGAAAACCTTGCGCGACCCAGACTTAATCATCCGAACTAGTGGCGAGCTTCGTTTGAGTAATTTCTTGCCTTGGCAAGCAGCTTATAGTGAACTTTATTTCACAGATGTCTTGTGGCCGGATTTCGATGAGCAAGCCTTGAAGGAGGCTATTGCAGAGTTTAACCGCCGCAATCGTCGATTTGGAGGAGTTTAGGAAAAGTTATGAAAAAGGATTTATTAAAGAGAACCATATTTGCCGCTCTGGCATTAGCAATCTTTATCCCGCTCTTGGTGATTGGTGGGCTTTGGTTACAGATTGCTATGGGACTTCTAGCCATGCTAGGGGTTCATGAGTTGCTTCAGATGAAAGGGTTAAATACCATGACCCCTGAGGGCTTGCTGACCTTGTTAGCAACTTTTGCACTGACAATCCCCCTAGAAAACTACTTGACATTTTTACCTGTAGATGGGAATGTTGTCGCATATGGTGTTGTGATTTTTATCATGTTAGGTTGCACTGTTTTTAGCAAGAATTACACCATTGAGGACGCTGTATACCCGATTGCCATGAGTTTCTATGTTGGTTTTGGCTTCAACGCTTTAGTCGATGCTCGAATCGCAGGTTTGGATAAAGCGCTCTTGGCCCTCTGTATCGTATGGGCAACAGATAGTGGTGCTTATCTCATAGGAATGAATTTCGGCAAGAGAAGATTGGCTCCAAGAGTTTCTCCTAACAAATCAGTCGAAGGAGCTTTTGGTGGTATTGTAGCAGCTATGCTTGTTACACTCATCTTTATGTTAGTGGATAGTACAGTTGCCCTTCCTTATGGTATTTACAAAATGACGCTCTTTGCTATTTTCTTTAGTATTGCAGGTCAATTGGGTGACTTGATTGAAAGTGCCATGAAACGCCATTTTGGAGTCAAGGATTCAGGATTCTTTATCCCTGGACATGGTGGGGTGCTGGATCGCTTTGACTCTATGTTGGCTGTTTTCCCTATTATGCACCTATTCGGCTTATTTTAAGGAAAGGTGAACAGATATTAAATGTTAGGATTATTAACCTTTATCCTTGTTTTTGGAATTATCGTGGTGGTTCACGAGTTCGGACATTTCTACTTTGCTAAGAAGTCTGGAATTTTGGTTCGTGAATTTGCCATTGGTATGGGTCCGAAAATCTTTGCCCATATCGGGAAAGACGGGACTGCTTACACGATTCGTCTCCTACCACTTGGTGGTTATGTCCGCATGGCAGGTTGGGGTGAAGATACTACAGAGATTAAGACAGGAACTCCTGTTAGTTTGACCTTAGCCGAAGATGGCAAGGTGAAGCGCATCAATCTTTCTGGTAAGAAGGTAGACCAAACGGCTCTTCCGATGCAAGTAACCCAGTTTGACTTTGAGGATAAACTTTTTATCACAGGTCTGGTCTTAGAAGAGGAAAAAACTTTCTCCGTAGACCATGATGCAACTATCGTGGAAGCTGATGGAACAGAAGTTCGTATCGCTCCGCTAGATGTTCAATACCAGAATGCGACTGTCTGGGGCAAATTGATTACCAACTTTGCAGGCCCCATGAATAACTTTATCCTGGGAGTTATCGTCTTCTGGATTTTGATTTTCATGCAGGGTGGTGTTCGTGATACACAAAGTAATAACTTTAGTATCATCCCTGATAGCGCGATTGCAAAGGTCGGTGTTGAAAATACGGCCCAAATCACTAAAGTCGGTTCACACAAAATTAGTAACTGGCAAGATTTGATTCAGGCAGTTGAAGTAGAGACCAAGGATAAAACAGCACCTGTATTGGATGTAACAGTCTCTGAAAATGGAACTGAAAAACAAGTCAGTGTGACCCCTGAGGAAAACCAAGGTCGCTATATTCTAGGTGTTCAACCGAGACTCAAATCAGATATCTGGTCTATGTTTGTAGGTGGATTCACCTCTGCTGCTGACTCGGCTTTACGAATTCTCAACGCCTTGAAGAGCTTGATTTTCCAGCCTGACTTGAATAAATTGGGTGGACCTGTTGCTATCTTTAAGGCAAGTAGTGATGCTGCTAAAAATGGTCTTGAGAATGTTTTGTTCTTCTTGGCTATGATTTCCATCAATATCGGGATTTTCAACTTGATTCCTATCCCGGCACTTGATGGTGGGAAAATCGTGCTCAATATTATTGAAGCTATTCGTCGCAAACCATTGAAACAAGAAATTGAAACCTATGTTACTCTAGTTGGAGTTGTGATTATGGTTGTCTTGATGATCGCCGTGACTTGGAACGACATCATGCGTACCTTCTTTTAAGAATTAGAGGAAAAATATGAAACAAAGTAAAATGCTTATTCCAACGCTTCGCGAAATGCCAAGCGATGCTCAAGTTATCAGCCACGCTCTTATGTTGCGTGCTGGTTATGTTCGTCAAGTATCGGCAGGTGTTTATTCTTACCTACCACTTGCTAACCGTGTTATCGAAAAAGCTAAGAAGATCATGCGCCAGGAATTTGACAAGATGGGTGCCGTTGAGATGTTGGCTCCAGCCCTTCTCAGTGCGGACCTGTGGCGTGAGTCTGGCCGTTATGAAACTTACGGTGAAGACTTGTACAAATTGAAAAATCGTGAGAAGTCAGACTTTATCTTGGGTCCAACTCATGAAGAAACCTTTACAGCTATTGTCCGTGATTCTGTCAAGTCTTACAAGCAATTGCCACTGAATCTCTACCAAATCCAACCTAAATACCGTGACGAAAAACGTCCGCGTAATGGACTTCTTCGTACTCGTGAGTTCATCATGAAAGATGGTTACAGCTTCCACGCTAACTACGATAGTTTGGATGTAACCTATGATGAGTATAAGGCAGCCTATGAGCGTATCTTCACTCGTAGTGGCTTGGACTTTAAAGCTATCATCGGTGACGGTGGAGCCATGGGTGGTAAGGATAGCCAAGAGTTTATGGCCATCACACCTGCTCGTACAGACCTTGATCGTTGGGTGGTATTGGATAAATCTGTCGCATCATTTGACGAGATTCCGTCTGAAGTGCAAGAAGAAATCAAGGCAGAATTGCTGAAATGGATGGTTTCTGGTGAAGATACCATTGCCTACTCAAGCGAATCAAGCTATGCAGCCAACTTGGAAATGGCAACCAACGAGTACAAACCAAGCAACCGTGTTGTGACTGAAGATCAAGTGGCTCGCGTGGAAACACCAGGTGTCAAATCGATTGATGAAGTAGCAGCCTTCCTAAATGTTTCAGAAGAAGCAACCATCAAGACCTTGGTTTATATCGCAGACGAGGAGCCAGTTGTTGCCCTACTCGTTGGCAATGACCAACTCAATGAAGTCAAATTGAAAAACTACCTTGGTGCAGACTTCTTGGAGCCTGCAACTGAGGAAGAAGTGAAAGAATTGTTGGGAGCGGACTTTGGTTCACTTGGCCCAGTCAATCTTCCAGAAAATGTCAAGATTATCGCAGACCGCAAGGTCCAAGATAGCCGCAATGCTGTTGCTGGTGCTAACGAAGATGGCTACCACTTGACTGGTGTCAACCCAGGTCGTGACTTCACTGCCGAGTATGTCGATATCCGTGAAGTTCGTGAAGGTGAAATTTCTCCAGATGGAAAAGGTATTCTCAACTTTGCCCGTGGTATCGAGATTGGTCACATCTTTAAACTTGGAACTCGTTACTCAGCAAGTATGGGAGCAGATGTCTTGGATGAAAATGGTCGTGCTGTGCCAATCATCATGGGGTGCTATGGTATCGGTGTAAGCCGTCTCCTTTCAGCGGTTATGGAGCAACACGCTCGCCTCTTTGTAAATAAAACTCCAAAAGGTGAATACCGTTACGCTTGGGGAATCAACTTCCCTAAAGAATTGGCGCCATTTGATGTGCACTTGATTCCAGTGAATGTCAAGGATGAAGCAAGTCTTGCATTGACAAATCGTATCGAAGAAGCTTTGGTTAATAAAGGCTACGAAGTCTTGACAGATGACCGTAACGAACGTGTCGGTGTTAAATTCAGCGATAGCGATTTGATTGGTCTTCCAATCCGTATCACTGTTGGGAAGAAAGCAGCTGATGGTATCGTAGAAGTCAAGATCAAGGCGACAGGAGATACGATCGAAGTTCACGCAGATAATCTGCTTGAAACCCTTGAAATTCTCACAAATAAATAAATCTATAATCAGAAGAAAAACAAGACAAAAATGTAACTAGTTTTTGCCTTGTTTTTTCTTTATAATGAGATAAAATAAAGTTAAAATGAGTAAATAAAGAGGTAGAGCTATGCTAAAATTTCCAAAGGATTTTGTCTGGGGTTCCTCAACTTCTGGACCACAGACAGAAGGACGAGTACCTGGTGACGGCAAGGGAGATAATCTCTGGGATTATTGGTACCAAGTAGAGCCCAATCGCTTCTATAATGGGATTGGACTAGACAAAACATCGACCTTTTATGAAAATTGGGAAAAAGATATCGAACTGTTGTTAGAAACAGGTCACACAGCCTTTCGGACTTCTATCCAGTGGTCTCGTATTTTCCCGCAGGGTCGTGGAGAAGTCAATCCTCAAGGTGTGGCTTTCTACCGTCAGGTCTTTGAAGCGATTAAGGCTAAGGGCATCCGTCTCTTAGTCAATCTCTACCATTTTGACTTGCCTTTTGCCCTTCAAGAAGATGGCGATGGTTGGGAAAATAAGGCGACCATCAAGGCTTACGAAGACTATGCTCGTTTTTGTTTTGAGACCTATGGTGACTTGGTAGATCAGTGGATTACCTTCAATGAGCCGATCGTACCTGTTGAGTTTGGCTATTTCTATGATGCTCATTATCCACATAAGGTGGATGCCAAAGCTGCGGTTCAGGTAGCCTATAACACTCAACTGGCAAGCACTCTTGCAGTTAAGGCTTGTCACGAAATTCTGCCAAATTCTAAGATTGGGATTGTCCTCAACTTGACACCAGCTTATCCACGTAGTCAACATCCTGCGGATGTGAAAGCTGCTCGTATAGCAGATCTCTTTCAAGCGCAATCTTTCTTAGATCCATCAGTCTTGGGAACTTATCCAGAAGAACTAGTGAAAATTTTAGCTGAGCATGATTTGCTGCCAGATGCTACAGCAGAAGAATTGGAACTCATTCGCCAACATACAGTAGACTTTCTTGGAGTCAATTACTACCAACCCTTGCGTGTTATGGCGCCACGTTTTGCTAAGCACCCGGATAGTCCACTCTTGCCAGAGCATTTCTATGAGCCTTATGTCATGCCAGGTCGTAAGATTAATCCCCACCGTGGTTGGGAAATCTATGAGCAAGGGATTTATCATATCGCTCAAAACATCAAGGAAAACTATGGCAACATCGAGTGGATGTTGACCGAGAATGGTATGGGTGTTGAAGGTGAAGATAAATTCCGGGAAAACGGTATGATTCAAGATGATTATCGTATCGACTTTGTCAAAGGGCACCTGCGTGAACTTCATCGTGCTATCGAAGATGGTGCCAACTGTAAAGGCTACTTGATCTGGACCTTTATCGACTGCTGGTCATGGCTCAATAGCTATAAAAACCGTTATGGTTTAGTCGAGCTTGACTTAGAAACGCAAGAACGCCTCTTGAAAAAATCAGGCCACTGGTTCAAAGAACTCAGTGACAATAATGGGTTTTAAGCAACTTTTCAAATAGATTTAAAAAAACCATTGGAAATAAAGCTCTCTGAGAGAGATTCCAATGGTTTTTCTTTGTTTTAAAGTAATCCGATAAAAAGTAGTAGGGCTGATAAAGCGATGAAAGCTAGGGTTGCAAGACCACGTTGGACTGGGCTGTATATCTTTCGTTCTCCTCGGACTGGGAAGACGATAGCCAGTAATGCGCCACCAACAGCTCCACCCACATGCCCCGCAAGGCTGATGCCAGGGATTAAGACACTACCTACTAGGTTGATGACTAAGAGGGAGAGATAGGATTGCCCAAGCTGTTGCAGGTAGGGATTGCGTGAAGCATACCGAAGAACGACAATAGAAGCGAACATGCCGTAAAGGGCAGTTGAGGCTCCAGCTGAGATGGCATTAGGACTAAAGACCAAAACAAAGAGATTCCCCATCATCCCTGATAAGAGATAGATAAAGAAAAATTGTTTGGAACCAAAGATGTCCTCCATCTGACGCCCCAAAAAGTAGAGGGATAGCATGTTGACTAAAAAGTGCTGCAAGCCAATGTGGACAAAGATTGCTGAAAACAGGCGCCAGATTTGTTCAGGCATGGCCTTTATGGCAGGAGGGTAAATAGCACCAAACTGATACAAGGTCGCTGCACTGGTGTAGTTGAAACCACTGGTTAAAAACATGATGACAAAAACCAGGGTTGTCACAAGAAGAAAGAAGCTCGTGACAGGATAACGACGATCAAAAATCTCTTTCATAGATGAGTACCTCCTTAACGGGAATATCGTGTGATTCAGGATGGAATTCCTGAATCTGACATGGATAAAGTGTGCTGATGGAGTTTCCAGAATAATGGCTCAAATATCTGTCATAGTAGCCACCACCATACCCAACCCGATAGCCAGAAGGATTGAATGCCAAACCAGGAACATGAATTAGGTCAATCTGAGAAGATTCAAGGATTGTAAACTCTCCTTGAGGTTCAAGAAGTCCAAAAGAATTTCTTTCGAGTTTCTCTGGTTCATATAGAACAAAGTCCATTTTCCCATGTGGATAGGTTTTGGGGATGAGGATGGTTTTCCCATCTTTTTGAGCCTGTTCAATGAGTCTAGCTGTCTGAAATTCATGGGGAAAAGACAGATAAGTGGCGATTGTATTTGCTTCTTTGTAAAAAGGATGTTGAAGGAGCTGATTGGTAATCCAATCGTTCATGTTTCGCTTTTCTTCTGCAGATAGGGATTTGAGTTCTTGTAAGACCTGCTTGCGTAGGATTTTTTTCATAGTTTACTCCGCAGCTTTCTTGGCTAAGAAGCTTGATACGGCATCGACACCGATAGCCAGAGCTTCTTCCTTAGGACTCATCTTTGGATGATGAAGGGCATAGGGACTATCAATACCTAGCCAGAACATGACGCCGGGAACCTTAGAGAGAAGATAACCAAAGTCCTCCCCTGTCATGGCAGGCGCAATATCGATGAGTTCAATTTCCTCTTTTTCATCAAAGAAGGTCATCAATTCTCGGGCTAGTTCAGGGTTGTTTTCAACTGGTAAATAACCTCCCTGCTTGAGTTCAATCTCTACATCTATATCAAAAGCAGCAGCCACGCCCTCAGCGATGGCTTTGACACGTTTCTGAACCAAGAGACTCATACTATGTGTAAGAGCTCGGATGGTTCCATGCAAGAAGGCTGTATCAGCGATGACATTATTGGTTGTACCAGCTTGAAAAACACCAAAAGTGACGACAGCTCCCTCGATAGGATCGACGTTACGGCTGACAACTGACTGGACTTGAGTCACAAAATAGCTAGCTGCAACCAGAGCATCGTTTGCTTCATGTGGAAAGGCAGCGTGTCCCCCTTTACCCTGAAAGCGAATCTTAACTTCGCATGTTCCTGCAAAGAGTGTATGGGTATTGGTCGCAATCTGTCCAACTTTTAAGTCTGGACGAACATGAAGACCATAGAATTGGTCAGGCAACCAGTCACCAAAGGCATCATCTTCATACATGAGCATGCCGCCGGCCTCATTTTCTTCCGCAGGTTGAAAGAGAAAGAGGAGGTTGTTTTTTGGTTGTTTTTCTAAAGCACGTTCGAGACTTCCAAGGGCAATGGTCATATGAAAATCATGCCCACAAGCATGCATGCGGTCTGGATGTTGAGAGGCAAAAGGAAGGCCTGTTTGTTCAACAATTGGGAGGCCATCAATGTCTGTCCGCCAACCGATGGTACGTTCTGGCTGACTTCCTTGTAAGTAAACTAAAATACCAGTTCGCCAGGTACGAATCTGAACAAAATCCTTGCCAGCTGTTAATTTCTCAATGACATTGAGCAAATAAGCGTGAGTCTTGAATTCTTCTAAGCCAATCTCAGGAATTTGGTGAAGATCGCGTCGAGTTTGAATCAAATCTAACATATCTAATTTCTTTCTATTGATACGATAAAGAGGCTGGAAAGGTTTCCGCCTCTGTTACTCATTACAAGGTGCGAAGCGCATCTTCTAGCGCTGTTTTTTGTTGGGTTTGGCTATCGATTTCTTTGATAACACGAGCTGGAACACCAGCTACCACAACATTTTCTGGTACATCTTGAGTGACGATGGCACCTGCCGCAACAACAGAACCGCTACCGATTTGAACACCCTCGATGACCACAGCATTAGCACCGATGAGTACATTGTCACCGACACGAACAGGCTCAGCACTAGCGGGCTCGATCACACCTGCAAGAACAGCACCGGCACCGACATGACTATTTTTACCGACAATAGCGCGGCCACCTAGAATAGCTCCCATATCAATCATAGTGCCAGCACCGATTTCAGCACCGATGTTGATAACAGCTCCCATCATGATAACAGCATTGTCACCAATTTCAACCTGGTCACGGATGATAGCGCCTGGTTCGATACGAGCATTGATATTGCGCTTATCAAGGAGAGGTACAGCTGAATTGCGAGCGTCTTGTTCAACAACATAGTCCTTGTTTTCTGTAAGTCCTTCAAGAAGTGGAGCGATATCTTTCCAATCTCCAAAGAGAACATTTCCAAGCTTGGTAACAGAAGCAGGGATAGATCCAGCAAGTTGTCCTTCAAAGGTTACTTTTACACTGGTCTTTTTCTCAGCATTGGCGATAAATTGGATAATTTCTTGTGCATTCATTTTTGTAGCAGTCATAGGGGTCTCCTCACTCTTTATAATGCATACTATTCTACCAAAAAAGGCTTCAAAATTGAAGCCTTAAGTGTTAAAAGAAGTTTCTTTCATTTTATCCTTTGATTCTTCGATGGATAAGAAGACCATTGGAATAATAATCAAAATCATAGCTAATAGCAGATAGCCATCCAAGACTAAACCTAGAAACAGAACGCTTAGAATCGCCGATGATAAAGGTTCGCTTGCACTGACCACTGATACCACCAATGGGGAAACGAGTGAGACAGCCTTCATGGATAGGAAGAAGGCAAAGGCTGTTCCAAAAAAGGCAATGGTCAAACAAATCAAGATGCTTACCCAATCAAGCTGAAAGCTTATTCTATAAACAGGGTAGAGAAAATTACTAAAGAGTCCAGCAAGCAGCATTCCCCAACCAACAGTGGGAACGAAACCATATTTTCGAGCAAATGGCTGGGGCAAAATGACATTAAACATAACGCCTAGCGCACTGAGAAGTCCTGTCAACAAGGCTAGAGGGGTGATGGATAACTTAGACAAATCGCCTTTGGTGGCCATCAAAAAGACCCCAAGCATAGCCGTCAAAACATAGAAGATTGCTTTTTTAGAAGCCTTTTTCTTGTAGACGATGCGGTTGTAGATAAGAATGAAGACAGGACTGATAAATTGTAGGATGGTTGCCGTTGTCGCATTAGAGTATTCTACACAGAGATAAAAGAAATACTGGACAGAGAAGATTCCTAAGATAGCATATGCCAGAAAAGGCAGATAGTTGTTACGATTTCTCCAAAGGTTGAATAACTGTGAGCGGAACTTAAAGCTAGAAAAGATAAGTACGAAACCACCTGCAATACTTAATCGCATAGAAGTAATCCAACCGGAGGAGACTTGATAATGGGTAAAGAAGAATTCTCCTAAAATGCCACAAATACCCCATATTAGTCCAGATAGGAGGGAGTAGATGGTCCCCTTAAAAATATTCTTTTGATATTGATTCATGAAGCTATTGTACCATGAATGATAAAAAGAAAAAAGAGAGTGAGAATCATAATTTCTCGCTCTCCTATCGGTAAGAAATTTAGCGTTGAAGTCTATTTGACGAAGAGTCATTACTTCCGTTGGTAATATTGTTATTATTGCTGCTATTATTATTGTTATTATTACTATTACCGTTATTACTGTTGTTGCTATTATTTCGATTATTGTTTCGATTATTATTGTTATTGCTATTGTTGTTTGAGTTGTTATTGTTGGAATTAGATGATTTTGGTAAACTTCCCAAAATAGTATTCCAAGCATTTTGGTAATCAGCATCACTACCACCGATAGCAAATTTATAAGTAGTCGTTGGAGCGCCAGCTTGATTCGCCCAATAACTGGTTACAGTTTCTCCAGTTACTTCAATCTCTTTACCGTTGATAGTGACCTTGCCAGGCTTCTGTCCAGTCGACTTAAGGACTTGAGAAGAGGTGACACTCGAATCAAGGGTAAAGCGTTCAGAACCCCAAGCGGAAGGAGAAGCTTGTTGAATAGCGTTTACGAGGTGAGCCATATACTTAGCATTACGATAGTATGCGCCTTTGGCTAACGAACTGTTATCATCGTGACCAACCCAGCCACCAAGGGTCAACCGTGGAGTTGAAAGCATGAGCCACATATCGGCTTCTTCATTTGTTGTACCAGTTTTCCCAATCCAATCAGCACTTGCTAGACTGGGATTTATGCCATAAAGATCACTTTGGAAGCTTGTCGTGACTCGGGATGAAAGTACATCTCTCAGCAGACTCTGCATAATGGTTGCGGTCGCTTTAGAGTAGACCTGCACAGGTTCGTCTTTATGCTCGTAGATAACCTCACCGTTGGTTTTTTCGATTTTCGAAATCATGTATTTTTTATGGTAGACACCATTATTAGCTAAGGTCTGATATCCGTTAGTATGCTGAGCTACAGTGACTTCAATTCCTCCTCCCATAGGAAGACTTTCAATACCGTATTCTGGGATTTCATAACCCATTTTTTCCATGTAGGAGCGGACATCGACTCCTTTTTCACGAAGCATACGATAAGTCCAGTAGGCTGGGATATTCCAGGAATAATTTAGAGCTTCCTTAAGGTTTACCATAGCTGTCCCTGGACTGTTGACGTGCATGATTGGAGTTCCGTTGGCAAAGTTAGTTGGATAGTTTGATAGGATGCTAGCACTTCCCATTAATCCTTGGTCAATAGCAATACCATAGGCTAAGATAGGTTTGGTAGTCGAAGCTGGAGATCGTTTTGTATCAAAAGCGTGGTTATTTTGATTACTTTGGTAATCGCGGCCACCGACAAATCCTAAGATAGCTCCCGTTTGATTATCCATCAAAACATTTCCGACTTCAGGTTGACCGGTATTATCATCAACTAGATAGCCATAGTTGGCCACTGCATCTTGCATAGCAGTATGGATAGCTTTGTCGATTGTAGTTGTGATACGGTAACCACCATTTTGAATCTCTTTTTCAGCTAATTCACGATAGGATTTTTGGATGGACTCGTTTTTGAGTTCTTGGGCAGAGACGTTGTCTTTTTGTACCAAGTAGTCATACATGAGGTTAGTTGCTTCATCGAGAGCAGTAAAGTAGAGATAGCCCCTAGAAGTTACGTTTACACTTTCAGCTGGTAAGAAATCTTGTTTGATGTCGTATGCTTTATAGGTTTCGTAATCTTCCTGACTGAGGACCCCTGTTCTGTACATATTGTATAGAACATCTTTGGAACGTTTGATACCAAGTGCCATATCTTCTTCACTCTTCATTTCTCCCGTAGATTCATAAGGTGAGTAAGAGATAGGACTTTGTGGCAAGCCTGCTATGAAGGCTGCTTGAGGTATCGTTAGCTGATAGGCATCAACACCGAAAATACCCTTGGCTGCTTGTTGAGCTCCTGCGATATTTTGCCCTTTATTGTTACGACCAAATGGAGCGACATTGAGATAGGTTGTCAAGATTTCGTCCTTGCTCATTGCTCTCTCTAAGGCCAAGGCATCCACGATTTCAGTAGCTTTACGGGTTAGTGTAGGAGCATCACCAACCACTTGTTGCTTGATGAGCTGCTGTGTTAGTGTAGAACCTCCACTAGAAGAACCAAGCCCGATAAAGTTTCCTAGACTAGCACGAATAACCGCTTTAGGAACGACTCCATTGTGTTCTGCGAAATGTTCATCCTCAGTCGCAACGATAGCCTGCTTGAGATTGTCTGAAATAGCATCCGATGCGACAGAAGTCCGAAGGAGGTCGCTCTCAATAGCGCCAATCATGGAACCATCAGCATAGCGAATCTCAGAAATGGATGAAATATCGTTCACTTGTTTGACTAAATCTTCTGTTTGAGGGACGGTCACTTTGTCAAATAGAGATACAGCATAACCGAAAACAACCCCAGTACCTAAAAGTCCACCAAGAAAGGCGATGATGAATAGGGTATTAAAGGTTGCCTTGATTCCCAGTAAGATATTAGCAAAGATAGTCCAAATATTCGTTTTGGTTTGCTTTTTCTTTTTAGAATTTTTAGGACCTTTTTTTCCTAAATGTATATTTTTTAGCTTTGTTTTAAGGGACTCCAGTAAGGCCAGTCCTTTTTCTTTCATAGATAATAATTTATTCTTCATTTCTTTCCTCACTCCTTATTATTATACCATAAAAGCAATGATTGCAAGAAATTAGGCTTGGACTAGCTTTGGAGGTGTTTGGGCAACAAAAAAACCAGGTATTTTCAACCTGGTTTAGGGGCTTATTTTTCTCCTGAGAGTTCTTTCCCAAGGTTAATCAAATAAGTTTTCAAGTCATCTTTGACTTGAGGATGTCTAAGTGCGTAATCGATTGAAGTTTTCATAAAGCCAAACTTGTCTCCAACATCATAACGAGCCCCCTTGAATTCACGAGCAAATACACGTTGAGTTTTGTTGAGGGTATCAATAGCGTCTGTTAGCTGGATTTCATTTCCGGCACCAGGCGTTTGATTTTCAAGAATACCAAAAATCTCTGGTGTGAGGAGGTAACGACCGATGATCGCTAAATCACTTGGTGCGTCCTCAGGTGCTGGTTTTTCAACGAAGGTTTCAACGCTATAAAGTCCATCTTTTCCTTCACCTTGAGGCGCGATAACACCATAGGCAGAGACTTCTTCGTGTGGTACAGGCATTACAGCGATGGTAGAAGCGTGAGTCTCTTCATAATCATTCATAAGTTGCTTAGTCAATGGGACAGCATTTTCATCAGTGATATCCATGAGGTCATCTCCGAGCATCACCACAAAAGGTTCATTCCCAACGAATGCTTTGGCTTGTAAAACGGCATCTCCGAGGCCACGTGGGTGTGTCTGACGGATGAAGTGAAGGCGCATACCAGTTGTTTCATCGACTAGTTTCAAAAGATCTGTTTTTCCTTTTTCCTTAAGGTTGTATTCTAGTTCAAAGTTTGAGTCAAAGTGGTCTTCGATAGAACGTTTTGACTTCCCTGTTACAACAAGAATGTCCTCAATTCCAGACTTGAGAGCTTCTTCAACGATGAATTGAATGGTTGGCTTATCCACGATTGGCAACATTTCTTTTGCCAAGGCTTTGGTTGCTGGTAGGAAACGAGTTCCAAGTCCCGCAGCAGGGATAACAGCTTTTCTAACTTTTTGCTTCATGAGCATCCTTTCTAACGGTGATTATGACCACTCGTTTTCTGCCTTGAACTCGTTACTCATGAGTTCAGAAACAGCATCCTTAATATTAACATTTTCATAAATAACTTGGTAAATAGCCTGGGTAATAGGCATATAGACTCCAAGCTCTTGCGCCAATTCGTAAGCAGCTTTGGTTGTTGAAATTCCTTCGATGACCATTCCCATATTTGCTTCGATATCTGCCAAGGCTTCACCACGCCCAAGAGCATCACCTGCTCGCCAGTTACGTGAGTGGACAGAAGTTCCTGTAACGATTAAATCCCCAACTCCAGAAAGACCACTGTAAGTTAATGGATTTGCTCCAAGTTTAACCCCCAGACGAGTAATTTCCGCAAGCCCGCGCGTGATAATCGCCGCCTTAGCATTATCACCAAAGCCAAGTCCATGAAGGGCCCCTGCACCAACAGCGATGATATTTTTAAGAGCACCAGCCGTTTCCACTCCGATCACATCTGTATTGGTATAAAGACGGAAGTAGTGGTTACTAAAGAGTGTCTGAACATACTGAGCTGTCTCTAAATCCTTAGATGCGGCTGTAATCAAGGTAATGTCACGGACGATTGTTTCTTCTGCGTGACTAGGACCAGATACAACCACAATTTCACTGCGGAACTCTTCAGGGATTTCTTCTTCAAGAATGGTTGAAAGACGTTTGTGACTATTTGGCTCGAGACCTTTTGAAGCATGCATAATAACCACTTTATGATCAAGAACAGTAGCTACCTGTTGAGCTACCAATCTTGTCACCTTAGTTGGAACTACGAACAAGACAGCGTCAACGCCCTTCAAGACTTCTGCTAAATCATGGTAGGCAACAATCTTTTCGTCTAATACAGTATCCTTAAAATAGCGTTTGTTGGTATGTTGTGTATTGATTTCGTCAATTTGGTCAGGAATATTTCCCCAGATACGTACTTCGTGTTCATTGTCATTTAAAACTTGTGACAGAGCAGTACCCCAAGAACCAGGCCCTAAAACAGCGATGGTTTGTTTGTTCATTTTCCCCTCCTTCTGAGAAAGCACTTTCCTATATTCTACCATAAAAAGCCCTAACTTGCATTAATATTATTTATTAAGAATTGTTTGAATGGTAAATTATATATATTGGAGAATTTTTAGAATTTATTTGTAAAATAGTTTAGTGTTCAAACGGCAAAACGATAAAAAACACGAAAAGAGAAACAATATTTCCCTTAAAAATGGTATAATAGGAGCATCACGAAAATTGGAGAGACAGCATGAGTTTTTACAATCATAAAGAAATCGAGCCTAAGTGGCAGAAACACTGGGCTGACAATCACACATTTAAGACAGGAACAGACGCTTCAAAACCTAAGTTTTATGCATTGGATATGTTCCCTTATCCATCTGGAGCAGGTCTGCACGTAGGACACCCAGAAGGCTATACAGCGACCGATATCCTCAGCCGTTTCAAACGTGCCCAAGGCTACAACGTTCTTCACCCAATGGGATGGGATGCCTTTGGTTTGCCTGCAGAGCAATATGCTATGGATACAGGAAATGACCCAGCGGAATTTACAGCGGAAAACATTGCTAACTTCAAACGCCAAATCAACGCGCTTGGATTCTCATACGACTGGGACCGTGAGGTAAATACAACAGATCCAAACTACTATAAATGGACGCAATGGATCTTCACCAAACTTTATGAAAAAGGCTTGGCCTATGAAGCTGAAGTGCCAGTAAACTGGGTGGAAGAATTGGGAACAGCCATTGCCAACGAAGAAGTTCTTCCAGATGGAACATCTGAGCGTGGTGGCTATCCAGTTGTCCGCAAACCAATGCGACAATGGATGCTTAAAATTACTGCCTATGCAGAGCGCTTGCTCAATGACTTGGATGACCTTGACTGGCCAGAGTCTATCAAGGACATGCAACGCAACTGGATTGGGAAATCAACTGGTGCTAACGTAACTTTCAAAGTAAAAGGGACAGACAAGGAATTCACCGTCTTTACGACACGTCCGGATACCCTCTTTGGTGCGACCTTCACTGTTTTGGCACCTGAGCATGAACTAGTAGATGCCATCACAAGTCCTGAACAAGCTGAAGCCGTAGCAGACTACAAACACCAAGCTAGCTTGAAATCAGACTTGGCTCGTACAGACCTTGCCAAGGAAAAAACAGGGGTTTGGACGGGTGCTTATGCCATCAACCCTGTCAATGGTAAAGAAATTCCAATCTGGATTGCCGACTACGTTCTCGCTAGCTATGGTACAGGTGCGGTAATGGCCGTACCTGCCCACGACCAACGTGACTGGGAATTTGCCAAACAGTTTGGTCTTCCAATCGTAGAAGTGCTTGAAGGTGGAAACGTTGAAGAGGCTGCTTACACAGAAGATGGTCTTCACGTCAACTCAGACTTCTTGAACGGTCTTAACAAAGAAGATGCTATTGCCAAGATTGTAGCTTGGTTGGAAGAAAAAGGCTGTGGCCAAGAGAAGGTGACTTACCGTCTCCGCGATTGGCTCTTTAGCCGTCAACGTTACTGGGGTGAACCAATTCCAATCATTCATTGGGAAGACGGGACTTCAACAGCCGTTCCAGAAAGTGAATTGCCACTTGTACTGCCAGTAACCAAGGACATCCGCCCTTCAGGTACTGGGGAAAGCCCATTAGCTAACCTGACAGACTGGCTGGAAGTGACTCGTGAAGATGGCGTCAAAGGTCGTCGCGAGACCAATACGATGCCACAATGGGCAGGTTCAAGCTGGTACTACCTCCGCTATATCGATCCACATAACACAGAGAAATTGGCCGATGAGGACCTCCTCAAACAATGGTTGCCAGTAGATATTTACGTGGGTGGTGCAGAACATGCCGTGCTTCACTTGCTTTACGCTCGTTTCTGGCACAAATTCCTCTATGATATCGGTGTTGTACCGACTAAAGAACCGTTCCAAAAACTCTTTAACCAAGGAATGATTTTGGGCACAAGTTACCGTGACCATCGCGGTGCTCTTGTGGCGACTGACAAGGTTGAAAAACGTGACGGTTCCTTCTTCCATGTGGAAACAGGGGAAGAATTGGAGCAAGCACCAGCCAAGATGTCTAAATCACTCAAGAACGTGGTCAACCCAGACGATGTGGTGGAACAATACGGTGCTGATACCCTTCGTGTCTATGAAATGTTCATGGGGCCACTCGATGCTTCGATCGCTTGGTCAGAAGAAGGTCTGGAAGGAAGTCGTAAGTTCCTTGACCGTGTGTACCGTTTGATCACAAGTAAAGAAATCGTTGCGGAAAACAATGGTGCTCTAGACAAGGTTTATAACGAAACCGTTAAAGCTGTCACAGAGCAAATCGAGTCTATGAAATTCAACACAGCCATTGCCCAGCTCATGGTCTTTGTTAACGCTGCTAACAAGGAAGACAAACTCTATGTAGACTACGCCAAAGGCTTTATCCAATTGATCGCCCCATTTGCGCCTCACTTGGCAGAAGAGATCTGGCAAACAGTGGCAGCAACAGGTGAGTCTATCTCTTACGTAGCTTGGCCAACATGGGACGAAAGCAAATTGGTTGAAGATGAAATTGAAATCGTCGTCCAAATCAAAGGAAAAGTCCGTGCCAAACTCATGGTCGCAAAAGACCTTTCTCGCGAAGAATTGCAAGAAATTGCTCTCTCTGACGAAAAAGTCAAAGCAGAGATTGACGGCAAAGAAATCGTGAAAGTGATTAGTGTACCTAATAAGCTTGTAAATATCGTAACGAAATAAATTTAAAAGTCCTTCAGAGCTAAGTTCTGGAGGATTTTTTGTAGATTACCTGTGAGATGTGATATACTATTCACATCTTTAAACTTATAAGTGGGAGACAAGGAGAAAGCTATGCCAGTAAATGAATACGGTCAGATGATTGGTGAACCTGTAGATGATACACCTGGAGTTTTGCCTTCACTTGTACGGTTAGAAGGGCGATATACGATTATAGAAGCTCTATCGGTGGAAAAGCATGCAGAGGATTTATTAGCTGTCTATGGCCCAGATAGTCCTCGTGAGATGTGGACCTACCTTTTTCAGGAATCAGTGGCAGATGGGGAGGAACTGGTCAGCCTTTTAAATCAGATGCTGGCTCGTAAGGACCGTTTTTACTATGCGATTATAGACAAGACAACTGGTAAGGCCTTGGGAACATTTTCTCTTATGCGCATTGACCAAGTCAATCGCGTCATTGAAGTTGGAGCAGTGACCTTTTCTCCGGCTCTCAAACAGACCAGGATGGGAACAGAAGCCCACTATTTGCTAGCTCGTTATGTCTTTGAAGAACTCAACTATCGCCGCTATGAGTGGAAGTGCGACGCCCTCAATCTTCCATCTAGGAAAGCAGCAGAACGTTTGGGCTTTGTCTATGAAGGAACCTTCCGCCAAGCTGTTATCTATAAAGGTCGCACCAGAGATACGGATTGGTTGTCCATGATTGATAAGGACTGGCCAAGGATTAAGGCTCGTTTTGAAGCATGGTTGCGTCCGGATAATTTTGATGAAAATGGACAACAGATTAAATCTCTACGAGAATGTTAGGAAGGTTTGTTATGATTAAGATTACAAAAGAATCCTCTGTTACAATTGATGACGTTTTACATCTCTATCAGGCAGTTGGTTGGACAAACTATACCAATCAGCCACAAATGTTGGAGCAGGCCTTGTCTCATTCGCTAGCGACTTATCTTGCCCGTGATGGTGAGGAAATCGTTGGTTTAGTGCGTCTGGTTGGAGATGGTTTTTCATCGGTCTTTGTTCAAGATTTGATTGTTTTGCCTAGCTATCAGCGCCAAGGGATTGGTAGCGACTTGATGAAAGAAGCTTTAGGGGATTTCAAAGATGCCTATCAAGTCCAACTAGCGACCGAACAGACAGAAAAAACCTTGGGATTTTACCGTTCCTTGGGTTTTGAAACCTTATCTACTTATGATTGCACAGGAATGATTTGGGTGGATCGAAAAAAATAAAATAATTATTTTATCTTAAGTTAATTTTAAGTCTTCTCTTGTATCATATAGTTATTAAGTAAAGACCTCCTAACTTTATTTAATAAAAATCCTAAACTTTTCTTTTTCATAATAATCTCCCTAAAGAAGCCACTAAATCAGGTGGCTTTTTTGTTTGTGGGCTGGATTTTTGCTATAATAGGAACATGAGTAGAATTTTAGATAATGAAATCATGGGTGATGAGGAGTTGGTAGAACGTACCCTCCGTCCCCAATATTTACGTGAATATATCGGTCAGGACAAGGTCAAAGATCAGCTTCAAATCTTTATCGAAGCAGCAAAAATGCGTGATGAGGCGCTGGACCATGTTCTTTTGTTTGGCCCTCCAGGTCTTGGGAAAACGACCATGGCTTTTGTCATTGCCAATGAATTGGGAGTTAATCTCAAGCAGACATCTGGCCCTGTCATCGAAAAAGCGGGTGATTTGGTAGCCATTTTAAATGACTTGGAGCCTGGAGATGTCCTCTTTATCGATGAGATTCATCGCTTGCCCATGTCGGTAGAAGAGGTACTTTACAGCGCCATGGAAGACTTCTACATTGACATCATGATTGGTGCGGGAGAAGCTAGCCGTAGTGTCCATCTAGATTTGCCACCTTTTACCTTGATTGGGGCGACAACTCGTGCGGGGATGCTTTCGAATCCTCTTCGTGCCCGTTTTGGGATTACAGGTCACATGGAATATTATACCCATGCTGATTTGACAGAGATTGTCGAGCGGACGGCAGATATCTTTGAGATGGAAATTACCCATGAAGCTGCATCTGAGTTAGCTTTACGCAGTCGTGGAACTCCTCGTATCGCTAATCGTCTCCTCAAGCGCGTGCGTGACTTTGCGCAGATTATGGGGGATGGCTTGATTGATGATATCATTACAGATAAGGCTTTGACTATGCTGGATGTAGATCATGAAGGCTTGGACTATGTGGACCAGAAAATCCTTCGCACCATGATTGAGATGTATGGCGGCGGCCCTGTCGGTCTAGGCACTCTTTCGGTTAATATCGCTGAAGAGCGTGAGACGGTAGAGGATATGTACGAACCTTACCTGATCCAGAAAGGCTTTATCATGCGAACTCGTTCAGGACGGGTCGCGACAGCTAAGGCTTATGAACATTTAGGGTATGAGTACAATGAAAAATAAGCAAGAAATACTAGATAGTGTTAGAGAAAATCCTGACATGATGGCTATTCTGACCATCATCCGAGATCTGGAGTTGAAAGATTCCTGGTTGGCGGCAGGTTCGGTTCGAAATTTTATCTGGAATCTCTTGTCAGATAAACCAGCTTTTGACCGTGAAACAGATGTGGATGTGATTTTCTTTGATCCAGATGTCAGTTACGAAGAAACGCTAGCCATAGAAAGTAAGTTGAGAGAGGACTTCCCCCAGTATCAGTGGGAGCTGAAAAATCAAGTCTATATGCATCAACATAGTCCCCATACGCCTCCGTATAGAAATTCCTGCGATGCCATGAGTAAGTATCCAGAACGTTGTACGGCAGTAGGGCTTCGCTTGCAAGCTGACGCAACTTTAGAGCTCTTTGCGCCTTATGGTTTGGAGGATATTTTGAACTTTCAAGTTCGTCCAACTCCTCATTTCTTAGAAAATGAAGACCGGATGAAGCTCTATCAAAAGCGTTTATCCAAGAAAAATTGGCGAGAAAAATGGAAAAATCTCACATTTAAAAATACTTAAGGAAACTTTAAGATAGGAGCTGTATACTTATCTCATAAGTTAAGAAGACCTTAACTTATACTCCTAAAACTTTTTCATAATAATCTCCCTATAAAAAAATTAAGTCGCCCAATTAGGCGGCTTTTTTTGTTCTAAGTCTATGCTTTTTCATGATATAATAGCCCTATGAGATTAGATAAATTTTTAGTTTCCTGCGCTGTTGGGAGTCGGACTGAGGTCAAAAACTTTCTAAAAACTGGGCGCGTGATGGTCAATGGCAAGAAAGAAAAGTCTGCCAAGCTACAAATTGATGAAGATACGGACGAAATTTGTTTTGACGGGGAAAAGCTAGACTACGAGGAGTTTGTCTACTACATGATGAACAAGCCCCAAGGAGTTATCTCAGCAACCGAAGATCCTAAACACAAGACAGTCTTGGATTTGTTGGATGACTATGCACGTGCCAAGGAAGTTTTCCCAGTAGGGCGCTTGGATATCGATACGCATGGACTCTTGCTCTTGACCAATGATGGCAAGCTGGCTCATGCTCTTCTTTCACCAAAACGTCATGTGGATAAGACTTATCTGGCGCAAGTCAATGGAATCATGACGGATGAAGACATTGAGACATTTGCGCAAGGAATTCCGCTCAAGGACTTTACCTGTCAGCCTGCCAAGCTGGAGCTTGTGTCTATTGATACGGAAAAGGAAGAAAGCCTGGTTCGAGTGACCATTGCAGAAGGGAAATTCCACCAGGTCAAACGGATGGTAGCTTACTGTGGCAAGGAAGTTGTGGACTTGCAACGTTTAACCATGGGAACTTTGACCTTGGATGAAAATTTGAAACGTGGAGAATGGCGTCGTTTGACCAAGGAAGAACTAGAAGGCTTGCTTGAAAGTGTTCAATAAACTGGATAATCGGAAAAGGTAGGGAAAATGTCCCTGCCTTTTTCAGTTTTTGGTTGCTTCCTTTGTGAAAAGAGTTATAATAGACAGTAAGAAAAAAGGAGGATTTTATGAACGCGATTCAAGAATCATTTACAGATAAATTATTTGCTAACTATGAAGCAAATGTAAAATACCAAGCTATCGAAAATGCTGCTAGCCATAACGGTATTTTTGCAGCCCTAGAGCGTCGTCAAAGCCATGTCGACAACACACCAGTTTTCTCACTTGATTTGACAAAGGATAAGGTTACTAACCAGAAAGCTTCTGGTAGATGCTGGATGTTTGCGGCTCTCAACACTTTCCGCCACAAACTCATCTCTCAATACAAACTTGAAAACTTTGAATTGTCACAAGCCCACACCTTCTTCTGGGACAAGTATGAAAAATCTAACTGGTTCTTGGAGCAAGTGATTGCAACTGCTGATCAAGAATTGACGAGCCGCAAGGTTAGCTTCCTTCTTCAAACACCTCAACAAGATGGTGGACAATGGGATATGGTAGTAGCTCTTTTTGAAAAATATGGTGTCGTACCTAAATCAGTGTATCCTGAATCTATCTCATCTAGCAGTAGCCGTGAGCTCAATGCAATCCTTAACAAATTGCTTCGTCAAGATGCTCAAATCTTGCGAGATCTATTAGCTTCAGGTGCGGATCAAGCGACTGTTCAGACTAAGAAAGAAGATCTCTTGCAAGAAATCTTTAACTTCCTTGCAATGTCACTAGGCCTCCCACCGCGTAAATTTGACTTTGCTTATCGTGATAAAGACAATAACTACCAAAGCGAAAAAGGCATCACTCCACAAGAGTTTTACAAGAAATATGTCGATCTTCCACTAGAAGACTACGTTTCTGTCATCAATGCTCCAACTGCTGATAAACCTTACGGTAAATCATACACAGTTGAGATGTTGGGAAATGTCGTTGGTAGCCGTGCGGTTCGTTACATTAACGTACCCATGGAACGCTTGAAAGAATTGGCGATTGCTCAAATGCAAACAGGAGAAACTGTTTGGTTTGGTTCAGATGTCGGCCAACTCAGCAACCGTAAAGCAGGAATCCTTGCGACAGATGTTTATGACTTTGAATCAAGCATGGACATTCAACTTACTCAAGACAAGGCTGGACGTTTGGACTACAGCGAAAGCTTGATGACTCATGCTATGGTCTTGACAGGTGTTGATTTGGATGAAAATGGCAAATCAACTAAGTGGAAAGTTGAAAACTCATGGGGAGACAAGGTTGGTACCGATGGTTACTTTGTTGCTTCAGATGCTTGGATGGACGAATACACTTACCAAATTGTTGTTCGTAAGGAATTACTAACAGCAGAAGAACGAGCTGCTTACGAAGCAGAACCAATCGTCCTTGCACCATGGGATCCAATGGGTGCCTTGGCAGAATAAATGAGATATAAAAAGAATGTTTCTATAATTTTTAGGGTTGGTGGAAATTTTCCACCAACCCTATTTTAGTGTATACAAAAAGGCCAACATCCATTATATTAAAAGCGCCTAAACCTAAAACAAAAGAATGATGACCATATGAACAATATACTAGAAGCTACACTACAAATCAAAGATAAAAACATTATTTGGGATAATAATGTTCAAGAGAAGATATTAAAAAATAGAAAATCTTTATTTTATTCAGCTACATATACGCATAAACCAGAATTTTGTGCCGTTTGTGGGTGCGTTAGCCAAAATAACAATATAGTTAAAAACGGGACGAAAACTTCTCGTATCACTCTCTGTTCTGTTTCAGGCCTTCCAGCCTACTTAAATCTACGAAATCAGAGATTTCTCTGTAGAGAATGTGGTTCTTCATTTACTGCAGATACTAGTCGCATTGTAGAAAAACATTGTCATATTTCGAAACGATTAAAAAATGAAATTAAGGCAAAAATAAGTGAAACAGTATCTGAAATATATATCTCAAAAGAATCAAATGTTTCAGTTCATACTGTAAGACGTATCATAGATGATACAGCACGATTATTAACGATTAAACCATTACATGATTTCCCTGAACATTTGTGTTTTAATGAATTTAAATCCGTCAAAGCTTCCGATAGTAATATGAGCTTCATTATTTGTGATAGCACTACACACAAGCTGGTCGATGTTGTACGTGATAGAAAATCTTACAGTTTAAAACAATATTTTCATCGTTTTGAGACTAAGACAAGATTAAAGGTAAAAACTATCTCAATCGACATGTACTTACCGTACATTCAATTAATAAAAGAAATGTTTCCTAACGCTAAAATTATCATTGATCCTTTTCACATCGTACAAGCCTTAAATAGAGAATTAAATCGAACTCGGGTACGTGTCATGAATCAGCATCGTTATAAAAATCCTAAATTATATCGAAAGTTAAAACATTATTGGAAGTTAATTTTAAAGAACCCTAATGAACTTCAGAACTATAAATATAATCGTTATAAGCTTTTTGAAAGCTTCATAACAAGTAAAGGAATCGTAGATTATATCTTAGAAAACAATCCATCTCTAAAAAATGATTATGAGGTTGTACATTCACCTCGTGAATGTATACAGGATAGAGATTATATAGAATTCAAGGAAACGATTGAAGCAGCTACGCAATTAGACCTATCTCCTGGTTTAAAAAGAGTATTAAAGACTCTTATGACTTACTTGCCATATATTCAAAATACTTGTGAGTATCCAACTAGAACAAATGGCCCTATTGAAGGAATAAACAATAAAATAAAAGTGCTTAAAAGAAATGCCTACGGCTTTAGAAACTATTACTATTTTAGAAATAGGATTATTTTAATAACAAAAATGTTTGGCCCAAAACAAAAAGGAATTAAGCAACAATTAGTTGCTTAATCCCTTCCTAAATTTCTTCATCAACACTATTTGACAAAGAGCCCTTTTTTAGTGCTCAAAATAGCACTCAATTTTAAATGGATTTGGTGTTCAAAAAATATAATCAAATGCAACAAACTAATTTCATTTTTAATAGGCACAATTAATTTTAGAAGATAGTACGAAAAAATATTGACTGTTTTCTTTAGAATGTGTAAAATTTAGATAGATTATTTAAAGTGAGGTTTTTTTATCTTGTCTATATTAAAGAAGAAATTTAATAAGTTTAGTGTTCTATTGAATCTGGTATTAATAGCTATTATAGCTATTGGAGTGCTATTTTTCTTACCTAAGGAACATAAATCAGAAGTCAAATCGTCAATTAATATCGAAAGTATTGAAAAAGTGAATGAAGTTGTATTTTTGAATGCGGGAATTAATGAAATTATTTCTGAAACAAAAACAACTCAAGTTTTTGGGTTTGATGTGCCGTTCTCTAAAAAAGCAGCATTAGTAATTTTAAATTATAACGCTAAATTTGGAATTAAAAGTAGTGTAAAGGTTGAACAAATAAGCGAAAAAGAATATAAGGTTATTGTTCCAAAATTGGAAGTAATTGGTGTTGAACTTTCAAAAGATAATCCTTATGATTTATATGATAGTCATGGAGAGTTATTAAGTGGGACTACAGAAGATGTTGATACTGGGAAATTGGTCACAAACCAACTTTCTAGTGATAAACAAGCAGAGTATTTAGATAAATTTAAGAGTGAAATTAAAGAATCTGCAATCAATTATTATAAAACAATATTTTCTTCAATGGATTCTGAAGTAAAAGTAACTATAGAATTTACAGAATAATTTTTGAAATACAAAACCCTGACCATCTCTGGTCAGCGTTTTGTGTGGTTCTATAATTTTTAGGGTTGATGGAAATTTTCCACCAACCCTATTTTAGTGTATACAAAAAGGCCAACATCCATTAAATCAAAGATGCACACAATGAAGGTGTTACATTCCATTTCTTAGAGAATATTAAAGAAGTATTGCGTGATGAGAGTGGGAAAGTAACTGGTGTAAAGGTTATTACAATGGAACTTGGTGAATCAGATGAAAGTGGAAGAAGATTAACGCATGAAGTGGCAGGTAGTGAACATATTATTCCATGTGATCTTGTCGTTGCAGCAATTGAACAAAAGTAGACTTTAGTGTTCTAGATGAAAGGTAAAAATTTGACTTTCGGTCAACATCAGAATACAATAGAAATAAATAATAACAGGTGATGCATATTTAGGTCCTCAATCTATCGCAACCGCAATTAAAGACGGGCGAGAAGTTGCGACAGAAGTACATGAATCGTTTAAAGAAAACATATAAATAACTTGTGGTGCCTTTCGTTTTTTACTGGGAAAATTAAGGAACTATAGTTATAAATACTTAAAGATATTAATATATTAACATTCGTATATTTATAGGAAGATTAAATAGAAATATTTGATATTAGCAAGAATATCTACATCTTATAACATATAGGTATTAATATATTCATAAAATATTAGGAGGAGAAATAATGAACAAGAAACTATTATCAGGCTTATGTGCAGCAGTACTCTTATCAGGTTTAGTAGGATGCGGACCTAAGGAGTCAAAACAAAATACCACAACAAGTACTTCTACAATAGAAACAAAAAATACCACAACAAATAACTCTGAAGTAACAGAGAAGAACTTCAAAGACTTCCCAGAGACAGATGAAAAGTACTTCACATATGAAGAGTGGCAAGAAGGATACGCAATCTATAGTTGTACTTCTGACGACAAGGTTGTTCGTGTACCAAAAACCATTAATGGTAAACCTGTTATAGCGATTGCACAGCGTGGTATGGCAAATCTTGAAAAATGTGAAGCAATCGTCTTACCAGATACAGTAAGATATGTTGGAGAGTCATCTTTTGGTCAAGATAAAGCATTGAAGTACATTTATTTAGGAACATCATTAGAAACTGTTGATGATCACGCATTTTTAGGAGCAAGTTCTCTAGAGTCTGTTGTATTTCCAGAAGGAACAAAATCAATTGGTCAATTGGTATTTTCAGACACACCATCAATCAAATCGATCACAATACCTGAAAGTGTAATTGAAATAACAGACTTATTTTACTTCCCAGAAAATTCAAATAAGAATGTAGAAATCCATACACCTAAGGGATCAAAGGCAGAAGAGGCTGCCAATAGTTTAGGACTCAAAGTAGTAAATGACTAAAGGGGAATAGTATGAACAAGAAACTACTATCAGGCTTAGGGACTGACCCCAAAAAGTGAGAATTTAATAAAAACACCCTAGGGCTACCGTCTTCGGTATTCAACCGGAGACAGGTAGTCCAATTTTTGTTGGATTCTTTTTTCATTAGGTTCTTCATCAACACTATTTGACAAAGAGCCAAAAGAATCAGGTGATAAACCTGATTCTTTTTTTGTTTTATTATCTATCTTAATGAGTAAAGTCTAGAACCATGCGACCTTGGATGGTACCAGCAGCCATTTCATCAAAGACAGCAATGGCATCTTCGACAGGCCGTTTTTGAACAATTGGAACAACGAGACCTTCAGCACCAAATTGGAAAGCTTCTTCTAAATCTTTACGTGTACCAACAAGGGAACCGATGACCTGAATACCGTCAAGAACTGTTTTAACGATACTTAGATCCATCATTTCTGAAGGGAGTCCGACAGCTACTACACGACCACCTGCACGAACAGAGTCAACTGCTTGGTTGAAGGCAACTTTTGATACAGCTGTTACGACAGCTGAGTGAGCACCACCGTTTGTTTTTTCTTTGATAAGGCCTGGAACATCTTCGACTTCAAGACCATTAATCACGATGTCAGCACCGACTTCTTTAGCTAGAGCAAGTTTATCGTTGTTAATATCTACTGCGATAACGTGAGCGTTGAATACTTTTTTAGCGTATTGAACAGCTAAGTTACCAAGTCCTCCGGCACCATAGAGTACAACCCATTGGCCTGGCTCAACTTTTGCTTCTTTGATAGCCTTGTAGGTAGTAACACCGGCACAAGTGATTGAAGAAGCTTGGGCTGGATCGAGACCTTCTGGAACCTTAACGGCATAATCTGCAGTTACGATACATTGTTCTGCCATACCACCATCAACTGAGTAGCCAGCATTTTTTACTGTACGGCAAAGGGTTTCGCGTCCGGTTGTACAATATTCACACATGCCACAGCCTTCAAAGAACCAAGCTACGCTGACACGGTCACCAACTTTTAGACTCTTAACATCAGGAGCGATTTCTTTTACGATACCAATCCCTTCGTGACCGAGAACACGTCCTGGAACTTTTCCAAAGTCACCATGAGCAACGTGGAGGTCTGTATGGCAAACACCACAGTACTCAACTTCAACAAGTGCTTCCCCAGTTTCGAGCGGACGGAGCACTTTTTCTTCAATAGCAACACCAGTGCTTTCTGGATTTACAACAACAGCTTTCATAGCTATCCTCCTTGATTAGTAGTTGAGGTGCAGAGGAAAAGGGGCTTGCCTTAAATCGTGATTCAAGTGAAGTCAAATTTGAACTGCCCTCTTTTTGTCTATATGTGAATTATATCACGATATTTAATATAATGCAAGGAGATTTATGTAAAAATATATGAAATCGCTTAACTGGTTGATGAGACTGTGAAATTTGAACAATGATATCTAACGTATTCGTATAAAATTTCATATAAATAGGAACTTGTTTGGCCTCAAATCTAGGGGGGCGAGCTTGCAAACAGATTTTCTAAGATCCATCTCTAGGAGTTTTTGGTATAATAGAGAGTAATTTATTTTCTAGTATGAGAAGTTAGAGTGAGAGGTATGTATGTCCCCTTCAATTCAGTTATTAAAAGACCGCTATTTAAAAAATATCAAAGAAAATCCAGATCTCTATATCGGTATTGAGTTGGAGTTTCCTATCGTTCATACGAAAGGCCAACCTACAGATATTGAAGTCAGCAAGGACTTGATGCATTTTTTGGTTGATGCTCTCAGTATGGAAGTTGAAAAGGTAGACTGGGAGGGCAATCCGATTCAACTTGTAGAACCTAAGAGTCAAGATCGGATTTTGTTTGAAGTTTCTTATACAACCTTGGAATTTGCCTTTGGCAGAGCCCAGACTATCCAAGAGGTCGAAGGCCGTTTTGAGGCCTATATGAAGGTAATCCAAGAAAAACTAGGAGAAAAGGACCATGCTATCCAGGGTTGGGGGATTCACCCGAACTGGGATCAAAATGACAATCGACCTGTGGCCTATCCACGCTACCAGATGCTGATGGATTATCTGCATATGGGAAGTCGTCAAGAAAGAGCTGATTTGCATGATTTTCCGCAATATGGAGCTTTTATCTGCGGGAGTCAAGTTCAGTTGGATGTTTCAACATCTAACTACCTGCGTGTTATCAATGCTTTCACCCAGATTGAGGCAGCCAAAGCTTACCTGTTTGCCAATTCTGAGTTTTCTGGAGCAGACTGGGACACCAAGATTTCACGAGATATTTTTTGGGAAGAATCTATGCATGGGATTTATCCAGAAAATGTTGGTGTCAATGCAAAACTATTTCAAAATGAGGATGATTTCTTTGATTATCTAGACCGCTCTGCAATTTTTACAGCAGAACGTGATGGGGAAACCTACTATTTTTCTCCGATTCGGGCTAGAGATTATTTGGATACTGATGACATTCCTGCCTATACTCTGAATGGCAAAGAAACTCTTCTTGTTCCTCAAGAGAAGGACTTCCAAACTCACCGTAGCTATCAATTTCAGGACTTAACAACACGAGGGACGGTTGAATTTCGTAGTGTTTGTACGCAACCGCTGGACCGCACCTTTGCTTCAGCAGCCTTTCATCTAGGTTTGTTGGTGAATCTAGACAAGTTTGAAACTTACCTAGAAACAGCACCTTTCTTTGAGAGATTTGGACGTGACTACAAGTCTTTGAGAAGACAGTTTTCTAAGAAAAAACTCACAAATGAGGAAAAAACTGGTATTGTCCAGTTCTCTAAAGACTTACTAGCGATAGCAGAGCAAGGACTTGAGGTGAGAGGTCAGAGTGAAATGGCTTATTTAGAGCCTTTGAAAGAAGAATTGGACGTATAATTTTCTCATAACGGAAGAATTTTCTGAAAAATCATGATATAATGGATGAGACTATAGATAAAGGATAGAGATTTATGACATTAGTTTATCAATCAACGCGTGATGCGAACAATACAGTAACAGCCAGCCAAGCGATTTTGCAAGGCTTGGCAACAGATGGAGGCTTGTTTACTCCAGTGAGCTATCCAAAGGTGGACTTGGATTTTGACACATTGAAAGACGCTTCTTACCAAGAAGTGGCTAAACTTGTCTTGTCAGCCTTCTTAGATGACTTTACAGCTGAAGAGTTGGACTACTGTATCACCAATGCCTATGACAGCAAGTTTGATACACCAGCAATTGCTCCTCTTGTCAAACTCGATGGCCAATACAACTTGGAATTGTTCCACGGCTCAACCATCGCCTTTAAGGATATGGCCTTGTCTATCTTGCCGTACTTTATGACAACAGCTGCTAAGAAACACGGCTTGGAAAACAAAATTGTCATCTTGACAGCGACATCTGGTGATACTGGGAAAGCTGCTATGGCAGGGTTCGCGGATGTTCCTGGTACTGAGATTATCGTCTTTTATCCAAAGGATGGTGTCAGCAAGGTACAAGAGTTGCAAATGACCACTCAGACTGGCGACAATACTCATGTTATTGCCATCGATGGAAACTTTGACGATGCTCAAACAAACGTGAAACATATGTTCAATGATGTGGCTCTTCGTGAAAAATTGGCAGCCAACAAGCTCCAGTTTTCATCAGCCAACTCTATGAATATCGGTCGTTTGGTACCACAGATTGTCTATTATGTGTATGCCTACGCTCAGCTTGTTAAAACTGGTGAGATTAAGGCTGGTGATAAGGTTAACTTCACAGTACCGACAGGAAACTTCGGTAATATCTTGGCTGCTTTCTACGCTAAACAAATCGGCCTACCCGTCGGCAAGCTCATCTGTGCTTCAAATGACAACAATGTCTTGACAGACTTCTTTAAAACTCGTGTCTATGACAAGAAACGTGAGTTTAAGGTAACTACTAGTCCATCTATGGATATCTTGGTCTCTTCAAACTTGGAGCGTTTGATTTTCCATCTTTTAGGTAATGATGCGGTTAAGACAGCTGAACTCATGAATGCTTTGAATAACCAAGGTCAGTATGAATTGACAGATTTTGATGCAGAGATTCTGGATCTCTTTGCAGCAGAGTATGCGACTGAAGCGGAAACAGCAGCAGAAATCAAGCGTGTTTATCAAACAGATACCTACATTGAGGATCCACATACAGCGGTTGCCTCAGCTGTTTATAAAAAATACCAAGCTGCTACAGGTGATGTGACTAAGACCGTGATTGCATCAACTGCTAGTCCATACAAATTCCCAGTGGTTGCAGTAGAAGCTGTAACTGGGCAATCAGGTTTGAGCGATTTTGAAGCCTTGGCTCAACTACATGAAATTTTAGGAGTAGCAGTGCCACCTGCAGTTGATGGCCTCGAAACAGCTCCCGTTCGTCACAAGACAACGGTTGCGGCGGCAGAGATGCAGACTGCAGTAGAAACTTATCTAGGACTTTAAAAGAGAGGAAGTAAACTCGGTTGGGAAACTAACTGAGTTTCTTTTCATCAGGAGGAAGGATTGTTTAAGAAAAATAAGGATATTCTCAACATTGCTCTGCCAGCCATGGGTGAAAATTTCTTGCAGATGCTCATGGGGATGGTAGATAGCTACTTGGTGGCACACTTGGGGTTGATCGCCATTTCGGGTGTGTCTGTAGCTGGAAATATGATCACCATTTATCAGGCTATTTTTATTGCCTTGGGAGCAGCAATTTCTAGTGTCATTTCAAAGAGTGTGGGACAGAAAGATCAGTCTAGACTAGCCTACCATGTAACAGAAGCTCTCAAGATAACCTTGCTATTGAGTTTAATTTTAGGTGGCTTGTCCATCTTTGCAGGTCAAGAGATGATTGGTCTTTTGGGGACAGAAGCGTCTGTAGCTGAGAGCGGTGGACTTTACCTATCATTGGTGGGTGGTTCAATTGTTCTCTTGGGCTTGATGACTAGTTTGGGGGCTTTGATTCGCGCTACCCACAATCCTCGACTTCCGCTATATGTTAGTTTTTTATCCAATGCTTTAAATATCCTTTTCTCAAGTGTTGCCATTTTTATTTTTGATATGGGAATAGCTGGGGTGGCTTGGGGGACTATTTTGTCTCGTTTGGTTGGGGTTGTAATCTTGTGGTCACAATTAAAACTTCCATATGCAAGGCCAAGTTTGAGGCTGGATAAAGACCTGCTGACCTTGGCTTTACCTGCTGCTGGAGAACGTCTCATGATGAGGGCTGGTGATGTCGTCATTATTGCCTTGGTTGTTTCCTTTGGGACGGAAGCCGTCGCGGGAAATGCTATTGGTGAAGTTTTGACACAGTTTAATTACATGCCTGCCTTTGGTGTTGCTACAGCAACAGTCATGCAGGTAGCTCGAGCGGTTGGAGAGAATAATTGGGCAAGGGTGGACAAACTAAGTAAGCAAACTTTTTGGTTGTCTTTCTTTCTCATGTTGCCCTTGACGCTTAGTATCTATGCTCTCGGGACACCACTAAGCTATCTCTACACCAGCGATCCTGTGGCTATTGAGGCCAGTGTTTTAGTGACTCTTTTTTCACTTTTAGGAACTCCTATGACAACGGGAACGGTCATTTATACGGCTGTCTGGCAAGGTTTGGGAAATGCCCGACTTCCCTTTTATGCGACAAGTATTGGGATGTGGTGTATCCGTATCGGAACAGGCTATCTGATGGGAATTATTCTTGGTTGGGGCTTGCCAGGTATTTGGGCTGGAACCTTATTGGACAATGGTTTTCGATGGTTTTTCCTCCGCTATCGTTACAAATCTTATATGACATTGAAAGGATAAGAAATGCAAGGAACAGCTTTTATCTGGGATTTAGACGGGACCTTATTGGACTCCTATGAAGCTATTTTGTCAGGAATTGAGGAAACCTATGCACAGTTTTCCATTCCCTATAATAAGGAAGAAGTTCGAGCTTTTATCTTGAAATATTCTGTTCAGGATTTATTGGAGCAAGTTGCAGAAGAGAGAGGACTAGATTTAGGGCTTCTCAATCAAGTTCGTGCTCAGAGCTTGGCTGAAAAGAATGCTCAGGTCGTCTTGATGCCCGGTGCGCGTGAGGTTTTAGCCTGGGCGGACAAGCAAGGAATTCAGCAATTTGTCTACACCCACAAAGGTGACAATGCCTTCTCTATTTTACGGGATTTAGGGCTAGATTCTTATTTCGCAGAAATTTTGACAAGTCAGAGTGGTTTTGCTCGGAAACCAAATCCAGAAGCAGCTACCTACCTTATCAATAAGTATCATTTAAAACCAGATCGCACCTATTATATAGGGGACCGCACCTTGGATATCGAATTCGCTCAGAATAGTGGCATCCAGAGTATCAATTTCCTTGAAACTCCGGTGGATTGCAATTATCAGATTACTAGTTTAGAGGATATTCCTTCTCTCTTTTTTTGAAAGTTTTATGAAAGAGAGTATGTCAGATTTGTAACAAAATACAAACAAACTATTTCAATTAAGGTGGTTTGTTACAGAGTTTAGACAGTTTTATTAAATAGCCCCCAAAGGGCTTTTTTTCTTTTTCCTTTGTGTTATGATAGAAAGGTACTACATTTGAAAAGGAGTTCGAATAGTATGAAGAAACGAATTATTTTAGCATCAACAGTAGCTCTATCACTTGCCCCTACCTTGGCAACTCAAGCAGAAGAAATTGTATGGTCACCACGTACAGTTGAGCAAATTCAAAACGATGTTGCTAAAAGTGAAAACAAAACAAGTTATACAATTAAGTATGGAGATACCCTAAGCACAATCGCAGAGGCTTTGGGAATTGACTTAAATGTCCTTGCAAACTTGAACAAAATCACGAATATTGATTTGATTTTCCCAGAAACTGTACTGACTACAATTGTTAACGAAAATGAAGAAGTAACAGAGGTTGAGGTTTATACACCTCAAGAAGTAGGTTCTGATGTAGCAAGTGCAACAGCAGATTTAACAACGAATCAAGTAACGGTAGATGAGCAAACTGTTCAAGTCGAAGATTTGACACAACCAGTTGAAGAAACAGAAGTTGTAACAGAAACAACCGAAGTCACTACTGAAGCTACAACTGAAGCTGTAGCAGAAACAACAGTATCTTCAGAAGCAATAACAGAGGCAGTAACAGAAGCACCTGCCACTGAGGAAACAACTACAACGACAGCTGAGCCAACAACAGAAGCAACAACTGAAGCTGTAACAGCAGCGCCTGTAGTGGAAGAAACAACAACACAAGCCACTACTGAAGCAACAACAGAAGCACAGTCAGCACCAGAAACTTACCAAGCTGAACCAAGCCAAGGAGCATCAACAACTTATGCAGCACCAGCGGCACCTGATTATGCAAGTATTGCAGCAACAAAATCTGAAAATGCAGGTCTTCAACCACAAACAGCTGCATTTAAAGAAGAAGTAGCTAACTTGTTTGGTATCACATCATTTAGTGGTTACCGTCCAGGAGATAGTGGGGATCACGGAAAAGGTCTTGCTATTGACTTCATGGTTCCAGTAAGTTCAGCACTCGGTGATCAAATTGCAGATTACGCCATCCAAAATATGGCTAGCCGTGGCATCAGCTACATCATCTGGAAACAACGTTTCTATGCACCATTCGATAGCAAATATGGACCAGCCTACACATGGAATCCAATGCCAGACCGTGGTAGCGTAACAGAAAACCACTATGACCACGTTCACGTATCTATGAACTAAGAATAATCAGAAGCTATACATTTAAAAGTGTAGCTTCTTTTTTTGTAAAAATAGTATTTACAAGTGAAAAAAAATATCAAACATGATAAAATGTAAGCGAATACAAAACCATACCAGCGATTTTAAGCATAGAGAGAAAGGATGATAAAGATGACAAAACGATTAAAAACTCCATTTGAGAAAACAAGAGATGATTTTGAAGAGGAATTTTGCGGAGAAATTGTTGAGCTCTTGATTTTTACCTTCCAAAATGTAAGTGGAGCAATCTCCTTAAAAGATGGATGCAAGGTACCGTCAGTAAATTTTAAAGCTAGTGTCAATGTCGCAACCCAGGAATTCTCTGAACGTGAAGGACGTTTGGAATGGCTCCTGACTCCTGAGGAATTTGAAGAAAAGCGATGGGGATTTAGTTTTGAACCCTACAAAATTCATCGGATCAAATGTCAAAAACGCCCCTTTATGGAGCTAGAGCCATATATGTCAGAAGTAGCTAACAACTGCTATCGTTTGCTGGAATACCTAGATGACCAATCCACAGATGCTAGGTTAGAGACCTTGATTGAAGCCTACCAAAAACCAGTCATCATAAAAGACGATATTGGTGAATTCACCTTAAATAGAGCCTATTCTTGGTTTGAAGGCTTCATCACTTATGAGAGCGGTAAGATTCATGCTATGTTTGATGCGGGTGCAGATGAAAGTCTTCCTCCAAGTTCTTTTGATGATTTAAAGAAATTTATGGGATCTTTCCAAGTTCAAGATGCTAAGATTAAAGACTATATCGTCAAAGAACTGTGGGAAACAGCTCAAGACTGGATTGATTCAGATGAAAATGATGTGGAGTTAACAGAAGAGTATTTTACCAACTCACTTTCCTTGAGTGAACTATCGATCAACGAAGATGGGGAATTGACCCTCTACTATGATGATAGCGAGGAAATTTTTGCAGGCCATGCCATTGAAGTCGTCATTGATAAAGAGGGAGAAATCCTTCGAGCAGATTTGGTAGGTTAGTGCTGGGTTTTATCTAGAATATAAAAAAACATAGCCTTTTGGGATTAAAACCAAGAGGCTATTTTTTCGGAGTGAGCAAAATAGTTGCATTTTTAATCTGCTTGTATTATACTTGATAAGTCAATAGTTGACAAATCAAATGTTAACAAGGGAATAGAAATGTCAGAAATCAATGAATTACTGTACCAGCTCCATTTAGTAGATCAGACCATTACTCAACTTTTTGAGAAACAATTGGGAATTAGTTTAACCCGCTATCAAATTCTGCAGTTTTTATTGCAAAAGTCACCCTGTAACCAAACTGCCGTTCAAGAGAAGTTACAGATTGACCAGGCAGCCTTGACCCGTCATTTTAAGGTTTTAGAGTCAGAGGGCTATGTTAGTCGCAAGCGCAATCCAATCAATCAGCGAGAAGTTTTAGTTGAATTAACCCAAGAAGCCAAGAATCAACTATTAGTTAATCCGCCTAAACATCACTTGCGAGTGAAGGAACAGATGGAGAACATCTTATCGCCTGGTGAGCAGAAAGAACTGACAACCATACTGACAAAACTAGTCTCAGGTTTAGAAAAAATAGAATTTTAAGGAGAACACTATGTCAATCATTACTACTGTTTTAGCAACTATTGTTGCCCTCGAACATTTTTATATCTTTTATTTGGAGAGTATCGCAACCCAATCAGACGCAACCAGCCGAGTCTTTAATATGGAAAAGGCAGAGTTGACTCGACCCTCAGTCACCTCACTGTTTAAAAACCAAGGGATTTATAATGCCTTGATAGGGGTATTTCTTATCTATGGGATTTATTTCTCACATAGCTTAGAAATCGTAACAATCTTTGTTTTATTTGTCATAGGAGCAGCGACTTATGGCGCTTTAACAGCAGATAAAAAAATCATTCTAAAGCAAGGTGGTCCAGCGATCATAACTCTTTTGAGTATTCTCTTTTTAAAATAAAAATAACCAGCACTTTCTATGAAGGTGCTGGTTTTTAATAACTGATCTTAAACTTTTCTCCGCTTGATTTCAAGCAGCCTTTGATAGAAGAAGATTTGGCTACTATAGATATAAGGGAAGATAGAGATACTTGCGATTCCAAAGCTAATCCAGATAAGGATATACCAAGGAAGTAGCTGTAAATCAAGGACAAAGCGTTGGAATTTATAGCCTTTCATGAGAAAGCGGCTGGTATGCAGCACGCGACTCGGTTTGGCAATTCCGATTGCAAGGGTGTCACATAAAAGTAGTTCAACTTGGGAATAGGCGTAATATTGCGGTAGATAGATAAGGGTTCCCAAAATCATGATTAGGATGCTACCAAAGAAGTAGAGTGCAAAAGTAAGTAGGAAATGTTCGATATCTGGATTGGTGACGTCGACAGATGGAAATTCGGGATGAAGTTCCACAAATTTACGAGCCATTGCACTGCTATAAAAGAGCAAGTAGACTCCAAAAAGATTAGGGATGCTCCATAAAAAGAGATAGAAACGCTTGAGTAAGAGCGTTAGAAAAGTTTGGGTAAAGAAGCGGTTGTCAAGTAAGGACAGACTATCTTTAAAGGACAGCTCTATCTCAGAAATTCTGTAAAGATTAATCGTAGTAAAGAGAGCACCAGCTAGGATGATGGAACTTGTAAATCCAACAGCTATTGGAAAGAGAGCAGACTGAATCGTGGTCCCTAGAAAGTTCAAGAAGGACTGTTCAAGAATGCCTTCATCAAGTAGGGATAAAGGTCTGATAAAGCTAGACAGAATCAAGAGAATACTTGGGAATAAAAAGACAAGCAACAAGCGAGGGTGCTCGGCTTGAAATTGTCTAGCCTGCTCGCGAACTTCTTTTAAATTAATTTTTGGGTACTTCATTCTTTCATTATACCATAGTTCGTGACAGTTCCTGTTTTTTTTGATAGAATCATACAGTATGCCCCTGGGCACAAAGTAAGAACTGGGACTGTCTTTCCCAGCTTCGGAGGTAAAAAATGTCAGATTCGCCAATTAAATATCGATTAATAAAAAAAGAAAAACACACAGGAGCTCGTTTGGGTGAGATTATCACACCCCATGGAACCTTCCCAACGCCTATGTTTATGCCAGTTGGAACTCAGGCAACGGTCAAGACTCAGTCGCCAGAAGAATTGAAAGAGATGGGGTCAGGAATTATCCTTTCTAACACTTATCACTTGTGGCTTCGCCCGGGGGATGAACTCATTGCCCGTGCTGGAGGTCTTCACAAGTTCATGAATTGGGACCAACCAATCTTAACGGATAGCGGTGGATTCCAAGTGTATTCCCTAGCAGACAGCCGTAATATTACAGAAGAAGGGGTAACCTTCAAGAACCACCTCAACGGTTCTAAGATGTTCCTTTCACCTGAAAAGGCCATTTCTATTCAAAACAATTTGGGCTCAGATATCATGATGTCCTTTGACGAATGTCCTCAGTTTTATCAGCCCTATGATTATGTAAAAAAATCAATCGAACGTACCAGTCGTTGGGCTGAACGTGGCTTGAAAGCTCACCGTCGTCCACATGACCAAGGTTTATTTGGGATTGTACAAGGGGCAGGATTTGAAGACCTTCGTCGTCAGTCAGCTCAAGACCTTGTCAGCATGGATTTCCCAGGCTACTCTATCGGTGGACTAGCCGTTGGAGAAACCCATGAGGAGATGAATGCAGTTTTGGACTTTACGACCCAACTGCTTCCTGAAAATAAACCTCGTTACTTGATGGGAGTAGGAGCGCCAGATAGCTTGATTGATGGGGTGATTCGTGGGGTAGATATGTTTGACTGTGTCTTGCCGACGCGTATCGCTCGTAATGGTACTTGTATGACTAGCCAAGGACGTTTGGTTGTCAAGAATGCCCAGTTTGCTGAGGACTTCACACCACTTGATCCAGAGTGTGATTGCTACACATGTAAGAACTACACCCGTGCCTATCTTCGTCACTTGCTCAAGGCTGATGAAACCTTTGGTATCCGCTTGACAAGTTACCATAACCTTTACTTCTTGCTCAACCTCATGAAGCAGGTTCGTCAGGCTATCATGGATGATAATCTTTTGGAATTCCGTGAGCATTTTGTTGAAAAATATGGCTATAACAAGTCTGGACGTAATTTCTAAATTTAACTTAATGTCAGCTAAAAATCCTAAGTTTTATCTTAGGATTTTTCTGTTTTTTTTGATAGAATAAAGGTATTATGGATTGAAAATTAGATGGCTTTTTTGCCAATCTAATGAATGGAGAATAAACTCGTATGCGTATTAAATGGTTTTCCTTAATTAGGATTACAGGTTTGCTTTTGGTACTCTTGTACCATTTCTTTCAGACGCTTTTCCCAGGAGGTTTCTTTGGGGTTGACGTCTTCTTCACATTTTCAGGTTTTTTAATTACTTCACTATTATTAGAAGAATTTGGACAAAAAGGTAAGATTGATGTCCTAGGATTTTTTAGACGACGCTTCTATCGAATTTTTCCGCCGGTTGTTTTGATGGTCCTCGTTGTTATGCCCTTCACGTTCTTGGTTCGTCAGGATTATGTGGCAGGAATTGGTGGTCAGATTGCCGGTGTTCTAGGATTTATGACTAACTTCTATGAAATGTTGACAGGAGGAAGTTATGAATCTCAGTTTATCCCTCATCTCTTTGTTCACAACTGGAGCTTAGCTGTTGAAGTTCATTATTATGTCTTGTGGGGTTTAGCAGTCTGGTTCTTGTCCAAACGTGCAAAGACAAGTGGACAACTACGAGGAATGATTTTCCTACTTTCCTCAGCGACCTTTATGATTAGCTTCCTTTCTATGTTTATTGGTAGCTTCATCGTTAGCTCCTACTCAACACTCTACTTCTCAACTTTGACTCATGTTTATCCATTCTTCTTAGGTAGTGTGCTTGCGACCGTAATAGGGGTTCGTCATACGACGCCACTTCTTAAACGTTTGAATAGAACCTTGGATTTGAAGCAGACCTTGCTAGTCTTTGGAGCCGGTCTCGGAGTCTTGCTCTTACTGACCTTCTTTGTGAAATTTACCTATCTCTTTGCCTATTTACTCGGCTTCTTGTTGGCAAGTTTAGCTGCGCTTCTGATGATTGTTGCAGCACGCATTTTGCATGATAAAACACCGACAATCGAAGAACCAAAGGTGATTAGCTTTTTAGCAGATACTAGCTATGCTGTTTATCTATTCCACTGGCCGTTTTATATTATCTTCTCTCAGCTGATGAGCAATCTACCGGCAGTGATTTTAACGACTATCTTTTCTTATCTCTTCGCAACCCTTTCTTTCTATGTGATCGAACCTTTGATTGCAGGAAAGTCCAGCAAATTGTTACGAATGGCAAAAGAAATTCCTCACATCAAACCAATCTTTGCTGGTAGTGCAGGAGTACTTGCTCTGATTACCCTTGTCGTGATACTGATTGCTCCTCAAGTAGGCGCATTTGAAACGGATTTGATGGTTAATGGTCTTAATCAGGCTCAAACTAATATCACTCGAACAAAAACGATGGCAGAACAAGCAGAAGCCAGTCGCTATAACATAGCTGATGGCGTGTCCATCATTGGAGATTCTGTCACCTTGCGTGCTTCCGAAGGACTGAAAGAAATCTTACCAGATGCTCAGATTGATGGTCAGGTCAGTCGAAACACCAAACAGGCAAATGCATTGATGCTGAATTACAGTCAGAATAAAGCCTTGCCTAAAATTGTAGTCATCGCGACTGGCGTTAATAATCCTGAAGATTATAAGGCTGATTTGGATCTACTGGTAACAAATCTTCCGAAAGGACATCAGCTTGTTCTAGTAACTCCATACGAGGGTGATACAACGCAGGAAACGCAACCTTATGTAGAACAGTACGCAAGCTATGCACGTGAACTGGCACAAAAATATCCATATATTGCACTTGCAGATTGGAACCAGGTAGCCAAAGATCATCCAGATATTTGGAAGGGAACAGACCAGGTTCATTTCGGTAGTGATACTACCAAGCAGGATGAAGGAGCTAAACTTTACGCAGAAACTATTAATGCTGCCGTCAAAGCTCTTGCAGATAAACCTGTCAAATCAAAATAAACACTAAAAAGTAGAGATACAATCTCTACTTTTTACTTTAAAGAGAATTGGGAAAAACTTGCCAAATTGTCAGAATTATGAGAAAATAGGTGCAGTCTAAAAATGGAGGTAATGCAATGAGAGAAGACATCAAGATCAATGACCGTGCTCTAGAATTGGAAGATCAAATCATTGAAGTACTCGAAAAAGTTTATGATACAGATGTAGAGTTAGATGTATACAATCTTGGATTGATTTATGAGATTCATTTAGATGAGGCTGGCCTTTGTACAGTTGTTATGACCTTCACCGATACTGCCTGTGACTGTGCAGAAAGTCTGCCAATCGAGATAGTGGCAGGCCTAAAACAAATTGATGGAATTGAGGATGTCAGGGTTGAAGTTACCTGGTCTCCAGCATGGAAGATAACACGCATTAGTCGTTATGGACGGATAGCTTTAGGACTACCTCCACGATAGTTATCTATTTTGAAACAGACAAAAAAACAAGCCAATTTTGGCTTGCTTTTTGATTTGCTTATTTTTTACCAGATTGTTCCATATTCCAGAAGTCTGTAACGGCTCCACGAGAAGCAGAGGATACGGTGTGGGCATATTTACCGAGGACACCACGGCTATAGAGTGGTGGCAAGGTTGTTTCTGCCTTACGTTTTTCAAGTTCTTCATCGGAAACGTCCATGGAAATTTCTTTGGTATCTTGGTCAACCGTAACGATATCGCCTGTACGAAGGTATGCAATTGGTCCGCCATCCTGAGCTTCAGGAGCAATATGTCCAACAACCAGTCCATAAGTACCACCAGAGAATCGTCCGTCTGTTAAGAGGGCAACCTTGTCTCCTTGACCTTTACCAACGATCATTGATGAAAGTGATAGCATCTCAGGCATACCAGGACCACCCTTAGGTCCAACGAAACGAACAACGACAACATCGCCATCAACGATTTCATCGGACAAGACAGCTTGGATAGCGTCTTCTTCTGAGTCAAAGACCTTAGCCGGTCCAACGTGACGACGAACCTTCACACCTGACACCTTGGCAACTGCACCGTCAGGAGCAAGATTACCGTTCAAGATGATCAATGGACCGTCCGCACGTTTAGGATTTTCAAGTGGCATGATGACTTTTTGGCCTGGAGTAAGATCTGCAAAGTCAGCCAAGTTTTCAGCGACAGTCTTACCAGTACATGTGATACGATCTCCGTGAAGGAATCCATTTGCCAACAAGTACTTCATAACCGCAGGCACACCACCAACTTCGTAAAGATCTTGGAAGACATACTGACCAGAAGGTTTCAAGTCAGCCAAGTGAGGCACACGTTCTTGGATCGTATTGAAGTCTTCAAGAGATAAGTCAACATTAGCTGCGTGGGCAATGGCAAGCAAGTGAAGAGTGGCATTTGTAGAACCACCTAGAGCCATTGTCACTGTAATGGCATCTTCAAAGGCTTCGCGAGTCAAGATGTCTGAAGGTTTGATACCAAGTTCAAGCATTTTGACAACTGCACGACCGGCTGCTTCGATGTCTTCTTTCTTATCAGCAGATTCAGCTGGGTGCGAAGAAGAACCTGGCAAACTCATACCCAAAACTTCGATAGCAGTCGCCATGGTATTAGCCGTGTACATACCACCACAACCACCAGGTCCAGGGCAGGCATTACATTCCAGACGTTTTACGTCCTCAGCAGTCATATCACCGTGGTTCCACTTACCAATGCCCTCAAATACGGAAACCAAGTCGATGTCTTTTCCATCCAGTTTTCCAGGGGCGATAGTACCACCGTAGGCGAAAATGGCTGGGATATCCATATTGGCAATGGCAATCATAGAACCAGGCATGTTCTTGTCACAGCCACCGATAGCGACAAAGGCATCCACATTATGACCACCCATAGCTGCTTCGATGGAGTCTGCGATGATGTCACGTGACGTTAAGGAGAAGCGCATACCCGGTGTTCCCATGGCAATACCGTCTGCTACGGTAATGGTTCCAAACTGCACAGGCCAAGCACCAGCAGATTTAACACCTTCTTTAGCCAATTTCCCAAAGTCATGCAAGTGGATATTACATGGTGTGTTTTCCGCCCAAGTGGAAATGACTCCCACAATCGGTGCTTCAAAGTCTTTATCTGTCATACCAGTCGCACGCATCATAGCACGGTTAGGTGATTTTACCATGCTGTCATAAATGCTACTGCGGTGACGTTTATCTAATTCTGTCATTTGTTCCCTCCCATTTCAGTTTGTTCCATTATAGCATAATTTTCATATGAATAACAGAAGAAAATTTTTAAATTTTCAGACAATTCGGCGGTGAACTATAAAAAAATTCATCTTTTTTTGTCAAGTAACTTTACTTTACAAAAAAAATGTGTTATTCTAATATGGTTGATGAAAATCATAAGATTGAATCGAATATACATACTAAAAGGAGAAATCAAAATGGCAGTACCTGCACGTCGCACTTCAAAAGCGAAGAAAAACAAACGTCGTACACACTACAAAGTGACAGCTCCATCTGTAAACTTTGACGAAACTACTGGAGATTACTCACGTTCTCACCGCGTATCACTTAAAGGATACTACAAAGGACGTAAGATCGCTAAAGCTGCATCAGCTGAATAATAGAAGGGAGATACCATGCGCGTAAATATTACACTTGAACACAAAGAATCTGGTGAACGCTTGTACCTTACTTCTAAAAACAAACGTAACACTCCAGACCGTCTTCAATTGAAGAAATACTCACCAAAACTTCGCAAGCACGTTGTGTTTACAGAAGTTAAATAAGCATTCAATACGAATCAATACATAAGGAACGCTCTAGTCATATTGTCTAGAGCGTTTTTGTGTTGTTTTGAAAATTAGATATAGAATTCTGTTAAAGAATATATTCGTGAGCATATTTTTTGAACACGCTTTCATATTATTTATGATATACTAAGTTTAATCAAAAGATATTTTGTGAACACAGAATACAGTTTTCTGATTAAAAGAAAGGAGGCCCGTTATGTTGTAGTCAATTATTATCGGAGGCTTTATCGGTCTCGCTGCAGGAGCAATTACTAAAAAAGGTGGTTCAATGGGAATCATCGTAAATATTTTTGCTGGTTTAATTGGGCCATCTGTCGGTCAATCGCTTTTTGGGACATGGGGACCTTCTCTAGCAGGAATGTCACTTATTCCATCGATTGCTGGTGCGGTGATTGTTGTCGCTGTAGTATCATTCTTTTTGGGTAAAAAAGGTTAACTTTTTACTCAATCATAAACTATAGATTTAAATTTAGTATTGACGGGTAAACCTATAGTTTAGTGCTTTAATTGAAAGGATTTTATATGTCAAAATCAAAGAAAATAGTATTACTTATTTTCTGTATTCTAGTCTTGACAATTTTCCTTCTTATTTTGATAGATTACCAACAAGTTAGTGATTTAGGAATTCAATTAGCTAGCTGGAGACAGACTGCTATTGAATATTATCTCGCTAGATATATCTTTTGGGGGCTTCTAGTCCTATCTATCTTCGTTTTATTATGGATGTTAGTAATCCTGTTTTATCCTAGACAATATCTAGAAATAAAACTTGGAACTAAAGACGATAAATTGAAGTTAAAAAATTCAGCTATCGAAGGTTTTGTTCGATGCTTACTGAATGAACATCGAATAATTAAAGAACCAAAAATTCAAGTACATACTCGAAAAAAGAAATGTTTCGTTTATGTAGAAGGTACAGCTGTTCTTTCAGATAACATTGCTAACAAATTTGAAGTAGTCCAAAATGAAATAACTCAAGGCTTAAAAGAGTTCTTTGGTATGGATCGAGAGGTTAAACTGGAAGTTTCAGTAAAAGAATATGACCCTCAAAAAGCAACCAAGAAGATTGTTAGTCGTGTAAAGTAAGGAAGTAAAAAATGGAATTGTTTAAAAAATACCAATATCCAATTCTATGTGGTATAGCAGGTATTCTTCTAGCTTGCTTCATCCTGTCCTTTGGATTTTTTAAAACACTATTTGTTTTAATTTGTGGGACATTAGGGATTGGATTTGGATACTATGTTCAGAAAAATTATTTAAATAAATAAATAAAGGAGTTTTATATGTCAAACGTAGAAAAAAATGTAAATGTAAATACTGAAAAGAAAGATGCAGTCGTCTCTAAAGATGTTCGAGGAGAATTAACTTACGAAGATAAAGTTATTCAAAAAATTATCGGTCTTTCACTAGAAAAAGTTCCAGGACTATTACATGTGGACGGCGGATTCTTCTCAAATCTTACAGAAAAACTTGTTAATACTAACGATGTAACACACGGTGTTAACGTTGAAGTTGGTAAAGAACAAGTAGCAGTTGACTTGAAGGTTATCGTAGAGTACAGAAAAAATGTTCCAACTCTATACAAGGAAATCAAAGATGTTATCGTATCAGAAGTTGCGAAAATGACTGATCTAGAAGTAGTTGAGGTTAACGTTAATGTTGTTGACATCAAAACTAAAGAACAATATGAGGCAGACTCAGTTAGCCTTCAAGATCGTGTAACTGACGTGGCAGAATCAACAGGCGAGTTTGCGTCAGAACAATTGTCTAAAGTGAAAGCTGGAATCGGTTCAGGTGTTGCAGTAGCCCAAGAAAAACTTAGTGAAGGCGCTGAATTTGTTCAAGAAAAAGTTGGCGAAGGTGTTGAAACTGTTAAAGACGCTGCAGTCAAAGCAGAACCACGTGTACACTAATTTATAATTTAGAAAAAAATAAAAGAAGGACATACTTATGCCTACAGAAGAAAAATTCAATCAAGCAGCAGGTGCTGTCAAAGAAGGTATTGGAAAATTGGTAGGCGATAAAGAACTTGAAAGCGAAGGGGCAACAGAAAAAGTTGTTTCTAAAGTTAAAGAAGTTGCTGAAGATGCAAAAGATGCTGTAGAAGGTGTCGTTGAAGGTGTTAAAAACATGCTTCATAAAGATGATGCTAAATAATAAAATTTAGGAAATCTTGCTATTTTTCTCGAAAACACTCCCAGTTAGGGGGTGTTTTTGTCAATGTACATTTGACGAAAAAAAGAATACAGGACCAATAAATTCCTGTATTCTTAAAATAACTTAGAACAGATATGTTAAAGATATGTTAATAAGAATGCGACTAATAAGATTATAGTGCAAATTATTTTTACGATTTTTGCATGTTGTTTGAACAATTTATCAGAGAAAAAATTCAATACAAGCGAAATACAAACCAACGTAGTTCTTAAAATAAAAATAGTCATGGTCCATACTCCTTTCGTTATTGTTAATCCAGCTCCTAAAATAACTTAGAACAGAAGTGATAATGAAGCGACTAAAAAGATTATAGCGGAAATTATTTTTGCGATTTTTACATGTTGTTGTTTGAACAATTTATCAGAGAAAAGAGTCAATCCAATCGCAACACAAAGCAAAGTAATTCTTAAAATAGAAATAGTCATAAATCGTACTCCTTTCGTTACTTTATCAATCCAATAACTAAGTTGAATAGTAATGATCTCATTTTCAAATATATCCATCTGCTCTGGGGGAAAAGTTTGTTTTTTGATCACCAATCGGTCTCTTCATCTATCTTAATTATAGTACAAACATCGATATTAAACCAATAAATGTATTTATTTTTTTACTGCTCCTATTTTTGAGAGCGCTTGAAATATGTTATAATAAAACTAGATTAATGTATAGGAGGCAAACCGTGGGAAATTTCATTGAGCTAGTCTTTCATCGTTTCTTTTTGGGGATGATTGCGACGGCTTATTTTTGGTTATTGACACTAGCAGGAGGAGTGGTCTTTGGTATAGCACCCGCTAGTGCAACTCTCATGAGTTTATATGCTGAACACGGCTATTCTTACCGTGCTTATCGTTTCAAGGAAGCTTGGTCTTTATTTAAGAGCAATTTTGTCAAAAGTAATCTCAGTTTCTACACCTTTATAGGGATTGACTTGATCTTGATTTATGGCTTGTATCTGATGATTCAATTGCCAAATCAGACGCTTCTCCACTTGGCAGCGACATTTCTAAATATCTTTTTAGTAGCCTTGGTATTTTTGGCCTATACAGTATCTTTAAAATTACAGGTTTACTTTGAATTGTCCTATAAAAATACCTTAAAGCTTGCCTTTATCGGAATTTTTATGAGTTTATCAGCAGTGGCCAAGGTTCTCCTTGGTAGCGTCTTGTTAGCCATTATTGGCTTCTATATGCCAGCCCTCATCGCCTTTGTAGGTATTGGGATGTGGCACTTCTTTATTAGTGATTTATTGGAGCCTGTTTATGAAAGTATTCATGAAAAATTGGCAACCAAATAAGACCAAACAATTCCGCCTCCACTCACTCCTACGAATCTATAGTCTGGTAATGATGATCATCATTTCCTGCTTTGCTCTCTTGATTTCTTACGCAGACTGGGATATGCGTGAAAGGGAAGCCAATCGTGTTGGTCAGCGTGTTCTCGCTCGTACTATTGATGAAGTTGAATACTACTATCGGGAGTCAACCCGCCTAGCCCAGAGTTTAGTGGATAATCAAGCTCGAATTGAAGGGATTTACAAGTATTTTAGCCTCAGTACGCCAGATTATTTTTATTGGCAGTTAGAACGCAAGGCGTCACCCTATATTTCCGTTTCCATTTATGAAAATATCGATGATATATATGTGCGAAATGATTTTGTAACAGGTGTTTCGATTGTTTTACAAGATTCGACGGATGTATTTGTTTCCAAAAGAGAAAATCGAGGTGGGCAGAAGATTCCAGCTGAGAGCTTTAAACCGGATGCTAATAGTTTCGCTATTCCAGTATCGGATCCAGTATCTGATCAAGCTATTGGTGTCATCTATATTTCCGTAGAACCAGAAGTCCTCTATAAGGCAATTGACAATACTAGGGGAACAATTCCAGTGGCAGTAACGGTCATTGCACCATATGAAACAGATATGTTCTATATTGGAACAAAGGGAACGAATGAATCTTGGTTGGTAGGGACAACTGTCCATGGATATCAAGTTCGAGTAGCTGTACCAAGGGATTATGTTTGGAGTGGGACTTTAGCGAATTCGGCACTTATTTTAGGTTTGAGCGCCCTCTTTATCATCATTTTATATATGACCTTAAGAAGGACCTTTTCTGACTATCAAAGTCAGGTTGTGGACTTAGTGGACTCCATCCAAGCCATTACTGAGGGAGAGCAGACCAAGAGAATTAACACAGATAAAAAGGACCAGGAATTGCTGCTAATTGCTGAGTCGACAAATGATATGTTGGATCGACTAGAAAGTAATATTCACGATATTTATCAACTGGAACTCAATCAAAAAGATGCCAACATGCGAGCCTTACAAGCTCAAATTAATCCGCATTTCATGTACAATACTCTGGAATTTTTGCGGATGTACGCAGTAATGGAGAACCAAAATGAGCTAGCAGATATCATCTATGAGTTCAGTAGTCTCCTGCGCAATAATATCTCTGACGAGCGAGAAACGACCCTCAAACAAGAAGTGGAGTTTTGTCGGAAGTACAGTTATCTCTGTATGGTTCGCTATCCAAAATCCATTGCCTATGGATTTAAGATTGACCCTGAATTGGAAGAAATGCGTATTCCAAAGTTCACCCTCCAGCCTTTAGTGGAAAATTATTTTGCCCATGGAGTTGACCACAGAAGGACAGATAATGTTATCAGTATCAAGGCTTTGAAAAAAAATGGCTATGTCGAAATTTTAGTAACCGATAATGGCCGTGGGATGTCTGCTGAAAAACTAGCAGAAATTCAAGCTAAACTGGCTCAAAGAACCTTTGAACACACAGCGGATTATATGGAACAGCGACAGTCTATTGGGATCGTCAATGTCCACGAACGCTTTGTGCTCTACTTTGGAGACCGCTATAACATTAGTATAGAATCTGCTGAACAAAAAGGTGTTCAATATCGAATTACCATTCAGGATGAAGAGAAAGGATAAACATGTATAAAGTACTATTAGTTGATGATGAGTACATGATTACAGAAGGACTTAAGCGTTTGATCCCTTTTGAAAAATGGGATATGGAAGTCGTTGCAACGGCCAATCATGCTGATGACGCTTTGGATTATGTCCGAGAGCATCCCGTAGATATCGTCATTTCTGATGTCAACATGCCTGACAAGACAGGACTTGAAATGATTGGGGAGATGAAGGAACTCTTGCCAGAGGCTTACTATATCCTTCTCTCAGGCTATCAAGAATTTGACTATGTCAAGAAAGCCATGAACCTCAATGTTGTAGATTATCTTGTCAAACCAGTTGATAAGGTTGAGCTGGAGCATTTACTCGAGAAAATCCTTGGTCAACTTCGTGAGAAAGTGCATGAGCCAGAAATGTTAAGTCAAAAGTTAGACGACGAAGCATTTAAAGCACACCTGTCTCAAAAAGAAAACTGGTGGATTGGACTCTCTCAAGAGAAACAAGGGGATTTTGTCATTCCTTACTATGTTCTAGGTCAGGACTGGCAGATTGTGATTGCAGCTCAGAAATTCGATGGTTTACTTGTCATGCCTTTTGAGTTACCTTATCAGGCTAACTTTGAAAAATGGAAATTTGACGTTGAAAAAGCACTCTTCTATGGAACTGTAAATCTCGATCAATCTGAAAGCCTCTTTTCTTATTATGAACCTATTTATCGAGTGATTATCCAGGGCAATCTTCAGCAGATTATCGAGGAGTTGAATTTGCTTGAGAAGATTGTGTTGGAAAACACACCGAGGGTATCCATTACCAAGCAACTCTTTACTCAGTTTGTGATGGACGTCTTCCATCTCTTTGAGCATTTGAAAGCAGATGATATGACAGATATTGTCAAAAGAATTCATGCCATTACAAACTTTGAAGATTTAGTGGCTTATACCAAGGAAACCTTGACGTCCTTCTTTGGTCAATATCGCATGAATGAGAATGTCGTCAGTGTACTTGAAGTTATTGGTAGAGACTATAAAAAAGAACTTTCTCTCAAGGATATCAGCAAGGATCTCTTTATCAATCCTGTTTACTTAGGTCAGTTAATCAAGAAGGAAACCAATTCAACCTTTGCTGAGCTTCTCAATAAGCAACGGATTAAGGCAGCCCAGCAACTTTTACTTTCTACAAATGATAGTATTGAGGATATTTGCTATACTGTTGGTTATAGTAATGTAGGCTATTTCTACAAGGTCTTTCGAAAACTATGTGGAAAGTCTCCGAAAGCCTACCGCAAGCAGATTGAAGTCACCCTCTAACTTTTGTTATCCATTTTAAAATATGCTATAATAAATTCAAAAATTTGAGGAGGTTACTTTTATGAAAAAGAAACCAATCTATCTATGGGTTTTATTAGTCTTATCAGCGATTAATTCAGCCTTGGCAGTAGTTGGAATATTCACTCCAGTACCTAGTAAGGACGCCCTTCGTGCTAGCCAAGGAAATGTTGGGACACTTAGTGCTCAACAAATAGAAGACGCAGTTAACTATGCTCACCGAGTATCAGAGTCATCTCACTCTATTTTTAACACGATACTCATTGTCCTATCTGCTATCCTAGTTGTAGTAGCCTTTGTTTTCTTAATTCGTAAGAACCTGCAGTTGGCAAACTACACTTATGTTGGATATGCCTTGCTAGCTATTGTTGGACTAGTCCATGACAATATGAATTTACAAGATGCTATGCAATTGATTAAAGATGACACCCTACGTTTAGGAATGGAAGTCATGTCAAAAGTAACCACTATCATATTCATCGTCATCAATGTTATCTTTTTGGGAATCGTCTTCTATAAAATATGGCGTCAGCAAAAAGAATTAACAGAATCTCAAGAGGAAGAACTCGCCTAAGAGTTGACAAAGGATAACTATCAAGATACAATCTTGGTAGTTATTTTTTTGGATTCGAGAAAGAGGGAGGAAAAGATGAAAAAAATTTCCTTAGTTTATATCAGTCTGAGCGGAAACACGGAGAGTTTCGTGACACGTTTGAAAGCTTATTTGTTAGAGCAGTATGCGAATATTGATGTGGAAAAAATTCATATTAAAGACTTGGTCAAGGATGGAGAAGACTTCTTCGAGATGACCAACCCGTATGTGGCTTTTCTACCGACTTATCTCGAGGGTGGCAATGGGGTTGACAATGGTGATGTAGAAATTTTGACAACTCCGGTAGGTGACTTTATCGCATATGGTGACAATGCTAGCAAGTGTTTTGGTGTCGTAGGATCAGGTAACCGCAATTTTAACAACCAATACTGCTTGACGGCCAAGCAATACAGTCAACGTTTTGGTTTCCCTGTTTTAGCTGACTTTGAAATGCGCGGAATGCTAGGAGATATCAAAAAGGTTGCAGGTATTATTGCAGAGCTTTATGAACTTGAATCCTTGTAAGAGGATAGAGTTGCTGGTCTAGTTTTTTATCCCATGGATCATAGAATTATTTCAAAAGAGAACAGTTCAAATGAGTAAACTACAGAAATCATTTTTAAAGTATATAAAACGCAAACCAAGCTTCAAGGATATTATGCTATGCAGTGCTTTGTTGCTCTTGGCAATTAGTCTGATGATGTTTTCTGATAAAATTTTTGATGAAGATGCATCACCATTTGGAACCATGGTATCCTTAGGGATTGTTATCCTGGTAGAAATCTTAGCTGTCAGAAATAAATAAAAAAGACTCGAGAAATGGTATCTCGAGTTTTTCTTATTTGCGAATTTCGTCAACGATTTCTTTTGAAATGGGAATTCCTAAACGGTAACCTTTGTTAATGTAGTCAATGACATCATTGATGTTTTCTATCGTTTGGATTTTCTCTTTGATAGTTGCACGAAAAGCTTGATCTTTCAATAGTTGGTTCTGAAGCAGTCTTTGAAGTTTCTCTTTTTCATATTTGTTGACAAGAAAGAGAAAAAGAAGACTAATAACAACTAAGATATAAGCGTATTGGCTCATAAAAATTCTCCCTTAGTGATAAAGAAATGAATAGCAAGAGAAAAGCGAAGAGTCTTCGCCTTTCGAGTGATGATAGTATAAAGCAATTCTTATAGGCTTGTGCCTTAGTTACTTAGATTGCTTAGTAATAAATTAATTTAATAGATCACGACATGCATCCAAATAAGTCGATATTATTTATTTGGATGTATTAGTAAGGCGTTTAGGCAGATCGCCTTATTTACGACGTCGTGCCCCCTAAATCGATTATATTTAGCGGGCATGACTAGTGAAGCAGTTAGCTAGTCCGCATAAAAGCGGCTAGCGTCTAACAATTAGGCACTTTAGTTCCAATTGTTAGTACTGAATCACATCTTCTCTGGCGCCTCTACGCCCAGCAGACGAAGGGCTTCTTTAAGGACAACTGCTGTTGCATAGCTGAGAGCTAGGCGACTGTCACGTTCTGGGCTTTCATCTAAGATACGAGTGTGGGCATAGTATTTGTTAAAGGCTTGAGCTAAGCTGATTGCAAATTTAGCGATGATAGACGGCTCATAGTTATCAGCTGCACGTTTAATGATACGTGGGAAGTCTTGAATTAGCTTGATAATTTCCCAGCTTTCGGCATCGTTCAAACTATAGTTGGCACCTGCTTCAGGTTTGAAATCGGCTTTACGCAAGATTGATTGGATACGAGCGTAAGCGTATTGGACATAAGGACCAGTTTCCCCTTCAAAGGATACCATGGCTTCGAGGTCAAAGTCGTAGCCATTTGTACGGTCAGTTTTAAGGTCATAGAATTTAATAGCCCCAACTCCAACAGCGTGGGCAACCTGGTCTTTGTTTTCAAGTTCAGGATTTTTTGCTTCGATCTGCGCTTTAGCACGGCTGATGGCTTCTGCGACAGTTGGCTCTAGCAAGATAACATTTCCTTTACGAGTAGAAAGTTTTTTCCCTTCCTTTGTTACTAATCCAAACGGAACATGGACAATGTCTTGGCTCCAATCATAGCCCATTTCTTGTAAGACAGCCTTGAGTTGCTTAAAGTGAGCAGATTGCTCTTGACCAACGACATAGATAGATTTGGCAAATTGGTACTCGTTTTTACGGTAGAGGGCCGCAGCTAAGTCACGTGTGATGTAGAGTGTAGCACCGTCAGATTTCTTGATAAGAGCTGGGTGTTCAATTCCATATTTTTCAAGATTGACAACTTGAGCACCTTCTGATTCGACTAATAGTCCTTTTTCAGCGAGGATGTCTACAACTGCATCCATCTTGTCATTGTAGAAAGCTTCCCCATTATAGCTGTCGAATTCAACTTGTAATTCATCGTAAAGGCGGTTAAATTCTACTAAGCTTTCATCGCGGAACCATTGCCAAAGAGCGAGAGCTTCCTCATCGCCGTTTTCAAGTTTGCGGAACCATTCGCGTGCTTCTTCATCCAAGCTTGGATCGTTCTCAGCTTCAGCATTAATACGGACATAGAGTTTGAGAAGTTCATCGATTGGATGAGCTTTGACAGCTTCTTCGTTCCCCCATTTTTTGTAGGCAACAATCAGCATCCCAAACTGTTTACCCCAGTCTCCCAAATGGTTGACCTTGACAGTTTTATAGCCGATTTTTTGGAAGATATGTGACAAGCTATCTCCGATAACGGTTGAACGAAGGTGACCGATTGAAAATGGTTTAGCGATGTTAGGGCTAGACATGTCGATAACAACATTTTCTTGCTTGCCAATCTCTTGGTCAGCATAGTGCTCTTTTTCAGTGATAACATCCTGTAATACTTGTGCAGAAATAGCTGATTTATCAAAGAAGAAGTTGACGTAAGGACCTGTCGCTACCACCTTTTCAAAGGCTTGGCTATTAATCTTTTCAGCGATATCTGCTGCAATCATTTGAGGAGCTTTACGTTCAACCTTTGCCAATGAAAAGGCAGGGAAGGCGATATCTCCCATATCTGAGTTTTTAGGTGTTTCTAGTAAATTTAAAATAGCCTCTTGGTCCAGGCTACCAATGACGCTAGCCAACTCGCTAGCAATCAATTCTTTTGTATTCATTTAGGGCTCCTTTAGGGCTTTTCTACTATTTTATCACAATTTACTACATTTTTTTTGAAAGAAGAGATATTTTTTGAAATATCCAGTTTTTTTGATATAATATTCTTACTAAAAAAATGTAAAATGTTATAAATATGCACTTGAAAGGATCTTATGAGAAAAAGAGAACGTCATCAGCTCATCAAGCGAATGATTACAGAAGAAAAATTAGGAACTCAAAAGGAAATTCAAGATCGATTGGAAGCCTGTGATGTCTTTGTGACACAAACGACATTATCCCGTGATTTGCGAGAGCTTGGCTTAACCAAAGTTAAGAAAAACGATGTTGTCTACTATGTACTAGCAAATGAGACAGAGAAGATTGATTTGGTCGAATTCCTTTCACACCACTTAGAGGGTGTTGCAAGAGCCGAATTCACCTTGGTCCTCCACACGAAACTTGGAGAAGCATCTGTTTTAGCCAATGTAGTCGATTCAAATAAAGATGGGTGGATCTTAGGTACAGTTGCAGGAGCCAATACCCTTTTGGTTATCTGTAAAGATCAGCATGCTGCTAAAGTCATGGAAGAACGCTTGCTTGAGCTAATGGGAAATAGATAAGGTCTTGAGAGCTTCTCTCAGGACTGTTTTTACAAGGAGAGAGTAAATGACTACTGAAAAATTATCACCTGGTATGCAACAGTATGTGGATATCAAAAAACAATATCCAGATGCTTTTTTGCTTTTTCGCATGGGTGATTTTTATGAGTTGTTTTATGAAGATGCCGTCAATGCTGCACAGATACTAGAAATCTCACTGACCAGTCGCAATAAAAATGCTGAAAATCCTATTCCTATGGCAGGTGTACCCTATCACTCTGCCCAACAGTACATCGATGTCCTAGTTGAGCGTGGCTACAAGGTTGCCATCGCTGAACAGATGGAAGATCCCAAACAAGCTGTGGGTGTCGTTAAACGTGAAGTCGTTCAGGTTATTACACCAGGGACAGTCGTTGATAGTAGCAAGCCGGATAGTCAAAACAACTTTTTAGTAGCCATTGATCGTGATGGTTCCCAATATGGCTTAGCTTATATGGACCTGGTAACAGGTGATTTTTATGTAACGGGACTGTCAGACTTTTCTCTAGTCTGTGGTGAAATCCGCAATCTCAAAGCGAGAGAAGTAGTGGTTGGCTACGACCTATCTGAATCGGAAGAACAGATTCTCGGTCGTCAAATGAATCTCGTACTTTCCTATGAACAAGAAATCTATGAAGATCTACATCTGTTAGATTCAGAATTGGCATCTGTGGAAGGAGCAGCTAGTGGTAAACTTCTCCAGTATGTTCATCGGACACAGATGCGAGAATTGAACCACTTGAAGCCTGTTATCCGTTATGAAATCAAAGATTTCTTGCAGATGGATTTTGCGACCAAGGCCAGTCTTGATTTGGTTGAAAATGCTCGTTCAGGCAAGAAACAAGGCAGTCTTTTTTGGTTGCTAGACGAGACTAAGACCGCAATGGGTATGCGTCTTCTGCGTTCTTGGATTCAACGTCCTTTGATTGACAAGGAACGTATCCTTGAACGTCAGGAGGTTGTGCAAGTCTTTTTGGATTATTTCTTTGAGCGCAGTGATTTAACGGAAAGCCTCAAGGGAGTCTACGATATCGAACGTCTGGCTAGTCGTGTATCTTTTGGGAAAAGCAATCCTAAAGACCTCTTGCAACTAGCGACTACCTTGGGAAGTGTTCCAAGGATTCGCGCCATTTTAGAAGGAATGGAGCAACCAGCTCTAGCTTATCTGATTGAACAACTGGATGCTATTCCTGAGTTGGAAAGTTTGATTAGTGCAGCTATTGCTCCTGAGGCTCCTCACGTGATTACCGAAGGTGGTATTATTCGAACGGGCTTTGATGAGACCTTGGATAAATACCGTCGTGTTCTCAGAGAAGGGACTAGTTGGATTGCTGAGATTGAGGCAAAGGAAAGAGAAAACTCTGGCATCAATACTCTCAAGATTGACTACAATAAAAAAGACGGCTATTATTTCCATGTGACCAACTCGCAGTTAGGCAACGTACCAGCCCACTTTTTCCGCAAGGCTACGCTGAAAAACTCTGAGCGATTTGGGACAGAGGAGTTAGCGCGTATCGAAGGTGAAATGCTAGAGGCGCGTGAGAAATCAGCAAACCTAGAGTACGAAATCTTTATGCGTATTCGTGAGGAGGTTGGTAAGTATATCCAACGCCTACAGGCTCTGGCTCAAGGAATCGCTACTGTCGATGTCTTGCAAGGCTTGGCAGTAGTTGCAGAAAAACAACACCTGATTCGCCCAGAGTTTGGGCAAGACTCTAGCATAGATATCCAAAAAGGTCGTCATGCCGTCGTTGAAAAGGTCATGGGAGCCCAAACCTATATTCCTAATAGTATCCAGATGGATGAAGACACCAGCATCCAACTGATCACAGGACCTAATATGAGCGGGAAGTCAACCTACATGCGTCAACTAGCCATTACAGCGGTCATGGCACAGATGGGGTCTTATGTTCCGGCAGAAAGTGCCCGCTTGCCAATCTTTGATGCAATTTTTACCCGTATCGGTGCAGCGGATGATTTGGTTTCAGGCCAATCTACCTTTATGGTAGAGATGATGGAAGCTAATAATGCCATTAGTCATGCTACCAAGGACTCTCTCATTCTCTTTGATGAGCTAGGCCGTGGAACCGCAACTTATGATGGGATGGCTTTAGCCCAGTCTATCATCGAGTACATCCATGAACATATCGGTGCCAAGACTCTTTTTGCGACGCACTACCATGAATTAACCAGTCTGGAAGCTAGTTTGGAACATCTGGTAAACGTTCACGTGGCTACGCTTGAGCAGAATGGTCAAGTTACTTTCCTTCATAAGATTGAACCAGGTCCAGCAGACAAATCGTATGGTATTCACGTTGCCAAGATTGCAGGTTTGCCAGCAGACTTACTAGCAAGGGCAGATGCGATTTTAACTCAATTAGAAAGCCAGGGTCAGGAAAACCCAATTCCTACCAAACAAAATACTGTCAATGAACAAATGTCACTCTTTGATGAAAAAGAAGAAAATCCAGTCCTGACAGAACTTGCGAATGTAGATGTGTACAATATGACACCTATGCAAGCCATGAATCTCTTGTCAGAGCTGAAGCAAAAATTATAAGCAAAAACCCACTCCGTTTTGTGAGTGGGTTTCTTGTATATTAGTGTTTTTGAGACAATAGTTGATTGATGTGTGCAACCTTTTTGGATTCTCTCTTGTAGAGAATAACCCAGATGATGAGGTAGACGATTGCAAACTCTGGGATGAGTTGAAGGATGAAAGTCCAGTGAAGCGGGAACCATCCTGCTAGGATTGCTAAAGGTACAAAACCTAGCAACATAAGGAAGAAGTGAGTGACAGTCGCACGAAGAAGGCTCCAATCTTGAGCGAATAGACGGCCGCCAAAACTAAAGAGGACTCCAATCGCTGCCCAGATAAGCAGACAGTAAAGTAAGACGAGTGATCCATGCACCTGATGTTGGGTCATGAATTGACCAATCAAAGAGTTGGGGCTGAGAGGTGCGTAGTTACTTGGTGAGTGGATAAAAGAAAAGATAATAGATAGGATGAGGCCGATGAGGATACCAGTTGTGGCATCGTGAAATACTTGTTTTTTCATAGTTCTAATTTCTCCTTAATAGCTTTGAGGTAACGGCGAGATGAGTAGGTAAAACTTTCGTTTTTAAGATAAATTTCAATCAAGCCGTTAGAGGTTAGTTTAAGATGACTGATAGCATCTATGTTGACAATTTCAGATTGGGAAATTTGGATAAAGGAAGCAGGTAAGATTTCAACTGCTTGGTAGAGACGAATGTCGAGAGCATAGATTCGACTGTCCGTTTCAGCCAGCACTTTACGGTTTTCAATGTAAATCCGTTGAATCTTTTGAATTTCGATAAGAAAAACCTGATCTTGAAATTTTCCTTTAAGAGTTTCTTTTTGATCCAGCGATTGAACAAAGTCTTGAACTTTTTGAACTCTAGGGGACAAAGTTGGTGCTTCTATGATGATTTGCTCTTCTGCATATTGCTGATCAATGTCGAGTTTGACTTTCATAATTTCTCCTTTATCTAGTTGTAATAGAGATCTCTTATTTACAAGTCTATTAAACACCATTTTTTTGACAATTACAAGAAGCTTTGTCTATGTGGTCGGTTGAAGAGTCTATCTGGCAGGCGAGCGTTTTCAAAGAGATTTTAGAGTAAAGAAGTCAAAAAATAAGAAGAAATATATTGACAAAAATAGAAAAAACGTGGTACAATGTTAGACGGTACTTTTTACTTTTGGTCTCTCAAGAGTGTACAGGGACGTGCTGACAAATGTTGCAAAAGTACACACAGATGATAGCTGTCACCAAGTGTATCATCACCAAAAATAAAAAAACACAGGAGAATGTAGATGCCTACAATTAACCAATTGGTTCGCAAACCGCGTAAATCAAAAGTAGAAAAATCTAAATCACCAGCTTTGAACGTTGGTTACAACAGTCATAAAAAAGTTCAAACAAACGTTTCTTCACCACAAAAACGTGGTGTAGCAACTCGTGTTGGAACTATGACACCTAAAAAACCTAACTCTGCCCTTCGTAAATTTGCTCGTGTACGTTTGAGCAACCTTATCGAAGTTACTGCCTACATCCCAGGTATCGGACACAACTTGCAAGAGCACAGCGTGGTGCTTCTTCGTGGTGGACGTGTAAAAGACCTTCCAGGGGTACGTTACCATATCGTCCGTGGTGCACTTGATACTGCTGGTGTTAACGATCGTAAACAAGGCCGTTCTAAATACGGTACTAAACGTCCAAAAGCATAAGGAAAGGGGATAAAGAGAAATGAGTCGTAAAAATAGAGCTCCAAAGCGTGACGTATTGCCAGATCCGCTTTACAATTCACAACTAGTTACTCGTCTTATCAACCGCGTTATGCTTGATGGTAAACGTGGTACAGCTGCTTCAATCGTTTACGGTGCTTTTGAGCAAATCAAAGAAGCTACTGGTAACGATGCACTTGAAGTATTTGAAACAGCAATGGAAAACATCATGCCTGTACTTGAAGTACGTGCACGTCGTGTTGGTGGATCTAACTACCAAGTCCCAGTTGAAGTTCGTCCAGAACGTCGTACAACACTTGGACTTCGTTGGTTGGTAACAATCGCTCGCCTTCGTGGTGAACACACAATGCAAGACCGTCTTGCAAAAGAAATCTTGGATGCTGCTAACAACACTGGTGCAGCAGTTAAGAAACGTGAAGACACTCACCGTATGGCTGAAGCTAACCGTGCCTTCGCACACTTCCGTTGGTAAAATCATGATGCTAGGAACGGTAAGGATGCACAGTGAAAATAGGAAACTGACGCAGTATTCGATGAATACAAGGAAGTTTATCTTTTTCACCCAGCATCCCGTTCCAGCTCAAATCAGCTAAAACAAATAGTATTAGCTGCAATTCAACTTCCCATCTCACAAGTTGAAACCAACTAAACAAGATAAACATTGAGAACGGGTGGGTCCTGCCTATCCGTTTTTATTGAAATCGTGTTATAATAGAATAGAAATAAAAAATATAGGAGAAACAAACCTCATGGCACGCGAATTTTCACTTGAAAAAACTCGTAATATCGGTATCATGGCTCACGTCGATGCTGGTAAAACAACTACAACTGAGCGTATCCTTTACTACACTGGTAAAATCCACAAAATCGGTGAAACTCACGAAGGTGCGTCACAAATGGACTGGATGGAGCAAGAGCAAGAACGTGGTATCACTATCACATCTGCTGCGACAACAGCTCAATGGAACAACCACCGCGTAAACATCATCGACACACCAGGACACGTGGACTTCACAATCGAAGTACAACGTTCTCTTCGTGTATTGGACGGTGCGGTTACAGTTCTTGACTCACAATCAGGTGTTGAGCCTCAAACTGAAACAGTTTGGCGTCAAGCAACTGAGTACGGAGTTCCACGTATCGTATTTGCCAACAAAATGGATAAAATCGGTGCTGACTTCCTTTACTCAGTAAGCACACTTCACGATCGTCTTCAAGCAAATGCTCACCCAATTCAATTGCCAATCGGTGCTGAAGATGACTTCCGCGGAATCATTGACTTGATCAAGATGAAAGCTGAAATCTATACTAACGACCTTGGTACAGATATCCTTGAAGAAGATATTCCAGCTGAATACCTTGAACAAGCTCAAGAATACCGTGAAAAATTGGTTGAAGCAGTTGCTGAAACTGACGAAGAATTGATGATGAAATACCTCGAAGGTGAAGAAATCACTAACGAGGAATTGAAAGCTGGTATCCGTAAAGCGACTATCAACGTTGAATTCTACCCAGTACTTTGTGGTTCTGCCTTCAAGAACAAGGGTGTTCAATTGATGCTTGATGCGGTTATCGACTACCTTCCAAGCCCACTTGATATTCCAGCTATCAAGGGTATCAACCCAGATACAGATGAAGAAGAAACTCGTCCTGCATCTGATGAAGAGCCATTTGCAGCTCTTGCCTTCAAGATCATGACTGACCCATTCGTAGGTCGTTTGACATTCTTCCGTGTTTACTCAGGTGTTCTTCAATCAGGTTCATATGTATTGAACACTTCTAAAGGTAAACGTGAACGTATCGGACGTATCCTTCAAATGCACGCTAACAGCCGTCAAGAAATCGACACTGTTTACTCAGGTGATATCGCTGCAGCCGTTGGTTTGAAAGATACTACAACTGGTGACTCATTGACAGATGAAAAAGCTAAAATCATCCTTGAGTCAATCAACGTTCCAGAACCAGTTATCCAATTGATGGTTGAGCCAAAATCTAAAGCTGACCAAGACAAGATGGGTATCGCCCTTCAAAAATTGGCTGAAGAAGATCCAACATTCCGCGTTGAAACTAACGTTGAAACTGGTGAAACAGTTATCTCTGGTATGGGTGAACTTCACCTTGACGTCCTTGTTGACCGTATGCGTCGTGAGTTCAAAGTTGAAGCGAACGTAGGTGCTCCTCAAGTATCTTACCGTGAAACATTCCGCGCTCCTACTCAAGCACGTGGATTCTTCAAACGTCAGTCTGGTGGTAAAGGTCAATTCGGTGATGTATGGATTGAATTTACTCCAAACGAAGAAGGAAAAGGATTCGAATTCGAAAACGCAATCGTCGGTGGTGTGGTTCCTCGTGAATTTATCCCAGCGGTTGAAAAAGGTTTGGTAGAATCTATGGCTAACGGTGTTCTTGCTGGTTACCCAATGGTTGACGTGAAAGCTAAGCTTTACGATGGTTCATACCACGATGTCGACTCATCTGAAACTGCCTTCAAGATCGCTGCATCTCTTGCCCTTAAAGAAGCTGCTAAGACTGCACAACCAGCTATCCTTGAGCCAATGATGCTTGTAACAATCACTGTTCCAGAAGAAAACCTTGGTGATGTTATGGGTCACGTAACTGCTCGTCGTGGACGTGTAGATGGTATGGAAGCTCACGGTAACAGCCAAATCGTTCGTGCTTACGTTCCACTTGCTGAAATGTTCGGTTACGCAACTGTTCTTCGTTCAGCATCACAAGGACGTGGTACATTCATGATGGTATTTGACCACTACGAAGATGTACCTAAGTCAGTACAAGAAGAAATCATTAAGAAAAACAAAGGTGAAGAATAATTCACCGTCACTCTAAAAGAAGTCACTTTGTGGCTTCTTTTTCTATTTGGTAGAAATAGCTAAAATTGCCTCAAATATGGTAAAATAGAAGGAGTATATTGTGAGGAAAATGGATGTCAACCACTTTTGAAATTTTAATGAATCAGTTGGGAATTCCGCCTGAAATGAGAAATCATGAGGCCTTCTCCCAGGCTGAAATTGAACAAGTTATTGTACACAAACAAAGTAATATTTGGGAGTTTCGTTTTACCTTTGAGAATATTCTCCCTTTTGAGCTCTTTTTAGCATTGAAGAAGGGATTGAAAGAAGAATTTTCAAAAACGGGGAATCAAGCGACTTTCGAGATTAAAACGAAATATCAAGATTTTTCAAGAGAGCTTCTACAGGCCTACTATCATGAGGCTTTTTCAGATGGGCCTTGTTCTAGTCAAGGATTTCGAACCATGTATCAGGATTTTCAAGTTCGGTTTGAAAATGATCAATTGATTATTGAGGCCTCTGAGGCTGCAGATACAGAGCATTTCAGAAAAAATCATCTCCCGAATCTTAGCAAACAACTGGAACACTTTGGTTTTCCTAAGTTTACATGTCACTTAGAGAAAAATGAAGATTTGACCAAAGAAGAACAGGAAGCTTTCCATTCTGAAAATCAAATGATTGTTCAGGCTGCTAATGACGAAACCCTTCGAGCTATGGAACAGTTAGAACAGATGGCACCGCCTCCTCCAGTTGAGGAAAAACCTGTCTTTGATTTTCAAGCTAAGAAGGCTGTTGCTAAGCCTAAACTTGACAAGGCCGAGATTACTCCAATGATCGAGGTCAATACCGAAGAAAATCGACTGGTTTTTGAAGGAGTTGTCTTTGATGTGGAGCATAAGGTGACTAGAACGGGTCGTGTCTTGATTAACTTCAAGATGACGGATTATACGTCTAGTTTCTCCATGCAAAAATGGGTCAAAAATGAAGAAGAAGCTCAGAAGTTTGACATGATTAAGAAAAATTCATGGCTCCGTGTCCGTGGGAATGTTGAGATGAATAATTTCACACGAGATTTGACCATGAATGTGCAAGATGTGCAAGAAGTCGTTCACTATGAGCGTAAGGACTTAATGCCAGAAGGTGAGCGTCGCGTTGAGTTTCATGCCCATACCAATATGTCGACGATGGATGCTCTTCCTGAGGTCGAGGAGTTAGTCGCAAAAGCAGCCAAATGGGGACACAAAGCAGTGGCAATCACAGACCACGGCAATGTGCAGTCATTTCCTCATGGTTATAAGGCAGCCAAGAAAGCTGGTATTCAGCTCATTTATGGGATGGAAGCCAATATCGTAGAGGATCGTGTTCCTATCGTCTACAACGAAGTGGAGATGGATCTTTCTGAAGCGACTTATGTAGTCTTTGACGTGGAAACGACAGGTCTTTCAGCCATCTATAATGACTTGATTCAGGTTGCGGCTTCCAAGATGTATAAGGGGAATATCATCGCTGAGTTTGATGAATTTATCAATCCAGGGCATCCCTTATCATCCTTTACAACCGAGTTGACAGGAATTACCGATGACCATGTAAAAAATGCGAAACCCTTGGTTCAAGTTCTGAAAGAATTCCAAGAATTTTGTAAGGATACCGTTCTTGTAGCCCATAATGCGACCTTTGACGTTGGCTTTATGAATGCCAACTATGAACGCCACGGTCTTCCAAAAATTACTCAACCTGTCATTGATACGCTAGAGTTCGCTAGAAATCTCTATCCTGAGTACAAACGTCATGGTCTCGGACCATTGACCAAACGTTTTGGTGTAGCCCTAGAACACCACCACATGGCCAACTATGATGCGGAAGCAACTGGCCGTCTGCTCTTTATCTTTATCAAAGAAGTTGCAGAAAAGTACGGTGTGACTGACTTAGCGCGATTGAACCTTGATTTAATCAGTCCAGACTCTTATAAAAAAGCTCGGGTCAAGCATGCGACCATCTATGTAAAAAATCAGGTGGGCTTGAAAAACATTTTTAAGCTGGTGTCTCTCTCAAATACCCAGTATTTTGAAGGAGTTCCACGGATTCCACGTACGGTACTAGATGCCCATCGAGAAGGTTTGATCCTAGGTTCAGCCTGTACAGAAGGGGAGGTCTTTGATGCAGTCGTATCACAGGGCGTAGATGCGGCAGTCGAAGTTGCTAAATATTATGACTTTATCGAGGTCATGCCTCCGGCTATCTATGCACCTCTGATTGCCAAAGAGCAGGTCAAGGATATGGAGGAGCTTCAGACCATCATCAAAAGCTTGATTGAGGTCGGAGACCGTCTCGGAAAGCCCGTTCTTGCAACAGGAAATGTCCATTATCTCGAACCCGAAGATGAGATTTATCGAGAAATCATCGTACGAAGTCTAGGTCAGGGAGCTATGATTAACCGGACGATTGGTCACGGAGAAGCTGCCCAACCAGCTCCGCTACCCAAGGCACATTTTAGAACGACCAATGAAATGTTGGATGAATTTGCCTTTCTAGGGGAAGACTTGGCTCGTAAGATTGTTATTGAAAATACCAACGCCTTGGCAGAAATCTTTGAGCCTGTTGAGGTCGTTAAAGGCGACTTGTATACACCTTTCATTGACAAGGCTGAGGAAACAGTCGCAGAGTTGACCTATAAAAAAGCTTTTGAAATCTATGGAAATCCACTCCCAGATATCGTTGACTTACGAATTGAAAAGGAACTGACCTCTATACTGGGGAATGGATTCGCCGTGATTTATCTGGCTTCGCAAATGCTAGTGCACCGCTCAAACGAACGAGGCTACTTGGTTGGTTCACGTGGGTCTGTTGGATCCAGTTTCGTTGCGACCATGATTGGAATTACCGAGGTTAATCCGCTTTCTCCTCACTATGTCTGTGGTCAGTGTCAGTACAGTGAATTTATCACGGATGGTTCCTACGGTTCAGGATTTGATATGCCAAATAAAGACTGTCCAAACTGTGGCCATAAACTCAGCAAAAATGGACAGGACATTCCTTTCGAGACCTTCCTTGGTTTTGATGGGGACAAGGTACCCGATATCGATTTGAACTTCTCAGGGGAAGATCAGCCAAGCGCCCATTTGGATGTCCGTGATATCTTTGGAGAAGAATACGCCTTCCGTGCCGGAACGGTTGGTACAGTGGCTGCTAAAACAGCCTATGGATTTGTCAAGGGTTACGAGCGTGACTATGGCAAGTTCTACCGTGAAGCCGAAGTAGAGCGTCTAGCCCAAGGAGCTGCTGGTGTTAAACGGACGACCGGTCAGCACCCAGGGGGAATCGTTGTTATCCCTAATTATATGGATGTCTATGACTTTACTCCAGTGCAATATCCTGCCGATGATGTCACTGCTGAATGGCAAACGACTCACTTTAACTTCCACGATATCGATGAGAACGTCCTCAAGCTCGATGTTCTAGGACATGATGATCCGACTATGATTCGGAAACTGCAGGACTTGTCAGGTATTGATCCAAATGATATCCCAATGGACGATCCTGGTGTTATGGCCCTCTTTTCGGGTACAGATATCCTAGGAGTGACCCCTGATCAAATCGGGACTTCGACTGGTATGCTTGGTATTCCAGAGTTTGGGACTAACTTCGTACGTGGGATGGTCGATGAAACCCATCCGACGACCTTTGCAGAGTTGCTCCAGCTTTCAGGTCTATCTCACGGTACCGACGTATGGTTGGGAAATGCCCAAGACTTGATTAAGGCGGGAATTGCGGACCTATCGACCGTTATCGGATGTCGGGATGACATCATGGTTTACCTCATGCACGCTGGTTTAGATCCAAAGATGGCCTTTACCATCATGGAGCGCGTGCGTAAGGGAATGTGGCTCAAAATATCAGAAGAAGAGCGCAATGGTTATATCGAAGCCATGAAGGCCAATAATGTGCCTGAGTGGTATATCGAATCTTGTGGAAAAATCAAGTACATGTTCCCTAAAGCCCATGCGGCAGCCTACGTTATGATGGCCCTTCGCGTGGCCTACTTCAAGGTTCACCATCCGATTTATTATTATTGTGCTTACTTCTCTATCCGTGCCAAGGCCTTTGATATCAAGACCATGGGTGCAGGCTTAGATGCCATCAAGCGCAAGATGCAAGAAATCGCTGAAAAACGCAAGAACAACGAAGCTTCCAATGTGGAGATCGACCTCTACACCACCCTTGAAATCGTCAATGAGATGTGGGAACGTGGTTTTAAGTTCGGCAAATTGGACCTCTATCGCAGTGATGCGACTGAATTCATCATCGATGGAGACACCCTTATCCCGCCGTTTGTTGCAATGGATGGTCTGGGAGAGAACGTTGCCAAGCAACTGGTTCGTGCCCGTCAAGAAGGAGAGTTCCTCTCTAAGACAGAACTACGCAAGCGTGGTGGACTCTCATCAACCTTGGTTGAAAAGATGGATGAAATGGGAATTCTCGGCAATCTGCCAGAGGATAATCAGTTGAGTTTGTTTGATGATTTGTTTTAAGATCTTGGAGGAAAAAGATGAAACTAAGAATTTTTGCGGAAGACAAGCCGGCTGAGAAGGTGTTTGAGTATCAATTGGAACTTGCTGATCAGACAATCCTTCTATCGACAGCACTCTTGTCTAGCGCCATTGCTTTAGCAGGATTATTTTCTGCTTTGAAAGAAAAATAAAAATAGAAAAGAGAAACAAAATGGTTTTACCAAATTTTAAAGAAAATCTAGAAAAATATGCTAAGCTCTTGGTTGCAAACGGAGTGAACGTGCAACCAGGACACACTTTGGCTCTTTCGATAGATGTAGAACAACGTGAGTTGGCTCACTTAATCGTTAAAGAAGCCTATGCACTTGGAGCACACGAAGTGATCGTCCAATGGGCAGATGACTTTGTAAATCGTGAGAAATTCCTTCACGCGCCGATGGAGCGTTTGGACAATGTGCCAGAATATAAGATCGCTGAGATGAACTACCTTCTTGAAAACAAAGCAAGCCGTCTCGGTGTCCGTTCTTCTGACCCAGGTGCCTTGAATGGAGTGGACGCTGAAAAGCTCTCAGCTTCTGCTAAAGCTATGGGAATTGCTATGAAGCCAATGCGTATCGCAACTCAATCTAACAAGGTTAGCTGGACTGTAGCAGCTGCAGCTGGACTAGAGTGGGCTAAAAAGGTCTTTCCAAATGCTGCAAGCGACGAAGAAGCAGTGGATCTCCTTTGGGACCAAATCTTCAAGACTTGCCGTATCTACGAAGAAGATCCAGTTAAGGCCTGGGAAAAACATGCAGCTATCTTGAAGAGCAAGGCAGAAATGCTCAACAAAGAACAATTCTCAGCTCTTCACTACACAGCACCTGGAACTGATTTGACACTTGGCTTGCCGAAGAACCACGTTTGGGAATCAGCTGGAGCTATCAATGCTCAAGGTGAAGGATTCTTGCCAAATATGCCAACAGAAGAAGTCTTTACAGCTCCTGACTTCCGTCGTGCAGATGGTTATGTAACATCTACAAAACCTCTTAGCTACAATGGAAATATCATCGAAGGCATCAAGGTGACCTTTGAAAATGGTCAAATCGTTGATATTACAGCTGAAAAGGGTGACCAGGTTATGAAGGACCTTGTCTTTAAGAATGCTGGTGCGCGTGCCTTGGGTGAATGTGCCTTGGTACCAGATCCAAGCCCAATTTCACAGTCAGGTATTACCTTCTTTAATACTCTTTTCGATGAGAATGCTTCTAACCACTTGGCTATTGGTGCAGCCTATGCAACCAGCGTTGTTGGTGGAGCAGAGATGAGCGAAGAAGAACTGGAAGCTGCAGGACTTAACCGTTCAGATGTTCACGTTGACTTTATGATTGGTTCGAACCAAATGGATATCGATGGTATCCGTGAGGATGGAACACGCGTACCACTCTTCCGCAATGGAGATTGGGCAATTTAAGGAGAAACTATGCTTGGAAGTATGTTTGTCGGTCTTTTGATCGGACTATTAGCAGGAGCTATCACCAATCGTGGAGAACGGATGGGTTGCTTCGGGAAAATGTTCCTGGGTTGGATTGGTGCTTTCCTGGGTCAAATGCTTTTTGGAACTTGGGGCCCTATCTTAGCTGATACGGCTATTATCCCATCAGTTTTAGGAGCCATGATTTTATTAGCCATCTTTTGGAGAAAAGACAGCTAGTTTTAACTTGCTAGAACAGAAAAAGCGGTTGGAAATCTTCCAACCTCTTTTTATGAGCTGTAAAAAGACTGATATACGACTAGCTTGGCTTTCAGTGACTGTTCCTTTTTATATTGCCACAAGTATGGTACAATAAAAGCATGAGAATTCAACAATTACACTATATTATCAAAATCGTAGAGACTGGTTCGATGAATGAGGCTGCCAAGCAACTTTTCATTACACAACCGAGTCTATCAAATGCCGTTCGTGACCTAGAAAATGAGATGGGAATTGAGATTTTTATCCGAAATCCTAAGGGAATTACGCTTACACGTGATGGGATGGAGTTTCTTTCCTATGCCCGTCAGGTTGTCGAGCAAACGCAGCTTCTAGAAGAACGCTATAAGAACCCAATCGCTCATCGCGAGCTTTTTAGTGTGTCTTCGCAACACTATGCCTTTGTGGTCAATGCTTTTGTTTCCTTGCTTAAGAAAAGCGATATGGAAAAGTACGAGCTTTTTTTGCGTGAGACCAGAACTTGGGAGATTATCGATGATGTCAAGAACTTCCGAAGTGAAGTGGGAGTTCTCTTTTTAAATAGCTATAACCGGGACGTTCTTTCGAAGATGTTGGATGACAACCATCTGGTTGCCCACCATCTCTTTACAGCCCAACCCCATATCTTTGTCAGCAAGACTAACCCTCTTGCTAAGAGAGACAAGGTGCAGTTGGCAGACCTAGAAGACTTCCCATACTTGAGCTATGACCAAGGTACCCATAATTCCTTCTATTTCTCAGAGGAGATTTTGTCTCAGGAACACCACAAGAAATCCATCGTTGTTAGTGACCGTGCGACCTTGTTCAATCTCTTGATTGGTTTGGACGGCTATACCATCGCGACTGGTATCCTCAATAGTAACCTCAATGGAGACAATATCGTTTCGATTCCACTTGATATTGATGATCCCATTGAACTGGTTTATATCCAGCATGAGAAAACGAGCTTGTCTAAGATGGGTGAACGCTTCATCGAGTACCTACTTGAAGAAGTTCGCTTTGACAGCTAATGAATTCTATTAGAAAAGAAAAGGAAAAATGACACCAATGAATACCAATGATTTTGATTTCCACTTGCCAGAGGAACTGATTGCACAGACGCCTCTGGAAAAGCGCGATGCCTCTAAACTCTTGATGGTCAATCGCAAAACAGGGGAATTTCAAGATCGCCATTTTCACTCAATTATTGAAATGCTAGAGCCAGGTGATGCCCTGGTTATGAATGACACACGAGTTTTGCCAGCTCGACTTCATGGCCAAAAGGAAGAAACAGGGGGTCACGTTGAACTCTTACTTTTGAAAAATATAGCAGGAGACGAATGGGAAGTCTTGGCGAAGCCAGCTAAACGTCTCAAGGTCGGTGCCCGTGTTGTCTTTGGGGATGGTCGCCTAAGCGCAGTCGTGACCGAGGAATTAACCCATGGTGGCCGTATTGTTCGCTTTGAGTATGAGGGAATTTTCCTAGAAGTGCTTGAAAGTTTGGGAGAAATGCCCTTGCCTCCTTATATCCACGAAAAGTTGGATGACCGTGAACGTTACCAGACCGTCTATGCCAAGGAGAGTGGCTCAGCCGCTGCTCCGACTGCAGGACTACATTTTACCAAAGAATTACTGGAAGAAATCCAGCAAAAAGGAGTTCACCTAGTCTACTTGACCTTGCACGTTGGTCTTGGAACCTTTAGACCAGTTTCGGTAGATAACCTGGATGAACACGAAATGCACTCAGAGTTTTATCAATTGTCTGAAGAAGCCGCAGCGACCTTGCGTCAGGTCAAGGAAAATGGTGGCCGTGTCATTGCTGTGGGGACAACCTCTATCCGTACACTAGAAACCATCGGAAGTAAGTTTGATGGGCAAATCCAGGCCGATTCTGGCTGGACCAATATCTTTATCAAACCGGGCTATGATTGGAAAGTGGTGGATGCTTTTTCTACTAATTTCCATTTGCCGAAGTCTACCTTGGTCATGCTTGTCTCAGCTTTTGCAGGCCGTGAATTGGTCCTTGAAGCCTACCAACATGCTATCGACCAAAAATACCGTTTCTTTAGCTTTGGCGATGCCATGTTTATCTACTAAAAAACGAGCAAATCAAAACTAGAAATAAAAGAGCTAATTCCTGATTGGATTAGCCTTTTTTGATATCAGATAGCTATTGAATTAATGCTAAATAAATGATACACTGAAGACTACGAGACAGCCGTCAAATATATGCAAAATCTGACGAGCTACTTTTATCTTTGTCTATTCCAAAGGAGATTTTTATGAAAAACCAAACATTGCGCTATACGAGCCTATCAGTCCTGACCTTATTGGCTGTCTTGACTTTGGCTGCCTGTGGTGGAAAAACTGACAAGAATACGTCCTCTTCAAGCCAAAAGGAAACAACAAGCAAGGTGACTACAGAGTCCGAAAGTAAAACTGAAGCAGGCCAAAAAGAGGAGCAGAAGTCAGAAACAAATAGTGCGACAGAAGCTACAAGCACTCAAGCAGAACAAAAGGAAGATAAGCAAAAATCACAAGAGGCTTACGCTAAGTTTGTAGGGACTTGGGAAAATTACGCGGGAACAACTGCAACAGTCACAGCTGATGGGATTGTAACGATCCAAAGCACCAAAGGGACCTTTAAATACGAAATGGGCCAAGTAGAGGAAAAAGATGGCTACTACTCAACAGGTATCCATCTCGTCGGTGGCGGAGAGAGTGCACGACTGATCTTCACACCAGCCGGAGTCCCAAATCAAGTGACAGGTACAGACGGTAGCCAAGATGTCTTGTCTATTGGTCAATCTGTAAGCGACAAAGATAACCAGTTTTACCGTAACTAAAAAGATCAATCAGAAGTAAGGGTGGTGAAATGTCCTTGCTTTTTTAAAGTTTTCGATGTATAAATTTTTAAACATCCAAGTTTACAATACGTTTAAGTTGGATGATAAACCAGTCCATTTTAAAGCGTATGTAGTGAATTGTTAACAATACAAAAAGCCCTGATGTAGGGCTTTTTTATTACTTATTAATATAAGAAATTAATTCCGTAGTTTTCTTTTAGATAGGTTGCCAACTCGGCTTTTTCTTCCTCTCTAAATCGACAGAGGCTAAGGGCGAGACGCAATTTCAGAACACTTGTATCGATGATGACGTTTGACTTAGAAATATCTTCTAGCTGGGTCACTTCTCTCAAATCGAAGTCTAAATAGTAAGCCTTGCTGTTGACATGGTCAGGGTCACTGACATCCACTTCAACATACGATGCTCGCAACAATTCTTCTTTTGGGATAAAGATTTCTTTTGAGAAGAATAACCCAGGATAGACATAAATACCTTCAAAGGTGAATTCAAAGGATAGCCTACGACTAGTCAGTCTTTTGATGCCTGCAATCGTTGAATAGATAGCAGCGAAAAAGAGGATGGTTGGAACCAAAGTAAGAAGACTAAGCTGGGAAAAGTCGATCAATCCATGCGCGAGAAAAAAGGAAAATTGAAAGAATACACCCACCGCAAAGACTAGATAGCCGACACCGACAAATTTTGAATAATAGATTTTCATAGAAACCTCCAGATATAGAATTGAACTCGCCAACGCTTTTTCAGTAGAAGTCGTATAGGTCGTGGAGAGTAAAATTTCTAGGTATTCCCATCATATACTATGGAGCGAAGTTCTGTCAACCTTTTAGCAATCTTCCAACCTTAGTTATCCTATGAACTAGCATATGGTTTGTGGTATACTAGGATAAAGGTAATCCAAACTTTGGCAACATATTTTCATAAATAGAAAGAGGGATGTATGTTTTTTCTTAGACGTCGCGTCTTTATAGGCGAATGTGACGGTCAAGCTGTTTATTATGACCAAAAGACAGGAGAGGCTTTAGCTGCTCCAAAGAGTAGGTTGCTCAATACTGAAAAAGCTGGTGACACGAATTCCTTTATTCCTGACTTGGTAATTCTCTTACTAGCAGGTGGACCCGCAGTTTCGGGCTTCTTTTCACTCAAGTTTGTTGGTGTCTACAACTGGTTCAGTCTAGCCTGTATTCTTCTCTTTTGGTTGATGCAGTTTTTCTCGTTAGTTGCTTTACTCGAACGAGCTCTCTATAAAAATGTTCGCAAGGCCCAGCCAACGACAGAGAAAGTCTTTTTCTTTAAAGCATCTCATAATTTGTTTGTAAAAAACCAGTTTGATCCTAGACAACTGTCTGCTTTACCTTTTCGATTTGCTCGCTTTGCAGTAAATATAGTGTCTATCTATTATCTTTTGTATTTCCTACTTTTTCCTCTAAAATTTGGTCAACCGATTGGTGATGAAAGCTATGGTTTGTGGTTAGCGGGCTTGTTATTCTTTTCAGTATTTCTTTTGTATAACCAAAACAATCCAGTTCGCTTTGTGAAAATTATGGGATTATATAGTCAAGGAAAAGTACGATTTAAGGAAGAAGCAGATAGTTAAACATCTATCTTGAGAAATTTCCCCTAAACACCAAGAAAAAATCTTTTAGAAAAACAAAAAAGCCTTGAAATCAAGGCTTTTTCCTGTTGTTTAGATGCCCCCTGCAGGGCTCGAACCTGCGACCCATAGATTAAGAGTCTACTGCTCTACCAACTGAGCTAAGGAGGCAAATAAAAAGCTGTATTGGTGCCGAAACTTCACGGTTTGTATTGAACCCGCGCAACTAAGCAGGTGGGCAACTCGCTCTAACTGAAGCTGTTTCCGTGTGAGACGGCCTACATGCTGTTAGAAGTCTTTTGTTTCCCTAAAAATACAAAAAATAGTCGGTCAACACTTGAATGTGAAGTCGTACACCACAGCGTTTCTATGTTTATATGATACCACTTTTTCAAAAAAAATCAAGGGGGAAATGCAACTTTTTGAAAAGGATTTCACAAGTTTCGTAATTTATCAATGGTTTCCTTGCGTTGAGCCAGGGCCCGTTCGTATTTTCCAGTATCTTCTGGAGAAAAGTAGCTATGGTCACGGATTTTTTCTGGTAGGTATTCTTGTTTGACCCAGTGACCTGGATAGTTATGAGGATAGAGGTAGTCTTGGGCGTTTCCGAGTTCCTTGCTTCCGCTATAGTGACCGTCTCGTAGGTGTCTTGGAATCGGCAGGTGCCCCGATGTTTTGAGGTCGGACAAAGCCTTATCCATAGCCACATAGGCTGAGTTGGACTTAGGCGAGAGTGCCAGATCGATGATGACATTGGCAATGAGAATGCGAGCCTCTGGAAAACCAATCCTCTGCGCCGCATCCAGAGCAGTGACAGTGTGAATCTGGGCATCGGGATTAGCCAAGCCGATATCTTCGTATGCAATGACGGTCAAGCGACGAGCGAGACTAGGAAGATCACCAGCCTCTATCAAGCGAGCGGCATAGTGGAGACTAGCATCGACATCTGAACCTCGAATGGATTTTTGCAGGGCAGAGAGAACATCATAGTGACCATCTCCATCCTTGTCCATAGTAATGTAGCTTCTCTGGAGGCTGTTTTCCATAATATCAAGCGTGATATGGCGGATACCTTCATCATTTGCCGGAGTCGAAAGAACTGCTAAGTCCAGCGAGTTAAAGGCAGAACGGAGATCTCCATTGGTAGATATTGCGATAAAAGCAAGGGCATCATCATCTAATTCAACTGGGAAATCAAATCCTCGTTCAGGGTCAGTCAGGGCGATTTGAATGGCTTCTTTGACATCTTGGTTAGACAGGGGTTCCAGTTCAAAAATCTGAACACGGCTACGGATGGCTGGAGTGACAGAAAAGAAAGGATTTTCAGTTGTCGCACCGATCATGATGACCAGGCCACTTTCCAAAAGTGGCAGGAGAAAGTCTTGCTTGGTCTTGTCAAGCCGATGGATTTCATCTAGTAATAGGACGAGACCACCTGAAAACTTGGCTTCTTCGGCGATTTCTTGGAGACGTTTTTTACTATCAACTGTCGCATTAAAGGTTCGAAAGGCATACTTAGTCGTTCCAGCGATGGCTGAAGCGATACTTGTTTTTCCGATACCCGGAGGTCCATAGAGAATCATAGACGACAGGCGGTTAGCCTCCACCATGCGACGGATGATTTTTCCTGGGCCGACCAGATGTTCCTGACCGATGACCTGGTCGATGGTTTTGGGGCGCATACGAAGCGCGAGATTGTCTGGCATAGCAGTCCTTTCTAACATGGATTTTCTGATACTAATGTGGTAATATGGTAGTATCTATTTTAGCATATTTCCGAGTATTCGGGGCGATTAAAGAGTCGTATAGAAAGAGGACAAAATGGCAACATACGGATTTTTAGATGTTTTACAAGAAGAGTTGGACAAGAACTTTCCTTTTGATTATGAGATTAGTTGGGATAAGCGCAATCATGCGGTTGAAGTGAGTTTTTTGCTTGAGGCACAAAATCCTGCAGGGGTGGAGATGCTGGATGAGGACGGGGATGTGTCATCAGACGATATCCTTTTTGAGGAAGCAGTGCTCTTTTACAACCCTGCCAAGTCAACTGTTAATGAAGAAGACTATTTGACAGTCATTCCTTACCTACCTAAGAAAGGTTTTTCTCGTGAATTCTTAGCTTATTTCGCCCTATTTCTCAAAGATACTGCAGAGGTTGGGCTAGATGCCCTCATGGACTTTTTGGAAGACCCAGAAGCAGAAGAATTCGTCATGGAATGGAACCAAGAAGTCTTTGAAGAAGGAAAAGCAGGCTTGGAAGAGGGAGAATTTTACCCTTATCCGAGATACTAGGAGCTTGTAGTGGATATAGACATTTCAGATTTTACTGGCTGCAAAATTGCCCTCTTTTGTGGAGATAAGCTACTGACCATCTTGCGTGATGACAAGGACAATATCCCTTGGCCCAATATGTGGGAGTTACCAGGTGGAGGTCGTGAAGGGGACGAAAGCCCTTTTGAATGCGTATCGCGTGAAGTTTATGAGGAACTAGGCATTCATCTGACTGAAGATTGCCTGCTTTGGAGTAAGGTCTATCCCAGCATGCTCTTTGAAGGTCGGCGGTCTGTCTTTATGGTTGGTCAGCTAAGTCAAGAACAATTTGACAATATCACCTTTGGAGACGAGGGACAGGCATACAAACTGATGGGCGTTGAGGAATTTCTCAATTCTAAACAGGCAGTGCCTCAGTTGCAAGGAAGATTGAGGAATTATTTGGAGGAAGTAAGGTAAATGCCAAATCGTAGTAAGAATATCAATATGTTTCTCATGGATGGAGAAGTTACTGGGATAATTAAATGTACCTTGTCGAATTGGATAGGGGTGATTTATAAAATTCCTCGAATTCAATTGGCAGATTTAAAATCACGTGATGAAATGAAGCAAAGTGGCATTTATTTCCTATTTGGTCGTAATGAGGATAAGCAAAAGGATGTTACCTACATCGGGCAGGCGACGAATCGCAAAAATGGTGAAGGTGTCCTTTTACGTGTTCAGGAACATACTCGTAACAACCATGCAGATTATTTTAATGATGTCATTATTTTGACTACGCAGAATAACTCCTTTGGGCCCACGGAAATTAGTTACTTGGAAAATAAATTTACACAACTAGCAAAGGACGCGGGGCGCTTTATTGTAAAAAATGGGAATGAGCCCAATTCTGGGAATGTTACGGAAGAAAAGCAGTCGGAGTTGGATGAGGTTGTAGAAAACACTTTGATGATTGTAGGAACCTTAGGGTATCGAGTGTTTGTTCCTATGACAAAGAAAACAGAGAAAGACTTACCTTATGATCAGTCAACTTTTTTATATTTAAAGCGAAAATCTAAGAAATCAAATAAAGTAATAGAAGCTCGTTGTGAACGTACTTCGGAGGGTTTTGTAGTTTTGGAGGGTAGTCAAATAGAGGTGATAGATTCCAATGTAATCCCAATTAGTCTGCAAAAACTTCGTAAAGAACTAATAGATACAAATGTAATCAAAGATGGTATTTTACAGGAGAAACAACTTTTCTCTAGCCCTTCTTATGCAGCAGCTTTTGTTCTGGGAATGAATACCAATGGACGAATTGATTGGAAAAATAAGGACGGAAAAACTTTAAAAGAATTAGAAGAAATGGTGGATTGTTAAGGAGAATAAAATGGAAACATGGCAAGAGTTAAAAGTTACAGTTAAGCGTGAGGGAGAGGAACTGGTCTCTAACCTCTTGATTGAGCTAGGAGCCCAAGGTGTTGCGATTGAAGACAGCATGGACTATGTGGGAAATGTCGATCGCTTCGGTGAGATTTTCCCTGAGGTCGAGCAAGAGGAAGACATCGTGGTGACCGCCTACTACCCTGAAACGGTTGATGTAGCAGCAGTTGAAGCAGACTTACAGGCTCGTTTAGCAGAATTGACCGACTTTATGGATCTGGGAGAAGTCAAAATTGGCACGACTGCCTTGGCTGAGGAAGACTGGGCCGACAACTGGAAGAAATACTATGAACCAGCTCGCATTACCCATGATTTGACCATTGTGCCATCCTGGACAGATTATGAGGCGACAACTGGAGAAAAGATTATCAAGCTAGATCCAGGCATGGCCTTTGGAACGGGAACCCACCCGACGACCAAGATGAGCCTCTTTGCCTTAGAGCAGGTTCTTCGTGGTGGCGAAACGGTGCTCGATGTGGGGACAGGTTCAGGTGTTCTTTCCATTGCTAGCTCGCTTCTAGGAGCTAAGGAAATCTTTGCCTATGACCTAGATGATGTAGCGGTTCGGGTCGCTCAGGAAAATATTGAGCTTAATCCTGGCATGGAAAACATCCATGTAGCTCCAGGTGATTTGCTCAAGGGTGTGGAGATTGAAGCAGACGTCATCGTGGCCAATATCTTGGCGGATATCCTCATTCATCTGACGGACGATGCTTATCGTTTGGTCAAGGACGAAGGGTATCTCATCATGAGTGGCATTATCAAGGACAAGTGGGATATGGTACGTCAGTCAGCAGAAGCAGCTGGATTTTTCCTTGAAACCCATATGATTCAAGGAGAGTGGAATGCCTGTGTCTTCAAGAAGACCAAGGATATCTCTGGTGTGATTGGAGGCTAGCATGCAACAGTATTTTGTAAAAGGTTTGGCTAGCTCCCCAGTCACGATTGAGGATAAGGAAACCAGCAAGCACATGTTTCAGGTCATGCGCTTGAAAGAAGATGACCAGGTGACCCTAGTCTTTGATGATGGGATCAAGCGTTTGGCGCGCGTGGTAAATGTGGAAGCACGTCAGTTTGAGTTGGATGAAGAATTAGCTGACAATGTAGAACTACCAGTCCAAGTGACCATTGCCTCTGGCTTTCCCAAGGGAGATAAGCTGGAGTTTATCACTCAAAAAGTAACCGAGCTCGGAGCCAGCCAAATCTGGGCCTTTCCTGCTGACTGGTCAGTCGCCAAATGGGACGGCAAGAAATTGGGCAAAAAGGTTGAGAAGTTAGAAAAAATTGCCCTTGGAGCAGCCGAGCAAAGCAAGCGGAATCTTGTCCCAAACATTACACTTTTTGAGAAAAAGGCAGACTTTCTAGCTCAGTTAGACCAGTTTGACCGCATCGTGGTTGCTTATGAAGAGTCAGCCAAAGAAGGAGAATCAGCTGCGCTTATCCAAGCTGTTGCTGGGTTAGAAAAGGGAGCTAAACTGCTCTTTATCTTTGGTCCAGAAGGTGGTTTATCCCCTGCAGAAATTGAATCTTTTGAAGCCAAAGGAGCAGTCCTTGCAGGACTTGGACCACGGATTCTTCGAGCAGAAACAGCGCCACTTTATTCTCTATCAGCCATTAGTGTTTTGCTTGAATTAGAGAAAAAATGAATGCTTCATCATTTTTCTATTCTGACACGGTTGATTAGATTATTGCCTATAGTGCAGAGTTAGGGGAATAAAAAAGGATTCCAATGTAGAATCACCAAATAATAAAAGAGGTTGGATTTAATCCAACCTCGTTTTTTTAAAATTTTAGTGGAATTGCATACCACCATCAACGATAATGGTTTGTCCTGTAATGTAGTTTGAATCTGGTCCAGCAAGGAAGCTAACCGCTGCAGCGACATCTTCTGGCTCAGAAAGGCGTTTCAATGTAATATCTTTTGCGAATGTTTGCATACCCCATTCGTCGTCTTTTCCTGCATTTTTCCCAACTTCGTGAGCGATATCATACATCATTGGTGTTTTAACGATACCTGGAGCATAAGCGTTAACAGTGATACCTGAATCAGCTAAATCACGCGCCAATGTTTGAGTAATGCCACGAACAGCGAATTTTGTACCACCATAAACAGTCAAGTTTGGATTTCCAACAACACCTGCTTGAGAAGTAGCGTTGATGATTTTACCACCGTGACCAAGTGCTTTGAATTGAGCTTGAGCAGCTTGTGCTCCCCAGATTACCCCACCGACGTTAATAGCAAAGGTACGATTGAACTGTTCTTCTGTAATCGTATCTAGAGGTGTAGTCGGAGCGACACCAGCGTTGTTTACCACAACGTTCAAGTCTCCGAAATGGTCTACAACTTTTTGGAAAGCTGCAGCAACCTCTGCTTGTTTAGACACATCTGCTACAACAGCTAAAGCATTCTCTGCTGACAACTCAGCAACTGCTTTTTCAGCTGTTTCAGCATTGTAGTCTAATACCCCAACCTTAAAACCATCTTGGACCAAGCGTTTTGCGATTGCAAAACCGATTCCTTGACCTGCACCTGTAACAATAGCTACTTTAGACATATGATTCCTCCTTTGGTATCCATGATACCATTCAAACGTTCATAAAAGAACAGCAAAAGGGTTATAAGTGAGTTGTGATAGGTTTCTAAAAGAATCCTATCACTTTTTAGTATATACCTTTGTGAAATTTGTGTCAAACAAATACCTGTTTTTAAAAATTTCAATCTAATTTACAAATGATGAGGACTGGCGCTTAGCTAGAGTAGTTTATGAACTGATTTTCCAAGCACATTTCTTGAAACCCTTTCCTCCTTCTGATAGACTAATACATAGTTTGAAAAAAGGAGACTTATCATGAAAAAATTTGTTGCTGAATTGATCGGTACTTTTATGCTTGTGTTCATCGGAACAGGAGCTGTTGTTTTTGGAAATGGTGTTGAGGGACTTGGACACCTTGGAATTGCTCTTGCCTTTGGTTTGGCAATCGTAGTTGCAGCTTTTTCAATCGGAACGGTTTCAGGTGCACACTTGAACCCAGCTGTTTCTATCGCTATGTTTGTTAACAAACGTTTGTCATCTTCAGAGCTTGTAAACTACATCCTTGGCCAAGTAGTTGGTGCTTTCTTAGCATCTGGATCTGTATTCTTCCTCTTGGCAAATTCAGGGATGTCAACTGCAAGTCTTGGAGAAAATGCCTTGGCTAACGGTGTAACTGTCTTTGGTGGTTTCTTGTTTGAAACAATTGCAACTTTCTTGTTTGTTTTGGTTATCATGACTGTAACTTCAGCAAGCAAAGGAAATGGCGCAATCGCTGGTTTGGTGATTGGTTTGTCATTGACAGCTATGATCCTTGTGGGATTGAATATCACTGGACTTTCAGTAAACCCAGCTCGTAGCTTGGCTCCTGCTGTATTGGTAGGTGGCGCAGCTCTTCAACAAGTTTGGATTTTCATCCTTGCACCAATCGTTGGTGGGGTTCTTGCAGCACTTGTTGCAAAAAACTTCCTTGGAACAGAAGATTAATTCAACGATATAGTAAAAAATCCTACCCTCCATCTTGGAGGGTAATTTTTTATATAAAAAACACTCCCATAACCAATGTGGGAGTGTTTTATGATTAACTTAATTCAGCAACGATAGCTTTGATTTGTTCTGCAGTGTGAACACCTGCCACTTGTTTAACGACTTGTCCATCTTTCTTAAAGAGAAGAGTAGGAATAGACATGATGCCGAATGCACGAGCTGTATTTGGATTTTCGTCAACATCCATTTTAACGATTTTCAAGACATCTTCTGAAAGTTCTTCAGACAATTTATCCAAGATTGGACCTTGCATACGACATGGACCACACCAAGTTGCCCAGAAGTCTACCAAGACCAATCCGTCTTTAGTTTCTTGTTCGAATGTTGCATCTGTAATTGCTTTTGCCATAGTATTTCTCCTTTTTACTTATATTGGCTTAAATCTTGTTTCATGAGATAGAAGAAAACATCTCCGTAAGTCCCATGGTAGTCCAAATCGTGTCCTTTATAGGATAACTTTTGAACTGGGTAGTAGTCTGCGACCCCAATCAGACAGGCATGTTGAGAACGTTCAAATTCTTCGTATGATTCGAAAGTCATGGTTCTCTCTTGCTTGCTAGCATCCAGATAAGTGATTTCAATCATAGGATTCTCCTTTGCTAAATCATGTCTTCATTTTACTCCTCAGAAAAAGGAATGTCAAGAAAATTGATTGCGCACGCAAGTTTTTTGGTAAACAATTAAAATTTACCAGTCTGCTTTTGTAGCTAGGCTTTCTTCAACAGCTTTTTGTAAGTAGGCGAGAGTCGTCTGTCCTTCGCTAGTGAGGCAGATAAAACTAGCTCGCTTGTCCTGATCGCAGCATCTTCGACTAAGTAAACCACAGTTTTTTTCTTCTAGGCGTGCCACCATCCGTGATACAGCACTAGGGCTCAGATGAAGTTTATCTGGCAAGTCAATCTGTCTCAAAGATTTTTCTTGAGCCTGATTTAAAAAGTGCAAGAGATAGAATTCTTTGAGCGTAAGACTCTGTTCACTCTGCTCAGCGATCGTTTGCTCTAAAATAGCTTCTAGCTCTACTTGTCGGCGGTTGAAGTCGAACCATTTTTCCAAGTAAGTCATGTTAATCTCCTTTCCTCTATAATAGATGTAAATGGATTTTTGCATCTAAGATGCTTGCGCACGCAATTAGTATACAACTTTTTAGATGAGATAGCAAGAAGGATGTTTCTTGTGTATTTCCTTGAAATTTTCTGAAAAAGTAGTAAACTGGTATGCAGAAAGTCTATTTGTGGAGTAAACGATGAAGTTATATGTTCAGTTAATGATTCTCTTTGTCATTTCACTGATTGGTGAGGGAATCTCTAGCTTTTTCCATTTGCCTATCCCTGGAAGCATTATTGGTTTGATTATTTTATTTTTAGCCTTGCAGTTCAAGTGGTTGCGGGTACGTCATGTCAACATGGTTGGGAATTTTCTCCTGGCTAATATGACTATTCTATTTTTGCCTCCTGCAGTTGGGATTATGGAGAAATTTGATGTGATTGCTCCCTATTTATTGCCCATTGTCTTGATTGTCTTTTTTGCAGCAGTTATCAATATTATCTTGATTGCGTTGGTCGTTCAGTTTATCAAAAAGCGTTATGAAGGTGATTACGAAGAAAGAGGTGCTAAATGAGCGAATTTGTATCCAATCCACTTTTTGGGATAGCCTTGTCTATCCTGGCCTATCTCGGGGGCATGATTATCTTTAGACGCTACCCTCATCCTTTGACAACTCCCTTACTCTTAGCGACTTTATTTATCATAGCATTTCTGAAATTGACGGGTATTTCCTATGTTGACTATTATCAAGGTGGGGTTTATCTGAATAACTTGATTGTACCTTCGACAGTAGCACTTGGGATTCCTCTCTATAAAAGTTTTCACCTCATGAAGCACCATGTTAGAAGTATTCTACTCAGTAGTTTCCTTGCTGTTGTTGTAAATACAGTTTTTACAGCTTTAGTTGCAAAATTTTTCGGTATGGATTTCTTCTTGGCGATTTCACTTTTCCCAAAGTCTGTAACGACGGCCATGGCAGTTGGAATTACGGATAAGCTACAAGGGATAGCGACGATCACCTTGGTAGTTGTGGTAGCAACTGGCATTTTGACTAGCGTTATTGGACCAACACTTTTAAAATGGCTAAAAATAGACGACCCAGTAGCTGCCGGTCTAGCTCTAGGAGGAACGGGTCACGCCGTTGGAACTGGGACAGCATTCCGTTATGGTTCTGTTGCAGGTGCCATGGCTGGTTTGGCAATCGGTGTCACAGGTCTGCTGTATGTCTTTATCAGTCCCATCGTAGCTAGTTTAATATTGAGTTAAAAAATAATAATGTTATATTTCTTTGTGTAAAAAGAAGCCCCTAGCTTTATTTGCTAGGGGCTTCATTCATTATTGTAAGTTTACTTTGTTCTTTAAGATATAGTAGGTGCCGAGATAGAAGCCGACGCTAAGGATTAAGTCCTTGAAAATTTCAAAGGATAATACCCAATTGTAGTCGAAATCGATGCGAAGATTTAGGGTGATAAAACCAAGGACTATTTGGATAGCGATGTAGGCGACAACCGCAAGAGCTGTACGGTATTCATTAAAGAGTTGGCCGATAGAGATAGACAAGTAGATACAAAGAATACCTGCAAGAGTGTTAAAAATATAGGAAATCAAGGCTAACCAGAAATCATCTGTATAATTTTTTAGCATATACTCGGCAAAACTAGATAGGAAGGCGTCTGGTTCAATCATGGAAATGATAATATAAAGGCTAAAAAGGAAGACCACTGTACTTGCCAAAGACCAAACAAAGGCTCCAAGAAGTTTAGCGGAGAGAATCTGGTGTTCAGATACTGGAAGGGTGAGAGTTAGATAGCCACGACGGTCATAAACACTACCCTTAAATCGTTGAATAATCAAAATCAAGGTTGAGATACTCAAAGTAATAACCAGACCACCAAAAACCAGAGATAGAAATACTAACATGACAACGCCCTTATCTTGATAATAGGTGCTTGAGAGGCTACTGCCCTGAATACCGATGATGACAGATAGGGATAGTACAGCTGCATAGAGGGCTAAAAACCATTTGTTGACATTTTTAAATTCATAACGAACTAAATTCCAAAACATAATAATCTCCTTTATCTAGGCTTTGAATTCGTGACGGAAGAGCTGGTCGATAGACTCTCCAGACTCATAGCGAATATCATCCACATTCCCTTGACGGACAACTTTTCCATCCTTGAGAAAGACAATCTCATCCAAGATTGGTTCGATGTCCGAAATCAAGTGAGTTGAAATCAAGACAGTCGAAGTTGGAGAGTAATTGTTGATGATGGTGTTCAAGATGTAGTCACGAGCTGCGGGATCGACACCACCGATTGGTTCGTCAAGGACATACAAACGAGCATCACGACTCATGACAAGGATCAACTGAACTTTTTCTTTGTTCCCTTTTGAGAGTTTCTTGAAGCGGCTATTCTCATCGATACCAAGGTCGCGAAGAAGAGCTTGAGCACGTTCCAGATTGAAATCTTTATAGAAGGTCTTGAAAAAGGTAAGAGCTTCCTTGACTTTCATTTGCTCGTTTAGATAGGTCGTATCAGGTAGGTAAGAAACAATGGCCTTAGTTGCTGGACTTGGTTCCATATCGTTGATCAGAATACGCCCTCCATCAGGTTGTAACAAGCCGTTGATTAGTTTAATCAGGGTTGTTTTTCCAGAACCATTTGGACCAAGAAGTCCCACAATCTTTCCTGCTGGGATTTCAAGGGAAACATTTTGAAGAGCAGGGCTTGCTCCATAGAATTTTGAAACATTTTCAAACGTTAACAAGGTCATAGTCTAAACTCCTTCAATATAATCTCTCAAAACAGTTGGTAGTTCTTCTTTTTCATAGCCAAATTCTACCATGCCTGTTACAAACTGCTGCAGTTGTTCTTCTGATAGTTGTTTCCGGGATTGGAGGATTAAGTCCAAGTCCTCTGTGACAAAACGTCCTGCAGTACGCTTGGTGTATACGAAGCCTTCTCTTTCTAGGTCTGATAGGGCACGTTGGATGGTATTAGGATTAACGCCAGCCTCGCTAGCCAGTTCTCTGACAGTTGGCAGTTGTTGGTTGGGTTCTAGTTTATGAGAAACGATTTGCAGTTTAATTTTATCCATTATCTGCAAATAAATGGGTTTATTGTTATCAAATATCCAGGACATCACGTTCTCCTTTCCACAATGTCTATTGTGTTAATTAAATAATACAACTAAACAAGAAACTTGTCAAGCCAAAAGGAGAATTATTTTGGGAATTGCTCAAAAAAATGGTATAATGAAAAGAAAACGACAGGGAGGGGAAGGCATGCGTTGTCCAAAATGTGGCGCTACTAAATCCAGTGTTATTGATAGTCGCCAGGCTGAAGAAGGAAATACAATCAGAAGAAGACGTGAGTGCGAAGAATGCCAGCATCGTTTTACGACCTATGAACGTGTAGAAGAAAGAACGCTGGTTGTGGTCAAAAAAGATGGAACTCGAGAACAATTCTCAAGAGATAAAATCTTTAACGGGATTATTCGCTCAGCTCAAAAACGTCCCGTTTCTAGTGATGAAATTGGCATGGTGGTTAATCGTATCGAGCAAAAACTCCTCAGTCGCAATGATAATGAAATTCAAAGTGAAGATATTGGTTCTCTCGTCATGGAAGAACTGGCTGAACTGGATGAAATCACATACGTTCGTTTCGCTAGTGTTTATCGTAGCTTTAAAGATGTGAGCGAGCTCGAAAATCTTCTCAAACAAATTACGCAATCTTCAAAGAAGAAAAAGGAAAAATAAATGAAGCCTAATGATCGTTTTTCTTTTCTAAAGAATAATCGGGTGTCGCAAGATCCCACATCTCTGGTGCAGTGCTACCTCCCGATTATCGGTCAGGATGCGCTGAGTCTTTACCTTTATACCCTAGCCTTTTGGGATAATGGACAAAAGGAACACCTCTTTGCTGCCATTCTCAATCATCTGAATTTTGGAATGGACAGGCTTTTAAAAGCTTTTAAAATCTTATCAGCTTTCAACTTGCTTACCCTCTATCAAAAGGGTGACGTCTATGAAATCGCCATTCATCCAACCCTTTCTAGTTCAGATTTCTTGCGTCATACAGTTTATCGAACTTTATTGGAGAAAAAAATTGGTGATCCAGCAGTTTCTGATTTGCGTCAAGAGTCTGCAGAGGGAGAAGCTTTGACGGTTCCTTTGAGTCAGGTCTTTCCAGAAATAGAGGACATGGCTAGTTATGATGAAACACCAGTAAGGGCTAATTTGACGAATGATTTCGATTTGGATCATTTTCGTCAGCTCATGGCTCGAGATGGTCTTCGTTTCCAAGATGAACAGTCAGATGTTTTAGAGCTCTTTAAAATTGCTGACGAGAAAAAATGGACTTGGTTTGAAACCTATCAATTGGCTAAGGCGACAGCAGTTTCACAAGTTATTTCTGTCAAGCGTATGCGTGAAAAATCAGCGCAAAAATCTGTTTCGTCAGACTTCAGTCCCCAAGAAGCGACTATTATCCGAGAAGCTAAAAGTAAGACTGCCCTGCAATTTTTAGCGGGTATCAAACAAACCCGAAATGCAGGGATTATCCAAGCTGAACGCGATTTGTTAAAACAGATGGCAGACTTGGGCTTGCTTGATGAGGTTATCAACATTGTTATACTCTTGACCTTCAATAAGGTTGATTCTGCCAACCTCAATGAAAAATATGCCATGAAAGTGGCTAATGATTACTCTTATAACAAGATCAGAACTGCTGAAGAAGCTGTACTTCGCATCAGAGAGAAGAATCAAAAGGGACAAGAACAAAAATCAGCGAAAACAAGCCAAACCAAAAGTAATGTCCCAAAATGGAGTAATCCAGAATATAAAAATGAAACCAGCGAAGAAACTCGCATGGAGTTAGAACGTAAGAAAAAAGAAATGTTAGACCGATTAGGAAAAGGAGGAGACTAGATGGAAAGTGTAGGAGATGTACTTAAAGATCATCCCAGCCGTTTTCAATACCAGGACCTGGTTCAGCAGATTGTAAAAGATCCAGATGTTGCGGCTTTTATCCGGAAGGAATCTCTCAGTCAAGAGGAATTGAATCGTAGTATCTCTAAGTTTAATCAATACATCACCGAACGTGATAAGTTCCTTCGCGGAGATACCGACTATATCGCGCGTGGCTATAAGCCTATTCTAGTTATGAATCATGGTTACGCAGATGTATCCTATGAGGAAACTCCAGAACTGATTGCGGCTGAGAAGGAAGCGGCTATCAAGAATCGTCTCAGATTGATTAATCTTCCAGCTAGTCTTAAAAAAGCTAGTTTGGCTCAAGTTGATTTGGATGACTTGGGACGCATGCCAGTTTTTGAAAAGCTCTTTACCTTTGTTGAGCAATATCCAGAAGTCCGTAAAGGTCTCTATCTCTATGGAGACTTTGGAGTTGGGAAGAGTTTTATGGTGGCTGCCTTAGCCCATGATTTGTCAGAAAAACGTGGTGTTTCATCTACCCTTCTTCACTATCCAAGTTTTGTCATTGACGTTAAAAATGCTATCGGTGATGGTAATGTAAAGAGTTTGGTGGATGAAATCAAGCAAGCTGAAGTTTTGATTTTTGATGATATTGGTGCTGAGCAATCAACACCTTGGGTGCGTGATGAAGTCTTGCAAGTCATTCTTCAATATCGTATGCAAGAAGATTTACCGACCTTCTTTACCTCAAATTTCAGTTTTGATGATTTGGAAAAACATTTTGCCAAAGGCAAGAATGGAAATGATGAAACCTGGGAAGCTAGACGTGTGATGGAGCGTATCCGTTATTTGGCAGAGGAAACACGACTAGAAGGAGAAAACCGCCGATGAGTGAAACAATCACATTAATGAAATCTCATACTTCGGTTCGCAGATTTAAGGAAGAAGCGATCCCTAAAGAAGATTTAAATACCATTTTATCTGCAGGACAAATGGCTTCTTCTTGGAAAAATTTCCAATCTTATTCTGTGATTGTAGTCAGAAGTCAAGAAAAGAAAGATGCTCTTTTTGAGCTGGTTCCTCAGGAAGCGATTCGTCAGTCTGCTGCTTTCCTTCTCTTTGTAGGAGATTTAAACCGTGCAGAAAAAGGAGCTCGTCTCCATACCGATACTTTCCAACCTCAAGGGGTGGAAGGGCTCCTCATCACTTCAGTCGATGCAGCACTAGCTGGGCAGAACACCTTGCTTGCGGCAGAAAGCCTTGGATATGGTGGAGTAATCATCGGTTTAGTGCGTTACAAATCTGTTGAATTAGCAGAGTTGTTCAAGCTTCCTGACTACACCTATCCAGTTTTTGGGATTGCACTAGGCGTACCAAATCAACAACACGATGTAAAACCAAGATTGCCACTCGAGCAAGTTGTTTTTGAGGAAGAATACCAAGAACAAACGGCTGAGGCTATTGAAGCCTATGACCTTGTGCAGACTGAATACGCAGGAGCGCGTGCGACTACCACTTGGAGTCAGCGTCTTGCGGAGCAATTCGGTCAGCCTGAACCAAGCTCGACTAGAGAAAATCTTGAACAAAAGAACTTATTGTAGAAAGTGAGAAAACATGGCCTTACCAACTGTTGCCATTGTAGGACGTCCCAATGTTGGGAAATCAACCCTGTTTAACCGTATTGCAGGGGAACGCATCTCAATCGTAGAAGATGTCGAAGGAGTAACACGAGACCGTATCTATGCTACTGGTGAGTGGCTCAATCGTTCTTTCAGTATGATTGATACTGGAGGGATTGACGATGTTGATGCTCCATTTATGGAACAAATTAAGCACCAGGCAGAGATTGCCATGGAAGAGGCAGACGTCATCGTCTTTGTCGTTTCTGGAAAAGAAGGAATCACAGATGCAGACGAATACGTAGCTCGTAAACTCTATAAAACCCATAAACCGGTCATCCTTGCAGTCAACAAGGTGGACAATCCTGAGATGCGAAATGATATCTATGATTTTTATGCACTAGGCTTGGGTGAACCACTGCCAATTTCATCTGTTCACGGGATTGGTACAGGGGATGTATTGGATGCTATCGTCGAAAATCTTCCACATGAAGTTGAAGAAGAAAATCCAGATGTCATTAAATTCAGTTTGATTGGTCGTCCAAATGTCGGAAAATCTAGCTTGATCAATGCCATTTTGGGAGAAGATCGCGTCATTGCCAGTCCTGTAGCTGGGACAACTCGTGATGCTATTGACACCCATTTTACAGATGCAGATGGCCAAGAATTTATCATGATTGATACGGCTGGCATGCGTAAGTCTGGTAAAGTCTATGAAAATACTGAGAAATACTCTGTTATGCGTGCCATGCGCGCCATTGACCGTTCAGATGTAGTCTTGATGGTGCTCAATGCCGAAGAAGGTATCCGTGAGTACGACAAACGTATCGCAGGTTTTGCCCACGAAGCTGGTAAAGGGATGATTATCGTGGTCAATAAGTGGGATACCCTTGAAAAAGATAATCACACCATGAAAAACTGGGAAGAGGATATCCGTGAGCAGTTCCAATACTTGCCTTACGCACCGATTATCTTTGTGTCAGCTCTTACCAAGCAACGTCTTCACAAATTACCTGAAATGATCAAACAAATCAGCGAGAGTCAAAATACTCGTATCCCATCAGCTGTCTTGAATGATGTGATTATGGATGCTATTGCCATCAACCCGACACCGACAGACAAAGGGAAACGCCTCAAAATCTTCTATGCGACTCAAGTGGCAACCAAACCACCGACCTTTGTTATCTTTGTAAACGAAGAAGAATTAATGCACTTCTCTTACTTGCGTTTCTTGGAAAATCAAATCCGCAAGGCCTTTGTCTTTGAAGGAACACCAATCCATCTGATTGCAAGAAAACGGAAATAAAATGATAAAAAGAAGAAGGTTCTCAGACCTTCTTTTTTGTAGAGGATACCAAGAACGTAAGACTAAATTTGTCATCGAAATAACATATTTTTCCTGGTCTGTGTCATGGTTTTGTAATGAAAAGGTACTTTCTTTGTAAAAGTCAAAATGCTATAATTCTCTAAACAATTTTCCTTGCACAAGGAGGTTATTATGAAAAAAGATAGATTGTTAAAGAATCGTTTCGTGGTGCATCTACTTGGATTGCTGATGGCATTTTTCTTCCTATCAGGATTTACCGCACCTGAAAAACCAGACTATGGTATTTATGATCCAAATCATTATTTGACAGAGGAAGTAGTTACTCAAATTCGTGACTTAAATGAAACCAATAGTCAAAAGGCAGAAAAGCTTCAAATAGGTGTCTATATCGTAGACAGTTTGGAAGGTGAAAGCATTGAAACGGTAGCAAATGAAACCGCTAGGGCTTGGAAGATTGGCTATTCAGGCGATAATTTTGGAAGTCTCATTGTAGTAGCCGTTCAAGACCGTAAATCAAGAATTGAAACCAGTAATAACACCGCCATTAGAATAACAGACTATCAAACCAAGCAGATTTTGGCAGCCAGTCGTACAGATTTTAAAACTGGTGACTATAGTAAGGGAATTCTAGCGATTGCTAAAGGCTTGGACAATCAGTTTTATAGAGGAACTGGGACCTTCTCGTCTGATGATGACTCCTCTGATATCAAACGTTATTCCGAAAGTATCAGTGGGAAAAAATCTAATCGAGATAGAACTAGTTCATCAAACCGCCGTCAAAAAAATGACCCCATAAAAGATTTCTTTATGTTCCTGACGGTAATATATTTCGTTGGAGTCATTATTGCCATTATCAGAGGTAGAGGTGGCGGAGGGGGAGACTCCTCTGATGGAGGATGGTGGTTTAGTGACTCTTCCGACTCAGGGTCATCTTGGTCCGACTCAGGATCAGACTCCTCTAGTAGCTGGGACGGCGGAGGCTTCGATGGCGGTGGCTCATCCGATGATTGGTAATGTTCGTGTAAAAAATTAAGGAAATAAGTAGGTTTAGATATGAAAAATAAAGGAATTATTTATGTATTGGGCATTTTGCTGGCTATTATCTTACTTGGCGGTTGCTCAGTAGTAGGCACTTATAACGGACTTGTCTCCGAACAAACCAAGGTCGAGCAAGCGCAAGCAGATGTAGCGACAGCTCTTCAACGTCGTTCTGACTTGATTGGAAATTTGGTAGAGTCAGTAAAAGGCCAGATGAACCATGAGACGGAAGTCTTTACCCAAATTGCAGAAGCTCGTGCTAAAATCGGGAATGGCTCCGTGACTTCAAAAGAAAATCAAGAGGCTCAAGGAGAATTGAGTTCAGCTATTTCACGATTGATCTCGCTAACAGAAAATTATCCGGAATTGAAGAGCAATCAAAATGTGGAACAACTTATGACGGAGTTGGCCGGAAGTGAAAATCGTATCTTTGTAGCTCGCAAGGATTACAACAAAGTGGCAACGGAATACAATCAAAAATTAAGAAGCTTCCCAACAGTTCTTTTCGCTAACATGATGAACTTTAAAGAGGCAGAAACCTTTAAAGAAAGCGAAGAAGCCAAGACAGCTCCAAAGGTTGATTTTAGTACTTCTACAACTAAAGAATAAGCTTGAAATTTCTAAAAGAAAATCGATGATTAGCAATTGTTTGAACATTTACAAAAAAAGGCTCTAAATGAGCCTTTTTTAGCTTGTATAAACACGGATTCTTTCTTGAAAAAGCTGGGCAAATATGCTACAATAAAAAGAACATTCTAAAATATTCAGAATTTAAAGTAAGGAAAAAAATGGCAAATTTATTAAAAACAATCATCGAAAATGATAAAGGGGAACTCCGCCGCTTAGAAAAAATGGCTGATAAAGTCCTCAAATACGAAGATGAAATGGCTGCTTTGACAGACGAGCAGTTGCAAGCTAAGACAGAAGAATTTAAGCAACGTTATCAAAATGGTGAAACGCTTGATCAACTCTTGTACGAAGCCTTTGCGGTTGTACGTGAGGGAGCTAAGCGTGTTCTTGGACTTTTCCCATACAAGGTTCAGGTTATGGGTGGTATCGTTCTTCACCACGGTGACGTTCCAGAAATGCGTACAGGTGAAGGGAAAACCTTGACAGCGACAATGCCGGTATACCTTAATGCACTTTCAGGAAAAGGTGTACACGTAGTTACCGTCAACGAATACCTTACAGAACGTGACGCGACTGAGATGGGTGAGTTGTACTCATGGCTTGGTTTGTCAGTGGGGATTAACTTAGCTGCGAAATCTCCAATGGAGAAAAAAGAAGCTTATCTCTGTGACATTACGTATTCAACAAACTCAGAAATTGGTTTCGACTATCTTCGTGATAACATGGTTGTTCGTGCGGAGAACATGGTTCAACGCCCACTTAACTATGCCTTGGTCGATGAGGTTGACTCTATCTTAATCGACGAAGCTCGTACACCATTGATCGTTTCAGGAGCTAATGCAGTTGAAACAAGTCAACTCTACCACATGGCTGACCACTTTGTGAAGTCTTTGGATAAAGATGACTACATCATTGATATTCAGTCTAAGACAATCGGTTTGTCTGACTCAGGTATTGACAAGGCTGAAAGCTACTTTAAACTAGAAAACCTTTATGATATCGAAAATGTGGCTTTGACTCACTTTATCGATAATGCCCTTCGTGCCAACTACATCATGATTCTTGATATCGACTATGTGGTGAGCGAAGAGCAAGAAATCTTGATTGTCGATCAATTTACAGGTCGTACCATGGAAGGCCGTCGATACTCTGATGGGTTGCACCAAGCGATTGAAGCTAAAGAAGGTGTCCCAATTCAAGATGAAACCAAGACATCTGCATCGATTACCTACCAAAACCTTTTCCGTATGTATAAAAAATTGGCAGGTATGACTGGTACTGGTAAAACAGAAGAAGAGGAATTCCGCGAAATCTACAACATCCGTGTTATTCCAATTCCTACTAACCGTCCAATCCAACGTATCGACCATTCAGACCTTCTCTACGCTAGCCTCGATGCAAAATTTAAGGCTGTCGTTGAAGATGTTAAGGCGCGTTACCAAAAAGGTCAACCAGTATTAGTAGGTACTGTTGCCGTTGAAACCAGTGATTTTCTTTCTAAGAAATTGGTTGAAGCAGGCGTACCTCACGAAGTATTGAATGCCAAGAACCACTATAGAGAAGCGCAAATCATCATGAATGCTGGTCAACGTGGTGCGGTGACTATCGCAACCAACATGGCCGGTCGTGGTACCGATATTAAACTTGGCGAAGGTGTTCGTGAACTTGGAGGACTTTGTGTCATTGGTACAGAACGTCACGAGAGCCGTCGTATCGATAACCAGCTTCGTGGACGTTCAGGTCGTCAAGGTGACCCAGGTGAATCACAATTCTATTTGTCACTCGAAGACGATTTGATGAAACGTTTCGGTTCAGAACGCTTGAAGGGTGTCTTTGAACGTCTCAATATGTCTGACGAAGCCATTGAATCTCGTATGTTGACACGTCAGGTCGAAGCAGCGCAAAAACGTGTTGAAGGAAACAACTACGATACTCGTAAACAAGTCCTTCAATATGACGATGTCATGCGTGAACAACGTGAGATTATCTACGCGCAACGTTATGATGTCATCACTGCAGATCGTGACTTGGCTCCTGAGATTCATGCTATGATTCGTCGTACGATTGGACGTATTGTAGATGGCCATGCTCGTTCTAAACAAGATGAAAAATTCGAAGCAATCTTGAACTTTGCGAAGTACAATTTGCTTCCAGAAGATTCGATTTCACTTTCAGACCTAGAAGGTTTGTCAGACCAAGCTATCAAGGATGAACTATACCAACGTGCATTGAAAGTCTACGATAGCCAAGTTGCTAAACTTCGTGACGAAGAAGCAGTGAAAGAATTCCAGAAAGTCTTGATTCTACGTGTTGTAGATAACAAGTGGACTGACCATATCGATGCCCTTGATCAGTTGAGAAATGCTGTTGGTCTTCGTGGTTATGCCCAAAACAACCCTGTCGTGGAATATCAAGCGGAAGGCTTCCGTATGTTTAATGATATGATTGGTTCAATTGAGTTTGATGTGACTCGCTTGATGATGAAAGCACAAATTCATGAACAAGAACGTCCACAAACTGAACATCATATTAGTACGACAGCAACTCGAAATATTGCTGCTCAACAGACAAATCTTCCAGCTGATTTGGACCTCAGCCAAGTAAAACGTAATGACTTGTGCCCATGTGGATCTGGTAAGAAATTTAAAAACTGTCACGGTAAACGACGTTAAGAATGACTAATTTTCAGGCGGATGCCTAGTGAAAAGTGAATTTTCGCTTGGCGTCCGTTTGCTTTATAAGGAGATGGATAATGGTATTTACAGCAAAAAGCCCTAAAATTAATATTGATGAAGTACGTAGTTTGTCTAAACTAGAAGGACAAGTACTTGCGAACAAGCTCCAACGTGATCAAGAGCTTGAAGCAATTATTCGTGGGGAAGACCAACGTATTTTGTTGGTAATCGGTCCTTGCTCGTCTGATAATGAAGAGGCGGTTCTTGAGTATGCTAAGCGTTTGTCAAAACTTCAGGAAGAAGTCAAAGACCGTGTCTTTATGGTTATGCGTGTCTATACTGCAAAACCACGTACTAATGGTGATGGATATAAGGGCTTGATTCACCAACCAAATGCCAAAGAAGCACCTAGCCTCATCAATGGGATCAAGGCAGTTCGTCATTTGCACTACCGTGTTATCTCTGAAACAGGAATGACAACAGCAGATGAGATGTTGTACCCAGAGAACCTTCCTTTGGTAGATGATTTGATTTCTTACATGGCAGTTGGAGCCCGTTCGGTTGAAGACCAACAACACCGTTTTGTAGCTAGTGGAGCAGATTTTGCAACAGGTTTTAAAAATCCAACCTCTGGAAATCTCAATGTTATGTTCAACGGTATTTATGCGGCTCAAAACAAGCAGAGTTTCCTTTTCTTAGGGAAAGAAGTCGAAACTACTGGAAATCCTTTATCTCATGCTATTCTCCGTGGAGCTCTTAACGAGTACGGGAAAAACATTCCTAACTACTACTACGATAATTTGATGGATACTATTGCTCAGTATGAAAAGATGGGACTTGAAAATCCATTCATTATTATTGATACCAACCATGATAACTCAGGTAAACAGTATATGGAGCAGATTCGTATCGTTCGTCAGACTCTGATTAACCGTGATTGGAATGAAAAGATTAAAAAATATGTCCGTGGTTTCATGGTTGAGTCTTATCTAGAAGACGGTCGTCAAAATGAACCAGAAGTCTTTGGAAAATCTATCACCGATCCATGTCTAGGATGGGAAAATACTGAAGCTCTTGTTCGCGAAATCTACCAAAGACTAGGAGACTAATATGGCATTTATCGAGAAAGGTCAAGAAATCGATATTGAAGCGATTAAGGCGGAAACACAATTATCTGCAGAAGCCTTGCAACATAAGGAAAATCGTGACCAAGAATTGGCAGATATCCTTTCAGGTAAGGATGACCGTATCCTTTTGGTCATTGGACCTTGTTCGTCTGACAATGAAGAAGCAGTGCTTGAGTATGCCCGTCGTTTAGCAGACTTGCAGAAAAAAGTGGCGGATAAGATTTTCATGGTTATGCGTGTCTATACTGCAAAGCCACGTACCAATGGAGATGGCTACAAGGGTTTAGTTCATCAGCCAGATACTTCTAAAGCTCCAAGCTTAATCAATGGTTTGCAGGCTGTTCGTCAGCTTCATTATCGAGTGATTACAGAAACAGGATTGACTACAGCAGATGAAATGCTGTATCCGGCCAATCTGGTCTTAGTTGATGATTTGGTGAGTTATCATGCAGTAGGTGCACGTTCAGTCGAAGACCAAGAACACCGTTTTGTAGCTTCGGGAATTGATGCACCAGTGGGAATGAAGAACCCAACATCTGGAAACCTATCTGTGATGTATAATGCCATCTATGCTGCACAAAACAAACAAACCTTTCTCTTCCATGGCCAAGAAGTTGAAACTTCAGGAAATCCCTTGGCTCATGTCATCCTTCGCGGTGCTTTGAATGAATACGGGAAAAATGAACCTAACTTCTACTACGAAACTCTTCTAGATGCTATTGGACGTTACGAGTCAATGGGACTCGAAAATCCCTTTATCATGATTGATACCAACCATGATAATTCAGGGAAACAATATATGGAGCAAATTCGAATCGTTCGCCAAACTCTTCTCAACCGTGACTGGAATGAGAAGATTAAAAAGGTAGCTCGAGGCTTCATGATTGAATCCTACTTAGCAGATGGTCGGCAAAACCAGCCAGAAATCTTTGGACGTTCCATTACAGACCCATGTTTGGGCTGGGAAAACACAGTAGCTTTAGTAGAAGAAATCTATTCTACCTTAACAAAATAAGTGAAAAGGATGGAGTTGGGGGGTCTCAACTCCTTTTGATGAAAATGATAGTTGGACACGGAATCGATATTCAAGAATTAGCTTCCATACAAAATGCAGTTGAAAAAAGAGAGGGCTTTGCGCAGCGTGTCTTGACAGACAAGGAAATGGAGCGCTTTGCTAGTCTTAAAGGTCGTAGACAGATTGAGTATTTGGCTGGGCGTTGGTCAGCTAAAGAGGCTTTCTCAAAGGCTATGGGAACGGGAATTGGGAAGTTGGGCTTTCAGGACTTGGAAGTTTTAAATAATGAAAGAGGAGCTCCCTACTTCAGCAAATCCCCGTTTTCAGGAAAAGTTTGGCTATCAATCAGCCATACAGATCAGTTTGTGACAGCTAGTGTTATTTTGGAGGAGAATCATGAAAACTAGTCCACATAGACCAACTAAAGCCCTCATCGATCTGGGAGCTATCCGCTACAATATCCAACAGATGGGTGCGCATATTCCCCAAGATGCCCTCAAATGGGCAGTTGTAAAAGCCAATGCCTACGGACACGGAGCGATAGCTGTTGCGAAGGCTATCCAGGATGACGTCGATGGCTTTTGCGTTTCTAATATCGATGAAGCCCTCGAACTTCGTCAGGCAGGAATTTCTAAGAAGATTCTTATTTTGGGAGTATCTGAGGTTGAATCTCTTTCACTGGCTAAGGAGTATGCCATTACCTTAACAGTGGCAGGATTGGAATGGATCCAGAAACTCATAGCTACAGAGCCAGACTTATCAGGTTTAACCGTTCATCTAAAAATTGATTCAGGTATGGGACGAATTGGTTTTAGAAGTGCAAGTGAGGCAGCACAAGCTCAAGCTTTACTCAAGGAACATGGGGCTAATGTTGAAGGAATCTTTACCCATTTTGCAACTGCAGATGAAGAATCAGACAGCTACTTTAAGCAACAGTTAGAATGTTTCAAGGAAATAATCGCAGGCTTGCAAGAAGTTCCTGAACTGGTCCATGCGAGTAACTCTGCGACTACTCTATGGCATGCAGAAACGATTTTTAATGCAGTTCGTATGGGAGATTCTATGTATGGTCTCAATCCAAGCGGACAAGTTTTAGAATTGCCTTATGAACTGAAGCCAGCCTTGACCTTAGAAACTGCTATTGTTCATGTCAAAACAGTTCCAGCTGGGGCTTGTATGGGCTACGGAGCGACCTATCAGGCAGACAGTGAGCAAGTTATTGCTACTTTGCCAATCGGTTATGCGGATGGTTGGACACGAGATATGCAGAATTTCTCAGTTCTAGTGGATGGACAATTGTGCCCTATCGTAGGGCGGGTATCTATGGACCAGATCACGGTTCGTTTGCCTAAGCTGTATCCATTGGGGACCAAGGTAACTTTGATTGGCTCAAACGGTGACAAGGAGATTACTGCAACAGACGTAGCAGTTTACCGAGGAACCATCAATTATGAGGTAGTTTGTCTCCTCAGTGATCGTATTCCGAGAGAATATTATTAAAAAACAAATGGAAAGGAGAGGAGCATGAATTTACATCAACCCTTGCATGTCTTGCCTGGCGTGGGACCAAAATCAGCAGAGAAATATGCCAAACTAGGAATTGAAAACCTGCAAGATCTCTTGCTCTACTTTCCTTTCCGTTATGAAGATTTTAAAACCAAGCAGGTGCTAGAACTAGAAGATGGCGAGAAAGCAGTTCTGTCTGGTCAGGTGGTGACGCCAGCTAGTGTTCAATATTATGGTTTTAAGCGCAATCGTCTACGCTTTAGTCTCAAGCAGGGAGAGGTTGTTTTTGCGGTTAACTTTTTTAATCAACCCTACCTAGCAGACAAGATAGAGCTTGGTACGACACTAGCTGTCTTTGGTAAGTGGGATCGTGCCAAGGCTAGCCTCACAGGCATGAAGGTTTTAGCTCAAGTAGAGGATGACCTCCAACCTGTCTATCGTCTAGCGCAAGGCGTCAGTCAAGCAGGACTTGTGAAAGTCATCAAGACAGCCTTTGATCAGGGATTGGACCTCTTGATAGAGGAAAATATCCCCCAGTCCTTGTTAGACAAATACAAACTCATGCCCCGTAGTCAGGCTGTTCGTGCCATGCATTTTCCCAAGGATTTGGCTGAATACAAACAGGCTCTTCGTCGAATCAAGTTTGAGGAACTCTTCTATTTCCAAATGCAATTACAGACCCTCAAGTCTGAAAATAAGGTTCATGGAAGTGGCTTGGTTCTGAATTGGTCTCAGGAAAAACTAACGGCAGTAAAAGAACAGTTACCTTTTGCTTTGACCCAAGCCCAAGAAAAAAGCCTGCAAGAAATCCTGACAGATATGAAGTCGGACCATCACATGAATCGACTCTTGCAAGGAGATGTAGGAAGCGGGAAGACAGTGGTTGCAGGTCTAGCCATGTATGCTGCTGTGACGGCAGGGTATCAGGCTGCCCTCATGGTTCCGACCGAGATCCTTGCAGAGCAGCATTTTGAAAGTCTAGAAAGTCTCTTTCCTGATTTGAAACTAGCTCTCCTAACAGGTTCATTAAAAGCGGCAGAAAAACGAACGGTTTTAGAGACCATTGCTAAGGGCGATGTTGATGTAATCATCGGTACCCATGCCCTTATACAGGATGGGGTGGACTATGCTAAACTCGGTTTGATTATCATCGATGAGCAACACCGCTTCGGTGTGGGACAAAGGCGTATTTTACGTGAAAAAGGAGAAAATCCAGATGTCCTCATGATGACGGCAACTCCGATTCCACGAACCTTAGCCATCACAGCCTTTGGAGATATGGATGTTTCCATTATTGACCAGATGCCAGCTGGACGTAAACCCATCGTGACACGTTGGATCAAGCATGAGCAACTGCCCCAGGTTTTGACTTGGTTGGAAGGGGAGATTCAAAAAGGTTCTCAAGCCTATGTTATTTCTCCTTTGATTGAAGAATCTGAAGCCCTGGATCTTAAAAATGCCATTGCACTCTCAGAAGAGTTGACGACTCATTTTGCAGGGAAAGCAAAAGTTGCTCTCTTACACGGGAAGATGAAGAGTGATGAAAAAGACCAGATTATGCAGGAATTCAAAGAGAGAAAGACAGATATCTTGGTTTCTACGACAGTTATCGAGGTTGGGGTCAATGTGCCAAATGCGACGGTCATGATTATCATGGATGCCGATCGCTTTGGACTTAGTCAACTTCATCAGCTCAGAGGGCGTGTAGGTCGTGGTGACAAGCAGTCCTACGCAGTTCTCGTTGCTAATCCTAAGACTGATTCTGGGAAAGACCGCATGCGTATTATGACAGAAACGACCAATGGTTTTGTTCTTGCGGAGGAAGATTTGAAAATGCGAGGCTCTGGAGAAATCTTTGGGACCAAACAGTCGGGTCTACCAGAGTTTCATGTGGCCGATATTATTGAAGACTTCCCGATCCTTGAGGAAGCCAGAAAGGTAGCTAGCTATATCAGCTCCCTCCCAAATTGGAGAGAGGATTCAGAATGGCACATGATTGCCTTGCATCTAGAGAAAAAAGAATTCCTGGATTAAGCTTTTTCTAAGAAAAATATAAGTTTGCTTTTAGGGTGAGTATCTATACTAGAGTCATCAAAAAGAAACGAGGACTCTCTCATGACTATTAAAGTGACTTACCAAAAGACATTTCAAAAAGAAATTCAACCTTCTCCTAAATACTAAGAAAAGAGCGAAATCGCTCTTTTTATTTTTTAAAACTACTTTCAGAGGGATTCTTGCAGGGGTCAGACATTAAATCCACTTTCCGTTTTCCTTTCTTTCTTGCATTGCTTCTCCATATGTGCTACAGTTATGATAACGGTTACAAAACAAAGGAGAATTCTATGAGAAATCCAGCATTAATAGAAGAAATGAAAACTTACAGAGGGAGAGATGAAGTTCCTCAAGATTTTGATACTTTTTGGGATGGTGAGATTGAGAAGGTTTCGGTCTTGCCAGAATACCAACTAGAGAAACGTGACTTTCATATCCCAAATGTGAAATGCTACGAGCTTACTTTTAAAGGTACCCGTGATGGCCTTATTTATGCGCGTGTCGTCTTACCAAAATCAGAAAAGAAAGTGCCGGTCATTTTCCACTTCCATGGTTATATGGGACGTTGCTGGGATTGGACAGATATGTTAGCCTTTACGGTCGCTGGTTATGGCGTTGTATCTATGGACGTCCGAGGGCAGTCTGGTTATTCACAAGATGGTTTGCGTTCTCCGCTGGGAAATACAGTTAAGGGACAAATCATCCGTGGTGCTGTTGAAGGGAAAGAGCAACTCTTTTATAAGGATGTTTATCTTGATATTTATCAATTGATTGAGATTGTAGCTAGTCTCCCGCAAGTAGATGAAGAACAACTGGTTAGTTATGGAGCTTCGCAAGGAGGAGCCTTGGCTTTAGTGGCTGCTGGTCTCAATCCACGTATCAAGCGAACAGTTGCCATCTATCCATTCTTGTCAGACTTTAGACGCGTGCTAGAGATTGGAAATACGAGTGAAGCCTATGATGAACTCTTTCGATACTTTAAGTTTCATGATCCATTCCATGAGACAGAAGAGCAAATCATGGAAACACTTGGCTATATTGATGTGAAAAATCTTGCCCATCGAATCAAAGGTGAGGTGAGAATGATTACCGGGCTTGATGACGATGTCTGCTATCCGATTACTCAATTTGCTATCTACAATCGTTTGGCTTGTGAGAAGAGCTATCGTCTCATGCCAGAATATGCCCACGAGGCTATGAATGTCCATGTTAACGACCAAGTCTACAATTGGTTGTGTGGTAGTGAGATTCCCTTTACCTATATAGGTCATTAAAAAAATGAAAAAGAGCCTTGCTAAAACAGGGCTTTCTTTGTTGAGGAGTACAGAAAGTAGTTTCAAAAAGTTTGAAACATAGAAATATATCTGAAAGTAAATTCTATTATAGATTACTAAGGCTAAAATTTGGAAGATTTATTATATAATAAGTGTAGTATCAATTTGAAAGGAGTAAAATGGTTGCTTACTGGAAGGAAGTAAATAAAAGCAACCGCATTTCAGATGAAAAAGAATGGGAAAACCCATCAATAATACAGTTTCTTTACACGATATATGCCCTGGAGGCAAAAATTTTTAAGTAAAAAAGAAAGCGCTTTATTTTTTTGTAAAAAGAAAGGAAAATTATGACACAGAGAGATTTTGAACGGAAACAACGTTTTGGAATTAGAAAGTTTACAGTAGGAGCTGCATCGGTAGTCATTGGAGCAGTTGTTTTTGGAGCTTCACCAGTTTTAGCTCAAGAAGCTCCAGCAACTAGTGGTGAAACAGCTGGACAAGCTTTGCCAGAATTGCCAAAAGAAGTAGAAACAGGAAATCTAGCTAACTTAGATAAGGAACTTGCTGATAAGTTGGCAACAGCGACAGATAAAGGAACAGAAGTTAACCGTGAGGAGTTGCAAGCAAATCCGGGCTCTGAAAAACCAACAGAAACTGAAACTCCAGCAGAGACTCCAGCTGCAGAAACTGGAAATGCAGAAGAGACTGAGAACCAAGGAGCAATTGCTAGGGATTATTACTCAAGAGAATTAGAAAATGTTAACACTGTCGTAGAAAAAAATGATGTTACTATTAACTCAGAAAATAATCAGCGAGATGATCTTACAAGTGACTTAGAGAAACTCAAGAAACTTCAAGATGCAACAGTGCATATGGAGTTCAAACCAGATGCATCGGCACCACGTTTCTACAATCTTTTCTCTGTATCAAGTGATACCAAGGAAAATGAGTACTTTACCATGTCAGTCTTTGATAACACAGCCCTTATCGAAGGACGTGATGCAAATGGTACACAATTCTATGATAAATACACTGATGCGCCATTAAAGGTTCGCCCTGGTCAGTGGAATTCAGTTACCTTTACTGTGGAAAAACCAACAACTGAAGTTCCTACCGGAAGAGTTCGTCTATATGTAAATGGTGTCTTATCCAGAACAAGTCTAAAATCTGGAAAATTCATCAAAGATATGCCAGATGTTAACCACGTTCAAATCGGAGCGACCAAACGAGGAAGCAAGACAGTTTGGGGCTCAAATCTACAAGTTCGTAATTTAACAGTCTATGACCGCGCCTTAACACAAGATGAAGTTCGAACACGAAGTCAATTATTTGAAAGAGGAGACTTGGGGCAAGAACTTCCAGAAGGGGCTGAAATTTCTAAAAAAACAGATGTCTTTACGGCAGGTAAAAATGGGCAGCCAAATCAAGATGGTATCAACAGCTATCGTATTCCAGCCCTCCTGAAGACTGACAAGGGAACTTTGATTGCTGGAGCTGACGAACGCCGCTTACACCACTATGACTGGGGTGATATCGGTATGGTCGTTAAACGAAGTGAAGATAAGGGTCAAACATGGAGCGATCGCATCACTCTTACGAATCTACGTGACAATCCAAAAGCCAAAGATCCAAACATCGGTTCGCCAGTAAATATCGACATGGTCTTGGTTCAAGATACGGAAACCAAACGAATCTTCTCAGTCTATGATATGTTCCCAGAAGGTAAAGGGATCTTTGGAATGTCTTCTGAAAGAGAAGTTGCCTATAAGGAAATTGATGGAAAAACTTATCAAATTCTATACCGTGAAGGAGAAAATGGAGCCTATACGATTCGTGAAAATGGGCTTGTCTACACACCAGATGGTCAGGCAACGGATTACCGAGTTGTTGTAAATCCTGTTAAGCCTGGATATAGCGATAAAGGTGACCTTTATCAAGGTGAGCAGTTACTAGGAAATATCTACTTTACAAGCAATAAAACTTCTCCATTTAGAATTGCTAAAGACAGCTACCTATGGATGTCTTATAGTGATGATGATGGGAAGACTTGGTCTGCACCACAAGATATTACTCCAATGGTCAAAGCTGATTGGATGAAATTCTTAGGTGTGGGACCTGGAGTGGGAATTACCCTCCAGAATGGACCTCATAAAGGTCGGATTGTTGTCCCTGTCTATACGACAAACAGAACCCACCACCTCGACGGTTCTCAATCATCTCGCATTATCTATTCAGATGACCATGGTAAGACTTGGCATATGGGTGGCGGTGTCAATGACAACCGTACACTTCATGATGGCACAGTAGTTGATTCAAGCAACATGAAGAATTACTACGCTCAAAATACAGAAGCTTCTGTTGTTCAGTTGAACAATGGTCAATTGAAACTCTTTATGCGTGGATTGACAGGAGATTTGCAGGTCGCAACAAGTAAAGATGGTGGAGCAACTTGGGAAAAAGATGTGAAACGCTATTCAGATGTCACAGATGTTTATGTTCAAATGGCGGCAACTCACACAGTTCAAGATGGTAAAGAGTATATCCTTCTAGCCAATGCTAATGGACCAGGTCGTAAGAATGGCCATATTCGAGTGGCTCGCGTAGAAGAAGATGGCGAGTTGACTTGGTTGCATCATCATTTGATTCAAGAAGGTGAGTATGCTTATAACTCACTTCAACAAATCGGTCCAAAAGAATTTGGTCTCTTGTACGAACATCATGAAGCGGGTGGCAATCCTTATACTCTATCCTTCAAGAAATTCAACTGGGATTACCTAACTAAAGAGAGACTTGCTCCTAAAGAAGTGAAAGTGACACAGGCTATGGAAAAATGGCCAGGCATTATTGCTATGGAGTTTGATTCAGAAGTCTTGGTAAATCAAGCTCCAACTCTCAAACTAGCTAATGGTAAGACTGCAACCTTCATGACTCAGTATGATACGAAGACTCTCCTATTTACGATAGCTCCTGAAGATATCGGTCAAAAAGTTAAAGCTATTGAAGCGGGTGCAATTGAAAGTATGCATAACTTACCAGTATCTGTGGTAGGTACTAAACTTACGAATGGAGTTAATGGTGACGAACCGGCAATCCATGAAGTTCCAGAATTCGAAGGTGGTGTCAATGGTGAGGAAGCGGCTGTAGCAGAGCTTCCTGAGTACACTGAATCGTTTGGAACAGTAGGCGACGAAGCAGCACCAACAGTAGAAGTTCCAGAATTCGAAGGTGGTGTCAATGGCGAGGAAGCGGCTATAGCAGAGCTTCCTGAATACACTGCTCCTAGTGCAACAGTAGGGGACGAAGCAGCGCCAACAGTAGAAGTTCCAGAATTCACAGGCGGTGTCAATGACGATGAAGCAACTGTGGCTGAACTTCCTGAATACACTGCTCCTAGTGCAACAGTAGGTGACGAAGCAGCACCAACAGTAGAAGTTCCAGAATTCGAAGGTGGTGTCAATGCAGTCGAAGCTGCGGTTCATGAGCTTCCAGAATTCACAGGCGGAGTAAATGCAGTTGAAGCGCTCAAGAATGAGCTTCCAGAATTCACAGGCGGAGTAAACGCAGTTGAAGCGCTCAAGAATGAGCTTCCAGAATTCACAGGTGGAGCAAATGCCGTTCAAGCCCTTAAGCATGAACTCCCAGAATTCACAGGTGGCGTCAATGCAGATGAAGCAGCTAAGACTGAACTTTCAGAATATAAGGGCGAAGAACAACCGCTTGTAACGCTAGTAGCGCAACAAGATAAGACTTACCAAGCTCCAGCAGCTCAACCACAACAACCAACTCTCCCTGCAACAGGAAGTGAGGTTTCAACTCCTCTAGTATCTGTAGGAATGGTTGGAATTCTCCTCGGTTTGTTTGGAATAGCTAAGAAAAAAGAAGATTAATGGCAACATTGAATCTAAAAAGTCTCTATAAAAAAGTTTAGACTTATATTAGAAGGGCCTGTAACGTTTATTCGTTACAGGCTATTTATTTGCAGAAAGCGAAGATTTTAGTGGAAATAAGCGGATGGAAGGCGATTCAAAGTCGTGTGTTTCTCTCTGAAACTACTTTCAGGAGATTCTGTTTCATAAAATTGTTTTGAAACTTCAATCTATTCTAGTACAAGTTCTTGAAAGCGCTTTAAAAATGATATATAATAGGCTCATAAGAAAAAAGAAAAGGAGGAAAGTGGATGCCACAAATTAGCAAAGAAGCTTTGATTGAGCAGATTAAAGATGGAATCATCGTTTCTTGTCAGGCACTTCCTCACGAACCGCTTTATACAGAAGCGGGAGGTGTAATACCCTTGCTAGTCAAAGCGGCTGAGCAAGGTGGAGCAGTCGGTATCCGAGCAAATAGTGTTCGGGATATTAAGGAAATCAAAGAGGTCACAAATCTTCCAATTATCGGAATTATCAAACGTGACTATCCACCACAGGAACCCTTCATCACTGCTACTATGAAAGAAGTTGATGAATTAGCAGCTCTTGACATTGAGGTGATCGCTCTTGATTGTACGAAGAGAGAACGCCATGATGGCCTAGAGATTCAAGACTTTATCCGTCAAATCAAAGAAAAATATCCAAATCAACTCTTGATGGCTGACACAAGTACCTTTGAAGAAGGCCTAACAGCAGTTGAGGCAGGAATCGACTTTGTTGGAACAACCTTGTCAGGCTACACATCTTATAGTCCAAAAGTGGATGGTCCAGATTTTGAACTCATCAAGAAACTCTGCGACGCAGGGGTGGACGTCATCGCAGAAGGAAAAATTCATACACCAGAACAGGCTAAGCAAATCCTAGGTTACGGAGTGCGAGGCATCGTAGTTGGTGGCGCTATTACTAGACCAAAAGAGATCACGGAACGATTTGTTGCAGGTCTCAAATAAGACAATTAAAATACGAGGAGAGTGGTTGATTCGTAAAATAAAATGTAAACGTATACAAAGTTGTCAATGCTCACTATCCGTTTCGGATACGCTTATCATCATTTAGGAGAATACTAATGAAATTTAGAAAACTAGCTTGTACAGTACTTGCGGGTGCTGCTGTTCTTTCTCTTGCTGCTTGTGGCAAATCAGACGCTAAAAAAGACGCTGCAGCGGATTCAGGGAAAACTGAAATCACTTGGTGGGCTTTCCCAGTCTTCACTCAAGAAAAATCTGGTGACGGTGTAGGTACTTATGAAAAATCTATCATCGAAGCTTTCGAAAAAGCAAATCCAGATATCAAAGTTAAATTAGAAACAATCGACTTCAAGTCTGGACCTGAAAAAATCACGACAGCTATTGAAGCTGGAACTGCTCCAGATGTACTCTTTGACGCACCAGGTCGTATCATCAATTACGGTAAAAATGGTAAATTGGCTGAGTTGAACGATCTCTTCACAGACGAATTTGTGAAAGATGTTAACAACGAAAACATCATCCAAGCAAGTAAAGCTGGCGATAAAGCTTACATGTATCCAATCAGTTCAGCACCATTCTACATGGCTATGAACAAGAAAATGTTGGAGGATGCTGGTGTAGCTAACCTTGTTAAAGAAGGTTGGACAACAGATGATTTCGAAAAAGTCTTGAAAGCACTTAAAGATAAAGGCTACACTCCAGGTTCATTGTTCAGTTCTGGTCAAGGGGGAGACCAAGGAACACGTGCCTTCATCGCTAACCTTTACGGCGGTTCTGTAACAGACAAAGAAGTTACTAAATACACAACTGACGATCCTAAGTTTGTTAAAGGTCTTGAAAAAGCATCAAGCTGGATTAAAGAAGGTTTGTTGAACAACGGTTCACAATATGACGGTGGAGCAGACATCCAAAACTTTGCAAACGGTCAAACATCATACACACTCCTTTGGGCTCCAGCTCAAAACGGTATCCAAGCTAAATTGTTGGAAGCAAGTAAAGTTGAAGTGGTTGAAGTACCATTCCCATCTGACTCAGGCAAACCATCTCTTGAATACCTTGTAAACGGATTTGCAGTATTTAACAACAAGGATGAAAAGAAAATTGCTGCAGCTAAGAAATTCATCCAATTTATGGCTGATGATAAAGAGTGGGGTCCTAAAGACGTAGTTCGCACAGGAGCATTCCCAGTTCGTACTTCATTTGGTAAACTTTACGATGACAAACGTATGGAAACAATCAGTGGTTGGACTCAATACTACGCTCCATACTACAACACAATTGACGGATTTGCTGAAATGAGAACACTTTGGTTCCCAATGTTGCAATCAGTATCTAATGGTGACGAAGAACCTGCTCCAGCTTTGAAGACATTCACTGAAAAAGCGAATGAAACAATCAAAAAAGCAGCTAAAAAATAAGCCCTAAATAAAAAGTAAAATCCCCCCTTTTCCCTGTGCATAACTGTGTACGAAAAGGGGGAGTTTTATTTAAAAAATGTAAGGAACTGACAGGTCAAAATTAAAATGAAGTTCTTACATTGGCAAATCTTTAAAAGAATTTCATTCTGATTTTAGATCAATGTCAGATGACAGTCGAAAAACAAAAACTATTTGAAAGTGAGGTGCCAACTGTGAAAGTCAATAAAATTCGCATGAGAGAAACAATTGTTTCTTATGCTTTCTTAGCACCAGTATTAATTTTCTTTACCGTCTTCGTCCTAGCTCCAATGATCATGGGATTCATCACTAGTTTCTTTAACTACTCGATGACTAGCTTTGAGTTTGTGGGACTTGACAACTATATCCGCATGTTTAAAGACCCTGTCTTTACAAAATCTTTGATTAATACCGTAATCTTAGTTATCGGATCTGTACCAGTCGTTGTACTTTTCTCACTATTTGTGGCATCACAAACTTACCAACAAAATGCCGTTGCTAGATCCTTCTATCGTTTCGTCTTCTTCCTCCCTGTAGTAACAGGTAGTGTTGCCGTAACAGTAGTATGGAAATGGATCTACGATCCTCTATCAGGTATTTTGAACTTCGTGCTTAAGTCAAGCCATATCATTAGCCAAAACATTTCTTGGTTAGGAGATAAAAACTGGGCTTTGATGGCGATTATGATTATTCTTTTGACAACATCAGTTGGTCAACCAATCATTCTTTACATCGCTGCAATGGGTAATATTGATAACTCTCTTGTTGAAGCGGCGCGTGTCGACGGAGCAACTGAGTTACAAGTTTTCTGGAAGATTAAATGGCCAAGCCTCCTTCCAACAACTCTTTATATCGCGATCATCACAACCATCAACTCATTCCAGTGTTTCGCTTTGATTCAGCTTTTGACTTCAGGTGGTCCAAACTACTCAACAAGTACACTTATGTACTACCTATACGAGAAAGCCTTCCAATTGACTGAGTATGGTTATGCCAATACTATTGGTGTATTCTTGGCAGTTATGATCGCAATTGTCAGCTTTGTTCAATTTAAAGTACTTGGAAACGACGTAGAATACTAATAGAAAGGAGACAGCTATGCAATCTACACAAAAGAAACCTTTAACAGCCTTCACTGTTATTTCAACCATCTTCTTGCTTTTATTGACTGTACTGTTTATCTTTCCATTCTACTGGATTTTGACAGGTGCATTCAAATCACAACCGGATACCATTATGATTCCACCACAATGGTTCCCGAAAGCTCCAACTATGGAGAACTTCCAACAATTGATGGTGCAAAACCCAGCCTTACAATGGATGTGGAACTCAGTCTTCATTTCCTTGGTAACCATGTTCTTGGTTTGTGCAACTTCATCCCTAGCAGGTTACGTATTGGCTAAGAAACGATTCTACGGACAACGCATCCTCTTTGCTATCTTTATCGCTGCCATGGCTCTTCCAAAACAAGTTGTCCTTGTGCCATTGGTACGTATCGTTAACTTCATGGGAATCCATGACACGCTTTGGGCAGTTATCTTGCCTTTGATTGGATGGCCATTTGGGGTCTTCCTCATGAAACAGTTCAGTGAAAATATTCCAACAGAATTGCTTGAATCTGCCAAAATCGATGGATGCGGTGAGATTCGTACATTCTGGAGCGTAGCCTTCCCAATCGTGAAACCAGGATTTGCAGCTCTTGCAATCTTCACCTTCATCAATACATGGAATGACTACTTCATGCAGTTGGTTATGTTGACTTCTCGTAACAACTTGACTATCTCACTAGGGGTTGCGACCATGCAGGCTGAAATGGCAACCAACTATGGTTTAATAATGGCAGGGGCTGCTCTTGCAGCTGTGCCAATCGTAACAGTCTTCTTAGTTTTCCAAAAATCATTTACTCAAGGGATTACTATGGGAGCTGTTAAAGGATAATACTCTGCGAAAATCGAATTCAAACTGCGTCAGCGGCACCTTGCCATACTTAAGTATTGCCTGCGGTTAGCTTCCTAGTTTGTTCTTCAATTTTTCATTGAGTATAGAAAAATATATCTATCGCATTACAATATAGGGTTATAAGTGTCTACAAAATGGAGAGGAGTTGGTTACTTCATGAAGTTTTGTTAGACACTTATAAACTTACTGGCTAGACATTTTGTGTCTGAAGATAACAATCAAGTAAAGGAAATTACTATGATTTTTGATGATTTAAAAAACATTAGCTTTTACAAGGGAATTCACCCAAATCTGGACAAGGCTATTGATTATCTCTATGACCATCGTAAGGATAGCTTTGAATTAGGCAAATACGATATTGATGGAGATAAGGTCTTCCTAGTTGTACAGGAAAATGTTCTCAACAAAGAAGAAAATGATCGCTTTGAGCATCATAAAAACTATGCAGATTTGCATTTGTTAGTTGAAGGACATGAGTATTCTAGCTACGGTTCTCGCATCAAAGATGAGGCTGTAGCCTTTGATAAAGCCAGTGATATTGGCTTTGTTCATTGTCACGAACAATACCCACTTTTGTTGGGATATCACAATTTTGCAGTCTTTTTCCCAGGAGAACCTCATCAGCCTAACGGTTATGCAGGTATGGAAGATACAGTTCGCAAATATTTATTTAAAATTTTAATCGATTAGTCAGTTAGGAGGAGCAAACAATGGCACATAAAGGATCTGGATTGATAAAAGCGGCTTTCGATACGGATAATTTTCTTATGCGTTTTTGCGAGAAGGTTTTAGATATTGTGACGGTTAACCTACTCTTTGTTGTGTCTTGTTTGCCTATTGTGACTATTGGAGTAGCTAAAATTAGTCTCTATCAGACAATCTTTGAAGTGAAGCGCAGCCGTCGTATTCCTGTTTTTAAAACTTATATAAGAGCCTTCAAGCAAAATTTGAAATTAGGTCTCCAGTTAGGTTTGCTGGAACTAGGAATCTTTTTGATTAGTGTAATTGACTTATCACTATTCTGGAGTCAAACTGGTGTTGCCTTTCAGCTCATTAAAGCTATTTGCTTGGGAATTCTGATATTTTTAACCCTAGTTATGTTGGCTAGCTATCCAATTGCTGCACGCTATGAATTAACTTGGAAAGAAGTGCTCCAAAAGGGCTTACTTCTGGTCAGTTTTAACTTCGTTTGGTTCTTCTTGATGCTTGCGATTATTTTATTAATTATTATGCTTCTCTATCTATCAGGCTTTACTCTAGTGCTTGGTGGTTCAGCATTTCTACTCTTTGGCTTTAGTCTTCTTGCCTTTTGCCAAGCTGGATTAATGGAAAAATTGTTTGCTAAATATCAAGCAGATTGAAAACGACATGAAACTACTTTCAAACAAGAAAAGCTATGGGAGATGAATAGAAATTAAAATCTAAGTGGCTGAGATGTATTGAAAGCGCTTTTTACAAGGTGTATACTAAAATAGTAAAAATCATCTGCTCAAAGCAGAAAAAAGAAATCTTAGGAGAAATCTATGTCAGATTTAAAAAAATATGAAGGTGTCATTCCTGCCTTCTACGCATGTTATGATGATGCGGGTGAAGTAAGCCCAGAACGTACTCGTGCCTTGGTACAATACTTCATTGATAAAGGTGTTCAAGGACTTTACGTTAATGGTTCTTCAGGTGAGTGTATCTACCAAAGTGTAGAAGACCGCAAATTGATTTTGGAAGAAGTTATGGCAGTTGCCAAAGGTAAATTGACCATCATTGCTCACGTAGCTTGTAACAATACCAAAGACAGTATTGAGCTTGCTCGCCATGCTGAAAGCTTGGGAGTAGATGCTATCGCAACAATCCCACCAATTTACTTCCGTTTGCCTGAGTACTCAGTTGCTAAATACTGGAACGATATCAGTGCAGCAGCACCAAATACAGACTATGTTATCTACAACATTCCTCAGTTGGCAGGTGTCGCTTTGACTCCAAGTCTTTACACAGAAATGTTGAAAAACCCACGTGTTATCGGTGTTAAAAACTCTTCAATGCCAGTTCAAGATATCCAAACCTTTGTCAGCCTTGGCGGTGAAAACCATATCGTCTTTAATGGTCCAGACGAGCAGTTCTTAGGTGGACGTCTCATGGGAGCAAAAGCTGGTATCGGTGGTACCTATGGTGCTATGCCAGAACTCTTCTTGAAACTGAACCAATTGATTGCGGATAAAGACCTAGAAACAGCGCGTGAATTGCAATATGCTATCAACGCTATCATCGGTAAATTGACTGCAGCTCACGGGAATATGTACGGTGTGATCAAGGAAGTTTTGAAAATCAATGAAGGACTTAATATCGGATCAGTTCGTTCTCCACTTACACCAGTGACCGAAGAAGATCGTCCAGTTGTTGAAGCAGCTGCGGCATTGATTCGTGAAACTAAGGAGCGTTTCCTCTAATTAATAGGAGGCTTTATGACTAATTACGTTGCAATTGATATTGGTGGCACTAATATCAAATACGGTTTGATTGACCAAGATGGACAACTGGTAGAGTCTCACGAAGTTGCGACTGAGGCTCATAAGGGCGGTCCACACATCTTACAGAAAACAAAAGATATCGTAGCTGGCTATCTAGAAAAAGGTCCAGTGTCGGGCGTCGCCATTTCTTCTGCAGGAATGGTTGACCCTGATAAGGGTGAGATTTTCTATGCTGGTCCACAGATTCCAAATTATGCTGGAACTCAATTTAAAAAAGAAATTGAAGGAAGTTTTGGAATTCCGTGTGAGATTGAGAATGATGTTAACTGTGCAGGGTTAGCAGAAGCTGTTTCTGGATCCGGAAAAGGTGCAGGAATAACGCTATGTTTGACCATCGGAACTGGTATCGGTGGTTGCTTAATCATTGATGGGCAAGTTTTCCATGGCTTTAGTAATTCTGCCTGTGAAGTTGGTTACCTGCATATGCAAGATGGAGACTTCCAAGATTTAGCCTCTACAACAGCACTTGTTAAGTATGTGGCTGATGCACATGGTGATCAGGTAGAACAGTGGAATGGCCGCCGGATTTTCAAGGAAGCAACCGAGGGAAACAAACTCTGTATGGAGGGGATTGACCGCATGGTAGATTACCTTGGAAAGGGGCTCGCCAATATTTGTTATGTAGCCAATCCAGAAGTTGTCATCCTAGGTGGTGGCATTATGGGGCAAGAAGCTATTCTGAAACCTAAAATTCGTAAGGCTTTGAAAGATGCACTTGTTCCAAGTTTGGCAGACAAGACTCGTCTTGAATTTGCCCACCATCAGAATACTGCTGGCATGCTCGGCGCATATTATCATTTTAGAACCAAACAGTCCTAAATTGGCTTTGCCAATTTAGGGTTTTTTGACAGGGAAAAAGTTAGGTAAAACTTTAATAAAACTTTGAAAGCCCTTGCATTTCTTGAGATAATATAGTATATTTATTATACTGAGAAATCTCGAAAAAGCGTTTGTAAAATCAAGTCATTTTTTTATTCAGAAAAAATGTAAGCGATTTCTAAATGAATTTAAACAGAAGATAAGAGTGGGAGGAAGAAGAGTTTTAAAGTAGGTACTGAGAAATAAAATTGTCGCCAGCAGAAACTGGGCTCTTGCAGTAGCGGACTGCTTTTGTTCATTAGGAGAATTTGATGAAACGGTATTTTTTTGAAAGAAGTCGAATATTCAGTATTCGGAAACTAACGGTTGGTGTAGCCTCTGTGGCAGTTGGACTAGCTTTTTTTGCATCTGGAAATGTTGTTGCTAACGAAGTTGTAACAGAGCCAAAACTAGAAGTGGAAGGTCAAGCAAAAGAAGTAATCGATGTTGATAAAGAAAAAGCAGAAACAGTTAAGGAAACTAAAGAAGTAGCGACTCCTGTTAAAGAAGATGTAGCTGAACAAGTAGCTCCTGCTACGGAAAAAGTAACAGAAGAAACTAAAACTACTGAAGAAGCTGGCGATTTACTACCAGCAGAGATTCCTGACCGTGCTTATCCTGATACACCAGTGAAAAAATTGGATACTTCAGCTATTGTATCAGAAAAGGATAGCCCCAAAGTAGAAACGAAGAGTATTTTAAAAGCTGAAGAATCAAATGCAACTGAAGTTGAGAAAGATAATAGAGCTATTATCAATGGTGGTCAAGACCTTAAGCATATCAATTATGAGGGTCAACCTGCTACATCAGCTACCATGATTTACACAATTTTCAGTTCACCTCTAGCAGACGGTGGAACTCAGCGTTACCTCAATTCAGGTTCTGGTATCTTTGTAGCTCCAAATATCATGTTGACAGTGGCTCATAATTTCTTGAAGAAGGATGCCGAAACCAATGCTGGTCATATCTTAGGTGGTGATACCGCTAAGTTCTACTACAATGTCGGCTCTAATACTCCAAAAGAAAGATCTTTACCAACTTCAGGAAAGGATATTTTGTTTAAGGAAAAAGATATTCATTTTTGGAATAAAGAAAAGTTTGGTGAAGGTTACAAGAATGACTTAGCCTTGGTTGTAGCTCCTATACCACTTCAGATTGCAAGCCCAAATAAGGCTGCAACCTTTACTCCTTTAGCAGAGTATCGAGAGTATAAAGCGGGAGAACCTGTTAGTACGATTGGTTATCCTACAGACTCAAGCTCACCAGAATTGAAGGAACCAATTGTACCTGGCCAATTGTATAAGGCTGACGGTGTTGTTAAAGGTACTGAAAAATATGATGATAAGGGAACTGTTGGTGTCACTTATCGTTTGACTTCTGTATCAGGTCTTTCTGGTGGCGGTATCATCAACGGTGATGGTAAAGTTATCGGTATTCACCAACGTGGGACTGTTGACAATATGAACATTGCTGAAAAAGATCGCTTCGGTGGAGGTCTTGTCTTGTCTCCAGAACAACTGGCATGGGTCAAAGAAATCATTGACAAGTACGGTGTCAAAGAAGGTTGGTACCAAGGCGATAACGATAATCGCTATTATTTTGACTCGAAGGGACAATTGCTCAGAAATACAACAGCTGTCATTGGCGGAAACAAGTATGCCTTTGACAACAGTGGTCTAGCAACCTTAGTTGAAGGCGTTGACTATGGCCGAGTAGTTATCGAACATGTGGACCAAAATGATAATCTAGTCAAAGAAAACGATACGTTTGTAGATAAGGCAGAAGTTGGCGCTCAATTCAACTATAACTATAAAACAGAAATTGAAAAGACTGACTTCTTCAAGAAGAATAAAGAAAAATATGAGATTGTATCGATTGATGGCAAAGCTATCAATAAACAATTGAAAGACGCTTGGGAAGATGATTATAGTGTTGTGAGCAAGGCTCCTGCAGGAACTCGTGTCATCAAGGTAGTTTATAAAGTGAATAAAGGTTCTTTTGAAGTTCACTATCGCTTGAAAGACTCTGATAAAGAGTTGACAACTGCAGATGTGGATAATAACGAAGGTAAGGAATACGATGTTTCCTTTGTTCATAGATTCCAAGCCAAAGAAATTGCAGGTTATCGTGCAGTAAATGCAAGTCAAGAAGCAACTATCAAGCATAAAGGGGTGAATGAAGTTATTTTTGAATACGAAAAGATTGAAGATCCAAAACCAGCAACTCCTGTAACTCCAGTGGTTGATCCAAAAGATGAAGAAACAGAGATTGCTGATTACGGTCCACTTCCAAGCAAGGCTCAATTGGACTACCACAAGGAAGAATTGGCTGCCTTCATCCACTATGGTATGAATACCTATACTAACTCTGAGTGGGGTAACGGTAGAGAAAATCCTCAAAACTTTAACCCGACGAACCTTGATACAGACCAGTGGATTAAGACATTGAAGGATGCCGGATTCAAACGAACAATTATGGTCGTTAAACACCATGACGGATTTGTCATCTATCCTTCTCAATACACAAAACATACCGTAGCTGCTAGCCCATGGAAAAATGGTAAGGGTGACCTTCTTGAAGAAATCTCAAAATCAGCAACTAAGTATGACATGAATATGGGTGTGTACCTATCACCATGGGATGCAAATAATCCAAACTATCACGTGAATACTGAAAAAGAGTACAACGAATACTACCTTAACCAACTCAAGGAAATCCTTGGCAATCCTAAATACGGAAATAATGGTAAATTCATCGAAGTATGGATGGACGGTGCGCGTGGTAGCGGAGCTCAAAAAGTAACCTATACCTTTGACAAGTGGTTCGAGTACATCAAGAAAGCTGAAGGGGATATCGCTATCTTCTCTGCTCAACCGACAAGCGTCCGTTGGATTGGTAATGAACGTGGAATCGCTGGAGATCCAGTTTGGCATAAAGTCAAGAAAGCTAAAATCACCGACGATGTGAAGAATGATTATCTCAATCATGGGGATCCAGAAGGAGATATGTACTCAGTCGGTGAAGCAGACGTTTCTATCCGTTCAGGTTGGTTCTACCATGATAATCAACAACCAAAATCAATCAAAGATTTGATGGATATTTACTTCAAGTCTGTTGGTCGTGGAACGCCACTTCTACTCAATATTCCACCAAATAAAGAAGGTAGATTCGCAGATGCAGATGTCGCCCGCTTGAAAGAATTCCGAGCAACCTTGGATCAAATGTATGCGACTGATTTCGCTAAGGGTGCAACAGTTACTGCAAGCTCTACTCGTAAGAATCACTTGTATCAAGCAAGCCACCTAACAGATGGTAAGGATGATACCAGCTGGGCACCAGCAAATGATGCTAAAACGGGTGAATTTACTGTCGATCTTGGTCAAAAGAGACGCTTTGACGTAGTCGAACTCAAAGAAGATATCGCTAAAGGTCAACGTATCTCTGGCTTCAAGGTTGAAGTTGAGCTCAATGGACGTTGGGTACCATACGGGGAAGGGTCAACTGTTGGTTATCGTCGCCTTATCCAAGGTCAACCAGTAGAAGCACAAAAGATTCGCGTGACCATTACTGGTGCACAAGCGACACCTATTTTGACAAACTTCTCTGTTTATAAGACACCAAGCAGTATTGAGAAAACAGACGGCTACCCTCTAGGATTGGATTACCATTCAAATACAACAGCTGATAAAGAAAATACAACTTGGTATGACGAATCTGAAGGTATCCGCGGAACATCTATGTGGACAAACCAAAAAGATGCTAGCGTCACCTACCGTTTCACTGGAACAAAAGCATATGTAGTATCTACAGTGGATCCAAACCACGGTGAAATGTCAGTTTACGTGGATGGTCAAAAGGTTGCAGACGTTCAAACCAATAATGCATCTCGTAAACGTAGCCAGATGGTTTATGAAACAGATGATTTGGCTCCAGGTGAACATACCATCAAACTTGTTAACAAGACTGGTAAACCTATTGCGACTGAAGGTATCTACACTCTTAACAATGCCGGCAAAGGTATGTTTGAGATGAAAGAAACAACTTATGAAGTTCAAAAAGGTCAACCGGTTACTGTAACCATTAAGCGTGTTGGTGGTAGCAAAGGAACAGCAACAGTCCATGTTGTAACAGAACCAGGAACAGGGGTTCATGGTAAAGTGTACAAGGACACAACAGCTGACTTGACTTTCCAAGATGGTGAAACTGAGAAAACAATCACGATTCCAACAATTGACTTTACAGAGCAAGCTGATTCAATCTTTGACTTCAAAGTGAAAATGACTAGCGTTTCTGATAATGCCCTCCTTGGTTTTGCTTCAGAAGCTACGATTCAAGTGATGAAGGCAGAACTACTCCAAAAAGACCAGACAAGCTATGACGATCAAGCAACTCAGCTTGACTATAGCCCAGGTTGGCACCATGAAACCAATTCATCAGGTAAATACCAAAACACTGAGTCTTGGGCATCATTCGGTCGATTGAATGACGAGCAAAAGAAAAATGCTAGTGTAACAGCCTACTTCTACGGAACAGGTCTTGAGATCAAAGGATATGTGGATCCAGGACATGGTATCTACAGAGTAACGCTAGACGGTAGAAAAGTCGAGTATCAAGATGGTCTAGGGAATGCGTCTGAATACAACGGCAAGAAGTACTTCAGTGGTACAGCTACTACCCGTCAAGGTGGTCAGACTCTCGTTCGTTTGACTGGACTTGAAGAAGGTTGGCATGCTGTAACCTTGCAATTGGATCCAAAACGTAATGATACTACGAGAAATATTGGTATCCAAGTTGACCAGTTCATCACTCATGGTGAAGCTAGTGCTCTTTATACCAAAGCAGAGTTAATCCAAGCCATGAAGAGCTGGAAGGATGAGTTGGTTAAGTTTGACCAGACAAGCTTGAAGAATACTCCAGAGGCACGTCAAGCCTTCAAGTCAAACTTGGACAAACTATCTGAGCAACTTTCAGTAAGTGATGCGAATGCACAAGAAGTTCTGAAAACAGTAACAGCCTTGCAAGCAATCCTTGATAAGGAAGAGAACTACGGTGTCGAAGAAACGCCAGCCCAACCAGAAGAGCCTAACTACGACAAGGCTATGGCAAGTCTGACAGAAGCGATTGAAAGAAAAACAGCTGAACTCGGGGAAGACAAGGAAGCTAAGAAGAAGCTAGTTGCATTAACAGAGCAAGCCTTGACAGCCATCCAAGAAGCTAAGACTCAGGATGCAGTAGATAAAGCCTTGCAAGCAGCTTTAGCATCTATCAACAGTCTTCAAGCGACATCAAAAGAGGAGCCAGCTCCAGAAGAACCTGCAAAACCAGAGGAACCTAACTATGACAAGGCTATGGCAAGTTTGGCAGAGGCTATTCAAAACAAGAGCAAGGAACTCGGAAACGATAAAGAAGCTAAGAAGAAACTAGTTGAGTTGTCAGAACAAGCTCTTACTGCTATTGAAGCAGCCAAGACTCAGGATGCAGTAGATAAAGCTTTGCAAGCAGCTTTAGCGTCTATCAATAGTCTTCAGGCGACACCAAAAGAAGAGCCAACTCCAGAAGAACCTGCAAAACCAGAAGAACCAAACTACGACAAGGCTATGGCAAGTTTGGCAGAGGCTATTCAAAACAAGAGCAAGGAACTCGGAAACGATAAAGAAGCTAAGAAGAAGCTAGTTGAGTTGTCAGAACAAGCTCTTACTGCTATTGAAGCAGCCAAGACTCAGGATGCAGTAGATAAAGCTTTGCAAGACGCGTTGGTATCCATCAATAAGCTTCAAGCAACTCCAAAAGAGGAGCCAGCTCCAGAAGAACCAGCAAAACCAGAGGAGCCAAGCAAGCCAGAAGAACCAGCAAAACCAGAAGAACCAAGCAAGCCAGAAGAACCTGCAAAACCAGAAGAACCAGCAAAACCAGAAGAACCAAGCAAACCAGTAGAGCCTAAGCTTGACTACGATAAAGCTATGGCAAGCTTGTCCGAAGCCATTAAAAGTAAAACAGCTGAGTTGGGTGATGACAAGGAAGCTAAGAAGAAACTAGTTGAACTAGCAGAACAAGCCTTAGCTGCTATTGAAGAAGCCAAAACTCAGGATGCAGTAGATAAGGCCTTGCAAGACGCGTTGGTATCCATCAATAAGCTTCAAGCAACTCCAAAAGAGGAACCAGCTCCAGAAGAGCCTGCGAGACCAGAGGAGCCAAGTAAGCCAGAAGAGCCTGCGAGACCAGAGGAGCCAAGTAAGCCAGAAGAGCCAAGCAAACCAGAAGAACCAAGTAAGCCAGAAGAGGAAGTGAAACATTCAAATCTTCCAATTGAAGGTGTTAAAGAATTGAGTGTAACTCAACCAAGCCTTGAAGTAACGACAGATCCGATTGCCTTCAATACGATTCGTCGTGAAAATTCTCTCTTAGCTAAAGGTAAGGAACAAGTCGTTTCTGAAGGAAAAGACGGACAAGTAACGACTTATGTAGAAGTTGACGGCAACGATCGTAAGGTTGTTAAGGTTGAACGTGAGGAAGTTCAAGACCGCATCGTTGAAGTAGGTACTCAAGAAGGAACTGCTATGCCGACAGAAGGCGTTATGAATCTGGACTTTAACCTACCAAATCTAAAAGTAGAGAAAGAACCAATTGCCTTCAAGACTGTTCGCCGTGAGAATGCTAATTTGGCTAAAGGTAAGGAACAAGTCATTTCTGAAGGAAAAGAAGGTCAAGTGACTACTTATGTAGAAGTCGATGGTGGCAACCGTAAGGTTGTTAAAGTAGAACGTGAGGAAGCCCAAGATCGCATTATTGAGGTTGGTACTAAGGAAGAAACTCCATCAACTGATAGCAAATTGAAGGTCTTGAAAGATTCTTCAACTAACTTGAAACTGATCGCCCGAGAAGGGGACCTAAATGGAGGTTCTGTTCTAGAGGTCGATAAGGTTGCTGATCAGGTTCTAGAAGGTCGACGTTTCGATGCTTATCAAGTTCAATTGAAAAATGAGAAAGGCGAACTCGTTCAACTGAAAGGTGTAGCCCTTGTTCAAGTCACTGTGGCGTCAGATGTAGCCAATGTCTATGCCATGAATGCAAATCAAGAATTGCAGGAAGTGAAGTTTGAACAAAAAGGTTCATCCCTTGAATTTGTAGCTCCACATTTAGGTGTCTATGCAGTAGTGTACAAAGATGCACCTCAATCAGATGCACCAACAAATGTAGAAACTCCTGCACCACAACCAATGGGAGAAGACAAGCTAGAGGCGAAGGGAACTGTAGCAGATTCTGCTAGCAAACAGTTACCAGCAACAGGAGAAGAAGTCAGTTCAGCTCTCTTGCCTGCCCTCACTCTAGTTTCAGGAATGATGCTATTCTTCTTCAAAAAAGAGATGAAGGATTAGCAGAAACTAAATCAAAGAACGTGTTTTGAAACACAAAAAAAGGGAGTCCCATCGTGGACTCCTTCTTTTATTGATAACGTTATTCCAAACAGAAAACCCTGAATTGTTTTCAATTTCAGGGTTTTCTATTTCTTGTATTTCTACGATAACCATTCAGTCTATTATTTTCCCAATAGCTATTAAAGATTTTTTCTTTACTTTCGCGATCAATCTCTAGGAAATAAGCATAGAGTAAATCAATGATAATCAGCATTGGAATCTGAGCAGAGATTCGTTGGATATAAGAGGCCTGGCTTTGGCTTGCGACTAATACTGTTTCTGTAAATGCTTGAGTATCCTTATTCGGTGCACTTGTAAATAGAACCGTCTTGGCTCCCATGTCCTGGGCATCTAATAAACTGTCTATGATAGACGGTGTTGTTCCTGAGAGGGAAAAACCAAAGACCAAACATTTTTCATCAATGATACTAGTCGTCCAGGCAAAACCGTCTGGATCGGTTAAGGCTTCACAGACGACACCCAATCTCATAAAACGTAGCTTCATCTCACGTGCAACTAAACCAGAACTTCCTGTTCCGAAAAAATACACGCGTTCTGATTGGTCAATCATCTGAGCCACACGTTCCAATTGCTCATCGTCAATCAATCCTTGAGAAATTTCTCGCAGGTTTGCATAACTTCTGAGAACTCTTTGAGTCAAAGGATTCATATCCTGTTGAGGAGCAGAAAGAGTGTCTTTTTGTTGTTGATATTTGAAGATGAACTCTCGGTAGCCCTTAAAACCACATTTCTTGGCAAAACGAGTGAGCGCCGCCTGGGAAATATGAAGTTTTTGCGTGACTTGTTGAGAGGATAAGTCATCATTTATGGTATCTGCCTGCAGAAAATAGCGGGCAATTTCTTGCTCTAAATCGGTCATCTCTTCAAAGTGAAGGTCAATGATTGTAGAAATATCTTGCTTATTCATGGGACTCCTTTTATAGCTATTTGCCAAAATTACTTTGACAAATCTAACAAATAAAATAGCGCTTACCTCCATTATATCATAGAAAATAATTTTTGGACCAAAAAGGAAAAGTCTTTTCTTTTTCCATAATTTTCGGATTAAATTATGGTACAATGAAGAGTGTGATTTTGATTAGAAATGAGATTGATGTGTATGAGAAAATTCAATAGCCACTCGATACCGATACGGCTTAATTTGTTATTTGCAATCGTCATTTTGCTTTTTTTAACAATTATTGGCCGTTTGCTTTATATGCAAGTTCTTCATAAGGATTTTTATGAAAATAAACTAGCTTCTGCTAGCCAAACTCGAGTAACCATGGGTTCCGCTCGTGGAGAAATTTATGATGCAACAGGAAAACCTTTAGTCCAAAACACCGTTAAACAAGTTGTTTCATTCACACGAAGTAACAAGATGACTGCGGCTGATTTGAAGGATATTTCTAAAAAATTGTTGACTTATGTCACAGTCACTTCTCCAGAGTTGACGGACCGACAAATGGCAGACTACTACTTGGCGGATGCCGAAGCTTATAAGAAAACAGTTGAAGCTCTTCCAAAAGATAAACGGTATGATTCAGATGGCAATCAACTTTCTGAATCTGAACTCTATAACAACGCTGCTAATAGTATTGCAGCTAATCAGATGGACTATTCCGAGGATGAAAAGAAGGCAATCTACCTCTTTAGCCAACTCAATTCAGTAGGAAATTTTGCTACAGGAAATATTCAAACAGATCCTTTGAGTGATACACAGGTAGCTGTAATTGCTTCTGCTTCAAAGGAATTGCCAGGTATTTCTATCTCTACCTCATGGGATCGAAAGGTCTTAGAAACTTCTCTTTCATCTATTGTCGGAACTGTTTCTAGTGAAAAATCAGGTCTTCCAGCAGAAGAAGTGGATGCGTATTTGAAAAAAGGTTACTCGCTCAATGACCGCGTCGGGACTTCCTATCTTGAAAAACAATACGAAGAAGTCTTGCAAGGGAAACGGACCGTCAAGGAAATCCATTTGGACAAGCATGGAGACATGGAGAGCGTAGAGAATATAGAAGAAGGTAGCAAGGGAAAAAACATCAAATTAACCATTGATTTGGCCTTCCAAGATAGCGTGGACAGTCTCTTGAAGAGTTATTTTAATTCTGAACTTGCAAATGGTGGTGCTAAATACTCAGAAGGTGTTTATGCAGTAGCCCTTAATCCTAAGACAGGTGCTGTATTAGCCATGTCAGGAATGAAGCATAATCTGGAGACTGGTGAATTGACACCAGACTCGCTAGGAACAGTGACCAATGTTTTTGTACCAGGGTCTGTCGTTAAGGCAGCCACCATCAGTTCTGGTTGGGAAAATGGGGTCTTGTCAGGCAACCAAACCTTGACAGACCAACCAATCGTCTTCCAAGGTTCTGCCCCTATCAATTCCTGGTATACCCCTTATTACGGTTCCTTTCCGGTTACAGCCGTTGAGGCTCTAGAATATTCATCTAATGCCTACATGGTTCAAACTGCGTTAGGAATGATGGGTCAGACCTATCAACCAGAGATGACAGTCAAAACCAACCAACTTGAGTCTGCCATGGGAAAACTACGCGCGACTTTTAGTGAGTATGGTTTGGGTGCTTCTACAGGTATTGACTTGCCCGAGGAATCAACAGGATTTATCCCCCAAAAATTTGACTTGGCTAATTATTTAACTAATGCTTTTGGCCAGTTTGATAACTACACACCGATGCAATTAGCCCAGTACGTTGCAACGATTGCTAACAATGGTGTTCGTCTAGCTCCACATATTGTCGAGGGAATATACGACAACAATGATAAGGGTGGCCTTGGGGAATTGATCCAAGCAATAGATACCAAGGAAATCAACAAGGTCAATATTTCTGAATCAGATATGGCAATCTTGCACCAAGGATTTTACCAAGTATCGCATGGAACTAGTCCCCTTACGACAGGACGGGCGTTTTCAGATGGCGCTACTGTTTCTATCAGTGGTAAGACCGGTACAGCTGAAAGCTATGTAGCTGGTGGTCAAGAAGCTAATAATACCAATGCTGTGGCCTATGCTCCAACAGAAAATCCTCAAATTGCAGTTGCAGTAGTCTTTCCTCATAATACCAATTTAACCAAAAATGTTGGGCCAGCAATTGCTCGCGACATTATCAATCTATACAACCAACACCATCCAATGAATTAGAAAGGAAGCCATGCTTTACCCAACACCTATAGCTAAGCTGATTGACAGTTATTCTAAACTTCCAGGGATCGGGATTAAGACAGCAACCCGACTGGCCTTTTATACCATTGGGATGTCGGATGACGACGTCAATGAATTTGCAAAAAATCTCCTTGCAGCCAAGCGAGAATTGACCTATTGCTCTATTTGTGGGCGTTTGACAGATGATGATCCTTGTTCTATCTGTACCGATCCTAGCCGAGATCAGTCAACGATTCTGGTCCTTGAGGATAGTCGTGATGTCGCTGCCATGGAAAATATCCAAGAATACCACGGACTTTACCATGTCTTGCACGGCTTGATTTCCCCTATGAATGGGATTAGCCCAGATGACATCAATCTCAAAAGTCTCATGACGCGCCTCATGGATAGCGAGGTTTCAGAGGTCATCGTAGCCACTAATGCAACTGCTGATGGTGAGGCGACTTCCATGTATATCTCTCGACTTCTCAAACCCGCAGGGATCAAGGTTACTCGTCTAGCGCGAGGTCTAGCAGTCGGAGCTGATATCGAATATGCGGACGAAGTAACGCTCTTAAGAGCTATCGAAAATCGTACAGAACTCTAGTCTGTAAGATTAATGATAGAAGCAATTAGCTAGTAGATAAGATTTTAAGAAACATAGAGACTGGATTTGTTTTTAATCTAGTCTCTTTTTTGCTATTCAAGTTTAAAAAAAGAGACAAATGTGATATACTAAAGAGCAAGTATTCTAGTAGAAATAGGACAATCATATGAAACAAACAATTATTTTATTATATGGTGGACGCAGTGCAGAACGTGAAGTGTCTGTATTGTCAGCTGAGAGTGTCATGCGTGCGGTCAACTATGATCGTTTCGCAGTCAAAACCTTCTTTATCAGCCAGTCCGGTGATTTCATCAAAACCCAAGAATTTACCCAAACTCCTGGACAAGATGAACGTCTCATGACCAATGAAACGATTGATTGGGACAAGAAAATTGCTCCAAGTGCCATCTACGAAGAAGGAGCGGTTGTTTTTCCAGTTCTTCATGGACCTATGGGAGAAGACGGTTCCGTTCAAGGTTTCTTAGAAGTCTTGAAAATGCCTTATGTCGGTTGCAACATCCTATCTTCAAGCCTTGCTATGGATAAAATCACAACTAAGCGTGTTTTGGAGTCTGCTGGGATTGCCCAAGTTCCTTACGTAGCGATTGTTGAAGGGGATGACTTGACTTCTAAGATTGCTGAAGTTGAAGAAAAATTAACCTATCCAGTCTTTACTAAACCATCCAATATGGGATCTAGTGTCGGTATTTCTAAGTCTGAAAATAAAGAAGAACTCCATCAAGCTTTAGAGCTTGCCTTCAAGTACGATAGTCGTGTCTTGGTAGAGCAAGGAGTCAATGCACGTGAAATCGAAGTTGGCCTCTTAGGAAACTATGATGTCAAGAGTACGCTTCCTGGTGAAGTTGTCAAGGATGTAGCCTTCTATGACTACGAAGCTAAATACATCGATAACAAGATTACGATGGACATCCCAGCTAAGATTAGCGATGATGTGGTATCGGTAATGCGCAAGAATGCCGAAACTGCCTTCCGTGCTATTGGTGGACTTGGTCTCTCACGTTGTGACTTTTTCTATACAGATAAGGGAGAAGTTTTCCTAAACGAGCTCAACACTATGCCAGGATTCACCCAATGGTCTATGTATCCCTTACTTTGGGACAATATGGGAATTTCTTATCCAGAATTAATTGAACGTTTAGTTGATCTTGCTAAGGAAAGTTTTGACAAGCGTGAAGCGCACCTATTGTAAAGACAGACATAAGGGCGAGGAAGGACTCCTTGCCCCTTTTTAAAGGAGTAAACATGAAACTTACGATTCACGAAGTTGCGCGTGCCGTCGATGCAAAAAATGATGTGACAGGATATGCGGATAGCCCGCTAGTCAAGGCTGAGTTTGATAGTCGCTTGATTGGATCTGGGGATTTATTTGTGCCACTAAAGGGAGCGCGTGATGGTCATGACTTTATTGAGACGGCTTTTGAAAATGGCGCAGCTCTAACCTTGTCAGAAAAGGAAGTGGCAGATTATCCTTACATTTTAGTGGATGATGTTCTGACAGCCTTTCAAGCTCTTGCAGCTTATTACCTTCAAAAGACAGGAGTAGATGTCTTTGCTGTTACAGGTTCAAATGGGAAGACAACGACCAAGGATATGTTGGCTCATTTGCTTTCTACAAGCTACAAAACCTACAAAACGCAAGGGAATTACAATAACGAAATTGGACTACCTTATACAGTTCTCCATATGCCGGATGACACTGAGAAATTGGTCTTGGAGATGGGACAGGATCACTTGGGAGATATTCATCTCTTGTCTGAACTAGCTCGTCCAAAGACAGCTATTGTGACTCTGGTCGGAGAGGCACATTTGGCCTTCTTTAAGGACCGTTCAGAGATTGCCAAAGGGAAATTGCAAATCGCTGATGGTATGGAGAAAGGTGCCTTGCTCTTGGCGCCATCTGATCCCATTGTAGAGGATTATCTACCTACTGATAAAAAGGTGGTTCGCTTTGGTCCAGGTGCAGAACTCGAAATTACAGACTTGATCGAGCGTAAGGGTAGCTTGACTTTCAAGGCTAATTTCTTGGAGCAGGCCCTTGATTTACCAGTAACTGGTAAGTACAATGCGACCAATGCTATGATTGCATCTTATGTTGCCCTGCAAGAAGGAGTGACTGAGGAGCAGATAGGTCAAGCCTTCCAAAATCTAGAGTTGACCCGAAATCGTACCGAGTGGAAAAAGGCTGTCAACGGTGCAGATATCTTATCAGATGTCTACAATGCCAACCCAACAGCTATGAAGTTGATTTTAGAAACTTTCTCTGCTATCCCAGCTAATGAAGGTGGTAAGAAAATAGCAGTTCTGGCGGATATGAAAGAACTTGGAGACCAGTCTGTTCAACTCCATAATCAAATGATTTTGAGCCTTTCCCCAGATGTCCTTGATACCGTTATTTTCTACGGTGAAGATATCGCTGACCTAGCTCAATTAGCCAGTCAAATGTTCCCAATCGGTCATGTTTATTATTTCAAGAAAACAGCTGATGAAGACCAGTTTGAAGCTATGCTTAAACAGGTCAAGGAAAGTCTTGGCGCACATGACCAGATTCTGCTTAAAGGTTCGAACTCTATGAATCTAGCCAAGCTAGTAGAAAGCCTAGAAAATGAGCACAACTGATTTCGCCAAAGCTATTCAGAGAATGTTAGCTATCACTGATACTGGGTTGACCTATTCCAAGGATCCTTATGACCGTGAACGTTATGAGGATTTACGTCAGATTTTATGGAGTGTCTTGCAGGATCAAACAGAGCTCGGTCAAGAGGAATTGACTGCAATTTTAAAACCAACAGGTAGCTATGCAACTCCCTTGATGGATGTAAGGGCATGGATTGTTCAAAATCAGAAGATTTGCCTGGTTAGAGGACAAGGAGAGGATACTTGGGCATTGCCTGGTGGCTTTGGTGAAGTAGGATATTCTCCTAAGGAAAATATCCGAAAAGAAGTTCAGGAAGAAACAGGCTTTTCTGCAGAAGTAGGCTCTTTATTAGCGGTTTTTGATACCAATCGCTTTCAACTTCAGAACAAACAGTATGCCAAGTTCGTCTTTGCCTGTCAGTTATTAGATGGACACTTTCAAGAAAATCAAGAAGTTGCAGAACTAGGATTTTTTGATATTGAGAATCTGCCTCCCCTATCTGAAAAACGAATAACCAAGAAACAAATGGAAATTCTATGGCAGGTCTATCAGGGGGAGCGGGAACAATATGTCGATTAGAAGCGTTGCCTTATCTTAAGGAAGCTAGCTTCTGTTACATAAAAAATAAGAAAGTGAAATAAGCTGGCAGCAGAGTTCCTAGTGAACAATCAAAATCGCTAGCTTATATGAAAATGAGGAAAATTATATGAATGTTTGGGATGCTTTATTTACCACCCAGCCGACGGAGCCACCCCAATTTGGATTTACTTGGTACGCAAGTCTATTTACATTATTGGCAGTGACTGTTTTTTTAGCTTATCGCTATAGAAACAATACAATCTGCCAGCGATTTTTCCAGATTTTACAGGCCACTCAATTAATTCTTCTCTACGGTTGGTATTTGGTCAACCAGATGCCTCTGACAGAAAGTCTGCCCTTTTATCATTGCCGTTTAGCAATGTTTGTAGTGCTTTTGACCCCGGGAGTCTCTAGAGTCAAACAGTACTTTTCTGTGCTTGGAACCTTTGGGACATTGGCAGCCTTTGTTTATCCAGTGCCAGATCCCTATCCCTTCCCCCACATCGCTATTCTGTCTTTTATTTTCGGACATTTAGCCCTCTTTGGAAATTCCTTGATTTATCTTTTAAAGGACTATGATGCTAGTTTATTGGATTTCAAACGAATCCTAGTCATCACATCTTCGCTTAATGCGCTGATCTTTGTGGTTAATCTAATGACGGGTGGAGATTATGGCTTTTTGACAAAACCACCATTGGTTGGAGACCACGGTCCTTTGATCAATTATATAGTGGTTACGCTGTTCTTGACTTGCGCTATTTACTTAGTTTCTAAGGCGTTTCAGACCATGCTTGAGGAGAAGGGTGAAAGAAGACTACGAATCTGGCAAAAATGAAAAAATATTTTCCCAACCGCTTGACTTTTATCTGAGAATTTTGATACAATAGTAGGCGGTATTGTTTACCCCATTTGTAAGGCCCCGGAACCTTTCAAATAACTTGCGGACCGGAACATCCGCCCTGTAAACAAAAACGATATTCATAATAGGAGAAATCATGAACAAAACTACATTCATGGCTAAACCAGGCCAAGTAGAACGCAAATGGTACGTTGTTGACGCAACTGATGTACCTCTTGGACGCCTTTCAGCAGTTGTTGCTAGCGTGCTTCGCGGAAAAAACAAACCAACATTCACACCACACACTGATACAGGTGACTTCGTAATCGTTATCAATGCTGAAAAAGTTAAATTGACTGGTAAAAAAGCATCTGATAAGATCTACTACACTCACTCAAACCACCCAGGCGGATTGAAACAAATCTCTGCTGGTGAACTTCGTTCTAAAAATGCAGTTCGTTTGATCGAGAAATCAGTTAAAGGTATGCTTCCACACAATACTCTTGGCCGCGCTCAAGGTATGAAATTGAAAGTATTCGTTGGAGCTGAGCACACTCACGCTGCACAACAACCAGAAGTTCTTGATATTTCAGGACTTATCTAAGGAAAGGAACAATAAAGTATGTCACAAGCACAATATGCAGGTACTGGACGTCGTAAAAACGCTGTTGCACGCGTTCGCCTTGTTCCAGGAACTGGTAAAATCACTGTTAACAAAAAAGATGTTGAAGAGTACATCCCACACGCTGACCTTCGTTTGGTCATCAACCAACCATTTGCAGTTACTTCAACTGTAGGTTCATACGACGTTTTCGTTAACGTTGTAGGTGGTGGATACGCTGGTCAAGCAGGAGCTATCCGTCACGGTATCGCTCGTGCCCTTCTTCAAGTAGACCCAGACTTCCGCGATTCATTGAAACGCGCAGGACTTCTTACACGTGACTCACGTAAAGTTGAACGTAAGAAACCAGGTCTTAAGAAAGCTCGTAAAGCATCACAATTCTCAAAACGTTAATCAATACGATTATATCAACGTTTCAAAGCACTCACAGGTTTGCCCTATGGGTGCTTTTTTCTATGCTTTCTACGAGAATTTGCCCTAAAATTTGCCCTAAATTTGCACTATTCATTTTTAATGTGTTGATAGGCGACATGTCCAGCAGATAGGGGAACAATATTTGAAGTATTGACATAAGTCTTGGTTGTAATCGTATCACTATGGGTTAATGCTTCTGAGATAGCTTCTAAGCTCATGCCAGCTTTCTTAGCAAGTGTCGCTCCTGTATGTCGCAATTTATGCGGTGTAGCGTGTTTTAACTTTGGGTGTCGCCTTTTTACGGAGTTCATTTTGTTATTGAGATAATCAACATGTAGAGGGCTATTTACATTACCTTTCGTATCTATATAGGTAAAGACCAGTTGATCAGGCGTTTGCATTATGCCAAATTTCGCTAACTCGTATTTCTGTTGTTTTTTCCATTCTGAAAGAAGTGATACAAGGTAACTAGGAATTGAAAAAATTGTTTTCTTATTTCCTTTTGTTGACTTTACATTCTTGTATTTATCAAGTGCATGTCTTAAGTCAATTTGAGCATTTTCCAAGTCTATATTTTTCCAATGTAGAGCATAGGATTCTGATTTTCTATCGCTCAGAATAAAGGTTGTAAAGAATAGAACATAATCTTTCAGTGATAATTTATCGTTCTCCAAATCTTCTCTAAAAGCATCAAACCAGTCTTGTAAATCTTCACTAGACAGATACAGGTCTTCCTCATTTTTAGCTTCTTGGAGTTTTAGCTTTTTGGTGTCTTTAATTCGTTTAATTGTCTTGGATAATCGATTTGATTCTATATACTCTAATTCTTCAGCCCAATCGAAAATTGAGTTTACATAGCTTCGAATAACCTTGAAATTAGCATACTCTTCAGCTTTAGCAGTCATTAAGTTTAGGACGACTTGCTTATTCTGATTTAGAAAATTGATTGAATAATTGCCGAACATTGGTAAGATATGCTTTTTAAAAACAGTTTCAGTATTATCAATAGTAACTTGAGTTGGAGGCTTAGTTGTTGAAGTTGTTTGACCAGCTTTGTATGAATCCCACCAAATATTATTAAAGAACTCAGAGAATAGAATATCACTGTTTTTAGAAAGTGGTATATCTTCACCACTTTCAAGTTGATGTATCTTAGTTAAAATCTCTAGTTCAGTTTCTTTAGCCTCCTTTCTTGTTTTATATCGTTTAACAAAGTGATTCCCTTTAATCCCCATTTTAGATCGGATTTCTTTAGGTATATACACTTTAAGATTGTAAGTGTTACTATTTGTTTTTGTAACAGCCATGATGTTCTCCTTTTACGAGCCAGGATATATCATTAGAGATATTATAGCATAGCTTTTCTACAAAGCCATTTATCAATCTCAGTTTTATTGAATCGGACAGTCTTACCAATTTTAATAACGGGAAGACCTTTTTGTATCCAGCCATCTAATGTGTTGTTAGAAATACCTAGATATTGACAAGTTTGTATTTTGTTGAGATAAGGGCTATCCAGTCCCAAATCTTCTTTGAAATGAGAAATCTCATGTTGCAAGAGTTTAGTAATCATCGACTGTATTTCTTGAACTTGTTCTGTTGGTAGAATGACTTGCATTTCTTCGTTACTCCTTACTTAACTTTATTTTTTTGTATTTGACTTTATTATCAATTAAGTGTCCATTACGGAATACTTTGCTAATATAGTTGCTTTCAAATAGGATATCTTCATTTTTAACAAGGTCATCTAAAGATTCACTTGTAAAAAATTTTATCTCTTCAGGCTTTTGTAAATTACGAGAAGAATAAAAAGCCTTTTTTCCTAGACTCTCTAATAATTCCTGTCCTATGCCTTTTTCCATGTATTTTGCAACATAACGGCCAGCATTAGAAGAATCATCTAAGCTATTTAGTTTGTTTATCCGAACTGCACCTAATCCCCAAATTGTCAATAATTCTTTATGAGGGATAAATGGAAAAGAAAAAAGGAGAATGTGTGCATGCCACGCTCCCCTTTTTTGTCGTTCTAATACTGCAATATATTTAATAAGTCTTTTTTTGGAATGGTATATGTTATAGTTTAAACGTTTAATAAATTTATCAAAAAGTAAATTAAATTCAGATCTGTTTTGTATATTTTCTTTAGTGGTAAGGGTAAGGAAACTAGTTCTTTCATCAAAATTTGTATCTATTAGGCGTTGAAGTTTCCATTTAGAATTTTTACGAGTATTAGAAATTCTTTTTATTCGTTCATCTTGTTCAGCAGTTGTGAGTTCCTCAAAAGTTCTACGTTTCTTTTTTTCTTTAAGTGAAATGTGTTCTTCATCAATTTGAGTAGTATCATTTGAAAAAATTGGAGATTCGTATTCCCATATTTCAAGGTATGAAGAAGTTCGGATAATTTTGCGATTATAACTCACAAAATCATCTCCTTTTCTCGTAATGTTTGCTTATATAATAAATAAACTAGGAGGAGCAAAGCTCCTCAGTGCTTCTATCATGTGTTTCTAGGCATCGCTCCACTAAACACGCTTCCAGCTTGCCGACCTCCAGTCGGCAGTTTTGCCTAAGAGCGCATGATTAAAAGTTATAGAAAGTGATATTTCTTGGTAATTGTATCATAGCAAAGAACAGGTATTGTTTTGCTATGATTTACATCACCGTCAATGAAGTAATGATTTTTACTATCAAAGTAAATTTTACCTTGGTAAGTTTTATTTTTAGCTACTTCCCAAGAAGCAACATGACCGGAAATAATATCTTTTAAAAAACCACCAGTGGTAATAGGAAATTTATTTGTAAATATTTCAGGACTCGTTAGCTCTTTCCAAAGCTTGCCAGCTTCTTCATCAATACCAGCATGAACATAAATTTGAGTATCAGTTTCATAATATCGTTTATCCTTATATCGTTTTTTTAACCAGTTTATGAATGGGATGAATTTGATATTATTTTTAATTTCATCTCTAACACCTGTTTCAAAGTTGTTAGGATTCGATTTTAAAATATAGTCCAATTCCTCTAGAGTGAAGAAACTCTTTATTGTTTCTGGAAATGCAGAAGCAGTAGGCTTATTTAAAATCAACCAATCATAAAACCATTCTTCATGATTTCCCAAAAGCGTAATAATTTGTTTTGGATAAAGCTTTTCAAGTTCAATTATTTTAGAAATGACTTGAAAAGATTGAAGTCCATTGTCAATATAGTCTCCGATTAGAATAAGACGGTTATTTTTATCAGATAGATCTACTGTACTGAGAGCGCTTATGAACTCATCAAAGTAACCGTGTATATCAGATATTGCAAAAAGTTTAGCCATAAATAGTATCACCAAATTATTTAGAAATAGGAACTACATCGTTACAAGAAAACCATAAATTTCCATTAAATTGTCCAACTGTTAAATTCGATAATTTAACAGGACATGTTTTTTTGTCCGACAATAACTGAGGGGTAGCTGTAGGAGATAACGTATTGACTTTTATCTGGATCATTTCCATAAAGAAATCAGAATTTTCATCTTGAATTGATACATTAAGACGTAGTGCTACAGGTTTGTTTGTTTCTCGGTCCAAAACTTCTGTATATCCTTTTACTGCCACGAATTTATTTCCTAATAATTCTGGTTTGAGAAAATCGTTAATTTTCATATAATACCTCGTTTCTTTTTGTCATCGCTTAAGCGATGAGGAATAGAAATTTTTACTGAAAATCTATTGAATTTAAGCAAAAATTTCTATTGAAATTATTTTAACTTTGTTATATATAATTGTAGTTCTTTTATAAAATCGAATTGTGTTGTATCAAGATAAGGACTTTCCCAATATTGTGCCTTTTCTTTCCCTGATCCCTGCATATAAAGATATCCTGCTCCTTTTTCATCAATAGATTTTAACTTATCAGGTGTAGCCGTGCCAAATACCATACGGTATCCCTCTATTGAGTTTGCTCCTAAAGCTATTCTCAGTCCTAAATTATCTCTAAGATCAGTATTTAGAGTTTCAGCTCTCATTTGTTGGGCAGATATAAGAATAAATACACCTGCTTGTCGTCCTAGTAGGATAATTTGTTTGATACCGTCCATTACTTCGGTAATAACTTCTTTAGATTTTTTATCTGTTGCTGAAGCTTGAAATGCTCCCATTTCATCAAATATAAGCCATACTGGTTTAAAACCATGGTCGGCAAAATTTGAACCGTATTTAAAGTTATCACGCATGGCTTGATATCGTTCCTGCATTTGTTCGACTACCAAACGTACAATACGAGCAATATTATTGGGAGTTGTAGCTACATATTTATCGCTTAAATAATGAGATAAACTACCTAAATCACTATTCTTGGGATCTGCAATATATAGTGTTGAGTTTCTCTTAAGAAGTTCAATAATTAAGAAAGATATGAATATAGATTTTCCACTACCTGTACCACCTGAAACTAAAATATGAGGGCATTTTATAGGATTATAAGTTATATCATATCCTAAGTCTATATCAAGATTATCTATCTCTTTTTTATGACTGTGGGGTGATAATATTAGTCTATCAGGTTTCTTGTAATAAAAGTGATATTCCACAATATTAGGATGAGTAATTTTTTCTTCTAGTTCAAGTTCGAGAACTCCAGCTAATACATCATCAAGTGTTTGAACCTTTTTACTAAATTCGTCACCTCTGATAAGCGCTTTAATAATAATACGACCGTTTTGATTATCTAATTCATATTTTAAAATAGCACTCCTAATAATTTTTTCATAACCTGAATTATCCTTTTCTGAAGTGTAGAGATGATTTGTATATAAAACAAATAGCAAGCTTTCTCTAATAATCAAATCAAAGTCTAGATTGTATCTAAAATGTTTTAATGTATTATTTATTTTATAGATTGCTAGAATACCAAAGGCAATATATAAGATTTGAATAAAAGCAGGAGCTCTAATACTTACTATTAAACTTAATAAAATAAAGATAGAAAAGACAATTATTATGAGATGTAACAATTTTAAACGTGAACTTGTAATAAAATAATTTCTTTTTAAGTCAGCTTCTTTTTTTAATTTAAACATAAGCAACCTCCGAATAAGTAGTAAAACAACTATACAATACTTTGTATAAGGAACCTAAGCAGGTTTTGCTTAGGTTATTGTTGTGTCTTCCAATAGGAATATACAACAAGTTTAATGATGTAGCTAAGTCTTGGTAATCTAGTAGCGCCATCTTCTTTCATTAAATGATATCGAAATTCATCAAGACCATTTAGAACATTTTCATCTAAATAGAGTCTAGGGGTTACTGATGTTTCTAGACTAGGATTGACATTTTTGATATCTTTTTCCATTTCTTGACGTAGTTTTTGCCATTTGTCAATGGAGTAATGTTTTGTGTTTCTATATGCTTCTTCAATTACGCTTCCAATAGAAGCTTTCAAAACAATATTGAAAGATACACCATTTAATTCATCGTAATGATTTGATAGAAGTGTTTGTTCTAGTGTACTTAGAAAATTATTTTGATTTAGTTCTTTGATTTTACGTTCTTTATTTTGAATAAGCTCGTCTATCCACACTTTAGCTTCATATGCAAGACGAACACTTTTATATACTCTGACCATAAATCCTCCTTTTTAAAATTCGTTAGAAAATTTTATTGTATCCATATTTTCAATTTCTTTATAGAAATTGAAATCTTTTTGATCTAATTGATCACAGATTTGTTTAATAATAAATTTACCTCGTTCTTCAATTCGCTCATTGACTTTTTTGAGGAAAATTGGAAAATCTGTTTCTTTAGGTAAGAGCTTGTCATCATGATTATCCCAAAATAAATCTACGTTATAATCGCTATTAACATATGGTTGAAGATAGTACCTCTTTATGAAGTTTGGCCATGCTTCAGGAGATAAAATATTTAAAAATTCTTGAAGTGACATTAAAGTAATGTCCCAGTAGTCATATAGGCACATGCCTCGGCCGCAATTCATCCAGTTAGGTAAAACAGTGAAATTTCCAATTGTATGAGTCAATTCTGCAAATTTTTCAAAATTATCTTTATTTTGACTCATAATATCAAATTTTTGGTAATTCTCATTATAGTATAAAATTGTGTATTGTTTATTTAGATATTCTTTAGGGTTAATACCAATTTCTTTATATACTTGATCACGATTTGAACTTTTCACAATAGCTTTAGTAAAAGTAGTTGAAAAAGAATTTATAGTTTCTCCTCTAATGATACTATATTGTGACTCTTGCCATCCCAAAAGTTTATATAGATAGAATGCTTCCTTATCGCAGTCGGCAGATTCACCAATCCTGTCTGTTACTCGAAAAATAGTAGGATTAGTAAGTTCATTATTTCTATATTTTAAAAAGTTTGTTATACTATCTGATGTTAGTTTATCAGAATAACAATTTTTAAAATCCCATTCCCATGGTTTGATATTATTTTCGTCACAATATTTCAACCAATCAATAACTTCTTGATGTTCCATAAGTTTTTCCTTTCAGTTTTATTACGGTAATATTTAATTTTGAGAATCTTAAGCGATTGTTTGAAGAGTATTTTTTACTTTATGATGATCTAGTGCTTACAGCGTAAATGTATGCTAAATAATTGGCGAAATCTCCCTGGCGTTGTCGATCTTCTGTAATTTTATCAAACCAGCTAGTATTTCCTCCTGTAGATTCGATTTCGCTTTTTAGTGCATTCAATTGTATGATGAAAGCATTATGAGCAGAGGTTCTAAGAGTTCCATGCTTATCTTGTTTTTCTTTTGATACTGTTGCTGATTTGACACGAATCTCAGTATACTCTGCAGCTAACTCAATCAACATTGTCCAGTCATCGAGAAAAATTGGATCTTTTATGTCAAATGAACTAATTAGTTCATTATAAATCTTATGTGCATCTTCAAAAGTCAAAGCAGTTTTCTCTTGAAGAAAATCTGAGTAGGTAGAAATTTCCATAAGTAACCTCTCTTTGAAAAAATAATTTGTCTAACTACAACTATACTTTCATTGTAATCTTATTTGAAAATAAAGTCAAGGATTTTTGTAAGTTTTTTAGCAAAAATTTTTTCAATAGTGATGTATAACTAGTACTGGTTGATTTCACTAGTTAGGGCAAATTTCTGAGATATCTGACTCGTATTTTTTTATTTGATAAAAAAATTTGCCCAATTTAAATGAAATTATTTAAAAATAGATAAAATTTAATTGATAATTGAACGTAAAAAAGTCCTTGTTTATAACTATTTGCGACACTTTATTTTAACAGTTAGCCAAACCAGGTCTTAAGAAAGCTCGTAAAGCTTCACAATTTAGTAAACGTTAATTCGAAAGAATTACTATACTTACAAAGAGCACCTTTCGGGGTGTTCTTTTTTTGACATTTTTTGGATTGATAATTAGAAATCTCGTTGAAGGGTATTAGGTAAATGAAAAGATTAATCGATAATTCCTTATTTCTCTTTATGTTAGTTTAATATCTACAATGTAAAAAACTCTAGCTATCAGGTAGTTGATAGTTAGAGTTTTTTTGCTATTCATATGATTTAATCAGATTAAATAAGGACTCTACTTCTGATGACGGTGTAGCTGATTTGAGATAAGCATAATAAACTGTAAATGTGATCTGGTCCTCCGGGATTAGAGGGATTTTTATTAAATCATTATCTTCATCAGAAAGTGCGATATCAGCTAGTAAACTAAGGCCAATTCCTTTCTTTAAAAGTTCTTTAATGATGACAATGTCGTCACTCTTAAAGAATATTTCTGCCTTGTTTTGATACTTTTGATTAAGTAGTTCAAAAGCCTTCAGGTGAACAAAGTGTTCGTCTAAAAGTATAAAGGATTGATCTACTAATTCTTCAAAAGTGAGGGAAGAAGCAGTAGCAAGAGGATGGTTCTTAGATAAAACGACATATAGTTCTTTTTGAAAGAGTTCATGCGTATCTATTGAAGGATGATTTAGTGGTTCAATCAAACCGAGTAGGCTTGCATCAAGGTCTCCCTTGAGGAGAAGATTTAATAATTCCACGGAACCACCGCGGATAGGGCGTACCTTTTTTAAAAAATCGAATTTATCTTTTCCCTTCAAGGCAGCAAAGAGATACTGAATGATAATAGGAGGGAATCCGACAGTGGAGTAATGTGCCAAGGAGCGATTAATTTCTTTGTGAGCAGAACTGATCTCAGGTAAGATCTGTTCTGTATGCTTTAGAAGGATTTGTCCTTGGGGAGTTAGTTTGAAGGAACGATGCGAGGGATCGTGGTGAATCAATTTGCAATTAAAGGATTCCTCTAAGCGCTTGATGGCATAAGAAATAGAAGGCTGGCTGACTTTGTGTTGTTTTGCTACTTCCGTATAGGATTGAAGCTGGCAGAGGTCATAAAAATATTGTAGATCTTTTAAATTCATATGGGCTCACTTTCATTAGTTGGAAAATGGAAAATATGTGGAAATCACCGGATAAATAAATCTTATCCGTATCCTACAATTTGACTATATGAGTAGTCACCAGTTAAAATGTAAGTGAGTCAGGGATATCATAGATTATCTAAGATACTTTCAAAAATGACCAACATCTTTTCTCGTTTATCAACAGGAAGTTGTTTAACCTTCATGTTGATTCTTTTGAGTGAAAGATTATCAGTCTTATCAGAGGTTGATTCAAGGCTATCAAAATTGAAAAATTCCTCTGGGGTCATCTCTAGGGCGTCAATCACTTTTTCGAGACTGTGAATGGTCAGATTCACATTTTGATTTTCGAGTTGATTGATATATTTAAGGCCAAGTCCCGCTTGTTCCGAAAGTTCTTCCTGGCTCATTTTATTCTGTGTTCGAAAATATTTCACTTTTTGGGAAATGTATTGTTGTAAATAGTTTTTAGTTGTCATATAAATAGAATACAAGTTTTGTATGACAAAAAAACACCTTAAAAAACACAAAGTATTCTATAACAAACCTTCGTACTATTTATTTTAATTATAGTTGCCAAATTGTATGATTAGTTTCTGTTACTCGAAACTTTTAGTAAAGAGTGATTATCAATAATAGTGTTTTAAGTATCAAAAGGTTTATTATAAATTTTCTCGTAGCCCCATTATAACATATGCGTACACGATTGTATTTTATATATAACAAAGTTTTGTAAACGGTTTATTTTAGTGGTATAATATAAGCAAAAAGGAGGTTGCACTATGACTGCACATGATATTTTAAACAATCCTTTCCTTAATAAGGGAACTGCCTTTACCTTAGAGGAACGAAAGGAACTAGGCCTTATTGGGTTATTGCCGCCTTACGTTCAAACCATCGAGGAACAAGCGGCACAAACCTATGCACAAATGCAAACAAAGGTCAATGATCTGGAAAAACGTTTGTTCTTAATGGAAATCTTTAATACCAACCGGACTCTTTTCTATTACCTCTTTTCTCAACATTTGGAAGAATTCAATCCAATTGTATATGACCCAACCATTGCAGATACCATTGAAGGCTATAGTGACCTCTTTGTAGATCCACAGTATGCGGGATATCTTGATATTAATCATCCTGAAAACATTGAAGCCACTTTGAAAAATGCAGCAGGGGACCGTGAGATTCGACTCATTGTTGTAACAGATGCAGAAGGAATCCTTGGAATCGGTGACTGGGGAACAAATGGTGTCGATATTTCTGTTGGGAAATTGATGGTCTATACGGGTGCTGCTGGAATCGATCCTTCTATGGTCCTTCCTTTAGTTATTGATGCAGGAACTAACCGTGAAGAACTTCGGAACAATCCTAATTACTTAGGAAATCGTCACGAACGGGTCCGCGGAGATCGTTACTACGATTTCATTGACCAATTTGTTCAAACAGCAGAACGGCTTTTCCCTAAACTTTACCTTCACTGGGAAGATTTCGGACGTTCTAATGCTGCCAATATTCTTGAAAAATACCGGAAACAAATTCCTACCTTTAATGATGATATTCAGGGTACAGGAATCGTTACCTTAGGTGGTATCTTTGGTTCACTGGATATTAGTGGTGAAAAATTAACCGATCAAGTTTATCTCTGCTATGGTGGTGGTACTGCGGGTGCAGGAATTGCCTCTCGTGTTCTTCGTGAAATGGTGAGTGAAGGTCTTTCCGAAGAAGAAGCTTATAAACGTTTCTTTATGGTGGATAAACAAGGTCTTCTCTTTGATGATATGGATGACTTGACACCACAGCAAAAACCGTTTGCGAAGAAACGGTCGGATTTTCCTAATGCTGATAAATTAACAGATCTATTAGAAGTCGTTAAAACTGTTAAACCAACTATTTTAGTAGGAACTTCAACTCAGCCAAATACCTTCACTAAAGAAATTGTAGAAGCGATGTGTGAAAATACAGAGCGTCCGATGATTTTCCCTTTGTCAAATCCAACCAAACTAGCAGAAGCTAGTGCCAAAGATTTGATTGAATGGTCAGATGGTAAGGCTTTTGTCGCAACAGGAATTCCTGCTGATACGGTTTCTTATAAAGGTGTAGACTATGTGATTGGTCAAGCCAATAATGCCTTGATTTACCCAGGTCTTGGTCTAGGTATGCTAGCTTCTGAAGCAAGTCTTTTGACAGATGAAATGATTGGAGCAGCGGCTCATTCGTTGAGTGGTATTGTCAATCCAGGTCAACCGGGAGCTCCTGTCTTGCCACCATTCAAGTATGTAGCAGATGTTTCTATTAAAGTAGCAGAAGCAGTCGCTAAAAAAGCGCAAGAACAAGGTCTTGCGCGTGCCAAGGAAACAGATATGGCCAAAGCAGTTCGTGATTTGAAGTGGTATCCAACCTATAAAGAAGTGGTATCCAACCTATAAATAAGTAAATGGAAATGGGGTGTACGAGTGCGACTGGATGCTTCGTACACCTTCAACTATACGCTATGACATATAGAAAGGGAGACTATGGAAATCTTTTTAACTTCAATTCAGAGTATTGTACCTATTATCGTCATCATCATTCTAGGTTACTTCTTACAAGTCCGTGGTTGGTTTCAAGAGAGTTTTGGAAATGATTTATCTAAACTCATTATGAATGTGGCCATGCCAGTGGCAATTTTTACCTCTGTTCTTAAATATTTAACGTTAGATAAATTAATTAGCTTGTCTGGCGGTCTGTTGTATACGTTTATCGCCTTCATTCTCGGTTACCTAATGGCATTTATAGCGGTGAAACTTTTTGGAGTGCGCCCGGGCCGTCGAGGAACCATGATTAATACCTTCGTAAATGCCAATACCATTTTTATTGGTTTACCTTTAAACATAGCTCTATTTGGAGATCAAGCCCTTCCCTACTTCTTGGTGTATTATATTACAAATACGGTCTCTACTTGGACATTAGGTGTCTATCTAATGACCTCGGATAGCAAAGAAGGGGCTTCAAAGCAAGCTCAAAAATTTAATTGGAAGAAGCTCTTCCCAGCACCTTTATTGGGATTTCTCGTAGCCCTCGTGTTTTTAGTGTTCCGTCTTCCTGTTCCAAGTTTTGCGGAAAGCACCTTGACTTATATTGGTAGTTTAACAACGCCACTATCTCTTGTCTATATCGGTATTGTTCTAGCTAAGGCAGGCTTGAATACGATTCGTTTTGATAAAGATACAATTGTCACTTTGGTTGGACGCTTTATTTTAGCTCCCCTAATCATGCTTCTTGTATTGAAGTTCTTTGCTCCAAATATGGCAACGGCTGAATTTAAGACCTTTATGATTCAGTCCGCGACACCAGCTCTAGCCGTTCTCCCAATCCTTGCTAATCAAGGAAAAGGAGATGTGGAATTTTCGACGAATGTGGTGACTCTAAGTACGGTTCTATTTATCGTTGTTATTCCAATATTACAAACTTTATTAGGATAAGAAGGAAGAGGATAGGATTGAAAATTCTGAATTAAGAAATTTTCCTATTTTAGATCCATCTATTCCTATTTCTTGAAATCAAAATCAGAAGAAACTCTTCTGACGCTTGCTATCGAGTGATTTTGAGCTGTCCTAAAAGCCAGACTTTTCAAACCAGGCTTGAAAAAAGTTCGTAAAGCATCACAATTTAGTAAACGTTCTTCGAAAGAATGACTATACTTACAAAGAGCACCTTTCGGGGTGTTCTTTTTTTGTTAAAAAGTAAGACTTATCACAAAATTTTTCTTGAGTTATTTTTTATCGACAACTTTTCTCAAATATATGAAATTCATTTGATATAGAAAAGGGTCTATATTTACAATACTTTTCAAAAGCATCTATTAGTTTGACAGTAATCAAAGGAGTGTTATAATAGAAAAAAAGACAGAAATGAGAGATTGAGTGTGGGGAAAAAACTATTAGGTGTAGTTTCAATACTTCTACTAATGCTTTTGCTTATATTTAATGCAAGTAAAAACAACAATAATACCTATGATAATGAATTTCTAACTTCGTTAGCAAAAGGGTTAGATAAACGTTGGGAGGTTATTGCCAAAAGGGAGTATGATAAAGAATCACTAAAAAACTATAGAACCTATGTGGATTATGAACTAAATGAACTTAAGAAATATAAAAATCGTGAGTTTGAAAATCCCGAGTTAAAGAAACTAGCTGACACCTATATTGATGTCCTTAAGAATGAAAAGGAAACGACAACAAATCGAAAATACCTGGATAGTATCTTTAGAGACGAGTGGAACAAACTCCAACATAAACGTTATGAATTACTTTTAGATATTAATTCAATAAGTGAAATCCCTGTTCAAGATAAAAATAGTTTAAATGATATATTGAGATCCGGTGAAGCTGTTAAAGAATTTAATAGAGTTTACGGAATATTAGTAGATACGTTTGATGCAAAAAACTTTGTTGTTGAAGAGGTTGAAGATGGATTAGAAAAAGAGAAACGATACGTGGGGAATTTTGAAAATACTACAGGTCATCGCATCAATTACATTGATATAAATATTTCTTTTTATGATGAAAATGATAAAATTTATTCTGGTTTTCAGTTTGAAACAAGATATTTATGGGAAAATGGAACTAAAAAAAGCTTTGAATTCTCGATTCCAGATTCAGATATGAGGTTCAAATATTTTAAGGTTAATTTGGGTGAAAACAGTTTTAGGTATCAGTAGCCTTCTTGTTTTATTAGCATAAAAATAATATATTTTCAATAGGCCTTAAGAAAGCTCGTAAAGCACCACAATTTAGTAAACGTTAATTCGAAGGAATTACTGTACTTACAAAGAGCACCTTTCGGGGTGTTCTTTTTTTGTACTTTTTACTAAATTGGTGCAATTGACACAGTTGTTGCGACTTTAGTCGCTTACAAATGTGGCTGCAACCTGACAAAGTCAGTTGCCTCAAAACGTTAATCAATACGATACTATCAACATTTACAGACATTCAAGAATTTTCTCTTGGATGTCTTTTTTGTTTCAAAAATACAAAATTCACCCCAATAGTCTTTATCTTATACAAATTCTTCCTAGTATAAGTTCAGTATGATATAATTAAATACGAATAATATTAAGGAGTTATAAATGAAAATAGGAAAAGGTATCAATTGGATTTTGATTCTGTTAAGTTGCGTAATTGCTATAGTACTGATAAGTTCTTTGTTCTTCTTTAATCATAAGAAGCAAGATGCAGAAGCAGTGAATACTACAACAGAACAGGTTTCTACTACTAGTACGACAACGACTAGTACAACAAGTATAACGACAACCACTGCTTTAACAACTTCTCAAGATAGTGTGACGACTACAGAGGAAAAACTTTCGACACAAGAAGAGCAAGCGCACTCTAAATCACAAAAAATAGATGCGCAAGCCATTCTAAATGGTGATTTCTCTACTCTAGTTGGAACATGGAGAAATGGTTTGGGCCAAGAATTTACATTCGATAAAAATGGATTAGTAAACAGTGGAAACATTGAAAAATCGAGTATAGGTAATGATGGAAGTATTAACTTTAGTGTTAGAACTGGTAATACAGGATTTGGTATGATTATTTATCCTGCTGGAACTACTATGAAGTGGGTTGATTCTGATCCAAGTAAAAATAGGCTGATTGCTGGTCAAGCTGCTCCAACGAGTTCGGAACAAGTTTTTTATAAAGTAGATTAAATATTCCAACCATCTCATCAAATTTGAGATGGTTTTCTTCTTTATTTGTAAGTCATAATCATGTTATGAAGATGAAGCAGGTAGGGTTTAAAAATAACTTCCATAAGCGTTCCAGCCTGTTTAGTAAGATGTTGGAATTTATGAGGTCCTTGATGGATATTATTTTTCTTCATAGTATGTTATGTTATAATGTAGATACGATATGAAAAAATTAAGATATCTATTTAAATTTTGTAAATGTCACTTTGTGTGAACATGAGTGAATTTGAGTTTAGAGAATAATAGGAGATGGTTTACAATGATAAGTTTAGAGTTGATGTCTGAAGAAAATAGCATAGATGTTTATTCTTTTGAAAAAGAAAATAGAGAGTATTTTGAGCTAAGTTTACCTCCTAGACCAGCTCACTATTTTGATTCAGAAAGTTTTAAAGAAATTACAAGGGAATTGTTAAGAGAACAAGAGAATCATGATGTCTACATGCATCTTATTAGAGATGCACAAGGTGTTATGGTTGGAAGAATCAATTTAAGTGTTTTAGGGAAGGATAGAAAAACAGCAGAACTTGGATATAGGATTGGAGAAAATGTTACCAATTTAGGTTATGCAAGTGAAGCGGTTAAACTCGTTTTAGAAAAGGCCTTTACTACTTATGGTTTACATAAGATTATCGCAGGGACGGCAACGGACAATCTGGCCTCTCAGAGAGTGCTTTTAAAAAATGGTTTTACCTTTAGTAAAATCATAGAAAATGACTTTCAAATGCATAACGAGTGGATTCATACGGCAGTATTTGAGATAAGGAATCTATAGCAGCATCATTACCAGTTTACTAATAGAAAAAATGGCCTTGTCAATCTTGACAGACATTCAAGAATTTTCTCTTGGATGTCTTTTTTGTCTAAAAATCAAGAGTTTGTTCAAAAGTTTCCCACTAGACATTCGTCTGCTTTTTTTATATAATAAAACTAAACCAAAATGGTTGAATTCTAAAACGAAGTCAACCTAGGATGAAAGATAACACTAGGAGGTAAATCATGTACCAACCAGAAAAACTCAAGGCTAGGAGAAAAGAGTTAAAGCTAACACAGAAAGAGATTGCAGAGAAGCTTGGCACTAGTTTTCAGGCTTATTCGGCCTGGGAACGTGGAGTCAAGGAGCCTTCTAAAGAAAAGGTTAGCCAGCTAGAAGATCTTTTAAAAGTACCAAAAGGCTATTTCACCCAAATCGAAATTGTCCGTCTTTATAATAGCCTCTCTAAACAAGGAAAAGAGAAGGTAGTGGTCTATGCTCGCGATCTGGCTCAAGAAGAACAAGCCAAGAAGGTGACGCTTATTTCAGAAAAACTCTACGAGTATCATGTCTATGAACGCATGTCAGCGGGGATTGGGGCTTCGGTTTATGATGATCGAAACTTTGATACGGTTTATTTCAATGAAGAACTGGCTCATGATTTTGCTTCCTGGGTGTCTGGGGATTCTATGGAGCCCAAATATCAAAATGGTTCCGTGGCTCTGATTCGAGAGACCGGATTTGATTATGATGGTGCTGTCTATGCAGTGGTTTGCAATAACCAGACCTATATCAAACGAGTCTATCGAGAAGAGGATGGTTTGCGTTTGGTCTCCATCAATCCTAAATACAAGGATATTCACATTTCTTACGAAGAAGATCCGCGGATTGTGGGAATTATCGTAGGTAATTTTGTACCGATGGAGGGATAGTCTATGGGCTACTTTGATTATTCCAGAGAGCCCAAAAGTGATATTGCCTTTGTCGATATGAAGTCCTTTTATGCCAGTGTTGAGTGTGTGGAAAGAGGACTCCATCCCCTTAAAACCTCCCTTTGTGTTATGAGTCGGGCGGATAATTCTGTTGGGCTTATTCTTGCCTCCTCGCCTATGTTTAAAAAGGTTTTTGGGAAAGCAAATGTAGGCCGTGCCTATGACCTGCCCTTTGATATCATGACGCGTAAATTTTCCTACTATAATGCCAAGAAACAAGGCTTACGGACAGATCCGGACTATGTGAAATTTATCGAAGATTGGGCTCGGGTGACCGTCATTGTCCCTCCTCGGATGGATAAGTATATCGCAGTCAACATGGAAATTCAGCGCATTTTCCAGAATTACGGCAGTCCAGATGATATTTATCCTTATTCAATTGATGAAGGCTTTATTGATCTAACCAGTTCGATTAATTATTTTGTCCCAGACCAGCAGATTTCTCGCAAAGATAAGCTAGATATGCTTTCGGCTCGTATCCAGAGAGATATCTGGCGGCAGACCGGGATTTACTCGACAGTCGGTATGTCCAATGCCAATCCCCTGCTTGCTAAGTTAGCCTTGGATAATGAAGCCAAGCACACACCGACCATGCGAGCCAATTGGTCTTATCAGGATGTGGAAGATAAGGTCTGGAACATTTCTAAGATGACTGACTTTTGGGGGATAGGGCACCGGATGGAGAAGCGCTTGAATAGTTTGGGAATCTATTCAATTAAGGAATTAGCCAATAGCAATCCTGATGACCTGAAGAAGGAACTCGGCCAAGCTGGACTTCGCTTGTGGTTTCATGCCAATGGAATTGATGAGAGTAATGTTCACAAGCCTTATAAGCCAAAATCTCACGGCTTGGGCAATTCGCAAATTTTACCGAGAGACTACGTTAAGAAGCGAGATATCGAAATTATTCTTCGAGAGATGGCTGAGCAGGTGGCTATCAGACTTCGACGGGCCAGGAAGAAGACGACAGTGGTGTCTATCCATCTTGGATTTTCAAAGCAGGAACAAAAACGCTCCATCCATACCCAGATGAAGGTTGAGCCGACCAATAATACCAGTCTTTTGGTCAGCTATGTGTTGAAACTATTTCATAGCAAATACACTTCAGGAGCTGTCAGGAGTGTTGCCGTTAGTTATTCAGGATTTGTAGACGAATCCTTTGGCTTGATTTCCCTTTTTGATGATGTAGATAAGCTAGAAAAAGAAGAAAGGCTCCAGACTACCATTGATTCCATTCGAGAGCAATTCGGCTTTACTTCTCTCTTGAAGGCGACTGCTTTAGAGGATGCATCGAGAAGTATTGCCAGAAGCAAGCTCATCGGAGGGCACTCTGCTGGAGGATTAGATGGACTAAAATGATTGATCGCTCTTATTTGCCCTTCCAATCCGCGAGGGACTATCAAGATCCAGGCATGCAGAAGTGGATGGGCTTTTTCCTATCGGAGCATACCAGCTCACTCAGTGAAGAAAAAAATCGTGTTGATTTGTCGACCGATTTGAATCCAGTCGAAAAGTTGTTGTTACTTTCCCAGTTCTATGTTGGGGGACTAAAAGGCTCTTTTGTGGTCAAGGAGAAAAATCATAAAAGCACCATATTGGGTGAAGTAAGAGAATTATCTCCCGAGGAAATCTCTCTTAGAACTGATGAAGGCTATCGATTAATAAGGGTAGATGATATTCTCACAATCCAACTTTGTCAGGAGGAAGTCTATGACTAGAAAAGAGCTCTATGAAAACAAATTGCAGATGGATTATTTTTCGGACGACTATATTCGTTTTGAGGAAGATTTTCAAAAATACTCTGCCATGAATGTACCCCTGACTTTTCTGATTGACGACATTCTGCGAACCATGGCTATCAATCAAAAGGACTACTTTGTCTTGAATAAGGAAAATGCCAAGGATGGCAGGGAACATCGATTTTATTTTAGGGTGAGGATGGAAAAAGATTGTCCACGGACTCGAACCTATGCCTATCTGGGACTCAGGCAAAATCCTCAGTAAAGATTCTAGTTGTAGATATATTTTATTGCAACAATAATGCTGTGTCCAACCATTCAAGAGCTATTTCTTGAATGGTTTTTTGTTTGTGGTTTAAAAGCGATTGAACTATACCAATTTTTATTCTTGACAAGTAAAAGAAACAATTATATACTGTTTTCACTGATTCTAAAAACAGAAAATCAGACTATACCAATTTCGATAAGGGGAAAGCACAGCTTGTCTGTGTCGTATATACTATGTGTGGAATTGTTGGTGTTGTTGGAAACACAAATGCAACTGATATTTTGATTCAAGGGCTTGAAAAGCTCGAATACCGTGGTTATGATTCTGCGGGGATTTTTGTCCTAGGTGGCGCTGAAAACCATCTAGTCAAGGCTGTTGGTCGTATTGCAGAATTGTCTGCTAAAACTGCAGGTGTTGAGGGAACAACTGGTATCGGACATACTCGTTGGGCTACTCACGGAAAACCAACGGAAGACAACGCTCACCCACACCGATCTGAGACTGGACGTTTTGTCTTGGTCCACAACGGGGTGATTGAAAACTACCTTGAAATCAAGGAAGAATACCTTGCGGGACACCACTTCAAGGGACAAACAGATACGGAAATCGCCGTACATTTGATTGGGAAATTTGCCGAAGAAGACGGCTTATCAGTTCTCGAAGCCTTCAAAAAAGCCCTTCACATCATTCGTGGTTCTTATGCCTTTGCCTTGATCGACTCTGAAAATCCAGATGTCATCTATGTAGCCAAGAATAAATCACCACTTTTGATTGGTCTTGGAGATGGCTACAACATGGTCTGCTCTGATGCTATGGCTATGATTCGTGAAACCAACCAATACATGGAAATTCATGACCAAGAGTTGGTTATCGTCAAGGCTGATAGCGTCGAAGTGCAAGACTATGATGGCAATCGTCGTGAGCGTGCTAGCTACACTGCTGAACTTGACTTGTCAGATATCGGAAAGGGAACTTACCCTTACTACATGCTCAAGGAAATCGATGAGCAACCAACGGTGATGCGTAAACTGATCCAAGCCTACACAGATGAGGCTGGTCAAGTAGTGGTAGACCCAGACATCATCAAGGCTGTTCAAGAGGCTGACCGCATTTACATCCTTGCAGCTGGAACATCTTACCACGCAGGATTTGCTTCTAAGAAGATGTTGGAAGAATTGACAGATACACCAGTTGAACTTGGAATCTCCTCTGAGTGGGGCTATGGGATGCCACTTCTCAGCCAGAAGCCGCTTTTCATCTTTATCAGTCAGTCTGGTGAAACAGCTGATAGCCGTCAGGTTTTGGTTAAGGCTAATGAAATGGGTATCCCAAGCTTGACAGTGACAAACGTACCAGGATCAACTCTTTCTCGTGAAGCTAACCATACTATGTTGCTTCATGCAGGTCCTGAAATTGCTGTAGCATCAACCAAGGCCTATACGGCACAAATCGCAGTTCTTGCCTTCCTGGCAAAAGCAGTCGGTGAAGCAAATGGCAACGAAAAAGCGCAAGCCTTTGACCTTGTTCATGAGTTGTCTATCGTGGCTCAGTCTATCGAATCAACCCTTTCAGAAAAAGAATTGATTGATAGCAAGGTTCGTGAGCTTCTTGAAACAACACGCAATGCCTTTTACATCGGACGTGGTCAAGATTACTATGTAGCCATGGAAGCCAGTCTCAAACTCAAAGAGATTTCTTACATTCAATGTGAAGGCTTTGCGGCAGGGGAACTCAAACACGGAACTATTGCCTTGATTGAGGATGGAACCCCTGTTTTGGCCCTCTTGTCAGACCCAGTTCTTGCTAACCACACTCGTGGGAATATCCAAGAAGTTGCTGCCCGTGGCGCTAAGGTACTCACCATCGCAGAAGAGAATGTTGCCAAAGATACAGATGACATCGTCCTTACGACCGTACACCCTTACCTCTCACCAATCTCAATGGTCGTGCCAACTCAATTGGTCGCTTACTTTGCAACCCTCCACCGTGGACTTGATGTGGATAAACCACGTAATCTTGCCAAGTCTGTAACAGTAGAATAAGGAAGTCCTGCTCCTAAACTCCAACTTTTCTTGTCAACCTAGCAAAATCTTGTTATACTATAGAAAAGTAGTAAATAGTGAAGTATAAGGAAATTGGAGCGGAAATGAAAAAGGGGAAAATTTCATCTATCATAGGACTCCTGTTTGCCAGTTCATTTTTGATTCGAACTGTCGTGATTCATCAAATGAGAGCTTCAAAGAAACAAGAGAGTGAAAAGATTGCTGCAGTTCAGGAATTTATCAAATCCCAAGAACAGGCAGAGTCAGACAAACAAAAGGATACTTTTAAAAGTATTCTTGGGAATGGATCAGGAACTTCTGAACCAGGACCTAGCTACGACAAAACCATATTTGTGAATCAACAATACGATATTGGTGTTCGAGATGGAGCCTATTATCTACTGACACTCAGTAGCAACAAAGAACTCTTGCTAGAAGGGGTCGATGACGCCTATGCCTTGGCTGTTAAGAATGAAGATAAAAACAAACAAGAAGTTGCTATGGTTGTTCATAAAGACGGAGCTTGGCATATTATAAATGGTGAAGGGGAAGTTACAACAACCCTTGACCGACAATATATAACAGCTCATACCAAGCTTGTGATTAAGAATAAGACTGTTGATTTTGAATAATGTGATTGGCTCATGGTTCTTGAGAAAAACAGAGATTCATAAAAACCTCCTAGATGTTTTCTAGGAGGTTTTTAAAATTATAAATCTTGCATGGAAATCTTATTGAGTTCGTTGACAACTTGCAGGATAGATAGTCGGCTAATGTTCATGATTCGCTTATTATCGATTTCTTTAATATCAAAATTAGTGATAATAGCGTCATAGTCACTTTGCCTAATTTCTTCGATATTTAGGGTTTCTTTATCCCAAGTTTCATACTGGATGTTATTTGAAGTATGGAATTCGTAGAGAGATATCAAAAATTCTGGATGAGCAAAGTCATACTCACTGAGAACTAAGACTTTGACTTTCTTTTTATGTTCAAATAATTGATCTGTAAGCCCCTCTGCGTGAGTAAATAGGGTGTAAATCAGGTGAGAAAGAGCAGGTATCTTCTCCTTTTGTCCCATAATATTCTTATAGCGCATCATTTCAAAGACTGTTGCTTCATAAAAATTAGGGAAGAATTTTTTAATCTTTCCAAGTGTATAGTCTTTATTTTGTGAAATGATCGATTCGGAGTTGATTTCTCTTCGCTCGAGTAAGGCAGTATTGTGCAAGTTCCAAATTAAAGTATCCGTATTTGAAAATTGGACGCCAAATTTTCGAGTTAAGTTGTCCAGAATGTCTCGTGCAGCATGATAGGACAAATTAACTTTTTCGTCAGATTGACGAGCAGCTAGAAAGTCTTCGACTGTGAAGAAGAGGCTAGGTTCAGCAAATGGACTGAAGATTTGATAGAGATTTTCCGGATTGATATCAATGTTAAGTCCTTGGGCCAATTCTTGTAACTGATGCTGAAAATCGGGTAGTTGGTCGAAAATAGGATTTAACCAGGAAATATTTTGTTTCGATAACTGAACGAAATATCCTCTCTTCATTCGGTGCAAATCGACTGTAGCCTGCGTTCTGATTTGGTAAAGATTTTGATATTTTGCAGGGAATTTCGCCAAATTGATGAAGAAAGAGACAAAATCATTTATATTTTCTTCCTTAACCTCCTCAAAGGGCCAGTCCAGAAAATTATAAGCTTCGTGGAAAAATTGGGAGAAGAAAAATCGAATATCTTTTTCATCTCCAATAATAGAGATTGGGGTTACCTTGAGCTTAAAGCGGTAAGTTCCATCAAGTGTCTTATTGATATCCGCAATTTTCTTTCTCAAAGAAGGAAGGGAAATATCCAGAAATTCGGCAAGATGCTCATAGGTAAAGGGGCTGTCCAACAGGAAAAATGCTTTTAAAATTTGAAAATACTCAGACGTCTGTAAAAAATATTGGTAAATTCGCTCGATGCCATTATTTTTCGTATTCACCATCATAATCCCCGCAGTTGAGTGTCGAATATCAAAATCAGGAAAGATTTCACGTAATTCTTTGATATCACTTTTAATGATGCGAGCATTGTGTCCAATGGTTTTAGATAAATCATCTAGGTAAATCCAGTCAGGATTTTCAAACAAATATTCTAAAATCTTTAATTGTCTCTGCTCTTTTTGGCTGAGTAATTCTCTCATTTTTAATAAACTCCCGAAGTAATGTTAGAATAATTTAGAAAAGAAGATAGTCGGAAATCGTCAGAATCATAAAATAAAGTCACCCCTTAAGAGAGATTCGAAATCTATCGAAGAGGGGTGATACTTGATAAGAAGTTCTTACTAGTTTTCAATCTACTTACGATATAAACGGTCGTATTGGTAGTAGGGATCAAAGGTTACGTTAATTCCCAATTTACGGAGAACATTCTTATCTTCGTCCGTTAAGATGATCGTAGAATGAGCTTCGCTACCTTTGAGATTTCCGAGTTCTTTCATAGCACGGTCTGCATCAGGATTCTGCATAGCTGTAATTGCAAGAGCGATGAGAATCTCGTTAGAATGAAGACGTGGATTGCGACTGCCTAAGTGATTGATTTTCAAACCTTGGATTGGTTTCACCACTTCTGGTTCAATTAATTTTGTTTCGGCATCGATGTTAGCTGACTTTTTAATAGCATTGATCAAAGCAGCAGCTGTTGGACCAAAGAGTTCCGAGTTCTTACCAGTGACAATTTCACCAGAAGGTAACTCAAGTGCTAGAGCAGGTCCATCTGTTTCTTCAGCTTTTTGTCGAGCAGCAACAGCAACCTTACGGTCAGCTGGCGTGATGCCGAGATCATTCATGAGAAGTTCGATTTTCTTGACAGCAGACTCAGCAACTTTTTCGGCTTTAAAATCGAGAACGGTTTGGTAGTAGCGACGAATAATTTCTTGTTTTGATGCTTCAACTGCAGCGTCGTTATCAGTGATTGCAAAACCAACCATATTTACACCCATGTCAGTTGGAGATGCATAAGGAGATTCACCCAAGATACGTTCGAGCATACGCTTAAGGACAGGGAAAATCTCGATATCGCGGTTGTAGTTGACAGTTGTTTCTCCGTAAGTTTGGAGATGGAATGGGTCAATCATATTAACGTCATCTAGGTCTGCTGTTGCCGCTTCATAAGCTAAGTTGACTGGATGATGGAGAGGAAGGTTCCAAACTGGGAAGGTTTCAAACTTAGCATAACCAGATTTGATGCCATTCAGTTGGTCGTGGTACATGTTGGACATACAAGTTGCCAACTTACCTGAACCAGGTCCAGGAGCAGTCACGACAATTAAATTGCGACTCGTTTTGATATAGTCGTTTTTCCCCATACCTTCAGGAGAGATGATATGGTCCATATCTGTCGGATAACCCTTGATTGGGTAGTGGAGATAAGAGTCAATCCCATTTTTAGCTAATTGGTTACGGAAGGCATCTGCCGCTGGTTGACCAGCGTATTGAGTGATAACGACAGAGCCAACAAAGATACCAAGCTCGTTGAATTTATCAATCAAACGAAGTACTTCTTGGTCGTAAGAAATACCCAAGTCACCACGAGCTTTTGAGTGTTCGATATTGCTAGCGTTAATGGCAATCACAACCTCAACTTGTTCTTTCAACTCTTGCAAAAGTTTGATTTTGTTATCTGGTTCATAACCAGGAAGAACACGAGCAGCGTGGAAGTCCTCCAACATCTTACCCCCAAACTCTAAGTAAAGCTTGCCGTCAAACTGGTTAATGCGTTCCAAAATATGGTCGCGTTGTAGATTCAAATATTGTTCAGAACTAAAAGCTTGTTTTTTCATTTTTTTACCTCTATTTTCTATTATATAAAAAAAATAAAAGATAAGAAACTAGAGAGTCACAAAAGTAAGAAAAAAGATAAAGCAAACGCTTGCATAAAATTATGAAAAGCGCTATCATAGACCATAGATTATTAAAATAATGAGGTGAAAAGATGCAAGAAAAATGGTGGCACAATGCCGTAGTCTATCAAGTCTACCCTAAAAGTTTTAAGGATAGTAATGGGGATGGAATTGGTGATTTGCCTGGAATTACTAGCAAGTTAGATTATTTAGCTAAGCTTGGGATTACAGCAATTTGGCTTTCACCAGTTTACGATAGCCCTATGGATGACAATGGTTATGATATTGCCAATTATCAAGACATTGCTTCTATCTTTGGAACCATGGAAGACATGGACGAGCTGATTGCTGAAGCTAAAAAAAGAGATATTCGAATCATTATGGATTTGGTTGTCAATCATACATCCGATGAGCATGCTTGGTTTATCGAGGCGCGTGAAAATCCTCAAAGTCCAGAACGTGACTACTATATCTGGAGAGACCAGCCTAATGATTTGACGTCGGCTTTTAGTGGATCTGCTTGGGAATATGATGAAAAATCTGGTCAATACTATCTACACTTTTTCAGTAAGAAACAGCCTGATCTCAACTGGGAAAATGAAGAGCTACGCCGAAAAATTTATGAAATGATAAACTTCTGGATTGACAAAGGTATCGGTGGTTTCCGTATGGACGTCATTGACATGATTGGGAAGGTTCCTGACCAGAAAGTTGTCAACAATGGTCCTATGCTCCATCCCTATCTCAAGGAAATGAATCAGGCGACCTTTGGCAATAAAGATTTATTGACAGTAGGGGAGACTTGGGGAGCAAATCCAGAAGAAGCTAAACGTTATTCGAATCCAGAAGGTCAAGAGCTGTCTATGGTCTTCCAGTTTGAACACATCTGTCTTCAGTATCGGGAAGGGAAACCTAAGTGGCAGTACCAAAAAGAGTTAAATGTTGGAAAGTTAAAAGAAATTTTCAACAAATGGCAGACAGAATTAGGAGTTGAAGAGGGCTGGAATTCCCTATTTTGGAATAACCACGACCTTCCACGAATCGTTTCTATCTGGGGCGATGAAGGCCAATACCATGAGAAGTCAGCCAAGGCTTTTGCGATTTTACTTCACTTGATGAGAGGAACACCCTATATCTATCAAGGTGAAGAAATCGGTATGACCAATTTCCCATTTGAAAGCTTGGAGCAAGTTGAAGATATTGAGTCGCTCAACTACGCCAAAGAAGCGCTTGAGCAAGGCGTTCCACTCGAGCAAATTATGGACAGTATTCGTACAGTAGGGCGAGACAATGCCCGTACCCCAATGCAATGGGATGCTAGCGACTATGCTGGATTTTCAAATGTGAAGCCTTGGTTGGGAGTTAATCCAAACTATGCGAAGATAAATGTAGAAGAGGCTTTAGCAAATCCAGATTCTATCTTTTATACCTATCAAAAACTAGTCCAACTTCGCAAAGAAAACAGCTGGTTGGTTCAAGCTGACTTTGAATTATTAGAAACAGCTGAGAAAATCTTTTCCTATATTCGCAAGGATGGGAAACGCCGTTTCCTAGTAGTCGTTAACCTCTCAAATCAAGAACAAGAATTTCACTTTGATGGAGTTCTAAAATCAATCTTAGTTGCGAATACCGAGGTTCAAGAAAAACTCGAACAACTAAGACTAGCCCCTTGGGATGCATTCTGTGTCGAATTAGACAATTAAACCTAAAAACTCAAGTATCTAAGATGCTTGAGTTTTTTCTAAAATAAGTGTAGAAATTTCTTTAAAAAATATTATTTTGAATTTTCTAAAAAATGCCATGAAAACCCTTGCTTTTATAAAAAAATAGGGTATAATGGTGAAAAATAGTATTTTAAAGGAGAATACCGATGAAATCGAAAAAGTTGCTCGCAGTAGCAGGGATAACGATGAGTGCAGCTCTTCTTTTAGCAGCTTGTAGCAAGACTGAGAAAAAAGCAGATGCTCCTACAACATTTTCATATGTATATGCCATTGATCCAACAACATTGGACTATAGCGTAACTAGTAAAAGTTCGACATCAGACGTCATCGCTAACCTGGTCGACGGACTCTTGGAAAATGACAAATACGGGAACTTGATTCCATCTCTTGCTGAAGATTGGTCGGTTTCACAGGATGGTTTGACCTATACCTACAAGCTACGCAAAGGTGTCAAATGGTATACTTCTGAAGGTGAAGAGTACGCCGAGGTCAAGGCTCAAGACTTTGTGACTGGTTTGAAGCATGCTGCTGATGGCAAGTCAGATGGCCTAACACTTATCCAAGACTCTATCAAAGGTTTGGCAGAGTACGTTAGCGGTGAAACAAATGACTTCTCAACAGTTGGAGTCAAAGCAGTTGACGACTACACTGTTCAATACACCTTGAACCAACCAGAAAGCTTCTGGAATTCCAAGGTAACAACAGCGACTATGCTCCCAGTCAATGAAGAGTTCTTAAATTCTCAAGGGAAAGATTATGGTGCAGCTGCACCTTCAGGGATTCTCTATAATGGGCCATATATTTTGAAGAACTTCACTTCAAAATCAGTCATTGAGTACGAAAAGAACCCAAATTATTGGGACAAAGACAATGTTAAGATTGACCACGTCAAGCTTACTTTCTACGATGGTTCTGACCAAGAATCATTGATTCGTAGCTTTGCATCAGGGGCCTATACAACAGCACGCCTTTTCCCAACTAGTTCAAGCTTTGATTCAACTAAGAAAGAATACGGCGATAAAATTGTTTATAGCCCGCAAGAAGCGACTAGCTATTACTTTACCTTCAACGTAAATCGTCAGTCTTACAATAAAACAGCCAAGACAGACGAAGCGCAAAAGACTTCTACAAAAGAAGCACTTCTCAATAAAAACTTCCGCCAGGCAATCAACTTTGCCCTTGACCGTCATTCATACTCTGCGCAGATGAATGGTGAAGAGGGTGCAGACAAGATTATCCGTACCAGTCTTGTACCTTATGACTTTGTTCAGGTTGGTGAAAAGACCTTCGGTGAATTGGCGCAAGAACAATTGGTAACATACGGAGATCAATGGAAAGATGTTGCTTTGACAGATGGTAAGGATACTCTTTACAATCCAACAAAAGCAAAGGCCGCCCTTGAAAAAGCAAAAACAGAATTGCAAGCCAAAGGTGTAACCTTCCCAATCCATTTGGATATTCCAGTTGAACAAACTGATGTTATTGCTGTGCAACAAACCAACTCTCTCAAACAGTCTGTCGAAGCAGCACTTGGAAGTGAAAATGTTGTTATCGATGTACTTCAAATGACTGACAATGAGAAAATGAGTATCACATCTCAAGCCAAAGTGCCTTCTCAAAAAGACTACGATTTGAACGGAACTGGTTGGGGACCAGACTATCAAGACCCAGCAACCTACCTCAATATCTTAGATGCTAAGAAGGGTTCTGCTCTTAAACACTTGGGTATTACAAAAGGTAAAGATCCAGAAGTCATGGCTCAAGTTGGACTTGATGAGTATAAGAAACTCTTGGATGATGCAGCATCAGAAACAAGTGATCTTAACAAACGCTATGAAAAATATGCCAAAGCACAAGCTTGGGTATCAGATAGCTCACTTCTTATCCCTGTAGCTTCTTCAGGTGGTTCTCCGACAGTTAGCCGTACAGTGCCATTCACAAAAGCTTACTCTCAAGTTGGTATCAAGGGAGATCCATTTGTATTCAAAGGCTTAGAATTGCAAAATGATATTGTAACTGCTAAAGAATACGAAGAAGCTCTCAAGAAATGGCAAAAAGAAAAAATCGAAACAAATGCCAAATACCAAAAAGAGCTGGCAAATCACGTTAAATAATCTGTACAATACTGAAAGAAATCCAGTTTTTATGCTGGGTTTCTTTCTTTTTTTCATCTTAGTGACGGGTAGCAAAAAATTAAATAACTTTACTTTTAGGATAAAATTTGATAAAATCATCTTATGTTATAAAACCTAACATATAAGGAGAAGTTGAATCATGAAACTCAAAAAACGATTGATTGGAGCGGGGTTGACACTTGCTGCTGCGGTCTTATTGACTGCATGTGGGAAATCCGCAACAGATGCTAAAACCTACTCGTCAACATTTGGTGCAGATCCAACAACCTTCAACTACCTTTTGGATTATTCTGGTGACAATACTAGTGTGATTACCAACTTAGTAGATGGTTTGCTTGAAAATGACAATTATGGGAATCTCATTCCTGCTCTTGCAGAAGATTGGAGTGTTTCGAAGGATGGTTTAACTTATACCTACAAACTTCGCCAGGATGCCAAGTGGTTTACAGCTGACGGGGAAGAATACGCTCCCCTTAAAGCACAAGACTTTGTAACTGGTATCAAATACGCTGCTGACAACAAGGGACAAGCTCTAGATTTGATTCAGAACTCTATCAAGGGTTTGGATGATTATGTAACAGGTGCTAATACTGACTTTTCAAATGTTGGTGTTAAAGCTATAGATGATTACACTGTCCAATATACTTTGACACGTCCAGAACCATTCTGGAACTCTAAAACAACTAATAGCATCCTCTTCCCAGTTAATGAAGAATTCCTAGCTTCTAAAGGTAAAGACTTCGGAACATTGAAACCTGATAGCATTCTTTATAGCGGACCATATTTGTTAAGAGATTTTACATCTAAGTCATCTATTGAGTATGTGAAGAATCCACATTATTATGATCAAGAAAAAGTAACGATTGAAAAGGTAAAATTGGCATACTTTGACGGTTCAGACCAAGACTTGACAATCCGTAACTTCGAAAGTGGTGCCTACTCATCTGCAGGTGTTTATCCAAACAGTTCGAACTTTGCGAAGACCAAGGAAAAATACAAGGACAACATCGTCTATAGCTTGCAAGATGCGACATCTTGGTACTACAACTTTAACGTTAACCGTGGTGCTTATAACCACACTGCGAAAACAAGCGACGATCAAAAACAGGCAACTCAAGCTGCAGTTTTGAATAAAAACTTCCGTCAGGCCATCAACTTTGCTATTGACCGTACAGCATACTCAGCTCAATCAAACGGTGAAGAAGCGGCTAAAAATACTCTTCGTAACACGCTTGTGCCACCAACTTTCGTGCAAGTAGGTGACAAGACTTTTGGTGAAACAGTTGCTTCAAAATTGGTCAACTATGGCACACAATGGTCAAATATGAATCTTGAAGATGCTCAAGACGGTTATTTTAATAAAGAAAAAGCGCAAGCTAAGTTCGTAGAAGCTAAAAAAGAATTAGAAGACCAAGGTGTAACTTTCCCAATTCATTTGGACTTGCCAGTGGATCAAGTTAATAAGACCTTGCTTGCAGGAACAAACTCAATCAAGCAATCAATCGAATCAACACTTGGTTCTGAAAATGTTGTGGTTGATGTTATCCAATTGTCTACGGATGATTATACAAATGCAACGGTTCAAGCACCAACTCCAGCAGATCATGATTATGATTTGAACTTGGATGGATGGTCAGCTGACTACCAAGATCCTTCAACTTACCTCAATCCTTTCAACGCTGAGGACGGATTCTACCTCAAGATTTTGGGACTTGATCCAAGCAAAGATGCAGGTAAGATTACTAGTCTAGGTTTGGACCAATATACTCAAAAATTAAAAACAGCAGATGCAGAAAATACAGATGTTGCTAAGCGCTATGAAAACTATGCAGATGCACAAGCTTGGTTGATTGATAGTTCTCTTCTAATCCCAGTTGTGTCAAATGGTGGTGGGGCTTCGGTGACACGCGTGACACCATTTACACGTGCTTACTCATTAGTTGGTATTAAAGGAACTGGAAGCAACTACAAGTATATGAGATTGCAAACAGAAGTGGTGACAACTGCTCAATTTGACGAAGCCAAAGCCAAATGGGAACAAGAACGTAAAAATTCAGTCGAAAGGAGTCAAAAAGAATTCGAAAGTCACGTTAAATAATAAAAAATAGAGCTTTTCAAAAGCTCTATTTTTTATTTTGATTGTGTTTTGAAAACATAAAAAGCATCAAAAACTATAGTAAATATAAAAAATGCAAATGCTTTCAAAAAAGTAAGCGCTCCCTTGACTAGTATTGATAGCCTTAAGAGGCAATTTATGATATAATTAAATTAAAATGTTTTGAAGAGGTGTTCCATGAAAAATAGGCGTATTAAAAAAGGTAAATCTAGTAAGTTTCAGCAGAGTTTAAATGTAGGTTTGCTGCTAATCTATGCTGTTCTTGCTTCTTTTTTATTGTTTCTGATTTTTAGATATCAGATTTTAGCAGTTAGCTATTTTAATGTTATCTTGGCAGCTGTTTTAGTTCTTATCGCTTTATTGTCTCTGTTGCTGATAGTCAAGCGAAAAGCCAAAATTTTTACCTTGATAGTGCTATTGCTATCGGTCTTATTTAGCTCTCTAGCTTTGGTAGCTGTAAATCGCTTTATCGGTATTGCCAATCAATTTAATGCAACGTCAAATTATTCAAGCTACACTATGAGTGTGGCGGTGCTAGCAGACAGTGAAATCAATAATGTTTCTCAGCTTTCCAGTGTAACTGCTCCAACAGGAACAGATGCAGAGAATATACAAAAATTGATAGATGATATTAAAACAACTCAAAGCAAGGAATTGGCAGTCGAGAAAGCTTCTTCTTACCTAGCGGCCTATAAGAGTTTGTTAGACGGAGAAACCAAAGCGATTGTCTTAAACAGCGTCTTTGAAAATCTGATTGAGCAGGAATACCCTGACTACGCTAAGAAGATCAAGAAAATCTATACAAAGGACTTGACTAAAAAAGTGGAAGCGCCTAAGGTAGCTACAGGAAATTCTTTCAATGTCTACATCAGTGGTATTGACACCTATGGTCCTATCAGTTCTGTTTCTCGTTCAGATGTCAATATCATCATGACAGTGAATCAAGATACTAAGAAGATTCTCTTGACGACGACTCCTCGAGATGCTTATGTCCCTATTGCTGATGGCGGAAACAACCAAAACGATAAGTTGACGCATGCAGGTATCTATGGTGTAGATGCTTCTATTCATACCTTAGAAAATCTTTATGGTATCGACTTGAACTACTATGCCCGTCTCAATTTCACTTCTTTCTTGAAATTGATTGACCTTCTCGGAGGCGTGGATGTCTATAACGACCAAGAGTTCACATCGCGTCACGGACAATACCATTTCCCAGTTGGCAATGTTCATTTAGATTCTGAGCAAGCTTTGGGATTTGTTCGTGAACGCTATTCGCTTGCTAATGGTGACGGTGATCGCGGTCGTAACCAACAAAAAGTCATTGCGGCTATTATCCAGAAATTGACTTCAGCGGAATCTCTGAAAAACTATGACAGCATTATTCAAAGCTTGCAGGATTCGATTCAGACTAATATGCCACCAGAAACAATGGTAAGTCTTGTTAATACTCAGTTGGCAAGCGGAGGGAAATATACAGTAACCAATCAAGATTTGAAAGGGACTGGTCGTATGGATCTTCCGTCTTACGCTATGCCAGATAGCAATCTTTACATGTTAGAAATCGACCCAACAAGCTTGGAAGCTGTTAAAACGGCCATTAAAGATACCATGGAAGGAAACTAAGATGATTGATATTCATTCACATATTGTTTTCGATGTTGACGATGGACCTAAAAATAAAGCTGAGAGCAAGGCCCTCCTTGAGGAAGCTTACGCACAAGGTGTACGTACTATTGTTTCGACCTCTCATCGTAGAAAAGGGATGTTTGAAACACCAGAAGACAAAATTGCAGCTAATTTTAGCGAAGTCAAACAGTTGGCTCAAGAAATTGCACCGGATTTGAATATCGTGTACGGAGCTGAGATTTACTTTTCTAGTGATGTTTTAGAAAAACTTGAACAAAACATCATCCCAAAACTCAATGGAAGTCGTTATGCTTTGATCGAGTTTAGCATGAATACACCCTACAGAGATATTCATAGCGCCTTGACCAAAGTTCTCATGTTAGGGATTACACCAGTAGTTGCTCATATTGAACGCTACCACACATTGGAAAACGATGAGAAAAAAGTAAGAGAGCTCATCAATATGGGCTGCTATATGCAGATTAATAGTTCGAGTGTCTTAAAACCGCGACTTTTCGGAGATACCTACAAGTTTATGAAAAAGCGTGCAAGGTATTTCTTGGACAAGGACTTAGTCCATGTAGTAGCTAGCGATATGCACAATTTAGAGAATCGCCCACCGTATATGAGAGAAGCTTATGAACTCATTGCTAAAAAATACGGAGCAGAAAAAGCTCGTGAACTGTTTGAAACAAACCCATCAAACATTATAAATGACCAACTAATTTAGGAGAAATGATGAAAGAACAAGAAAAATTTGAAATTGATGTATTTCAATTGGTAAAAGTGCTTTGGAAACGTAAATTCCTCATCGTCTTAACTGCAATAATAGCAGGCCTAGTAGCTTTTGCTTATAGCTCGTTTGTGATCAAACCTCAGTACACCAGTACTACCCGCATCTACGTTGTCAATCGTAACCAAGCAGATAAGCCAGGTTTGACAAACCAAGACTTACAGGCAGGTGCTTACCTGGTAAAAGACTACCGTGAGATTATTCTCTCGCAGGATGTTCTTGAAAAAGTAGTGGCTGATCAAAACTTAACGATGGATGCGAAAACTCTTGGGAAAAAAGTTTCAGTTACAGTCCCAGCAGATACGCGTATCGTATCCATCTCAGTTCGAGATAGTAAACCTGAGGAAGCGAGTCGTATCGCTAATGCACTCAGAGAAGTAGCTGCTCAGAAAATCATTTCTGTAACACGAGTGTCGGATGTAACCACACTTGAGGAAGCAAGACCAGCGACATCGCCATCTTCACCAAACATTCGTCGCAATACAATGATGGCCACTATAGCAGGTGTAGGATTCGTCACGGTTATCGTGCTTTTAGTTGAATTGTTGGATGATCGAGTGAAGCGTCCAGAAGATATCGAAGAAGTGATGCACATCTCACTTTTAGGTGTTATTCCAAATCTTGAGAAATTAAAATAAAGAGGGAAATATGGCAAAGTTAGAATTATCAGAACAACGATTACACTCTGTAAAAAAAGCTGAGGAGTATTATAACGCACTACGGACCAATATCCAGTTGAGTGGAGATGGCCTCAAAGTGATTGCCCTTTCGTCGGTTAGACCTGGAGAAGGGAAGTCGACCACTTCAACCAATATAGCTTGGGCTTTCGCGCGTGCAGGCTACAAGACGCTCCTTATTGATGCCGATATTCGTAATTCAGTTATGTCAGGTGTCTTTAAGTCTCGAGAAAAAATTACAGGTTTGACAGACTACTTATCAGGAACCAAAGATCTATCTCATGGTTTGTGTGAAACAAACGTAGAAAACTTGTTTGTCATTCAATCAGGTGCTGTCTCACCAAACCCAACTGCTCTTCTTCAAAGTGAAAAATTTGAAGCGATGATTGAGACTTTACGCAAATATTTTGACTATATCATTGTAGATACAGCCCCTATAGGAGTTGTCATTGATGCAGCGATTATCGTACAAAAATGTGATGCCTCTATCCTGGTGACTGAAGCTTCTGCAACAAAACGGAGAGAAGTTCAAAAAGCGAAAGATCAGTTAGAGCAAACAGGAACACCATTCTTAGGAGTTATTCTGAATAAATTTAATATTCAGCTTGAAAAATATGGTTCTTACGGATCATATGGGAACTACGGTTCCTACGGAAAGAAATAAGTAGGTAATAAGGGAGAAAAAAATGGAAGGAAGGGGTTTCTACAACGTAACTCTAGCGTTTATACAGAGTATACTGGTCAGTATATTAGCTTATATACTAATCTCTGTATCTGAAACAGAAATTGTTGCAAAAACGGTTTTTGTTCTGTATTTTCTTCATTTTGCAGCCTTCTATATCAGTGGCTACGGTAAGGATTTTTTTAAACGTAGTCAATCCGCCGAATTGATAGAAATAGTAAAATACATCATCTTTTTTGCATTGCTGATTAGTTTTTCTAGTTTTTTTCTGAAAAATCAATTTGTGATTTCTAGAAGGGGTATGATTTACTTCCTGTCTTTGTACGGAGTGTTTAATTATTTTCTGAGTTTTGTTATCAAAAAATATTGGGTCCATTTTAACCATAATTTAAAGGGAAGTCGTAAAATCATTTTGATTACTGCGACATCTCGAATTGAGAAAGTGATAGACCGCTTGTTGACTGCAAGTGATGTTGGCGGAAAACTTGTTGCTGTAAGTGTACTAGATAAACCGGATTTTAAACACAGTAAAGTAACGGTTATTCCTCGAGAAAACCTCATTAATTATGCAACTCATGAGGTAGTAGACGAAGTATTTGTAAACCTACCTAGTGAGGATTATGATATCGGTAGCATTATTTCACAATTTGAAACAATGGGAATTGATGTTACAGTCAATCTAAATGCCTTTGATAAAAATTTAGGTAGAAATAAGCAAATTCATGAGATGGCTGGTTTAAATGTAGTAACTTTTTCTACAAACTTATATAAACCGAGTCATATTATTGCCAAACGAATCATTGATATTTTAGGAGCAATTGTTGGGCTAATCATTTGTGGACTTGTAAGTATAGTCCTTGTTCCAATGATTCGAAAAGATGGTGGACCAGCAATCTTTTCTCAAACCCGAGTCGGTAAAAATGGTCGCTATTTCACTTTTTATAAGTTCCGATCTATGAGGGTAGATGCGGAAGAAATCAAGCAACAATTGATGGATCAAAATACCATGCAAGGTGGTATGTTTAAAATGGATAATGATCCTCGAGTTACAGAAATTGGACGCTTTATACGTAAAACTAGTATTGACGAGTTGCCACAGTTTTGGAACGTACTGATTGGGGACATGAGCTTAGTAGGGACTCGCCCTCCAACGGTTGATGAATACGAAAAATACACACCTGAACAAAAACGCCGATTGAGTTTTAAACCAGGCATTACTGGGCTATGGCAAATTAGTGGTAGAAGTGGAATTACCAACTTTGACGATGTTGTCAAACTAGATGTAGCTTATATCGATGATTGGACAATTTGGAAAGACTTCGAAATTTTATTAAAAACAGTAAAAGTAGTGTTGATGAGAGATGGAGCGAAATGATTCTATGAATAAAGTGAGAGAAATTCAATTAGGAGAGTTAACACTTTTAGAAAGTTATATCGATCTTTGTAAAAGACATGATTTGCGTTATTACGCCTTGGGTGGGACATTACTCGGTGCCATTCGTCATAAAGGATTTATCCCATGGGATGATGATATGGATTTAGGAATGCCTAGAAAAGATTATGAAAAATTCTTAACAATTTGTGAACAAGAGCTTCCTGAAAGTGTTATTTTAAGACTTCACGATGATAATCTAGGTAATACTTCGATTATGGATACTTCAATCCAAATTCAATTTGGTAATGAATGGTGTAGTCCTTTTATTGATATCTTTCCTTTAGATGGTTATCCAGAAGATGGAATCCATTACTGGTTGCATACGAATAAAATAAAATTCTATCGTGCTTTGTCTAAAATTTCTGTTATCGATCGTTTACATGAGAGAGATAGAGGCTCGTTCGAAAATGCGATTGTGAAAGTTTCAAAAGCCTTAAAACTAAATAAACTCTTAAACACTTCAAAAATTAATAAAAAATTACAAAGTATCATTAAACAATATGATTACGAGACTAGTACCATGGTTGGAAATGTCTTGGGTTCCTACCGTGAACGAGAACTCGCAAGAAAAGAAGTGTTCGGGGAACCGCAATTACTAGAGTTCGAAAACTTAAAAATTAGTTGTCATGCAAATCCCGATGAATATTTGACAAAAATATATGGTGACTACATGCAACTACCAAAAGAAGCTGAGCGTAAGGGCCATTTTGAGTCTACGTGGGGAGATTAAATTGAATAGTTTTGAATTAATGGGGGTCAGAATTGACCCCTTAACAATGGACGAAACTGTCCAAGCTGTTGAAAAATTTGTTATTGATCAACGTCCACTCCACTTAATGGGAGTGAATGCGGACAAAATAAATCAATGTCAAACAGATGAATCGATTAAAAAGATAGTGAATGATTCTGAAATTATTAACGCAGATGGAGCCTCGGTTGTTCTTGCTTCCCGTTTTTTGGGTTATCAAGTTCCTGAGAGAGTCGCTGGGATTGATTTGATGCAAAGATTACTCCTTTTAGCCGATGAAAAGTCTTATTCAGTTTATTTTTTTGGTGCCAAGGAAGAAGTTTTAATAGACATGCTAGAAATTTTTAAGAAAGATTATCCAAATTTACGAGTTCTTGGACATCGTAATGGTTATTTTTCTGAAGAAGATGAATATGGCATTCAAGAAGACATTCGAGAGAAAAATCCAGATTTTGTTTTTGTTGGGATTACCTCTCCCAAGAAAGAATACATCATTCAAAAATTCATGGATCAAGGTGTTAATTCAGTCTTTATGGGAGTTGGAGGTAGTTTTGACGTTTTATCTGGCCATATTAAACGAGCTCCTTTATGGATGCAAAATGCGCATCTCGAGTGGCTGTTCCGAGTGGCAAATGAGCCTAGACGTCTCTTTAAACGTTATTTTGTAGGGAATGCTACTTTTATTAAGCGAGTTTTAGATGAAAAACGAAAATCGAAAAAATAATATTTTACATATTTCACGTACCATGGATATTGGTGGTGCAGAGCGTATTGTTTACCAGTTGAGCACGGACCTGAAAGAAGAGTTTGATAGTGTTCATGTGGCGTCTACGGGTGGACTATGGGAGAGCGAACTTGCTGCCAAAGGCATTCAACACCATAAAATTCTTGATATCGATAGTAAAAATCCTCTGACAGTATTAAAGCTTTTAACTAGCATCCGTCAAATAATCAAAGAGAATGATATTTCTATAGTCCACACTCACCATCGTATGGCTGCTTTTTATATCCGTTTATTAAAATTCGTTCATCCCAAATTGATACACGTTTATACAGCCCATAATGTCTTTAAAGATAAACTGCCTCTATATAAATTTGCTTTAAAAAACGCTAAAAGTGTAGCAGTAGGTGAGGCAGTAAATAAAAACCTAAAAGAAGACGTAGGTATTACTGATAGCAGGGTTATTTATAATGGAGTCGTTTTAAAAGAAACGGATGACCAGGTCGATGAGATTATCAGTTATGGTGGGATTAAACTTGGCTGTATTGCTAGGTTATCTGAGCAAAAAGGCTTGACTTATCTCCTTGATGCTATGTCTTTATTGACTGTTAAGGATATTCGGTTGTTTATTGTTGGTGATGGTGAGCTTAGAAATGAACTTGAGAATAAGGTTAAAGAGCTACATCTTCAAGATTCTGTAACTTTTTTAGGATATCGCAAGGATATCGTCGAATGTATCAATAGTTTTGATTTTTTAGTCTCATCGTCTCTATTTGAGGGGTTGGCTTTAAATGTAATTGAAGCCTTTATGAATGCTAAAACCATGGTAGCTTCAGATATTCCAGGTATTAACGAAATTGTAACAAATAAAAATGGGATTCTAGTTCCAGCAAAAGACCCTGCTGCTCTGGCATCTGCTATTGATAAATTAGCTACAGACGCAACATTAAGACAGGAACTTGCTAGCCAAGCAAAAAAAGACTATGAAAATAAATATAGTTATCCTTTATTTTTGGATAACTATAGGAAATTGTATAGAGAACTAAAGGGAGAACCAAAATGAAAAAAGTAATGTTGGTTTTTGGGACACGTCCAGAAGCAATAAAAATGTGTCCGTTAGTAAATGAGTTGAAGGAAAATGATTCAATCAAGACTATTGTCTGTGTAACTGGACAACATAAGGAAATGCTGGAGCAAGTTTTGGATGTCTTTAAGGTCGTTCCTGATTATGATTTGGGGATTATGAAGGCCAATCAAACTCTCTTTACAATTACGACTAGTATTCTAGATAAGATCCAAGCTGTACTTGAACAAGAAAATCCTGATATTGTTCTGGTCCATGGGGATACCAGTACAACATTTGCCACAGCCTTAGCTGCCTTTTATATGGGAATAAAAGTTGGTCACGTGGAAGCAGGGTTGCGAACATACAATCTTCAAAGTCCATTCCCTGAGGAGTTTAACCGTCAAACGACTTCAATTATAGCAGATTACCATTTTGCACCGACTGAAGTTGCCAAAGAAAATCTTTTAAAAGAAGGAAGAAAGAATATCTTTGTAACCGGGAATACCGTTATTGATGCTTTGAATACAACTGTTCAAGAGGACTATGACCATCCAATTTTAGAATGGGCCAAGGGTAGCAAATTGATTATGCTGACAGCTCACAGACGTGAAAACCTTGGGCAACCAATGGAAAATATGTTTAATGCTGTCAATCGTATTTTAAATGAATTTGAAGATGTTAAGGTTGTTTATCCAATTCATAAGAACCCAAAAGTTCGTGAGTTGGCAAGTAAAGTCTTTGGGGATAGTGAACGCATGAAGATCATTGAACCTTTAGAAGTTATTGATTTCCATAATTTTATGAACCAAAGCTACATGATTTTAACAGATTCTGGTGGTGTGCAGGAAGAGGCTCCATCCTTAGGGAAGCCTGTTTTAGTCATGCGAGATACAACAGAGCGTCCGGAGGGGATTGCTGCTGGAACATTAAAATTAGTGGGTACGGATGAAGAAAATATTTATACGAATTTTAAACTACTTTTAGAAAACCAAACAGAATATAACAAGATGAGTAAGGCTAGCAACCCATACGGAGATGGAAAAGCTTGTGAAAGAATCGTCGATATTATTTTGGAAGGATAGGGATAATGGATAAGGTTTCTATTATTGTACCAGTATACAATGTCGAAGATTGCTTAAGCTATTGTGTGGACAGTCTAAGACAACAGACCTATAAAAATATAGAAATTATACTGGTAGACGATGGTTCTACAGATTCTTCAGGAGAAATTTGTGACCAATATGCTCGAGAAGATGACAGAATAAAAGTTCTGCATATTGAAAATGGGGGATTGTCCAATGCCCGCAATACTGGGGTAAAAGAATCTTCAACAGATTGGATTGTTTTCATTGATTCAGACGATTATTATGACCATAGAGCCATTGAATATTTAGTAAAACTTAGAGATAAGTATAGAGTTGATCTTGTAGCAACTCCAGTGATTGAAGTTAGAAACTATGAAAATAGTGATTTCCTAGGAGATTTCAGAGAGAAATATTCTGGAAAATTAGATCGTCGAACAGCTTTAGAACAAATGTTTTATGGAAATTATGTTGGGACACATTCAGGTGGTAAACTATATAAGAAAGAAATCTTATTAAGGTTTCCATATCCTAATGGGATGTTGTATGAAGATTTATCTCTTGCTTATGAGCATATTGCTTCCTGTGAAAATATTGCTGTTAGTGCTCTAAATCTTTATAAATACTATCGAAGACCAGGAAGTATTGTAAATTCTAAGTATAGTGATCGTCTCTTAGATTTTTACAAGGCAATGGAATGGAATAGAAGCTATATCGAACGAGACTATCCTAATGATCAGGAAATGAGAAGGGCTTTAAATGTTCGCTATGTTTTTAATGGTCTGCATATTATACATGCTATGCTTAGTTCAGATATGTATGCTGAAGTTAATAAAATTAGAAAAGAATACATTCAATATTTCAAAGATGTTATTCTGAATTCAAATGTTACAAGGAAAAATAAAGTGAAATACTTGATGCTTTTGGTTTCTCCAAAACTGTATGAAAAAATTAGAGAGAAGATGAGTTAGGTAAGAATGAAGGTTTTAAAAAATTATGCATATAATCTCTCTTACCAGCTACTAGTGATAATTCTTCCTATTATAACAACACCTTATGTAACTAGGGTATTTAGTTCAACTGATTTAGGTACTTATGGTTATTTCAATTCAATTGTAACCTACTTTATTTTATTGGCGACATTGGGTGTGGCCAATTATGGTACAAAAGAAATTTCAGGCCATCGTAAAGATATCAGAAAAAACTTTTGGGGCATATACACCTTGCAGTTTGGTGCGACCATTCTGTCGATATGCTTATACATTCTCTTATGTATGTCCTTGTCATTTATGCAAAATCCCGTTGCATATATTTTGGGCTTGAGTCTGGTATCTAAAGGGATGGATATCTCCTGGTTATTTCAAGGGTTAGAGGATTTTCGCAAGATAACAGTTAGAAATATTACTGTTAAACTGGTCGGTGTCATTTCAATCTTCTTATTTGTAAAATCAGCAAATGATTTATATCTTTATGTGTTTTTGCTAACAATATTTGAATTATTGGGGCAGTTTAGTATGTGGTTGCCAGCTAGAGAATTTATCGGGAAACCACATTTTGATTGGTCCTATGCTAAACAACACTTGAAACCAGTTGTTCTCTTGTTTTTGCCACAAATAGCTATTTCGCTATATGTTACTTTGGATCGTACTATGCTAGGGGCATTAGCCTCAACTAAAGACGTCGGAATTTATGACCAAGCCTTAAAATTGGTCAATATTTTGCTTACACTAGTGACTTCGTTAGGAAGCGTAATGCTTCCTCGTGTTGCCAATCTCCTATCAACTGGAGATCACAAGGCTGTAAACAAAATGCATCAGATGTCTTTCTTAATATACAATTTAGTCATTTTTCCTATAATAGCAGGAATGTTAATTGTTAATGATGATTTCGTGCAATTTTTCTTAGGACAGGATTTCCAAGATGCTAAATATGCGATAGCAATTATGATTTTTAGAATGTTCTTTATTGGCTGGACAAATATTATGGGTATTCAAATCTTGATTCCACATAATAAAAATAAAGAATTTATGATTTCGACAACTATTCCAGCTATTGTGAGTGTCGGTTTAAATTTATTATTACTACCTAAATTAGGTTATATCGGAGCAGCCATTGTTTCTGTATTAACAGAAGCCTTAGTATGGGCTATTCAACTGTATTTTACAAGAAACTATTTAAAGGAAGTGCCTCTTCTTGCTTCGACAGTTAAAATTATAGGAGCATCAGCTCTCATGTACGGTGTACTATTCGTTGTAAAAACTACAGTGAATTTTACGCCTGTTATAAATGTTATGGTATTTGCTACAATAGGAGCGATACTTTACATTTTTCAAATACTATTCTTAAAGGTAATTAGTCCAAAAGAGTTGAAACAGCAGTTATTGAATAAGTGAAATTGAATGAATAGAAAATTTCAGTAGCTTATAGTCTTATTGTAAAATGAATTCTTGTATAGATTAAATTCGCTTTGGTTGATTAAATAGTTAGGAAAGGGAGGATAGAAGAGTATAAGTGAACTAGAAGATTAAAGAAATATTATTTTTTCTCATTCAATTTGATATTTCTTTTTCTTATAATTCACACTGTATGATTCTTTTTCAAAAAATATGATAAAAATTAAATTTGAAAACCTACTAGTCAGCATTGTTGTATCTGTAGTGGTATTTTTTAATACCATATCAACTACGATGCTGGATAGGACTTTTTTTCAAGTCAAAGTAAATTTCCTATTTTTGGTTGTATTACTTTTAGGGCTTCGTTTTTTGTATAAAATGCGGGTCTCATACAAATATCTAATACTTTCTACTCTGTTGTTGCTTTCGGGGATTTTAGTGTATTTTCAAACGCACAGGCTTAATTTTCTAGTCTATTCGATGCTACTAGTCCTTTTGGTTAATGTGGATATGAAAGTAGTTTTGAGGAACTATGTAATTGTAGCTGGTATTCTCGTAGTTGGAGTTTTTCTTTTATCGCTGGTTGGCATGATTCCTAACCTGCAATATAATCGTGCAGGTGTTATTCGGAATTCGTTTGGGTTTATTTATCCTACTGACTTTGCATCACATTGCTTCTATCTATTTATAGCAATTTCTTATCTTTTAAAAGATAAATTAATATGGACCAGATCTCTGTTTGGTGTCTTGCTATCCGCCTTTATTATAAAATACTGTGATGCGCGTTTAAATGCTTTATCAATCTTGTTAGCGACAGCTATTTTTATGTATTTTTATTATAGCAACGGGAAAAAATTAAAAATATTTGCCTTGTTACCTTATTCGGTTGTTGTATTCGCTTCAGTTGTTACCTATTTGTCATACAAGTTTTCTTGGTCTAATCCATTTTTGGTATCGGTAAACAAATTAATCACGGGAAGGCTAGCTCTAGGTAGGAATGCATTTGATACATTTGGAGTTCATCTATTTGGGACGAGAAACGTTCAATTTATAGGATCAGGTGGAAAAACAGAATCTGTAATAGGGTATAACTATGTAGATTCCTCTTATGTGCAGATGTTATTTACATATGGAATAGTGCCTGTAGTTCTATTGATAATCATTTATGTTGTCGCCTCAAGGAAACAGTATAAGGATGGTCAATATTTATTAGTTGCAATTTTATCATTGATTGCTTTTAACTGTATGATTGAAGCCTTTTGGTTTGTTCCTACATATAATATATTCATGTTTTTGCTATTTACAACAAATACCTTTAGCAAAAAAGAATCAAATGATATTGTTGCATCAAATGAGACTTAGCTTTAGTACTAAATTTTAGGCGGGTCTAATACATGAAATGATACCTTTCTAAAAAAGTAACTAACCTTTGCTGATCCTGAGTCGGCATTAATAAGAAATTGTAGAGTTTATTAACGGAGTTTTAATATGTATGACTATTTAATCGTTGGAGCAGGTTTGTCTGGAGCAATCTTTGCACACGAAGCTACAAAACGTGGCAAAAAAGTAAAAGTGATTGACAAGCGTGATCACATCGGTGGAAACATCTACTGTGAAAATGTTGAGGGCATCAATGTTCACAAGTATGGTGCCCACATTTTCCATACTTCCAACAAAAAAGTGTGGGATTATGTCAATCAGTTTGCTGAGTTTAACAACTATATCAACTCACCAGTGGCTAACTACAAGGGGAACCTTTATAATCTTCCTTTCAACATGAATACCTTCTACGCTATGTGGGGGACCAAGACTCCCCAAGAAGTCAAAGACAAGATTGCCGAGCAAACGGCTGATATGAAAGATGTTGAGCCTAAAAACTTGGAAGAACAAGCCATCAAGTTGATTGGTCCGGACATCTATGAAAAATTGATCAAGGGCTATACAGAAAAACAATGGGGACGTTCTGCAATAGACCTTCCTCCGTTTATCATCAAGCGCCTTCCAGTGCGTTTGACCTTTGATAACAACTACTTTAACGATCGTTACCAAGGGATTCCAATCGGTGGCTACAACGTCATCATCGAAAACATGTTAGGCGATGTAGAAGTAGAGCTTGGGGTTGATTTCTTTGCTAATCGTGAAGAGCTGGAAAAATCAGCTGATAAAGTTGTCTTTACAGGCATGATTGACCAGTACTTTGACTATAAGCATGGAGAGTTGGAATACCGCAGCCTGCGTTTTGAACACGAAATCTTGGATGAGGAAAATTATCAAGGGAATGCTGTAGTCAACTATACCGAGCGTGAGATTCCTTATACTCGTATCATCGAGCACAAGCATTTCGAGTATGGTACTCAACCGAAGACGGTTATCACTCGTGAGTACCCTGCTGATTGGAAACGTGGAGACGAACCATATTACCCAATCAACGATGAAAAGAACAACGCTATGTTTGCTAAGTATCAAGAAGAAGCAGCCAAAAATGACAAGGTCATCTTCTGTGGACGCCTAGCAGACTATAAATACTACGATATGCACGTGGTCATTGAGCGTGCTTTGGAAGTCGTAGCAAATGAATTTGATTGAAAGAAACAGAGATCCATGAAGTATTTTCTAAAAGAAGAGTTTTTAAAAGATTCTGGTGCTCGTAACGCCGGAAATAAGGCTAGAAATGATGTCGAGGAGATCGTCAAACGAGAAGGTTATCAACCTTTGTTGTTAACAGTTGATGATTGGTACCAAATGGGAACCTTTAAAGCCCAACAACACAAGGCGAAAGCTCTAGCTCAAGCTTTTTCTCAGTTGAAATCAGAGGATCAATTATTGATTCAATTTCCTATGCTCCATCATAGTTTTTTCACCACTCGCTTGGTAAGAAAAATCCAGCGGAGAGGGGTGAAAGTCTACTTTATTATTCATGATTTGGAAGCTTTACGCTATGCGAATTTGGATACAGTACCTTTGAAGCATAAGATTCGAGTTCGTCTCCAAGAATCTAGTCTTTTGGGCGTCGCTGATGGGATCGTTGCTCATAACCCAATCATGAAATCATTTTTGGTGAAGCAAGGTCTTTCTGAGAAAAAAATTGTAAGCTTGGACATTTTTGATTATCTCATTCCGAGCTTCATAGAAAAAGAAAAATTATCCAAGGAACAACCAATCATTGTAGCAGGTAATTTGGCTCAGGAAAAAGCGGGTTATCTTTATAAACTTCCTGCAGAACCTTCTTATAATCTCTATGGTGTCGGATTTGATGAGAGTAGATCTCTTTTAAACGAAACTTACTTTGGTTCCTTTCTGCCTGATGAGTTACCTTCAGTTCTTGAGGGAGGTTTTGGACTTGTCTGGGATGGTGATAGTGCTGACACGTGTAGTGGTGTCTTTGGTGAGTACCTTCGCTTCAACAATTCTCACAAGGCGTCGCTATACTTGGCATCAGGTTTTCCTTTAGTGGTTTGGAGTCAGTCAGCCTTGTCTCACTTTGTGCTTGAGAATGGCTGTGGGATTGCAGTAGAGTCACTTCATGATTTAAAAACTACGATTGAGAATCTATCAGAATCCGATTATCAAGGTTTGGTAGAAAATGCCAAACATATCGGTAAGAAAATCAGAGAAGGTTTTTATCTAACCAGTGCTCTTAAAGAATTAACAAAATAAGAAGTCTTTTTGGACTTCTTTTTTGTTACAACTAATCATTTTTGTATAAAAATTAGACCAGCAGAGAACGATTTTTTAGGGGAAAATTAAGTATTTCATCTTAACGTAAAATTGAAATGAACTTGGCATGAAAATACTTGGAAAAATATAATGAATTACATCGCATTTTTCAGCTTTTCTAACTCTTTTACACAGTTTTTCATAGAAAAAATAAAAAAGAGGGACTTGTAATGGAATATTAAAATAAATTTAATGAAAAACCTTCGATAAAATCACAAAAAATTAGGCACGAATCGGATTTTTGTGATATAATATTCTGTGAATAGCTATGCCTTCTTGTAGCTGTTAAAAAATCAAAGTGTGAAACTTGGAAGATAGAGAGGACGCAATGTAATGACTAGAAATGGTTTCTTTACAGGCTTAGATATTGGAACAAGCTCAATTAAAGTGTTAGTTGCTGAGCTTGTAGATGGTGAAGTAAATGTAATCGGTGTTAGTAACGCCAAAAGTAAAGGTGTCAAGGATGGGATTATCGTTGACATCGAAGCCGCAGCAACGGCTATCAAATCTGCTATTTCTCAAGCAGAAGAAAAAGCAGGGATTTCAATCAAATCAGTAAATGTTGGACTTCCAGCAAACTTATTGCAAGTGGAACCAACTCAAGGAATGATTCCTGTAACATCAGATACAAAAGAAATTACAGATCAAGATGTTGAGAATGTTGTCAAATCAGCTTTGACAAAGAGCATGACACCTGATCGTGAAGTGATTACGTTTGTGCCAGAAGAATTTGTAGTAGACGGTTTCCAAGGCATTCGTGACCCTCGTGGTATGATGGGTGTTCGTTTGGAAATGCGTGGACTTCTCTATACAGGTCCAAGAACCATTCTTCACAACCTTCGTAAAACTGTAGAACGTGTTGGAGTTCAAGTCGATAACGTGATTATTTCACCGCTTGCAATTGTAAACTCTGTTCTTAACGAAGGAGAACGTGAGTTTGGAGCGACTGTTATCGATATGGGTGGTGGTCAAACAAGCGTTGCTACTATCCGTAATCAAGAGCTTCAATACACAAATGTTTACCAAGAAGGTGGCGATTACGTCACTAAAGACATTTCAAAAGTTCTTAAAACTTCTAAGAAAATTGCAGAAGGTTTGAAGCTTAACTACGGTGAAGCTTACCCACAACTTGCAAGCAAAGAAACCTTCCAAGTTGAAGTTATTGGAGAAGTAGAACCTGTAGAAGTTACAGAAGAATACTTGGCTCAAATCATTTCAGCTAGATTGAAACATATCTTTGAACAAATCAAACAAGATTTGGAAAGAAGACATTTGTTGGACTTGCCAGGTGGTATTGCTCTGATTGGTGGAAATGCTATTCTGCCGGGTGTCGTTGAGCTCGCCCAAGAAGTACTTGGAGTTCGTGTAAAACTTTACGTTCCAAACCAAGTGGGTATCCGCAATCCTGCATTTGCTCATGTAATTAGTTTGTCTGAATTTGCTGGAAGCCTTACAGAAATTAATGTTTTGGCTCAAAGAGCTATCAGAGGAGATCAAGTTTTGCGTCAACAACCAATTGACTTCAGAACTTCAAGTCAGGAAAAACCTGCAGCTTCTCAACGTTCAGTGTTTGGTACAACTTCAACTGAATCAGCAGAACCAACTTATGCTGCTGACTCAATAACTCCAAATCAATCAGAAGAAAAACCAAAATTGACTGAACGATTCCGTAGCTTAATCGGAAGCATGTTTGATGAATAGGATAGAGGAATAAAATATGACATTTTCATTTGATACAGCAGCAGCACAAGGTGCAGTAATTAAAGTAATTGGTGTCGGTGGTGGCGGTGGAAACGCCATTAACCGCATGGTTGACGAAGGCGTTTCAGGTGTTGAGTTCATCGCAGCCAACACAGATGTACAAGCCTTGAGCAGTACAAAAGCTGAAACAGTTATCCAACTTGGTCCAAAATTAACTCGTGGACTTGGTGCTGGAGGACAGCCTGAAGTTGGTCGTAAGGCTGCTGAAGAAAGCGAAGAAGTAATTACTGAAGCTATCAGTGGCGCAGATATGGTCTTCATCACTGCTGGTATGGGTGGTGGTTCTGGTACAGGTGCTGCACCAGTTATCGCTCGTATCGCTAAAGGTTTAGGTGCTTTGACTGTCGGTGTTGTGACACGTCCATTCGGTTTCGAAGGAAGTAAACGTGGTCAGTTCGCAATCGAAGGAATCAACGAACTTCGCGAGCATGTTGATACTCTCTTGATTATTTCAAACAACAACTTGTTAGAAATTGTTGACAAGAAAACTCCACTTCTTGAAGCTTTGTCTGAAGCAGATAACGTTCTTCGCCAAGGTGTTCAAGGGATTACAGATTTGATTACAAATCCTGGTTTGATCAACTTGGACTTCGCTGACGTGAAGACAGTAATGGCAAACAAAGGGAATGCCCTTATGGGTATTGGTATTGGTAGTGGAGAAGAGCGCGTTATTGAAGCGGCTCGTAAAGCTATCTACTCACCACTTCTTGAAACAACAATTGATGGAGCAGAAGATGTTATCGTTAACGTAACTGGTGGTTTGGATATGACTTTGATTGAAGCAGAAGAAGCTTCTGAAATCGTCAATCAAGCTGCTGGACATGGCGTAAACATCTGGCTCGGTACTTCTATTGATGAATCAATGAAAGATGAAATCCGTGTAACGGTTGTTGCTACTGGAGTTCGTCAAGATACAGTCGACAAAGTTGTAGCGCCACAACCAAGACAAGCGTCATTCCGTGAACCAGTAAAATCTGGTCATACTCACACTTATGACCGTCATTTTGATTTGGCAGAAACAGCTGAACTTCCAACTCCTTCACAACGTCATACTGAAGCACCTAAAGCATCAGCTTTTGGTGACTGGGACTTGAGACGTGATTCAATTGTTCGTCAAGGTGAATCAGTCGTATCACCAGTTGAGCGTTTCGAAGCGCAAGCTTCTGACGAAGATGAGTTGGAAACACCACCATTCTTCAAAAACCGTTAATAGAAATGGATTTAAAAGAAAATACAAATCAGGTATTTCAACAGGTTACAAAAGCAGTTCAAGAAACCGGCCGTGAAGACGGTTCGGTTTCTGTAATTGCCGTAACAAAATATGTTGATATTGCAACTGCAGCAAATTTGATCGACCAAGGAGTCAAACACATCGGTGAAAACCGTGTCGACAAATTTCTTGAAAAGTATCATGCTTTAAGTGATAAAGATGTTACTTGGCACTTAATTGGTAGCTTACAAAGAAGAAAAGTTAAGGATGTCATTCCTTTTGTTGATTATTTTCATGCTTTAGATTCTTTGAAATTAGCCCAAGAGATTCAAAAACGTGCCGATCGAACCGTTAAATGTTTTTTGCAGGTCAATATTTCTGGCGAGGAAAGCAAGCATGGTTTTTCAAAAGAAGAACTGTTGGCAGTCTTACAAGATTTGTCTAGCTTGGATAAAATAGAGTATGTTGGTCTCATGACCATGGCTCCGTTTGAAGCTCAAACAGAAGAGTTGCAAAAAATTTTTAAAGAAACGCAAGAGTTGCAACAATACATTCGTGAACAACAACTCCCCAATATGCCAATGACAGAACTAAGTATGGGAATGAGTCGTGACTATAAAGAAGCGATTCAATCTGGCTCGACTTTTGTTCGAATTGGTACAGCATTTTTTAAATAGGAATTAATCATGTCATTAAAAGATAAATTTGATAAATTTATAGATTACTTTACAGAAGATGGAGATGAAGTTGCTTCAGAAGTTGTAGCTGCACAACCTGAACGTTCACTAGCTTCGGTCCCTCAAAAAAGAGAATTACCACAGCAAGCCACTGCTCAAGAATCTTCTCCAGTTGAAGCAAAAGAGAAAAATATTACAAAACTTCATGCCCGTCAGCAACAACTAGCAATTGAAAGCCATCGTTCTACTGAAAAAGTAACCATCGATGTTCGTTACCCACGCCGTTACGAAGATGCAACTGATATTGTTGATTTGTTGGCAGGAAATGAAAGTATCTTGATTGACTTCCAATATATGACAGAAGTTCAAGCTCGTCGTTGTTTGGATTACTTGGATGGAGCACGTCATGTCCTTGCTGGTGAGTTAAGAAAAGTTGCGAACACAATGTATCTTTTGACACCAGTAGGTGTTGTGGTCAACATTGAGGATATTCGTTTGCCTGAAGAAGCTCAAAGTGAAGAATACGACTTTGACATGAAGAGAAATAGAGTACGTTAATGTTTCTAATAATTCGTTTTATCCAAAATGCTACAGATATCTATTCGCTGATACTTGTAGCTTTTGCTCTATTATCATGGTTTCCAAATGCCTATAACACCCAGTTGGGGAAATTCTTAGAGACTTTGTGTAAACCAATTCTTGAACCCCTGAAACGTCTACCTCTTCAAATTGCAGGCTTGGATTTCTCGGTTTGGATAGCCCTAATTCTCTTGCGAATGATTAGTCGCTATCTCATCAATTTGCTGGTCGTATTATGAGTAAAGAACTTTACCAACATTTCGCAACGGAGGATATTCCATTCATCGATAAGGGTTTGGAATGGTTGAGGCAAGTTGAGGAGCACTATGCACCGATTTTATCTCCTTTTATAAATCCTCACCAAGTATTTATCTTGGAAACGTTGGGAAATAATAGAGGGATAAAAGTCTTCTCTAGTACGAGTTATATCTCTTCGGAGTATGCTAGGGTTATTTTAGCGCCAGATTACTTTACGCCAAGTTTGGATGATTTTGAAATGACCTTGCTTGAGATTCTGTATCCCAGCAAGTTTCAGCAACTGACCCATTCAAAGATATTGGGAACAGTTCTCAATCGACTAGGTATTGATCGTAAGTTATTTGGCGACATCTTGGTAACAGATGAGAGGGCTCAAATAATTGTCGATCAGAGATTTACGACTCTGTTTCAGGATGGAATTCAAAAAATTTCCAAGTTGCCAGTAAATTTGGTAGAGCGGTCTTTTTCAGATATGATAGAATCTAAAGAGGACTATCAGGAAAAAGAAGTCTTGGTTTCAAGCCTTCGTCTGGATACCTTCTTATCTAGTATCTTGAAATTATCTCGTTCCCAAACTTCGACTCTGGTTGAAAAAAAGTTGGTTCAGGTCAACTATCACATAGTTGAAAAATCTGACTATCCGGTAAAAATTGGTGATTTAATCAGTGTCAGACGCTTTGGACGAATGATTTTACTTAAAGAAAACGGTCAGACCAAAAAGGATAAGAAAAAATTAACAGTCCAGCTACTATTAAGCAAGTGAGAATAAACATGTCAATTACACCACAAGATATTACTGACAAGGAATTCTCAAGAACATTCAGAGGTTACGATCAGGAAGAGGTTGACCTATTTCTAGATAAGATATATTTTGAATTAGAGGAAATGATTCGATCTAAAGATGAAGCTGAACTCTATATCAAAAAACTAGAAGAACGTCTTTCCTATTATACGAATGATATTCCTAAGAGAACAGTAACAAACGAGCAGGAACCAGAAGCAATCAATGATTCTATTTTTTATTAATTAAGTGAGGAAAAATATGCCAATTACATCGTTAGAAATTAAGGATAAAACCTTTGGCGTTCAGTTTAGAGGTTTTAACCGTGAAGAAGTTGATGAATTTTTAGATATTGTTGTTCGTGACTATGAAGATTTGGTTCGTAGTAATCATGAAAAAGAACAGCACATTAAAAATTTAGAAGAGCGTCTATCTTATTTTGACGAAATCAAAGATTCATTGAGTCAGTCAGTTTTGATTGCTCAAGATACAGCTGAACGTGTAAAACAAGCTGCGAATGACCGCTCTAATAACATCATTAAGCAGGCTGAGCAAGATGCTCAACGTTTACTTGATGAAGCTAAATATAAAGCCAATGAAATTTTGCGACAAGCTACAGATAATGCTAAAAAAGTTGCTGTGGAAACAGAAGAATTGAAGAACAAGAGCCGCGTCTTCCACCAACGTTTGAAATCAACAATCGAAAGTCAGTTGGCTATTGTTGATTCATCAGATTGGGAAGAAATTTTGCGTCCGACTGCAACATATTTGCAAACTAGCGACGAAGCTTTCAAGGAAGTCGTCCAAGAAGTTCTAGGTGAAGATGTATCTTCATACCATGATGAAGAGCCAATTGACATGACTCGTCAATTTTCTCCAGAAGAAGTTGCGGAACTTCAGGCACGTATTGAAGCAGCTAACAAAGAATTGTTAGAGGCTGAACAAGCTACTGAAGAGTCAACTGAAACTGAAGTTGAACTTCAGCCGGTTGCTGAAACTCCTGTCGAACAATCGTATGAGAATGAATCTCAAGACGATCCAAACAATCAACAAGAGTCAGTTTTAATTTTATAAGAATCTCATTAGAGAACAAGAATTTATCAATCAAATTTCTAGCGAGTAGGAGATGGTGGAAGTCCTACAATCCCTGTTGGTAAATTTATCCTCTCTTAGTATCAAATCTGAAAATAGTAAGATTTGACGTTGCCCACGTTACGGGAAAAGAGGGAAAGAGACTAGGTCTTTTTCCGAACAAAGGTGGTACCACGATTTTCGTCCTTTTTGCGAGTCGTGGTTTTTATATTGTCAATTTACATTAAGGAGTAATCATGAAACTAAAAGAAACACTAAACCTTGGGAAAACAGAATTTCCAATGCGTGCCGGACTTCCAACCAAAGAGCCAGTATGGCAAAAAGAGTGGGACGAAGCTAAACTTTACCAACGTCGTCAAGAATTAAATGAAGGAAAACCACATTTCACTCTTCATGATGGCCCTCCATACGCTAACGGGAACATCCACGTCGGACATGCCATGAACAAGATTTCAAAAGATATCATTGTTCGTTCTAAGTCTATGTCAGGATTTTACGCACCATATATTCCAGGTTGGGACACTCATGGTCTGCCAATTGAGCAAGTTTTGGCAAAACAAGGCGTTAAACGCAAAGAGATGGACTTGGTTGAGTACTTGAAACTTTGCCGTGAATACGCTCTGTCTCAAGTAGATAAACAACGCGAAGATTTTAAGCGCTTGGGTGTTTCAGGTGACTGGGAAAATCCATATGTAACACTAACTCCTGACTATGAAGCAGCGCAAATCCGTGTCTTTGGTGAAATGGCGAATAAAGGCTATATCTACCGTGGAGCGAAGCCTGTTTATTGGTCTTGGTCATCTGAGTCTGCGCTTGCCGAAGCGGAAATTGAATACCATGACTTGGTTTCTACGTCCCTTTACTATGCCAACAAGGTAAAAGATGGTAAAGGTGTCCTTGATACAGATACTTACATCGTCGTTTGGACAACAACTCCATTTACCATCACTGCTTCTCGTGGTCTGACTGTTGGTGCGGATATTGATTACGTATTGGTACAACCAACTGGCGAAACCCGTAAGTTTGTCGTGGCTTCAGAATTGTTGAACAGCTTATCTGAGAAATTCGGTTGGGCGGATGTTCAAGTTTTGGCAACTTATCGTGGTCAAGACCTCAACCACATCGTGACAGAACACCCATGGGATACAGCTGTAGATGAGTTGGTGATTCTTGGTGATCACGTTACAACTGACTCTGGTACAGGTATTGTCCATACAGCCCCTGGTTTTGGTGAGGACGACTACAATGTCGGTGTTGCCAATGGTCTAGAAGTTGCCGTGACTGTTAACGAACGCGGGATCATGATGGCCAATGCAGGTGCAGAGTTCGAAGGTCAATTCTACGACAAGGTTGTGCCAACGGTTATTGAAAAACTTGGTGATTTGCTACTTGCCCAAGAAGAAATCTCTCACTCCTACCCATTTGACTGGCGTACGAAAAAACCAATCATCTGGCGTGCAGTTCCACAATGGTTTGCATCTGTATCGAAATTCCGTCAAGAAATCTTGGACGAAATTGAAAAAGTCAAGTTCCACTCAGAGTGGGGTAAAGTCCGTCTTTACAACATGATCCGTGACCGTGGTGACTGGGTTATCTCACGTCAACGTGCTTGGGGTGTGCCACTTCCAATCTTCTATGCAGAAGACGGAACACCAATCATGACAGCTGAAACCATCGAGCATGTAGCTCAACTCTTTGAAGAACATGGTTCAATTATCTGGTGGGAACGTGATGCCAAAGACCTCTTGCCAGAAGGATTTACCCATCCAGGTTCGCCAAATGGTGAGTTCAAGAAAGAAACAGACATCATGGATGTATGGTTTGACTCAGGTTCGTCATGGAATGGTGTCGTGGTTAACCGTCCAGAACTCAAATATCCAGCAGATCTTTATCTTGAGGGTTCCGACCAATACCGTGGTTGGTTCAACTCATCACTCATCACCTCTGTAGCTAACCATGGCGTCGCACCATACAAACAAATCTTGTCGCAAGGTTTTGCTTTGGATGGTAAAGGTGAGAAGATGTCTAAATCTCTTGGAAATACCATTGCTCCAAGCGATGTTGAAAAACAATTTGGTGCGGAAATCTTGCGTCTCTGGGTAACCAGTGTTGATTCAAGCAACGACGTGCGTATCTCAATGGATATCTTGAGCCAAGTCTCTGAAACTTATCGTAAGATCCGTAACACCCTTCGTTTCTTGATTGCTAACACATCTGACTTTAACCCATCTGAAGATTCAGTCGCTTACGAAGAACTTCGTTCCGTTGATAAGTACATGACCATTCGCTTTAACCAACTTGTTAAGATCATTCGTGATGCTTATGCAAACTTCGAATTCTTAACAATCTATAAGGCCTTGGTGAACTTTATCAACGTTGATTTGTCAGCCTTCTACCTTGATTTTGCCAAAGATGTTGTATACATTGAAGGCGCAAAATCTCTTGAACGCCGTCAAATGCAAACTGTATTCTATGACATCCTTGTCAAAATTACTAAGCTCTTGACTCCAATTCTTCCTCATACTGCGGAAGAAATCTGGTCATATCTTGAGTTTGAAGCAGAAGACTTCGTTCAATTATCAGAGTTGCCAGAAGCACAGACATTTGCGAACCAAGAAGAAATCTTAGACACTTGGTCAGCTTTTATGGACTTCCGTGGTCAAGCGCAAAAAGCCTTGGAAGAAGCTCGTAATGAAAAAGTGATCGGTAAATCTCTTGAAGCTCATTTGACAGTTTATCCCAATGAAGTAGTGAAGACTCTTCTTGGCGCAGTGGATAGCAATGTTGCTCAACTCTTGATTGTTTCAGAGTTGACCATTGCAGAAGGTTCAGCTCCAGAAGATGCAGTGGCCTTCGAAGATGTTTCCTTCACTGTTGAACGTGCAGCTGGTGAGGTTTGTGACCGTTGCCGTCGTATCGATCCAAGTACAGCAGAACGTAGCTACAACGCAACCATCTGTGACCACTGTGCAAGCATCGTAGAAGAAAACTTTGCGGACGCAGTAGCAGAAGGATTTGAAGCTAAATAATCGAACAAAAATACAGGAGAAATTCCTGTATTTTTTTAAAAAATAAAAACTTTAATAAAAATATGGTATAATATACCTTATTAAAATAAAAGGAGATATTTATGAAGACAAAAACACTAGCACAAGTAGATGGCTTTATTGGTATTATTGCAGGGGCAATTTTAGCTTTCTTACCAATTTTTATGGTATTTCTTGCAGCCATTTCTGAAGACGAAGATGCTGCAGGGCTTATTTTGGGAATTATTTTCGTTGTATTTTCTTTAGTGAAAATTGCAACCCTCATTCTTGGAATCCTCTCACTTGTCTACTATAAGGATGACAATCGTATTTCACTAGCACCATCGATTCTATTTATCGTTGGATCTGTAGTCGCCTTGATTCCTTTCCTTGGGTGGATTGGTGGAATTGTCCTTGTCATTGGTGGGGCTTTGTACCTAGCAAGCTTGAAACAATTTAAAATTGAAGGATAAATGATTATCTAAGAGAAGAGTTGAAGCGCTCTTCTCTTTTTCGTTGATTTTAACTAGCTTTTTTGTGAAAAATTGTGTAAAATAGAATAGATAAACGAGGGAAACCTCGAAAAATAAAAGGAGAATCCAACTAATGGTAAAATTGGTTTTCGCTCGCCACGGTGAGTCTGAATGGAACAAAGCTAACCTTTTCACAGGATGGGCTGACGTAGATCTTTCTGAAAAAGGAACTCAACAAGCTATCGATGCTGGTAAATTAATCAAAGAAGCTGGTATTGAATTTGACCAAGCTTACACTTCAGTATTGAAACGTGCAATCAAAACAACTAACCTTGCTCTTGAAGCATCTGACCAACTTTGGGTTCCAGTTGAAAAATCATGGCGCTTGAACGAACGTCACTACGGTGGTTTGACTGGTAAAAACAAAGCTGAAGCTGCTGAACAATTTGGTGATGAACAAGTTCACATTTGGCGTCGTTCATACGATGTATTGCCTCCTGCAATGCCTCGTGATGACAAATACTCAGCTCACACTGACCGTCGTTACGCTTCACTTGACGACTCAGTGATTCCAGATGCTGAAAACTTGAAAGTTACTTTGGAACGTGCCCTTCCATTCTGGGAAGATAAAATCGCTCCAGCTCTTAAAGACGGTAAAAATGTATTCGTAGGAGCACACGGTAACTCAATCCGTGCCCTTGTAAAACACATCAAACACTTGTCAGACGATGAAATCATGGATGTGGAAATCCCTAACTTCCCACCATTGGTATTCGAATTTGACGAAAATTTGAACGTTGTTTCTGAATACTACCTCGGAAAATAATGTAAAATAGAGTCTAGGATTATTCCTAGGCTTTTTTATTTTAAAAATAGGAAAACGCAAGGTGTAATTTAACTTGTCAAAGACAAGGATTCTTGTTATAATAGATAGGATGGAGGCGCTATGGCACTTAAAAAAGCAAGTTTAGCCTGTGCGGTTTGTGGTTCGCGAAATTACTCGATTAAAATTAGTGGGAATCCCAAACCGACTCGCTTAGAAGTAAATAAATTTTGTAAACATTGTGGTAAATACACAACACACCGAGAAACGAGATAGGAGAAAAGAATGGGTTTTATTAAGGATATCTTTACACTTCTTAGAGATACAACTTGGCCAACACGAAAACAAAGTTGGGTAGATTTTAAATCTATCATGGAATACACTGCCTTCTTTGTTGTTATCATTTATATTTTTGATCAGTTGATCGTTAGCGGATTGATCCGATTCATTAACATTTTTTAAGATAATATAAATAGGCTGAAAGAAGTTTACCATTAAGAAAGGAAAAAAGATGGATAGTTTTGATAAAGGATGGTTTGTCCTACAAACATATTCTGGTTATGAAAATAAAGTAAAAGAAAATCTCTTGCAACGTGCACAGACATACAATATGTTGGATAACATCTTACGTGTTGAAATCCCAACTCAAACAGTGCAAGTTGAAAAAAATGGGAAGAAAAAAGAAGTGGAAGAAAATCGTTTCCCAGGTTATGTTCTTGTAGAGATGGTTATGACAGATGAAGCTTGGTTTGTAGTGCGTAACACACCAAACGTTACTGGATTTGTTGGGTCACACGGTAACAGATCTAAACCAACTCCACTATTGGAACAAGAAATCAGAGATATCTTGGTATCAATGGGACAAACGGTTCAAGAATTCAATATCAATGTTGAAGTTGGTCAAACAGTTCGAATCATTGATGGTGCCTTTACTGATTACACAGGAAAAATCACTGAAATTGATAATAACAAAGTGAAAATGATTATTTCAATGTTTGGTAATGATACAGTAGCAGAAGTAAACTTGAATCAAATTGCTGAATTGTAATATCAGTTACTCATCTACTTGTGTACCTAGAATCTTGTCAACTAATTTTAAAAAAACTAGTTGACAAGATTGTAAAAGTGTATATAATAGAAAGAGTTGAAAAAGCTCAGGGTCCGTTGGTCAAGGGGTTAAGACACCGCCTTTTCACGGCGGTAACACGGGTTCGAATCCCGTACGGACTATGGGT
>NZ_JAHDAP010000003.1 GCF_018499575.1 Streptococcus infantis
ACCCATAGTCCGTACGGGATTCGAACCCGTGTTACCGCCGTGAAAAGGCGGTGTCTTAACCCCTTGACCAACGGACCCTGAGCTTTTTCAACTCTTTCTATTATATACACTTTTTGACGCTTGTCAACTGGTTTGACTACTTTTTTTATCTTTTTGGCGAAAAATCTTTTAGCACATGTCTCAGCTCTTTTAACATCGCTTTTCTTCCTTTAAATCTCTCATCAGCAATCAATCTCTCATAAAGTTCCAATTTTTCTTTTCCTAATCCTGCTTTATATCCTTTAAGTACTTCTTGTAAAGCATATGACTCATCTAACAGAAGACCTCCTTCTCCTAATCGGTGGCTAATTTCTCCGACCTCTTCATATGCTTGCCGATCTAATCTTCTTTTATAACTTTCTTGTTTTCGAACTGCGTCTAAAATTCGGTTTCGGAATTTTGTTTTGAAATAGGTGTAGAATTGTTTATCTCTTTTTTCGGTGAATTCCGGGTAGTTTTCTAATAATTCGTTAAGGCAAATCATTCCCTCTTGATCCCAATCTTCTTTTTCCCATAGATGTAGATAGTACTCTTTTCGGCACTTATGCACGATGGCTTTTACTTCATGGTAATATTTTTCTAACATCATTACCCTCCTTTTCTTTATCCAGTATATCAGAGCTAAGTTTTACAGAACTCTTTCTTTTTTATTTTGCTTGTATACTTGTCTAAACTTATACTTGGGATATTTTAACATTTCTTTTAGATTATTTTTGAGGCTTTTCAGGATACAAAAAATGACAAGAACTGATTCTTGTCATTCAAGATTTATTGGAATAAATCTACGATTGTATCCCAGATAGTTTTGGCTTTTTCTTTAATTTTAGCATCAGAAATTGCTCGTTCTGCTTCATCTATAAGATTTTGAGCGCGTCCTTGGATATCACTGATTGAGTCATTTGTTTGTGTGCCTCCATTATCAGTTGACTGGCTTGGAACATTTTCAGGTGCAATCCCGTTAAGTTTATAGGCATTTTCAACTTTAAAGGTAGTTCCCGGCGTATAAGGAAGAATTGTTTCTGCCATACTTCTAAAAATATGAGCAGCTCCATTGGATGTCGAACCTGCTAGATAATGATTTTCATCAGTAGTCGGAAAACCAAGCCAATGACTAATGACGACATCAGGCGTGTACCCAATAACCCACTGGTCACTTGTATACACAGGGTTGAAAGCCGCTTCTGTTGTACCTGTTTTCCCCGCCATAACATAACCATCTGGTGACGAACTTATTCCTGTACCATTTGTAAAGGTTCCTAGCATCATACTAGTCATTTTATCAGCTACGGATTTATCTATTACGCGTTTTTGAGAATTTTTGTGAGTGGCAATTACTTGTCCACTTGCATTTTCAATGCGAGTAATAAAATGTGCTTCTGGCATCAAACCGTCGTTTGCAAATGCTGCATAAGCCTGTGCCATCTGGAGCGGATTTGTTTCTACACCACCCCCCAGAGCAACACCTAAGACACGGTCTACGTTCGTCAAGTTTAGTCCAAATTTCTCGCCTGATTCAAAAGCCTTATCAATCCCAAGCTCCTTAACTGTTGCTACTGCAGGAAGATTTAGCGATTCAGCTAAAGCTTGGTACATCGGAACTTCTGGAGACGTCTTGATTCCTGCGTAATTATCTACCTTGTAATCGCCATACTCCATGGTATGATTATCCAACTCTTTATTAAGAGCCCATCCAGCTTCAACTGCTGGCGTGTAAACAACTAAAGGCTTAATCGTTGAACCTGGACTTCTTTTTGATTGAGTTGCATAGTTGAAATTTCGGAAACCAGCTTTATCATCCCCTGCTACACGACCAACAACTCCTCTAACTCCTCCTGTTTTTGGTTCTAGAGCAACACTACCCGACTCAGCATGAGTTCCATCTTCTGCTGTTGGGAATAGAGAAGTGTTTTCATAAATGACCTGCATGTTAGCTTGGTAATTTTGATCTAGTTCCGTATATATACGATAGCCGTTGTTCACAATTTCTTCTTCTGTTAGATTGTACTTTTCAATTGCTTCATTAACAACTGCATCAAAATAGGATGGATATCGGTAGTCTGAAACTTTCCCTTCATAAGCATCTTGTAGCTGAGATGCCATATCAACACCCAAAGCTTCCTCTTCTTTGTTCTTATCAATATAACCAGCAGCTACCATGTTCTGTAAGACGGTATCCCTACGATTAGTAGAATCTTCAATAGAATTGATAGGGTTATATAATTCCGGTCCTTTGAGCATTCCTGCCAAGGTTGCGGCTTCATCAAGTGTCAGTTGAGAAGCTGAAACCCCAAAGTATTTTTTACTTGCATCTTCAACACCCCAAACTCCGTTTCCGAAGTAGGCATTGTTCAAGTACATGGTTAGAATTTCTTTTTTGCTGTATTTTTTTGTCAATTCTAAAGCTAGAAAGAATTCTTTTGCCTTTCTCTGAACAGTCTGGTCTTGAGAAAGATAGGCATTCTTCGCTAATTGTTGGGTAATTGTGGAGCCACCCCCTGAGCGCCCGCCCGTTACTATTGCTAGGAAGAAACGAGCATAATTAATACCATCGTTCTTATAGAAGCTTCTATCTTCTGTCGCAATAACAGCATTCTGCAAATCTTCACTAATATCAGCAAGCTCAACATAGGTTCCTTTTTGTCCTGACAGAGCACCTGCTTCTTTTTCCTCCCTATCAAAAATCAAGGTCCGAGTTTTCAGGGCGTTTTGCAGGTCGGTAACATTTGTTGATTTTGCTAAAGCAAATAGATAGACTCCGACAAACAAGCTGGCGCTGAGTCCTAGAATCAGAAAAATTTTGGTCAAGTGATAGCGACGCCAAAATTTTCGAATAGGGCCAACTGCACCGGTCTTCTTTCGCCCCCCTCTTGAACGTCTTAAATTACTTGACTCATTTTCTTCATAGTCAACTTCGTTAATCTCTGTTTCTTCAATTTCAGATTCTTCTTTCTTAAATAAGGAAAGAAATTTTTCAAATAATGTATCTAATTTCATGCGTATATTTTATCATCTTCCCCATAGGAAGACAAGAATTTTGCTGGTTGCCCTGTCCAAATACACCATTTTTTGTTACAATATCTGTATGAAAATTACCTTTATAATCCCAGATTCTCTACCTGAAATGACCGTCAAATTTTTCCTAGAAGAACAGCTGTTAATTCCTCGAAAAATCAGGCACTTTTTGAGAATCAAGAAACACATTCTCGTTAATCAAAAAGAAGTCCATTGGCATCAAACGGTCAAGGCCGGAGATGAGTGCCAATTGATTTTCGACGAGGAAGATTATCCTACAAAAGAAATTCTCTGGGGAAACCCCAAACTTGTCGAAGAAGTCTATCAAGATCAGTATTTAATTATCGTCAATAAACCCGAGGGTATGAAGACACATGGGAATCAGCCCGATGAGATAGCTCTTCTCAATCATGTCAGCGCCTATGTTGGTCAAACTTGCTATGTTGTTCATAGACTAGATATGGAAACAAGTGGTCTCGTACTGTTTGCGAAGAATCCATTCATTCTGCCTATCCTTAATCGCTTATTAGAAAAGAAAGAGATTTCTCGAGAATACTGGGCTCTGGTTGATGGAAGATTAGAGGCTAAGGACTTGATCTTCCGAGATAAAATCGGTCGCAATCGTCACGATCGTAGAAAAAGAATTGTGGATCAAAAAAACGGTCAATACGCCGAAACTCATGTAACTCGGTTAAAACAATTTCAAAACAAAACCAGTCTCGTTCAGTGTAGATTAAAAACAGGACGTACTCATCAGATTCGAGTCCACCTATCTCACCACAACCATCCAATCGCTGGAGACCCCCTCTATAATCCAAGTTCTAGAACTAGCAGACTAATGCTTCACGCATATAAACTATCCTTTATCCACCCTCTGACTTTAAAACAACTAAGCTTTACTGCTCTATCAGATTCATTTGAAAGAGAAATAAAACAAAATGAGAGTGGGACAGAAATCGGTAATTCGTTAGAATTCGATTTCGTCGTTCCACCTCCGCACAATTGAGTAAGGCTGTAAAAGCTGATGAAATCAGCGTAGTAGAGCCCACTCAACCACTGCGTCTTGCTCCACAATCCAAAGACAATTGAGAGGCTAGGACTTTTGTCCCAGCCTCATTTTTTCATATATACAAAAAAAGCAAGACCAGTTGGCCTTGCTTTTATCGACTCAGAAATTATTTAGCAATTTTTGCGAAGTATTCAAGAGTACGAACAAGTTGTGCAGTGTAAGACATTTCGTTGTCGTACCATGATACAACTTTAACTAATTGTTTACCGTCAACGTCAAGAACTTTAGTTTGAGTTGCGTCAAACAATGATCCGTAAGACATACCTACAACGTCTGAAGAAACGATTGGATCTTCAGTGTAACCGTATGATTCGTTAGCTACAGCTTTCATAGCTGCATTTACTTCATCAACAGTGACGTTCTTTTCAAGAACAACTACCAATTCAGTAACTGATCCAGTTGGAGTAGGAACGCGTTGTGCAGCTCCGTCCAATTTACCGTTCAATTCAGGGATAACCAAACCGATTGCTTTAGCAGCACCAGTTGAGTTAGGAACGATGTTAGCAGCACCAGCACGAGCACGACGAAGGTCACCTTTACGGTGTGGACCGTCAAGGATCATTTGGTCACCAGTGTAAGCGTGGATAGTAGTCATCAATCCTTCAACAACACCGAAGTTATCTTGAAGAGCTTTAGCCATTGGAGCCAAGCAGTTTGTAGTACATGAAGCACCTGAGATAACTGTTTCAGTACCATCAAGAATATCGTGGTTAGTGTTAAATACGACTGTTTTAACATCTGATCCACCAGGAGCAGTGATAACAACTTTCTTAGCACCACCAGCATGCAAGTGTTTTTCAGCAGCTGCTTTAGTAGCAAAGAAACCAGTTGCTTCAAGAACGATTTCTACACCGTCGTTAGCCCAGTCGATTTGTTCTGGATCGCGTTCAGCAGAAACTTTAACGAATTTACCGTTAACTTCGAATCCACCTTCTTTAACTTCCACAGTACCGTCGAAACGACCTTGAGTTGTGTCATATTTCAACAAGTGTGCAAGCATTACTGGATCTGTAAGGTCGTTGATGCGAGTAACTTCAACACCTTCTACGTTTTGGATACGACGGAAAGCAAGACGTCCGATACGACCGAAACCGTTAATACCAACTTTAACTACCATTAGTGATTTCCTCCTTATGAAAATCATGAAAATTTTATTGTGAAAAGAGTAACTTGAATCACTACAAATCACCTTTCAACAAACCTATTATATAACTATTTTAGTTTTATTGCAAGCGCTGACGTTGATTTTCACTTCAGTTTTCTACTTTCTAGATACACAATTTTATATAGATTCCCTTTGTCAAAAGTCTATCAACATACATCTTTATAGTTATTTACAAAATTTTTTTGTTAAACTTTTAACCTCTTCTATTTTGAAAAACTATAAAAAGAGACAGGATTACTCCTGCCTCTGACTGATAATCAATTATTTAAGACGTCCTGGTCTTTCTTTGTAACCATAGTAAGCATCTTCGATGATTTCTTGCATATGATCAACCATTGGAAGACGTGGGTTTGCAGGCGAACATTGATCTTCATAAGCAAGGAAGGCCAATTCACGTGAATGTTCTTTCCATTCTTTCTCGTCAACACCTTGTGCTTTGAAGTTCATTTCGATACCTACGCGCTCACCGAGTTCGTAAACAGCTTTAGCATAAGATGCAACTCCTTCTTCCGGAGTAGAAGCTGGAAGTCCAAGCATACGAGCGATATCTTGATATTTCTCATCTGCACGGTAGTAGTTGTACTTAGGCCATGTAGCTGTCTTAGCTGGGCGTGTACCATTGTAACGGATAACGTATGGAAGCAAGATTGCATTTGTACGTCCGTGAACTGTGTGGAATTGTGCACCAATCTTGTGAGCCATTGAGTGAGAAATACCTAGGAAGGCATTAGCAAAGGCCATACCAGCAATAGTTGAAGCGTTATGCATTTTCTCACGTGAATGGAAGTCTGCATTCTTAACTGAACTTTCAAGGTTTTCAAATACGAGTTTAATCGCTTGAAGAGCAAGACCGTCAGTGTAGTCGCTAGCCATTTGTGATACGTAAGCTTCAGTCGCGTGAGTCAATACGTCCATACCAGTATCAGCAGCAACAAATCCAGGAACTGTCAATACCAAAGCAGGGTCTACGATTGCCACAGTTGGTGTCAATGAGTAGTCAGCGATTGGGTATTTACGGTTGTTCGCTTTATCAGAGATAACGGCAAATGGAGTTACTTCAGATCCTGTACCAGATGTAGTTGGGATAGCGATGAATTTAGTCTTCTTACCAAGTAATGGGAATTTGAAGGCACGTTTACGGATATCCATGAATTTTTGTACAAGGTCACGGAAGTCCACTTCTGGTTGCTCGTAGAAGAGCCACATTACTTTAGCAGCATCCATTGGTGATCCACCACCAAGAGCGATGATTGTATCTGGTTTGAAGGCACGCATAATCTCAGTACCACGTTCAACTGTAGTGATATCTGGATCTGGTTCTACATCTGCAAAGATTTGGTAAACAACCTTATTGCGACGAAGGTCAAGTTGTTCGATGATACGATCAAGGAAGCCAAGCTCTACCATAGCATGGTCAGTAACGATCATGACACGCTCAACGTCACGACATTTTTGAAGGTATTGAATTGAATCACGTTCAAAGTATGTTTTTGAAGGAAGTTTCATCCATTGCATGTTATTTCTCCGTCTTCCGACTTTTTTGATATTCAAGAGGTTAATGGCGCTAACGTTATCCCCAACTGAGTTACGTCCATAAGAACCACATCCGAGTGTCAATGATGGCAAGAAGGCATTGTAAACGTCCCCGATACCACCGAAAGTAGAAGGTGAGTTACAGATAACACGAATAGCTTTAACAGCTTTACCAAATTCTTTAGTCAATTCTTCATCAGCAGTGTGGATGGCAGCTGAGTGTCCAAGTCCGTTAAATTCAACCATTTGACGAGCTTTAGCAATACCATCTTCACGGCTTTCAGATTTCAAAACTGCGATAACTGGTGACAATTTTTCACGAGTCAATGGCTCGTTTTCACCAACTTCTTTACATTCTGCAGCAAGAATGTTTGTTCCTTCTGGAACAGTAAATCCTGCTTGCTCTGCAATCCAAGTTGCTGGTTTACCAACGATGTCAGCGTTCAATTTTGCACCAGCACAGTTTTTGCTGTTTGCTTTCACGCCGAAGCAGAATTCTTCAAGAAGAGCTTTTTCTTTTTTGTTTACAAAGTAAGTGTGATATGATTTGAACTCTGCTACGAATTCATCGTAAATCTCTTTATCGATGATAACCGCTTGTTCAGATGCACAGACCATACCGTTATCAAATGATTTAGACATTACGATATCGTGAGCAGCTTGGCGGATGTTAGCTGATTTTTCAACATAAGCTGGAACGTTTCCGGCACCTACCCCAAGAGCTGGTTTACCACATGAGTAAGCCGCTTTAACCATGGCATTACCACCTGTCGCAAGGATTGTCGCAACACCTTCGTGGTTCATCAATGCGCTAGTTGCTTCCATAGATGGTTCAGTAATCCACTGTATACAGTTCTCAGGAGCACCTGCTTTAATCGCTGCATCACGAACGATTTGAGCTGCGTGAGCTGATGATTCTTGAGCTGATGGGTGGAATGCAAAGACAATAGGATTACGAGTCTTCAATGAAATCAATGCTTTAAAGATTGCTGTTGAAGTAGGGTTAGTTGTTGGAGTGATACCACAAACAACACCAACTGGTTCAGCGATAAGAGTCAATCCTGTTACATCATCTTCTTCGATAACACCAACTGTTTTAGTGTGGCGCATGTTGTTTACTACGTGCTCACAAGCAAATAGGTTCTTAGTTGCTTTATCTTCAAATACTCCACGTCCTGTTTCTTCAAAGGCATGTAGAGCCAATTCTCCGTGAGCATCAAGTGCTGCAACTGAAGCTTTTGCTACGATATAATCGACTTGATCTTGGTCAAGTTTACGCATTTCTTCAAGAGCAACCAAAGCTTTTTGCACCAAACCGTCGACATGCTTTTCAGCAGCGAGTTTCTTTTCCTCTGGTGTTACAGTTTTTTTATCAGCCATATTTTCCTCCATAGCTTTCAAGGATTGTAAATCCATTGTTAATTTTTTCACAATCTTATTATACCTCTTTTTCCAAAATTTGTAAACAGTTTCATAGAAATTTCACAAACTTTTTTTATTTCCTTGTGAAAATATTTTTGTACATGCCTACACATGCACTTTTACACTCCCACTTTGTGAATAATTCAATAAAACTTTTATTTTTCACAAATTCCATTGTAAAAAGGTATTGTAAAGCATCTCAATTTCCATGTAAGCGCTTTCTGTTTACGCAGTATAATACCCCCTCTAAGAGGAGGTTATTGCGCTTGTTGAAAGAGACCTTGTTTAAAATCACCTTCATAGACTACATCTTGCTCAGTAGTCAGTTTTCCTTTACCTTCAGCCTGGCCATTAACAAAGTCACCTTCATAAACCCAGCCTTCCTTAGCTTGGTAGGTTCCTTTGCCGTTAAATGCGCCATTTTTGAATTCCCCAGTGTAGGTATCACCATTTGCGAAAGTCAGGGTCCCTTTGCCATTCATCTTTCCACGAACGATACTTCCGTCATATACTAAGGAATCTCCATCCAATTTTAATACTCCTTGCTTAGGCATGTTCCCTACAAATACGAATATCGCGCAAAGAGCTATGACCACTACTGTCGCAATTTCTAAACGAGGACGCGTTATATAGACACTGTATCTATCATAGAATTTCTTTATATTATCCATTTTTTGCCTCATTTTCTAAACGTGCTAGCCAAGCTTTACAACCTGTTAAAACCCGATCATAAGTTTCATCAAAGTCTCCTGTATACCAAGGATCCAGAACACCTTCAGAAGCGAATGCCTCTATCTTGTGTTTCTGGCTTTGAGGACACATGCGAGTCAGATCGAGAAGATTAGACTCATCCATTCCAATGATATAATCAAAATATTCAAAATCATCCTTAGAGATTTGTTGCGATGTTTTTGATGAATTATAAGGAATCTTGTGAGATTTAAAGATTTCTTGAGTCCCTTCGTGAATTGGATTTCCGTGTTCCCAAGAAGAAGTTGCTCTACTTTCAATCACATAATCATCAGTTAAGGATTTCATCACAAATTCTGCCATAGGACTTCGGCAAATATTACCAAGGCAAACAAAAACAATCTTTTTCATCATTATTCCTCATCTTCATAGAAAAACGGGAATGAGATTCACCCCGTTTTATTCTTCGATCGCACTTTCACCTTCGACAACTGTACCTTCAGGTGTGACAGCTTCTTTAACTGGCAAAACTGTTCTAATTGCTCCTAATTCGAAAGTCAAGTAAACTCCGTCTACATCAAGTACGATCGTTCTGTTTTCGGTATCAACTTCGTCGACTGTACCGTATAAACCACCGATAGTAATAACTTCGTAGCCTTTTTGAAGTTTGTTGAGACTCTCCATGCGTTTTTCAGCTTGTTTCTTTTGAGAACGTTGCATAAAGAACATCAATCCAAACATGACTACAAGCATAATCACAAATGTTAAATTTGCATCCATAGTATTTTCTCCTTTGTAATTTAGATAAAACTACTATATCAAATTTAAACTATTTTTACAAGATTACACCTTGGTTTTAGGTTAATAAAAATCAGAGCAAAGCTCTGATTTTTATTATTTCAAGTTGTTTACAATTTTCACTAAGTTTTCAACTGTAAATCCATATTCTGCCAAAACTTTTGGAGCTGGTGCAGACGCTCCAAAGGTATCAATACCGAGAACTGCTCCATCAAGGCCAACATATTTGTACCAGTTTTGAGTTGCTCCCATTTCGACTGCCACACGGCGTCGAACTGCATTTGGTAGGATTTCTTCTTTGTATGCTACATCTTGTGCATCAAAAACATCTGTAGATGGCATGCTGACTACACGAACTTTTCCACCTTGACTTGCTAATTCCTTAGCAGCCGCAACAGCAAGATTCACTTCTGAACCTGTTGCAATCAAAATCGTGTCAAAGTCTGCCGCATTTTCGTAGACAACATATGCACCTTTTGCAACTTTATCAAAGTCTGTTCCTTCCTCAACGGTCAAGTTTTGACGAGTCAAGACGAGGGCAATTGGTGTTGTCTCACTCTTCACTGCTAGATACCATGCTGCTTGGGTTTCACGCGCATCTGCTGGACGGAAAACATTAAGGTTTGGAATCGCACGAAGTCCTGCTAAGTGCTCTATTGGTTCGTGAGTTGGTCCATCTTCACCAACCGCGATTGAATCGTGTGTGAAGACATAAGTCACTGGAAGACCTTGCAAGGCTGACAAACGAACTGCTGCTTTAAGATAGTCTGAGAAGACGAAGAAAGTTCCTCCGTAAACACGAAGACCACCGTGAAGAGCCATTCCGTTCAAGACAGTACCCATTGCAAATTCACGAACACCAAATTGGATGTTACGATTCAAGCGATTTGCATCGTCTTGAAGTCCGTCTGTTTTGATGTAAGTCATATTTGAATGAGCGAGGTCGGCTGATCCACCCAAGAAGGTTGGCAACTTAGCTGCTACAACATTCAAGGCATCTTGACTTGAGTTACGAGTCGCTTGAGAGAAGCCATTTTCTAAAGCTGGAAAGTCTTCTGGAGTCAATTCAACTGGATCGCGCCCTTCGATGATTGCTTCAACTTCTGCAGCAAGTTCTGGGTGAGCTTCTTTATAATCTGCAACTAGTCTTGTCCATGCTTCATAGGCTGAAGCACCACGGTCTGCAACATTTTCTTTAAAGTCTGCGTATACTTCTGCTGGAATTTCAAACGGTTCGTAGTCCCAACCAAGTGCTTGGCGAGTTGCAGCAGTTTCATCAGCTCCAAGAGGGGCACCGTGTACTGCATTCGTTCCTTGTTTGTTTGGAGAACCATAACCAATAACAGTTTTGACTTCAATCAAAGATGGCTTTCCTGAAGCCTTAGCTTCTTCAATAGCAGCATGAATAGCTTCAAGGTCGGTTCCATCTTCAACCAAGGCTGTATGCCAACCATAAGCCTTGTAACGATCACGAACACTTTCTGTGAATGAATCTTTTGTCTCACCATCCAAGTTGATATCATTTGAATCATAAAGAACAACCAGCTTGTCAAGTTTTTGCAAACCTGCATAAGAAGCAGCTTCGCTTGAGACACCTTCCATCAAGTCGCCATCTCCACAGATAACATATGTATAGTGATCAAAGATATTATATCCTTCACGGTTATACTTAGCTGCAAGGAAACGTTCCGCTTGTGCAAAACCTGTCGCAGTCGCAATCCCTTGTCCTAGAGGTCCTGTTGTTGCATCAACCCCTGCAGTATGCCCAAATTCTGGGTGACCTGGTGTTTTAGAGCCCCATTGACGGAAGTTCTTTACCTCATCCATGCTCACATCTTCAAAACCAGAAAGGTGAAGAAGGGCATAAAGGAGCATTGAACCATGACCTGCTGAAAGAATAAAACGGTCGCGGTTGATCCAGTTTGGTTGAGCTGGATTGATACGAAGTTCTTTAGTGAATAGGCTGTATGCCATCGGAGCAGCACCCATCACCACCCCTGGGTGACCTGAGTTTGCTTTGTTGATAGCGTCAATACCTAGAAAACGAATCGCATTAACAGATAAATTTGACATAGAATTTCCTTTCTCTTTGAGGTGATAAGTATACCACGTGTCCTATTTTACTATTATATGAAAAAATACCTAGAATAGCAATAAAACAATTTACTATAAACTGACTCAGCCGATTAGGCTAATTTCTAGTCGCTTGATAGTAAGGTGATAGGTTTTCAAAACCTCTATCAAGTTTATCTAGAACCTTATCTATAGTATCTTCATCGGCTACTGGAATATCAACTTTTACTAAAACCTTACGAATCTCCTGATTGGATAATTGTTGTCTTAAAAGTTGTCTATTCTCCTCGGTAGCTTGCACTCGGTAACTCTCGTCGTTTTTCTGAACCCAATAATAAATTCCCTCGACCACCGGAACATCCAAGACTTTAGCCTGTTTTGACAAGGTAGTCTCATCTTTCTTTCTCTCTACAAAGCTGACTTCTATAGAGATTCCCCAATCATTCTGATTTCCATACAAACGAAGAGCCATCATGGGCTCTGTTACATGCCCCTCTCTCTGTAAATAAACCCAGAAATGTGGTCGTAATCTCTGCGCTTGATTCATCCATTGACTGGTTGGGTGTAAATTCCAATCGGAATGCCTAGCTTGAAAACATTCCGCTAGGTGAGTAAATGCCTTTCGCGCTTCCTGCCCTTTTTGACGCAGGTCTAGCATTTTATCCTTTTCAGCTCCTGCTTTTTCAGGATTCCGGTACTGTTCCCCTTGATAAGCAAGATAGTCCTTGATTTCTTTCATTTTATTTCTTCTTTCGTTAGAAAAAAATCAGGTTTCCCCTGATTTTTCATTTTTTATTCTGTGTCAACTACAACGTAACGATTTGGCTCGTCACCTTCAGAGTAGCTAGTAACACCTTCCATTCGTGAGATGATACGATGGATAATTTTACGCTCGCTGCTTGACATTGGATCCGTCATTTGACTACGTCCTTCTTCCAAGACACGTGTAGCTAATTTCTGGGCATAGCTCTGCAACACTTCTGCACGATGTTCAACATAATCATTCACGTTGATAGTAATGTAGAAAGTTTTTGAATAACGGTTGTAGAGGTAATTTTGTGCCAAAAGTTGAAGGGATTTCAAAACCTTACCATGGTAACCAATGATACGGCCTGGCTCATTTGTATCAATTTGCATGTTGATAGAGCGACGGTTAGAGGTGCTAGAAATAGTTCCCTCAACATCCATATCATCGATGATTGCTTGAACATAATTGGTTACTTCTTCAACAACCTTTTCAGTGTCATAAGTCGGCTCAACTTTCAAACCAAGGTTTTCTAAATCACTGTCTTTTTCAGCATCAATTTCATCTTGAGCTTCTTCAGGTTGCAATTCTCTTAAAACTTCAATATGGCCTGTTTCTTCTAAAATCGTGCTGGCTTTTTTATCATTCTTAAGAATTTCAGCCTTAACATCTTCAGAAATTTCTTGGCCTTCTTCTTCAATTTTCTTGATAGCTGCAACTACATGTCCCAAATCAACTGTCGCTTCACTGACTGTTTTAACTGGATCGTTTTGATCATTAATTTCTTTCGGAACACCTTTGATTGCCTGCTGATTTGCTTTTACAACGGTTGTCTCACTGATTGCTTCAATATCAACTTGAGCTGGTTTTTTACCAAAAAGTCCAAAAAATCCTTTTTTCTCTCTCGAAACAACTTTGATATGAGCCTTCATTCTCGGAATATTTAATTCATTCAATCCATTTTGGATTGCTTCTTCAACTGTTGAACCTGTAAATAATACCATTATCAGATTTCTCCTTATTTTTTCTTTTTCTGTGCTTTCTTTAGAGCTTTTCTTTTCTTAACTTCTAAATCCTTCTTAGCTTGTACATCCGCTTCACGCTCTGCAATGATTTTGAATGGATTGTTCAAAAGGTAGGTTTGCAATACTTGATAAGCATTTGAAACCGCCCAATAAAGAGCGACACCACTTGGAGCAGATATTGCAAACAAGAAGATGATAACAGGCATCCCATACATCATACCTGTCATTGCACCATTTTTCTCAGGCAAAGCTTTATTTGAAAGCCAGCTACTGAGGAAGGTGAATAGGGCAGCTAAAATAGGTAATACGAAAGTTGTATCAGCTCCACCTAGATTGAACCACAAGAAATGGCCAGTCTTCAAAAAATCTACGTTTGATAAAGCTTGGAAAAGAGCCAAAAGAATCGGCATCTGAATCAATAGTGGCCAGAATGATGCAGATTGTTTAATACCTAATTCTTTAAATAATTTACGTGTTTCCTGATCGAGCTTAGTGCGACTTTCCATATCGCGACCTGGATAACGTTCGCGCAGTTCTTTTATAAGAGGTTGCGCTTCTTGCATTTTTCTGGATGCTACCATTTGTGTTTGAAAGACTGGTAGCAGTATTGTTCTAATCAAAACTGTGAAAAGAATAATCCCTAAACCAATACTGACATCAAATGACAAAAAACGAATGGTTTCAGCAAAAAAATAAACAAGTCTACTCCAAAAGTCTGCCGAATCCGCAGATACTTCACTAGTTGCACAAGCAGTCATTACCAACAAGGACAAACCTAATAAACTAGTCAATTGTAATTTCTTCTTCACTCTCATTTCCTTCCTGGTAAATCTTTGCTAATTTCAAAACATGAAGTAAATTTTTTTCAATTTCTGCAAATTCTAGTAACTCAACGCCTTTTCGAGCAATTACAACAAAATCGACATTATCAACAATTTGATGACTATTTTGAATAAGAACATGTCGAATTCTTCTCTTGATCTGATTTCTTGTCACAGCGTTTCCTAACTTCTTGCTGACTGACAAACCGACTCGAAAATGTTTCTCATTGTTTTCTAATCGATAAATAACAAATTTTCGATTAGCTACACTTGCTCCTTTTTTAAATATGGCATCAAAATCTTTCTCTTTTTTTACACGAAAGCTTTTTCTCAAAAATCATACTCCATCTAATAGAACTACTACTATTATACCATAATTTTTCAAAAAGCCAATCATGGCAAGGTTTTAGGCTGTTTTGACTCCGAAAAAGTAGTCAATTAAAAAATAACTGACCAGAATCAAAGCTATTTTCCTATTTTTTTGAACATACAAAACAAAAGCCACTCTTACGAGCGACTTTTGTAGGAGATTATTATGAAAAAGTTTAGGATTTCTATTAAATAAAGTTAGGAGGTCTTTATTTAATGATTAGAGTATACACGCTTATCCTTAAACCGAACTTAAATCATTTTATTTTTTGATTAATTTTTAAAACTATGAATGGGAGCTGGAATTTGACCTCCACGAGCAATGAAGTCGACAGATGAAGCCCCATTAACTTTCATAACTGGGGCTGTTCCTAGCAAGCCACCAAATTCAATCATATCGCCTTCCTTCCCTTTAGGGATGATACGGACAGCTGTTGTTTTCATGTTAATGACACCAATTGCTGCCTCATCCGCAATCATAGCCGCAATGGTTTCGGCAGGTGTATCTTCAGGGATAGCAATCATATCCAACCCAACTGAACAGATAGCCGTCATGGCTTCTAGCTTTTCAAGATTGAGAGAACCATTTTGTACTGCCGCAATCATCCCCTCGTCCTCAGAAACTGGGATAAAAGCACCTGATAGTCCACCAACTTGATTGCAGGCCATCACTCCGCCCTTTTTCACCTGATCATTTAAAAGAGCTAGAGCAGCAGTTGTTCCATGTGTTCCAACTGTTTCCAATCCCATTTCCTCGAGGACACGAGCCACTGAGTCACCAACTGCTGGAGTCGGCGCTAAACTTAAATCAACAATACCAAAATCAACACCTAGTCTTTCACTGGCCATCTGTCCAACTAATTGACCAATCCGAGTAATCTTGAAAGCTGTCTTCTTAACAGTCTCAGCTACTACATCAAAGCTTTGGCCACGAACTTTTTCTAAAGCACGTTTGACTACACCAGGGCCTGACACACCAACATTAATAATAACATCAGCTTCGCCAACACCATGAAAGGCTCCCGCCATAAAGGGATTGTCTTCGACCGCATTGGCAAAAACGACTAATTTAGCAGCACCCATATCCGAAAGACTAGCAGTTTCCTTAATGATTCGTCCCATATCGGCAACTGCGGTCATATTGATTCCTGACTTGGTTGAACCGATATTAACAGACGAGCACACTTTGTCTGTCTCAGCTAAAGCACGAGGAATCGAGTTGATGAGGATTTCATCACCTTTTTGATAGCCTTTCTGTACCAAAGCAGAAAAGCCACCGATAAAGTCAACACCAATTTTTTTAGCAGCTCTGTCGAGAGCTTTAGCTAAAGGTACATAGTCCGTTGCATCTGTTGCAGCACCAATTAAGGAAATTGGCGTTACCGATACACGTTTATTGACAATAGGAATACCTAACTCAGCAGCAATTTCATCACCGACAGTAACTAAATTTGCCGCCTTAGTAGTAATCTTTTCATATATTTTATCTGCAACCTTATCAATATCTGAATCAATACAATCAAGTAGAGAGATTCCCATGGTAATTGTTCTGATATCAAAATTCTGCTCCTCAATCATTGCGATTGTTTCGGTAACTTGTCTAATATCCATAAATACCTCCTAGATATTATACATAGCATCAAAAATTGCAGCACTCTGAATATTAATTTTAACATTCAGGGTCTGACCAAAGGCTTCAAATTCTTTTCTTAAATAGGTAAAATCTTGTTTCTCATCACTGGATACTACAGCCATCATCGTAAAAAAATCGTCTAAAACAGTCTGTGAGATATCATCAATATTTAACCCTAATTCAGCAATCTTAGTCGCAACACCAGCAACAATACCAGCCTTATCTTTACCAACAACAGTTATAATAGCTTTCATATCAGCCCTCCATATTTGAATTCATAGAAAAACAGTCTAACTTCATTTTTCTTTTTTCTCAGTATAGCATATTTACAATAAAAAAACTAAAAAACGCCTGCTTACGAAATTGTTCTTAAAAGAAAAACAATTTCGTAAACAAGCGTCTACCCGATCACCTTATGATGAGTGTTCCCGCTAGGACAAAAGTCCTAGCGGTAGACCAGAGCTAGACTAAGAGCACAAGGCTCCATCATCATAACACTCAACAAAATTGATGATTTTATACTAATTCGATGATCGCCATTGGCGCTGCATCACCACGACGTGGTTCAGTTTTAAGGATACGAGTGTATCCACCGTTACGGTCTGCGTAACGAGGTGCGATTTCTGAAAACAATTTTTGAAGTGCTGTAGTAGAAGTATACTTATCAGTTGCTTCATCATAGTTTTCAGATGCGATTTCATTACGTACGAAAGCAGCAGCTTGACGACGTGCATGCAAATCACCACGTTTACCTAGAGTAATCATTTTTTCAACAGTTTTACGGATTTCTTTAGCACGAGCTTCAGTTGTCACGATTGATTCGTTGATCAAAAGGTCAGTTGTCAAATCGCGAAGCATTGCTTTACGTTGTGAGCTAGTGCGTCCTAGTTTACGGTAAGCCATGTATTCCTCCTTTATTTATCTTTTAATCCAAGACCCAAATCAATGAGTTTGAGTTTCACTTCTTCCAAACTCTTGCGTCCAAGATTTCTTACTTTCATCATCTCAGCTTCAGATTTTTCTGTCAAGTCATGCACAGTATTGATACCAGCACGTTTCAAACAGTTATATGAGCGTACAGACAAGTCAAGTTCCTCAATCGTACGTTCCAAAATACGGTCGTCCGATTCAGTATCAGCTTCTTTCATCACTTCTGCAGTTTTAGCAATCTCTGTAAGATTTGTAAACAAATCAAGATGTTCTGTCAAAATGCGTGCTGAAAGCCCTAAAGCATCTTCCGGAATAATAGTTCCATTTGTCAAGATTTCAAGGGTTAATTTATCGAAACCATCATTGCTTCCTACACGAGCAGGTTCAACTTGATAGTTAACTTTTGTGACTGGTGTATAAATAGAATCTACAGCAAGTGTTCCAACTGGAGCATTATCTTTCTTATTTTCATCAGCAGGTACATATCCACGACCACTGTTTACAGTCATAGTCGCTTTAAATGAAGCACCTTCTCCGATTGTGAAAAGATAATGATCTGGATTTACGATTTCGATATCACTGTCAGTCAAAATGTCTCCAGCTGTAACTTCAGCAGGACCTTCAACATCAAGTTCAATAGTCTTTTCGTCTTTTACATAAGATTTAACTGCGATACCTTTAATGTTCAAAATGATTTGCATCACATCTTCACGAACACCAGGAATTGTATCAAACTCATGTAATACTCCATCAATATCGATAGATGTAACAGCTGCTCCTGGAAGAGAAGCAAGAAGTACACGACGAAGAGAGTTACCAAGTGTTGTACCGTATCCACGTTCTAGTGGTTCGATGACAAACTTGCCATAATCTTTATTTTCATCAATTTTTGTTATATTTGGTTTTTCAAACTCGATCATTTAGTTACTCCCTCTTAAACGAAAAGCAGTGTAAAGGTAATGATTATACACGGCGACGTTTTGGAGGACGAGCACCATTGTGTGGCACTGGAGTCACATCACGAATTGCTGTTACTTCAAGACCAGCGGCAGCAAGAGCACGAATAGCTGACTCACGACCAGAACCTGGACCTTTTACAGTAACTTCAACTGATTTAAGACCGTGTTCTTGTGCAGATTTAGCAGCAGCTTCTGAAGCCATTTGAGCAGCAAATGGTGTAGATTTACGAGAACCTTTAAAACCAAGAGCACCAGCTGATGACCAAGCGATTGCATTACCATGCACATCAGTAATCATAACAATAGTGTTATTAAATGTAGCGTGAATATGAGCAATACCAGATTCGATATTCTTTTTCACACGACGTTTACGTGTTGGTTTAGCCAAGACTTTTACCTCCTATATTATTTTTTCTTACCAGCAATCGCAACAGCTTTACCTTTACGAGTGCGAGCGTTGTTTTTAGTGTTTTGTCCACGGACAGGAAGTCCACGACGGTGACGGATACCACGGTATGAACCGATTTCCATCAAACGTTTGATGTTCAAGTTCACTTCACGGCGAAGGTCACCTTCAACTTTAATTGCGTCCACTTCACGACGGATAGCATCTTCTTGATCTGATGTAAGGTCACGAACACGAATATCTTCTGAAACTCCAGCAGCTGCCAAAATCTTTTGAGATGTTGCAAGTCCGATACCATAGACATAAGTCAATGAGATAACTACGCGTTTGTCATTTGGAATATCAACTCCAGCAATACGAGCCATGTTTTCTCCTTTCTATCTTATCCTTGACGTTGTTTGTGTTTTGGATTTGCTGGGCAAATTACCATAACACGACCATTACGACGAATTACTTTACAGTATTCGCAAATTGGTTTGACCGATGGTCTTACTTTCATTTCTTATCCCTCCAAGTTTTTCGATTATTTAAAGCGGTAAGTGATACGTCCACGTGTCAAGTCATATGGACTCATTTCAACAGTAACACGATCTCCCGCTAAAATACGAATATAGTTTTTACGAATTTTACCAGAAACTGTTGCTAAAATCTGATGTCCATTTTCAAGTTCAACCGTAAACATTGCATTCGGCATCGTATCGACTACTTTGCCTTCAACTTCAATCACATCGTCTTTTGCCACGCAAAAGTACCTCCCTAAATTTCGATTTGATGCCTCTAGACACAGAGACAACAATTATAAGTCAGACTAACTCAGTATAACATTTGTCAAGACATTTTGCAAGTCTGAAAAACGCTTTTATTTCAAATTTGTCAATACCTTTTCGATATCTTTAAAGACATCATTGATATCTTGGTTACCTTCGATATCATGTACTAGACCTTTAGCACGATAGTGAGCAATAATTGGTTCACCTTGAGCAATATTGACATCCAAACGACGTTTAACTGTCTCTGGTTTATCATCTTCACGTTGGTAGTAATCTTCCTCTTTGTAATCAACTGGTGGGTTGAATACCTTATGGAAAGTTTCTCCAGTTTCACGGTGAATGATACGACCACTCAAACGTTCAAGTAGGCAAGATGGATCTACCTCGATGTTGATCACACCTTCAAGTTCAATTCCAAGTTCAGCCAATGTTTTGTCTAAGGCATGAGCTTGTTCAATCGTGCGTGGGTAACCATCCAACAAGAAGCCAGTTTCCTTAATATCATCTTGTGAAAGACGCTCTTTAACAATTCCATTTGTAACTTCATCTGGAACTAATTCACCTTTGTCGATATAAGACTTAGCCAACACACCCATTTCAGTTTGGTTAGCCATTGCTGCACGGAACATGTCACCTGTTGAGATGTGTGCAACATGAAATTGTTCAACAATTTTTGCTGCTTGTGTTCCTTTACCTGCACCAGGTAAACCCATAATCAAAAGATTCATGATTCAAACTCCTTTTTATTTTTAAATAGAAGCAAAAATTCATTTCAACTCCTATTTAAAAACAAAATAGAAGAGAGGAGATAAAAATCTGACAATGTCTTTGATTTTTACACTCCACTCTCTGAGCAATAGTGAATTTTATTTTCTATTACAATTATTCTGTTGTATCTAAGAAACCAACATACTTACGTTTCAATAGATAACCTTCCAATTGTTTAATTCCTTCGATACCTGTAGAGATAATGATTAGCAAACTTGTTCCCCCAAAAGCGACAACTTCTGAAAGACCAAATAAATCTTTAGCTACAATAGGTAGGATAGAAATCACACCTAGGAAGATTGATCCGACTGTTGCGAGACGACGAAGAAGTTTTGACATGTATTCTTCTGTCCCTTTACCAGGACGGACACCATGGATATAAGCTCCACTCTTTTGTAAATTTTCTGCTGCTTTCTCTGGATTGATCTGTACAAATGTATAGAAGAATGTAAAGAGAATGATCAACAGAGCATACAAAGCAACACCTGTCGGAGTTGAAGTAGAAACCAACTCTTGAGCTGTTTTAACCCACTCCCAATTAAGACCAGACGCACTCACAAATTGTAAGATTGCAGCTGGTGCTGCTGTAATGGAACTAGCAAAGATAACAGGAATAACCCCAGCAGGGTTAATTTTCAAAGGAAGATAGGAACTTGATGGCGCTCCTTGAGCTACCTTTGTATACTGAATTGGAATCTTATATTTAGCTTGTTCAACGTAAGTTGTAAAGTAAACAATCAACAAAACAGCGATGATTAAAATAGCGACAAAAATGAGAGACGATGTCAATCGACTACTTGGTACATTGACAAAGTAATCTACATAAATGCCCTTAATCATGTCAGGAATTGAAGCAACAATCCCTGCAAAGATAATCATTGAAACACCATTACCATATCCCTTATCTGTGATTTGCTCTCCCAACCAGGTTACAATCATGCTTCCTGCTGTTAAGATTCCTCCAATCACAAGAAAGACCTGTGGTGTAAGTGGAACAGTCAAAAGTTTAGCTCCAGACAGAGCATTAAAACCAGCAGTAATCCCAACTGATTGAACAAATGCAAGCACTAGTGCAATGTATCGAGTCGCTTGGTTTAACTTTCTACGACCAACTTCCCCTTGTTTGCCCCACTCCACAAACTTCGGTAACAAATCCATTTGCAAGAGTTGGACGACGATTGAGGCTGTAATGTAGGGGCTGACTCCAAGAGCAAAAACTGAAAAGTTTTTCATGGCATTCCCTGACACCAAGCTCAACATATTCAAGAAGGATAGACCACTCAAAGCGTTCAAGCTATTTGCATTTACCCACGGTACAGTGATACTAGTACCAATACGAAAAACAAACACGATAAAAATTGTGAATAAAATCTTTGATCGAACCTGTTTAACTTTGAGTGCTTCTCTCAATAATTTAAAAAACATAGGTCACCTCACTTAGATGACTTCAACTGAACCACCTTTAGCAGTGATAGCTTCTTCAGCTGATTTAGAGAATTTAGCAGCTTTAACAGTCAACTTCTTAGTCAACTCACCGTTACCAAGAATCTTGATACCTGATTTTTCAGCTTTAACAATTCCTGCTTCGATAAGAACAACTGGAGTTACTTCTGCACCATCTTCAAAGATGTTCAATTGGTCAAGGTTAACAATTGCATATTCTTTAGCGTTGATGTTAGTAAATCCACGTTTTGGAAGACGACGGAACAATGGAGTTTGTCCACCTTCAAAACCAAGGCGTACTCCGCCACCGCTACGAGCTTTTTGACCTTTTTGACCGCGACCAGATGTTTTACCGTTACCTGATGAAGTACCACGACCAACACGGTTACGAGTTTTACGAGAACCTTCTGCAGGTTTCAATTCATGAAGTTTCATTATATATTTTCTCCTCTTTTGTAAAATGCTAGCGCCGATAAGAGAGAAAAGGTTGTCTCCCCTATCAACTCGCCTATACTGTGTCATCTAAGATGACTATATCTAGTTTTAGGGGATGGTCTACTGCACATCCCCTAAAATTTTATTAGTTTACTTCTTCAACTGTTACCAAGTGAGATACTGCAGTGATCATACCACGAATTGCAGCGTTATCTTCTTTAATAACAGAGCTGTTCAATTTGCCAAGTCCAAGTGCTACAACAGTTTTACGTTGTGATGGAATACGTCCGATTGGAGACTTAGTCAAAGTAATTTTAATTTGAGCCATTTTATCCCCTTTCTTATACCAAATCAGAAACTGAAATACCACGAAGAGCAGCAACTTCTTCAGCGCGTTTCAATTGTTTCAAACCTTCAACAGTTGCGCGAACAATGTTGATTGGAGTGTTAGAACCAAGTGATTTAGATGTAATATCTGCCACACCTGCCAATTCCACAACGGCACGAACAGCGCCGCCAGCGGCAACTCCAGAACCTTCTACAGCAGGTTTCAACAATACTTTAGCTCCACCGAATTCTGAAAGAACTTCATGTGGGATTGTTGTTCCTACCATAGGAACTTCGATCAAGTTTTTCTTAGCATCTTCTACTGCTTTGCGGATTGCTTCTGGAACTTCTTGAGCTTTACCAGTACCAAATCCTACACGACCATTGCGGTCACCAACAACTACAAGAGCTGCGAAACGAAGACGACGTCCACCTTTAACAACTTTTGTAACACGGTTAACAGCAACTACGCGTTCTTCAAGTTCTACTGCATTGTCTTTAAATGCCATTTTCTAGTGTCCTCCTATTAGAATTTCAATCCGTTTTCACGAGCTGCATCAGCCAAAGCTTTCACACGTCCGTGATATAGATATCCACCGCGGTCGAACACCACTTCTGAAATACCTTTAGCACTTGCACGTTCTGCAACGAGTTTACCGACAGCAACGGCTTGTTCAGTTTTAGTTCCTTTTGAAACTTCTTTGTCAAGAGTTGAAGCACTTGCGAGCGTTACACCCGCTACGTCATCAATCACTTGAGCGTAGATGCCTGTATTAGAACGGAATACGTTCAAACGTGGGCGATCAGCAGTTCCAGAGAGTTTTCCGCGAACGCGACGGTGGCGTTTTTGGCGGAGTTTGTTTTTATCTGGTTTAGAAATCACAGTTTTCACCTCTTTAATTTTAAATCGTGTGCTATGCACAAAGTTGGTAATGAGGTTGGCGGTTGAAAATCAACCACTCAACATTATTTACCAGTTTTACCTTCTTTAAGACGAACATATTCGCCAACGTAACGGATACCTTTACCTTTGTAAGGTTCTGGTGAACGAAGGCTACGTACGTAAGCAGCTGTTTGACCAACTTTTTCTTTTGAAATTCCGCTGATAACGATAGTCGTTGGGTTTGGAAGTTCAAAAGTAATTCCTGCTGGAGCTTCAACTTCATCTGGATGTGATTTACCAACAGCCAAAACGAGTTTGTTTCCTTGAAGTTGAGCACGGTAACCAACCCCACGCATTTCAAGTTCTTTCTTGAATCCTTCTGAAACACCAATAACCATGTTGTTCAAAAGTGCACGAGTAGTTCCGTGGATAGTTTTCATTTCTTTTGAATCGTTTGGACGGTGAAGAGTTACTTCAGTACCTTCCACACGGATTTCAATATCTTTTGAGAACTCACGAGTAAGTTCTCCTTTAGGTCCTTTTACAGTTACAACGTTGTCATTGTTAGTGAGTTCAACACCAGCAGGCAACACGATAACTTTATTACCAATACGTGACATGTTTTATTCTCCTGTTAAATTGTCAGGCCATGACGGCCAGTTTTCACGGGGTTTAAATCTTTTTGATTTAAAAGTTAATGTTTAGGTCTCAATTTCAAAGTGAATCGAGGCATTGCCTCGTAGGCATAACTTTGGGTTAGGCAAGAGACGATAACGAAGAGTCACAACGAAATTGGGAGCTAAATATTACCAAACGTAAGCGATAACTTCCCCACCAACATTCTTTTGGCGAGCTTCTTTATCAGTAAGCAAACCTTCTGAAGTTGAAAGGATAGCAATTCCAAGACCGTTAAGTACTTTTGGAAGATCTTCACGTTTTTTGTAGACACGAAGTCCTGGTTTAGAAACGCGTTTCAAGTTAGTGATAACTCGTTCACCGTTTGCTCCGTATTTAAGGAATACACGGATGATGCCTTGTTTGTCATCTTCGATGATTTCTACGTTCTTAACAAAACCTTCGCGTTTAAGGATTTCAGCAATCCCTTTTTTGATGTTTGATGCAGGTACTTCAAGTACTTCGTGTTTTGCTTGGTTAGCGTTACGAATACGAGTTAGGAAGTCTGCGATTGGGTCAGTCATAACCATTTTATTTTCTCCTCTTACTAGTAGTTTGCAAGTTGCACTTGCTAGTTAATGATTGAGCTGAGCTCAGAAAGTATTGATACATTCAAACTAGATAATCTCCATTTGAACACGAGCTACAACCTGGGCAAAAAAGATAGATTTGTCTTGGAGCATCGTTCCTGCACCAAATCTCCTATTTTTGCTGGGGTTGTTACGCTCTTTGTATCATGATATTACCAAGATGCTTTTGTTACACCAGGAATTTGACCTTTATATGCCAATTCACGGAAGCAAACACGGCAAAGTTTAAACTTGCGGTAAACTGAGTGTGGACGTCCACAACGTTCACAGCGAGTGTATGCTTGAGTAGAGAACTTCGCTGGGCGTTTGTTCTTAGCAATCATAGATTTTTTAGCCATTAGTTATACCTCCTATATTATTTTGCAAAAGGCATTCCAAGGCCTGTAAGCAATGCACGTGACTCTTCGTCAGTGTTAGCAGTAGTTACGATAACGATGTCAAGACCACGAGTTTTGTCAACGTCATCAAAGTTGATTTCTGGGAAGATCAATTGCTCTTTCACACCAAGTGTGTAGTTTCCGCGTCCATCAAATGATTTTGTTGGAACACCGTGGAAGTCACGTACACGTGGAAGTGATACTGAAACCAATTTATCCAAGAATTCATACATACGTTCACCACGAAGGGTAACTTTTGCACCGATCGCAACACCTTCACGAAGACGGAAGCCGGCGATAGATTTTTTAGCTTTAGTGATAAGTGGTTTTTGACCTGAGATAAGTGCCAATTCTTCAGCAGCTTTTTCAAGACTTTTAGCGTTTGATACTGCTTCACCGACACCCATGTTCAAAACGATCTTATCCACTTTAGGAACAGCCATCACTGATGAGTAGTTGAATTGTTCTGTCAAAGCAGGAACTACTTCATTAAGATATTTTTCTTTTAAACGATTTGCCATTATACTTCTCCTTTCCTTCGTGATTAATCAAGCACTTCGCCTGATTTTTTGTTGTAGCGAACTTTTTTACCGTCTACAAATTTGTAACCAACACGACCAGCTACACCATTTTTGTCCAAAACTTGAACGTTTGATACGTGGATAGCTGCTTCTTTCTCGATTATACCACCTTGAGGAAGCTCGTTAGTTGGACGTTGGTGTTTCTTAACGATGTTAACACCTTCAACGATAACTTTGTTTACTTTTGGAAGGGCAGTAAGGACAACAGCTTCTGTTCCCTTATCTTTACCAGCGATTACGCGAACTTTGTCGCCTTTTTTTACAAACATTTTTTTCTCCTTTTATTCTTACGCCCAATGGGCACCCTGGCTAGGCCAGGGGACTGTGTTTGTTTTTATTGATTAAAGTACTTCTGGAGCAAGTGACACGATCTTCATGAAGCCACCTTCACGCAATTCGCGTGCAACTGGGCCAAAGATACGTGTTCCGCGAGGAGTTTTGTCGTCACGGATGATAACTGCTGCGTTTTCGTCAAATTTGATGTATGAACCATCAGCACGACGAGCGCCTGATTTAGTACGAACGATAACTGCTTTTACAACGTCACCTTTTTTAACCGCACCACCAGGAGTAGCTTGTTTTACAGATGCCACAATAACATCACCGATGTTTGCAAATTTACGTTTTGAACCACCAAGAACTTTGATAGTCAAGATTTCGCGAGCACCGCTGTTGTCTGCGACTTTCAAACGAGTTTCTGTTTGAATCATTTCAGTTTTCTCCTTTCAGGTTTGATTAGATGATGACCGCTTCTTCAACAACTTCTACAAGACGGAAGCGTTTTGTAGCTGAAAGCGGGCGAGTTTCCATGATACGTACGATATCGCCTTCTTTGGCAACATTGTTTTCATCATGTGCTTTGTATTTTTTAGAGTAGTTAATACGTTTACCATAGACTGGGTGGTTACGTTTTGTTTCAACTACAACTGTGATTGTCTTGTCCATTTTGTCAGATACAACACGTCCAACAAGAACTTTACGATTATTGCGTTCCATTGAAATTTCTCCTTCCCTAGTCTATTATTTCGCTTCAGATTGAACTGTTTTGATACGAGCGATTTGTTTTTTAACTTCTTTCAAGCGAGCTGTTTGTTCTAATTGACCAGTAGCAGCTTGGAAACGAAGTTCGAACAATTCTTTTTTCAATTCGTTTTCGCGCTTCGCGAGTTCTTCTTGAGAAAGACCACGAAGTTCTTTAACAAATTCTTTTACTTCATTAAGTTTCATGCCTTCTCCTTATTCTGCTTCACGTTTTACGAATTTACATTTAACTGGCAATTTGTGGCTTGCAAGACGAAGCGCTTCGCGAGCGACCTCTTCAGGTACACCAGCAACTTCAAACATTACTTTACCACGTTTAACTGGTGCTACCCAACCTTCAGGTGCCCCTTTACCAGATCCCATACGAACCCCGATAGCTTTAGCTGTGTATGATTTGTGTGGGAAGATTTTAATCCAAACTTTACCACCACGTTTCATGTAACGAGTCATGGCGATACGAGCAGCTTCGATTTGGCGGTTAGTAATCCAGTGACTAGTTGTAGCCTGAAGACCGTATTCACCAAAAGCTACTTCTTTTCCACCTTTAGCTTCACCGCGCATTTTACCACGGAATTCACGACGGTGTTTAACACGTTTAGGTACTAACATTGGTTATTTACCTCCTTTAGTGTTTTTACGAGCTGGAAGAACTTCACCACGGTAGATCCATACTTTAACACCAAGTTTACCGTATGTAGTATCTGCTTCTTCCCAAGCGTAATCGATATCCGCACGAAGTGTGTGAAGTGGAACAGTTCCTTCAGAGTATCCTTCAGCACGGGCGATATCTGCACCGTTCAAACGACCTGATACTTGAGTTTTAATTCCTTTAGCTCCAGCACGCATTGCACGTTGGATTGCTTGTTTTTGTGCACGACGGAAAGCAACACGTTGCTCCAATTGACGAGCAATTCCTTCACCAACAAGGTGAGCATCCAAATCAGGTTGTTTGATTTCGATGATGTTGATGTGTACTTGTTTTCCAGTCAATTTGTTAAGTTTAGCACGGAGTGCATCAACGTTAGCACCACCTTTACCGATAACCATACCTGGTTTAGCAGTGTGAAGTGAAACGTTAACTTTGTTTACTGCACGTTCAATTTCAATAGTTGAAACTGCTGCGTCAGCAAGTTCTTTTTGAACGAATTTACGGATTGCAAGATCTTCATGAAGGTAATCCGCGTATTCTTTTTCAGCATACCATTTGGCATCCCAATCACGGATGATGCCGACACGCATACCAATTGGATGTACTTTTTGACCCACGATTTTACCTCCTTATTTTTCTGCAACAGCTACAGTGATGTGAGCTGTACGTTTGTTGATTGGTGAAGCTGAACCTTTCGCACGTGGACGGAAACGTTTCATAGTTGGTCCTTCGTTTGCGAATGCTTCAGATACTACCAAGTTAGCTTTATCCAAACCAAAGTTGTTTTCAGCGTTAGCTACAGCTGAGTTCAAAACTTTCAAGATGATTTCAGCAGCTTTGTTTGGAGTGAATGTCAAAATTGCGATTGCATCGGCTACGCTTTTACCACGGATGTTGTCAAGAACAAGACGTGATTTACGAGGTGAAACACGTACTGTGCGAGCCATTGCTTTAGCTGAAGTAATTTCTGCCATTTATGTTCTCCTTATTTTCTACGTGTCTTCTTGTCGTCTGCGGCGTGACCTTTGTAAGTACGAGTTGGTGCGAATTCACCAAGTTTGTGACCTACCATGTCTTCTTGGATGTAAACAGGTACGTGTTTACGTCCATCATAAACTGCGATAGTGTAACCAATGAAACTTGGGAAGATCGTTGAACGACGTGACCAAGTTTTGATAACTTTTTTCTTTTCGTCATTAGCTTGAGCTTCAACTTTTTTCATCAAATGCTCATCGACGAAAGGTCCTTTTTTAAGACTGCGTCCCATTTTATTATTTTCTCCTTTAAATATAGTACCACAGCGGCTTGCGCTCACGAGGAGCGCTACCGAGCTGGCGGATTATCTAGCACTTAAGCGACTAGTTTAAAATTATTTCTCGTTGCGACGACGAACGATAAGTTTGTCAGATTTCGCTTTCTTGTTACGAGTTTTAAGACCAAGAGCAGGTTTGCCCCATGGAGTTGATGGTGCTTTACGACCAACTGGTGCTTTACCTTCACCACCACCGTGTGGGTGATCGTTAGGGTTCATTACAGAACCACGAACTGTTGGGCGGATACCTTTCCAACGGCTACGTCCTGCTTTACCAAGGTTTACAAGTCCATGTTGTTCGTTTCCGACAACACCAACTGTTGCACGACAAGTTCCAAGAATCATACGAACTTCACCTGATTGAAGGCGAACAAGAACGTATTTACCTTCTTGACCCAATACTTGAGCTGATGCTCCAGCAGCACGTACCAATTCTCCACCACGACCTGGTTTCAATTCGATGTTGTGGATCAAAGTACCAACTGGGATGTTAGCAAGCGGAAGAGCGTTTCCGACTTTGATATCTGCTTCAGGACCTGAAACGATACGTTGACCAACTTCAAGACCTTTTGGAGCGATGATGTAAGCTTTCACACCGTCAGTGTAGTGTACAAGAGCGATGTTTGCAGAACGGTTTGGATCGTACTCGATAGTTTTAACAACTGCTTCAACGTTGTCTTTGTTACGTTTGAAGTCAACCAAACGGTAGAAACGTTTGTGTCCACCACCTTGGTGACGAACTGTGATACGACCGTTGTTGTTACGACCAGCCTTGTTCTTCAAAGCAACAAGCAAAGTTTTTTCTGGTGTGCTTGTTGTGATTTCAGCGAAATCCAAAGAAGTCATATTACGGCGACCGTTTGTTGTTGGTTTATAAACACGAATTCCCACGATATTTCCTCCTTAGATTATTCAGCTTCAGCAGCAAACAACTCGATTGCTTTTGAATCAGCTGTAAGAGTGATGATAGCTTTTTTAGTTTTGTTAGTAAAACCAGTGTAACGTCCAACACGTTTAGCTTTAGGTTTTACGTTGATTGTGTTAACATTTGCAACTTTAACACCTTCGAAAGCAGCTTCAACAGCTTGCTTGATCAAAAGTTTGTGTGCGCGAGTGTCAACTTCAAATACATATTTCCCTGCTTCAAGTTGAGCCATTGAGCTTTCAGTGATTACAGGTTTTTTGATAACATCATACAAATTCATTATGCAAGAACCTCCTCGATTTTAGAGATAGCTGCTTGAGTAACAAGAAGTTTGTCACTATTTGCGATGTCAAGAACACTTGCAGTTGTAGCAGTCGCAACTTTCACGTTTGGAAGGTTACGAGCTGAGAGAGCTGCGAATCCGTTTCCTTCTTCAAGAATAACAAGGACTTTAGAATCGATGCTCAAAGCTGCAAGAACTTTTGCAAATTCAGCAGTTTTTGGAGCTGTAAATTCAAGAGAATCAACGGCTACAAATTTGTTTTCAGCAACTTTTTCTGAGTAAACAGATTTAAGTGCAAGGCGACGAACTTTTTGAGGAAGTTTGTACGCATAGCTACGTGGAGTTGGTCCGAAGACGATTCCACCACCACGCCATTGTGGAGAGCGGATAGAACCTTGACGAGCACGTCCAGTTCCTTTTTGACGCCATGGTTTGCGTCCGCCACCTGAAACAGCTGAGCGGTTTTTAACTGCGTGAGTTCCTTGACGAAGGCTAGCACGTTGGCTGATGATCACATCAAACACAACAGATTGGTTTGGTTCGATACCAAAGATTGCATCGTTAAGAACAACTTCGCCCGCTTGTTTACCAGTTTGGTCGAATAATGTTACATTTGCCATTTTGACTGTATTCCCCTTTCCTTATTATTTACCAGCTTTAACTGCTGACTTGATAGTGATAAGAGATTTCTTAGCACCTGGTACATTACCTTTGATAAGGATAACGTTCTTTTCTGGAACAACTTGTACAACTTCAAGGTTTTGAATTGTTACGCGGTCACCACCCATACGTCCTGCAAGGTTTTTACCTTTGAATACGCGGTTAGGTGCAACAGGTCCCATAGAACCTGGACGACGGTGGTAACGAGAACCGTGAGCCATAGGTCCACGTGATTGTCCGTGGCGTTTGATAACACCTTGGAAACCTTTACCTTTAGATGTACCAGTTACATCAACAATGTCTCCAGCTGCGAAAGTTTCAACTGTGATTTCAGCACCAACTTCCAAGCCTTCAACGTTTTTGAATTCACGAATGAAGCGCTTAGGAGCCGTGTTAGCTTTTGCTACATGTCCTTTAGCAGGTTTGTTGCTCAATACTTCGCGTTTGTCATCGAAACCAACTTGGATAGCGTTGTAACCATCTGTTTCAACAGTTTTAACTTGAAGAACAACGTTTGGAGTTGCTTCGATAACTGTTACAGGGATCAATTCGCCAGCTTCAGTGAAGATTTGAGTCATTCCCACTTTTTTCCCTAAGATTCCTTTTGTCATGAGAAAATAGTTCCTTTTCTATATTTTTTATTCAAAAAGTTTTTAACGAGCGTTTTTTATGCTCAAGGTATCAAGCTTTAAATTAAAGTTTGATTTCTACGTTTACACCACTTGGAAGATCCAATTTCATCAAAGCGTCAACTGTTTTTTGAGTTGGGTTGATGATGTCGATCAAACGTTTGTGTGTACGCATTTCGAATTGTTCGCGAGAATCTTTATATTTGTGAGTCGCACGAATGATTGTGTAGAGGCTACGCTCAGTTGGAAGTGGGATTGGGCCCGCAACTTGTGCACCTGTACGAGTAGCTGATTCTACGATTTTTGCAGCCGCTGTGTCAAGCGTACGGTGTTCGTAAGCTTTCAAACGGATACGGATTTTTTTGTTTGCCATCTTTTTCTCCTTTTCGTCTATTTAAGATAATAGGCTAGCTCCACAAGAAAACCGACGCGCGTTGCGTGGCAATGCAACCGAGCGTGTCGCAACCTCTTGCATCAAAGCTAAGGCTGTAATTTACAGCACCATAATAGAATAACACAAAGCCCCTGCTATTGCAAGGGATTTGTTAAGATTTTTTTAATTTTTAACATGAAACTGTTTTCCTCACTTTACTGACTGAGTCTTTCTTATTTTAGGAGTATAATTTCTAACTTTTCTTCTATAGAATAATAGATAATAATAATAGATACAGTTTCTGCAATTATTTTTTTATTCTCTTTTCACCTGTTCATAGCTTTCTTTTCCGTCATTTAGTTTGTCCCAAATCACTACCTGCCCACTTTTGAGAGATTTTTGCACATCGATAATTCGTTGATTGGAAGAGCCACGGAATTGAAGCATGAGGCTGCGTTTGCTTTTATCATACCGTCCATCAACTAAGATATCAATCATGGACAAGAGCTCCAGTTTATCAGGTGTTTCCAATATCATCTCTTCCCATGTGTATCCCGTCCAAGACCAGATATCTTTTTTTGGCAATTCTTTCCGTATACGTTTCACGAGAGGCAAGAGGATTCCTGTATTTAGGAAGGGTTCTCCGCCTAATAAAGTCAAGCCTTGAACGTATGGTTGGGCTAGGTCTGCTATGATTTGCTCTTCCAACTCTGGGGTATAAGGTATGCCTGCATTAAAGGACCAGGTCGCTACGTTGTAACAGCCTTCACAGTGAAACATACAGCCTGCTACGTAAAGGGAGTTGCGCACTCCCTCTCCATCGACAAAGTTAAAAGCCTTATAGTCAATGATTCGCCCCTGACTGAGCTCTTCACTCTTCCACTCACCAGGCTTTGGTGTATTCCATGTCATCCTTCTACTCCAACTCTATCCAATAGCGCTCCGTCCCGTTTCGAACATCCTCCAACTCTCCACCATTAGCTAAGATAACAGCTCGGCTTGCTGGATTTTCTGTGCTACAAGTCACCAGAGCACGATGGATGTTCTTTTCTTTAGCTACTTGCAGACCTTGATGGAGAGCTTCCTTGGCATAACCTTTTCCCCTTTCAGAAGGGCGGATGGAATATCCTATATTCCCTGCATAATTCAGCAAGCCCTCATTCAGTCTCAATCGCAGATTCAAAAATCCTAGAGCACGACCTACATCATCAAATGATACAAATTGAATAGAAGGAACACGATTTTCAGGCAAATTTATTCCCATTTCTTTTTGCATATTTGTCTCCAACCACTTTTCGTAGTCAAAGTTCTCAGTATCCCAAAATCCTCCATCGTGGGCTGATTGAGTCTGTTCAAACTCTGCCATCATCTCTAAAACTGTTTCTTTATCTGCTAATCTTGGTCTGCGTAGTATCATTTTTACCTCCAATTAAGAGAAAAGCGAGAGCAGACTCTCACTTTTTCTTATTCTTATTTAAAAATTGCTCTCTAAGGCTAGCCACTCGGTCTTTTTTATTGTTTCCACCCTTTGAATGTTTCTCGTGGAATCGTTGGACCAAGGCCTTGCCTTTATCGTCTAATTGATATTTTCCCATTCTTTTTCTTTCTAATTTCTCACTTCATGTCCTGCTGTTTTGATAGTAGAACCGTTCATGTGTTTGACACGCGCAGCAATTTCCTTGTGGCGTCCATTAACCATCGGACGAGCTTGAGGATTTCCGAGATAGCCACAGGTTCGTTTAACAACGTCTACTGTTTTGGGATCATTATTTCCACAGTTAGGACACGCAAACCCTCTCTCAGTAGGTTCAAAATCTCCTTCAAAATCACACTTGTAACAGCGGTCAATCGGAGTGTTGGTTCCTAGATAACCGACACGGTCATAAGCATAATCCCACACAGCTTCCAAAGCCTTTGGATTTTGTTGAAGAACTGGGTACTCACAGTAGTGGATAAAGCCACCTGAGGCACCTGCTTCTGGGTAAACTTTCTCAAAGTCCAATTTTTCAAAAGGTGTTGGATTTTTGCGGACATCATAATGGAAGGAATTTGTGTAGTATTCTTTATCAGTAATGTCTGGAATAGAGCCGAATTTCTCTGTATCCAAACGACAGAATCGGTCCGTTAAACTTTCAGATGGTGTTGAGTAGATTGAGAAATGGTACCCATATTGGTCAGACCACTCTTCCACTCGACGCTTCATATCACGAATAATATCCAGTGTAAATTCCTTGGCTTCTGGATTAGTTTCCCAATCATTACCATAGAAGACGGTCGCTACCTCGTACAAGCCAATATAGCCCAGAGAAATAGTTGCACGACGATTCTTAAAGAGTTGATCAACGCTTTCTTCTTTTCCAAGACGACGTCCGAAGGCTCCATATTGATAAAGAATTGGTGCATTAGCTGGAGTGGCTTCCTTGGTTCTTTCCACACGGTAAACCAAGGCATCTTCCGCGATGTTCATGCGCTCGTTGAAGATTTCCCAGAACTTGTTCAGGTCGCCTTCTGATTCGAGGGCAATACGAGGAAGATTGACCGTCACCACCCCTAGATTCATACGGCCCGAATTGACTTCTACTCCATTTTCATCCTTCCATCCTTGAAGGAATGAACGGCATCCCATCGGAACTTTGAAAGAACCAGTCAACTCGACAATCTTATCATAAGACAAAACATCCGGGTACATGCGCTTAGTTGCACACTCAAGAGCCAACTGCTTGATGTCGTAGTTAGGTGAGCCTTCCTCTAAGTTAAGACCTCTTTTTAGAGTAAAGATGAGTTTAGGGAAGATGGCTGTACGGTGTTCTGAACCAAGCCCCTTGATACGAATGTTCAGGATCGCCTTTTGAATTTCACGTTCAAAACGACTGGTTCCTAGACCGAAACCAAGAGAGGTAAATGGCGTTTGCCCATTTGATGTAAAGAGGGTATTAATCTCGTACTCTAGAGATTGCATGGCATCGTAGATGTCTTTTTGGGTTTTCTTCCAGGCATACTCCTCACGCTTGTCAGGTAGGACCCATTCCTCCGCATCCTTGAGGTGCTTTTGGTAATTTTTCTCTGCATAAGGAGCCAAAACTTCATCAATACGGTCTGCTGAACAGCCTCCATACTGACTTGATGCAACGTTGGCGATGATTTGTGAAATCTGTGCTGTCGCAGTTTGAATAGACTTAGGGCTCTCTACCTCTGCATTCCCAATCTTAAAACCATTTTCCAACATGCCCTTGAAATCAATCAAACAACAGTTGGTCATAGGGGTGTAGGGGCTGTAATCCAAATCGTGATAGTGGATATCCCCTTTTTGATGGGCATTAGCTACATGCTTAGGTAACATTTGGAGTCCAATCGACTTCCCTACAATCCCTGCTGTCAAATCACGCTGGGTATTAAAGACATCACTGTCCTTATTGGCATTTTCATTTACAACCGCCTGATCTTTATTGAGCAGTTTATGGATGCTGAAGTTAATATCTGTTGCTTTTGAGCGCTCAAAATCACGCTGGGTCCGATAAGTAATATACTCCTCGGCCAAAGCGTATTCTTTAGCTTCCAACAACTCGTGTTCTACGATATTTTGGATTTCGTAGATTTTTACACCTTGCGGGAAACGGCTATGAATCTCTTCAACGATACGTTCAACTAGGGTACTAAGTCGCTTTTCAACCAAAGGGGTTACATCCATCACCTTTTCAGCAGCCTTATGAAGCGCTTTGTCAATCTTGTCTACATCAAAAATTACACGTCTGCCGTCACGCTTTTCAACGAATAAAGTCGGATCAGGGACAGCCTTCTCTTCCAATACAATCATATCCATACCCTTTTCTTAAATATAATATTGATTCTAAAAAGTATTATATCACTAAAAAAATAAAAATCAATATCTTGTGTTAAAAAATAAAAATTTTTTAAAATTACACAAGATATTGATAGTTTTTATTTTAATTTGTAGAGTTTAAAGTCTTTGAATTCACTTTGAACCGCTTGATAATTTTCAGCTAAAAGTTGCTCAACTTCTGTCCATAGGCTTGTTTTTGTATTCACTACAATCATCTTTGGTTGATTATCTCGTAGATCATTTACAAGCTTGGTACGATTTGCATCAAGTCCTGTATGCAATCTCGGTGATAATAACTGACTAGCAGCCAAGCGTTCGCTAGCCTTATAACTACTTGTCTGATCATCCCAAACATAGATACGATCTGTAGCTTGCGTTTCCCCTTTGACCTTAGCTTCAATACTAGTTCGTTCTTGAAATTGTTCCGCATGAAGCAAATATCGTGATAGTACAGGTGCTAAAAATAGATAAGTAAGAGCTAAAATTGGCAGATAGGCATTCCCTTTTACAAAAGCTCCCCATACCGAAGTTTCTTCTCTAGATCGTCTACGACGATTGGCTCCTTCTGGTTTCTCTGTACGAATCCCAGCCAGTAAAAGAAGAGACAAGAAAGGAAGTAACTCCACCATACGACTGCCGTGGATTTGGTCTGTAGAAAAAATTTCTAAAACCAATACCAAAATGACAGCAATTGCAGCAAAGATTGATAAGACAGACTGTTTCAATGGTTTAGATTGGAAGAGGCCTGTAAATGCCATCGTCAACGCTCCAAGAGCAATGGCTAACAATCCATAGAAAAGGATGTTGTCTAGCAATCCCGGGTTAGACGTAAAGTTCAAACTATCTACTGGGTAGAGTATTTGACTAATCGCATTTCCAAAACTACCTTTATAAACCGTGTAGTAGCCAATTGGATAAAAGAAAATTGAAAAACCAAGGCCCGCAGCAAAAAATTGATAGACACCATGAGTCAATTTGTTGCGACCGACATTAAAAGCTGTTACTGCAAGAAACAAGACGAATGCATACAAGGTTGTAACCAAAGGTGCAAAGAAAAATGCTAGAGCCAAGCTAGCTCCAATACGTAAGAAACCCCTATCTTGGTTTGGTTCTGCCAAATAAGCCGTCACTAAACTTAGAGCATAAAACAAGAATGGGAGAGCAAGAATAGTTGCATAGCCACCACCAAAGCTAAGAGCACTAGCTAGGATATAAAAGACTGTCAATACTTGTTGTGATTGTTTATTTTGTTCCGTCAGATTGTAAGCTGAAGGAAAAAGAAAGAATCCGGCACCTACTAAAGCTAACCAATTAAAGACGGCAAACAAAATACTTCCCTGGGTTACATACTGTAAAAAGTAATAGAGGATACCACTCGTTCCAAAATAATCTGTGTAGACGTCGCCGCTCTGATGCATAGCCCATCCAATATAAAAATCCTGGGACTGCTCAGGACTTATTAATCCTAAGAAGAAGGGGAGGATTACGGACACAAAGACCACTAGAGTACTCAAAATGAGGATATTAAAAAATGGTAAGCGGGCAGGTTGACGAGTCTCAATCTCGAGTTGTTCCTCATTCTCTACTGGAGCATCATGACTCCCCATCCAAGTTGGAGTTGGTTCGTCTTCTAATCTACCATATACACTCATACATTCTCTCCTATATTTTAATTTGTTCTAGTATATCAAAAAGTCTAGTTCTTGTCAGCTTGTGGCGGATGTTTACACAATTTTTCAGACAAGGAAGCAAAGCGTTCGACCTCATAAAAACGGTGATATAAAGCTTTTTTATAGTGAGCTAAAAAAGTTTTTTCTTCTACTGTGAGCACTATCGTTCCTCCTTTTCTTTTTTATTCGGAAAAAGAAGAAAAATCTAAAAAAGCTGAATTCTCTTTTTGAGAATTCAGCCTTTTGTTTTTAATCAGCTTTCTTTTCTAAATTTTTTGAAATGCTTCGATTTTTACCTTCTAGATACACCATAAGAATGGAAATATCTGCCGGATTTACTCCAGAGATACGGCTGGCTTGGCCAATGGTTTCCGGATTGATGAGTTTGAACTTCTGGCGCGCTTCTGTCGCAATGGAATCAATGTCATCCCAGTCGATGTTGGCTGGAATGCGTTTTTCTTCCATGCGTTTCATCTTGGCAATCTGATCCATGGCTTTGGAAATATAACCCTCGTACTTGATCTCTGTTTCAATCAATTCGATAATCTTGTCATCTAACTCTTCAGCAGCAGGTCCGATAAAGGCCACCACATCTTGGTAAGAGACTTCTGGGCGACGGAGAAATTCCTTGGCTGTCACGGCATCAGTCAATGGTTTGAATCCCATCGCTTCAACCTTAGCGTTCGTTTCCTTGACTGGTTTAAGTTTGATGCTGTCTAAACGCTTCATCTCATTGTCAAATTGGTTTTTCTTGATTTTAAAGCGAGCCCAGCGTTCATCGTCGACAAGACCAACCTCACGACCAATCTCAGTCAAACGCATATCCGCATTATCATGACGGAGAATGAGGCGGTATTCTGCACGACTGGTCAATAGACGGTAGGGTTCAATCGTTCCCTTGGTCACCAAGTCATCAATCATGACCCCAATATAACCGTCGCTTCGCTTCAAAATCAACTCAGGCTTGCCTTGGATTTTCAAAGCTGCGTTGATACCAGCGATAATCCCCTGACCAGCAGCTTCTTCATAACCTGACGTCCCATTGGTCTGACCAGCTGTGAAAAGTCCTGAAATTTTCTTGGTTTCCAGAGTCGCACGCAACTGATGAGGCAAGACCATGTCATACTCAATGGCATAACCAGTACGCATCATCTCTGCATTTTCCAAACCTTTGATAGAATGCACCAATTCACGTTGCACATCCTCAGGAAGGCTAGTTGAAAGGCCCTGGACATAAACTTCCTCGGTATTGCGACCTTCTGGCTCAAGGAAGAGTTGGTGGCGTTCCTTGTCCGCAAAGCGAACAATCTTATCCTCAATCGACGGACAATAGCGCGGTCCTACTCCCTTAACCACACCAGTAAACATAGGCGCACGGTGAAGGTTGTTTTGGATGATCTCGTGACTGGTACCATTGGTGTAGGTCAACCAGCATGGAACTTGGTCTTTGACATAATCTTCATCACGTGAAGTGTATGAAAAGTGATTAGGCGTTTCGTCTCCTGGCTGGATTTCTGTCACATCATAGTTGATAGAGGAAGCCTTGACACGTGGAGGGGTTCCTGTCTTGAAACGACCAATTTCAAGTCCCAGTTCCTTAAGATTATCAGCTAGGTTAATCGAAGCTAGACTATGGTTTGGTCCTGACGAGTACTTGAGGTCTCCGATGATAATTTCCCCACGAAGGGCTGTCCCTGTAGTCACGATAACAGCCTTGGCAGCATACTCTTGATGGGTGGCTGTACGCACACCGACAACCTTGCCATCCTCTACCAAAATCTCATCAATCATGGTTTGACGAAGAGTGAGGTTCTCTTGATTTTCAACCGTTTTGCGCATTTCCTTAGAGTAAAGCTCCTTGTCAGCCTGCGCACGAAGAGCTCGAACTGCTGGACCTTTCCCAGTGTTGAGCATCTTCATCTGGATGTAAGTCTTGTCAATGGTCTTAGCCATTTCACCACCGAGGGCATCGACTTCACGCACAACAATCCCCTTGGCAGAACCACCGATAGAGGGATTACATGGCATGAAAGCCAACATTTCAATGTTGATGGTCGCAAGCAAGACCTTGCAGCCCATACGGCTGGCAGCTAGAGATGCCTCCACCCCAGCGTGACCTGCACCGATTACAATAATATCGTATTCTTCAGTAAAGTTATAAGTCATTTCTTAACCTTTCAAAAATTTCTCGCAAATAAGGAACTAACTTCTCCTCCTCTAGAGCTTGATCCATAGTAACCCATTTAAAATGTGTATGCTCTTCAGGATCTAATCTGATAATTGGCTTCTCCCCAACCCACTCTGCTTTATAAACTAAGCGAGTAAAAACAGTATCCTTAGATGTATCCAGTTGACTATCTTCGTGAAGAAGTTTGAGCGAACTGCTATCTAGCCTAACTCCCACTTCTTCAACACATTCTCTAAGAGCCCCATCTCGCGGAAGCTCACCATTTTCAACCCCACCACCAGGAATATCCCAGTAAGTTGGATAAACGTTGGGTTGTCCTCTTTTAATTTCCGAACGCTGAATGAGCAAATAATCATCACCACTATGAACAAGTACATGGGCAATAAGCTTAACCATTATTTTTTCTCCTATTCCTCAAGATGAATGTGTCTTAGTTGTCCGTTCCATTCTGGTAAGGCTGTTTTTAAAAAGGTTGGCTTCAGAGGAACTGTATGCAATTGATTCAGAGCTATCCACCGACAAGGTAATCGCTTTGCATCTTCCTGCATAGTCAATGGAGCTCTTTCTAACAAATAAACAAAATAATGAAACTCGATATTATGGAAGTGGACACCAGCTTGTTCAAAACGATTTTCAACCACAAAAGCTAGTTCCCCAGCTTGAGCTTTGACACCCAGCTCTTCTTTCACTTCACGAATTACAGCCTCTTCCGTTCTTTCGCCGACTTGGATAGCACCACCAATCGTATAAAAACCATCCTCATCTTCTACCACTAACAACTTGCCATCTTCTACAATCAGAGCGGTAGCCCTAACTCCAAAGACCGTATTCTCTATTTTGGTACGAAAGTCTTGTTGAATCATTTTTATCCTTTCCCTTAAACGACACAAAAACAGTCAAAACTCCAAAGAAGTGCAGGACAAAAAAGCCTGCAACATCCATGAGCTTTGACCATCATGACTATTGTTAAAATTATTTTATCAAATCAAATTGTTTTGTCAATTCCAATCACTATTTGATTAATGATTGAACACTAATGATAATCATTTGTACACCTATCGAAAATAGTAAAAGTCCCATCATTTTCGTTATAATTTTCATCAAATTTTCTCCCAAAAATCCTGCAATTTGTTTTGCACTTCTTAAAAGTAGATAAGTGATGGCACATAGTAAAGCAAAGGCAACTACCGTTATCAATTGATTTTTTATACCCCCATTGGCTAAGTTTAGGGTTGTCGTAATAGTCCCTGGTCCTGCAAAAAGTGGCATCGCGAGAGGAGAAATAGCTACAGACATAGGGTCTGAATTTGAAGCCTGCTGCTCCATGCCCTTGTAGCTTGGTGAATGGTTTCCATTAATCATATGATAACCTATAACAGCGACCAATATTCCTCCTGCAACTCTAAAAGAATCGATTGTAATTCCAAAAACTTTGAAAATCAAATCTCCAGAAAATACAAAGACTGTAACAATTATAAAGGCAATTAGAAGACTCTTAAATGCAATTTTTCGTGAAATCTTTTGACTATCATCTGCTACTAAAGCCATATAGGCAGGAAGGTTTGAAATTGGATTCATTATGGCAAAAAAGGCCATAAACGCATAAAAAAATTGAGAACTCATACTTTTTACCTCATCCAGCTAGATATACTGACAAACTTTTCCGTCTTTATAGGCTTGGTCTATAATACCACCACCTAGACATTCTTGTCCATCATAAAAAACAACTGCTTGCCCAGGTGTAATAGCACGTTGAGGTTCAGCAAAAACCACCTCAGCTTTATCACCTTTAACCTTTACAGTAACTTTACTATCAGGTTGACGATAACGGAATTTTGCTGTACATTCCATTTCAAATTCTTCTGGCATATCACGAGTAAAGTGGACCTGACTGGCTTCTAAGCTAGTTGACATAAGCGAGTCATGGTAGAAGCCTTGGCCTACATAGAGAATATTCTTGCTTAGATCTTTTCCGACAACAAACCAAGGAGCATTGTCACCACCGTGTTGCCCCCCGATACCGAGCCCACCACGCTGACCAATTGTATAGTACATCAGACCGGCATGCTCGCCCATATCGCAACCATCCACAGTCATCATACGACCAGGCTGGGCTGGTAGATAGTTGCTGAGAAATTCTTTAAAGTTCTTTTCTCCGATAAAGCAAATCCCTGTCGAGTCTTTCTTCTTAGCAGTCGCAAGGCCAGCTTCTTCTGCTAGTCTGCGAACTTCAGGCTTTTCCAAATGCCCCAGCGGGAACATGGTTTTTTGTAATTGTTCTTGCGAAAGCTGGCTGAGGAAATAGGTCTGGTCCTTGCCATTGTCCACACCACGAAGCATGTGAACGATGCCATCCTCATCACGCGCTACTCGAGCATAGTGCCCAGTCGCTACATAGTCTGCTCCCAAGGACATAGCATAGTCCAAAAAGGCCTTGAACTTGATTTCCTTGTTGCACATCACATCTGGATTTGGCGTGCGTCCTGCACGATATTCCGCTAGGAAATACTCAAAAACGCGGTCCCAGTACTCTTTTTCAAAATTGACAGAGTAGTAAGGAATGCCAAGTTGGTCTGCTACCGCAGCCACATCCTTGTAATCTTCGGTCGCCGTACAGACGCCGTTTTCATCTGTGTCATCCCAGTTCTTCATGAAGATACCGATCACATCATAGCCCTGCTCCTTGAGAAGAAGAGCCGTTACCGACGAATCGACACCACCACTCATCCCCACGACAACACGTGTTTTAGAGTTATCACTCATGGTAGTTCTCCCATCTATTCGTTTATTCACGATTGAAGGTCGTGTTTGCTATCACGATTGAAGGTCGTTTGAGCAGTTTTCATTATAACATGCTTGGATAGAGAAGACAAGGAAGAGGCTGACAATCTATCAACCTCTTCTGTCAATACATGAAAATCAGGATACAAAAGAAATCAATTCATTCCTAAATCTCTATTCTCTTTAAAAACTTATTTTTAAAATCAACTAAAAATGATATACTTTAATCAGGAGGAATGCGCACATGATTCCATATATACACTATCATCCATGTGCGTAGGACTAATGTGAACAACTACAAAGATATTCTAAAATCAAAAAATACTATTTTTATTATTACACTTATTGCAGGTATTGGACTTTTGACAGGCTTAGTCCTCCATCAAGAAAAAATCCAAGCAGAGAGAGGGAACGTTGCTCTCATCAAACAACAAAAAAATCAACAAGATGTCGAACAAGTAAAAAACGCCATTAAAGACTTCAATATTGATTCTGAAACCATTATAGAAGATTGGAAAAAAATTCAAGAATTAAAACCAACTACTGATGAAGGCAAAAAGACATTAGCAGACTTTCTCGCTTCTACTGCCGATAAAGTCACAAATCATTATAGTGAAAAAGCTTTGAAATTAGATATAAAGGATTCTGATAGCCAGTTTCAAGATAAACAAACACTTGAGACAGCCATCACTTCCTTGCAAAAAATAATAGACATCATTAAAAACATTAATTCTGCCAGCGACCAAGTTGCTCTTGAAGAAAAGATAAAACCAATTCAAGAACTAATCTCTAAATTCCAAAAACAAGTTGAAGTCTTGACCAAAAAAGAAGAAGAAAAAACTACCCAAACAGAAACAACTACTAGAGATGCCGGAATAGAAGCCAGTCGTTCAGAAGATAGTAGCTATATTCAAAGCTATCCAGAAACAAATGGAAGCATATCTAATTCCCAAGCACCTGCAACGGACCAATACTCAACTGATAGTGCTAGCAGTGGAGGAGATAATGGCGCTAATACAGGAGGTCAAACTGCTGATTCTTCAGGTTCTCAATCAGAGTCTAATAACGATACAACCAGTTCGTCTAACTAATAATCTAGATGGCGAAATCCCATAAACTTGTAAGCCCTCAACACCAATGTTTATAATGATCTCTCATCAAATGTAAACACACAAAAAGAGCCTTAAACGGCTCTTTTTTAGGGCTCTATGATATTTGTAGCAGGTAAATTCCCTATGGATATTATGGAGCCAATTATTGATAAAAACTTTAGTCATCTTCGTCTCTATAAAAATATTTCCTATACACCCTTGATAATATCAAAATTAATGCCCATATCGTACTAAGAGCTATAATAATAATAATAATAATAGAATTTATTGGATTTATTTCAGTATGTCCAATCACTAGTCCAATTATTGGACTAGTAGACATGCTTAGATATAATAAAAATGACAAAATATGATGTTGCTGCTGAATCTCTCAACTCTTCATCTTTACAATGGTGATAAGTTACTTTGCAAACAGCTTTGCTACACTCTCTTGGAGGAAACAAAAATAAGCAGACAGTATGACATACTTGCGTTCTCCTATATTCGTATAGGCATTTATACTAATGATACTCAGTTGATACAAAATGGACTCTCCTTAGCTAAGCTAGTAGAAGATGAACACTTACTAACAGAACTAGAGCGATAAGTTGATATCTTTGTAAACAAAAAAGAAAGTCATTGAGACTTCCTTTTCTATATCTTCTTAATACCAACCGTTGTTGAGCCAGAAGTTCTTAGCAGCTGTCCATGAACCGTAACGTCCTGCAACATAAGCATCTGCTACACGTTCTTGGTTTTCAGCTGAGTAGTCACCGTTCAAGTAAGAATCTGTCAATTGGTAACGTCCGATGTAACGTCCGTTTGTCGCTGTGTAGCTACCACCTGATTCTTTTTGAGCGATCCATTCTTTGGCTTCTGCTTCTGATCCACTTACTGTTGCCGCTGGTGCTGAGTAGCTCTCTGTTGCTGCAGGTGCTGAGTAACTTTCTGCCGCTGCAGGTGCTGGAGCTTCATAAGTTTCTTCTACAACAGTTTCAGCAACTGCAGGAGTTTCTTCAACTTCTGCTACAGGAGCTTCTGTTGTTGTAGTCTCAGCAACTGGAGCTTCCCCATCGATAACCAATACTTGGTCAATAAAGATAAGGTCAACATTTTTAATGTTGTTCAATTTAGCTAACTTTTCAACTGTTGTGTTGTGAGTTTCAGCAATTTCTGAAAGAGTGTCTCCAGGTTTAACTGTGTAAGTTTTTGTTTCTTGTGCAAAAGTTAGTGATGGTGCAAGGAAAGCAAGTACAACTGCAAATCCTGCAAGTTTAGATTTAATGTTTAATTTCATTTAAAAAAGTTCTCCTTTTTTCTTATACTACCATGATACCTTTCTAATGTTACTATTTGTTAACGAATTTGTGTAGAAATGTTACAGAACTGTGATTTATTTACTTAAAAAAGCCACTTTTTGTTACAAAACCCTTGTTATAAAAGCATTTTAATCTTTTTGTATATTTCAGAAAGTAATTAAGCACTTACATCTAATCTTTGCTATAATAGAAGTAAGAATCTTTGTGAGGGGAAACAGATGCAATCACTTCGTTTTCAATCTGTCTTTGATATTATCGGGCCTGTGATGATTGGGCCATCTAGTAGTCACACGGCAGGAGCTGTCCGTATCGGTAAAATTGTTTCATCTATCTTTGATGATACTCCAACCGAGGTCGAATTTCAGCTTTTTAACTCTTTTGCAAAAACCTATCGTGGACACGGAACAGACCTTGCTCTTGTCGCTGGTATTTTGGGAATGGATACGGATGATCCTGAAATCCCAAATAGTTTAGAAATTGCCCACAAGCGTGGCATTAAAATCGTATGGACCATCCAAAAGGACAGTAATGCTCCCCATCCAAATACCACTAAAATCACTGTGAAGAACGATCGTAAGACTATCAGCGTAACAGGAATTTCGATCGGCGGCGGAAATATCCAGGTGACAGAATTAAATGGTTTTGCCGTATCTCTCAACATGAACACCCCTACCATCATCATCGTTCATCAAGATGTTCCAGGTATGATTGCTCACGTGACAGAAGCTCTTTCTCGCTTTGGCATCAACATCGCCCAAATGAATGTAACTCGAGAAAAAGCCGGCGAGAAAGCAATCATGATTATTGAAGTTGATAGTCGTAACTGTGAAGAATCTATCGAAGAAATTCGGAAAATTCCTCATTTGCACAATGTCAATTTCTTTCAATAGGAGAAAATATGTTTTACTCTATCAAAGAATTAGTCGAACAAGCCGAACTTGACTTCCAAGGAAATGTTGCTGAGCTCATGATTAGGACTGAGTTTGAGCTAACTGGTCGTGAGCGAGAAGAAGTTCTCCTCCTCATGGAACGTAACCTCGAAGTCATGAAAGCTTCCGTCGAGCTTGGTCTCAGCGAAAAGAAATCTCGTAGCGGTTTGACTGGTGGTGATGCAGCTAAGCTCGACCACTACATCAAAAAAGGAACGACCTTATCAGACCTCACTGTCTTGTCTGCTGCCCGTAACGCCATTGCCGTTAATGAGCACAATGCCAAAATGGGCCTTGTGTGTGCGACACCAACCGCAGGTAGCGCAGGCTGTCTTCCTGCAGTTCTCACATCTGCTATTCAAAAGTTAGATTTAACGCATGAACAACAACTAGATTTTCTCTTTGCTGCTGGTGCTTTTGGGCTCGTCATTGCTAACAACGCTTCTATCTCGGGAGCTGAAGGAGGCTGTCAAGCCGAAGTTGGATCTGCCTCTGCCATGAGCGCTGCTGCCCTAACTCTAGCTGCAGGTGGAACTCCTTATCAAGCGAGTCAGGCTATCGCCTTCGTTATCAAAAACATGCTCGGTCTTATCTGTGACCCCGTTGCAGGTTTGGTTGAAGTCCCTTGTGTCAAGCGTAATGCTATGGGAGCAAGCTTCGCCTTCATCGCAGCTGATATGGCTTTAGCTGGTATCGAATCAAAAATTCCAGTTGATGAAGTCATTGATGCCATGTACCAAGTAGGCTCTAGTCTTCCAACTGCCTTTCGTGAAACTGCCGAGGGTGGGCTCGCTGCCACACCGACAGGTCGTCGCCTTCAAAAAGAAATCTTCGGCGAATAATTTCAAGATTACTAGGAGAATCAATGTCATCCCTATCAGCTATCTTTTTTGATCTAGATGGAACCCTTGTAGACAGCTCAATCGGTATTCACAATGGCTTCACCTATACTTTTGAACAACTGGGAGTCCCTAGTCCAGATGCAAAAACCATCCGTGGTTTTATGGGACCTCCTTTAGAAACTAGTTTCGCTAGTTGCCTCCCAGAAGATCGGATTGAGTCAGCTATCCAGCTTTATCGTTCCTACTATAAGGAAAAAGGAGTTTATGAAGCCCATCTCTTTCCACAAATCAAGGACCTACTCGCTGAACTAGCTCAACAATATCCTCTCTATATCACAACAACCAAAAATACCCCGACAGCAGTCCATATGACAAGCAACTTTGAAATCGATCATTTCTTTGATGGCATCTATGGTTCAAGCCCTCAAGCAGTGCACAAGGCAGATGTCATTCGTCAAGCTTTGGCAACTCATAACTTGGACCCAGAAAAAGTGGTCCTTATCGGAGATACTAAGTTTGATATGATTGGCGCCCAAGAAACTGGCCTTAAAAAACTAGCTGTTACTTGGGGATTTGGTGATGAGAAAGATCTCATGACCTATCAACCTGACTGGGTTGCTCATCAACCAGCTGACATTTTACGTCAACTACAATAGAATATTTTAAAAAAACACTCCAATTTTATTGGAGTGTTTTTAACTAGTGATTACTTCGGTCCGCCATTTATTAGCCAGACACTTCCTTGGTTGGCATTGCCAGCAGGACTAAAAGAATAAATCCTCCCATTGGAGCGAAAGCGAGAAAAATGAAGGCCCAGTGAAAGCCTGCATCACGTAAACGACGAACTCTTAGAGCGATACTCGGTATGAATATCACTAAATAAAAAATGATATAAAAACTCAGAATTCCCACACTTGCGATAGGGTCTGCTACTTCTTCTTTAGTGAAGACAGCCTGAAAATAGGTAATATAAAGAGGAATGGATAAAAGGCTGTTCATTATCCAAACCCACCAAAAATCCGGACGCGTTGAACGGCCTGTGAAATCTAAAAACCCTTTAAAGAAATTTTTATAGGCTTCAATCATAAGATACTCCTAATTATATGTTAAACAGGCGTGAGAACTACCAGACAAGATTCAACTGTAAAACAAGAATCTCTTAGCTCTTATCTGATTCTTCGAACGGTGTGTCTTCGATGACTTCTTCGACTTTGACTGTTTGAGGTTCACTATAGTTTACCACTTCAGTCTCTTTTGTTGGCATAGCGAAAAGGACCAAAAGAGCAATTCCTCCCATTGGAACGAAGCGAAGGAAGATAAAGGCCCAGTGGAATCCGGCGTCACGCAAACGACGAACTGACAAAGCTAAAGTCGGCACTAAAATTGCTAGGTAGAAAACTGCATAAATAATGGCAACTAAACCAAAAACCATGAAAGTAGCTTCGCTAGCTGAATCGCTCACTGAATACATCACGGTACTAAGAAATACAGTGTAGAAATAGATAATCCAGAAAGGAATAGAAAGGATGAGGTTTCCTAACCAAACCCACCAGAAATCTGGACGCGTCGAACGACCGGTGAACTCTGCATAATTCTTGAAAAAATTCTTATAAGCTTGAATCATAAGCTACTCCCCTATTATTATTTTTATCGTTTAGAATACTTAATAAGATTTGTAGAGCGACTGTGAATAGACATAAAACACTCCCAAATCTTAAATTTAGACCTAGGAGTATTTTTAGGATCTAGCTTTACAATCTTAAAAGATCTTATCAACTAGAGATGCTTTAACAATTTTACTTTAGTTCTTGTCTATTTCTTCAAATGGTGAGACTTCTTGAGCTTCAACTGCCTCTACAACTTCTTCAGCTTGAACTTCTTTTACTTGGTTCATAACTGGAGTTGCTTCTTCCTTTGTTGGCATAGCAAAAAGTACTAGAAGAACAATACTACCCAGTGGAACGAATAAAATAAAGATAAGTGCCCAGTGGAAACCAGCGTCACGAAGGCGACGGACCATCAAAGCAAGCGACGGTAAGAAAAGTGCTAAGCCAAAAATAAAATAGATAATAGCGATAAAGCCCAAAGCAATAAGAGCGCTCTTGTTTCGTGAATTAGCTAGAGCATTTCCGTATGTTAAGAAGAAAGGAATATAAAGAATCATATTTCCAAGCCAAACCCACCAGAAATCAGAACGTGTTGAACGGCCTGCAAAATCTACATAGCCTTTAAAGAAACTTTTATAAGCGTTAATCATAAGATACTCCCTATTATTGTTATTTATTATATTTTACCATATCTGTTCACTTAGAGCAAATATGTTTAAAATTAGCTGAAAATTCCTCTAAATATAGAGAAAAGATATTACCTGTCACCTCCACTTAAAGAAGATTTGACGGATAATACCTTATTTTTTATATTTAATCCACATGAGTTGTTTCATTAGCAAAAGCTATGATTGCTCTCTTCAATTCAGAACCTTGCAAGGTACGGAACTCTTCAATCTTCTTATTGATCATCTCAAGAGGCATCACATTTACCTTACCAACAAAGATCTTGTCCATTACTTGATTGTCAACTAGTTCAGTTGACACAAGCAACTCTTCGTATAGTTTTTCACCTGGGCGAATACCTACTTCTACGATTGGAATTTCATTTTCAGTATGACCGCTGAGTAGAACCATTTTCTTAGCCAAATCGTAGATGCGAACAGGTTTACCCATATCAAGGATAAAGACTTCTCCATCCTTGGCATAAGCACCCGCATGAATCACCAAACGACTAGCTTCTGGAATGGTCATAAAGTAACGAGTCATTCGGAAATCCGTCACTGTTACAGGCCCACCTTCAGCAATCTGACGTTCAAAGACAGGAATCACACTACCGCGACTACCCAGAACATTACCGAAGCGAACCGCACAATAGGTAGATTGGCTACGTTGATTAAATCCAGTGACAATCAACTCAGCCACACGTTTAGTTGCTCCCATTACGTTTGGTGGATTAACGGCCTTATCTGTCGAAATCATAACCATTTTTGGAACTCGAGCAGCGTCAACTGCCTTAGCAACATTATAAGTTCCAAGGATATTATTCTTAAAGGCTTCTTTTGGATTGCGCTCCATCATCGGAACATGTTTATGGGCTGCAGCATGGTAAACAATCGCTGGTTCGTACTGTTCAAAAACTTGAAGCAAACGATCGTAATCTTGAATATCGGCAATGACAGGAACAAAATCAATTTCCTGGAACTTGCGAATCAATTCATGGTAAATCAGATAAATAGAGTTTTCTCCATGACCGAGCAGAATGACACGTTCAGGATTGAAGCGACTGACTTGACGGCAAATTTCTGAACCAATTGAACCTCCGGCACCAGTTACCAAGATTGTTTTACCAGTGATTTCAGAACCCAGGCGTGATTCATCGAGCTGAATCTCCTTACGTCCCAAAAGGTCTGTGATATCAATCTTCTGGAAACTACCTGCTTGAGGTTGGATTCCCTGCACAACTGACTCAATCATCGGCATCTTAAAGCATTTTACACCGATATGGTTACACATTTGCAGAATTCGCTCATATTCAGATGGATCTAGAGACGGAATTGCAACGATAACTTTTTCTACTCTGTAGCGTTTAGCCAATTCTGGTAGATTATCATAAGAACCCAAAACTGGGATTTTCCCAAGCTTTTGACCTTTTTTCTTTTCATCATTATCCAAAATTCCAACTAGCTCAAGGTCACTAGTAGGATGTTGGTAGCTGTCCATAAAGAGCGCGCCACCATCTCCAGCACCAATCAAGAAGGTACGGCGGTGTTCTCCATCACCATTGCCCTTTTTACGTCTTGAGTAAATCAACTGCCAAGTGATACGAGGAAGTAAAATCAAAAAGGTGGTTAATAGGATAAAGAGTACGATAAAGCGGACAGAAAAGAGTGGCAAAAAGGCGTAGCAAATAACATAAGATAAGATACTACTGATGGTCACTCCGAAGAAAATCTTCATGAAATCTGTGATTTTACTATAGCGACTAATGCTAGCGTTAAGACCCCAGAAGCCAATCATCAGTTGATAGAACAGGAAGGTTAGACTGGTGTAAATGACATAGTCTACCGGGGCTGGATTGATTAACCCATAAAATAGAATATAGGACACAATAATTGATAAGACCATACTGGCAATATCAAAAAAGCCCCAAAAAATTTGTTTCTGTTGTTTATTTAATACTTCAACCAGATCAATGACGTAATCTGTTATTTTTTTATTCATGTGAATGGTATCCTCCTACACAGAATCACATTTTCTAGAAATGATAAGATATAGTTTTAAAATCCTATCCGCTAAGCATTACTTGCTTTTTCTTAGAAGTTTTAAAAATATAAACTGCCGCACAAAGCCTGGGCACAGAGCAACGACAACCTGAATTAAAACACTTTTCAGGTATTCACCATAAGAAATCTGCCCACGCGCGTACATTCTTTGACGTGCCTGACGATAGAGCTTGAGATAGCGAAGACCTCCACGGCGTTCAAACATCCCAGCCCCTACTCGTACCTTACAAAGAATCTGATCCACATTTCCAGTTCGAGCTCCAGCACTAATCATATTGAGCCAGAGAAGATCATCTTCCATATAAAGACCATCCTCATAGTTACCAGCCTTGAGCACCATTTCTTTTTTGAACATCACAGTCATATGATTAAAGGCACTTCTCATACGCTGGTAGGCAATGATATCCTCATGATTAATCGGCACACGACGATAGGACACAATCTCGTCTGGTTGGTCGATAAACTCTGCGATATGACCTCCCAGCAAGTCCAAGTTTTCCTTTTCCATCAATTCAAACTGTTGTTCGAAACGGTCTTCGACAGCAATATCATCTGTATCCATACGAGCAATGATATCATACTGACACTGTAAAACACCATATTGAAGGGCCAAGCCTAGACCACGATTTTGCTCAAGTGGACAACGTTTGATCGGAATACTTGACTGTGCTTCCAATTTCTCCAAAACTTGATAGAGCTCAGGTGTCAGTGGCCCATCTTCGACGATGACCACTTCGCTAGGTTTGAGCGTTTGATGTAAGATACTCTCTACCGCCTCTTCTAGAAAGGCTGGATTTTCTTTAACATAGACTGACATCAGGACGCTAAATTTACGATTTTCAGACACAGTACTTCTCCAATGTATAGATTTTCTTTCACTATTTTATCACAAATTTCCAGACTTTCCTATTTTTATTTGAATCCCAGAAAAAAACTAGTAAATCTATTCTTCTTTTTCCCATGATTTCGCTGAGCTAAGTAACGGATTCTCTCTATCTTGACATCTATGGGAAAAAGCCTTAAAATAAGCTGTTATCAAAATCAGCATATTGAGGTTCACATGAAAAAACGATCACTCTTTTTTATTCTAGGAATTATCTTAATCGGAGCGGTCTTAAGGGCTCCTTTCACAGCTTTGCCAACTATTTTAGGTGACATTGCTCAAGGTTTGGGAGTAGAAGTCAGTTCACTTGGTGTTTTGACCAGCCTTCCTCTCTTGATGTTTGCCCTCTTCTCCTCTTTTGCGACACGTTTGGCTCAAAAAATTGGGCTCGAGCACCTTTTCACCTATAGTCTTATCGTATTGACCATAGGTTCCGTGATTCGTATCTTTAATCTTCCTCTACTCTATCTGGGAACTTTACTCATCGGAGCAAGTATTGCAATCTTTAACGTGCTCCTTCCTAGCGCTATTCAGGCCAACTACCCACAAAAGATTAGCTTCTTGACAACAGTATATGTGACTTCCATGGGAATCGCAACAGCTCTTGCTTCCTATCTCTCTGTTCCCATTACTCAAGCGACCTCTTGGAAAGGCTTGATCCTCTGCCTATCCTTCGTCTGCCTACTAACTTTAGTGGTCTGGTTCCCCAATCATCGTCACAATCATTTTCTAGAAGGACATGAGAAAAAACAAAAGAGAGAGAACATTCTAAAAGACAAGAAAGTTTGGGCTATTATTGTATTTGGTGGACTTCAGTCCTTGCTCTTCTATACTAGCATGACCTGGTTACCAACCATGGCCATCAGTGCAGGACTATCTCATACAGACGCTGGCCTTCTGGCTTCTATCTTTTCACTGATTAGTATCCCCTTCTCGATGACCATTCCAAGTTTAACGACTCGTTTGTCCAATCGTCACCGTCAAATCATGCTGACAGTCATCTCTCTGGCTGGAATGTTTGGAATTGCCATGCTCTTATACCCGAGCAAGAGTTTCCTCTACTGGTTAGTAGCGCATCTCTTGATTGGTACTGCCTGTAGCGCTCTTTTCCCTTATCTCATGGTTTGCTTCTCCATCAAAACTAGCTCTCCTGAAAAGACAGCCCAATTATCTGGACTTGCCCAGACCGGCGGCTACATTTTGGCAGCTGTCGGTCCAACTCTCTTTGGTTATAGTTTTAACTTTTTCCATTCGTGGATCCCAGCTGTACTGGCTCTTCTAGTTATTGATATCATCATGACGGTCGCCCTCTTTATGGTGGATAAATCGGATAAAATCCTCTAAAAAGGTTTTTAGAATTTGCTATAAATAAACACACTTTGAAAGCCAGACTGAGTCTGGTTTTTTGGATCTTCACAACATTTTACAAAGTATAGATTTACCATGCATACTACTCTTACTATGAGCAAAAATGATATAATAAAGCTAGGAAAACTTCGGTTACAATTTATTAGGAGTAGCACTGTTTGGGTACATAAAAGATTATTACTTTCGGAATTGATAGTTGAAGCGATGCTAAAGTTGAAATTATAAACGTCTACATTTATGATTGTTTTAACGCCATTAAGAAATTTTGATTGGATAAAAAATATCGATTATCCAAAGACCATCGAATCATATAAGGAGAAATTTGTATGTTAGCAAAAGCAGGGGACGTATATTGTGTTTATAATTTCCATCTAAAAAAATACATAGCTTGTCAGATAACCAAGATAGAAGAAGGGGAGAAAAAGCCGCAGGCTGTCCTACTATCATTAGACTGGTCAGGAGATCAACCTCTTAGAGAAGAAGAGCTAGCTTCTTTGAAGCCACTCTATATAGATTTTATGTACTGGGAAAGAAACTTACATCTTAGTAATGTTGATATTCATGTACCGTCAAATTATATTTTTATTGGTAATACAACACCATTAACAACTGAAAGCACCAATACTTATGCTATGTTTTGGGGGAATGGTTACGATATTTATAGGCAACTGAAATGGCAAGAAATACCAAAAGAAAAAAGAGATTTATTTAAGAAAGCAGATAAAAGCAAGGAAAAAGTTTCATTTGCAGGAAATGAGTGCCGTATTTCTAAACACAATATCAATGACGAGTGGACGCCTTTTGAAGATGCATTAGAATTAAAGGTCTTTCCTTGTTTATCTAAGTTGGCATTAACGAGATGGCACAAAAATTTATATGAATATTTACAGTCAACTCCTTTTATTACAGAACTAGTTCTTGAGAATCATGGACAAACAAAACTGGATTTTTCTAAGACTTCCATACATCGGCTTTCCATTGATTTGACAGGCGTAGAGGAACTTAGACTGAACGATGATTTGGAGGAGCTAGTCTTATTAGGAGACATGAGCGACAATTGTCAGATACTTGTAAAGGACAATGGAGCCAGCTTACGATTACAACTTGATCGTTCTCTACCTAAGGTACTGGGATTAAAAGATTTAGGAGCCATCCATTGTTCTAACATCCTTGAAATAGACTTTGCACAAATCTTGAATAACTATCCAAGGCTTAGGGAATTAAGATTGTGGGGGAAACCTGGTCATATTCTTAATTTCCATAAATTATCAGAGTTAAAAGAGTTAGTCGTATTTTCCACTGTGGATTTGTTTGGCTTTACTGCAGAAGATATTCCCAAACCAGAAGATTTACCTCGATTAAGCATGTTTTGGATGAGTAGCTTGCCAGAAGAGGCCGCTAAAGTAGCCAAAAAATATTATAAAAAACAGCAGGACAAGGGACTAAATCTTTGGATAACAAAACCGAGAAAAGCTGAATGGCTAGCCCAAAACCTAGACAATCCATTTCGCTCATGGGATGGACAAGAAAATATTTCAACCGCAAACGCAAAAAAAGCAGCCTCTCTATATAGAAAGACTAGAGCAAGCCTTATAAAGCTTCTAGAAAACCCCAACGAGGACACTATGAAACACATAGAAGTCCTCATAAGAGAGTATACTCAAGGTTTCAATAAAATGGACAAGCGTAACTATTTTATTGAAACAATCGAGAGAGAGGATATCTATGATGCCCTGGTCAAGATCTTAGATTTACTACCTGAAGATTTAGGGATGGACAAAGAAAAATTTATAGAAATCTTTGATGAGCTAAAAGATTTTTAAATGAGAAGTTTTTCTAGTTCATTCTTGAAACGGAGATTATCATGACTAACTTTATACAGACTATCACAGTAGAAAATCGGCAGGTCGACAAAGAAAATTACTTTACAATTGGCTACTCTCCAGAGATAGAAAAATCTTTACTGTGTGTTTATATTTCTTGGATTGCTGGTTACGAACGCTATTACCAGTTAGATGACGGAGATTTGGCTCTCTTTGAAAGCAAACGAGAAGAATTTCTCAAAAAATATGACAAAGAAATCAAGGCTTATCGGACTGAAAGATTGATTGGTTCTGGGGCTCTGAGGGATTACAATTTTAGTTCTTTGCCTGAGAATATCCTAAAAAACTTGGATAGCTATCCTCCATTTAACGGATATGTCTATCAAGATGGCATCCTCTGTGCTAGAATCAAGATTGAAGACAAGTATTTTTATCTTCCGCCCATTTATGATGAGGATTACAGATAAGCATTGCCCCAAATTGATACAAAACATCCTCTAATCTTCTAGTTTTCACTAGAAGATTTTTTATATATAAAAATTTTACACATATTGCTTGACAGGGCTTACAAATAGATGTATGATGTATGTGTAGAATAATTATATATAAAATTTTTATATACTAAAAAGGAGGTACCCCATGTATTTTCCTACATCAGCGGCTTTGATTGAATTTCTCATCTTAGCCATCCTAGAACAAGGGGATTCCTATGGTTATGAGATCAGCCAAACTATTAAACTCATTGCCAAAATAAAGGAATCCACCCTCTACCCCATCTTGAAAAAACTGGAAACCAACCGCTATCTGACTACATACTCTCGCGAATACCAAGGTCGGATGCGCAAATACTACTCCTTGACAGAAATCGGAGAGGAGCAACTCTTTGTCCTTAGAGAAGAATGGACACTCTACACTGACACGATCAACGGCATCATAGAAGGGAGCGTTCGCCATGACAAGAACTGAATATTTGAATCAGCTTGAAGCCTATCTGATGAAGCTTCCTCAAGCTGATCGCATCGAAGCCATGGACTACTTCAAAGAACTCTTTGATGATGCTGGTCCAGAAGGTGAGGAGGAGCTAATGGCTAGCCTTGGTAGTCCAAAAGAGGCTGCCCATGATGTCCTGACTACACTTCTTGATAAGAAAATTAACGAAGAAAATTCCAATAAGAACAACCGTCAGGTTTTACAAATCGCAATCCTCGCACTTCTGGCTGCGCCTATCGGAATTCCGGTCGGAATTGGTCTTCTCATGGCTATCATCGGGATTTTTATTGCTGCTGTCAGCGTGCTTATAGCCTTCTTTGCTGTATCAGTAGCTGGACTAATCCTAGGAGGCGTTCTCCTATTTGAAAGCTTCTACATTCTGGCTGAATCTACATCTGCTTTTGTGCTGATTTTTGGTGGAGGTTTGCTAGCTATTGGAGCTTCATCCCTAGTCTTGCTGGCGACTTCCTATGTAACACGTTTCTTTGGATTACTAGTCCTCCGACTCATCCAATGGATTCTTAATAGAGGAAAGAGAGGTGAAAGACATGCGTAAATGGACAAAAGGATTTCTTATCTTTGGTGTTGTTACCAGTATCATTGGTTTTTCCATGATGATCATCGGTATCCAAACAGACGGTGTCAGAAGCCTCCTTGCAATGTCACAAAAACCAGTTTTTGAGAGCAGAATGGAAGAGCTCGTTTTTGATCAAGATATTGAAAATCTTCACATGTCACTGACAGAACATTCGTTAGTCATTAGAGAATCTAGCGATGACAAGATCCACATCCAGTATCATCCAACCTTCTCTGAAAAAGAAAATCTTCAAAATTCTATCAAAGAAAAAACTCTTGAGATTTCAGACACCAAGTCAACTACACGTCGTTCTGTGGGTTCTAGTATCGAGGGAATCCTATTTATCGCAAGTGAATTCTCAAGTCGCAATAATGAAGTAGTTCTATCGCTACCAAAAGGAAGAGAATTAAAAAATCTAACCGCCCAGGTCGACCACGGTGTCCTTTCGATTGCCGATGTAAAAGTCAGCAATGCCACGATTCAGTCAAATGGCTATCTTCTTCGTATCACTAATAGCGAGATCAAAAATAGCCAATTGACTACAGCTGGAATCGTCAATGTATTTGAAACCAGTCTAACAGATAGCCGTATCCAAGCAGAACATCAACATATCTCTGCTGACGACATCAAAGTGCACGGTAAGGTAGAACTCGAGGCAAGAAAAGATATCTCACTCGAGTTATCCCAAAAGGAACTTGAGCGAATCAATGTTGAGTTTTCTGCTGAACATGGTGATATCTATCGCTGGCATCGAGACAGACGTGACATACATACGGGAGATAGTAAAGGTGAAGCATTAGCTAACCCTTACAAAACAGAAAAAAAAGATACGCAAGATCTCCTCGTCGCAAAATCGAATCAAAGTATCTATTTCCCATAATAAGATCGCATGCTTTCTTATAGAAATCATGAATAAAGATAACTAGTAGTGACTACTCAAAAATTAATCAAAAAAGGGAGGTCTATTATGACTCAAGAATGGTTTGAAAGTGCTGATTTCGAGAAAACAGCCAACAATGATAAAAAAGATAGCCCATCTGACCCAGTCATTCCTCAAGAAGAGTTAAAAGAAAAAGAAGAGTTGCCAGTGGTTGAAGAAAGTCTTCAAGTCAATCCTGAAGAACAAGAAGCTGACCTAGAAAAAGTAGAGAGTGACGAACACGAAGAAATCGTGGAAAATACAGAAAAGATAGACAAGTCAGAAGAACCTGTAGAGACTGAAGAACAAGAAGAACTGGCAACAAAGACAGATCAAGTAGAAAAACCAGTTAAGGAAGCACCTCAGCCTAGCAAATCTTTGGAAAGTCCATTTATCCCAGACCCTGTCCCTACAAAAACTGCAATCTTCAAAGAAGAATTGGCTGATTTTTGGGGCTGGTTACAAGGTGCTCTGAAAGAACCAACAGCAAGCATTGATACAGATAAAAAACATAGTTATAACGCCTTTGCGCTACTAACTATCTTTTCTGCCACAAGTTTCCTCTTTACAGTTTATCACGCCAAACAAGGCTACTATGGTCGTATGGAAAGCATCGATACTCACTTCATGGAACAATTCCCGTCTCTCAATCTCTTCTCGGTCTTCTCCATCCTAGTAGCGACAAGTCTCTTCTTCTTTTCAATCCTCATGGGTGGATTTGTAGTCAAACGCTTTGTCGACCAGGACAGTGACTGGACACTGAAAAAAAACTTGCAAGAATACAGCAGGCTCTTCGCCCTTCCTATCCTGCTCACGGGTATTGCGAGTTTCTTTGCCTTCTTTAATAGTCTACGTTTTGCGGCTCTTCTCTGCCTCATTAGCATTGGTCTGACTATCTTGGCCAATCTCTATATCATCTCAAGACCTAGCAAGGATAGTCAAACTGATCCCTTCTATCGCCTTCTCTTAGCTTTCCTAGTCAACGGTGGTGTTCTATTTCTCTTCTTCCTAGCAGAAATGGCACTTGTTTTCGACTATCTTCGAATCCTTGCTTTTATGTAAGATAAAAACCTGTCACTCTGACAGGTTTTTTTGTGTACACAAAAAGCAGATCAAACGATCTGCCTTTTCACATTATTTAAAACCAATATCTTTCATTTATGCCTCTAGTTACCTTTTACTAAGTTCTCAAAATCTTCACCTAAAACAGGGCCTACTTCTACTTGGTTAGCATCTAAGTCCTGATAAAGTTCTTTTGGCAAAGCTCCTAAAAACGCTTGATAATCCAGTCTAGCTACTGCTTCATAGTCTTCTGGTTTTGAACCATCTCCAGAGATTTTTACCAAATCAATCTCCCAAATAAGTTCCTTGCCTACCAATTGCTCAACGTAAGGAGCAGGAATTACCGGTTCTTTTGGCAAAATGGTTTTTACTCCCTGAGCTAGGTGATAGACCCCATGAACCTTCCCTTCACCATCTGGATAAAATTTAGCGCTGGAAGGAAAAGCATCTGACCCTTGAACCCTCTTAACTAGCTCTTCAAAACGTGTCACTCCATCTTCTTCTAGGAAGCTTTCTAAGTCCTTCTTATCAAAGTAAACAGGTGAAAGAATTCCTTGGCAGAAACCTAAACGAGCAGCTTTATCAGCTAGATAGTTTTTAACAGTTTCTTGGAAATAGTCTTCCAAATCAAAGTCTGCCAAGCCTTCAACTGCTTCACCAACCTTGCTAGACAAAGCACGCAAGAGCCCTTCTACAATTTCCCAGTCAGCTCTTGTAATCAAGTCAGGAATGATTACTTGATAGCCTTTTTGAGAGTCAAGATATCGAACTTTAAAGAGAAATTGAGACTTACCTACGATTCCACACTCGATATACTCAAGGCGATTGAGAGGTTGACGGAGGTAGATAGCATCATAACTATGCGACTCTAGGCCTTCTACTAAGCCTAAAATTGATTTAGCTGTAAGAATCTCCTGTTGTCCTAAAATACTTTGTTTATTTGGAATAAAAAATGTCTTCACCATAATGGTCTCCTTTGAAATCGTTTACATATAGTATACACCATTTTCCTGAAAGATGCAGAAACAAATTTAAGATTTTTTGGTCAAAAGCATAGAAAAAGGCTGGGACAAAAGTCCTAGCCTCTCAATTGTCTTTGGATTGTCGAGCAAGACGCAGTGGTTGAGTGGGCTCTACTACGCTGATTTCATCAGCTTTTACAGCCCTACTCAACTGTGCGGAGGTGGAACGACGAAATCGAATTCTAACGAATTACCGATTTCTGTCCCACTCTCAATATTTATTATACAACTTCAGAATAATCTAGGCTCTCACCAATCTTTGCTAAACGCTCGATCACTTGATCTTGTGTCAATTCATGCTCTAAAACATAGCGATTACGTGGGTGAACACGACACTCGTGTGAGCAACCACGAAGATATTTGTCTTCGTTGTCTTCTGACGTCAAGATACGACGGTTACAGAAAGGATTTCCACAGTTGACATAGCGTTCACATGGTGTTCCATCAAACCAGTCTTTCCCTACGATAGTTGGATTGACATGATTGACATCGACTGCAATACGCTCGTCAAAAACGTACATTTTCCCATCCCAAAGTTCCCCTTGAACTTCTGGGTCTTTACCGTAAGTCGCGATACCACCGTGTAATTGACCGACATCTTTGTAGCCTTCACGAACCATCCAACCAGAGAATTTCTCGCAGCGGACTCCACCAGTACAGTATACCACGACACGTTTGTCCATGAATTTTTCCTTGTTATCACGGACCCATTGTGGCAATTCACGGAAGTTGCGGATGTCAGGACGGATAGCCCCACGGAAGTGCCCAAGATCGTACTCATAGTCATTACGAGTATCAAGGACTACTGTATCTTCATCCAGGATGGCTTCTTTAAATTCTTTTGGTGACAAGTAAGCACCTGTTGTTTCAAGAGGATTGATGTCGTTGTCAAAGTTATCATCCTCTAAACCAAGGTGGACGATTTCCTTTTTGTAGCGAACAAACATCTTCTTGAAAGCTTGCTCACTTTCTTCGTCAATCTTGAACCAGAGGTCTTCCATACCTGGAAGGCTGTGAACGTAGTCCATGTATTTTTGCGTTGTTTCGTAGTCACCAGAAACGGTTCCGTTGATCCCTTCGTCAGCCACTAGGATACGGCCCTTGAGCCCGATAGACTTACAGAAAGCCAAGTGGTCTGCAGCAAATTGTTCCGCGTTTTCGATTGGAACATATTTATAGTAAAGTAAAACTCGAATATCTTTTGACATTTGCTTCTCTTTTCTAAGATTAAATTATCAGAATTTTTTATTCAACTATAACAGTATAACCCCTCAAGAAAGCGAATGCAATTTATTTGACCGATAATTGAAAACAAGACCCAATTTCAGAACTTTTTTCAGCTGTGACTGTGTCCAATCTTATATGTCAGAGCAGATATCTAGATACAAACACAGATAAATATATGTATTGACCAAAAAATCACCACCTCATCTGGGAAAACCAGACAAGGCAGTGATCGCATCTTTTAGGAATGAATACACGAAATCAATCTATCTTAAGATTTTTTGTTTTTCAAGAATTCGTCGTATTGTTTTTGCATTTCATCCAATACTTTTTGGTAAGCACCTTCAGATTTAAGTTTTTCCATCAATTCTGGAATAGCTTTTTCTGGGTCTACAGTACCAGTGTTGATAGCTGTATCGAATTGTTGCATAGTGTTAGTGATAGCTGAGATTTCAGATTTCACGTTGTCAGTGTTAAAGATAAATCCAAGCGCTGGAGATTCTTTTGCAGTTTCCAAGTCTTTCTTAGATTGTGCAATTTGTTCATCTGTAACGTTTTCGTTGATGTAAAGGATCCAGTTATTACCAGTGTTCCATCCTGACATATGAGTGTTTCCTTTGTATCCATCAAGGACTTTAACACGGTTTTCTTTACCTGCTACTTTTTCCCAGTTCTTGCCTTCTGGTCCATAAACAAGTCCGTTCAAGAGTTCTGGGTTAGTGTTCAAGAGGTTCAACACTTCCATTGCTTTTTCTTTGTTCTTAGAGTTGTTTGAGATTACAAAGTTAGCAACTTGAGTTGTTTGGTTTTTCTTGATGAAGTTAGTAAATGGTTTGATTTGGATGTCTCTGTTAGCAACACGAGAAAGCAAGCTGCTACCGTAGTCAGCTGGTCCTACTGTTTCTTCGCGAACAAGCCAAGTATCTTGAGAAAGGTCATATGAAGTTTCGCTTGTTGCTACGTCTTTTGGAATGTATCCTGCTTCATAGTATTTGTGAAGAGTCTTCAAGTGTTCTACGAAACGAGGAACTTCGTAACGGTTTACGATCTTAGTAGTATCACCTTCAAGGTCGATGACGAATGGAAGACCATTTGCAACTGGGTAGTCAAAGTTTTCTGATGGAATAAAGTTTTTACCAACAGCGAATGGCATTACATCTGGAGCTTTTTCTTTGATTTGTTTCAAGACTGGTTCAAGTGTTTCGTATGAAGTTACACCTGAGATATCGATGCCGTATTTTTCAAGAAGTGGGCCGTTGAAAGCAAAGTTTTGTGAAGATGCAACGTTGGCTGCAACTGGCACTGCATAGATTTTACCGTTTACAGTGTTACCTTTGATGTAAGCTGGGTCAAGCGCTTTGTAAAGTTCAGCTCCTTCTTTCTTGTACAATTCTGTCAAGTCAGCATAAGCACCTTTTTGAGCGTTTACTACGTAGTTATCTGCAAATGCGATATCATAGTTTTCACCTGAAGAAGTGATAACTGACATTTTCTTACCGTAGTCACCCCATCCAAGGTATTGGATGTCTAATTTAGCACCAACTTTTTCTCCGATGATTTTGTTTGCATTTTCTAGCAATTCATCCAAGTTATCTGGTTTGTCACCGATTTGGTACATTTTGATAACAGTTTTGTCACCTGAAGCTGAGTCAGCAGCTTTTTGGTTGTTTCCTTTAAGGTTTCCACAAGCTGCAAGGCTAGCTGCTAAAGCGACAAGGCTAGCAGATGCAAAAGCATATTTTTTCCAGTTTTTCATGATAAAAACTCCTTTTTTTTTTTAATTTATAAACAATTTTAATAAGTAACTTTCCTGATGATGAAAAGTTAGATAGAGAAGAGAAAACTTGTTTCTCAATGTTTTATTCTTTAACACCACCGATAGTCAAACCTTTTACAAAGTAGCGTTGGAAGAACGGATAGAGAATCGCAATCGGAACAGTTGCAACTACAACCATAGCCATACGTCCTGTTTCTTTTGGTAGGGCAACTGCAAGTTGTCCAGACATACCAACTGACTTGGCAATGTAATCCATGTTGTTTTGAATTTGCATGAGCAAATATTGCAAAGGATACAAGTTATCACTCTTGATGTAAAGAAGGGCGTTAAACCAGTCATTCCAAAATCCAAGCGCTGTCAATAGTGTGATAGTCGCAATCCCTGGAAGAGAGAGTGGTAAACAGATTTGGAAGAAGATCCGCGCCTCGCTGGCACCATCGATACGAGCTGATTCGAGGATTGCTTCTGGGATAGTCTTCTTGAAGAAGGAACGCATCAACATGATGTTGAATGGTGATAGAAGCATCGGAACGATCAAGGCCCAAATGGTATCACCAAGGTGAAGTAACTGAGTTACCACGATGTAGCCTGGTACCAAACCAGCATTGAACAACATACTAAGCAAAGCGAAGATTGTAAAGAATTTACGATACTTAAATGTTGAACGTGAGATGGCATAGGCGTAAGTTGTAGTGATAAAGACGTTTGTCAATGTACCGACAACTGTCACAAACACTGAGATAAAGAGCGCTTGTAAAATTTTATCTTTGAATTGAGCCAAAAACTCAAAACCATCTAATCCAAATTTTGATGGAAAGAAGCTATATCCATATTGAACAATACTCTTCTCATCTGTAACTGAGATAATGATAACAAAGATGAAAGGCAAGATACAAGAGAAGGCCAGCAAACCAGATATAAGACTAAAGAAGATATCTGCTTTTTTGCTGAAGGAGTGTATGCCAACATTATCAATTTTTTCTTTTTGAATTTTTTTTGCCATATGCTCCTCCTTTCTAGAATAGTGCCGAGTTAGGATCAACACGTCTTGCAAGCAAGTTTGATAGGATAACCAGAATCAAACCTACGACTGACTGATAGAGACCGGCTGCCGAAGCCATACCGATATCTGCTGTCTGAGTCAAACCATTAAAGACATAGACGTCCAATACGTTTGTTACACTATAGAGCTGACCAGCGTTGTGAGGGATTTGATAGAAGAGACCGAAGTCTGCACGGAAGATGTTTCCGACTGCAAGGATGGTCAATACTGTCACAAGTGGTGTCAACTGAGGAATCGTTACGTTGCGGATACGTTGCCATTTGCTAGCACCGTCCACTGTCGCTGCTTCATAGTAAGTTGGATCAATACCCATGATGGTTGCGTAGTACATAACACTACTGTATCCAAACCCTTTCCAAATACCTAGGAAGAGGAGAAGATAAGGCCAGATACTGACGTCAGCGTAGAAGTTAATCCCCTTCATGCCAAGAGCTTCCAAGGTGTGGTTAATAAGCCCTTTATCAATATTTAGGAAAGCATCTGTAAAGAAACTGATGATAACCCAAGATAGGAAGTAAGGAAACAACATTGAGGTTTGGTAGATTTTAACCATTCTCTTAGAGCGAAGTTCACTAAGGATAATGGCGATACCAACTGACACAATCAAACCGATAAAGATAAATCCAAGGTTATAAAGGACAGTATTTCGAGTGATGACAAAGGCATCTTTCGAACTAAACAAGAATTTAAAGTTATCTAGTCCGACCCATTTACTATTTATAATACTGTGGACGAATCCTTCACCAGTCATATGATAGTCTTTGAAGGCAACCACATTCCCAAAAACTGGAATGTAGAAGAATAAAATCAACCAAATTGTTCCTGGTAAAACCATTAAGAGAAAAATCCAATTATCTCTTAAAGTTTTTGAAAACTTATTCATAATTTCCTCCCTTTTTATTTTTCTAAAGCTTCATAATCTCACATTTTTAGATTTGATAACGTTTACAAAAATAGTATACTCTTATTTTTAGGACAGTTTAAACTACAAATTATAGAAAAAACTCCACAAATTATTTTATGTGGAGAACTTTTTTATATAAGAAGTGTGTTTCACGAGAAACATCTTGCTTCATGCAGGGTGTTCTAATCTTTATGTCGTATAAATAGTTGAAGCTGTCGCAATAGTATGCCACTGGTTGGCTGTTGTCGCTGCGAAGTCCTTGTCTCCGTAGAAATCATTAAATGGCAAGATTTCGACTTCTAGTTCGTCGATGCGGTCAATCTGATCAGACAGATAAGCCTCAATGCGACTTTCTGCGCGCTTGATCCGTTGCAATAGTCCACCCATACGAATGTCTACTGTATCCAAGCCAAAGACCTTGTTTTCTTTCAACCATTGGTGGCTAAAGAGGCTATGGAAGGTTTCAATCTGGCTTCTTAATTTTGGTAATTCTTCCCTAGCAATTTGTTGCAAGCTCTCTTTATCACCTGCTTGATAGGCTTGACGAATGCGTCGGCCCACATCCACTTTAGAACTTAAAATGGCATTCAACTGTGCCTGAGTTTCAAAGAGATAAGCGTAGATGCCTGCTTTTTCTTTGATAGTAGCAAGAGTCTCAGCTGCTTGGGTAAAGTGTGGTTTGTCCTGCTCAGGAGTTATGTGCTTGTCAAGGATTGGGCAGAGAACATCCTGATAAAAGACATAGCGATTAGGGTTGATACCACTGAGATTATCTGGTAGGTCTGGTAAGAGGTTGGCCAGGTCAAGCTGCATAAAGTCCTCAACGGATAGACCTGTATTGGTCTTGAAATGAGCTGACAAACGCTCTAAATCGTTGCGGTATCTGAGTTCTGACCAGATTTGTAGGCTTGGCAGAATAGAGAACTGGGCTGTTTCACCACCATTATCTCCCCAACCCGTCACAATGACTTCTTTGATCTGGTTAGCACGGCAGGCTTTATTGGCTTCGACTGCGATGAGACGGCTGAAATGGTTATGAGGCGTGAAACCAATCCACTTCCAAGCACCACCTGCAAAGGCGATATCCTGGCTAATCTTGTGGTGGTTGCGGAAGTTCCGGTTGTATTTTTCTTCGCTATCCTGATAATAATCCCAGTAAACCAAGGTCACACGGTCTTTGAGACGGTCAAGATAAACACGAGTTTCTTCTGGAATTTCGACATCACGGTCGTACTGGCCATCTGCTGACATGAGTTTGAAAAACATATCGCTCCACATCTGGCAGTGGAAACCATACTTGTCTGCGATATCCAGCACACGTTCCAAGTGTTGGCACATAAGGAGGCTCCGATCAACCACACCATTTAGGATGAGGTAGCGTCCCAAACCAACCAAGTGGGCTTCGTCCATTCCGATATTGACCTTGCGAGTTTGTAGTTTAGACAGGGTCGTAAACATGCCGTCAATCAGGTCATAAACCTTTTCTTCTCCGATAAGGAGAATGTCCTCAACATCACGGAGTTGCTGGACTTCTTTGACACCCCATTTAACAAAGGCTGACAAGTGAGCCAAGGTCTGAATACAAGGAACAAAAGTCATATCAAACTGTTGGGCGTAGGCTTCAATTTCCTGTAACTCTTCAGCTGAGTATGTTCCGCGGAAATAGCCAAAGTAAGGTTGTCCTTCGATTTGATAGGTATCTTCCATGTAGAGTTCAAAAGTTGAGTAGCCCATGAGAGCTAAGACCTCAATCATCTGCTTGGCAGATGCAACATTCAAAACAGCGTTTCGGGAACAATCTGCCATGTAGGCTAATTCTTCATAGGCTGCCTGCTCTTCAATCTCTACCTTATCACCTTCTGCTAAAGCTGTTGCTAGAACGGATACGGCGCGGTAGAGTTGGTGAGGTTTGTCATAAGTCAATTGATACTTTCCGCCCTCACCCTTGATAGAGATAGAGGCTTGATCAGACTGAGCGACTGCCACTTCTACATCTGGTAGGGAAATGTGATTTTTTAATACTTCAATAGCTTGTGCTTGTTTGGAACTAAGTCCTGTAAAAATTACCATTGGTTCTCCTCCTGTAACCAGTTAACAAGAGCACCGTAGAGATTAGCATCTGCGTGATAGGTGCAGGCTTGGATGACTGGCGCAATTGTATATTCTTCATATCTTTCCACAAAAGCATCTACTGCTTTTTGGACCCCTTTGATAAAATCTGGGTTCTGACTGATAGAACCACCTAGGCTAATGACATCTGGGTCGATCAGGTACTGGATGTTGAGTAGTCCTTGAGCAAGATTGCGGTTCATACGCTCAATGGCTTCTTGACAGAGGGCATTACCTGCTGCAGCCTCTTGGTAAACCTTGCGACCGTCCCAGTCTGTTTGACCAGATTGTTCAATCACGTACCGAACCATGTTCCCTGTAGAAGCTAGTTGCGACCAGTTGTTGAGTTTTTGTGCAGGCTCGATAGTTGTCATGTAGCCAAACTCTCCACCCAAGCCATGACGTCCACGGTGAAGCTTCCCATTGATAATCATAGCCCCACCGATTCCTGTACCAATCACGACACAGGCTGCATTTTCAATCTCAGGATGAGCTAGCAATTCACTCAGTCCAACACAGTTGGCATCATTTTCTAGATGGATAGGTAACTGGTGATGAGCAAGGGCCTCATACCATGAAAAACCATGGATGTATGGAATCGCACTAATCCCCTCAATCACCCCGGTTTCTTGATTAACGGCTCCTGGCACACTCATGGCAATCCCACGGTAGTCACGTTCTGACAATCGCTGGTCCAACCAAGCTAGCAACTCTTCCAGAGTCTCTGGCGTTGCGGTGCTGGCCTTATCTAAAATCTTTCCATCGGGAGTGAGACTAGCAAACTTAATCCCAGTCCCTCCGATATCAATCGTTGCAATGGTCATTGCTTTTACCTGTAAAAAGGAGCGAGAAAAGCAGTCGGTTCTTACTCTTTTCGCTCCTCCTTTCTTTTTATGTTATCTTTTTGAAATTAGATTTCTTCTTTTTTGATCAATTCTGTACGAATTTCTTGTGGTGCCAATAGTCCTGAATGAACTGGATATGGGCATTCCAATAAGTCAAGAATGGTTTGTTGTTTGTCAGACACACGAACATTTTCTTGGCTCATATTGTAGTAACGAAGGACATAACCTTCTTCATTTTCAGCTACCTTAAAGGCTGTTGGGCAGACTTGTGGTAAGTTGAGTGCTGGATGGTTGAAGAGACTACCTGTTGCTGCAACGCTACCCTCTTGTTTTGCAACTTGAAGAGCTGTAAATGGCACTTGGAAGGCTTTGGCACGACGAAAGGCTGAAAAACGATCCTGAGCCTGATGGCATTCTACTGCAAACTCAACTTCGATATCGCGCAAGCACTGTGCTTCTGGTGTTGGGAAGTACCCCCAGTCACCGAGTTCCCCTGAAGCACGGAGAAGTGTTACAGCTATTGTGTCGTCTCCAAGGATTTCGTATTCGTTCAATCCTTTATTGGATACGGTCACTCCTTTTACATCATCATACAAGCTGACAAAGGCTTGTTGGTGTTGGGGATTTTCAGGATTTTCCCAAGAAGTTGCTGGTTTATTTGGTCTTGTCACAACTTCATAGATGCTTTCAGAATCATTACTTGGACGAGTATTATGAGTTTTTACCAAGAGACGGATACGGTGGTCTTTGGCTGTATTTGTAAAGCGAGTCTTGAAGCGAATCTGTGGATTGTCCACAAAGACAGTCATCTCAGTTTCAAGAGGAATAGTTGTCAATTCTTCTGAACGTCCTGCATCTCGTTTCATGAACTCGATGATGCCTCTTTGTTCAGCATCTAATTTTTCATCTGCGCTGACTGGAATAGTAAAGTCGTGTTTGAGCAAGACCTTAGCATAGCGAGCATTGTTTTCCAGAACTTCATAACCTTTCAGTTGAGCGAAAATTGGCTCTGTTCCTTTTGGTTGGAAATAAATGTACTCATTCCCGATATCGCCACGGTCCTCAAATTGGATAAAGTCCTCGTAAGCTTCGTTTGTAGTCTTGTCGTAGACTGTGATACCTTCATCTACACTTACGGTCACAAATGGAGTATCAATAACTCCATTTTGGAAGATACCATCGCTTTGTGCTGCTGGCCCTTCGACTAATTGGAAGCTTGACCAAGAAAGTGGTGCAAGGTGAATTGGAATTGTCACGCGCACTTGACGTGCAATATAAGGTTGACGGAATTTATCCTTGGGTAAGGTATAACCAAAACCTGCCCCCAAGTCTTCAATCTTGGCTTCAATGACATGACCATCCAAATCTTGAACATGGTAATCTGGCAAACTCAAAGCCGCCATTTTCTTAAAGCCTTCTGTCGGGTGCAATTCCTTGAAATCACAAGTGGCTACATCTACCACAACACTGGCAGTATCAACCTTGTCATGTAATCCAGTGTTGATGACTGTAAAGAGGTGGTCGCTTTGTGCTTCCTGAGTTGCTATTTTGTGTTTCCATTCATTGAGAAGGTTTGTTTTGACGAAGTTCCCAACTTGGTTGACCTTGGCAAAGCGAGTTTCCATTTCACGGTGAACTTCGTCAATACTACATCCGCAGATGCTATCGTGTGGTGCATTTTGCAAAAGCACTTTCCAAGCATAGGTCAACTGATCCTTATGATTATGCCCTCCTGTAAGAATAGTCAATGGTTCCACGACTTGCTCTAGCAAGTTGCTGTTTTCCTGGAAGGCTTGTTTGAGATAAACACGTGAAGATGAGGTATTGGCAAGGGTGTACCAACCATCCGTTTCCTGGCTAGTCAACTCACCTGTAACAGTTGATAGGTGTTCAGGAAGTGCACTTTCGACTGCTTGAACGTATTCATCAAAGGAGCTGTGAACAAAGGTCACGTCAGGGAAAAGTTCGTTTGCCACACGAATGGCTTCACTCAAATTTCGTTGAACTGGTTGGTGATCACATCCGTTCATCATCAACCATTGATTAGTCGATGCATAGTCACGAACATCTGACAATTTTTGTTTCCAGAAAGCTAAAGCTTCGTCTTTATCTACCGGAATTTCGTTCCCGTTACTGTACCAGTTAGCAAAGAGGATACCGAGTACACGGCTACCATCCGCACCCTGCCAGTACATCTCAGAAAATTGAGAGGTAAATTGCTCATCTTCGAGGACTTGGTTGTCAAATCCGATTGGTTTAACACCACGACCAAAGGCTGCTACGTGAATACCTGATTTTTGAAGAATTTGAGGAGCTTGCCCCATATTTCCAAAGGTATCTGGGAAGTAACCAATCTGCGTAGATTTGCCCCATTTTGCACATTCAGCTTGACCAATCAAGGTATTGCGGACATTGGCTTCACTGGAGATCAAGTAATCATCCTGCAAGATATAGAAAGGCCCAATCTTCAATTTGCCTTCGTCGATATAACGCTGCACCTTGTCACGGTTTTCAGGACGAATTTCTAAATAGTCATCGAGGACGATGGTTTGTCCATCCAAGTGGAAGCTCTTGAATTCAGGGTCATTTTCAAAAAGATCAAACAGATTGTCAAAAAGTTCCACCAATTGCATACGGTGACTTTCAAAAGGTAGATACCACTCACGATCCCAGTGGCTGTGAGAGATGATATGTACAACAACATTTTCCATGAGTAAAACCTCATTCTAACTTAAATTTTTAATGTTTTAAATATAAACTTGTAATTCTAACAAGAATCAGTGAAGCTAAAGCGTGCTCCTTATACTCAATGAAAATCAAAGAGCAAACTAGGAAGCTAACTGCAGGTTGCTCAAAGCACTGCTTTGAGGTTGTAGATAGAACTGACGAAGTCAGTAACATATATACGGCAAGGCGAAGCTGACGTGGTTTAAATTTGATTTTCGAAGAGTATTAGCGAATATCCAAGTAATCCAAGACTAATTCGCAGAACATCATGTTGGCCCATGAGAACCATTCGCGTGAGTAGAGTGTCGGATCGTCTACGTGGAAGCTTTCGTGCATCACACCTGTTCCACCATCACAGGCAACCAACTGATCTAGCAAGAATTTCTTCTCTGCCTTATCCGTTGTTGTCAATCCTTGGATAGAAAGGGCAATCGGCCAGATATAGCGGTAGAAGGTATGAGAACTTCCAAGTCCACTTGCGTACTCTCCTTGGTAGAAGTATGGATTTTCAGGGCTCAGGATAGTGCGACGAGTAGCTTGATACACTTCATCGTTAACATCACAGTACCCCAGATATGGAGCAGCCAACAAACTTGGTACGTTCGGATCATCCATGATGCTAGCATTTCCTAGACCGTCTACCTCAAAGGCATAGATCTTCTCGCCCTTACTATTTGTAGTGTAGGCGTAATTTTCGATTCCTTCTTGAATCTCAGCTTGGAGTCGTTTGGCATCAGCAATAATGCTCTCACTATCGGCTAGATTCAATTCTGCAAAGATTTCTTGGACATAACCTAAGACAACGACTGCGAACATATTTGACGGAATCAAGTAGCTATACTGACAGCAGTCATCGCTTGGACGGAAGGCTGACCAGGTCATTCCTGTCATGCCAAAGTCAGGACCAAAACCATCATTAACCAAAGTGTCTTCCTTACGGTCAGTATCACGAACAAAGCGATAAGGTGAGTTCTTGTGATCTTGTTCCACCGCCCAGAGATGGAGAATCTCCTTGGTCGCTGTAACAAAAGTTTCATCAAACTGACTATTCTCGCCAGTTTCTTTCCAAAGAAGGTAAGCCAATTGCAATGGATAACAAAGCGAATCTACTTCATACTTACGTTCCCAAATCCAGCCATTGAGGTCTGTATGGTCTGTCTCGTGATGACCCTTCCAGTTCTCCTCAATATTGAAAGAGTTGGCATAGGGATCCTTGAGAATCAAAGTCATCTGGCGTTTAACCAAACCAGCAATGGTCTGGCGCAAACGAGGATCTCTTTTTGCCACATGAAGGTATGGTCTAAGCTGAGCAGTCGAGTCCCGAAGCCACATAGCTGGGATATCCCCAGTTAGTACAAAGGTTGAGCCGTCTTCTAAAATTTCAACTGTATTGTCTAAAGTGTCTGTATAGCAACGCTCAAAGACATCCACCCATTCAGGATGTTCCTTAGCACGCTCTGCTACCTCATCTAGCCACTCTCTGACGATTTCTTTAGAATAAACCATAAACTATTTTGCCTCTTTCAAACAAATTTTCATTTTCAGTATATAGCTTTTAGTTCAGAAAATATATACACAAATGTTAGTCATTATTCTACAAAATTGTTATATTTTAAAGCCGTTTTCTAAAAGTCGTCTTTTTCTGATATAATGTAGAAAACTACTGAAGGAAATCACTATGAAACCGATACTTGAAACCATTGATACCCGCTTTGGCACCGCGAGCAAGCATGCCTTTTCTCGGGGAAATACCCTACCTTACGCCGGAGTGCCTTTTGGGATGAATTACTTTGTTCCACAAACTAGTGACCAGGAAGGGTCTTGGTTTTTTGATCCCCATCTTCCCATATTTCAGGGTGTTCGACTAACCCACCAGCCTAGTCCTTGGATTGGTGATTATTCTTGGTTGCTACTGACACCTGTTACAGGAGAAATCAGTGGCGACACCCTCTTCCATCGTCAATCTTCTTATAACCTTGATCGTGCTATTTTCAATCCCCATTATCTCAGAATTTTTTCTGAACGTTACCAGATTGAAACTCAGTTAAGCCCTACTTGCTATGGAGCTTCTATTCAACTAAGACAGATACAAGGAAAATCCCTATCCATCTATCTACATGCGAATGATGATTTGACAGTTGAGCAAGTGGATAAGCAAACTCTGAATCTTCGCCAAAGCGGATTAACCGAAACCAACAAAAGTTCTCTCGTCATGTTCACTGCCCTCGCATTCTCTAAGGAAATCCTATCTATCAAACAAGAGGGGCTAGACTGGCGAATTGACTTGGCTGGAGCGGAAGTTCAAGTTCAACTGGCAACTTCTTTTATTTCTAAAGAACAAGCCCGCTTTAATCTACCTAGCAAAGACTTTGAAGAAACAAAATCAGATGCTAAAGCAAGTTGGGAAGACCTTCTAGGTCGTTTTGATGTCGTGGAAACCGGCCCTGTAGACAGAACATTTTTTGATCACTGTCTTTATCGACTCTTTCTCTTCCCACAAACCTTCTATGAGGTAAATGAGCAGGGTGAAAGCATTCATATAGACCTTGCTTCAGGAACTAGCAAACCAGGTCTGCTCTTTACCAACAATGGCTTCTGGGATACATTCCGCACTTCATTCCCACTCTTTGCCTTGATTATTCCAGAGCACTATCGTCAGTTTCTTGAGGGCTTCCTCAATAGCTATCACGACACAGGATATCTGCCTAAGTGGCTAGCTCCTGACGAAAGAGGAATGATGCCTGGTACTTTGATTGATGGTGTACTAGCAGATAGTGCTTGCAAAGACATGGCGCCTGAGCTTGAAGAAGAATTTCTCAAAGCCATGATCGAAACTGCGACCAAGTCAGATCCAAAAGCTATCAACGGACGCCATGGCCTTTCTCAATACCAAGAAATCGGCTACTTATCCACAGATTATCATGAAAGTGTCAGTCACACACTAGACTATGCATACAGTGACTTTTGTATCTCTACTTGTGCAGCAAAATTAGGGCAAGAAGAGCTAGCCCAAACCTATGCCCACTATTCTAAGAATTATCAAAATCTATTTGACCCTGAGACAGGCTATATGAGGGCGCGTGATGTAGATGGCAACTTCCGTCCTGACTTTTCTCCTTATAGTTGGGGCCGTGACTACGCCGAATGTTCAGCCATTCAAGCCAGTCTCGGTGTCTTACACGATATTTCTGGACTTAGCCAACTAATGGGAGGGAAAGAAGCCTTTAGCAACTATCTTTTGAAAGCTTGTCAAAGTCTCCCACTCTTTGAAACGACGGGCTATGGATATGAAATCCATGAGATGAGCGAGATGGCAACAGCGCCATTTGGTCAACTAGCCATTTCAAACCAACCAAGTTTCCACATCCCTTATCTTTTCCGCTACAGTAGTTATCCCCAATATACTAGTCTCTTAATCAAGACCCTCCGTCAAAAAGCCTTCCGAGCTAGCTGGGGGGCTTATCCGGGCGATGAGGATAATGGTAGTCTTTCGGCTTGGTATGTCTGGTCTGCTCTTGGGCTTTACCCAACCTGCCCAGGAAAAGCAAGCTATGATCTTGGAATTCCGCTCTTTGACCACCTTCGTGTCTATCTAGCCCAAGAAGATAAATGGCTTGAGATTCGTACTCAACAGAATCATGAACACTTCCACTTTGTCCATAACTGTCTACTGGACGGGAAAGAAAAACAAAGCATCAGCCATCAGGAACTGCTCAATGCCAAGACTCTTGAATTTAATCTCGGCTGGTTACCAAAGCAGTAATAACTCAACCCCTTTGTCAGGCGCAAAGGGGTTTTCTTATCCATATAAAGTTTTCCACAAGCTGTGAATAACTTTCAACTTTTCTTTGGAAAATAGTTTCAAGTTTTTCCAAAATGTTTTCCAATCCAAGTCTATAGGATTTACAACCGAACACAGTCTGCAAATCTTGTTATACCAAGGTTTACAAAGGCTTCATTGTTTTCCATTCTATCAATTTTATCTCCACTTCTCACATCAAAACTAGAAAGAGACAGTTGTTGTTGACACCTTGAGTTATCCACACGTTGTGGATAACCTTTTCTCAACCAACAAGCCCTACTCCCTATCTGTTAGCTAGTTTTTACATTTTTTATAGTAAATTTTAAATTTTGTTAGGCGCTTTCAAAAAAACATGATATACTGAAATTATCAGAAAAGGAGACATTATGAAAAAAGATCAACACCAACTGAATTGGCTGATGGTTTCTCTGATTGCCTTCAACATGGTTTGGGGGCTAGGAAACGTCGTCAATAACTATTCTCAACAGGGAATTTCAGTCGTCGTATCTTGGATTTTAATCCTCGCGCTTTACTTCATCCCATACTCACTCATCGTCGGACAACTCGGTTCTACCTTCAAGGAAAGCGGTAGCGGTGTTAGTGACTGGGTTGAAAAAACATCAACCAAACGTCTAGCTTACTTTGCTGCTTGGACATACTGGGTTGTTCACATTCCTTACCTCGCACAAAAGCCTCAAGGAATCCTAATCCCGCTCGGATGGGCCTTGCAAGGTAACGGACAGTTTCTAAAACAAATTGACATCCACTGGATTGTTATTCTCTGCTTACTAATCTTTGGACTTTTCCTCTACCTTTCTACAAAAGGATTGACAACTCTTAAAGTCATCGGTAGTTTGGCAGGAAGTGCTATGCTGATCATGTCTTTACTCTTTGTGCTTTTGGCTGTCGGTCTGCCTTTCATCAAACCAGATATCCAGTTTGCGACACCACACATGGATCAACTGAGCACCTATATTCCAAACTTTGATTTTTCTTATTTCACAACGATCTCACTACTGGTCTTTGCAGTTGGGGGTTGTGAAAAAATTTCCCCTTATGTGAATCAAACTCGCAATCCTGCAAAAGAATTTCCAAAAGGTATGATTGTAATGGCAATCATGGTAGGTCTCTCTGCTATCCTCGGGTCAGTTGCCATGGGAATGCTATTTGATGGCAATAATATCCCTGAAGACCTCATGCGTAATGGTGCTTATCAAGCCTTCCAGATGTTAGGAAATTCTTGGGGAGTTGGAAACCTCTTTGTCGTAATCTATGCTCTTACAAACATGGTCGGACAAATCGCGGCGCTTGCCTTCTCTATCGACGCACCATTGCAAATCCTTCTCAATAATGCTGACGAAAACTTTATCCCAAGTTGGCTTCGTAAACGGACTGAAAAAGGTGTCCTTATTAACGGTTACCTCCTTACAGGCGTCCTCGTTAGCCTTATCATCATCCTTCCAATTTTTGGTATTCAGGAAATTGACGGACTTGTAAAATGGATGACCAACCTCAATTCTATTGTAATGCCAATGCGTTATCTCTGGGTATTCCTTGCCTATATGATGCTCAATCGCGCTTGGAAAACATACAAAAATGCCGAATACAAGTTTGTGAACAATCCTAAACTTGGCTTTATTATCGGTACTTGGTGCTTCCTCTTCACTGCCTTTGCTTGTATCCTAGGTATGGTTCCAAAAATTAGCTATGCTGAGAATCCAACTGCTTGGCAATTCTCTCTTCTTACAAACATCTTGACACCAATTATTTTGATTGGTTTAGGTGTTATTCTACCAATACTTGCCAAAAAAGAACAAAAGAAACAAGTCAAATAATCTCTACTATTTGCTAGATAGTTCTACTTTTGTTTTTTCCTGAAAAAAATCCCTTTGAACAGTAACGTTCAAGGGGATTTCTTTTTGTCTAATAGTCTATTTTTTATTTGGCCTCATACCAAGTCACGCCTTCATTTTCATCAGCAATCAGGGGAACACTGAGTTGAATGGCTTCTTCCATGGTTTGTTTGACGAGTTTTTTAATGGCTGCCAATTCTGACTTAGGCACTTCAAGAACAATTTCATCGTGTACTTGCAACAGCATTTTCGTTTGATAACCACCTGCTACCAAGGCCTTGTCTAGCTGAATCATAGCGATTTTGAGAATATCTGCAGCCGATCCTTGGATAGGTGAGTTGATTGCAGTACGCTCTGCAAAACCACGAATGTTAAAGTTACGCGAATTGATATCTGGCAACTCACGACGACGTTTGAAGAGAGTCTCCACATAACCCTTATCACGCGCCTCACGAACGACTTCATCCATGTAATTTTTGATACCAGGGAAGCGTTCAAAGTAAGTGTCGATGTATGCTTTAGCCTCTTTACGGCTGATACCTAGGTTATTGGATAAACCAAAGTCTGAAATTCCGTAAACCACTCCAAAGTTGACAGCCTTGGCATTGCGACGGTCGTTTGGAGTCACATCCTCAGGACGTTCAATTCCAAAGACACGCATGGCTGTCGAGGTATGGATATCAGCTCCCTCTTGGAAGGCCTTGATTAAGTGTTCATCCTTAGAGATATGTGCCAAAACTCGCAACTCAATCTGTGAATAGTCCGAACTGAGAAGGACACTATCTTCCCACTCTGGTACAAAAGCCTTACGAATGAGGCGACCTTGTTCCAACCGAACAGGAATATTTTGCAAGTTTGGATCGACACTAGACAAACGCCCTGTCTGAGTCAAATCCTGTACATAGCGCGTGTGAATCTTGCCATCAGCTAAAATCCAGTCCTGTAAACCAATCACATAAGTAGATTGAATCTTAGCAATCTGACGGTAATCAAGAATTTTCTTGACAATTGGTGCAATAGGAGCTAGACGCTCCAAGACATCTACTGCTGTCGAGTAACCTGTCTTTGTTTTCTTGGTGTATTCGAGTGGGAGCCCTAACTTTTCGAAAAGCAATTCCCCCAGCTGTTTTGGTGAGTTGATATTAAATTCTTCACCAGCCAGTTCATAAATTTCTTGCGTCAGTTTTTCAATGACCCGCTCATTTTCAGCTTGCATCTCCATTAAGGTTTCTTTTTTAACCTTAATCCCAGCGATTTCCATCTTAGCAAGGACAAAGGCCAGAGGTTGCTCCATGTCATAGAGGAGGTCTAGTTGCCCGTTTTCACTTAATTTCTCAAGTAAGACAGGCTCCGTCTCAACCAATACAGCAACCTTACGAGCCAAGTGTTCCAAGAATTTCCCTCGCTCTGGGATAGCTTTTTTGACACCTTTACCGTAGAAGGTTTCATCATCGACTAGGTAAGTTTGGCCATAAAGACTAGCAATGGTTGAAATTTCATTGTTCTCTACTGTCGATAGAAGATATTTGGCTAAACGACTGTCAAAAGCAGGGGCCTGCAAAGTCAAACTAAAACGATTTAAGAGAACTTTTGCTTTCTTAAAATCATACACTTTTAGAGGTGTTTTTTCTAGAAAATCTTTAAAAATCGGATTCTGCAGCAGTTCCAACTTATCTGTAGCGTAGAGCTGATCCCCACATGACCATGCAAAACCAATCAATTCATCTGTATGGTAGTTTTCCCCAAAGAGCTCAAAGTGAAAAATGGAGTCGGCGTTAAGCATATCTTCGCTCACTTTATCAACCATAGTAAAGTTCAATGCTTCAGTTTGATTGGTCTGAGAAGCATTCAAGGCCTGTTTCAGTTGTTTGAAGCCCATCTCATCGTAGAATTTACCAAGGTTTTCCACATCTGGACCGCGATAAACCAAATCATCCAGTCCAATCTCAATCGGTGCTTTCGTATCGATAGTTGCTAGTGTTTTAGATAGGAAGGCTTGTTCCTTGTCATTGACAAGATTTTCCTTCATCTTAGAAGCCTTCATACTATCGATATTTTCATAAATCCCTTCAAGTGAGCCATGTTCAAGCAAAAGCTTAATACCTGTCTTTTCACCAATCTTAGTTACGCCAGGGATATTATCCGACTTATCTCCCATGAGAGCCTTAAGATCGATAAATTGAGTTGGTGTGATGCCCATCTTTTCCATGAGATAATCCGGTGTAAATGCCTCAAACTCAGCTACACCTTTCTTGGAAATCTCAACCACCGTATGTTCATCCGTCAACTGAATTAAATCCTTGTCTCCACTGACGATAGTTACATCAAAAGATTCCTTTTCAGCCAAGCGACCCAGGGTACCAATGATATCATCTGCTTCATACTGGGCCAACTCATAATGGCGAATCCCCAGATGGTCTAGCAACTCACGGATAAAAGGAAATTGCTCCCGAAACTCATCTGGTGTCTTAGCACGGCCACCCTTATAGTCTGCATACATCTCTGTTCGGAAAGTCGTCTTCCCTGCATCAAAAGCAACCAAAATATGACTCGGTTGAACACGCTCCAGTAGGTGATTTAGCATCAGATGAAATCCGTAGATTGCATTGGTATGTAGTCCATTGTCATTTTTGAAACGATCTAGTTGCTGGTAAAGAGCGAAAAAAGCTCGAAAAGCAACTGAAGATCCATCAATCAATAATAATTTTTTCTTGTCCATACACCCATTATAAAGGAAAGCAGGGAAAAATACCATTGCTAAGAGTTAGATTATCGGGGAAGCTTATTGGGACGCTTGTTCTACTCGCGCACCATTGCTATCAACTTGGAAACCATCGATAGTCGTATCTACTGCCAATTCTCCAGATGCGTTCACGTAATAATATTTCCCTGAAACCTGGAACCACTGACTAGCTTTCATAGCACCCGAACTTTCGAGATAATACCAAATGCCCTTATCCTTCAACCATCCTGTCTGCATTTCTCCAGATGATTTCAAGTAGTACCACTTGGAACCGTCTTTTAGCCAACCTGTTCTCATTGAACCATTAGTTTGGAAATAGTACCAACTGCCGTTTATCTTTTTCCATCCAAGTGCGACTTTGCCATTTTCATAGTAGTACCAGATTGTTCCCTGTTTTTCCCATCCATTCTTCGAGGTTACCGTTTTAATTAAGGGGATATAACGTCTGTTCCCACTTCTTGAAATATAACTAATCCATCTATAGCCATCCTTTTCAAGAGTTTGATCATAATGAACACTCATTCCAGGTTCGTAGTAATCAATAATAGTAGATGTCAATGATGGCTGATTCATAATAGCTGCTTTTTCTGTAAAGTAATGAGTTCCACTAAGAGCTAGTACAGATTGATGTTTTCCTACGCTAGCATTCCCCACATCTTTAAAGTGAATGAAACCAGTCATAGAACTTGCTTTTACTATTCTACGATGATACGTTTCTGTATAATCATAATTGTACTCCTCAATTTCAATCATGTCTCCAATTACGTTAGAAACCCAAGCTACGTGACCATGTGTTCCCCTCGTACTCCAAGCAATAGCTCCAATCGCTGGTCTCTGATCTACACGATATCCTTCTTTTTGAGCACGGTATCCCCATTCCTTCGCATGCCCATAAGCAGCTGGTAGTTCAAATCCATTAACACTACTTAAACGAAAGGCAGTGAAAGATGTACACTGTCTGGAGTATAGACGCCATTTATCAATTTCTTGACTTCCATTTTTATAATAATAGGGATAATCATCTCCTCGTGCCAGTGAGCCATTGTTTGCCTGATTGGCATGAACAGCTCCTCCACCAAACAAAAAAGCACCTGCTAACAGTAGGGAAGCTGTACCCACTGTCGTTCTCTTAAGAAAAGTTCCCTTTTTACTATCTGTCATTCATTCTCCTTCGAATAGATAAATTTTTGAGGTTGACCTCATTTATATCATTCGAAAGAAAAAGAAAAAAGTGAGAAAACTCCCACTTTCAACATTAATCCAAATAGTGAATTAAATTCTTTTCTGTTAAAATATCTGAATAGGTGAAGGATTCAACATAGACATTGGCCTGTTTGTCCCCTTCAACATTCCCAAATTCAACGATAAAGAGTGATGGATAAACTTCAATAAGTCTTCCCAAACGATTTTTCTGACGTTTACGACCGTTTTCTAAGGTCATTTCCACGACTTGTCCTTCATGCGCCTTGATTTCTTCCTTGATTTTTTTCATCTTGGCTACATCTGTAAATGCATCTGTCATCTTTGTTCCTCTCTCTTCGAAATACTTGAAAACTTGTTATACTCTTTTTGGAAAATCAATTCTACCGTTCCACGTGCACCGCTACGGTTTTTCTCGATAATAACTTCTACCTTATTATTTGGAAGTCCTTCCTCTTCTTCGCCACCACGTTCATAATAGTCATCTCGATAGAGAAAGGCTACGATATCCGCATCCTGCTCGATAGATCCAGACTCACGAATATCTGATAATACCGGCCTTTTATCTTGACGTTGCTCAACACTACGTGACAACTGACTTAGCGCGATAACAGGCACCTTCAGTTCCTTAGCTAGGATTTTCAACTGACGTGAAATCTCTGACACCTCTTGTTGACGGTTCTCACGACCAGTCCCTGTGATTAACTGCAGGTAGTCAATCAATATCAATCCAAGATTGCCTGTTTCCTGAGACAATTTTCTGGCGCGTGAACGAATCTCCGTAATTCGAATTCCAGGGGTATCATCAATATAGATACTTGCTTTTGCAAGATTTCCTTGAGCAATCGTATATTTACGCCACTCTTCCTCAGTAAGTTGCCCTGTACGGATAGAGTGAGACTCCACTAGTCCTTCGGCAGCCAACATACGATCGACCAGACTCTCAGCACCCATCTCGAGGGAGAAAATTGCAACCGTCTTGTCTAGCTTGGTTCCGATATTTTGAGCAATATTCAAGGCAAAAGCAGTCTTACCAACCGCAGGACGAGCCGCAAGAATAATCAACTCCTCCTCGTGCAACCCAGTTGTCATATGATCCAAATCTTGATAACCCGTCGCAATCCCCGTAATATCCGACGTTTGTTGCGATCGAACTTCCAGGTTTCCAAAGTTAAGATTTAAAATGTCACGAATGTTTCTAAAACCACTACGATTTGCATTCTCACTAACATCAATCAAACCTTTTTCTGCTTGCGCAATGATTTCATCTGCAGGGCTAGAGGCTTCGTAAGCTTGGTTTACAGACTCTGTTAACTTAGCAATTAAACGACGAAGTGTGGCTTTCTCTGCTACAATTTTTGCATAGTATTCAGCGTTTGCAGAGGTTGGTACAGAGTTGATAATCTCAACAAGGTAGGACAAGCCACCAATATTTTGCAAATCACCTTGATCATCTAATATCGTGCGAACAGTCGTTGCATCAATGGCTTCGCCACGATCTGACAAGTCAACCATGGCCTGAAAAATCAAACGGTGAGCATATTTAAAGAAGTCTCGAGAGTCAATATATTCTCGAACAAATACGAGTTTACTCTCATCGATAAATATAGCTCCCAATACAGATTGTTCTGCCAAGATATCCTGGGGCTGAACTCGTAGTTCTTCTAATTCTGCCATCAGATTTCCCTTCCCTTTACAAAATCATTACTCAAATCTAGCTTAACCTTCTTTTACACGAAGATTGATGACGCTAGTTACATCCTGATAAATTTTTACAGGAACATCAATCAAGCCAACTGCTCGAATTGGAGATTGAACTTGAATATGACGTTTATCAATCTTAATTCCAAATTGTTTTTGGAGTTCTTCCGCAATTTTCTTGCTAGTAATTGAACCGAAAGTTCGGCCATCTGGGCCAACTTTTTCAACAAACTCAACGATTGTTTCTTCTGCTTCGAGTTTTGCCTTGATTTCTTGTGCTTCTGCAAGAAGTTGAGCATGTGCTTTTTCTTCAGATTTTTGCTTACCACGCAACTCACCAATAGCTTGTGAAGTTGCTTCTTTAGCAAGGTTTTTCTTGATCAAAAAGTTTTGTGCATAACCTGTTGGAACTTCCTTAATCTCGCCTTTTTTCCCTTTACCTTTTACATCTGCTAAAAAGATTACTTTCATTCTTCTGTCTCCTCTTCTCTAATTTCATTAGAAATAACGGTTTTTAGTTTATCAGCTGCTTCTTGCAGACTCATATCTGTAAGTCGGGCAGCTGCCAGGTTGAAGTGGCCTCCACCACCTAATTCTTCCATAATCCGTTGCACATTGATTTTACTTCGACTTCGTGCAGAAATGGAAATATCACCTTGGCTGTTTTTTGCAATGACAAAGCTAGCTTCAATACCCGACATGGCTAACATCGTATCAGCTGCTTTACTGATCACTACAGTATCATACTCCTTACTATCTTTAGCTTGAGCCACGAGAATAGAAGGTTGTACGGCCTGTCCTTGCAAGATAAGCTCATTCACCAATCGATACTCTTCAAAGTCAGTTGCTGCAAGTTCTTGGATTACAATACTATCACTACCACGTGTTCTTAGATAGCTTGCCACGTCAAAGGTTCGGCTAGTCACGCGAGAGGTGAAATTCTTAGTATCCAGCATTATACCACCCATGAGAACACTAGCTTGGATACGACTTAAACGTGATTTCTTAGAGTTCTGGAATTGAATCAACTCGGTTACAAGCTCACTCGCACTACTTGCCCCACTCTCGATATAGGTGATAACAGCATTTTCTGGAAAATCCTGATCTCGTCTATGATGGTCAATAACAATCGTTTGTGTGAATAAATCATAAAACTCTTTTGACAAGGTCAAGGCCGTCTTTGAATGGTCCACCATCACTAGCAAGGAACGATTCGTGACCATTTCCATAGCCTGATTTAGAGGAAGAAGTTTTGTAACTCCCTCATTTTCTAAAAATTGAATGGCACGATGGATGTCCGGAGACATTTGTTCTGGATCATAGACTACATAACTTTCGTCCAAGACGTTACTAGAAAACAATTGCATACCGACGGCAGATCCCAAAGCATCCATGTCTAAGTTTTTATGGCCAACAATAAATACACAATCGACACTCTTCAATTTTTCAGAGATTGCCGTCATCATTGCTCTAGTACGTGTTCTTGTTCGCTTAATAGAAGCTGCAGAGCCACCACCAAAATAAATTGGATTCTTCGTTTCATCGTTTTCTTTTACAACGACTTGGTCTCCGCCCCGAACTTCTGCAAGGTTGAGATTGGATAAAGCAACTTTACCAATACTCTCATGATCGCCATCACCGTATGAAAAGCCCATACTCATGGTTAAGGCTAAATCTCTCTGCTTTGCTTCTTCACGGAAGGTATCAATCACAGAAAACTTTTCCTGCATCAAATGTTCCAATACCGTATAGTCAGTAAACAAGTAAAAACGATCCATCGTAACTCGTCGAGAAAACATTTTATGTTTTCCGGTAAATTCTGCGACAAAATTCGCGACAAAACTATTAATATGACTGATATCTGATTCAGATGTTTCGTTCTCTAAATCATCATAATTATCTACTGAAATTATACCAATTACAGGACGACTCGTTACCAATTCTACTGTGGCTTCGTACTCTCCAGAAACATCGAAAAAGTAAAGCACGCCAGAATTTCTATCTAGATGCACCGCATAACGTTTTTCTCCTACATTAGCATAAATACCAGGCGAAGATATGGATGTTTTTATAATTTCTTGAACTTGAGGAAGGTCAATTTCTCCATCTTCCGTTGTCAACATTAACTCTGCGTAGGGATTGAACCACTCAATCTCACTACTTTCCATGTTTAACTTGACAACTCCAACAGGCATCTGTTCTAAAAGTGAACTTAAACTATCTTCCGCCTGATGGTTTACGTACTGGATTTGTTCAATTTCTGTTTTCTGATAAGATTTCTTTTGAAAATAAAATAGCAAAAGAAATGCCACCATCAATAAAAATAAGCACGCTATTGTGACTAGGTTATTTTGAAGAAAAATAACTAATACAGTCATGATTATAAAGGCAATCCCGACAAATAAGTATACAAAAAAGGGATTCATTTCATTTTTTTTCATTACAAACCTCTTGCGAAATATTATACCATATTTGCACTAAAAAAGCGACCTTTAAAGAAGGAATAGCACTTGTGCTCAGATGTAGTGCACATGAATACAAAAGGTGGTTTACACTAGTGTAAACCACCTTTTTAATCTAATCATACTAAGAATTATGATTCTTTTACTTCAAGAAGACCAATGTCTCCATCTTCGCGTCGATAAATGACATTCGTTGTTTCATCTTCAACATCAATGTAAATGAAGAAATCATGACCCAATAGGTCCATTTGAAGAAGTGCTTCTTCAAGATCCATTGGTTTTAAATCAATTTGTTTTGAACGAACAACTTTAGCTTGAGCTACATCTGCCTCTTCAACCAAAGCATCTGTAAATAATTGGCTAGTAGAAACTTTGTTTCTGTTTTTACGTTCAATTTTAGTTTTATTCTTACGGATTTGACGCTCAATCTTATCTGTCACCAAATCAATAGATCCATACATATCTTGAGAAACGTCTTCTGCACGAAGGGTAATAGATCCAAGCGGAATCGTTACTTCTACCTTAGCAGTCTTTTCACGATATACTTTCAAGTTTACACGTGCATCTAGTTCTTGATCTGCTTGGAAGTATTTTTCGATCTTTTCGAGTTTAGAAACTACATAATCACGAATTGCTTCTGTTACTTCTAGGTTTTCACCACGGATACTATATTTAATCATATAAGTACCTTCTTTCTAAACATATTTGTTTTTCTATATTTATTATAACGCTTTCAAAAAATTATTGCAATCTTTTTCCTCATCTTACGAGGGAAAATGTTCTAACCTCTTCTGCTCCAGCATTCTCAAGTAGTTTTTTCACACGATTCAGTGTCACTCCTGTAGTATATATATCATCAATCAATAAAATCTTTTTAGGAACCGTGGCGTCATTCTTAATAAAAAACGGAAGTTCAGTCGCTAAACGTTCTGAACGAGTTTTTGAAGAACTCGCTCTCTCTTCTCTTTTTTCTAAAAGATTCTCATAGGAAAGACCTGTAGCTTCTATTAAACCTGCAACCTGATTAAAACCTCTTGTTGCATATCTCTCAGGACTTAATGGGATTAAAAGAAAATGGTAGTCCCTATAGTTGATTAGAAAATCCCTCAAAATCGACGCAAAAACCTTTCGTAATATATAATCACCATCAAATTTATAACGACTAAAAAAGTCTTTCATTGCTTGATTATAAACAAAAATTGCTTGGTGCTCTACATCAATCCCTTCTTTACACCAAAGTTGACAGTCTTTACACGAAGTTGACAGCCCTTCTTTATGACAGTTTGGGCAATGTTCTTCCCCAATCCTTTCAAAACTTTCGGAACAAGTTACACAGACTGCAATCTCCTCTTTTTTCAACAAGAGGAGATTGCTAAAGGTTAGATTGCTTTTCAAATGTTGTCCACATAGTAAACAAGTCATAATCCAGCCTCCTTGTTCATCAGTTTAATTTCTTTTATAGCATTCTTAATCGAACGATTTAATCCATCATGAAAGAAAATTAAATCTCCAGTTGGTCTATCCATACTTCGACCTACACGCCCTCCAATTTGAATGAGACTTGATTTTGTAAAGAGGCGATGATTAGCCTCAACTACAACTACATCTACACAAGGGAAGGTAACTCCTCGTTCCAATATGGTTGTACTTATCAATATCGTTAATTCCTTATCCCTAAATGCTTGAACTTGTTCTAATCGGTCCTCAGTAACTGAAGATACAAAACCAATCTTCTCATTTGGAAACTGTAGCTGCAAGATTTCCTTTAACTTTTCCCCTTTTTTGATCTCGGATGCAAAAATGAGTAAAGGATAGCCAGTTTTTCTTTGTTTTTCAATATAGCTTTTTAGCCTTGCTGGTAAACGAAGTTTTTCTAAGCAACTGTCCAATTCTGATAACCAGACTGGTTTGGGAATAATCAAAGGATTTCCATGAAACCGCCTTGGCAAGTTCAGCCTTTTCAACTCTCCTAAGCGAACCTTTTTATCCAACTCATCTGTAGAAGTTGCTGTAAGAAAGATGCTGAGACCATTTTTCTTTACACAACTCTTTACAGCATTGTAAAGCATCCTATTGTCAACATAGGGGAATGCATCTACTTCATCTACTATTAATAAATCAAAAGCGTGATAAAACTTTAATAATTGATGCGTTGTTGCAACAACTAGGGGTGTTCGAAAGTATGGTTCAGACTCGCCATGCAGTAACGCAATTTCACAATCAAAATCGTTCTGTAATCGCTTATGTAATTCTAAGCAAACATCTATACGGGGGCTGGCTAGACAAACTGCCCCGCCGTCATTAATAACCTGGGCAACAACTTGATAAATCATCTCTGTCTTTCCTGCCCCAGTCACGGCATGAACTAAGGTCGGTTGCTGACTTTCTACTGATTGAAGCAAACCTTCTGATACTTTCCCTTGAAAAGGAGTTAATTGTCCCTGCCATTTAAGAACATCTTGCTTAGGAAATTCTTCCTGAGGGAAGTAGTATAACGCTTGATCGCTCCTTACTCGCTTCATTAACAAACATTCGCGACAGTAGTATGCATCAATGGGTAATTTCCATTCCTCTTGAATCATACTATCGCATCGTTGACAAACAAGCTTTCCCTTCTCTTTTTTCATACTCTGCAGTTTTACTGCCAGTTGTCGTTCTTCTACACTTAATTCCTGTTCGGTAAAAAGTCGGCCTAGATAATTTGGATTTACTTTCATACTTATATGTTCGGAAAAACTAGCGCTTTATATGATTTTTTAGTACAATTAAACCATGGAATTTAGAACAATTAAAGAGGACGGACAAGTCCAAGAAGAAATAAAAAAATCTCGCTTTATTTGCCGTGCGAAGCGTGTCTATAGTGAAGAAGAGGCTCGTGCTTTCATTACAGCTATTAAGAAAGAACACTACAAAGCAACTCATAACTGCTCTGCTTTTATAATCGGGGAACGTAGCGAAATTAAACGAACCAGTGATGATGGTGAGCCAAGTGGAACTGCTGGTGTACCTATGCTGGGAGTTCTAGAAAATCACAATTTGACCAATGTCTGTGTAGTTGTTACCCGATATTTTGGTGGTATTAAGCTGGGAACCGGAGGCCTCATTCGTGCTTATGCAGGAAGTGTCGCATTGGCAGTCAAAGAAATTGGCATTATCGAAATCAAAGAGCAAGCAGGCATTCAGATTCACATGACCTATGCTCAATATCAAGAATATGGGAACTTTCTTAAAGAACATCATCTTATAGAACTTGAAAGCAACTTTACAGATCAAGTTGAAACGATGATCTTTGTTGATAAAGAGGATAAAGAAGGTATCAAAGCAGCCCTTATCGAATTTTTCAATGGGAAAGTCACCTTAACAGACCAAGGTTTACGAGAAGTTGAAGTTCCTGTTGACTTAGCTTAAACAGGAAAAAAAATATAGTTTTCGGAAATGAAGCAATGGAGTCGCTGGAAATTTTAGCGAACAAAACCGTCTGAGAATTAACAGTTTTGATTATTGATATAAAAAAATCCTATCACTTTGATAGGATTTCTATATTTTACAAAAGGCAAAGTTAGCGTTATACTAGAAGCATCTTATATAAAGAGGTGCTAACATGGCTATTTATAACAATATCACTGAACTCATCGGAAAAACACCGATTGTTAAATTGAATAACATTGTACCAGAAGGTGCAGCAGATGTTTATGTAAAACTGGAAGCTTTCAACCCAGGTTCATCGGTTAAAGACCGTATTGCTCTTAGCATGATTGAAAAAGCAGAGCAAGAAGGGAAACTGAAACCGGGCTCTACTATTGTAGAAGCAACAAGTGGTAATACTGGTATTGGCCTTTCATGGGTTGGTGCTGCTAAAGGCTATAAAGTTGTCATCGTTATGCCTGAAACAATGAGTGTTGAACGTCGTAAGATCATCCAAGCTTATGGTGCTGAACTAGTCCTTACTCCTGGTAGCGAAGGGATGAAAGGTGCGATTGCGAAAGCGCAAGAAATTGCTGCTGAGCGCGATGGTTTCCTACCTTTACAATTCGTCAACCAAGCTAACCCAGAAGTTCACGAAAGAACAACAGGAGCTGAAATTCTAGCTGATTTCGGAACTGATGGTTTAGATGCCTTTGTTGCTGGTGTTGGTACTGGAGGAACTATTTCTGGTGTCTCTCACGCCCTTAAAGCTGCTAATTCAAACATTCAAGTTTTTGCAGTTGAGGCAGACGAATCAGCAATCTTGTCAGGTGAAAAACCTGGACCACACAAAATTCAAGGTATCTCAGCTGGATTTATTCCAGAAACACTTGATACGGAAGCTTACGATGGGATTGTTCGTGTAACATCAGACAATGCCCTTGCACTTGGCCGTGAGATTGGCGGAAAAGAAGGCTTCTTGGTAGGTATTTCTTCTGCTGCGGCTATCTATGCAGCAATCGAAGTTGCTAAAAAACTTGGGGCAGGTAGAAAAGTCCTTGCGCTTGCACCAGATAACGGAGAACGTTACCTATCTACAGCGCTCTATGAATTTGAAGTGTAGTCTCCTAAATACACAAAGCCCTTGTTAAAGGGCTTTTAAATTTTTATAAAAGAAAAAGGAAGCAAATTGCTTCCTTTTGTATGATTAGTTATTCAAGGCTGCTGCCATTGTAGCTGCAACTTCAGCTTCAAAGTCATTCGCAGCTTTCTCGATACCTTCACCAACTTCAAAGCGAGCGAACTCAACTACTGAAGCGTTAACTGATTCAAGGTATGCTTCAACTGTCTTGCTGTCATCCATGATGTAAACTTGTGCAAGAAGTGTGTATGCTTGGTCAACTTTAGTATTGTCGAGCATGAAGCGGTCCATTTTACCTGGGATGATTTTATCCCAGATTTTTTCTGGTTTACCTTCAGCTGCCAATTCAGCTTTGATATCTTCCTCAGCTTGAGCGATTACTTCGTCAGTCAATTGAGCTTTTGAACCATACTTCAAGTGTGGAAGAGCTGGTTTACCAACCATTGCACGGCTTTCGTTGTCTTGGTCGATAACATGGTTCAATTGTGCCAATTCATCTTTAACAAATTGCTCATCCAATTCTTTGTATGAAAGAACAGTTGGTTTCATTGCAGCAATGTGCATTGAAATTTGTTTAGCAAGTGCTTCGTCTCCACCTTCGATAACAGAGATAACACCAATACGTCCACCGTTGTGTTGGTAAGCACCAAAGTGTTGTGCATCTGTTTTTTCAAGCAAAGCAAAACGACGGAATGAGATTTTTTCTCCGATTGTAGCAGTTGCAGATACGTATGCTGCTTCAAGAGTTTCACCTGAAGGCATTGTCAATGCAAGAGCTTCTTCGTTGTTAGCTGGTTTACCTTCAGCGATTACTTTCGCTGTTGCATTTACCAATTCAACGAATTGAGCGTTTTTCGCAACGAAGTCAGTTTCAGCATTTACTTCAACTACTGCTGCAACGTTACCATTAACATAAACACCAGTCAAACCTTCTGCAGCAACACGGTCAGCTTTCTTAGCTGCTTTAGCCATACCTTTTTCGCGAAGCAATTCAATCGCTTTTTCGATATCACCTTCAACTTCAACCAATGCTTTTTTAGCGTCCATGACACCAGCACCAGATTTTTCACGTAACTCTTTAACAAGTTTAGCTGTAATTTCTGCCATTTTGATTCTCCTATATTTTTTAAAAAATAGGAGAGCCGGGCTAAGCCCCGCCCTCCTAGGTAATTACTATTTATACGAATTAAGCGTTGTCGCCTTCAACAACTTCAACGATTTCTTCGATTGAATCTGCTTGAGCTTCTGAAGCTGTAAATTCTGCTTCAACTGCTGCTACAGCATCTTCACCTTGGCGACCTTCGATGATAGCATCTGCCAATTTAGCTGTGATCAACTTAACTGCGCGGATAGCGTCATCGTTAGCTGGGATGATTACATCGATATCGTCTGGATCAGTGTTTGTGTCAACCATCGCTACAACTGGGATACCCAATTTTTTAGCTTCTTTAACAGCGATTTGCTCTTTATGTGGGTCAACTACGTACATTACATCTGGGATACGAGGCATATCTTCGATACCACCCAAGAATTTTTCAAGACGTGCACGTTGTTTGTTGAGAAGTGCAACTTCTTTCTTAGGAAGAACATCAAAGATTCCTTCTTCTTCCATACGTTTAATTTCTTTCAAACGAGCGATACGTTTTTGGATAGTTCCCCAGTTAGTAAGAGTTCCACCCAACCAACGGTGGTTGATGTAGTATTGACCTGAACGTTCTGCTTCTTCTTTAACAGCATCAGCAGCTTGTTTCTTAGTACCAACGAACAATACAACTGCATCGTTAGCTGCCGCATCACGCATAAAGTCATATGCCTGGTCAGCGTATTTTACAGTTTGTTGCAAGTCGATAACGTGGATTCCGTTACGCTCAGTGAAGATGTACTTAGCCATCTTAGGGTTCCAGCGACGAGTTTGGTGACCAAAGTGTACACCAGCCTCAAGAAGTTGTTTCATTGAAATTACTGCCATGAGTATTTCTCCTTTTTTGTTTTTTCCTCTCCTCAATTTCAACTTGCAAAACAACCCGAAGGCAACAGTTTCACAATTCATCAAGAATGAGTATTATCGTTCACACGACAAGTTTCATTCTACCATAATTGGAGCTTTATTTCAAGTAGTTTTGTTATTTTCTCCTTATTAAATTACTCGTTAAAAACTCTAAATTTAAAACATCTCAACATATATTGCTGAGATGTTCTAATAGCTAAATTTTTTTAAATTTAATGTAGTGGCAAAATAATTAGTTTATCCTATCTACTTCGAAGTTTCTTACGAATTTTATAAGCTAGATTAAACAAGAAGTATAATGAACTGGTTGGATAATTAAACTCACCAACAAATTCCTCGATAGTAGGATTAAATTTGGATTTAAAGTTAATTAACCCACCCTCTAAGTTGTTTTCAATTCCACCCATATTATGAGTCTCAGCCCCTCGTTCAAAAGAATGTTGAGCTGTCTCAAACCATGTAGGAATAGCTGGTTGATAGTGTCTAAATTCTTCATTCATTCCAGCATATAAGTTTTCAGAAGTTTTCCCAAATTCGATAGTTAAAGTGCCAGACAATGGGACAACACTATCTCCTTTATCAATATAGCCCTTAAGAAAAGAAATTTCTTCTTCTAATCGGTTTCTCTCTTGCTGATTATCTTTTACTTTGCCTTCTTTTGTTTTATCTGTAAACTTCTGCGCTGTTTTTAGATTCTTTTCAAGTTGCTTCTCAACTTCTTTCAATCTATTATGTAAATCTAAATAGCTTAGTGTGATAAAGGAGTTGTTAGGATAAGTAGTCAGTAACTTTTGATAATAATCTTTGTCTCGTAAACTAATGTTCTTGCGAGACTCTGTTTTCTTCATTAAAAACGAAAATTTATCTAATAAATCGAGCCCACCAAATTTTACTTCCAATCCTTTATTTCTTGCAGTTCGGATGGCCTGTCTAGTAGACTTAGAAAGTTGATCCAGTGAGAAATTTTCTTTATGAATATTAGCTTGAAAACGTGGTTGTATATTTTCTGCCATATTCTCTGTTAAGCCAGTCCAATGAACTTTATTTTTTTTCAGTTCTTCAACAATTTCTAAAGTCATAGAATTTTGGACAACTTCTTGGCCAATAAGACCTCTACTGAAAAATAGACTTGGATCAAATTTAACCATTATTGCATGGCTTTTTTTAGCAAGTTTTTTCAACGTTAAAAGTACAAATTTTAGAAGCTCTTTATCTTCATAGTCAATTACTGGGCCTCGTGGAATATAGAACATAGAAAGCCCTAATGGTAGCGGCTGAATTAAGATATTCGCTACCCCAACCAATTGATTATCTTTATAAAATCCTACTCTCTCATTCCCCCAAGTATCCTTTATCTTGGACCAATCGCTACTCTGCAATAAATTTCCTTGAGGATGATTTTGCAAAAATAAATCCCACTCTTGAGCATCAACATTCATTTTATACGTAAACATAATTCCAGTACCAACTCTCTTAAAATCTATTTTATCTTCATTAGCTTGCTTATGTGCTAATTCTCTATATTTCGTATTGCTTTACCTAAACGAATACGAAAATAATATGTCAATGACAACTAATGATATTATGAAATTTATTTTTAAACACTATACAAAGGGTGAGATTCATAAAACCTCACCCTAAATTGAATAATAATCAGTATATTAGTTTGGATAAATGTATCTTACTGTACCACGTGATGCTGTAGGATTAAACCATCCACGGTAATTTCCGATTGGTTGAGTACCGCTACCATCATAGTTACATTCTGAAACTTGAATACGCGTTGTTGACTCAACAGCAGTAACAACCGCCACGTGTCCGTAGCCACCATCATCCCAACAAGCGATTGCACCAACTTGTGGTGTAGAGCCTGTACGGAAACCTGCTGCTGCTGCACTAGTAGCCCACTGGCCACCATTACCCCAATAATCACCAGCCCATGGCGCCAAAGTTTTTGCTCCCCATGTACACTGACCTACAGGGTAACTTGAAGCATTTGAGCTATAAGTTGGTCGTTGACTTACAGTAGTTGCTGCAGGAGTGTAACTTGAATCATCATCTGATGATGAAGAACTTGAAGTTGCTTGTACTTGTGCAGCAAAAGTTGTGTTTGCTGAAGCAGCAACCGTTTGTTGTTGACTTGTTTGTTTCGCTTTGTATGCTGCTTCTGCTTCTGCTGCTGCTTTCGCTTCTGCTTCAGCCGCTGCTTTTTGCTCTAGCAAGGTTGCTTTTTCACTTTCTGCAGTAGCTTTTTCAGCTGCAAGATTCAACTCGGCTGCTTTCAATTCAGCTTGTTTTGTTGTCAAAGCTTGAGCGTCATCAGCAAGTGTTTGTTGGTTGGCAATAACTGTGTTGATTGCTTCATTGTTAGCAACTTGTTTTTCAGAGATAGCCTTTTTATCTTCTTTTTGTTGTTGCAACATTTTATTGTTTGCTGAGACAATTTCACTCATAGCTGCTACACGAGAAATAGCTTCTGTGATTGAGTTAGAGTTAATAATTGTATTAATGTAGCTTGTAGCAGTTCCGTTAGTTTGTGCACTACGAGCTTGGTTTTCAAGCGATTCATTACGAGCTACGATATTTTTTGAAAGCTCTGCAATTTCTCCTTCAAGTTTTTTAGACTCTTCTTGAAGCTTTTCGTTTTCAGATTGTAATTTTTCTTGCTCTGATTGAATAGCTGAAACTTTAGTTTGAATTTCGTCTACTTGTTTTTGAGCTTCCTTTTGTTGTGTTGTCAACTCACTAATTTTGCTATCTTGAGCTGCAATTTTTTCATCTGTTGTGTTAGCTTTAACACTTGAAAGCACAGCTCCTTGTGAAACTAATACTGTACTTAATAATAGTGATGCTAGAATTTTTTTCTTCATAGTGTAAATACTCCTTCTTTAAAAAGACAATACTAGTATATCAAAAAAAGGCCTAATAAATATTACGCCTTTATTACAGTTTTGTTTCTTTCTTATAGATATATTTTTTCAAAAATATATTGGAAAACTAACATCCATATAAAATTCAATATCATAGTAGGAACAAGACTATAAACCATAAACACAGATAAATTTTCTGCAGTTAATCCTACCAAGTGTGCTAGGATAAAGCTAGCAAATTCAAATGTAAAAGTCATCATTAAAACGGCAAGTACTCGAGTCCATCTATTTGACAAAATAACTGAGTTGCTTTTATACACTATTGCTCCAATAATTACAAATAGTAGACTAGCTATTCCAATCAAATGGAAGAAATAAATATCGTATACAAGTCCTACAACTAGGCAATAAGCTAAAAACAGATACTCAGATACTTCTATCGTTTCAAATAATAAGAAGATAAAAATAAAGTGGCTAACAATTTGTATATGTGGAAAAAAACTATTTACAAACTGCCCTAAATGGCTATCAATCAAGACAATCAAGGGCAATAGTACAAACATTCCTATCTGCTTAAAAAGTCTCATGATGGATTCCCCACTAACTCTACAACTTTAAGGTTCATTGGATCAGCATGCAATTTAACCATGACTTCTCTTGTTAGATAGTCCGTACTATGTGTCACTGATACGACTTCCCCTACAGGGATATCTGTAGCATTAAAGTTTCCTAAGCCGCCAGTTACCACTTTGTCACCTTGACTAATGTCGCCACTGCTGTTTAATTGACTGATTTTTAGTAGTTCTTTTTCCTTGTCATAACCAATGATAATACCATAAATACTACTAGATCCGTGCTGGATTTTAACAGAAATCTTCTCTGTGTTTTCAGCGTTTGTTAATAAATTGACTACGGATGAGTTGTCTTCTACTTTTTCAACGCTTCCAACAAGCCCTCCACCAGAAACAACGAGCATACTAGTTGTTAAACCTTGTTTTGATCCGGCATTAACTGTCAATTCCTGTCTCCAAGTTGCTGGAGTTCTCATAATGACATCTGCAGTAATTAGCTTGCTCGCGTTCAATTTTGACTTCATATCTAATAATTGACGCAGTTGTTCATTTTCTTCTTTTAATCTGTCTGCTTCATTTGTTTCTTTTTCCATTTGATAGAGTTCTTTTTTAAGAGTCTCATTCTCATTATAAGCTCTCGTCAAATTTCCTAAATCTGACTTTGTAGATTCTAACCATTGAAATGGTTTCTGTACAATTCTATCTATCAGCGAAATGCCATCTCCAACCTTTGTCACAACTGCACTGGATTGTGTCGTTACTAAAAAGACAGAAACCATTAGTATAACGACAAATAGAACAATGATATATTTTGATTTTTTAAAACGATTCATGCCTTTACCTTATATTATTCTATACTTCACTTTAGGATTTTAATAAAAACAAGATTCCACCTAACACACATACAAGTAGTAAGGCCACACTATCTTTATGCATCCAATTCAATTGTCGATACTGACTACGTCCATTCCCACCTTGATATCCTCTAGCTTCCATAGCTGTAGCAAGAGAATCCGCTCTTTTCAAACTTGTAGCGAATAATGGAATTAAAATAGGAATCATAGCCTTAACCTTCTGGATGATATTCCCCTCTCCAAAATCTACACCACGCGCCTTTTGAGCGTTCATAATTCGAATTGTATCATCCATCAAGGTTGGTACAAAACGCAAGCTCATTGACAACATCAGTCCAATTTCATGAACAGGCACTTTAAATCTTTTTAAAGGGCCAAGCAAGGACTCAACTGCCGTTGCCAGGCTTAGTGGCATTGTAGTCAAAGTAAGCAAGGTTGAGAAAAAAATAATCAACACAAAACGGCAAAAAATGATTCCAGCCTGCTCAATCCCCTGAGTAGTAATTTTTATGAACCCCATCTCAAATAGGACCTGACCACCAGAAATAAAGAAAAGTTGAAAAAGGGTGGTAAAGGTAATCAGAAAAAACATCGACTTCAAACCTTTTATGAAAAAAGATAAGGGAACTTCTGATAGAGCTACAAATATGCCTGTTGCAACAAAAAGTATCACGTTTGTAATTGGATTGTTGGCCCAAAAAACGATAATAATCAATAAAATCATTGCCACTAACTTACTCCGAGGGTCCAGACGATGGACAATCGAGTTTCCTGGTATGTAACGACCTAAAATCATGTTATCCATTAATGAACTCCTTAAACTCTTCTATCGTTATCGGCATTTGTTTAAAAGAAACTCCTCGGTCAGCTAGTCTTTGAGCAAATCTTGTGATTTTTGGAACACCCAATTGGATATTTTCCATAAACTCCAGATTTTGAAAGACAAGACTAGGCGCTCCACTCTTAACCAATCTTCCTTTTTCCATCACATAAACTTGGTCAGCAAATTCTGCTACATCATCCATAAGGTGAGTCACCAAAACAATCGTGATGCCGTCTTGATGAAGCTTTTCAAACAAAGTCATCAACTCTTTCCGACCAATCGGATCTAGTCCTGCTGTAGGCTCATCTAAAACCAAGATACTTGGCTCCATTGCTAAAATCCCAGCAATAGCGACCCTTCTCATCTGACCACCTGAGAGTTCAAATGGACTACGTTCAAAAAGTGACTCGTCAATTCCTACTAAATCTAATTTTTCACGCGCAATAGCCTCGGCCTCTTCTACAGAAACTCCAAAATTCTGAGGACCAAAAGCTACATCTTTTAAGACAGTTTCTTCAAATATTTGATTTTCTGCAAACTGAAATACCAATCCTACTTGTTTGCGAATTTGACGAATTTGCTTGTTGACTGATGTTGACGTAATTAATGTATCAAAGACACGGACACTCCCCTTTGTGGGAACCAACAAACCATTCAAGAGTTGTAGAATTGTGGATTTTCCACTTCCTGTATGCCCAATAATTGCAGTATAGGAGCCGTCCTCTATCGTCAAACTAACATCTGACAAGGCTGCTGAAGCAAAGGGGGTTCCTTCCTGATACGTATAACTAACATTGTCTAGAATAATTCCCATAAAGCCTCCTCAAGCTCCTCTTCAGTAAGATAGAGTTCCGGTAAATTCAAACCACTGGCACGTAGTGAATCTTTTAATTTATTTACAAACGGTTGATCGAGGCCAATTTGTTCTAAATCTAATCTAGAAAATAATTCTCTAGGAGTACTAGTTGATTCGATTTCTCCTTTTTTCATCACCAAAATACGATCACTCATGGCCACCTCATCCAAATCATGCGTTATGGAGATGACTGTCATTTGGTGTTCTTGGCGAATCTTCTGGACTATCTTAATCAACTCTAGACGTCCCTCTGGATCCAACATACTTGTAGCTTCATCCAAAATTAAAATATCTGGCCGTAAGGCGACAACACCTGCAATGGCAACCCTCTGCTTCTGGCCTCCTGATAAGCGAGCTGGTTCCTTTTTAAAAAATTCAGCCATACCAACCAATGATAAAGCTTCAGCAACTCGATGCTTCATCTCTTCAAGTGGAATTCCTTGGTTCTCTAAACCAAAAGCAACGTCATCTTCCACAGTTGCACCTACAAACTGGTTGTCAGGATTTTGAAAAACCATGCCAATCTGACGTCTTTTTTCCCAGACGTTTTCTGGAGTTAGGCAATCACCGTCTATCCAAATCTCTCCAGATTCAGCCTCAAGTAAACCGTCAATCAAGCGAACAGTTGTTGATTTCCCACTACCATTATGACCAACAATAGACAACCATTCTCCACGTTTCACGTGAAACGAAATGTTATGAACATCATAATGTTCCTGATCTGCCTGGTATCGAAATGACAGATTTTTAATCTCAATAATTGTTTCCATATCTAGCGAAAGGTCCCTTTAAACAAATACGCGCTTCCTTTAAAATAATCATATCCAGAATAAACTGTAAAGAACAAAGCAATATATAGAATTATCTGGCCAAGTAAATTCCAGTGAAGCAACAAGAAGATGATCGCAAACATCTGACTGAATGTCTTGATTTTTCCAGGCATAGCAGCAGCCAGAACGGTTCCACCCGTTTCGACTAAGAGCAAGCGCAAACCAGTAACTGCAAGTTCACGACAAATGATAACAGCAACTAGCCAGGCTGGAGCCATGTTTAAACCAACCAACATGATGAAGGCTGACATGACCAACAACTTATCAGCCATCGGATCTGCAAATTTACCAAAATTACTAACCACTTGCCATTTTCTAGCTAAATAACCATCTAGATAATCAGTGATACTAGCAATAGCAAAAACAACAGCCGCCATTTTATGCAATAAAGGAGACGACCCGAATGATAAAAGGAGGATAAAAATCGGAATAAATACAATTCTACCCAGCGTAAGTATGTTAGGAATATTCTCTTTTTTCATATTATCCTTCCTTAATTTAATTTGAACTCAAATTCATTGTAATCCAACCAGTTTGGCCTGTTAATTTCGAAGTATCGATTTCCTGATTATCGATTTTTATTTTCACACCTTTAACAACACCTAATGTGATAGTTACTGGAGATCCTTTAGAAATTGTTGTTTTAACTGTTTTATTATTTGGATCTAGAGTTGCCCCTCCAGCCAAATCAGTATCTGAAACGCTAACCCAACTTGTTGCATCCGTTACAGATAATTGAAGTTCGGCAGTTTCTTTAGGAGTTTTATATTCCACTGATATGACATCTCCTTGCCCTGTGACTGTCACAGTTGAGGCTTCAGTCGAACTTGATGGATTAGTGGTTTGATTACTACTGGTTGTTTCACTACTTGGTGCATTTGTAGTTGTAGTCACAATATTATAGTTAGCTGAAGTTGTTTCTGTTGGCTGTGTTTGAATATAATTCCAAACATAGCAGGTTACGAAAATTAAAATTGATAGGGAAAATAGAACAAAGTAAAAAAGTGGAAGCAAGGAACGCTTCTTACGATTGGAACGTCTACGACCTGTTAGTTCTATCTCATCAACATCAACTTCCTCATAGGTAATCATACTCCCTGAATCATATGCGTCTAAAACAATGTTTTCATCCAACTCAACTGCCCAAGCATATTTCCTCAAAAAAGAACGAGCATAAAAGGGACTAGGCAATTTATCAAAATCATCTGATTCTAAGGCTTCTAGCATATCAAGTTGGATGTCCGTTTTACGTTGCAATTCCTCCAAACTCAAACCTTGATTAATTCTTGCTAAACGTAAAACTTCACCAATTGTTTTTTTTCTCATACTTACCATTCCTTCTTTCTAGTCTATTTTACTTGAATGACTATAGTGGAAAAATCGTAAATTCAACGATTTCACTATTGTCGATAAAATGATGTCCTACCTCAAGAACATCTTCCAAGGTCATTTCCTGTATAATCTTTGGCAAATCAAATAGGGTTGATCCCTCAATATGCGACTGATATTGAGTCGCAATAAATTCTAAAGAATTCATGTTATGGATAAACTCTCCATAAATTTCACTTTTTATTAAATCAAGATGTTCTTCCGAAACATCTGCATCAGTCACAAAGTTCTGAATCGCCTTTCGAAATTGGTGCGAAATTGCAACAGGCTCCTTCGTCTCCATTGTCAGCATCAAAAAGTTAAACCGTCGATTGATTTCAACTTCTAAAGCTAATGAAGCATCTAATTTCCCAGTTTCATACAAACTCTGAAATCTATTAGAAGTCCAACCAAACATCATCGTAAATAAAGCTCTTAGCAAAATACTATATTGGTAACAATCCTGATTACTCATATTGGAATTTGTTCGAACACCAATAGCTAATTTAGGAGAGGCGACATCCATACGACTGCTATCAACCTTCTTTACAGGGTTTAAAGCGATTGTTTCTCTCGAAGTTTCTTCTATCCAGTCTCCAACATCCTTTTGTCTGAAATAATTCTGTATCAGTTCTAAATCAAAGTTCCCAACAAGGAAAATATGACTATTGACAGGAGTGTAAAATTCTTCAAAATTGTCTCGTAAATCCTCTAATCTAATATTTTCTATCGAATCTTCAGTTCCAACAATATCTGAAGCCAGAGGACTTTCTGGATATAGATTTGCAAGTGTTTTAAAGAATAAGCAGGAATCCGGATCGTCTTGGAACATTTCGCGTTCTTGCTGAATGATATCCTTTTCGCGTTCAACAGATTCTTCAGTAATATTAAAGCTTGTAACTAGCTCGTCAAGCAGGTCCAAACACTCAGTAACATGGTCAGACGTTGAAAAAAGATAACTTGTACTTGTAAAGCTTGTAAAGGCATTACTATCTGCACCTAATTCAGTAAAAGCAGCCATGATATCTTCAGAATTTTCTCTTTCAAAAAGTTTATGTTCTAAAAAATGAGCAATCCCTTTTGGATATATTTTTCTTTTTCCATCTCTTACTGTAAACTCTGTGTCAACTGAACCAATTTGAACAGTGACTACACCGTAAACTTCGTTAAAGTCATTTTTTGGAAGTAAAGTAACTGTCAAGCCATTTTCTAATGTTGCTTGATAAAGAGTTTCCTTTACAGCTGGATAGTATTTCTCGTCAAAAGTAACTCTAGTCATTCTGCTCCTTCCATAAAATAGATAGCTTGCAATTTCAGGCTAGACGCAGCCCTACAGATTGTCTCCTTGTCAACTTGCTCTAGTGTCTCTATCAAAGTATCCAGGTCTAAAACCGATTTACCCAAAAAGATGCTTAAGTATTCTCTGTCAATAATCGAATCTTGATTATCCTGACTCAACAACATCGTCCTACGAATCATTTCCTTAGTTTGATTAACTTCAATATCTGTAAATCTACCATTTTTGATATTGAGTAATTGATCATTCATCAATTTTCTTGCCTTGTTTCGGTTCTGACGATTAATTCCAGCAAACAATCGCAAAAATCCACTAAAAAGATCTAGGTGACTGGATACAGTATAAGCCAGCCCTTCCTTTTCCCTTACTTGAGTAAACAATTTAGAGTGAGGGAAAGCTCCAAGCAGACCGTTTACAAGTAGTAAAGCCATTTTTTGATCATCCCCATAACCAATTGTGCTATGATAGCCCATTTCTAGAATAGACTGCCCTAGGTTTTTCCTGTCAATTCCTTCCCTAAGTACATTTGAATATTCTTGTCGATACTGAATGTTTACAGTTACTTTACGACCTGTCAAGTTCAATTTCTTCAGGTTTTCTATAACTTCAATTTCATTAAAGTCCCCTAAAAAGAATAAATCAATCCTATCTTCTTTCAGCATTTTTTGGAAACTTGAATAACAAGTTTTAGAAGTCTCTTCAGAAATTCTGGAAATCAAATCTTTAGGGACTAACTGCATGGATTCTTCTTGGAAAAACAAATGATCTAATTCTTTATGCGCAAAGAAGAAAGGATCCTCTAATTCTGATTTCAGTCTTGCCAAGAGTTGTTTTTTCTCAATTTCAAAGGCGTTCTTTTCAAATCCTTCCTCATCTAACAAGGGATTAAATATGACTTGATACAATAATTCTAAAATTTGAGAAGTTAGCACATTTTTCTTACTTAAGAATTCATCTCGAACATACGTTAAACTGACATCTACAATATGGCTTTGTCCTCTTCTATATGCATGAGTCGATAAGTCCGCTCCATACAATGCTGCTAAATGTTTTCTAAGAATCTGAGCAGTTGGATAACTTTTATTAGCTGTTTCAAGCATACTAGCGCTTAACATGCGACCTGAAATTAAATCCAGAGATAATGGAGCTGTGAAACGCATGGTTATTTTATTAGTCTTAAACTTTTTAGATTGGATAAAATGCACTGCAATTCCAGGGAATAACTCCATCTTTTACCTCCTTTTACATAGAGTTCTATTATACCATGAAAACGAAAATTTTTCTTGTTCTCTTTGACTCTTTTAAAATTAAAATCGTTTTCATATCAGTGGTTTCTTCTCAACTATTTTGAGCAAATTATGGTATAATACCAAAGATTGAGGTGAACTATGGAATACAAATTATTTGAAGAATTTATTACTCTCCAATCTCTTTTGAAAGACCTTGGAATCATACAAAGTGGCGGTGCTATTAAATCTTTTTTATCTAACCACCTTGTATATTTTAATGGAGAATTAGAAAATCGTCGAGGCAAGAAAATTAGAATCGGGGATTCTATTGAAATCCCTGATTTAAAAACCAAGATCGTTCTAGTTCAACCAACCCCAGAAGAACTAGAAGAGTTTCATCTAGAAAAACTTGAGAAAGAACGTGTAGCTAAGCTTGTAAAGGAAATGAATAAGAAAGTTCAAAAAAAATCTACAAAAAAAGCTCAACCAACAAATACAAAACCTGCACCACGTTTCCCAGGTAGATAATCATGTGGTTGAAAAACTTATCCATTAAACAATTTCGTAACTATCATAATATCGAAGTTGATTTTAATCCAAAATTAAATGTATTTGTTGGCCGAAACGCTCAAGGAAAAACGAATCTTCTGGAAAGTATTTACTTTTTAGCCTTAACAAGAAGTCATCGAACAAAGACAGACAAAAATTTAATTCAGTTTGAAGAAGAACAACTACAAGTTTCTGGACTGTTGCAGAAGAAAACAGCAACTATCCCACTTGAAATCGACTTAACACAAAAAGGTCGGATTACTAAAGTGAATCATTTAAAACAGGCTCGTCTTTCTGATTATATTGGACATATGAATGTTGTCTTGTTTGCTCCAGAAGATTTACAACTTGTCAAAGGTGCGCCAGCCATTCGACGTAAATTCATTGACATGGAGTTGGGACAGATCAAACCGATTTACTTGTCAGACTTGTCAAGCTATAACCATATTCTTAAACAGAGAAATACCTATCTAAAAACTACACAAAACATTGATGAAACATTTTTATCCGTTCTTGATGATCAACTTGTTGAATATGGATGTCGTGTAATGATTCACAGGGCTGACTTTATACAGAAAATGGATTTCTTTGGTCAAAAGAAACATTTTGATATTTCAGACCAATTAGAAGAACTGTCAATACGCTATCAACCTTCTGTAAACTTTGTTGACAAAGAACATTTAGCTGATTCTTTTTATATAGCACTTCAAAAGAGTAAATCTAGAGATTTATTTAAAAAGAACACGGGAGTTGGTCCTCATCGAGATGATATGGTTTTCTTAATCAACGGTATAGAAGCAAGTTTTGGCAGTCAAGGACAGCATCGTAGCCTCGTTCTTTCCATCAAACTTGCTGAAATCGAGTTGATGGAAAGCATTACCAAGGAATCTCCCATTCTTTTACTTGACGATGTTATGAGTGAACTTGACAATAATCGTCAACTTAAATTATTAGAGACTATCTCTCATAACATTCAAACCTTTATAACAACTACAAGTTTAGACCACCTTCAAAACTTGCCTGATAACCTAAGCGTCTTTACAGTAAATGATGGTCAACTATCTGTAAACTAAACTTTACATGCATATTAAAACAAAAAAGCTCCTGTTAAACAGGAGCTTTTTTTAATTACATTGAGTAATTTGGTGCTTCGTTAGTAATTTGCACATCATGCGGATGACTTTCTTTTAGACCTGCACCAGACATTTCGATAAACTGAGCATTATCATGCAATTCTTTAAGATTCGCAGCACCACAGTAACCCATACCAGAACGAATACCACCAATCATTTGGAAGACGATGTCAGCCGCTGCACCTTTATAAGCAACACGACCTTCAATTCCTTCTGGAACCAGTTTGTTTGCTTCATTAACTGAACCTTGGAAGTAACGGTCGCTTGACCCCTTCTTCATAGCAGCAATTGAACCCATGCCACGGTAAGTCTTGAACTTACGTCCTTGGAAGATTTCAGTTTCACCTGGAGCTTCATCTGTTCCTGCAAACATTGATCCAAGCATTACTGCATTTCCACCAGCAGCAAGGGCTTTAACAATATCTCCAGAATACTTGATTCCACCGTCGGCAATAATCGTTTTACCATATTCACGCGCAACTGCTGCAGCATCGTAAATTGCTGTAACTTGTGGAACACCAACACCTGCAATCACACGAGTTGTACAGATTGAACCTGGACCAATACCAACTTTAACAACATCAACTCCTGCGTCATAAAGGGCACGTGCTCCTTCAGCAGTAGCGATATTTCCGGCAATCAATGTACGGTCTGGGAAGTGTGCACGGATTTCAGCGATTTTGCGGAGAACTCCTGCAGAGTGTCCGTGGGCAGTGTCGATAACAATCGCATCTGCTCCTGCTTCAAAGAGGGCTTCAGCGCGTTCAAAGGTGTCAGAAGTAACACCCACTGCACCAGCAACTAGAAGACGACCAAACTCATCTTTTGCTGCATTTGGAAATTCAATTACTTTTTCAATATCTTTGATTGTGATCAAGCCAGAAAGGCGACCTTCTTCATCAACCAGAGGTAGTTTTTCAATGCGGTGTTCTTGTAGAATACTCTCCGCTGTTTTTAAATCTGTACCAACCGGTGCAGTAACCAAGTTTTCACTAGTCATGTGTTTTGAAATTGGTTGGTTATAGTCAGAAATAAAACGAAGGTCTCGGTTAGTCAAGATACCAATTAATTTACGGTTTTCGAGAGTTTCAACCACTGGAACACCACTGATACGGTAGCGACCCATCAATTCGTCTGCTTCCTCAATTGTATGTTCTGGAGTCAAGAAGAATGGATCAATAATAACACCATTCTCAGAACGTTTTACCTTGCGAACTTCGTCAGCTTGTTGCTCAATAGACATGTTTTTATGGATAACTCCAAGTCCACCTGCACGCGCGATTGCAATCGCCATTTGGCTCTCTGTTACTGTGTCCATCGCAGCTGTAATAATTGGGATATTTAAAGTCAAATTGTCTGCCAATTTCGTTGTTAAATCCGCATCATTAGGCAACACATGACTCTCTGCTGGGATAAGCAATACATCATCAAAGGTAAAACCTTTTTTCAAAAATTTAGTGTCCCAATTAGACATTGAAGTTTCCTCTTTTCTTTCTTTATTGAGCTTAACGCTTTTTGTATTGTATCTATCATACCATTCTATGAAAATTTGTCAATTAAATTTATAAGAGAACAAATAAAAAACTATCTCTCTCATTTAAAAGAAGAAATAGTTTTATAGTTCATATTTTATCCATTATTGAAAATAATTCAGACCCATTGCTGTTTTGACCTCAGAGAGTGTTTGACCAGCAACTTCTCGAGCTTTTTCACTGCCTTTTTGAAGCATGTTATAGACTTCACCCATATCTTTAGCAAATTCAATACGACGTTCACGAATTGGACCAAGTTCACGTTCTAGGATTTCAAGGAGATAACGCTTGGTCTTAACATCACCAAGACCTCCACGTTGGTAATGCTCTTTCATTTCAGCAATTTCTTGTGCATCCTCTGGGCGACCAAAAACATCTAAGTAATGGAAAACCATATTACCTTCAATCTTACCTGGATCTTCAACACGAATATGATCTGGATCAGTATACATACTCATCACTTTTTTGCGTAAAGTATCCGCATCGTCAGCTAGGTAAATACCATTATTAAGTGATTTCGACATTTTGGCATTACCATCTAAACCTGGCAAACGTCCTGCACCTTCATGCTCAGGATAAATTCCTTCTGGCTCCACTAAAACATCACAATTGTAGGCATGGTTAAAAGAACGAACAATTTCACGTGTTTGTTCAATCATCGGCTTTTGGTCATTCCCTACTGGAACCAAGTTAGCCTTAAATGCTGTAATATCCGCAGCTTGCGCAACTGGATAAACCAAAAATCCTGTTGGGATACTTTCTCCAAAACCTTTCTGAGCAATTTCTGTTTTGACAGTTGGGTTTCGTTCCAAACGGGCCAAAGAAACCAAATTCATGTAATACATGGAAAGTTCTGCCAATTCTGGTATCTGACTTTGGATGAAAATCGTTGATTTATTAGGATCTAACCCCACTGCAAGATAGTCCAAAGCGACATTCCCAATAGACTCTACTATTGTTTGAGGATCTTTTGCATGGTCAGTTAAGGCTTGTTGGTCAGCTAAAAAGACAAACATGTCATATTTATTTTCTTCCTGTAGTAAGACACGATTTTTTAAGCTCCCAACGTAGTGCCCAATATGTAATTTCCCCGTTGGACGATCTCCTGTTAAAATAATGGGTTTATTCATTTGATTCTCCTTTGATATGGTCCTTTCAATTATAGCATTTTTTTAATAAAAAGACAGATAATTTTTTTATTCAAACAATAGACTTGTTACCCCTTTCAACTGTAAATCATTTGTAAACTTTCTTTACAAAGAATTGACAAATAAAAATTTGAATATTTAGTGATTTTCTAGTAGAATTAGAGTATTACATATAATAGGAGAAAAACTTTGCTAACAGTATCTGATGTTTCACTACGTTTTAGTGATCGTAAACTTTTTGATGATGTCAACATCAAATTTACAGAAGGAAATACCTATGGTTTGATTGGTGCCAACGGTGCTGGAAAATCAACCTTTTTAAAAATTTTAGCTGGTGATATTGAACCGACAACTGGCCATATCTCTCTTGGACCAGACGAACGTCTTTCAGTACTTCGTCAAAATCACTTTGACTACGAAGATGAGCGTGTTATTGATGTTGTTATCATGGGTAATGAAAAATTATACAACATCATGAAAGAAAAAGACGCCATTTATATGAAAGAAGATTTTTCAGATGAAGATGGTGTTCGTGCAGCTGAACTTGAAGGAGAATTCGCTGAACTAGGTGGTTGGGAAGCTGAGAGTGAAGCTTCACAACTTTTACAAAACTTGAATATTCCAGAAGAACTTCATTACCAAAATATGAGTGAACTAGCAAATGGTGACAAAGTAAAGGTTCTCCTTGCTAAAGCCCTCTTCGGTAAACCAGATGTTCTTCTTCTAGACGAGCCTACCAACGGTCTTGATATCCAATCTATTACTTGGTTAGAAGATTTCTTAATTGACTTTGATAACACCGTTATTGTCGTATCCCATGACCGTCACTTCTTGAACAAAGTATGTACACACATGGCCGACCTTGACTTTGGAAAAATCAAACTCTATGTCGGAAACTACGATTTCTGGAAGGAGTCTTCTGAGCTTGCTGCTAAATTGCTAGCAGACCGTAATGCTAAAGCAGAAGAAAAAATCAAACAACTTCAAGAATTCGTTGCTCGTTTCTCTGCCAATGCTTCTAAATCAAGACAAGCAACTTCACGTAAGAAAATGCTTGATAAGATTGAATTAGAGGAAATTGTACCTTCTAGTCGTAAATACCCATTTATCAACTTTAAAGCAGAACGAGAAATCGGTAATGATCTCTTGACAGTAGAAAATCTATCTGTAAAGATTGACGGTGAAACTATTCTTGACAACATCAGCTTCATCTTGCGTCCAGGTGACAAGACAGCTCTTATCGGACAAAACGACATCCAAACAACTGCCTTGATTCGCGCCATTATGGGTGAAATTGACTATGAAGGGACTGTCAAGTGGGGAGTTACAACTAGTCGCTCTTACTTGCCAAAAGACAATTCAGCTGATTTTGCTGGTAGCGAATCAATCCTCGACTGGTTGCGTCAATTTGCGAGTAAAGAAGAAGATGATAATACCTTCCTACGTGGTTTCCTAGGCCGCATGCTCTTTTCTGGAGACGAGGTTAACAAGCCTGTAAACGTCTTGTCAGGGGGAGAAAAGGTGCGCGTGATGCTTTCAAAACTCATGCTTTTGAAATCAAACGTTCTTGTACTTGACGATCCTACAAATCACTTGGATTTGGAATCTATTTCAAGCTTGAACGATGGATTAAAAAACTTCAAAGAATCGATCATCTTTGCCAGTCACGACCATGAGTTTATTCAAACTTTGGCTAACCATATCATTGTCTTATCTAAAAACGGTGTAATCGACCGTATCGATGAAACCTACGATGAATTCCTTGAAAATGAAGAAGTTCAAGCGAAAGTCAAAGAACTTTGGAAAGATTAAGTATAACTTTAAAAAACTCAGTTGGTTAAACCAACTGAGTTTTTTTATTAATTACTTGTAAATCATTCATTGTTTCACGTGAAACTTTTTTAATCTTCATCCATTTTTTTAGGTTGATAAGCTAACATGCCTAATCCTATGAATAAAACCAAAGTTACGAGAAGGAAAATTACCTGATGATGAATATTTCCTGTCATAGAAATGGTTTGTCTCAATCCTGAAACTGAATAACTCATTGGCAACCAAGGATTGACCGCTTTAAAGAAATCATTTGTCAAAGCAAGTGGATAAGTTCCTGCACTTGATGCTAATTGCAATAATAACAAAATAAGAGAGAAAAAAGCACCTAAACGACTATTCCATGTCGTTAAAGCAGTTACCATCGACATAAAGGTCAAACTTGCGATAATGATTAAGAATAAGGTTCTCATTTCATGATTTGCCGTTAGACCTATAAGATGAACTCCTCCATAGACTAAGACAGCTGCTAACACAGCAATGACTCCATTTATTTCAAAGCGTGATTTAAACCAAGCCCAGCGACTTTCAGGATGACGACCTGAAGGTAATTTAGCAAAAATCATATTTGTTGATAATGCAGCAACAAAGAGGGCGACTGATATCATATAAGGAGCCATAGCAATTCCATTTACAGGAACTTGATCATTATCTGTTTTTGAAAGACTCAAAGGCTCAGATAATATTTCTGCATTATTGGACTCTGTTGATGCTGATTTTAGTTGATTGCTAGCATTACTTAATCCTTTTCCTAGCTCTGTAGCTCCTACTTGTAAACTTTCTATACCAGCAGTTAAAGTTACACCGCCATCTGCTAATTTCCTACCACCGTCTGCAATTTTTTCTGCACCACTTCCTAATTGAGAGCTAGCTGAAAGTAATTGATTTGATTTATCTGTTAATTGATTAGAACCTAACTGTATTTTATCAAGACCTGCAATTAAGTCTGAACTCTTACTGTTTAATTGACTAGAACCAAATGAGAGTTTTTCAATACCTATTACTAATTCTGGAGTTTTTCCAGCTAGCGAATCCAAACCAGTTGTCAATGTTGAAGAATTTTCTGTCAACTTGGTTGATCCAGAAACCAATTGATCTAAACTTGTTGTTAAAGTTGTATTCTTTTCACTTAGTTGGTTTACACCTAAAGAGATAGTATCCAACCCTTTAGTATACTCATTAACTCCATTTTCAATTGATTGACTTCCAGGAACCAACTGATTGTCAACAGCATTTTGCAACTGTGTAAATCCACTTGACATCGATGTCAAAGAACTTGAAGCCACAGGCAATACTTGATTTGCTTTCGTCTGTAAAGTAGAAAGGTTGGAGACTGGTTGGTTTACACTTTCCAAACTTACTTTTAAGTTTCCTACTGATGTTAAAATTTCTTTTGCTGAATCAATCGTAGAATTAGAATTATTTAAAACAGCTTCAGTCAATTCTTTTTTCTGAGTGTCAGTGAGAGTTTGATAAGTTGCTGTTGCTTGGAGATTGGTAAGAGTTCTCGCTTGTTCTGATTGACTATTAGTTACAATAGTTTGAGCGAGAGTAGATATAGTTGCTAAGTCATTAGATATTGTCGTTTTAAGTTCAGTATTATCTGATATAGTTACAGCTTGAAGTGCTTTATTCAACTCATCTAAACTAGTAGTTAACTGGGTTATATCTTCTTTTTGTTGAGATGTCGTATTCAATTGAGTAGAAATTTCTTTTATCCCTTTATTTAATTGAGTAATACCATCTCTTAATGAATCTGATTGACTAGATAATTGATTTGTCCCAACAGATAGTTTGTCAACACCACTTGTATATGCATTGACACCAACTGAAAATTGATTGAGACCTGTATTCAGTTGCGAAACCCCTCCTGCATATGTCTTCATTCCTGTATTTAGCTGATTGACACCATCTACTAGTTCAGGAGTTTTTGAAGATAATTGATTAAGTCCACTATCAACCTGTGAAACTCCACTTGTATAGTTCTGTAAACCATCATTAAATGTTCCTAACCCAACATTTAGTTGGTTTACTCCTGTGACATATGTTGTCAACCCTTTTGTAAATTGTTCACTGCCATTAGAAAAAGTTAAACTTGAGTTGGCTAAAGTATCAAGATTTGAAGATAATGTCTGACTTCCAACAGCTAACTGACTAGCACCGTTGGCCAATTGTTCACTGCCATCTGCAGCCTTCGTTAAACCAGATTTTAAATCTCCCATCTTTTGAAATAAAGCTTTCGTATAGGTTTCGGTTACATTAGCAGAAACAGTCTGTTTTAACTGTGTCATGGCAGAGTCACTCATCTTACTTGCGATGAAGCTATGCCCACTAGAAGTTTGATAGTTAATGGTCATTTGTTCCGGGTGGTCTGTTAGAACAGAAGCTGCTTTTTCAGATAAGTCACTTGGCAAAGTTACTACCATATAGTAAGCACCGTCTTCTAGACCTTTCTGACCTTCTTCTTCATTGACAAAATGAAAATCTAATGATTTATTTTCCTTTAAATTGGACACCATGTCTTCTCCAATGGTCATTGTAGTTCCATTGTAAGAAGCTTCCTTATCATTATTAACAACCGCTACAGGCAACTCAGATAATTGCCCATATGGATCCCACATAGATGATAAAAATATGATGTTGTATAAAGCAGGAATAAGAGAAATCCCTATCATTACAATGATAAAGGTTGGTTTTTTAAAAATTGCTTTCCATTCTTTAAACATATTGTCTCCTTTTTTACACATATTGTCTAAAATTTTGATATAATAGATTATACATTAAAAAATCTGATTTACAAGTCAAAATAATTATATTTGGACACATTGTCTATTTTTGTTCATAAGGAGGAAATATGAAAGAGAGCAACAAACGCTTAAAAACCAAACGTACTATTGAGAACGCCATGGTTCAATTATTAACTGAACAGCCATTTGATCAAATTAGCACTGTTAAACTAGCAGAAAAAGCCGGAATTAGTCGTTCTAGCTTTTATACCCACTATAAAGATAAGTATGATATGATTGAACACTACCAAAGTAAGCTATTTCATACTTTTGAGTACATTTTCCAAAAACACGCAAATCATAAAAGAGATGCTATCCTAGAAGTATTTGAATACTTAGAATCTGAACCGCTACTAGCTGCTCTTCTATCTGAAAATGGTACAAAAGAAATACAAAATTTCCTGAGAAATAAACTGCACATTCTGCTCAGTACTGATCTCCAGAAACGATTTATGCAATTAAATTTAAACGAGATTGAGTTAGAGTATAGTAGTATCTATCTAACAAATGCACTATTTGGTGTATGCCAAACTTGGATTGCTCATGGAAAAAAAGAAAGCCCGCAAGAAATAACAGACTTTCTTATGAAAATGTTAGGAGATTCAAACTAGAGACAAAAAAGAACACCATTGGTGTTCTTTTTTATTTGACTCCGCCAGTAGGACTCGAACCTACGACATCATGATTAACAGTCATGCGCTACTACCAACTGAGCTATGGCGGATAATATAGTCCGTACGGGATTCGAACCCGTGTTACCGCCGTGAAAAGGCGGTGTCTTAACCCCTTGACCAACGGACCATCTATCTGTAGCAGATATAACCATTATATCAATTTCTTACTAATTGTCAATCACTTTTTAGATTTTTTCTCCAGAATATCTCTTAATTTCCGAACCTTGAGACGGGTAATCGGACAACGATGATCTTCATAAAAAACCACTTCTAAATTTTTTCGATCAATTTCCCTAATATTTCCTACATTGACAAGAAATGACTTATGAGCGGAATAAAATCTTTGCGTATCTTTGTCTTTTTCTTGAATATCCGCCATAGTCCCATAAAATTCTTTGGCAAAATTCTTACCAATAATCTTTAACTTATGAGATACTCCTGTTGTTTCAATATACAAAATATCATGGTAGGGAATTTTCAAATCATTTCCCTTGTAGTTATAGTCAAAATAATCCACAACATCTTTATTTTCAAGTAACATATTCTTGGTATATAAGATACTCTGTTCAATACGTTTCTTAAATAATTCATCATTGATATCTTTGTCAACAAAATCCAAGGCTGATACTTGATATTTGTAAGTTAAGGTAGCAAATTCTGATCTACTAGTGATAAATACGATAATTGCATAGGGATTGTGGTGACGAATAAACTGTGCGACTTCAAATCCTTTTTTCTCAACTCCATGAATATCAATATCTAGAAAATAAAGCTGGTTTAATTCATCATTTTCGATATATTCCTTAAATTCTCGTTCTTTACCTGTTGTTTTATAAGAAATAGGAATATTTAATTCCTTTGAAATTTCATCCAAGGTTCTTTCTAATCTGACTTGATGTTGAATAACATCTTCTAAAATTAATACTTTCATTCAAACTCTCTCTTAAGTCTAATAATCTGTCTAAACGTACTATCTTCCATCTCTGTTTCTAAAATTATATTTTCATACTTACCTAAAATTTCTTTAACATTATTAAGCCCTATTCCTCTATTTCTCCCTTTAGTAGAAAAACCTAGTTCAAACAAATCTTCTGAAGGTGTCATGGTAATTTTACACGAATTTTGAATCACGATAACTGTTTCCAAATCCATCTTAATCACTGCAACTTCCATTTGTTTCAAATAACTTTCTGCAGCACCTTCAACAGCATTGTTCAACAAAACACTCATCATACGAACAAGATCAAGTAAATCGATTGACAATTTTGTGATAGTGTCCTTTACTTCTAGTGTAAACTCTACGTTCTTATTTCGTGCATATACAATAGATTGCGCAATTAAACTTCTTAAAGCTGAATCTTCTATGTTGTTTAAATCAAAGTATGTATACTTATCTGAACGTAATTTTTGATTAGCTTTAACTAGAACTTCATTGTAAACTCTGTCAATTTCCTGTAAATCTCTACTGTCAATAGCCATTTGCATACTGACAAGCATACCTGCATAATCATGACGAAATCCACGGATTTCATTGTACAAACCAACAATTTCATCTGTATAAGTCTGTAAATGTTCTTGTTCAAATTTTTTCTGTTTTAGGGCTATTTCTTTTTCAACTCCTACCTTATGAGAATTCATTGCGAAGAAGATTAGCAGTAAACAAATAAAGACAATTGTTGCTAAAATACTACCAAAACTGTTAAAATGCGTATGAGTGCTCACCATATCTGAAATGAATGATAGAACATGTAAAGCAAAGAAAGCAAGTATAACTTTCTTAAGAAATGGATAGAGGTAGTCTTTGTCAAAATAATTAAGTTCAAGGTGAAAATAAGTAATAATTTTTTTTATTACAAAATAAGTTAGCAATAAAACTACTACAAAAAAGAGAGCTTCATATTTTGTTACAAAAGAATCACCTGTTATAGAGGATATGATTACTGCTATAAAAGTATGAGTACTATGATATAGTAAAGACAATAGTAGACTGATAAAAATAGCCTTGTACTTATCATACTTTTTTATTCCTATTAGATAAACATATATAATAAAGGGAAACATTAGTTTTTCTAAACCTAAACCATGTAAAAAAACAAAATAAAAGAAAATTTCAACTATGGACTGCAATATAAAAATCCAACATATGAATAGAAATCTTTCTTTTTTTGTTGCTCTACAAATTAGTTTATAGCTATTTGTTAAAATAAAAATATGAAGAATAACTATGAATATTTTTAATAAATCCATTATGTCTCCCTATAATCTACAATGTTTTCTATTTTTTCCTTTTAGGAAAAAGGTTAGTAATAAAGTAAGTTAATCTTTTATCCCCACCTTGAATTTCCTGTAATTCTTTTTCTGTAAGTTTTTTGAACTGTTCTAATTTAACTGTTTTTTCCATATTAAATTCTCCTTTATTGTTTTTTTCTTGTAAATTAACTTACAAGCCTATTATACAAAACAGAGTTTGTTTTAAAACAATTCATTCTCAACTGTACATTTTTGTACCTGAACTGTCATTTTTTACAAAAAACGCTGGGTTGCCCCAGCGTTACATCTAGTGTATGATCCCAGCAGGATTCGAACCTGCGACCGTTCGCTTAGAAGGCGAATGCTCTATCCAGCTGAGCTATGAGACCTAACTAGTTTATCTTATCAAAATAATCGAGAATAGTCAATCCTATTTATGATATGGAGAACCTTGTTGGATAGTAAAAGCTCGGTATATTTGCTCTATAAGAACGAGGCGCATTAATTGATGTGGGAGAGTTAAACGACCAAAGCTAAGAAATAGATTCGCACGCTTTTTTACTTGATGAGAGAGCCCTAAACTCCCACCAATAACAAAGGTTAAAGTTGAATAACCATTAATAGAAGCTTGTTCTAATTGGTTACTAAATTCTTCAGAAGATAAGGTCTTCCCTTCAATAGCCAAAACGATAACAAATTCTCTATCCCCAATTTTGGAAAGAATTCGATTTCCTTCTAAATCCAAGATTTTTTCATTTTCAGAATCACTGGCACGATCTGGTGTTTTTTCATCAGCTAATTCAATCATTTCTACGGTAGCAAATCGAGATATTCTTTTAGAATATTCTGCAATTCCATCTTTGAGATACTTTTCTTTTAATTTTCCAACTGTTACAATTTTAATTTTCATACTTCTATTTTACCATAATCGTGTTCTATTCACATCTTGTTCACAAATGAAAAAGGTGAAAAATGCAATAAATTCACAAATTTTCAACAATTATCCACAGATTGTTGAAAACTTAAGTTTTTTAAGTTAGAATTAAGTTAATAATCTTATACTTTTGCTAATAAATCAAATATGGAGGGTTCTATGAAAAACCTAAACAAATTTTCAAAAACGATTGGACAATTTTTACTGGTTATACTTATTAGCTTTTTTAGTGGTCTTTTAGGAAGTTTGGCTGTTCTTCAATTCAACCACAAACAAGCAAATGGAGAACAAAATAGTGCGGCAGTCACTCAGACAGCATCAAATAATGAAAATTCTATTACACAGGCTGTAGATAAAGTTAAAGATGCAGTTGTCTCTATTATCACTTATTCAGGAAACTCTCAAAGTGGTTTTGCTGGAACTGATGATACTGATACAGATTCAAATACTGAGCAAATTAACAGTGAGGGTTCTGGTGTCATCTATAAAAAAGATGGGGATGATGCTTATCTTGTAACTAACACTCACGTTATTAGTGGAGCTAAAAAAGTTGATATTCGTCTAGCAGATGGAACAAAAGTACCAGGTGAAATTGTTGGTTCTGATACCTATTCTGATATTGCAGTAGTCAAAATCTCTTCAGAGAAGGTTACTACAGTAGCTGAGTTTGGTGACTCAAGTCAAATATCTGTTGGGGAAACAGCTATCGCAATTGGTAGTCCTTTAGGGTCAGAATATGCAAATACAGTTACACAAGGGATTGTATCAAGTTTAAACAGACACGTTTCTTTGAAATCTGAAGATGGCCAAGCTATTTCAACAAATGCCATCCAAACAGATGCAGCTATTAACCCTGGTAACTCTGGAGGTCCTTTGATTAATATCCAGGGACAAGTTATCGGTATTACATCAAGTAAAATTGCCTCTAATGGTGGAACATCTGTAGAAGGTCTCGGCTTTGCTATTCCTGCAAATGATGTTAAGAATATTATCAAACAGTTGGAAAAAGACGGAAAAGTAACTCGACCTGCTCTTGGTATTCACATGGTTAATTTGACAAACCTTAGCACTTCCGATCTACAAAAATTAAAACTTCCTGATAATGTTACTTCTGGTGTAGCTGTTCGCTCTGTTCAAAAGAATATGCCTGCAAACGGACATTTACAACAGTATGATGTCATCACAAAAGTAGATGATACTAAGATTTCTTCTACTACTGAATTGCAAAATGCACTTTACAGTCACTCTATTGGTGATGAAATAACTGTAACTTATTACCGTAATGGTAAAGAAGAGAAAACTACAATCAAGCTAGATAAAAGTACAAGTGATTTAAATCAATAGTTTACATATTTGTAAACCTACTTTACAGAATATCAAAGATGTGATACTGTAGAAATATGGAAGAACTCAAACTAATTCGTATCAGTGATATTCAAAAAAATCCCTACCAACCTCGTAAAGAATTCTCAAAAGAAAAAATAGAAGAACTTGCCCAATCTATTAAAGAAAATGGATTAATTCAACCAATTATCGTCCGTCAATCTCCAGTTATTGGATACGAAATCCTAGCTGGAGAAAGACGGTATCGGGCATCGATAGCAGCTGGGTTATCAGAAGTTCCTGTAATCATCAAAAAACTATCTGATCAGGACATGATGATTCACTCTATCATTGAAAATTTACAGCGAGAAGACTTAAATCCGATTGAAGAAGCAAAAGCTTATCAATCTTTAATTGATAAAGGTTATACTCATGCAGACATTGCTGAAAAAATGGGGAAATCACGTCCATATATTACCAATCTTGTCCGCTTGCTAACACTTCCTGATTTTATTTTAACCGAAGTAGAAGCTGGAAAATTGTCTCAAGCACATGCTAGACTCCTTATTCAACTATCTACTGATGAACAAAAAAAATTACTCTATCGCATTCAGACAGAGGATTTATCAGTTCGACAGGTAGAACACCTACTTAAAGAAGAAAAAAATAAGAAGAAAAGTAAAGAAAAAGATCACTTTATCAAAGAAGAAGAAGAAAATTTAAAAAAATTACTGGGGTTAGATGTCCAAATTCGCCTCCAAAAGAAGGAAGCTGGGAAAATAACCATTTCTTTTCATAATCAAGAAGAGTACCAACGTTTTATTAACAGCCTGAAATAAGGCTGTTATTTTATTTTTCTCAAATCACATACTTATCCACTGGGTTCGTAGAGGAAAAATCAGTAAAATCAAAATCTAGACCTTTTATCCACAAGTTGTGGATAAATCTTTTAAACATTGTGGATTGTTTTTCACAAGTTGTGGAAAAAATGCTTGCTATATGATAAAATAGTGTTTAAGATTATACCATTTAGAAAAGGAGGAGTTTGTTGTTGAAAGAAAAACAATTTTGGAATCAGATTTTAGAATTAGCTAAAGAAAGATTAACACGATCAATGTTTGATTTCTACGTGACACCTGCTGAATTAATAAAGGTCGAGGGAAATGTAGCTACTATATTTTTACCAAGATCTGAAATGGAAATGGTTTGGAGTACAAAACTCAATGATATAATTGTAGCTGTCGGTTTCCAAATCTACGACACTGAAATAAAAGCCCAATATGTATTAACTAAGGAAGATTCTAATACCTCCGATGTAGCAAGTAATATTGAAAACAGTAATCACCAACAGGAACAACTTGAAAAATCTATTCCTTATTCAGAAACAGGATTAAGAGATATTTATACTTTTGATAATTTTATCCAAGGTGATGGAAATATTTGGGCTAAGTCTGCTGCTTTAGCCGTCTCAGAAGATCCTGGACTAACTTATAATCCTCTGTTTATATATGGAGGACCCGGTTTAGGAAAAACTCACTTACTCAATGCTCTGGGAAATGAAATTCTCAAAAAAAATCCTAATGCGCGTGTTAAATACATTCCTGCTGAAAGCTTTATTAATGAATTTTTAGATCACTTAAGGCTCAATGATATGGATAATTTTAAAAAAACCTATCGAAGTCTAGATTTACTTCTTATTGATGATATTCAATCTCTTAGTGGAAATAAAGTACAAACTCAGGATGAATTTTTTAATACATTTAACAAACTTCACAGTAATAATAAACAGATTGTTTTAACGAGTGACCGCAGACCAGAACAACTAGAAAATTTACCTGAGCGTCTTGTCACGCGCTTCTCATGGGGATTAACAACGGATATTACTCCACCTGATTTTGAAACTCGTATCGCTATCCTAAATAGTAAAACAGAGGATTTAGATTATCATTTTCAACCTGACACAATCGAATATTTGGCTGGTCAGTTTGATTCAAATGTACGTGAATTAGAAGGTGCCCTCAAAGATATTAGTCTTATGGCTAAAGTTAAGCAAATCAACACTATAACTGTGGATATTGCATCTGAGGCTATACGTGCCAGAAAACAAAGCGTTAGCACCATGATCGTCATTCCAATTGAAAAAATCCAAGAGGAAGTCGGAAAATTTTATGATGTTAGCGTTAAAGAGATGAAGGGAACTAGACGTGTTCAGAATATTGTTCTAGCTCGTCAAGTTGCTATGTATCTAGCTAGAGAGCTGACAGATAATAGCCTTCCAAAAATCGGAAAAGAATTTGGTGGTAAAGATCATACGACCGTCATTCATGCTCATGCAAAAATCAAATCTATGATTGAAACGGATGATAAATTACGTATAGAAATCGAAACTATCAAAAAGAAAATCAAATAACTTGTGGATAAGTGTTTACATTTTTACTAATTTATACACATCTTTTAAACAAGTGTAACTTCTTAAATTTTCTAAACTAAACTAGGTTTTCCACAAATTTCACACAGCCTACTATTACTATTAACCTTCTAATAATAAAAATAAATAAAGGAGATTCCATGATTCATTTTTCAATTAACAAAAATCTATTCCTGCAATCATTAAATATTACAAAACGTGCTATTAGTTCTAAAAATGCTATTCCTGTTTTATCAACGATCAAAATCGATGTGACAAACGAAGGAATTACATTAATTGGATCTAATGGTCAAATTTCAATTGAAAACTTCATTTCTCAAAAAGATGAAAATGCAGGTCTTTTGATTAACTCTTTAGGTTCTATCCTTCTAGAAGCTTCATTCTTTATCAATGTAGTATCAAGTCTTCCAGATGTGACTCTTGATTTCAAAGAGATCGAGCAACATCAGATTGTATTAACAAGTGGAAAATCAGAGATTACCCTTAAAGGTAAAGATAGTGAACAATATCCACGTATCCAGGAAATCGCTGCAAGTAATCCTTTAGTTCTTGAAACAAAACTTCTTAAGAAGATTATCAACGAAACTGCCTTTGCAGCTAGTGTACAAGAAAGTCGTCCTATTTTGACTGGTGTTCACTTTGTTTTGAGTAATCATCAAGAATTAAAAACAGTTGCAACAGACTCACATCGTCTGAGCCAGAAAAAATTAACTCTTGAGAAAAATAGTGATAATTTTGATGTTGTTATCCCAAGTCGCTCTCTACGCGAATTTTCAGCTGTTTTTACGGACGATATTGAAACAGTAGAGATTTTCTTTGCAAATAATCAAATTCTCTTTAGAAGCGAAAATATTAGCTTCTATACACGCCTCTTAGAAGGTAATTATCCTGATACAGATCGCTTAATTCCAACCGACTTTAATACGACAGTGACTTTTGATGTTGTTCATTTACGTCAATCTATGGAACGTGCTCGTCTTTTATCAAGTGCTACTCAAAATGGAACTGTAAAATTAGAAATCAAACAAGGAGTAGTTACAGCTTATGTAAATTCTCCAGAAGTTGGTAAAGTAAACGAAGAAATCGATACAATTGCTATATCTGGTGAAGATTTAACGATTAGCTTTAACCCAACTTACTTGATTGAAGCACTAAAAGCCTTGAATAGTGAAAAGGTAACAATCAGCTTCATTTCAGCAGTTCGTCCATTTACCTTGGTACCAGCTGATACAGATGAAGATTTCATGCAGCTGATTACACCAGTTCGTACAAATTAAGTTAAAGAGGTTGAGCCTAGCTCACCTCTTTTATGATATAATCAGAAATATGAAAAGGAGAGTAGTATGTATCAAGTTGGAAATTTTGTTGAAATGAAAAAACCACACGCTTGTACAATCAAGTCTACAGGTAAAAAAGCCAATCGTTGGGAAATTACACGTCTAGGTGCAGATATCAAAATAAAATGCAGTAATTGTGATCATGTTGTCATGATGAGTCGCTATGATTTTGAAAGAAAAATGAGTAAAATCATTGACTAAAGGCAAGAAGTTAGAGGGTTAGCAAGTTTTCCCTTTTTGTGTTATAATATTGAAGATTGAAATGTGAACGGAGAATGAGAAACTATGGCTTTAACAGCAGGTATTGTGGGTTTGCCAAACGTTGGTAAATCAACCCTATTTAATGCAATTACAAAAGCAGGAGCAGAGGCTGCAAACTATCCTTTTGCGACCATTGATCCAAACGTTGGAATGGTAGAAGTTCCAGATGAACGCCTCCAAAAATTGACGGAAATGATTACTCCTAAAAAGACAGTTCCAACAACCTTTGAATTTACAGATATTGCAGGGATTGTAAAAGGTGCGTCAAAAGGAGAAGGTCTCGGTAATAAATTCTTGGCCAATATTCGTGAAGTTGATGCCATTGTCCATGTGGTTCGTGCCTTTGATGATGAGAATGTCATGCGTGAGCAAGGTCGTGAAGATGCCTTTGTAGATCCATTAGCAGATATTGATACCATTAACCTAGAATTGATTCTTGCTGACCTAGAATCTGTGAATAAACGATATGCGCGTGTGGAAAAGATGGCACGTACGCAAAAAGATAAGGAATCAGTTGCAGAATTTAACGTTCTCCAAAAGATTAAACCAGTTCTTGAAGACGGTAAATCAGCACGTACCATTGAATTTACAGATGAAGAGCAAAAGGTTGTCAAAGGTCTTTTCCTCTTGACCACTAAACCAGTTCTTTATGTAGCGAATGTGGATGAGGATGTTGTTGGAGACCCAGACTCTATTGATTATGTGAAGCAAATTCGTGAATTCGCAGAAACAGAAAATGCTGAAGTAGTAGTGATTTCTGCGCGTGCTGAAGAAGAAATTTCTGAATTAGACGATGAAGATAGAAAAGAGTTTCTTGAAGCTATTGGTTTGACAGAATCAGGTGTGGATAAGTTGACGCGTGCTGCTTACCATCTACTTGGACTTGGAACTTACTTCACAGCTGGTGAAAAAGAGGTTCGTGCTTGGACCTTTAAACGTGGCATGAAAGCTCCTCAAGCAGCTGGTATCATCCACTCTGACTTCGAAAAAGGTTTTATTCGTGCAGTGACCATGTCCTATGATGATTTGATTAAATACGGATCTGAAAAGGCTGTAAAAGAAGCTGGACGTTTACGTGAAGAAGGAAAAGATTATGTCGTTCAAGATGGCGATATCATGGAATTCCGCTTTAACGTATAATCAACATTTTTAATAGTGTTAATCAGGTTGGAAAAAAATTCCAACCCTTTTGGCTTTTGAAAGGAAAATAAATGACTAAACTACTTGTTGGATTGGGAAATCCAGGTGATAAATATTTTGAAACCAAACATAATGTTGGCTTTATGCTGATTGACCAACTAGCGAAGAAACAGAATGTCACTTTTACACACGATAAGATATTCCAAGCTGAGTTAGCCTCATTTTTTCTTAATGGGGAAAAAATTTATCTTGTGAAACCAACAACATTTATGAACGAGAGTGGAAAAGCTGTACATGCCTTATTAACTTACTATGGTTTGGATATTGAAGATTTACTTATTATTTACGATGATCTGGATATGGAAGTTGGGAAAATTCGTCTTCGAGCTAAAGGATCAGCTGGTGGTCATAATGGAATCAAGTCGATTATCCAACATATTGGGACACAAGTTTTCAATCGTGTAAAGATTGGTATTGGGAGACCTAAAAAAGGAATGTCAGTTGTTAATCATGTTTTGAGCAAGTTTGACAAAGAAGATTATATTGGTATTTTACAGTCTATTGACAAGGTTGACGATGCTGTAAATTATTATTTACAAGAGAAAAACTTTGAAAAAACGATGCAGAAATATAATGGGTAAGGAAATGGCATTAATAGATTTCTTTCTAGAAAATAAGCAGATACAATCATGGAATGAGCATTTATCTCTCAAACAAAGACAATTACTACTTGGTCTTTCTGGTTCAGCAAAGTCTTTGGCTATTGCAAGTAGTGCAAAAAATCAGGACAAAATTTTAGTAATGACTTCGACTTATGGAGAGGCTGAACGTCTGGTCAATGATTTAATTTCCATCTTAGGTTCAGATTTAGTTTATCCATTCTTAGTAGATGATTCACCAATGGTAGAATTTTTAGTATCGTCACAAGAAAAGATTTTTTCTCGCGTCGAAGCTTTGCGTTTTTTAAGAGATAGGTCTCAAAAAGGGATTTTAGTTTGTAACCTAGCAGCTAGTCGCTTATTTTTACCAGATCCTCAAGTTTTTGATAATAGTATTTTAAAGCTTGAAATTGGCCAAGAATGTGAACAAAGTGAACTAAAAAATCACTTGATTTCTCTTGGTTATAAAAAAGTTACACAAGTTCAAAGTCAAGGTGAGTTTAGTCTTCGTGGAGATATTCTGGATATTTTTGAAACCTCCCAAATATCTCCTTATCGAATAGAATTTTTTGGTGATGAGATTGATGGGATTAGAGAATTTGATGCTGAAACTCAATTATCAAAAGATAGTCAATCTCAGGTCTTGATTTATCCAGCTAGTGATATTTTGCTAACTGATGAAGATTATCATCGTGGTCAAAAATTCTTAGAAAATGAGATTGATAAAGCTATTTCTCCAACTTTAAAGTCTTACTTAGAAGAAGTTTTTAGTTGCACGAAAGAGCAAGTTTTTCATGCAGATATTCGCAAGTTTTTATCTGTTTTTTATAAAAAACAGTGGACCTTGATAGACTATTTGAATCAAGTTCCTATTATCTTTGATGATTTTCAAAAAATTATCAATCAGTATGATGTTTTTGATAAGGAAACAGCTAGTTACTTGACAGAAGATTTACATAACAGTAAAGCAGTGTCAAATTTACAATATTTTGCGGATGTAGAAAGTCAATTAAAAAAATATGTACCAGCGAGTTTCTTTTCGAATTTTCAAAAGGGTCTTGGAAATCTAAAATTTGATCATCTTTATCAATTTAATCAATATCCAATGCAGGAGTTCTTTAATCAGTTTTCTTTTCTGAAAGAAGAAATTGAACGTTATAAAAAATTGAAGTATACGATTGTTCTTCAATCAAGTAGCAAAACTGAACTAAAGAAATTGTCAACGATTCTTGATGAATATGGCATTAACGTTGATAATAGTAATGGAAATGAAGTCTGTAAAGCATCTGTCAACCTTATTGAAGGAAATCTTCGTCATGGTTTTCATTTTGTAGATGAGAATCTTGTATTCATCACTGAATATGAAATTTTTAAAAAGAAGATTAAACGCAAGTATCGCAGACAAAATATTAGCAACGCTGAACGATTAAAAGATTACAGTGAACTACAAAAAGGAGATTATGTTGTTCATCAAATTCATGGTATTGGTCAATATTTAGGAATTGAAACGATTGAAATAAAAGGGATTCATAGAGACTACGTAAGCGTCCAATATCAAAATGGAGATCGAATTTCTATCCCTGTAGAGCAGATACAGACTCTTTCTAAGTATGTTTCTAGTGATGGTAAGGCTCCAAAGTTAAACAAATTAAACGATGGACGTTTTAAAAAAGCAAAGCAAAAAGTTAAAAATCAAGTTGAAGATATTGCAGATGACTTAATTAAACTATATGCCGAGAGGAGTCAACTCAAAGGATATGCATTTTCAAAAGATGATGAAGATCAAGTTGCTTTTGACGAGGCTTTCCCTTATGTTGAAACTGAAGATCAGCTTCGAAGCATCGAAGAAATTAAGAAAGATATGCAAAGTTCTCAACCAATGGATAGACTTTTGGTTGGAGATGTTGGTTTTGGTAAAACAGAAGTTGCTATGAGAGCTGCTTTTAAGGCTGTAAATAATCATAAACAGGTTGTTGTTTTAGTACCAACCACAGTTCTTGCTCAGCAACATTATAGTAATTTCAAGGAAAGATTTGAGCAGTTTGCTGTCAATGTAGATGTTTTGAGTCGTTTTAGAAGTAAAAAAGAGCAGACTGAAACAATTGAAAAATTGAAAAAAGGCCAAGTTGATATCCTGATAGGAACCCATCGAGTTTTATCTAAAGATGTTGAATTTGCTGATTTAGGATTAATCATCATCGATGAGGAACAACGTTTTGGTGTCAAACATAAGGAAGCTTTGAAGGAATTAAAAAAGAAGGTTGATGTCTTAACTTTGACAGCTACACCAATTCCTCGAACTCTACATATGTCTATGCTAGGTATTCGAGATTTATCTGTCATCGAAACTCCCCCAACCAATCGATATCCTGTACAAACCTATGTCCTTGAACAGAATGATCGTGTCATTCGTGATGCTGTATTGAGAGAAATTGATCGTGGTGGTCAGGTTTACTATCTTTACAACAAAGTTGACACGATTGAAAAGAAGGTTTCAGAGTTACAAGAATTGATTCCTGAAGCTTCTATAGGGTTTGTTCATGGTCAAATGAGTGAAATTCGTTTGGAAAATACACTACTTGATTTTATTGAAGGTGAATATGATATTTTAGTAACCACGACAATCATTGAAACAGGAGTGGATATTCCAAATGCAAATACCTTGTTTATAGAAAATGCGGATCACATGGGTCTGTCTACCTTGTATCAATTACGAGGTCGGGTTGGTCGTAGTAATCGTATTGCTTATGCTTATCTCATGTATCGACCAGATAAATCATTGACAGAAGTATCTGAGAAAAGATTAGAAGCTATCAAAGGTTTTACTGAATTGGGTTCTGGTTTCAAAATTGCCATGCGTGATTTGTCTATCCGTGGAGCTGGTAATCTTTTAGGAAGTTCGCAATCCGGTTTTATTGATTCAGTCGGTTTTGAATTGTACTCTCAGTTACTGGAAGAAGCGATAGCTAAGAAAAATGGAACTGACAAGAAACGTGAAAAAGGAAATGCTGAGTTAATTCTACAAATTGATGCTTATCTTCCGGATGAGTACATTTCAGATGAACGGCATAAAATTGAAATTTACAAGAGAATTCGTCAAATTGACAACCGTGTCAACTATGAAGAATTACAAGATGAGTTAATTGACCGTTTTGGTGAGTATCCAGATGTAGTTGCCTATCTCTTAGAAATTGGATTAGCTAAAGCTTATCTAGATAAAGTATTTGTCAATCGTGTTGAAAGAAGAAATAATAAGCTTGTCATTCAGTTTGAAAAAATATCGCAACAACTATTTTTAACTCAAGATTATTTCCAGGCTCTTTCTCAGACAAGTTTGAAGGCTAATATTTCTGAAAATCAAGGTTTAATCGAAGTTGTTTTTGATATTCGAAATAAAAAAGACTATGAGATTTTAGAAGGACTCTTAACCTTTGGAGAATCGTTAGCGAACATAAAAGACTTAAAAGAGTCACATTAGGGATTACCTTTTTTCTTCTATAAAAGGGATAAAAATGGTACAATAATAATTTGAGGTATTATAAGATGAGATTAGATAAATATTTAAAAGTATCACGTATTATTAAACGCCGTACGGTAGCTAAGGAAGTTGCAGATAAAGGGCGAATCAAGGTAAATGGAATCCTTGCTAAAAGTTCAACAGATTTAAAAATCAATGATCAAGTTGAAATTCGCTTTGGAAATAAGTTGTTACTTGTAAAGGTGCTCGAAATGAAAGATAGCACAAAAAAAGAAGATGCAGCCGGAATGTATGAAATCATTAGTGAAACAAGGGTAGAAGGCGATGTATAAAAAAATAGTCCAAATGAATAACTCTTTTATTCAAAATGAACACCAAAGACGTAAGTACATGATGGAAGAACGTCAAAAACGCAATCGTTTTATGGGGTGGGTTTTGATTTTGATTATGTTGTTATTTATCTTGCCAACTTATAATTTAGCACAAAGTTATCAACAATTATTAACACGTCGTCAACAACTAACTGATTTGAAGAAACAATATCAGGAATTGAGCGATGAAAAGGATAAAGAAGCTAGTTTAGCAACTAAGTTAAAAGACGAATCCTATGCGGCTAAATATTCCCGTGCAAAATATTATTATTCAAAAACATGGGAGGAAGTTTATACAATTCCGGACTTACTTCCTAGGTAATGTGAAATGGAAAATTTATTAGATATTATCGAAAAATTTTTAAGTCAGTCAGATGAAAAATTAGATGAGTTAGCTCAAAAGAATCATCTGTTACGACTACAAGAAGAAGAGGGGAAAAAGAATGCGTAAATTTTTAGTGATATTACTACTTCCTATTTTCCTAAAAAGCGTTCAAGTAGTAAGCACTGAGAATCCAGTTATCATTCCAAAACAAGAAGTTTATTCTTTAACTCATACTCCATATCATTTTTATTATCAAGATATTATAGAATCTCCAAAATTTTATGGTGAGACGCCAGTTTATTCTACAGAAGACCTGATTAAAGAATCAGGAAAAGTCAATGCAGAAACAAAATTATCTGTTTTAGAATGGCGATTAAATAAACAAGGACAGCCTGTGTTTAAATTGTCAAATAATCAATTTGTGATGGCTGATAAACGACTTTTATACGATAGTTCCATCGTAAACGATTTTTCTAAACGAGTATGGCTAGAACCAGGATTTGTCGTTTATAATAGTCCTTATGATCAACAAGAATTAAAGTCTACTTTAGCAGCTTATCAAGAGGTTGAAGCAGATATGTCTATTTTTGCTGAAGGTCGTGAATTCTTACATATCAAGCAAACGGGCTGGATTTCGACGGATTATATTTCCGATGATGATAATCGTATTCAGAAAGTACAAGAGTTGCTATCTGAAAATTATCAAAATGAACAGTTTTCTATTTATGTGAAACAATTGAGTACAGGTAAGGAAGCTGGGATTAACGAAGAGCAAAAAATGTACGCTGCTAGTGTTATGAAACTACCTTATCTTTATTCTGTTCAGGAAAGAATCAATCAAGGTGATTATCAACTTGACACGAAACTGAAATACGTTTCCGAAGTTAATGATTTCCCTGGTTCTTATAAACCGGAAGGAAGCGGTAGTCTCCCTAAAACAGCTGACAATAAAGAATACACAGTCAAAGATTTAATCACAAAAACTGCAAAAGAATCTGACAATGTAGCTCATAATATTCTTGGTTATTATATTACGAATAAATCAGATGAAGCCTTTAAAAAAGAGATGGCTACTATCGCAGGTGAAGAGTGGGATGTGACAGATAAGTTGGCTTCAGCTAAAATGGCTGGTCAAGTTATGGAATCTATTTATAATCAGAATGGTTTTGTTTTAGAATCCCTATCACAAACATCGTTTGATAATCAGAGGATTGCTAAGAACATTTCCGCTAAGGTAGCCCATAAAATTGGGGATGCAGATGAATTTAAACACGATGTAGGAATAGTCTACACTGATTCTCCTTTCATTATTTCAATCTTTACCAAAAATTCGGATTACGATACTATTTCTAAGATTTCTAAGGATGTCTACGAGGTCCTAAAATGAGAGACCATGATTTTTTAAATCATTTTCTAGAGAAAGGTTATTTTAAAAATCATTCAAGAGTTGTGCTAGCTTTGTCTGGTGGATTGGATTCGATGTATCTCTTTCACCTCCTTTCAACCTATCAAAAAGAACTTGGTATTGAATTGTCTTTAGCTCATGTAAATCATAAACAACGACCAGAGTCAGATCAGGAAGAAAATGAATTAAGAAAATTAGCTGAACAAGCAGGAATTCCAATTTATGTAGCTTGTTTTACTGGAGATTTTTCAGAAGCAAATGCTCGTCAATTTCGCTATGAATTTTTTAGAGAAGTGATGGAGAAAACTTCATCTACAGCTCTAGTAACAGCTCATCATGCAGATGATCAAGTTGAGACAATCTTTATGCGATTGATTAGAGGTGTTAGACTACACCATTTATCAGCTATTAAAGAAAGACAAATGTTTGATAAGGGAGAGTTAATTCGTCCTTTGTTGTCTTTTTATAAGAAGGATTTTCCTGAAATTGAGCATTTTGAAGATCCAACGAATAAAGAAAATCACTATCTTCGCAATCGTATTCGAAATCTCTATTTACCACAATTAGAAACAGAAAATACTCAGATAAAAAAAGCATTTTTAGAGTTTGGAAAAGAAGTTTCTGATTATCAAATTGCTCTGGCTGAATTATCTCAAGCGGTTGATGTAGAAGATTTAACTCAGTTTTTATCTTTTAGTGAAGCAACGCAACGAGTTTTACTACAACAATACCTTAGTCGTTTTGCTGATTTAAATGTAACAAGAGAACAATTTCAAGAAATTCATCATATTTTAAAAACTAAGAGTCAATATCGCCATAGTATAAAAAATGGTTATGAACTTATAAAAGAATACCAGCTCTTTCAAATTGGTAAAATCAGACCAAAGTCTGATGAAAAAAGTAGTGAGTGTGTGTTAAACTATCAAAATCAAGTTTATTATGAAGGTTTTCTATTTTCATTTGGAATTCCTCTAAAAGGCGAAAATGTTCAACAAATAAATGTTTCCCGTGAAACATCATTGATTTTGAGGCATCGACAGCCAGGTGATTATCTGATAATAAATGGTCATCGAAAAAAAGTAAGGCGACTTTTTATTGATTTAAAAATTCCTGCAGAAAAACGAAAAAATGCGATTATTGTTGAGCAATTCGGGAAGATTTGTTCAATTTTAGGAATTGAACTCAGTGATTTGAGTATAAAAATGAAAAATGATATAATGAACACTATACTTTATATAGAAAAAATAGATAGGTAAAATCATGTTAGAACAAGATATCAAGAAGATTTTGATTTCACAAGATGAAATTACAGAAGCTGCTAAGAAATTAGGTGCTCAATTAACAAAAGATTATGAAGGAAAAAATCCAATTTTAGTTGGAATTTTAAAAGGATCTATTCCTTTCATGGCAGAATTAGTCAAATATATCGATACTCATCTTGAAATGGATTTTATGATGGTTTCTAGCTATCATGGTGGTACTGTAAGTAGCGGTGTTATCAATATCAAACAAGATGTAACTCAAGATATTAAAGGTAGACATGTTGTTTTTGTGGAAGATATTATCGACACTGGTCAAACCTTGAAAAGTTTGAGAGATATGTTTACTGCTAGAGAAGCGGCATCTGTTAAGATTGTTACAATGCTTGATAAACCAGAAGGCCGTACTGTAGAAATTGAAGCAGATTATACATGTTTTACAATTCCGAATGAATTTGTTGTAGGCTATGGTTTAGACTATAATGAAAATTATCGTAACCTTCCTTATGTAGGTGTATTGAAAGAGGAAGTTTACTCAAAATAGAAGGGTAAGTTGTTGAATGCAAAAGCAAAATAATGGTTTTATAAAAAATCCATTTCTTTATTTGTTGATGATTTTCTTGCTAGTGACGGGATTCCAGTACTTCTTTGCTGGAAGGGCTGCAGGGCATAGTCAACAAATTAAATACTCAGAATTGGTGCAGGAAATCACTAATGACAATGTAAAAGAAATGACCTACCAACCAAGTGGTAGTGTTATCGAAGTGTCTGGTGTCTATAAAACTGCTAAAACAGAAAAACCGGAAACGGGTATTCAGTTTTTCACACCATCTGCAACAAAAGTAGAAAAATTTACAAGTATTATTCTTCCATCGGATACTACTGTAGCAGATTTGCAAAAATTAGCTGGGGAACACCAAACACAAATTGAAGTGAAACATGAAAGCTCAAGTGGTATGTGGATTAATATCCTAGTTTCAGTAGTACCATTTGCCATTTTATTTTTCTTCCTATTTTCTATGATGGGAAATATGGGTGGAAATAGCGGACGTAATCCAATGAGTTTTGGACGTAGTAAAGCTAAGGCTGCTAATAAAGAAGATATCAAAGTACGCTTTTCAGATGTTGCCGGTGCTGAAGAAGAAAAACAAGAACTTGTTGAAGTTGTTGAATTCTTGAAAGACCCAAAACGCTTTACAAAATTAGGCGCTCGTATCCCAGCTGGTGTTCTCTTAGAAGGACCTCCAGGAACTGGTAAAACATTGCTTGCTAAAGCAGTTGCGGGAGAAGCTGGCGTGCCATTCTTTAGTATTTCAGGTTCTGACTTTGTAGAAATGTTCGTCGGTGTCGGTGCAAGCCGTGTCCGTTCTCTATTTGAGGACGCTAAAAAAGCAGCACCAGCCATTATCTTTATTGATGAAATCGATGCTGTTGGTCGCCAACGTGGTGTCGGTTTAGGCGGAGGTAATGACGAACGTGAACAAACCTTGAACCAACTCTTGATTGAAATGGATGGTTTTGAAGGAAACGAAGGAATTATCGTTATTGCGGCAACAAACCGTTCTGACGTATTAGATCCAGCCCTTCTTCGTCCAGGTCGTTTTGATAGAAAAGTATTGGTTGGTCGTCCAGATGTTAAGGGACGCGAAGCAATTCTAAAAGTCCACGCTAGAAATAAACCTTTGGCAGAAGATGTTGATTTGAAATTGGTTGCTCAACAAACTCCAGGTTTTGTTGGAGCTGATTTGGAAAATGTATTGAACGAGGCAGCCTTAGTTGCAGCTCGTCGCAATAAGTCAGTCATTGATGCTTCTGATATTGATGAGGCAGAAGATCGCGTTATTGCAGGACCTTCTAAGAAAGATAAGACTGTTTCTCAAAAAGAACGTGAAATGGTTGCTTACCATGAGGCAGGACACACAATTGTCGGTTTGGTCTTGTCCAATGCACGTGTCGTTCATAAGGTAACAATTGTTCCTCGTGGTCGTGCTGGTGGTTACATGATTGCTCTTCCAAAAGAAGATCAAATGTTACTATCTAAAGAAGACATGAAAGAGCAATTAGCAGGTTTGATGGGTGGACGCGTTGCTGAAGAGATTATCTTCAATGTCCAAACAACAGGTGCATCGAACGACTTTGAGCAAGCTACACAAATGGCTCGTGCAATGGTTACGGAGTATGGTATGAGTGAAAAACTTGGACCTGTTCAATACGAAGGAAATCATGCAATGTTTGGTGCTCAAACTCCACAAAAATCTATTTCAGAGCGTACAGCTTATGAAATTGACGAAGAAGTACGAGCATTGTTGAATGAAGCACGTAATAAAGCGGCTGAGATCATTCAATCAAACCGTGAAACGCATAAATTGATTGCAGAAGCCTTGTTGAAATATGAAACATTGGATAGTACACAAATCAAATCTCTTTACGAAACAGGAAAAATGCCTGAATCAGTAGAAGAGGAATCACGTGCCCTATCATATGATGAAGTCAAGTCAAAAATGGCTGAAGAAAACTAAAATATTAGTAGACGAGATACAAGAGAGGATAAAAAAATGTCCTCTCTTTTTAACTATATAAAAAAATCTATGAAAAGTAGTGATAAAATTTCAGAAAAACAAGTCAAATTAGTTGACAAGTAGGAAAAAGTGTATATAATAGAAAGAGTTGAAAAAGCTCAGGGTCCGTTGGTCAAGGGGTTAAGACACCGCCTTTTCACGGCGGTAACACGGGTTCGAATCCCGTACGGACTATGGGT
>NZ_JAHDAP010000004.1 GCF_018499575.1 Streptococcus infantis
ACCCATAGTCCGTACGGGATTCGAACCCGTGTTACCGCCGTGAAAAGGCGGTGTCTTAACCCCTTGACCAACGGACCTTGAGCTTTTTCAACTCTTTCTATTATACCTACTTTTACAATCTTGTCAAGAACTTAAGATAAATTTTTCTTATTTTTTTATTTTTTGAAAAGCAAAAAGCCCACTGTTGTAGGCTTTTCGTAAGATATATCTTAAAATTAAAGCATCTTGTTGTAGAATTCAACGATAAGTGCTTCGTTGATTTCTGGGTTGATTTCATCACGTTCTGGCAAACGAGTCAATGAACCTTCCAATTTTTCAGCATCGAATGATACGAATGCTGGACGTCCAAGAGTAGCTTCAACTGCTTCAAGGATTGCTGGAACTTTCAATGATTTTTCGCGAACTGAGATTACTTGACCTGGAGTTACGCGGTATGATGGGATATCAACACGTTTTCCATCAACAAGGATGTGACCGTGGTTTACGAATTGACGAGCTTGACGACGAGTAGTCGCAAGACCAAGACGGTAAACTACGTTATCCAAACGACGTTCCAAAAGAAGCATGAAGTTGAAACCTAGGATTCCGCCCTTGATTTTTGTAGCTTGTACGAACAAGTTACGGAATTGTTTTTCACCTACACCGTAAGTGAAACGAAGTTTTTGTTTTTCAGCTAATTGCAAACCGTATTCTGACAATTTAGAACGGTTGTTTGGTCCGTGTTGTCCTGGTACGTAGTTACGACGTGCCAATTCTTTACCTGTACCTGTAAGTGAAAGGCCAAGGCGACGAGCTTGTTTCCAAGATGGTCCTGTATAACGTGACATATGTATGTCCTCCTGATATAAATATAATTTCGGCGGAAATAGTCACTTAGAAAGCCCTGATTCGTGCAGATGCCCTTCGCCTAAACAGCCAAGGTTACTTATCAGAAGACACCTGTTGACGAGCTTCATGCTTTCCTGCTGCTATTTCACACAAAGGCTATTGTATCATGAAAAACTGCATTTGTAAAGAGATTTTTCTATCTATTTTACTTTTCGTTCAGATTGAGACTAAGGATAAACTTGCTTCCTACGCCATATTGGCTTTCTACGCTGATGTCCCCACCTAATTGGCGAGCTAGATCACGCGCAATTGCAAGGCCTAAGCCATGACCTCCAGTATTCATGTTGCGAGATGTTTCTACCCGATAGAGACGCTTAAAGATATTGTCCAACTCCTCTGGAGCAATTCCATATCCTTCATCTCTGACACTAATGGTCAAGTTCTTGTCCTCAATCAGAGCCACAACTTCAATCTTAGTTCCTGGTTCCGAGTATTTAAAAGCATTATTAAGCAAGTTAACCAAAATTCGCGAAATCTTATCATAGTCTACCTGGATACGGGCATACTCTGGACTAACCTGTATGTACACATCCCGTTCTTCTTTTTCAATTAAAAATTGAAATTCGCTCATTGCTTCTATTAATAACTGATCCAGAAATACAGGCTCAATCCCTCTTGGTGATTCTATCTTGGATTGGGTATTTAGCGTAAGAGCGCCGAGTTCTTCCACTAATTTATTTAGACGGTCGGTCTGCCGACTAATAGTCATTAGATAATGCGCCCGTTCCTCTTCTTTAATAACACCATCAAGGATTCCTTCCACCGTTGCTTGGATGGATGTGATTGGCGTTTTGATGTCATGAGCAAGTTGGGCAATCATAATCCCTTTTTCTTTTTCACTTTGGTCAAGGGATTCAAAGGTTGATTGTAAATCATGAGACATATCGTTAAAAGCTTGCCCTAACTCTTGAAACTCAGTTGGCCCTTTTATGTTAGTTTCTCCACTGAAATCTCGACTTGCTACCCTTTTAGCTTGCTTTTTCAAATGATGCAACGAAGAGAATACCGGAGAGAGGAGAAAGAGACTAATTCCAGCTCCGATGAAACTGGCAACGAGTGTCATTCCGACCAAGAAATAAATTTCTTTTTGATCAATCAGCATTCGCTGGACTGCCCAAAAGACCACAAGAATTGTCAGAATGGTAGAGACTAAATAGCCAATTACGATATAACTTTTTAATTTCATTCATTACCTCGCTTTCTCAATCTTGTAGCCAAGCCCCCAAACTGTTTTGATAACTGGAGTATTGGAACTTGCGTGTTTGACCAACTCCTGTCTCAAAGCATGGATGTGGACATTCAGAGTGTTGGTGTCATCGACATACTCTTCTTGCCATACTTTTTCATAGAGTTCGGTTTTTGAAAAGACTCGCTCAGGATTGCTTGCCAAGATCCAGAGGAGTTCAAAAGATTTGACAGTTAAGTCTAAAGACTCTTGCCCGATATGAACTTCGTGATTGGCATGGTTTATCCGTAAATCCCCTAGTTCAATCAGTTCAGTTTCCCCACTGCGGTGAATTCTGCGAAAAATATTATGAACTCGCAACACCAACTCACGAGGACTAAACGGTTTTGTAATAAAATCATCCGCTCCCAAACTTAAGCCGTAAATCTTGTCTTGGTCACTAATCTTGGCAGTGATAAAGAGAAAAGGTTGATCAGGGGATAAATATTGGACTTCGCTGATAAAATCATAGCCATCCATTTTAGGCATCATGATATCTGTGATGATTAGATCTACTGGTTTTTTCTGAAAAATTTCTAAACCTTCTAGCCCGTCATGGGCAACCAATACTTGATATCCTGCCTGGATTAGGTATCGTTTTTGAATATCTATAATTTCAATCTCATCATCCACGAGTAAAATTGTCTTTTCCATTCCTATTCCCCTTATAAAAACAGCGTTATACTTGGATTTAGTATAACACTATTTTTACTAATTTTTAAATGATTTGAATTTTAATTATCTCGTTTAGCTTTTACACCAAGAAGGCTAAGTACACCAGCTAAGACAAGACCAAAGATTCCGATAGTTGCTGTATTAGACTTAACTTCACCGGTATTTGGTAACATACCTTTATCACTTTTCTTCATTTGTTCAACTTTTTGACCTTGACCTGGTTGGTTCACTTTCATATTTTCCATACCATGATTCATTCCCATCATTTCTGATTTCATGTCTTTTTCAGCGTCCATTCCAGCTTGGTTGTCTTGAGTAGTCATATCTTTATCATGCAATTGAACCATTATTTGTCGTGTCACTACAACATTTGTCAAATCTGGTTTGCCGTCTTTAGCGCCGTAAACTTTAACGGTTGCTTGGTATGTTTGTGTGCCGTTAGCACGAAGTTGGTCGAGAAGAGCTTGACCTTCTTTACCACTTGTGTTGCCGTTCAAATCTACTTCATAGAAATATTGACCTTTTGCCAAACCTTCAAGTGGAAGAATTGCTGCATTTCCTGCTGTTCCATTGTCCGACCATGGAGCCTTGTCGGCTGCTTTGAGCAAGAGACGAGTTAACATACCGTCACCACCGAAAGCTTCGTAAGGAATCACTTGGTTAACACCTGCCAAGAAGGGGCCAGGAACATTTGCTTTTTCAAGGTAGCTAGCTGGAACATCTGTGCTGTCTTTAACGTTGTCAGCTACTGCTTTTTTAACTTGGTCAGCAGGAACTATGCCATTCAAGTTCACGTCAATCATGCGTGTCGCTACAACATTTGTCAAATCTGGTTTACCATCTTTAGCACCGTATACTTTAACGGTTGCCTGGTATGTTTGTGTGCCGTTAGCACGAAGTTGGTCGAGAAGGGCTTGACCTTCTTTACCACTTGTGTTACCGTTCAAATCTACTTCATAGAAATATTGACCTTTTGCCAAACCTTCAAGTGGAAGAATTGCTGCATTTCCTGCTGTTCCATTGTCCGACCATGGAGCCTTGTCGGCTGCTTTGAGCAAGAGACGAGTTAACATACCGTCACCACCGAAAGCTTCGTAAGGAATCACTTGGTTAACACCTGCCAAGAAGGGACCAGGAACATTTGCTTTTTCAAGGTAGCTAGCTGGAACATCTGTGCTGTCTTTAACGTTGTCAGCTACTGCTTTTTTAACTTGGTCAGTACTAGTTACCATTTCTTCCTTAGCAACTGGACTTTCTCCCTTAGGTGCTGGAGCCATTTCAGGAGTTTCTGCTCCTGATTTAGGCATTTCAGTCACTTCAGCTTTAGAAGTTTCTTCCATTTTTTTAGCAGTTTCAGGATCTGTAGTTTTTGTTTCTACAGGCATTTCTTCTTTAGTAGGAGCTTCTGTAGTTCCTACTTCTTTCTTAGAGTCCATAAGAAGCTCAGTAGCTTTTTCTGGCATCTCACTAGTTTCCTTGACTTCTTTAGGCATGTCTTTCTCAGTTTGGACAACTGGCATTGCCGTAGGTTTCACTTGATCTGCACGAACTGAAGCTGGTTGACCAGCTAGGACAAAGAAGCCACTAGCCACAACAACTGAAGCTACACCGACACTGAGACGGCGTATAGACCAGCGAGTATATCTTTGATTGGGATTGAATTTCATAGGATTCTCCTTTGATATGTTTTTGATGATTTAAGTATAATCTCCTAAAATTAAAAAGGATTAAGAAAAAGTTAAAATTTTTCTTAAATCCTTCTTATAAATTACTTATATCGAACATATTCCTCTACAAAAAAAGAAAAAAGAGAAGCTAGTTCTCTTTTTAATCACTTAATTCAACCAAGGTATCCAAATATTGGTTATTAATCACCGCCATGATGTAGGTATCAGCTTTCAATAGATCATCCGGTCCAAATTGAACGTCTAGAGGAGCATTTTCATAGTCACGAAAACCAAGAATATTGAGATTGTATTGTCCTCGAAGATCAAGTTGATTTAGACTCTTACCTGCCCACGATTGTGGAATTTTCATCTCGATAATCGAGACATTTTTGTCCAACTGAAAAACATCTACGCTATTATTAAACAGAATAGTCTGCGCCAACGAACGACCCATCTCATATTCTGGTGAAATAACTGAATCTGCACCAATTTTTTCAAGGACTTTTTTTGCTGTATGACTTTTGACCTTGGCAATAACTGTCGGCACTCCCAGACTTTTGCAATGCATGACTGCAAGCACACTCGATTCTAAATTTTCCCCAGTTGCCACGACAACTGTATCGCAGGTATCAATCCCTGCCGAGAGCAAGAGTTCCTCATCTGTGATATCTCCAACAACTCCACGAACCAAGACTGGTTCGAACTGATTGATTCGTTCCTCATGGTCGTCAATGGCGATAATATTGATATCATGCTGAGCGAGAGCGGTAAGTACACTACTCCCAAAAATACCCAAACCTAAAATTCCAATTGTTCGATCTGACATAGCATTTCCTTTCTTATCCTATGGTAATATCAGCTTTCATATAATGAATCATGTCTTTCTTATCTGGTTGATATTCAGCCAAACTGACTAATAGTGTGAGTGGTCCGATCCGTCCTATAAACATCAGTAGCATGATAATGCTAAGAGCTAATTTGCCTAATTCTGGTGTCAGATTGGCAGTTACTCCGACCGTAGCAAGAGCTGAAATTGTCTCGAACATGATGTAGATAAAGCGCGGATTCCCCTCGGCTGTTATTCCTACTAAGATTAAGCCCGATAAAAAAGTTATCAAGAAGATGATAAAAACACTGAAAGATTTTTGGACTGTACGAGGTTCAATCGTTCTTCTAGCTACATTCGCATGAGGCAAGCCTAAAAGCTCACTGCGTGCAAAGACCAATAAGACAAAGAAGGTTGTGATTTTCAGCCCCCCTGCAGTTCCTCCAGGTGCGCCACCAAGAAACATTTGTAAAATATAGATCAGTAGTGTAACAGGTCTAGCTTGAGTATAATCAATAGAAGCAAAACCTGCCGTTCTCATGCTAACGGTTTGGAAAAAACTGACTAGTAATTTATCAGGGATGCTGAGATTGCCAATCGTTCCCGGATTGTTCCACTCTATCAAGAGGGTTGAAACTGTTCCAGTAAATAAAATTCCAGCTGTCAAGAAGAGAACCAATTTGGTATGGAAGCGAAGCCGACGTTTTTTCTTCTTTCCTAACTGGGTAGCTAGATCAAACCAGACCATGAAACCTAGGCCACCTGTGATGATCAAAGCAGCAATCACTAAATTAATCAAAGGATCAGTTTGAAAAGCTACTAAACTTGTACTTCCAAAATTATCAAAACCAGCATTACAGAAAGCTGAAATAGCTACGAAGATAGAGGTAAAAATTCCTCGGCCCCAACCAAATTCAGGAACAAAACGAAAACTTAAAAGGAAAGCTCCTAGCCCTTCAATGAGAAAAGTCGTCAAGAAAATCGAACGTATGAAAACCATTAAAGACTGAGTTTCTCCATAATTAAAGCTCTCCAGAATTGTTTCACGGCTACGAAGACTTAGCTTATGCTTACTTTGAATATAAAAGACCCCTATAAAGGTCATGAGACCCAAACCACCAATCTGGATCAAAAACATACAGATTAACTGACCCCAGATGTTATATGTTGCAGCTACTGGTTGAGTAAAGAGTCCTGTCACACAGACCATGGATACTGCTGTAAATAGATGGTCGAAATAGGTCGCTTGGGAACTTGTTGCTTGCACAAATGGCAGGCTCAAAAGGAGAGAGCCTACGAAAATAACCAATGCAAAACTTAAAAAAATGCGACGAGCAGATGACAAACGCCCCAAGGTCGTATTTATTTTTTTCGAAAATAATTTGAATAACATAGCTACATTGTACCATAAAACCGTTAAAGCAGTCACATATGACTAACAATTTCAAGACAGAGTTCCAAGGCCTTGTCAAAAGCTTCTGCGCCCCAATCACGGCTATCATAATTTTCTAAATCCGCTAGAGAGTCTGCTGTGAATAGAAGTTGTCCCCAAACTGCCCCTCGAAGTTGGGCAACTGCTGCAAGAGCTGCACACTCCATCTCCACAACTGCACAACCTTCTTCCTTACGATAGGCAACTTTTTCAGCTGTTTCTCGGTAAAAACCATCTGTCGACCAAGTCATAACCTCTTGATAAGGAATACCTAATTGTTCCAAGACTTGCTCGATAGCAGAAATCGCTTCTACATGTACATCCATATAACGAGAAGGTGGCGCATAATGGTAACTAGCCCCTTCATCACGCAGGGCTCGGACTGGAACCAGAAAGGCATTTTCCTCTATATCGGCTAGGACACCACAGGTTCCAGTGGAAATGATTTGCTCCACACCATAGCCAATCAACCAATCCATAAATTGGGCGGCTGGGGCAGAACCGACAGGAGCTTGGGCTAGACAAACTTTTTCGCCTTTGTAGTCCATGACATAAACTGGATAGGTTTTGGTGGCAGAAACGAACTCACCAACACAGTCCGCCCCTACTTCCTGAGCATAGCGATCAATCTCTTCTTCCAAAAATGCATAGATGCACTTCTTTGGCAACTGTAAATCCAAGCCTTCGTGATTTGGCATAATGACTGCCTGAGGATTATCATCAAACTCTAAAATAGGAATGGCGTGTTTTTGAATCATAGGGTACCTCCTCTAAATTTGTACTATTATAACAAAAGCAAAACGAAAGTCAAGGCGGGAGCCTAAGGCAAATCAGAAAAACTTGTTTTAAATAGGAAACAATAATTGAATAATTTTTTCGTCATATTAAAATTGCTATAGCTTAGGAATTAGTTTATAATAGATTGAATTTAAAAAAGGAGAAATCTTATGAAATTCTATTCATACGACTATGTTCTAAGCCAAATCAGTCAACAGGATTGGGTCATGATTATTGTGTCGACGCTCTTAGTGATTGTGACTGGATTCTTTGCATTTAAGGCTTTCAAAGATAAAAGAGGGAGTAAGTTCCGTGAATTATCGCTCATTTCTATTTTGACGTTAATTGCTTTTGTATTGATTAGCATTACGAATTTCCAAAACAACCAATCCAATGATAATCAATTTCGTAGTTCCTTGCACTTCATCGAGATTGTATCAAAAGAGTTAGGTGTTGATAAAAAGAATGTTTATGTCAACACATCAGCAGTGACTGATGGAGCGATTATTAAGGTTGGCGACAATTTTTATCGTGCGATTAGCGGGACTGACCAAGATAGCTATTTATTAGAAAAAATGGAACTCTATAAATCAGATGTTGAACTCGTGGAGGTTGAAAAATGATAAGCTTTTTTGCTACAATTGCGATTAAATTAGCCTTGGGGCTTCTGTCTCTTGTTTTTGTTATTAACGTAACAGGTAAAGGAAATCTAGCACCAAGTTCTGCAGTGGACCAAATCCAGAACTTTGTTCTCGGGGGTATTATCGGTGGGGTTATCTACAATAGTTCTATCACCATCATCCAATACATTGTTATCCTCATTATTTGGACTATTCTTATCTTACTCCTTAAATGGTTGAATACCAATGTTTCCTTTATTAAACATCTGATTGACGGAAAACCTATGATTATCATTAAAAATGGAACATTAGATCCAGAAGCCTGTCGCTCAAAAGGTCTAGCTGCTGCTGATGTTGCTCTTAAATTGCGCGCTCAAGGAATCTTCCAATTGAAGGATGTCAAGAGAGCTGTGATTGAGCAAAACGGACAGCTGATTGTCGTAAGAATGGGTGACGAAAATCCTAAGTACCCAGTGATTACAGATGGTGTTGTCCAAGTTGAAATCTTAGAAACCATTGGCAAAACTGAAGAGTGGTTAATGGATGAGTTAAAACAAGAAGGTTTTGAAGAAGTCTCTAATATATTTATCGCTGAATATGATAAAGGCCAGTTGAATGTTGTAACCTATTAAAAAATAAACTGATGCTTTTCGTATCAGTTTTTTGCTTTTTAGCATAAAAGGGTATATACTTAAGTTATTATCTGATTTGTTTTAGATAATACAATAAAATAACGGAGGTAACCCCCATGTCAATCGAAGAAAAATTCAACCAAGCTAAAGGTTCTGTTAAAGAAGGTTTTGGTAAACTAACTGGCGATACAAAAACTCAAGCAGAAGGAGCTGCAGAAAAAGTAGCTTCAAAAGCTAAAGAAGTTGCCGAAGATGCTAAAGAGGCTGTTGAAGGCGCAGTATCTGGTGTAAAAAACATCTTTAAAAAAGACGGAGAATAATTTCTAATACGATAAGCACTCTTATTCCACAAGCTTAGAAAAGCATTGGAATAAGGGTGTTTTTTTGCTCTTTTAAGCATCAGAAAATTACCCCTTTGAGGTGCTGGATATAGACTTGATCGTTATTAATGGAGTAGGCTCGCTAGTATGTATAAGAGATAGAAGAAACTTTATCTCCTCTTCCTTTTTCCCCAACAAAAAAATCTCCCTTCTCTTTCGAGAAAGGAGATTTTTTTATGGTTGTCCACCAGGGGCTGGACCGCCAGGGCCACCATTTCCTTGAGGTCCTCCGCCTCCAGGCATAGAATTGACGATTTCCGTTTGTTTTTCACCGTTAAGGTAGATCTCACCACCTGTGTAGGTCGCTGTTCCATCAAAGTCAAAACCAGATTGACCTGTCATTTTGATGGTTCCTCCATTAACTGTAATGTTACCGTTTGAGTCAATTGGATCCGTATCCCCTTGACCAACTTCAACCGTTAGATTTCCACCATTCATGGTGAAGAATATTTCACTTTGTTGGGCATTTTTGTTGGCTGCATTGACACCATCATCTGTTGAGTATATGGTGATGTCTCCACCGTTGATAGTGATTGACTTACCTTCAAGCCCTTCTGTAGAATTCTTAACAGTGTAGGTACCACTATCAATAACCAAATCACCTGATGCGTGGATACCATCGTCCCCTGCAGTAACAGTGATGGTATTATCAGAGAGATACATGGTTCCTACAGATGTATCCTCATCATTGTCGACCTTGACGCCATCTTCCTTGGCATCAATAGTCATAGTTGTTCCAGTGATGTTAAGTTCATCATTGACATTAAAGGCATCTCCAACTGCTGTGATGTTAAAGGTTCCGCCTGTGATATGAAGTGTATCGTTAGCCTTGATACCATTGTTTTTCTTACCATCTACATTGAGAGTTCCTTTCCCATTGATGGTCAAATCCACTTTAGAGAAGAGGGCTGCATCAGCTTTTGCATCACTATTAGAAGCAGAATCTGATAGGCTATTGGTTGTACCATCTGCTAGAGTTAGGTAAACATGACCGGCTGATGTTGCAGATATAGCTGCATTGGTATTGGTCATAGTCACACCGTTTAGGACGATATGTACATCGTCTGTTTTTTCAGCCGCAATCTTGATTTGAACTCCATCAGATTGACCAGATATTACATAGGTTCCTGACTTAGAGATGGTAACAGTAGATCCTGATACAGCAACTCCGTCACCTGATACCGTCGCTGTTGAGCCTGACAGAGCTACAGTTGCTGCTGTCTTTTCATCATAGGAAGTATCATAGTCCTTGTCTGTAAAGTAGCTCGTTTTCTTAGCATTTGTAGCGGATGTCGTTGTGGTAGTATTGCTAGCTGTTGTATTTGAAGTTGACTGGGAACAAGCTGTCACCAGTGCTAGAGTTGCTATACTCGTTAATAAGAATGTCCATTTTTTTGCTTTCATGCTCGTTTCCTCATCTTTCATTTACATGCTCTTAGTCTACGGGACTTTCCTAAAAGAAGCCTAAACTTTTTCTGAAAGTTTTCTTAAGTTTAGTTTCAATTAAGTTAAATTTAACAATAGTTTTAGATAACCCCTTTAAAATCTTAAGCAAGCAAGTTGACCTTGTTTAAAAATAGTATAACTAAAGAGTTAGAGGAGTAGGATTTATGAAACCAATCGAAACAACTTTCAAACGAATTGAAACCAAATATATTGTCTCCAAAGAAATGTTAGATAAACTCATCCATGATTTAAAGGAATATTTAGTAGAAGACGACTATCCCATTTCAACCATTTCAAATATCTATTTTGATACAGAAGACTTTGACGTTCTCCTAGATGACAATTTTGGAGATAAGCGAAAAGAAAAGGTACGGATGCGGACCTATCTCAGTCAACCCAAAGCAGATAGTCAAGTTTTTTTAGAAATCAAGACCAAGGACCAAGAAGGAGTTAGTCGTAAGTTTAGACTACTCTCAACTCCTATTGCTATCCTTAATTTTATGACCAAAGGGCACTTGGATGCTAGTATCACAGATAAAGTCGTCATTGAAAAAGTGAAAAAACTTCATCAGGACTACAAACAGAGCATCAAGCCTCGTATGTTTATCTACTACGATCGTTATTCATTAAAAGAAAAAAAATACATTGAAGGCTACAACTATAATAAAATTCGTATCACGATTGACCAAAATCTAGTCTATAGAGATGAAAATGTCAATCTTTTCTCTGGAAATCAAGGGGCTCCTCTATTGGATGACCATACTGTGATTATGGAGATTAAAGCCCCAGGGAACAAGCCCCAGTGGCTGCAGGACATCCTAGACAAGTATGGTTTGATAGAGCACAAATTTTCAAAATACAGTTGTGCTTACCACAAATCTCAAGGACTTCCCTATGTACCACGACCCAGTATAGAAAGCGCAGGTACTGTTTATGCTTAATCTATTTAATTCCATCTTCAACAATGCCACCGCCAGTGCAGACCCTTTCCAACTGCTGCTGGCTCTACTTATCAGTCTAACTCTTGGTTTGGCTCTCACTTGGACCTACAAATATCGAACCCTCTATACTAGAGAATTTGCTATCAGCTTGACTCTGCTTCCCAGCCTCATGACCTTGGTTATTTTTCTAGTCAATGGTAGCTTGGGTACTTCGATTGCTGTAGCCGGAACCTTTAGTTTAATCCGTTTCCGTTCTGCAACAAGTGGTTCAAGAGAACTGATTGCTATTTTCCTAGCCATGATTATCGGTTTGGCTTGTGGAACAGGATACCTCTTCTTGGCCATTCTCTTCACACTCTTTATCTTGGGTGTTTGGTTGCTTTTGGAGAATCAACAAGTCAAAACTGACAATCAACGTCGTAGACTTTTGACAATCACGGTATCCAATCAAGAGAAAGTTCAGGACGCTGTCCAAACTGCTCTTGACCAATTCTGCTCAGAAGTTGATATGATTACAATCAATAGCACTAACGCAGGTGATAATTTAACAATCGTCTATGAAGTCGAGCTAAAATCTGATACCGATGACTTCCAAGTCGCTAGCTATCTTACACGCAACATTGCTGAATGCGATGTGGCTCTCACTAAAAAAGCTAAGAAGAGAAAAAACCTCTAATAAGCAAAAGAACAGCATCTTGCTGTTCTTTTAATTTTCTTTAACTGGAATTTCTTTGATAACCCGTGCTGGATTACCTGCCAGAACGACATTGTCACCAAAGGACTTGGTAATGACTGCCCCCGCTCCTGCAACAACATTATCCCCTAGTGTTACGCCTGGAAGGACAGTAACGCCGCCTCCTGCCCAAAAGTTTTTACCAATCGTGATTGGTTTCCCAAATTCTAAACCTGAATTTCGTTCATCTGGATGCAGAGGGTGGAGGGGTGTTAAAAATTGGCAGTTAGGACCAATCATAGCATTATCACCAATAGTAATAGGGCAAACATCCAACATGGTTAAATTCCAATTGGAATAGAAATTTTCTCCCAAATGAATATTGACACCATAATCCACAACCAAGCGAGTATTGATATAGAGATTTTCTCCGGTAGACCCAAACCACCCTTTGATGATTTCCATACCTTTTAGTGGATCGACTTCTTCGTTAAAGGAGGCTTGCTTTTGTCGTGCTGTTTGTGCTAGAGCACGCAATTCTGGGTCGAAGGGGTGATAGGGTTCTCCCGCAATCATTTTTTGGTATTCACTTTTCATATCTTGGTGTCCTTGCTTGTTTTACAAGATTGTAGCATAGTTCGATTCTTAATACAAGCATCAAAAAAACTAGTGCATCGATTGATGCACTAGTTTTTAATTAGAAAGTTGACTTTCTCACTTCTTTACAGAGTTGATTAGTCTTCTTTCTTTTTACGAGCAATAAGTCCAAATCCACTCAAGACACCTACTAAACCAAGAGCAGCAAGGCTAGCGTTATCCTTAGTACCTGTGTTTGGCAATTGAGGAGCATTTTCTTTAGCTGGAGCTGGTTTAACTGGAGCTTCTGGTTGTTCTGGAGTTACAACTTTCTTGTAGATATGTTGGATATTTCCGTTAGCATCCACAACTGTCTTCACAAACTCATATCCTGGAATATCTTTCTTAGGTTGTTCTCCATCCTCTGTTGGATATCCTGGAATTGGGTTTCCATTTTCGTCAACATGAGTAGTTGTAATCTTTTCGTAGACATGTACTGTATCGCCGTTTGGCAATTTCTTAGTTTCAACGAAGCGGTATCCTGGAATTTCAGCTTTTGGTTGTTCACCGTCTGCTGTTGGGTAACCTGGGATAGGTTTGCCATCTTTGTCTACAAATGTAGTAACTGGTGTTACTGTTGGTGTGTATGTTGCAGAAGCTTTTGTTCCGTTCATATCTTCACGAACAACTGTAACAGATGGAGCTGTTCCTGTAAATTCAGGTTCTGGTTTGAAGGTTACTGTTCCGTCTGGTGCTACTGTGTAGGTACCAACACCTGGAATAGTCTTAGTTGTTGAACCATCGTCAAATGTAGCTGGAACATCATCATTCATTGGTACATTTGAGTTACCTGGTGTAAAGGTTGGTTTACCTGTTTGTGTTTGACCTTGTTTGTCAGTTGAAGTAACATCTTCACCTGTTGGTGTTACTGGAGTCACAGTTGGTGTGTACTTAGCTGTTACTGGGGTACCGTTCTTATCTACACGTTTAACAGTCACGCCTGTTCCTGTTCCTGTGAATGATTTTTCTGGTACAAATGTAACTGTTCCGTCTGGTGCTACTGTGTAGGTTCCTTCACCTGGGATAGTCTTAGTTGTTGAACCATCTTCAAATGTTGCTGGAACATCGTCATCCATTGGTACACTTGGATTACCTTCTGTAAACTTAGGTTTACCTGTTTGTGTCTTACCTTGGATATCTGTGGATGTAACATCTTCACCTGTTGGAACTACTGGAGTAATCTTAGGTGTGTAAGTTGTTTCTACAGCAGTACCGTTAGCATCTTTAGCTTGAACCTTAACTGGAACAACATCACCTGAGTATGACTTGTCAGTTGGTGTGAATGTTACAACACCTGTTTCCTTATCAACTGTGAAAGTACCGATTTCTTTACCTTCTGGTGATTTAGCAACTACTGATGTAGCTGGTTTGCCATTTTCGTCAAGAAGAGTAATGGTATCCTTGTCGATTGGTGCAACTGGGTCACCTTCTGTGAAGGTAACAGTACCAGTTTGAACCACACCTTGAGGTGCAACTGATTCAGCTGGAGTTGCAGTTGGTGTTACTGGAGTTACAGTTGGTGTGTACTTAGCTGTTACTGGGGTACCGTTCTTATCTACACGTTTAACAGTCACGCCTGTTCCTGTTCCTGTGAATGATTTTTCTGGTACGAATGTAACTGTTCCGTCTGGTGCTACTGTGTAAGTTCCTTCACCTGGGATAGTCTTAGTTGTTGAACCATCTTCAAATGTTGCTGGAACATCATCATCCATTGGTACATTTGAGTTACCTGGTGTAAAGGTTGGTTTACCTGATTGTGTTTGACCTTGTTTATCAGTTGAAGTAGCATCTTCAGCTGTTGGTGTTACTGGGGTTACTGTTGGTGTGTATGTTGCAGAAGCTTTTGTTCCGTTCATATCTTCACGAACAACTGTAACTGATGGAGCTTTACCAACAAATGATTTTTCTGGTACAAATGTAACAGTGCCGTCAGGTGCCACTGTGTAAGTACCAACACCTTCAACAGTCTTAGTTGTAGATCCATCTTCAAATGTTGCTGGAACATCTTCGTTGATTGGAACAGTTTTTTCTACTCCATCAACTGTAACAGTTCCACCCTTGAATTCAGGCTTACCTTTTTGAGTTGCGCCTTGGATGTCTGTTGTTTCAGCTGGTGTTGCAGTTGGTGTTACTGGAACAATCTCAGGTGTGTAAGTTGTATCAACCTTGATTCCGTTTGAGCTTTCAGCTTGAACCTTAACAGGCGTTACTTTACCTGTGTAAGACTTATCAGTTGGTGTGAAGGTTACAGTACCAGTTGCTGGGTCGATTGTGAATGTACCGATTGGTGTTGTTCCATCTTCAGCATAAGCTGTTGTAGTTGTAACTTCGTTACCATCTTTATCCAAAAGTGTATAGCTGTTATCTTTAATAGTGATTTCTTTATCTTCACCATTTACTTGAACAGTTGTTCCTGCAAAGGTTGGTGTACCGGTTTGAGTCGCACCTTGGATATCTTTTGAAGTTGCAGGGCTTGCAGTTGGAACTGCTGGCACAACCGTTGGTGTGTAGCTTGCTTCAGCAGTGATGGTTGAAGTTTCACCTTTAGCATTTGTGATTGTTGCAGTTGCTTGAACCTTAACACCTTTAGCTGTTCCGACAAAGTCTGGTTCTGGAGTGAAGGTTACTGCTCCTGTAGTAGGATCGATAGTGTATGTTCCTTCTCCTGGAACTGTCACTGTTGTTTCATCAGTAGGTTGACCAGTTGCTGGGTCTACCAATTTCTTACTTGTGATTTTCGCAGTCTTATCGTTGCTCAACTCAAATGTAGGAGTTTGAGTTTGTGGAACGTTTTGGACGTCCTCAGATACTTTATCTGTTGGTGTGATCGTAATTGGAGTTACAGTTGGTGTGTACTTAGCCGTAGCAGTCTTGAGGTATTCATCACGAACTGTTCCATCTTTATCTCTTCCGACAGGTGCAGTCAATGACACAGTAACACCTTTTGCAGTACCAGTAAATCCTGGTTCTGGAACAAAGGTAACTTCTCCTGTAGCATCATTGATTGAGTATGTTCCTTCTCCCGCTACTGTTACAGAAGTTGCGTTGGTGACTTGTCCAGTTGCTGGGTCAACCAATTTAGCAGGATATACCAAACTTGGTGTGATCGCAATCTTTTCACCATTTGCATTTGTAAGAGTTGTATTAAAGGTTGGTGTACCTGTTTGAGTTGCGCCTTGGACATCCGTTGAAGTCTTATCAACCCCTTCAATATCACTTGGAGTAACTGTTGGGATGTAAAGCCCATCCATTGTATTTAATACTGTATCAACGTTTGCTTCCTTATCAGGGAATTTAGTTGACCAACCTGTGTCATAGCCATTGCTATCTGTACGACGGATAGAGATTCCATCAGCGGTGCCTAGGAATTTATCTTCTGGGATGAACTCCACATCAACAGAAGTTCCGTTTGGAGTGATCTTATATTTCCCTTGACCAGCTACAGCATAGTAGCCATCTGCGCCAGGTGTTACGACTTGACCTGTACGGTTATCGATCATTTGTGGAGCTACTGTTTCATCAATTTTTGCTGACTCAGTTAGGCTATAGCCTTGCAAACCTCGAGCAGTAAAGGCAACGGTTGCTGTTTGTTTGGCACCTTGAGGACCAGTTGTTTCTTTGACTTCTCCTTTTGGTGGGTGAGTGATTTGAGTCTTAAAGTCCTCAACCTCCCCTGAAAAGGCCATTCCTGTCGGGCTCTCAATTTGAGCAGCATCCTTAGCAATTCGTAACCGTACTCCTAGTTCGTTGACACTAGGATCGATATAGGTTTTGCTCTTGGTGAATCTTAGGGTAACGGCTCCATCCTTAGTAATGGTTGCTAAATCAGAGCGTTCGTCTTCATCAAAGGTACCGTTTTGGTTAAAGTCAACCCAACCATAAATATTGGCTTGTGGAGCCCCATCTGTGTGAGCTTCAACAGTAATCGTATAATTCCCTGGTTTGGTACGATCCATCTTGATCAACTCATTGGTTTTTCCTTTGAGGTCATTCGGAAGCAATTGGTCGATTCCTTCATCAGCCGTTGTTGCTTTATCGTCACCGGTCCAATCAAGAGCATTGTTTTCATCCATATCAGGACTCAAGTGGCCGAGATAAGGTTGGTTCACTTTCTTACCAGTAATTCCATCTACAGTTGCGATCGAATGAATCGCCTTACCGTATGATTCAGGCGCATCTCCTTCATCAAGTGGGAAGAATCCCATCATAGCAGATTGTTTACCACCTGAAGCAATGTAAAGACCGATTTCAGAAGCTCCCTTTGTCATAACAAGAGGAACATCAACATCATTTGCAGAAATATTTGGACCGAAGACACCTGTACCGAGACCTCCAGTTATTAAATCAGCACTTCCAAAGTACTTCCAGGCAACCGGTTTTTTGTCTGGTCCGACTTGAGTACTATTACGAAGTTGATTAAGGTTAGTACTAGCGAAATTAATACCGTCTATATTGGTGGTAGGGTTTGAACCAAATAAATTGTCTGTATTTTGTGGAATATAGGTTACATTATATCTTCTAGTCGATTTTTTCCATTCCCCAATATGTTTCCATCCTTCTCCATTGGTGGTGAACATAACCAATTCACCAGGGTTAGCTGACTCACCATCTGCCATGACTACAGCAGGTTTGACAGTTTTTCCTCGGAAGGTAGCGGAGACTTCAAATTGAACCCCAATATTCCCACCATTTAATTCTGAACTAATAGTTGTACTCTTTGTTCCAGTATTAATTCCTTCTGTTCTAATCTCAGTCCAACGGTTTTGAGGCTCGGCAATAACCTTGGCTTCATGACCAGCATTCAATTCTGCAAGTGATTTTTGGTCACTAGTCCCACTCACATAACCATTTTTAGCATTAGGATCATAGGTTGCTTTTTCTGCTTCTGTAGCTCCACGTTCTTCCATCCGTTTTTTATAGATTTCAGTCGCTTGGAAGGGTTTCAAAGACTTGACTTTGATAGTTACTACATAGCCAGGCATGATTTCCTTAGTATAGGTAGCACCAACTTGGAGGGCAAGTTTGCCGTCTGACGTTGTCGTTGTCCCTGTCCAGTTAGCTGTTTCTCCAAAGTCTAACCAAGAGATTTGACTAGCAAGGTCTGCGGCTTTTACATTTGTTGTAAAGCCTGGTTTTGCTTCTTTTGGAGTTGAAGTTGCGTCTACAACGTCTGCACCAATTCCAGTAGCTGTTGCAGTATCTGCACGGAAGGCTGTGTTTTTATCAATCTCTTTTCCATTACGAGGGTCGTTTTTCCCTGTATTTGCGATTGCGTTTGTACCTTCAGCTGGTTTTGTGTTTTCTGCAGGTTTCCCTGTAGTAGCTTCTGTCTTTTCAGTAGCTGCTACTTCTGTTTCGGCTACAGCTTTTTCTTTGTTTTTAAGCTTAGAATTGACAATTGTTACAAGTGATTGGTAAGCTGCATCCAATTCAGCTTGACTTGTAGCAGATGTAAGTGCATTTTTAGCATTAGCAAGACCTACCTTAAGAACTTCAACGCTCTCGTCTGTCTTGTTGCTGTATTTGCCGTTTGCCACGTTTGCTTCAATTTCAGCAACGTAAGCTGCCAATTTTTCGCTATTTAGCTCAGGTTTTGCTTCAGTAGAAACTGCAGGCGCTGCTTCTGCTTGGTAAGTTACTTCTTTAGCAGGTGCTGCTTCTGTAGTTTGAGGAGTTTCTGCCTTGTTAACTTCTGTTGTAGCTGCAACTCCATCAGCTTGTTTTTCTTCAGTTACTTCATCAGCTCCGACACCCGTGGCAGTTCCGAGCATTACCAACGTTCCGAGTAAGACCGAACAAACTCCTACATGAAGTTTACGAATCGAGAATCGACTAATTCGATCGTTAAACAGATCATTTTTCATGTTTTACCTCCAATACCCTTTCGGGAGTGTATATATTGTTATAATTTATGCATTGTTTTTTACAAAATCCCAAACATGCAACGTCTTATTTTAGCATTATTAAACTTAAAATCAAAGCATTATGCTCATTGTTTTGAAAGTTGAAATCAATATACATTTATTCCATTTTTTTACTATTATTTCAAGAAAATATGCATTACGCTTTCATTTCCTATACACACCAAAAGAGGGAATTGCCCCTCTTTTGGATAAATAGGTTTATTCACTTGTTTCAACAGTCTCGACTTGGACAGCTACTTGCTCTTCTTGTAAATCTGCAAGGAGGGATTCTTCGTTGACTGCTTGTGGTTCAAGGTTACGGTAGCGAGCCATACCAGTACCAGCTGGGATGATCTTACCGATGATAACATTTTCCTTGAGACCAAGGAGATGGTCTTTCTTACCACGGATAGCCGCATCTGTAAGGACACGAGTTGTTTCCTGGAAGGAAGCAGCTGACAAGAAACTATTTGTTTCAAGTGAGGCTTTGGTAATTCCCATAAGGACTGGTCGACCAGTCGCTGGAACTCCACCTGAGATAAGGACATCCTTGTTGGCATCTGTAAAGTCGTTGATATCCATGAGAGTACCCATGAGAAGGTCTGTATCACCTGGATCCATGACACGAACTTTACGGATCATTTGACGAACCATTACCTCGATGTGTTTGTCACCAATTTCTACCCCTTGGCTACGGTAAACTTTTTGTACTTCACCGAGGAGGTAAGTCTCAACTGACAAGACATCACGTACAGCAAGGAGACGTTTTGGTTGGATAGAACCTTCTGTCAATGCTGCACCACGAGAGACTTGATCGCCAACTTGGACACGCATACGGGCTGTAAATGGTACCACGTATTCGCCTTCTCCAGTTTCACCCTTAACGAAGACTTTCTTGGTACGAGTTGAAGCATCTTCTTCGATAGCTGTAACCTCACCCTTGACTTCAGTGATGACCGCTTCCCCTTTAGGATTGCGGGCTTCAAAGATTTCTTGGACACGAGGAAGACCCTGAGTGATATCGGTATTTGAGGCAACCCCACCCGTGTGGAAGGTACGCATTGTAAGCTGTGTACCAGGTTCCCCGATAGATTGGGCAGCAATTGTACCAACTGCTTCACCGACTTCAACCGCATCACCAGTCGCCAAGTTGATACCATAACAGTGACGGCAGACACCATGACGAGTGTTACATGTAAATACGGAACGGATTGTTACTTCTTCAACACCGGCATTTACAATTTCACGTGCTTTATCTTCTGTAATCAATTCATTTGGACCGATGATAACCGCACCAGTTTCTGGATGTTTAACAGTTTTCTTAGTGTAACGACCATTGAGACGTTCTTCGAGAGACTCAATCATCTCTTTACCTTCTGTGATAGAACGGATCAAGAGACCACGGTCAGTTCCACAGTCGTCCTCACGGATGATAACATCTTGGGCAACGTCAACCAAACGACGAGTCAAGTAACCTGAGTCGGCTGTCTTAAGGGCCGTATCGGTCATACCTTTACGGGCACCGTGAGTTGAGAAGAACATTTCGAGTACTGACAAACCTTCGCGGAAGTTTGAAAGGATTGGCAATTCCATGATACGTCCGTTCGGAGCAGCCATCAGACCACGCATACCGGCAAGCTGTGAGAAGTTTGAGATGTTACCACGGGCTCCAGAGTCCATCATCATAACGATAGGGTTCTTAGGATCTTGGTTGGCAACCAAACGTTTCTCGAGTTTTTCACGGGCAGCACGCCATTCAGCTGTAACAGCATTGTAGCGTTCGTCATCTGTGATCATACCACGACGGAATTGTTTGGTGATTTGTTCTACACGTTTGTGTGATTCTTCGATGATTTCAGCCTTGTCTTCAACAACTGGAATATCGGCGATACCTACTGTCAAACCTGCAAGAGTTGAATGGTGGTAACCGAGGTTCTTCATACGGTCAAGTAGGGCAGATGTTTCTGTCGTACGGAAACGTTTGAAGATTTCAGCAATGATATTTCCAAGGTTTTTCTTCTTGAATGGCGGGTTAAGTTCAAGTCCTTCAATAGCTTCCTTGATATTTCCACCTAGTGGCAAGAAGTACTTAGCCGGAACACCTTCTGTCAAGTTTGTGTTTGTTGGTTCTTGCAAGTATGGCAAACCTTCTGGCATGATATCGTTGAAGAGAATTTTACCTACAGTTGTAAGCAAGATTTTGTGTTTTTGATCTTCTGTCCAAGGTTTGTTGAGACTATCTGTTGCGATACCAACACGTGAGTGGAGGTGAACATAACCATTACGGTAAGCCATAACAGCTTCGTCACGGTCTTTGAAGACCATTCCTTCACCTTCACGGCCAGCTTCTTCCATGGTCAAGTAGTAGTTACCCAATACCATGTCCTGAGATGGAGTAACAACTGGTTTACCATCTTTCGGATTCAAGATATGCTCAGCAGCAAGCATCAAGATACGAGCTTCTGCTTGGGCTTCTTCTGAAAGCGGTACGTGGATGGCCATTTGGTCACCGTCAAAGTCGGCATTGTATGCTTCACAGACAAGTGGGTGCAAGCGAAGAGCCTTACCATCAATCAAGACTGGTTCAAAGGCTTGGATACCCAAACGGTGAAGGGTAGGTGCGCGGTTCAAAAGCACTGGGTGTTCTTTAATCACTTCTTCGAGGATATCCCAGATACGTTCATCTCCCCGTTCTACCAAACGTTTAGCCGCTTTAACGTTTTGCACGATATCGCGAGCTACAATTTCACGCATGACGAATGGTTTAAAGAGCTCGATAGCCATTTCACGTGGCACACCACATTGGTACATCTTCAAAGTTGGACCAACGGCGATAACGGAACGTCCTGAGAAGTCAACACGTTTACCGAGCAAGTTTTGACGGAAGCGCCCTTGTTTACCTTTGAGCATATGGCTCAATGATTTAAGTGGACGGCTACCTGGTCCTGTGATTGGACGACCACGACGACCATTGTCAATCAAAGCGTCAACCGCTTCTTGAAGCATACGCTTCTCATTTTGAACGATGATACCTGGCGCGTTCAACTCAAGCAAACGAGCCAAACGATTGTTACGGTTGATAACACGACGGTAAAGGTCGTTCAAGTCAGATGAGGCAAAACGGCCACCATCCAACTGCAACATTGGACGAAGATCTGGTGGAATAACTGGAAGGATGTTGAGAATCATCCATTCAGGCTTGTTTCCAGACTTGTGGAAAGCATCCAAAACATCCAAACGACGGATAGCTTTCACACGTTTTTGTCCAGTAGCTGTTTTCAACTCTTCTTTGAGTTCAGCAATTTCTTTTTCAAGATCTACTTGTTTCAAAAGGTCTTGGATTGCTTCGGCACCCATTTTGGCAACGAATGAACCATGACCATATTCACGCAAGCGTTCACGGTATTCACGCTCTGTCATGATAGATTTGTGTTCAAGTGGTGTATCTTTTGGATCAATCACCACGTAAGCAGCAAAGTAGATAACTTCCTCGAGGGCACGAGGGCTCATATCAAGGGTCAAGCCCATACGGCTTGGAATCCCCTTGAAATACCAGATATGAGATACAGGAGCTTTCAACTCGATGTGTCCCATACGTTCACGACGGACTTTTGTACGCGTTACTTCAACACCACAACGGTCACAAACAATCCCTCTGTAACGAATGCGTTTGTATTTACCACAAGCACATTCCCAGTCTTTTGTAGGACCAAAGATGACTTCATCAAAGAGTCCTTCACGTTCTGGTTTCAACGTACGGTAATTGATTGTTTCAGGTTTTTTGACTTCTCCATAAGACCATGAACGGACTTTACTTGGAGAAGCTAGTGTGATTTGCATACTTTTAAAACGATTTACATCAACCACTATTTCTTCCCTTTCTATTATAAGTGAACTGCTTATTCTTGTTCAGCAGCTTCTTCTGTTGCTCCCGCTTTTGCATTTTCTTCTGCTTCAAAGGCTGCTTTAGCCTCTTGAGCTGCTCTTTCGCGGGCTTTTTCAAGGTCATCTACGTGGATGACATCTTCGTCCATTCCTTCATCAAGGTCACGAAGTTCCACTTCTTGATCATCTTCGTCAAGGACACGCATGTCAAGACCAAGAGATTGCAATTCTTTTACAAGAACTCGGAATGATTCTGGAACACCTGGTTTTGGAATTGGTTTTCCTTTAGTAATAGCTTCATATGCTTTCAAACGTCCGTTGATATCGTCAGACTTGTAAGTCAAGATTTCTTGAAGGACATTTGACGCACCGTAGGCTTCAAGAGCCCAAACTTCCATCTCACCGAAACGTTGTCCACCGAACTGAGCTTTACCACCGAGCGGTTGTTGGGTAACGGTTGAGTATGGTCCGACTGAACGTGCGTGCAATTTATCATCAACCATGTGGTGGAGTTTGATCATGTACATGACTCCGACAGAAACACGGTTATCAAATGGTTCACCAGTACGGCCGTCGTATAGAATCGTCTTAGCATCGCTATCCATACCTGCTTCTTTGACAGTGTCCCAAAGATCTTCTGAACTTGCTCCGTCAAAGACTGGTGTTGCGATGTGGATACCAAGAGTACGTGCTGCCATACCAAGGTGAAGTTCCATAACCTGACCGATATTCATACGTGATGGTACCCCAAGTGGATTCAACATGATATCGACTGGAGTTCCATCCGGAAGGTAAGGCATGTCTTCTACAGGAACGATACGAGAGACAACCCCTTTATTTCCGTGACGTCCGGCCATCTTATCTCCGACCTTAATCTTACGTTTTTGTGCGATGTATACGCGAACCAGCATATTAACGCCAGATTGCAATTCATCACCATTTGCACGTGTAAAGATTTTAACGTCACGAACAACACCGTCGGCACCGTGTGGTACACGAAGAGAAGTATCACGAACTTCACGAGATTTGTCTCCGAAGATAGCGTGCAAGAGACGTTCTTCAGCAGAAAGGTCTTTTTCACCCTTAGGTGTTACTTTACCTACAAGGATGTCCCCTTCTTTAACCTCGGCACCGATACGGATAATCCCCATTTCGTCAAGGTCTTTAAGGGCATCTTCACCAACGTTTGGAATTTCACGAGTGATTTCTTCAGGGCCAAGCTTTGTATCGCGAGTTTCTGATTCGTATTCTTCAAGGTGGACAGATGTGTAGACATCATCTTTGACCAAGCGTTCGCTCATGATAACGGCATCCTCGAAGTTGTAACCTTCCCATGTCATGTAGGCAACGATTGGGTTTTGTCCAAGCGCCATTTCACCTTTTTCCATAGAAGGTCCATCAGCGATAAAGTCACCTTTTTCAACGACATCACCAACTTTTACAAGGGTGCGTTGGTTGTAGGCAGTACCTGAGTTTGAACGACGGAATTTTTGGATATGGTAAACATCAAGCGAACCGTCTTCACGACGAACTTCTACCTTATCTGCATCTGCATAGGTAACTTTACCATCGTATTGAGCGATAACAGCCGCTCCAGAGTCGTGAGCTGCTTGATATTCCATACCAGTACCAACAAATGGTGCTTTTGGATCAATCAAAGGCACAGCCTGACGTTGCATGTTGGCACCCATGAGGGCACGGTTGGAGTCATCGTTTTCCAAGAAAGGAATACATGCTGTCGCAACTGCAACTACCTGTTTAGGAGAAACGTCCATGTAATCAACACTTGACGCTGGATATTCTTGGTTAACCCCTTGGTGACGTCCCATGACAACTTTTTCTGCAAAAGTGCCATCAGCGTTCAATTTAGAGTTAGCCTGAGCAACTGTGTACTCATCTTCTTCATCGGCAGTCAACCAAACGATTTCGTTGGTTACTTTACCAGTCACACGATCAACCTTGCGGTATGGTGTTTGAATGAAACCATACTTGTTCAAGTGTCCATATGAAGACAAGTTGTTGATCAAACCGATGTTTGGTCCTTCAGGCGTTTCAATCGGACACATACGACCATAGTGAGTGTAGTGCACGTCACGCACTTCATATCCAGCACGGTCACGTGTCAAACCACCAGGTCCTAAAGCAGACAAACGACGTTTGTGTGACAACTCAGAAAGTGGGTTGTGTTGATCCATGAACTGTGACAATTGAGATGAACCAAAGAATTCTTTGATTGCAGCAGTTACTGGACGGATATTAATGATTTGTTGAGGTGTTAACACTTCGTTATCTTGAACAGACATACGTTCACGAACGTTACGTTCCATACGTGAAAGTCCAAGACGTACTTGGTTGGCAAGCAATTCACCAACGGCACGGATACGACGGTTTCCGAGGTGGTCAATATCATCGACACGACCGATACCTTCAGCCAAGTTGAGGAAGTAGCTCATTTCAGCAAGGATGTCTGCTGGAGTGATTGTGCGAACTTTATCATCTGGATTCGCATTACCGATGATAGTCACAACACGATCTGGATCAGTTGGTGCTACAACCTTGAATTTTTGGAGTACGACTGGTTCTGTCAATACTGCTGAGTCATTTGGAGTGTAGACAATCTTGTTCAAATCACCATCCAAGTGACCTTCAATGCTTTCAATAACATCGCGGGTCATGACAGTACCTTTTTCAACCAAGATTTCGCCTGTTTCTGGATCTACCAGTGGCTCAGCAATTGTTTGGTTGAGTAAACGATTTTTAACATTTAGTTTCTTGTTAATCTTGTAGCGTCCTACAGCAGCCAAGTCATAACGACGTGGGTCGAAGAAACGAGCTACAAGCAAGGTACGTGAACTCTCAGCAGTTTTGGGTTCACCTGGACGAAGGCGTTCATAAATTTCTTTCAAAGCTTCGTCTGTACGAGAGTCCATTGGGTTTTTATGGATATCTTTTTCAACAGTGTTGCGAACCAATTCGCTGTCACCAAAGATATCAAAAATTTCATCATCACCTGAGAAACCAAGTGCACGAACCAAGGTCGTAAATGGAATTTTACGCGTACGGTCGATACGAGTATAGGCGATGTCTTTAGAGTCACTTTCAAGTTCCAACCAAGCTCCACGGTTAGGGATAACAGTTGAACCGTAGCCCACTTTGCCGTTCTTGTCTACCTTGTCATTAAAGTAAACACCTGGAGAACGCACCAACTGCGATACGATAATACGTTCACCACCGTTGATGATGAAGGTACCCATCTCAGTCATGATTGGGAAATCCCCAAAGAAAACTTCTTGAGTTTTGATTTCACCAGTCTCTTTGTTAATCAAGCGGAAAGTTACAAAGATTGGTGCTGAATAACTAGCATCATGGATACGAGCTTCTTCAAGCGTATATTTAGGTTCTTTGATTTCGTAGCCAACAAATTCCAACTCCATTGTGTCTGTGAAGTTTGAAATTGGCAATACATCTTCAAACACTTCCTTCAGACCATGGTCTAGGAAATCTTTGAATGAATCAGTTTGAATTTCAATCAAATTTGGTAAGTCAAGAACTTCTTTGATTCTTGAAAAACTACGACGGGTACGATGTTTCCCGTATTGAACGTCATGTCCTGCCAAGATGATTCTCCTTTGTAAATAAAGTTCCAAGCTTAGTTACCTAAGCAAATAAATATCGTTAAATGGTTCTAAAACCCCTATCAACTTATCCCCTTTGACTAATTTTCAGAATCTTTAAATGTCTGTTACAGATGCAAAAAATGCCGAAAAAAAGCACAAAAAGAGCAGTTAAATCCGACTTTTTTCAGGAGATTTAACTGCTGTGAGCCTTGTCTGGACAATATTTCAGACAAAACCTACGACAAATGATTACTCATATTATACCTGATTTTCTCTGATTTTTCAAGACCTTTGAACCATTTTTTCTTACTTTAGTATAGAAGTGGTTTGTTTTCTGAAAAGGGAGTTTTCATGTTCCGAAGTTACTGTGGTTTTTCTAAGATGAAAATTTCATTCGAAGAATAACTGCTTTCCTTGTAGCCTAAGCTTTCATATTGCTTAATCAGCTCAACATAGAGTTCGCTAGTATCCTTACTTTTTCTCGGAATAACTACAAAATCTATAGACGAATCCACTTTCTGACCGTTGTGATAGAAAATATCATATAATTTTTGGTGTTTTCTGAGAACTGATGTGTACGGATGTTCAGCGACTACTGAAGATTCAGCCGGCAGACTCTCTAAGGTGTATCGTATATCATCAAAATTTTGTTTGTTTTGATGATAATAGCCGATATTAAAGCTCCATTTATGCGTCAACTGGTGTAATAGCATTCCAGATACAACAATACCTACCACAACGGTAAGAACAACAAACTTTTCTTGCAAAATTTTGTTGATTTGAAGTTCTTCTAGCGAGAGTAAAGCCATTAGAAAAAGTAAGGCTGCACTACCATAACTATATTGAAAACCGATGTCATATTGATAAGGCCAATTGGGCAATAAATTTATGACAACAAGCGGTAGAGCTAATATATAATTTTCCCAATTTCGTTGAACAAGAGGTAGGAAACAAAGCGGAGCAAGCATTAGGAACAGATAACCTAATCGCTTAGCTGTAAAAATTGTACTGATCACATATTCTGGATGGGTCAAGAGATTTTTCAAGACCATGAATAGTCCGCTCTCACCATTCTGTAGATAAGTGTCAAAACGAGAGACCATACCTCCTTCGCCGTAAACACTCAAGAGATACATCGCAAACATAAAATAAACAATAGGTAAAATAATATCTACTAACAAAATCCGCAGTCTTGTGGTTTTTGATAAGATGAATCGTTTTTGTAAGAGGAAGTAGGCTCCAATGCTAATCACATAGATAAATGCATCTTCTTTTACCAGTAATAGTAGCAAAGTCGAACCGATAATACCCAGTTTTCGCTCAGAAACAATGAAATAAAACAACCAGAAGATCAAAGCGGTTAGGAAACAATTTTCATGGAGATGAGTCCCGCCTGCGGTTGTTATAACAGGGAATAAAACAAACCATGCTACTATCAATATATTTGTTAGTTTAGATAGTTTGAATTTAGGAAGCAATAGTTTCAGAGGAATAATTGCAGAAAAAGCAACTAAAACCTGTAAAATATCTAGCGTTTCTACATATGGGAATAATTTATAAAACGGAAGCATTAGATAAAAGATTGGAGACACGTGTACCGCAAAATGCGAAAGTACTCGGTCTCTCTCCAATGTCGTAATTGGAGTCCAATCTGTATTCATACGCTCAAACATTTGAGAAAAGATACCGATGTCAAAGGTGCTCACCTCAATTGTTTTGACTTTATAATACACAACGACACAAAGATAGAGAACATAAGCAATACTAAGTGACAGAACCGCTAACCATACTAACTTTTTATGTTCTTCTAAAAATTCTTTTACTGGCAATTGTACAAAAAGAAAAATCAGTACAGCAGAGAGAATCACTGCTAAAATGATTGGCCAAATCAGTGTGTAAAATCTAGTAGTCGTTAAATCAACGGCATGAAAACCGAGTGCTGCATCATTAAAATTGGAATCAACTAAGGTTAATAGACGGGGAATCGCGCCTACTATCGTAAACAAATACAAGAAAGACAAGGATTCACCTTTGAGCTTAAAAAAGACAAAGAGAAGCAATGCCAAAAGTAGTATCCCTAACGCTAGGAAAAATGAAATACTTTTATATACAGCAAAAAATAAGACTAGACAAGATATAAGAATATTAATCCTACGAATATTGAGGGATGATTTTATTTCCACTACCCCAATGAATATAGCTGCTATGAGAAAAACCAAGATTTTGTCAAAAACAGGTCCAGAATTTAGACTTAGAAAAATGTCTTGTGGTGCATAGTGCAATAAATGAAGCAAAATGACTATTAAATATGCCCCCAGACCATACGACAAAAATTGCTTTCGTTTTTCAAAAATATTCCCTAATACTTTTTCCACAGTAATAATCCTCCTAATAATAAAATAATTGTATCATAATCCTGCCCTTCCTTCTATCCCTTTTTGAATCTTTTACAACACTATCAATGTCATAACCTCCATTTTTCATTATCGAAAAACCAGAATAAAAAAGAGCGGTTCAACCTACTGATAAGGTAGATTGAACCGCTCTTTTCTAATTCCCTACTCTAACTCGCGTAACAATGCCATCTTTGTCGGTCACACTAAACTCTGCAGACGAAAGCCACTGAGTTATGGCCTTGCTAGTTTGAGATTGAGCAAATACTTTTAATAATTCCTCCTTGTTCTCAACTTCAACCGCATAGTAGGCAAGACCTGTCATTCCATGCTCACGAGGAGCTAAGTTTTTACCACCCCATTCATTGACGGCCAAATGATGATGATAATCCCCTGATGCTATCCAACTGGCATGTGGAATCGTGAATTTATCCTCAAGACCTAGAGACTCTTGATAGAAAGAGCTCGCTTCTCGACTATTCTTAACAGATAGATGAACATGGCCCATGCGAGTGCCACTTGCAATGACAAAAGGATCCAGTTCTTTGCCTAGTTCATAGATGTCTTGGGCAGACAGCTCTTCTGTCACCCCAATAATTCGCCCGTCCTCTCGAATATCCCACTCGGTCACAGGCTTGTCTCTGTAGAGTTCAATGCCATTGCCCTCTAAATCTTCTAGATAGATAGCTTCACTATAGCCATGATCAGCTCCACCTACTAGTGGAATCTTTAGATCTAACAAGTGTTTAAAAACATTGGCTAAGTCCTCTCGACTCGGTAAAAGGAGAGCCATGTGATAAAGTCCGTAAGTCTGTTTGGGATTCCTCGTATCATCTGTCTTGATTAGTTTAACAAGAGCTTTGTCTCCAGCACCCAAAACCGCCTCTCCTTCCGACTGACTCAATATCTCCAAGCCGAGCAACTGATGATAAAAGGCTGTCTGACTTTCTAAATCCTTGACATTTAAAGCCACCTCGGCCAAATGAATCTTACTATTATATTCGTAAACCATAGAAAACCTCTCTTTGTTGTAACTTTTTTTGTTACATTAATTATACACCTTTCTCAACCAATGTCAATCCAGATGCTTAGGAGTGATAAAAACAAGAAAAAAACTCCCCGGTACGGGAAGGTTTTTTAGATTTAATGAGCCAACATTTCTTGGGCAATTTCCTGACCAGATAGGTTATCTGGATAGTAGGTTGGCCAGTTGTCCATCTCTTCAAAGAGGGCTTCTTGGCTAGTACCTCCAAAGAAAATATGGAAATGCTCTGCCTTGACCGGAGCAATATTGTGGTCGCTAAACTGAACATACTTAAACTGTCCAGCGTCCGCATCTGTTGCTTCAAAGAGATAACGGACTCCACGATTTCCTTTCTTATAAGTCAAGATTTTCTTACCGACATACTTGTAAGTATATTTCTTACTTTTGTCTCCTTGGATGAATTCCATCGTGTTATCTGTAATGTTAATCTTGCTTACATCTGTTTGGTAACCTTTTTGATAATAGGCTTTGTACTCATCCTTGGTCATCTTGCCAGTCAATTTAGCCTTGTAGTCAAATACTTGATCAAGAGTCCCATTTTCAAGGAAAGGATAGACTGACTGCCAGTTGCCAGCGTAGTCACTTAAGGTACGGTCCTTAACATCTGCATCCTCAAAGTAGCCATTTTGAACGGTTTTAGTTTCCTCTGCTTTTTCAGGTTCAATCTCTGCTCCTGCCTGATCAGTTGTTTGCTTAAGGGCATTGAGATTTTTCTCCATGACAGAGATATAGTTTTCTCCTGACTTCATGTCCTCTTCGGTCAAGCTTTCAAGAGGATTTAATACATCTAGCTTCACACCTGTTTCTTTTGAAAGGGTATTTGCTAAGGCTTGTGAGGCATTTTCTTCAAAATAAATATAAGAGATTTTGTTTTTCTTGATGTACTCGGTCAATTCTGCCAAACGGCTTGCTGATGGCTCCGCATCTGGCGAAAGTCCAGAGATAGAGACTTGATTGAGTCCGTAATCCAAGGCTAGATAACGGAAGGCCGCGTGTTGAGTCACAAAACTCTTTTGCTTAGCACTAGAAAGCCCTTCAGTATAGGCCTTATCCAAAGCTTGTAGCTTTTCGATATAAGCTGCTGCATTTTGCTCAAAAGTCGCCTTCTTATCTGGATAGTCAGCTGAAAGGCTATCTCGGATATGCTCTACAAGCTTGATGGCACGCGCAGGAGACAACCATACATGAGGATCGTACTCGTGATGATGACCTTCTTCGCCGTGATCATGGTCTTCCTCTTCTTCACTTCCCGGAAGAAGGAGCATATCTCCAGTAGCTTTAATCGTTTTTACTTTTTTCGCATCTAGGGATTCTAAAAGCTTGGGAACCCAAGTCTCCATGTTTTCATTTTCATAAACAAAGGCATCAGCATCTTGGATTTTAGCGACTGCCTTAGGTGATGGTTCATAGTCATGTGGCTCTGTTCCAGCCCCGATTAAGAGTTCGACATTGGCTGTATCCCCTGCTACTTGCTTGGTAAATTCGTAGACAGGGTAGAAAGTTGTGACGATATTTAATTTTCCGTCTGCTTGTTTTTGATTGGAACAAGCGACTAAGAATACTGTCACAAGACTTGCCAAAAGTAGGCTTAGTTTTTTCATGTGCTTCTCCTATTTGATAAAACGTTTGAGGATGCTGACTACTAAAAAGACAACTACAAAGATAATGGTGATACTTGCACTAGGAGGCGTCTCTGCATAATAGGAAATATAGAGTCCCGCAACCATGCCTAGAAAACCAATGACGCTAGCAAGAATCATCACAGAACTAAAGTTTTTACCTAGACGCAAAGCAATACTTGCTGGCAAAACCATAATAGTCGATACCAAAAGTGCTCCCGCTGCTGGTATCATGAGGGCAATAGCCACACCAGTTACCATGTTAAAGAGAATAGACATAGTACGCACTGGAAGACCATCGACAAAAGCTGTATCCTCGTCAAAAGTTAGAATATACATAGGCCTTAAAAAGAGGAAGGTCAGGATTAAAACAACCGCTGCAATGACAAAGAGCCCAATGACCTGCTCTTGACTAATAGTCACGATAGAACCAAACAGATATTGGTCCAAACTCATCGAGCTAGAGCTCTTCCCCTTACTCATGACAATGAGCGATACTGCAAGTCCTGTAGACATGAGGATAGCTGTCCCAATCTCCATAAAGCTTTTATAAACTGTACGCAAGTATTCAAGAAAGACCGCCGCAATCAAGACAATGGCAATGGTTGAGATGGTCGGAGAAATCCCCAAAACCAAACCAAAGGCAACACCCGAAAGCGAGACGTGACTGAGAGTATCACTCATAAGACTTTGACGGCGCAAGATGAGAAAAGTCCCAAGAACTGGTGAAAAGAGACTCATGGCAATAACTGCCAAAAAGGCTCGCTGCATAAAATCATAAGACAGTAGATTAAGCATGCTCCACCTCCTGGTCACTTTCATGGACATTGAAGCAACGCCATGGTGAATCTTGGTCTCGGACAAGGTGAATATTGCGATCTGCGTAGTCTTTGACTTCTTCTGGGTCATGAGTAATCATCAAAACAGCCTTGCCATGATGGTGGGCGCTGTGGTGCATGAGCTCATAAAATTCATTCTTAGTCCCTGCATCCATCCCTGTCGTCGGCTCATCCAAGATAAAGATATCTGGATCGGACGCAAACATACGTGCAATGACTGCTCTTTGCTTTTGCCCACCAGAGAGGGAACCAATGCGTTTATCCCGATGTTCCCACATGCCAACCGAGTTTAAACTAGCCTTGATATGTTCCTCATCGTGAGCATTTAAACGACGGAACCAGCCCTTTCTTGGATAACGACCTGATTTGACAAATTCATAAACGGTACTTGGAAAACCTGCATTAAAACTTGCAATCTGTTGAGGAAGGTAGGCAATTCTTAATTTTGTCCCACGAGTGTTGGTCTTTGAAATGGTAACTTTACCAAATCTTGGTTGTAAAATACCTAGACTGGCCTTGATTAGAGTCGTCTTGGCAGCTCCGTTTTCTCCCGTGAGTGTGACAAACTCCCCACTATCAACACTGTAATTGATGTGCTCAAGCACAGGTTCCTTGTCATAATAGAAGGACAAATCCTCTACTGTGATGTATCTCATTACTTGATTTCTCCTACTAAAGCAGTTAAAAACCGCTGGATAATTTGTTGCTCCTTAGCTGAGAATTGAGTGACAACTTGCTCATACGTCGAGAGGGTATGTTCATGGTGATGATGGTGCTCCTCAGCAATTGGTCTAGCAAGGTCTGTCAATTGATAAAAAATCACTCGAGCATCCTTAGGATCCTTAGACGTTTCCAGCATCCCCTCTTTAATCAAAGATTTAATAGCCTTGGTAACAGCCGCTTGACTGACATTAAGGCGACGTGCCAACTCAGAATTGGTCAATGATTCCTCTGATAAGAGCATGAGGATATGCTCCTGGGTGTTTGTCAAAGCCACTTCACTCGTGCAATGACCAATCAAAATTTCATGCTGATTTTCAGCTTTCAAGATTACTTCATTTAAAAAATGATCAATTTCCGTTGCTAATTGTCTCATGATTTGCCCCTTTCTTCGAATAGTTTTTCCATTATTACAGGACTTTTAGTCTATTTGTTTACTAGTTAAGTATATCACATCCTAGTACAGAGTCAAGAAAAAAGATGAAAACAATTTTTATGTTTTCATTTTCTATGTATTCTTTTACTGGACTTTACTCAATTGAGGAATCCACTACTATACTCGCATTCGGCAAAAAGTCTGTGATTACAAAAAGCCCAAACTAAGGTTCAGGCTCTTTGGTTATTTATTGAAAATCTTTGATATTACCGTCGTAATTAGCCCAATCCTGGCTAAAGAATCGGTCATTTGTTTGGTAATTAGGAGCTGTTGTTGGATTGCTTAAAAAAGGATTTACAACCTTATCAAAGGCCAACCAGCCTAACCAACCAATATGAATCGTATCCTTAACAAAGTATGGATCTCCTCCATTTTTTGAGAAATCAGCAATATTGGTGAAACCTTGGCTTTCCAACTGGTAACGGATCTTTTCAACAGATTGTTGATACATTTCTTCACTCAAGCCTGTATAGTCCATCCATTTTTTATTGACAGGTTGAAAGACAAAGAGTACATTCACCTTAGATTTGGCAAATTGATCGAGCACTAGCTGCAAATCATTGTACTCAGATGACTTGAGAAAGTTGTAATTTTTTTGATACCCTTCCCATTTTTTCAAATCTTTCTTTAACTGAGTATTGTAAAAATGGTTCTCCATTCCCAAATCATTATTGGTTGTATTTTCTTCACCCTCTTTTCGAGCGATATTTTCCAATTCTTCATAAGAAAATTGATCTGGGAGACTGCTCAAATATTTTTCAATATGATCTTTATACTTTAATCGACCTCGAATCGAGAATTGGCCAAAAAGAGCAGCTTGTTTTTCATTGAACTCTGCAGAAGCTGTGATGATTGAATGATCAAAGTCCGACAATTGCTCGTTTTTAGCTAACTTTTCAACAATCCCCTTCATCGGTACGCTTGGGTTCTGCTTCAAGAGTCTATTAGCCGCATACTGAGTGGCCACATCCCCAGATTGGTTTTCCAAGAAGGCCGTCAACTGATCATTGTTAAAATAGGTTTGAAAAATAGTCGGGTCATGATCCTCTTTTGTAAACCACTGTGGAGAGATTACAAATACCGCTTGTTTATTTTCAAGTTCAGACGTAATTTGTTGCATCCCAAAATACTGACTGAGTGAAGCAGCACCTGCCTGCCCCATAAAATAGGGTCGGTAGGAGCGATTGTACTTTTCAGCTAATACTCCTGGATGCATATTGTCGAATCGTATCCATTCACTTGATCCAAAGAAAGGGACAAAACGCATATCAGGGTCTGTAAGAGCTCTCACTTTTTGGCTTCTCTCCTTAAAGCTCTCTGCACTTACAGAAGCCGCAGAGTATTTCTCCTCCGTCAGATTATGGCTTCTTGTACTTGGATAAAAAAAGATTAGTAGAAGAACCAACAATCCCGCTATAAAAACAGGCCCAAAAATCAGCCACAGGCGTTTAAGCATTTTGTAGCTCCACAATACCGGCTACGATTTTATTAGCCGTATTCCAGTCATCACGACCAAATTCTGTAACCGGGACACGAATATCAAAGTGATTCTCGATTTCCACGATTAATTCAACTGTTCCCATACTATCCAAGACACCTGCATCAAAGAGATCCTCATCCATCATGCCAGAAACATCTTCCATAAACAATTCATCAATAATTTCAATAACTTCTGATTTGATATCCATTTTTTAATTCCTTTTATTTTTTAAACCATAAATCATTCAAAAATCCAGAGAAGATTAAGAATGAGACCATCACGACATGGAAGGTGACTACCATGCCAAGCAACTGAACCCAGCGATTCTCAGGCAAGGGAGCTTTCCCTGCTTTCTTTCGTTCCTTATTGAGTGTTTTTTTCTTACGAACCCAGGCATCATTAATCACTAAACCTACCCCATGAAAGAGTCCGTAGGCGATGTAAAACCACGTTATTCCATGCCAGAACCCCATAAGGAGCATGTTTAGGATATAGGCGACACTTGAGGTCACATTTCGATTCTTAAACAATTTCTTTCTCGTCATCACCATGACCATGCGCATAAAGACAAAGTCACGAAACCAGAAAGATAAACTCATGTGCCAGCGATTCCAAAACTCTTTCAAATCCCTTGATAAGAAGGGTTTGTTGAAGTTGATCGGACTACGAATCCCCATCAGATTTGAAATAGCTATAGCAAACATGGAATAACCCGCAAAGTCAAAGAAGAGCTCCAAACCAAATGTGTACATGACTGCCACCACATAATAGTTAAAGACACCCCCTTCCTGTAAAGCTAGATTCTTTAGAGGAGGTAACAAAATCTCGCCTAAAATATGAGCTAGGATAAATTTGTACAGAAATCCCCACATGATATACCGGACGGACTCAGCTAGCATATCCATCAACTCATCGCGCTCTGGAATCGTCTGATAATTTTCATTAAAACGTTTGAAACGATCAATGGGACCACTTGAAAATGTCGGCATAAAGAGGAGAAAACGCAAGTATTCCCTCATCTTCAATTCCTTAATGACTCCATCTCTGAGTTCGATAATGATTCCTACCGAACGAAAAGTCAGATAAGAAATTCCGATAAAACCTAACAAGGATTGTGTGCCATTAATAGCTGGCTGGACCTTCACAAAGATGATAGGAAGTAAAGATAACAGACTAACGAGATAGAAAGTCCATTTCCCGTCTTTAGTTTTTCGATACTGCTTGTAAAAAAGAACCAACAAGATTTGCCATATCAGATAAATCCCTAAGGCAGCCAATTGATTGGTCTTGCCACCCGTCAACATAGTGACGATAAAGAAGAGACTAACCAATATTTCATACCAGGCAAAGCGTTTTTTGAAAAAAAGACCGATAAAGATTGGCAAGGTGGCAGTAATCACATACAAAAAGTACTGCGGATTCCCATACGGCTCAATATGAGGTAGCTGTTGTAGGAAATCCATCATCTATTATTTACCTCGTTAATTAAACCTTTAATGTCAATTTTACCATTTGGAGTCAATGGTAATTCCTCTCTGTAAAGGAACTTAGACGGCATCATATAAGACATCATAATATCCTCCAAATCTTCCTTGATAGCTTTCGTGATATCGATGTCGCGCTCAAATTGTTCTTTGACGCCATCTTTTAAGATGACATAAGCCAAGAGATTTTGGACCTTGTGATCTTTATTATAACGTGGAACTGCGACAGCCGATTCGATATACTTCGATTTGTTCAAGTTTTGAGAAACATCCTCAAGTTCGATACGGTAACCGTTAAACTTAATCTGGAAGTCCATCCGTCCACCGTAAAGAAGAAGACCTTCATCTGTCATAGTTCCCACATCCCCAGTGTGGTAGGCTGGCAGACCTTCAAATTCGAAGAAGGCTTCTGCTGTTTTCTCTGGATTATTCATATAACCTTTTGAAACAGCTGGTCCAGACACGATGATCTCTCCTTGCTCTCCATTTGGCAATTTGTTTCCTTCTTCATCAATGATGAAGGTTGGAGAATCTTCTTTGGTATAACCAATTGGCAAACGTTTAAGAGTCGCTAACATCTCATCTGTAATAGCGACTGCTGACAAAGCTACCGTCGCTTCCGTTGGACCGTAAGCATTGATAATACGCGCATTTGGGAAACGCTCGTGCAGTTTTTGAGCCGTTTTAACGGTCAACTCTTCCCCATCAAAGTAGAAATGGGTAATACCTGGCATCTTTTCAGCATTGAAATCTTCAGACAACATGGCCATATCTGCAAAAGATGGCGTTGAAGTCCAGATCGCAATTGGAAGAGAAAAGATGGTCGCAAAGAGTTGTTTAAAGTCTTGAGTGATGGCTGATGGAAGGGCAAAAAGCGTCCCTCCAAGAGCTAAGGTCGGTGCCCAATACATGACAGACAAGTCAAAGGAATAAGGTGGTTGCGCCAACATTTGCGGACGCTCTGGCGTCGCAAATTCCTTGTCCGTAATCATCCAGTTGGTGAAACTGAGCAAGTTGTCGTGTGAAATTTGCACCCCTTTTGGTTTTCCAGTTGTTCCAGAGGTAAAGATGATGTAGTAGTTATCATCCCCCTTGACTGGATGTTGCAAATCATACGCATTCTGAGCTGCATAAGCTTCACGGACTTGCTCCAAGTTCAAGATCAGAGTAGCTGGGTTTTCAATGGGAAACTCATTGATAGCGATGATTAAACTTGGATCAGCCACTTCAACAATAGCAGACACGCGCTCCAAGGCAGAATGGCTGTCAATTGGAATATAAGCATGGCCAGATTTTGTCAGAGCCACAAAGATTGCCAACATTTCATATTCTTGTCCACCAAAGACCACAACAGGTGACTTTTCCGGAAGTCCCATTTGGTCAATGTGGGCTGCTAAACTATCTGAGTCTGCCTTCAATTGGCCATAGGTATGCTCTTCTCCAAGGACATTGTAGACAGGATAGTTTGGTTGCAGTTGGGCGTAATGTTCAATCGCCTCGATCATATCAGTAATTGGTTGGTTTGACACAGTAGGGATCTCCTTTTAGAATTCATTGTAGATAAAGCCACCCTGACTTTGTCCTAGATAGCTAAAGAAGTAAAGCAAACCCAGTAAAATAATAAAATACAGGACCGTTTGTCCCAAAAAAACATAGTATGGTTTCTTTTTATTCACATTATACTCTTTTCTGTAAATTTTCATTATCTTTTCACAAACATACAATACTATTTTGTCTTGCTCCCATTTTACCACTTTACTTTGTTTATTTTCAACTGTTTACTATTTTTTAAAAGTTGATTTTAGCATATTTTAAGGAAAGCTAAGATATCAATAAAAATATTCTAAAAAGCCCAATTTCTTTGCCATCCTAATATTGACAATTATAAGTGAAACAATTTGAAAGGCTAGCAAACACACCACTCCCCCTTTGGGCATTTTTATGCTAAAATAGTAGCTATGGATAAAATTATTAAAACAATATCAGAAAGTGGATCTTTTCGTGCTTTTGTTCTAGATAGCACGGAAACAGTCCGTACTGCTCAAGAAAAACACCAAACCCAAGCTAGTTCAACCGTAGCGCTTGGTCGTACTTTAATCGCCAGCCAAATTCTCGCTGCCAATGAAAAAGGAAATACCAAACTGACTGTCAAGGTTCTTGGAACCAGCTCCCTCGGTGCCATTATCACCGTCGCCGATACCAAGGGTAACGTCAAAGGCTACGTTCAAAATCCTGGCGTCGACATCAAAAAAACTGCAACAGGCGAAGTCTTGGTTGGGCCTTTTGTTGGTAATGGTCAATTTCTAGTAATTACAGACTATGGCACTGGAAATCCCTACAATTCCATGACGCCTCTCATCTCTGGAGAAATCGGTGAAGACCTAGCTTTCTATCTTACAGAAAGTCAACAAACGCCTTCTGCTGTTGGCCTTAATGTCCTTTTAGATGACGAAGACAAGGTCAAGGTCGCAGGTGGTTTCCTTCTCCAAGTTCTACCAGGGGCCAAGGAAAAAGAAATCGCCCGTTTTGAAAAACGTATCCAAGAAATGCCAGCCATTTCGACTCTTCTAGAAAGCGACGACCATATCGAAGCACTTCTCAAGGCTATCTACGGCGACGAACCATACAAACGTTTGTCTGAAGAAGAAATTCGTTTCCAATGTGACTGCAGCAAAGAACGATTTATGAACGCCCTTGCAAGCCTTCCGAGCTCAGATTTACAGGAAATGAAGGATGAAGACCACGGGGCGGAAATCACTTGTCAATTCTGCCAAACTACTTACAACTTTGATGAAAACGACTTGGAGGAACTCATTCGTGACAAATCTTAATACACCTTTTATGATTGGGAACGTCGAGATCCCAAACCGGACGGTCCTCGCACCCATGGCCGGTGTGACAAACTCAGCCTTTCGTACTATTGCAAAAGAACTTGGAGCTGGGCTCGTGGTCATGGAAATGGTCTCTGACAAAGGAATCCAATACAATAACGAAAAGACTCTTCACATGCTTCATATCGATGAAGGAGAAAACCCAGTTTCTATCCAGCTATTTGGTAGTGACGAAGATAGCCTCGCACGCGCAGCAGAATTTATTCAAGAAAATACCAAGACCGATATCGTCGATATCAACATGGGCTGCCCAGTTAATAAAATCGTAAAAAACGAGGCTGGTGCTATGTGGCTCAAGGATCCAGACAAGATCTATTCTATCATTAACAAGGTTCAATCTGTCCTTGATATCCCTCTCACTGTCAAAATGCGTACAGGCTGGTCTGACCCATCCTTAGCAGTAGAAAACGCCCTCGCTGCTGAAGCTGCAGGTGTTTCTGCCCTTGCCATGCACGGTCGTACCCGTGAGCAAATGTATACTGGCCATGCGGATCTTGAGACCCTTCACAAGGTTGCACAAGCTCTGACTAAGATTCCATTTATCGCCAACGGTGATATCCGTACTGTCCAAGATGCAAAACAACGTATCGAAGAAGTCGGTGCTGACGCTGTTATGATTGGACGCGCAGCCATGGGAAACCCCTACCTCTTCAACCAGATCAATCACTACTTTGAAACGGGAGAAATCCTTCCTGATTTGACCTTCGAAGACAAGATGAAAATCGCCTACGAGCACTTGAAACGCTTGATTGATCTCAAGGGAGAAAAGGTTGCTGTCCGTGAATTCCGTGGCCTAGCTCCTCACTATCTCCGTGGAACATCTGGCGCCGCTAAACTCCGTGGAGCTATCTCACAAGCCAGTACCCTGGCTGAGATTGAAGCACTCTTGCAGTTAGAGAAAATATAATCTTCTATCTACTTCACAAAAAGGCAAAGCTCAAAAATGAGCCTTGCCTTTTTATATATTTTCATCTCTTAAATCTAATTGCTTCACTCTAGCTATATAGTAGGACATAATCAAAAACAAATTGAGGCTGATAATCCAAACAGACCATTCATGAAGAAAATGCATAGATATAGCCAAACTAATTGCCCCTACTATAAAACTCCCTACAACAATCCCATAGTTTAAAGCTTGGCGACGATATTCTTGAACGTCTCCTTCTCCTCTAACGACGCGATACAAAGCAATCAGCATTTTTCGGTAATTTCCAGAAGTCATAAAAATGACATAGGGATGATCTTCAATCAAACTACCCGTAAATGTTAGCATCATCATTCCTGTTCCAAAAGCAATGAAAGGAACTTCTAATAGAGGAAATCTTGAAAAGAAAGGCAAAATAAGGGTCCCGATAAATAAGGGGAGCAACATCTTAACCCGCCAGTAGGCCGTTTTGCGGTATTCTTTCATGTGTAGGGCAAACAGAAATCCTAGAGAAAAGAAAATAATGGAGCAGAATCGTAGCATCGTATTGATAACATTTGAGTCGTGCCAATCAGATATCAGTAGGAGAATGTTCCCTGTCTGTGTTGCCACCAAGCTGTGGTACTGGATGTGACAGAACACATCCAAAGAACCACCTATAAAGCCAAGAAGTACTCCCATGAGTCGTGTGTTTTGAGGTAAAATTAATTTATCTGGCATTGATTGATTCATCACTCGTTTCCCTTTGATTTTTTCATTATACCACTTTCTCTGAAAGAAACTAAGTGAAAAACGGTCAGTTTAGGTAGACATGTTTACATATACTCTTAAGTTAGTCTCATCTCTGGAGTTCATTTATGACGTCTTATCAACTGGGAATGCTGTAGGTACTCATCAACTGAGCTATTTTTAAACAAATTATTTTAGTACTAAATTCTATGGTTGAATCAAGACAACACTAGATACCGTACCGTCCGCTCCTGTTGTAATTTGAATAACTTTTCCACCACCTACTTCAGCATTGTATTTTCCATCATCAAGGGTATAAGAATAGCTTTGGATAGAGTAGTTTTCTTTCTTACCATCAGCAGATTCCACTGTAAACTGGCCACCTGATGAGACAGTGATAGTTTCACCATTAGCACCCTTCCAACTCCCAGCTGCAGCTGAGAAATCTCTATCCACCATAGTCAAGACCCCTTTATAACGTTTGTTATTCTCTGCCTGTTTGTCTTGAAGTTTACGATCAGTTGTTGGATCATAGGTTGACTGATTTGGTTTTGCTTGTGTTCCTTGTTGATTTGATGGAGTTTGCGCTGCTTGATTGGACTCTTGTCCTTGAGTTGTTGGACTTGATGCTTGTTCAGAGGAAGCTTTGGTTTTTTCTGAAGTCGTAGTACTGGTTGAAGCTTGAGTTTTACCTTCTTTGTTAGAAGAGTTTGCCTTTGAACTTGACGTCGTTTGTGTTGTTTTAGTTGCATTGTCGTTTTTAGCTTCTTCTTTTTTATTTCCGCATGCTCCTAAAAGCAAAGTGGAAGCTAGTACAGCTACTGCAACTAATCGAATGGAATGGTTTGTTTTCATGATGGCCTCCTATGTAATCTTTTTGCAATGTTATGAAATACTTCTGTAACATTATTGTAATATTTGTTTTTGATTCTGTCAACTATTTATCTAAAATTTTTTAGAATTATTTTTGAGTACATTTATTTTCTTATTCCTCCTATATCTTTTATTCGTAAAAGATTTTAAAAAACAGGAAAATTTTCCTACTAAAATGCAATATTTTAAAGTGAAATCGCTTGCATTTTTTTTCTTGAAGGACTATAATAAAATTGAAATAGGATATTGGAGGTGTGGGCTTATGTTAAGCAAATATTACAAGTATCTTCCTTGGTTGATTTTAGCTGCTTTCTGTTCTTATGGGGGTGCTACTCATTACGCTCAAACAACATTTGATTTGTTTTACTTAACTGCCATTTTCATGATTGTCTATGTAGCTTTATTGTATTTACACGAAACCTATTTAAAATATAAATACAAAGATTTATTCATTCGATTTATGAGCAATTCTAATAAAGATAAACATCCTTAAACAAAAAGAGGTCGGGAAAATTCCGACCTCACTTTTTATTTTAATCGATAAATAGTGATAACTTCCTTTTGAGGAATCCGTTTAAAACCAACTTCCTCTAAACGATCACCATATTTCGTTAAGAAACTATCACTCGTACATGATTTGCCTGGACATAGAGTCTCAAGGAGGGCTAAACCATCATCCACTGTGAATTCATCCTCTAGTAAATAAAGGAAACGAGAGTCATAGTCGATAGCTTTTTGAATCTTCTTGATGGATGTTTGAATAATGGATAAGTGGTCAAATGCAAAGTCCTTCTCCTCAAGTTCTTTACCATCCAAGTAACACTTGCCTGTGTGAAAATCGACATCCACAAGAACGACTTCTTTTGCATCATCTCCTGCCTTAGCCAAGTCAAGAGCTCGACTGGGTAGGTAAACCAAGTGGGCAATGGTAACTGTCCACCCTCTGGGATCACGATCAGGAGTAGATACTGTCACTAGCTGCTCAATCTTTTCCAGTGGAAGATCAAGATTGATTTCTTCTTTTACCTCACGTTGACAAGCATGGGCAGCATCTTCCCCTTTATCCATAAAACCACCAACTAGCGCTAAGCAATTTTGAAAAGGGTGTGCCTTCCGACGAATCAGAAAGAGTTTCATTTTCCCTTCTACAAAGCAATAGGCTACCATATCCACAGTCACGCTTGGTTTTTCATACTGAGGGAGTGCTTGCTTGTGGTACCAGTCTAAAAATTCAGCTTGACTAGCGTGAACTTCAAAGTACTCTTTTTCTGTCATCCCGGTTGGAATTATCTGATTCATCATCTTCTACTTCCTTTCTGCTTTTGATGGCAATAAAGAGGGCGGATCTACAAATTATAGATTCATAGTTCTTGTTTTATACAATGTCGAATTTCAATTGACCTGCTTTGACACCAATTTTAAGTGTCTTACCTTCTTTCAGTTCACCTGTAAGAAGGAGCTCTGCTAGTTTGTCTTCTACTTCTGTTTGCAGGGTTCTGCGCAGTGGGCGAGCTCCCATCTCTGGATCATATCCCTTCTGAGCTAGAAGCTTAAGGGCAGATGCTTGGAGTTTCAAGTCAATGCCTTTTTCTGCCAGGCTTGCAATCAATGGTTTGACCATAATCTTAACCACGTCCTGCATATCTTGACTTGACAAGCTATGGAAGACCACTTTTTCATCAATACGGTTGATAAACTCTGGGCGATAATTTTTTTTCAACTCTTCGAACATTCGTTTTTCCATATTTTCCTGATCAAAACGAATATCTTTAGCTCCAAAACCGACTGTCTTGTCATCACGAAGAGCTGTCGCACCAAGGTTTGAAGTCATGATGATGATGGTATTGGAGAAATCAACCTTGCGACCCTTACTGTCTGTCAAGACACCATCGTCTAAGACCTGCAAGAGAACATTAAAGATATCTGGGTGGGCTTTTTCGACCTCGTCAAAGAGCAAGACTGAGTAAGGTTTGTTACGAACCTTCTCGGTCAATTCGCCACCTTCTTCGTAACCGACATACCCTGGAGGAGCTCCGTTAAGACGACTAGCCGCAAATTTTTCCATGTATTCACTCATGTCAAAGCGGATAAGAGCAGACTCGTCATCAAAGAGAACTTCTGCCAAAGCCTTGGCCAATTCAGTTTTACCAACACCTGTCGGTCCAAGGAACATAAAGGAACCAATCGGACGTTTGTTATTGCGGATACCCGATTGATTTCTCCGAATGGCACGACTGATACTAGATACCGCTTGTTCCTGTCCGATAACCCGTTTATGCAGCTCAGTTTCAAGGTTGAGATACTTCTTAGCATCCGTTTGTGTCAATTTTTGAACTGGAATACCTGACAAGCGACTCAAGGTTGTCAAAATATCAGATTCTTTTACTAGATCTTTATAGACTGGAACTTCCTGCTCTTTTGCAATGAGTTGAGTAGCTTGCTTCCATTTGCCATCCATCAGGGCCTTATCTGCAGGTGTTAAACCTGACTCATCTTTTTTAGCATGTTTCGATTTATTTTGGACAGTTGCTGCCGCTTCATCCAAAAGATCAATCGCTGAGTCTGGCAAGTGACGACTAGTCAAATAGCGATGTGCCATTTTGACAGCTGTTTCGACTGCATCATCTGTAATTTGAACATGGTGGTGTTTCTCATAAGTTGCCTTCAAGCCCTGTAAGATAGCCATACTATCAGCCACACTTGGTTCCTCAATCATCACTTTTGCAAAGCGACGAGAAAGGGCTGCGTCTTTTTCGATGTGTTTTTGGTATTCTTCCTGAGTGGTTGCCCCAACAGTTCTCAGAGTTCCACGCGCTAGGGCAGGTTTCAGGATATTAGCCGCATCCAAGGTCGAATCGATACCACTTCCTGATCCCATAATCGTATGAAGCTCATCGATAAAGAGGATAACCTTTCCGTCTTCCTCGATATCTTTGATGATATTGTTCATACGTTCTTCAAAGTCTCCACGGAAACGGGTTCCTGCAACCACATTCATCAAATCAAGTTCTAGGACTCGCATCTTAGCCATTTCATCAGGTACATTTCCGTTGGCAATTCGTTGCGCAAGGCCAAGTGCCAGAGCTGTTTTACCAACACCTGCATCTCCAACTAGAACTGGATTGTTTTTTGTTTTTCGACTCAAGATTTGAATCATACGAGAGATTTCTTGGTCACGCCCGATGACTGGCTCTAATTTGCCTGAACGGGCTTGTTCTGTAAGATCATGAGTGTAATCTTCCAAACCTCCACTTGGAGTTTGAGGCATCCCCATCATATTTGCCATAGAATTTTGCTTATCTGCAACTGAGCGATGGCGCTGACGAAGGGCTTTCAAATCTTCTTTTGTCCAACCAGCACGCGCCTCAAGACTACGACGAAGCCCAGCAATCTTGACTTGGTCCTTCTGGTCTTCATAGGAGAAACCTGCTTTTTCCAGAATGCGAGTTGCTAGGGCGTTGCCATCATGCAAGATAGCGTATAGAAGGTGCTCAGTACCCAATGCTTTGGCATGTACCACCGAAGCAACATGTTCCGCTTCTAATAGTAAGACATTTAAGCGGTAGGAGAAGGGGAGTTCCTTGTAATCTTCCTTGTGGTTATAGTTGGCTTCTGTCAACTCTACAGCCACTTCCTCTAAACGATCAATCTCATACGGGAATTCATTTAAAGTTGCTCCAGCAACACTGTAGCTATGATTGGCCATGGCAATCAGTAGGTGCCATGATTCTAGGTAATCTGCATCAAAGCGACTCGCTACCAGAAAGGCGCTATCGATGCATTCTCTCAATGCTTTTGAATATTTCATGTCGTTTTATTTTCCTTTTCTATCAACTTCATGCAACAACTGACGAAGCATATTGGCACGAATACGATTAGCTTCCTCACCTAGAATTCGGTCTGTCCCCATAGCTAATAATAAATTCATCTCTTGGCGGGTCAAGAGTTCTTGTTCGACTAAGAGTCTTAAAACATCTTCAAAGAATGCTTGGTTAACCTCATCATCCACAGAATACAACAAATCACGAAGCATATCATGATGGTTCGAGAATTCAATTCGACCAATGCGAATATAGCCCCCGCCACCACGTTTGCTCTCAACTAGATAGCCTCTACTCTCTGTAAAACGAGTCTTAATCACATAGTTAATCTGGCTAGGTACGACTTGAAAGGTATCCGCTAGCTGGCTTCGTTGCAATTCTACGATACCAGATTGTTCTAAAATCGCCTTGATATAGGCTTCAATATGGTCCGATGTATTTTTAAATTTCATAGCTTACTACCTCCTTCTTCAACTTTGACCATCTTTGACTATACTATCATTTAAGACTCTATAAGTCAAATTTTTAGGGCTAAGACCTTGAAAATACTGAGTTTTAAAAATAGCTACCAATAGCAAGCAATTCCCATTTCATTTTCTATCCTACAATTATGTTATAATAAAGAAGTTACAGCTAGCTTTCAAATCCTTTGAAAGTATGTTATTTATCATCAAATCTAAGAAATATTTCGTAAAGTCTAGAAAAAACTTCGGTATCATTAATGATGTACCGAAGTTTTTTCTAGTGTGAGTTTTTCACAGTTTTTTAGCTATAATTCATATTCTATTATCGAGAGAAAAAATCTCTCCAGTAAGGATTTTCTCTATCAAAAATTCTAACTTCTTCTTCAGTCATATTGTGAGGATAATCTTTAAAAAGATTATAGAACTTCTTTTTATCAAATGTAATTAACATCAACCCTCTAGCGAACCAGGCTGTATCAACCCACCAAATTATATCACCATCATTTTCTTTATAGCAATACTCGGACCAATTTACTTCTTCAAAATCATCTTTCATGCCCCTCAGCTCCCTTCATTTGTTTAGAATCTGCTGTATTGATAAAACTCAATATCTTGTGAAATTCAGGATTATTTTTCAATTAGTTCACATCAATGAGATAACTCTTTACATCATATTTCCACCACTAACAGCTTCGATTATTTGTTCCTCAGTCATTTTTTTACGGCTTTTTTTGATAGGATTTGAATAAATTCCGTTCTGTAGCGCTAGCTTTCTAACTTCGCTCATTTGAGAATTATTATTTATATCCTTCCTTGCTTCAATTTTATCACTTTCATCTTTTTTCATCACAACACCATACCTCAATTATATCACTTTTTATCTATCAGAATTTCCATTTATAGACAAAAAAGAGCTGGCAAAGTAGCAACCTCACCAACTCCCTATCTTTCTAATTATTTAAGCCCAACTCTTCTAATATTTGACGTTTATAGGCAATTTTTTGAACTTCTTTGTCTTCTGCATCAGACCAATCTAGTTTAATTTCAGCAACAATCTGCCCAGGGCGATTTTTCAAGATATAGATACGGTCACTAAGGTTAAGGGCCTCCTCGATACTATGCGTAATGATGAGTGTCGTCAGACCTAGCTGTTTATGAATATCAAGATACCAGGCATGAAGCTCCATCTTAGTCATCTCGTCTAAGGCACTGAAGGCCTCGTCTAGAAGAAAGAGTTTATGCCCGAAAAGGTAGGTTCGGAGCAAAGCCACACGCTGGCGCATCCCACCACTGAGTTCATGAGGATACTTATCCCGTACGGCTGTCAACTGAAAGGTAGCAAGGATTTCATCCGCTTTGGCAATAGCTTCTGCCTTATCCACCTTTTGAATTAAGAGGGGCAAGATGATATTTCCTAGCACCGTCTTATGTTCCAAAAGCAGATCCTTTTGTAACATATAGCTCACGCGCCCCTTGGGATTTTCCTCTCCGTCAAGAATGATTCGTCCTGACTGGACTTCTAAAATGCCTGCAATCAGGTTAAAGAGGGTTGTCTTTCCTACACCACTGGGTCCTAGGATAGAGACCACTTCACCTGAAGTCACTTGCAGGTTAATATCCTCTAAAATCTTTTCATCATCGTAGGCATAGCTTACGTGTTCTAGTCTAATTTCTGTCATTATTTCACAAATTCGTTAGTGAACCCTTTATCAGTCAAGTCTTCCTTAAGGATACCATTTTCTTTATCCCATTTGTAGAAGGCATTCCAGCGATCCGCATCAAATTGTCCCCATTTTTCCTTGTCGCTAGCATACTCTTTTGACAAGTATTTTTGAGATTCAATGACGAAGTCACGTTTATCCTTGAGTTCAGGTGCATTCTTGATGAGGATATCGGCTGCTTCTTCTGGGTGCTCCATGGCATATTGGTAGCCTTTTTTGATGGCTTGGATTACTTTGCGAGCTTCTTCTTTGTTGTCTTTCAGATAATCGTTGTTAGCGATGATAACTGGTGAGTAGTAGTCAAACTCTTTAACATAGTCCTTCAAGTACATAAAGTTGGCATCCACACCTTGCGATTTAGCAAGAATTCCATCCCAACCGTAGTAAATCCAAGCAGCATCAAAAACGCCATTGGCAATCGGTGTGATAGAGTTTGAGTCGTTGTTTGGTACTTTTTCAACCTTCTCAAAGTCTCCACCTTGAGATTCTACCAAGGTTTTCAGCATAGCAAGCTCAGTCGGGTCATTCCAGGTTCCATATTTCTTACCAACCAAATCTTTTGGACTATTGATATTGTCAGACTTACGAGAGATAATTCCTGATGTATTGTGTTCTACAATCGCTGCAACGGCAGTAATGCCTGCCCCTTTTTCCAATTTCTTAGCCATATAGTCTTGGAAATAGATAGCGAATGGCGCCTTACCGTTGATTACTAAATCAGATGAACTCTCTTCTGGTGGCAATTTCAAGTCCACGTCCACTCCAGCTTCCTTAAAATAGCCTTTTTCTTTGGCTACATAAAGTCCTGTGTGGTTGGTATTTGGTGTCCAGTCTAGGATAAAGTCAATTTTTTTGAGTTCTGCTTCTTTATTGTCCTTAGAAGCAGTTCCTTGGCCACAGGCCACCAGCACGACAGCTACAAGGGCTGTTACAATCGTTAAAAACACTTTCCATGTTTTCTTCATTTTAATTTCCTCTTTTCTTTTTCTCAAACATTATTGTTCTATGAACGTTTCCATTTAATCACATATTTTTCACTGATATCCACTAATTTCATACCCAGAAGGCTGATAAGCGATACCAGAATAATAATCGCAAACATGGTATCATACTGAAACAGTTTCTTGGACTGAATCATGTAGACACCAAGTCCTTCAAAGCCTCCCAACCACTCAGATACCACTGTTGTGATAAAGGCGTAGGAGACACTGACCCTCAATCCTGCATAAAAGTAGGGCAGGCTGACAGGGATTTTAAAATGCCACAGGATTTGCCAAGGATTTGCTCGCATCAGACTAAACAAGGTCAGCATGTCCTTGTCACAATGCCTAAATCCATCTAGAATACTGACGATAATAGGGAAGGTTGTCGTCAAGATAATCAAGACAATCTTGGGCAAGATTCCATAACCAAGCCACAAAACCAGAATAGGCGCTATGGCAATGGTCGGTATGGTCTGGACAACCACCATCATTGGGTAAATCAGGTCATTTAACCAGCCCAGACTATCCATAAGGACGGCCATGATACAGGCTATCAAGACACCCAAGACCAAACCTAACAAGGCTACTCTCAAGGTTGCCCAGCTGTGGTACCAGAGAAATTCTCTGTCACGAACAAAAGACTGAAGGATTTCAAGTGGTGTCGGCAAGATAAACTTTGGTAAGAGTTTTAACAAACCCGCTACCTGCCAAAGAGATAAGACACCCAAAAATCCTAGCAGACTAATGTGCCGTCTCATTATATTTTTCAAGTTTATCATCGATGCTTAAAATCTCTCCTACATTTATTTTCACATTGGCAAAAACATTGTCTGCCCCTTGACCTGCCACTTCTAATGCTTCTTTGAGAATGCGCATGAGTTGATCAAAGTCTCCCTCTAAGACCGTTTCAAAGGGTGTCACTACCATAGTCACTCCTTGAGCTTGCAGATAAGAAATGACTTGATCAATAACAGCTATGCGGTCAATCCCTTGTGACAGGGGTAGGACTTGTAAAGCAATGCTTGCTTTCATTAAAACCTCCTTCTAAGTTACAGTTTTTCTTTGAAAAAAAGAAAAACCTCTTTCATATATGAAAAAGGTGCAAAATTAGGCCAAGTATCGTTCCCTACGCTGGCATTACCCAGATCAGGTGCGGTCGAAGTTTAACACTTCCTCTCAGACTGTACACAGACTCCCATATATTATATGGACATATGATAACGAAAAATAAATAAGATGTCAAGGAAACTGCTTACAGAAAAAGAGACGAAAAACCGTCTCTTTCTATTAAAGCATAGGTGCAAATAACTGTGTTACTTCTTTAATCATCATTTGATACCATGTAGGATTTATGGTATCCGAGAAGATTTCTTGAGATTGTTCAAAAATTTCTTCAAAATCTTTGCGAATATCCGCGATTGACTCTGTTTTGTAGAGTAGTACTGCATTTTCATAGTGGTGGACCAAGCTACGATAATCCAAGTTAATCGTACCCACAGCCGCAAATCGATCATCAACAATCATTTGCTTACTATGGATAAAACCAGGTGTGTATTCAAAAATGCGAACACCCGCAGATAAAAGATCTGGATAAGCTCCCCGTGTTACAAGTTGAATGAGTTTCTTATCTGGTATGTGGGGTGTGACTATTCTCACATCTACACCTCGCATCGCCGCATTCTTTATATCCTCTGTCAAATCATAATCGATAATGAGATAAGGCGTTGTGATATAGACAAAATCTTCCGCTTGATTAATCAGGTTTTGATAGACAATTTTACCCACCTTCATCTGGTAGATTGGTTTTGGCCCACTGCCATATGGGATACAAAGTCCACTACCGGATCGTGTCTGATTTTCTAAATGATACTGATCAAAGTCACTGATTTCTCCACGGTTGATGTACCAGTTCATGAGAAAGAGTCTTGTGAAGGCTTGAGTCGCCGGACCATCTATACGAATCCCACTATCTTTCCAGTGTCCAAAACGTTCAATCTGATTGATGTATTCGTCTGCAAGGTTAATCCCTCCAGTATAGGAAATCTGCCCATCAATGACTAATATTTTTCGGTGATCACGGTTATTATAGGCCACCGTCATACGAGGAATCACCTTATTAAACTTATGAGCATCAATTCCTTTAGAACGCAAATGAACCGTATAATCTCCCGGCAAAGTTACCATACAACCAATATCGTCGTAGAGCATCTTAACCTCAACTCCCTGGGCTACCTTTTCTTCCAGAATCTCAAGCATGCTATCCCACATTAACCCCTCTTCGACAATGTAGTATTCTAGAAAAATAAATTTTTTAGCTCTCTTTAGATCCTCCAGCATCTGCTGCCACATTTCTTTTCCATTTTCGAAAAATTGTGAATCCGTATGCTCATAGACTTCCGCATTGCTATCCATATGTAGCAAAGCGTTGATAATCCCGTAGGCAGATTTATCTGTTTCTTGTAGGTTCTTATGAAGACTATCTTCATGCTTCTCTTGTAAAGTAATCGAACGCAATTCTCTGAGTTGTTTCAGCTCTTTTTTTGATAGTCGGCGCTCACCAAACATGATATAAAGTAATGGACCAAACACAGGCACAAAGGTCACAATCAACCAAGTCACCTTGCTCTCTGGCGACATGGAACGATTGACAATCGCTATAACGGTTGCTATGCTGATGAGAAACACAAGAATGACCCAAACAAGTGGAGCAATCTGGCTCATGTAAAGAATAATTCCAAAAATAACAAATAATTCTATCAGGATAATCGCAATACTAAAGCCATACTTGGACATCAATAATCGAAATTTTCTTGTCCCCATATCTCCCTCTCAACTTCTAAGTATACTCCCTCATATACTATCTGAAAACGCTTATTACCTTCTAGTATACTCAGTTTCATAAAACTTAGCAAGCTTTTTCCTGTTTAGGCCGATACTTCTACCTATAAAATCATTTAAAAAGCAGGCAACTTACATGTGCCTGCTCTCGTTTTACAATTTCAACGCCAACATATTAACCGTCATACCAGCCGCAGTCCCCATCAAGAAGATGGTATCTCCTTCCTTCACATAGCCATAATCGAGTGCATAAGCCAATCCAAAAGGTACCGCAACAGAAACCATATTTCCATAATCACTAACGATGTTAAGGTACTTGTCTTTGCCAACTCCTAATTTATCCATGACAAGTGGTAATGCTCGACTAGCTTGGTGTGGGATAATATAGTCTACAGCATCTTTAGAAATACCAGATTTCTCTTGGAATTCTTGGAACATTTCAGGAATAACACGAGCAGAAAGCAAGAGGATTTTCTTCCCTTTCATATCAAACATGAAATTCGTCTTCGTCTCTTCAGAGTACTCTTTTGGCTGATAAGAAGTCAAACCTCCACGGATTTCAGTATCGTGAGCCCCCTCCGACCAAGTCCGTTGAAGACTTGCTATCACTCCCTTATCCTTGTCACTTGCTTGAAAAATAAAGGCTGCGGCTCCATCACCAAAGAGTTCATAACTTTCTTTTTGCTTCGGATTGAGACCCAAGCTACCAACTTCACTAGATACAATCAAAACGCGATGATATTCTCCAGCTTCAATCAAGTACGACATAGTTGATAGTGCTGAGATAAAACTTGTACAAGTCGTATTGATATCCATGGCTGGGATGGAGTGCCCTTTTGCTACGCGCTCATGAATCAAAGCAGCTGTACACGGAATAGGTTGAACACCAACCGCACTAGCTGATACAAGGCAATCAATGTCTTTCATACTCAAATTTGCATTTTCAAGCGCAGCTTGGATAGCTGCTTCTGCCAAATCTAGCTGTGTTTCTTCATTTTCTACGACACGATAACGCGTGTGGTCTTTAAATTGCACTGTGTTTTTTGGGAGGCAAACTCCATAGCCTGCAATTTCTACATGTCTTTTTACTTCTGTCATAATCTTTTGTCCTTTCATAAACGTTGGATACGCTTGAGCTTACGACTTGTATCCCATTGATAATCTGAAAATTGTATTTCAGGTGCTTTAAACTCTTTTTGTTGAGCCAAGAGTCGAAATTGCTCTGTAATGGCTGTTTCCAATTGCTCGTCCCTTCGACTCAGACAAACTTCCACTAACTTCTCAGAATGTTGTTTGACTTGATAGTCTCCAACATTTTCCACAAAGAGAATACAACGCCTGATAAAATCAGGATAGATTGTCACCTGTCCTCCATCCTGATCTTCAAAGTAGAAGATGTCATCAGAGCGACCTTCGACCTTGTCAATCCTTGTATAATGAGAACCACATGAACAAGGTTCAGGATTCTCAACCAAGATATCATTAAGTTTGTAGCGGTAAACAGGTTGACTGCTTCGCTTGAAATCCGTTATTACTGGATAAAAACGTCGGTCATCCAAGTAGTGCTTTTCCACAAAGATGATGTCTTCATTAAGATGCAGATTCCCAGCCGAACAAGTACAAGCTAGAAAACCTTCTGTTGCTTGATAGACTTGGTCAATAACTGGTAATGCAAAAGCCTCAGAAATCCGTTCTCTGTCACTATCTTCCAAGATTTCAGCCACCGAAACAACTTTTTGTGGATGAATCTTTAGTTCTCCAGCTTTTAGACGCTTACTCAATTCAATCAACATAGAAGCAGGCGCCACCACGATGGTCGGTTGATAATTGTTGAGACGCTCGATATGCTCATCTGTATTCTTGAAAATATCAAAGTACTCTAAACGAATGAGCGCCGTATTGATGGTCTGATACAATTCATTATCAGCTCTCAAAAAAAAGGCTATACGATGTCCAAAAAGGTGACCTTTGGGCAACATCTTTGCCAAGATAGCCGCCGCCCACATACTTCGTTCTTTTTCAGTTGTGATAAAAAGTCCCCGATGTCCAGATGTTCCAGAAGACAGCCCGACAGCTATTTCTCCCTTGAGCTCTGTAAAATTCCTGGTCTTTTCACTTTCGATAGCCAAAGCTAAGGCCTCATCTCTATCCACACCTTGAGTATTAAGCTCATTGAAATGCGTCATCATAAATGCTTTATCCATATGATCAAAATCACTGGGTACACCATTTTTAAAATAAGGTGACTCATGTTTTAGAAATTCCATATAGACATCTAGTTGCTTTTTCTGATAGCTTTCTAAGGCTTTTCGAGATTTAAAATTATGTAGCCAACGAGTTTGGATAAAGGTTTTAAGAAAGGTTATTTTTTTCATACAAGATCCGCTCAATCCTTTCTACAGGGTCATGGCTAACTAGCACTTCTATTCCATCCTTTAAAACCTCTTCCAAGAGCTCTGTTCCTTTGATATAGTCATCCTTACTATCTTGCACCAAGGAAGGAACCAGATGCATCTGTTTGGTGTAAGGTAAAAGGTCAATTCCCCAACAAAGATCCGCTGCGATAAAGAGATGATAATCTGGAATAAAGAGACAGGCTTGGCCCTTGGCATGCCCATCAATAGAAGCTACCAGGATACTTCCGTCTCCAAAAAGATCATTGGTGAAACGATAATTGAAGTTGGAGTTTTGCCGATCTGCCTTGATGACTGTCAATCTTTCCTCGAAGTCACTCGGCAAAAATTCTTTAAAAATTAAATCTTTTAGTTTTGGTTTCTTGTAAACATCATACACTTCCTGGGTTAGGATAAAGCTTGCGTTCGGAAAGAAGCTAGCCCCTCCTAAATGATCTGGATGTAGATGAGACAGCAGGACAAAATTAATTTCTTCTGGTTTAATTCCTTTAGCCTTCAGCAAATGCGAAATCTGATCCTGCTCCGTCATTTGAACGGGCGTCCCCAAGCGATATAAAGCATATCGTAACTTGGTCTTAATATCGTAGTGATAGCCAGTATCATAAAGTACATAACCCTTATCCCTATGTTTGATCAAAAAGACGCCTGCTGGGAAAGTCATCTTTCTATTTTTGACACCCTTAAAAAGCAAACCAGCATAACTAGTACAGTATCCCGCTGAGAAATACTCAATGCTTTCGATAATCTTGGACATATTGTTCAATCCCTTCTGAAATACTAATTTTCGGATGATACCCCAATTCCCTCATAGCCTTGCTAATATCCAGCGTTTGACTATAGCGGAGCAGATAATAGGTATATCGAGTTAGAGGTGGCTCCCCTTTAAGGTTCAAGGTCTTGTATAGAAATTCTAAACTACTTGCAATTCCTGATAAGAGAGATGCTGGAATTTTTCTATATTTGATTGGATAACCCAGACCTGTCAAACTTTCCTCTAACAAATCTCTAAAAGCCCTCGGTTCACCATTAGTAATGTTATAAACCTCACCTTTGGCTTCTGGAGCTTCTATGGCCAAACGGATTGCCAGAGCAACATTTTCCACGCAAGTCATGTCCATGAGCTGACGCCCATCTCCAATTAAAGGAATACCAATTTTTTGACTCAGATTAATCACTCGTGGCAAAATGCTGGTATCTCCAATTCCAAACAGCCCCCGAGGCCTCAAGATAATACTCGGAACATCTGGATAATCTTTAAAGAGCTTCTCTGAAGCCAATTTGCTACGGATATAATTATTGAGATTATTTTCCTCTGGAGCGTCACTTTCTTTGATAGCCAACTGATCCTTAGGAGCAGCATAGATGCTTGGTGAGGATACATAGACTAAACGTTGAATACCTGTTTGGTGACATGCCTCGAGAACATATTTTGTTCCTAAAACATTAGCCTGAAAAAAATCTTCCCAAGGACCCCAAACTGTTGACAGGGCTCCCGCATGAACGACCAGGTCCATCCCCTTGCAAGCCTCTAGCACATCATCAGCTTTGGTCAAATCACCCTGAAAAAAACTAACCGAAGAATTCTCCAAAGATTGACCAACCTTATTGTTTCTACCAAAAGCTCGAACCTGATAACCATACTCGACTAATTCTTCTACGACATATTTCCCCAAGAAACCAGTGGCTCCCGTAACTAATACTTTTTTCATCATTCTTTCTCCTTATCCGCTAACAGACGGTGGATTTCACTCTCTAAAATTTCCGTCGGATGGTAAGAATGTGCAGCTTGGCGTAAAATCTCTAATTCCGACCAATCCTCTTTAGCTAATAAACTATCAAAGGCTTGTCCAATTGCCTTGCTGTTATCTCTTTTAGCTGTAAAAGCAATACCGGCCTCAACCCCACGAACGGCATAATCAAATTGATCATAATCATGAGGTAATATCAAAGCTGGCTTACCATAAATAATGCATTGATAAAAAATTCCAGCCCCCCCGTGATGAATCACGTAATCCATCTGAGGGATATACTCCTTATAAGGAAGATAAGAAACAACGTACAAATTCTCCATGAGATTCTCACATTGAAAAGCTTCCCCACCAACGCCACGAGTCACAAAAAAGTGACAATCCGGATGAGCTTTCGCAAGTTGCTTAGCTTGATAGATCACATTGTCTTTTGCCCAAGCTAGCTGTGTCCCACAAGTCACCAAAACTTTCTTTCGATCAGTAAAAGGAGTTAAATCTAAAGGATAATCCTCTCCGGCCTCAACTGAAGCTCCTGATGGGCCCACCCAACTAAAATGCTCTGGAAAGCCCTTTTTAAGTTCTAATTCTTTCATGCCAATGACGAGAATGGAATAAGGAGAATAAATTGTCTCCTGACCGAGTTGGTTATATACTTTGAATTTATATCTCTTTAAACGATCACGGAATGAAAAAGATACAATACATTTCACTATACGAGTTGCTTTTCTCCCCAAAAATTGTATTGTAGCCTGCCAAAAATTCTTTGGACTCCCCATGCCACCAATAAAACAAGGAGGCCCATCAGTAGTTTCTAAAACAAATTGTGTAGCCATAGTAGTTATCCAGGGAATTCCAAGTTGATTAGCCACCAAACCACCAGACAACGTAATAAAATCAGCAATAACTATATCTGGCCTATTTTTGCTCCACTCTTCTAATAATTGATCTGAAACTAAATTAATTAAATCAATACTTTCAGAAAGTTGATGATAGGCTGACAAAACTCCTAATTGCTGATCATTATTTGCTGCGCGTTCAAACTCTTCGATGTGATTCTCTAGTATAGGAACAACAGTGAAACCAGCAACTTCAGCAACTTCTTTTTTCTGAGGACCTGTGAATAAACGAATCTCATACTGAGGATTATTCAGTAAAGGTACTAATAAATTCATTGTTGGATACAAATGTCCACTTAAAGGAACAACAACAACATCAATTCTGATTCTTTTCATATGTCTAGAATACCAAAAATAAAAAAAAAGAACTATCATTAGGATAATTCTTCACCAGATTATTAGTTTTTGAAATGGAAACGAAACAAAACATATAAGGAAATGTAATGTAATTTTACAGATAAATGATGATTTATAATTACTTTTTATTTAAAAATAAAAAAAGGCATCTGCCTCAATCAAAATGTTGACCAATCGGGAAGACAGGATTCGAACCTGCGACACCTTGGTCCCAAACCAAGTACTCTACCAAGCTGAGCTACTTCCCG
>NZ_JAHDAP010000005.1 GCF_018499575.1 Streptococcus infantis
AGCTAAGCGACTTCCATATCTCACAGGGGGCAACCCCCAACTACTTCCGGCGTTCTAGGGCTTAACTTCTGTGTTCGGCATGGGAACAGGTGTATCTCCTAGGCTATCGTCACTTAACTTTGAGTCTTACATACTCAAAATTGAATATCTATCAAATTACAAGAAATCCTTACGCTTTCGTATTCTCAGTTACTTTGGATAAGTCCTCGAGCTATTAGTATTAGTCCGCTACATGTGTCGCCACACTTCCACTTCTAACCTATCTACCTGATCATCTCTCAGGGCTCTTACTGATATAAAATCATGGGAAATCTCATCTTGAGGTGGGTTTCACACTTAGATGCTTTCAGCGTTTATCCCTTCCCTACATAGCTACCCAGCGATGCCTTTGGCAAGACAACTGGTACACCAGCGGTAAGTCCACTCTGGTCCTCTCGTACTAGGAGCAGATCCTCTCAAATTTCCTACGCCCGCGACGGATAGGGACCGAACTGTCTCACGACGTTCTGAACCCAGCTCGCGTGCCGCTTTAATGGGCGAACAGCCCAACCCTTGGGACCGACTACAGCCCCAGGATGCGACGAGCCGACATCGAGGTGCCAAACCTCCCCGTCGATGTGAACTCTTGGGGGAGATAAGCCTGTTATCCCCAGGGTAGCTTTTATCCGTTGAGCGATGGCCCTTCCATACGGAACCACCGGATCACTAAGCCCGACTTTCGTCCCTGCTCGAGTTGTAGCTCTCGCAGTCAAGCTCCCTTATACCTTTACACTCTGCGAATGATTTCCAACCATTCTGAGGGAACCTTTGGGCGCCTCCGTTACCTTTTAGGAGGCGACCGCCCCAGTCAAACTGCCCGTCAGACACTGTCTCCGATAGGGATCACCTATCCGGGTTAGAGTGGCCATAACACAAGGGTAGTATCCCAACAACGTCTCCTTCGAAACTGGCGTCCCGAGCTCATAGACTCCTACCTATCCTGTACATGTGGTACAGACACTCAATATCAAACTGCAGTAAAGCTCCATGGGGTCTTTCCGTCCTGTCGCGGGTAACCTGCATCTTCACAGGTACTAAAATTTCACCGAGTCTCTCGTTGAGACAGTGCCCAAATCATTACGCCTTTCGTGCGGGTCGGAACTTACCCGACAAGGAATTTCGCTACCTTAGGACCGTTATAGTTACGGCCGCCGTTTACTGGGGCTTCAATTCATACCTTCGCGTTACCGCTAAGCACTCCTCTTAACCTTCCAGCACCGGGCAGGCGTCACCCCCTATACATCATCTTACGATTTAGCAGAGAGCTGTGTTTTTGATAAACAGTTGCTTGGGCCTATTCACTGCGGCTGACCTAAAGTCAGCACCCCTTCTCCCGAAGTTACGGGGTCATTTTGCCGAGTTCCTTAACGAGAGTTCTCTCGCTCACCTGAGGCTACTCGCCTCGACTACCTGTGTCGGTTTGCGGTACGGGTAGAGTATGTTTAAACGCTAGAAGCTTTTCTTGGCAGTGTGACGTCACTAACTTCGCTACTAAACTTCGCTCCCCATCACAGCTCAATGTTATAGAACTAAGCATTTAACTCAATTCACACCTCACTGCTTAGACAGACACTTCCAATCGTCTGCTTTAGTTAGCCTACTGCGTCCCTCCATCACTACATACTCTAGTACAGGAATATCAACCTGTTGTCCATCGGATACACCTTTCGGTCTCTCCTTAGGTCCCGACTAACCCAGGGCGGACGAGCCTTCCCCTGGAAACCTTAGTCTTACGGTGGACAGGATTCTCACCTGTCTTTCGCTACTCATACCGGCATTCTCACTTCTATGCGTTCCAGCACTCCTCACGGTATACCTTCTCCACACATAGAACGCTCTCCTACCATACCTATAAAGGTATCCACAGCTTCGGTAAATTGTTTTAGCCCCGGTACATTTTCGGCGCAGGGTCACTCGACTAGTGAGCTATTACGCACTCTTTGAATGAATAGCTGCTTCTAAGCTAACATCCTAGTTGTCTGTGCAACCCCACATCCTTTTCCACTTAACAATTATTTTGGGACCTTAGCTGGTGGTCTGGGCTGTTTCCCTTTCGACTACGGATCTTAGCACTCGCAGTCTGACTGCCGACCATAATTCATTGGCATTCGGAGTTTATCTGAGATTGGTAATCCGGGATGGACCCCTCACCCAAACAGTGCTCTACCTCCAAGAATCTTGATGTCGACGCTAGCCCTAAAGCTATTTCGGAGAGAACCAGCTATCTCCAAGTTCGTTTGGAATTTCTCCGCTACCCACAAGTCATCCAAGCACTTTTCAACGTGCCCTGGTTCGGTCCTCCAGTGCGTCTTACCGCACCTTCAACCTGCTCATGGGTAGGTCACATGGTTTCGGGTCTACGACATAATACTAAAGCGCCCTATTCAGACTCGGTTTCCCTACGGCTCCGTCTCTTCAACTTAACCTCGCATCATATCGTAACTCGCCGGTTCATTCTACAAAAGGCACGCTCTCACCCATTAACGGGCTCGAACTTGTTGTAGGCACACGGTTTCAGGTTCTATTTCACTCCCCTCCCGGGGTGCTTTTCACCTTTCCCTCACGGTACTGGTTCACTATCGGTCACTAGGGAGTATTTAGGGTTGGGAGATGGTCCTCCCAGATTCCGACGGGATTTCTCGTGTCCCGCCGTACTCAGGATTCTGCTAGGTACAAAGACTATTTAAAATACGAGGCTCTCACTCTCTTTGGCTGATCTTCCCATATCATTCTTCTATAATCTTTGAGTCCACATTGCAGTCCTACAACCCCGAAGAGTAAACTCTTCGGTTTGCCCTTCTGCCGTTTCGCTCGCCGCTACTAAGGCAATCGCTTTTGCTTTCTCTTCCTGCAGCTACTTAGATGTTTCAGTTCACTGCGTCTTCCTCCTCATATCCTTAACAGATATGGGTAACAGGTAGTACCTGTTGGGTTCCCCCATTCGGAAATCCCTGGATCATCGCTTACTTACAGCTACCCAAGGCATATCGTCGTTTGTCACGTCCTTCTTCGGCTCCTAGTGCCAAGGCATCCACCGTGCGCCCTTATTAACTTAACCTTATTTTTTGACCTTTCAGTCATAAACTCTTATTAATACTACAGCGTTTTCGGTTTATTTTCTTGTTACTATTTGATATAGATATTCAATTTTCAATGTGCATGACTTGGTGATCTCTCACCAATGGAGCCTAGCGGGATCGAACCGCTGACCTCCTGCGTGCAAAGCAGGCGCTCTCCCAGCTGAGCTAAGGCCCCACAAGACCTCTCAAGACTAAACAAGACCAATGTGCTTTCCTTATCCTTAGAAAGGAGGTGATCCAGCCGCACCTTCCGATACGGCTACCTTGTTACGACTTCACCCCAATCATCTATCCCACCTTAGGCGGCTGGCTCCTAAAAGGTTACCTCACCGACTTCGGGTGTTACAAACTCTCGTGGTGTGACGGGCGGTGTGTACAAGGCCCGGGAACGTATTCACCGCGGCGTGCTGATCCGCGATTACTAGCGATTCCGACTTCATGTAGGCGAGTTGCAGCCTACAATCCGAACTGAGACTGGCTTTAAGAGATTAGCTTGCCGTCACCGACTTGCGACTCGTTGTACCAGCCATTGTAGCACGTGTGTAGCCCAGGTCATAAGGGGCATGATGATTTGACGTCATCCCCACCTTCCTCCGGTTTATTACCGGCAGTCTCGCTAGAGTGCCCAACTAAATGATGGCAACTAACAATAGGGGTTGCGCTCGTTGCGGGACTTAACCCAACATCTCACGACACGAGCTGACGACAACCATGCACCACCTGTCACCTCTGTCCCGAAGGAAAACTCTATCTCTAGAGCGGTCAGAGGGATGTCAAGACCTGGTAAGGTTCTTCGCGTTGCTTCGAATTAAACCACATGCTCCACCGCTTGTGCGGGCCCCCGTCAATTCCTTTGAGTTTCAACCTTGCGGTCGTACTCCCCAGGCGGAGTGCTTAATGCGTTAGCTACGGCACTAAACCCCGGAAAGGGTCTAACACCTAGCACTCATCGTTTACGGCGTGGACTACCAGGGTATCTAATCCTGTTTGCTCCCCACGCTTTCGAGCCTCAGCGTCAGTTACAAGCCAGAGAGCCGCTTTCGCCACCGGTGTTCCTCCATATATCTACGCATTTCACCGCTACACATGGAATTCCACTCTCCCCTCTTGCACTCAAGTTAAACAGTTTCCAAAGCGTACTATGGTTAAGCCACAGCCTTTAACTTCAGACTTATCTAACCGCCTGCGCTCGCTTTACGCCCAATAAATCCGGACAACGCTCGGGACCTACGTATTACCGCGGCTGCTGGCACGTAGTTAGCCGTCCCTTTCTGGTAAGATACCGTCACAGTGTGAACTTTCCACTCTCACACTCGTTCTTCTCTTACAACAGAGCTTTACGATCCGAAAACCTTCTTCACTCACGCGGCGTTGCTCGGTCAGACTTCCGTCCATTGCCGAAGATTCCCTACTGCTGCCTCCCGTAGGAGTCTGGGCCGTGTCTCAGTCCCAGTGTGGCCGATCACCCTCTCAGGTCGGCTATGTATCGTTGCCTTGGTGAGCCGTTACCTCACCAACTAGCTAATACAACGCAGGTCCATCTGGTAGTGATGCAATTGCACCTTTTAAGCAGTTATCATGCGATATCTACTATTATGCGGTATTAGCTATCGTTTCCAATAGTTATCCCCCGCTACCAGGCAGGTTACCTACGCGTTACTCACCCGTTCGCAACTCATCCGGAAAGAGCAAGCTCCTTCCTTCAGCGTTCTACTTGCATGTATTAGGCACGCCGCCAGCGTTCGTCCTGAGCCAGGATCAAACTCTCATTAAAAGTTTGAGTTCTCACTCATTTCTGTCACTGACAGATTTATTGTTTTTTTCATTGTTCAGTACTACAACATAAAGTTGTAGTGCCCTGCACATTGGTTCGTCTTGTTCAGTTTTCAAAGGTCTTTGCCTCTCACTTCTCTCATGAGCGACAACTATATTAGTATATCACAGTCACTTTTAACTGTCAACAGGTTTTTTTAACTTTTTTATATCCTATTAACCTATCTGCAATACACCCATAGTCCGTACGGGATTCGAACCCGTGTTACCGCCGTGAAAAGGCGGTGTCTTAACCCCTTGACCAACGGACC